>NZ_UGNW01000001.1:0-1200000 GCF_900452515.1 Legionella birminghamensis
GTGTCCGTATCACTTTGGCAGAGATGCGCTAAGCTTCTAGAAGAAGAATATCCGCCGCTGCTATTCAATACCTGGCTACGCCCATTGCAAGCCCAATACCAGGACAATAATCTGGTTTTATTAGCGCCCAACAAGTTTATCGTCGAATGGATTAAACAGAATTTTTTCACAAGAATACGTGAGTTGGTGATGCAATTAGCCGGCGACCAGATATCTTCGGTGACCATTGCAATTGGCAGCAGCGAACCTGCTTCTCCTCCAGCCTCTGTCCAGGTATCTGCTGGAGTAGATACCTCGTCACCAGCGCCTGACCGGGATGACAGCAAACAGGTTTATATAAAAACGGCTTCCAAGAAAACCGCGGACTATAAAAATAGCTATCTGAATAAGAAGTTTCATTTTGGCAGTTTTGTGGAAGGCAACTCCAACCAATTAGCCAGAGCTGCATCTCTGCAGGTCGCTGAGCGGCCGGGTGATGCCTATAATCCTTTGTTTATATATGGGGGCGTGGGTTTAGGTAAAACGCATTTAATGCATGCAATTGGAAATATGATCCTTAAAAATAATCCTGAAGCAAAAGTGCTTTATTTGCATTCTGAGCGTTTTGTTGCCGATATGGTTAAAGCTTTGCAAACCAACTCAATTAATGAATTCAAACGTTTTTATCGTTCCCTAAACGCTCTACTCATCGATGATATTCAGTTTTTTGCCGGAAAGGATCGCTCCCAGGAAGAATTTTTCCATACTTTCAATGCTTTATTAGAAGGTCAGCAGCAAATTATTTTGACTAGTGATCGTTACCCGAAAGAAATTGAGGGTATGGAAGAACGACTTAAGTCCCGATTTGGTTGGGGGCTGACAGTTGCTGTGGAGCCGCCCGAACTCGAAACACGCGTTGCTATTTTAATGAGCAAAGCCGAACAATCCAGTATTGAGCTTCCCTATGAAGTGGCTTTTTTTATTGCCAAACGTATACGCTCCAATGTTAGGGAGTTGGAAGGTGCTTTGCGTCGGGTCATTGCGAATGCTCATTTTACTGGTAAACCCATCACTATTGACTTCGTTCATGAAGCCTTGCGAGATTTGCTCGCATTACAGGATAAATTAGTAACTATTGAGAATATTCAAAAAACCGTAGCGGAATATTATAAGGTTAAGGTAGCTGATTTGCTTTCAAAACGACGCAGTAGATCCATTGCCCGTCCCCGGCAGATGGCAATGGCATTAGCGAAGGAATTAACAAATCACAGCTTGCCAGAAATAGGCGATCATTTTGGTGGCCGCGATCACACGACTGTACTGCATGCGTGCCGGAAAGTGAAAGAGCTTTTACAGGATGAAAGCAGTTTTGCTGAGGATTATAAAAATCTTATGCGTATATTGTCTTCCTAAGGAAAAATTGTGCTCAGTTTTAATGTTGCTAAAAGTGAATTATTACCAAGATTATTAATTGTTTCCGGTGCTGTAGATAAACGGCAAAGCCTTGCAATTTTAGCTAATATTCTCCTTCGCCTGGAAAATAACCAGTTGACCATGATTGCAACAGATCTGGAAATGGAAATTGCCTCGTCTCTTCCTTGTAGTTTTGAAGCGCCGTTAAGTGAGCTGACTGTACCAGCAAAAAAATTTATTGATATCATACGCTCATTTGATGATGATGTAGCCCCTACGATCAGTCTGCAGGCAAATACTGTTCTGATTAAATCTGGCCGTAGCCAGTTTAAATTGGCTACCTTACCTGCTGATCAGTTTCCCGCTTGTAATCAGGAGCAATCCGAGTATCAATTTTCTATTTCGCGAGCAGCGTTGATTCATTTATTCCAATCCACCCATTTCGCTATGTCGCAGCAAGACGTTCGCATTTTTTTAAATGGGCTTCTATTTAACGTCGACAAATCATTAATTACCAGTGTTGCTACTGATGGGCATCGCATGGCGATTTGCAAGTTAGAATGTGATACTGGAATTTCTGATCAGCGGTTTTTGTTACCCAAAAAGGGTATTCAAGAAATGTTACGTCTTCTCAACTCAATAGAAGATGAGATGGTTACGGTTTTGGCTGGTAAGTCCCATTTTAGACTGAATACATCCGTTTATTCCTTTACCTCCAAGTTGATTGAAGCGCGATATCCTCCCTATGCGAAGGCCATTCCAGTCGATAATGATAAATTTGTCCTTATCGAGAAAGAACCTTTAAAACGTGCCTTATCCCGTATCATTATTCTCGCTCACGAAAAATCGCGTGCCGTTTTAATGCATGTTCAACCGGGAGCCGGTCTGACCTTAATCGCTAATAATCAGGAGCAGGAAGAAGCCAGTGAACAATTGGAAGCCCAGGTGGACGGCGGTGAGTTAAAAATTGGGATTAATGCCAGTTATTTGCTGGACGTTTTAAATATTATTTCTGATACGCACATCCGTTTATCTATGTCGAATACAGACAGGAGCATTTTGGTTGAGTCGCTAAGCGATGAGTATTATCAATATATTATTATGCCCATGAAGCTATGAAACTGGCTGAATTAAATATCCATCATTTTCGTAATTTCCAATCCGAACAGTTTACCCTTCACCCTCAAATTAATATTATCTCAGGTAATAATGGCAGTGGGAAAACGAGTTTTCTTGAAGCCATTCACCTACTTTCCACAGGGCATTCATTTCGTACACGAGAAACGTCCAGTATCGTCTCATTTGGTAATGTTGAAACAGTCATTTTTGCAAGAACCATTGACGAGCAGTCGATCAGTATAAAAAAAATAATACGTGGTGCTGCAATTGCTAAAATTAATCAACAGCCTTGTTCCTCCTCTAGCCAATTAGCAAGCTTTCTACCTTGCCAGCTATTTTATCAGAGTATTTTTCAAATCATCGATGCGGGACCTTCTCATCGCCGCGAACTCATCGATTGGGGCGTGTTTCACGTGGAACATTCCTATTTTCAGTTGTGGAAAGATTATTCTCAAGCGTTAAAACAACGTAATGCCTTGCTGCGTCAGTCAGCAAAAAGAGAATTGCTTGCCCCCTGGAATAAAATCATGAGTGATTTGGCTGATTTAATCGATGAGCATCGAACGCGATATTTTAAGCAATTACAGAAGCAATTTAGCGAATTGCTCTCTCAATTAACCCATTTCGATGCGAATATTACTTATTACAAAGGTTGGGATAAAAAAAACAACGGTCAGTCTTTGGAAGTGCTATTAAATGAAACTTATGAAAGTGATCTGTATCGTCAGTTCACTCAATATGGAATTCACAATGCCGATATAATAATAAATTCCGCAGATGCAAATCTGAAAGCGAAGTCCTTTTTTTCACGTGGTCAGCAAAAAATACTTTTATTTGCACTAAAGTTTGCTCAAACAAATTTGCTTAATAAATCCTGTGTTTTTTTGATTGATGATTTAAGTGCTGAACTCGACCGATTTCATCTTGAAAAGATAATGAACTACATCAAAAATTCAGGCAATCAATTTTTTATTACAGCGCAACCCGATGAAGATTACTCCCAGTATTTAAATACCGAACAAGTGCAGGAAATATTACTGTGATGTGAATGTTTCACGTGAAACTTTCTTTCATTCAATCCCAGGCATGTAAAGACAGACGAATTAATGCTATAATTCGGTTTTTGCGACAACGGCATGTAGAGGAACTTTTATGAGTGTTGATGCGAGTTATGACTCATCGAATATTAAAGTATTAAAAGGATTAGATGCAGTCAGAAAACGTCCAGGTATGTACATTGGCGATACCGATGATGGAACCGGTTTGCATCACATGGTTTTTGAGGTAGTGGATAACGCGATTGACGAAGCCTTGGCTGGACATTGTAAAGAGATTCATGTACGTATTCATGCGGACGAATCTATTACAGTGAAAGACGATGGGCGCGGTATTCCGGTTGATATCCATAAGGAAGAAGGCCGCTCTGCTGCTGAAGTTATTATGACCGTACTGCATGCTGGCGGTAAGTTCGATGATAATTCATACAAGGTATCAGGTGGTCTTCATGGTGTGGGCGTGTCGGTGGTTAATGCCTTATCTGAGGAGTTACACCTGCTTATCCGTCGGCATGGAAAAGTGCATGAGCAGCACTATCGCAATGGTGTTCCTGACGCGCCGTTGGCGGCGACAGGGGATGCAAATTCCACAGGAACTCAAGTCTGGTTCAAGCCAAGTGCCAATACATTTTCTAATATTGAATTTCATTATGATATTCTGGCAAAACGTCTGCGCGAATTATCTTTCTTAAACTCTGGCGTATGCATTCATCTCTTTGATGAGCGCACTCAAAAACAAGATACATTTCGCTACGAGGGCGGTATAAAGGCTTTTGTGGAACATCTAAACCGCAATAAAACGCCAATTATGCCTTTGGTTTTTTCATTGACGGGCGAGAAAGATAACATTCAGATTGAATTGGCAATGCAATGGAATGATTCCTTTCAGGAAACCATCTTTTGCTTCACCAATAATATTCCACAACGAGATGGCGGAACCCATCTTGCGGGTTTTAGAGCCGCATTAACCCGGACATTAAATAATTATATTGAAAATGAAGGTTTTGCAAAAAAAGCCAAAATAACGACTACTGGTGATGATGCGCGCGAAGGATTAACGGCTGTATTATCGGTCAAAGTACCTGATCCAAAGTTCTCTTCGCAAACAAAGGATAAACTGGTTTCCTCTGAAGTGAAGGCAGCTGTGGAGTCCTTAGTGGCGGAAAAATTAAACGACTTTCTATTAGAAAATCCAGCTATTGCTAAATCGATTGTCGGAAAAATTATTGATGCTGCCAGAGCCAGAGAGGCGGCTCGTCGAGCACGTGAAATGACGCGACGTAAAGGCGCTTTGGATATTGCCGGTCTACCTGGAAAACTGGCCGATTGTCAGGAAAAAGATCCCGCACTTTCTGAACTTTATATTGTAGAGGGTGACTCAGCGGGTGGTTCTGCCAAGCAAGGAAGGGATAGAAAATTCCAAGCGATTCTTCCTCTTAAGGGGAAGATCCTTAATGTTGAGAAAGCACGATTTGATAAAATGCTTTCCTCTCAAGAGGTTGCAACGCTGATTACCGCTTTGGGATGCGGAATTGGTCCAGATGAATATGATCCAGACAAGATTCGTTATCACCGCATTATTATTATGACGGATGCGGATGTGGATGGCTCACATATTCGAACTCTGTTGTTAACATTTTTCTATCGCCAAACTCCCGAACTCATTGAAAGGGGTTATATCTATATTGCACAACCTCCTTTATACAAAGTAAAACGTGGCAAGCAGGAACAGTATGTTAAAGATGATGAAGCGCTTTATGATTATTTAACCCAGAGTGCTTTGGAAGGCGCGTCTTTTTCGCCGGGTACAGATGCTCCGGCCATTACTGCCAAGGCTCTGGAAGAGCTGGTTATGCAATTTAGACGAGTTGAGAAAATTATCAAGCGGCATTCCCGACGTTACAACGTTGATATACTAAAGCGAATAGGTTATTTGCCCAGTTTGCATGCGGATGATTTCAATAATCGCGAAACGGTTAACAGCTGGGCTAACCAATTGCATCAAAGCTTGCAGCAGGTGGCAGCCAAGACACACAACTATGCAGTCGACGTAATTCATAATACGGAAAATGATCACTATCTACCTCGAGTAACAGTGACCCAGCACGGTATGGATTCATATATTATCCTAAATGCCGAGTTTTTCTTTTCCAAAGATTACCGTGAAATAACGGGACTGGGCGCAAAACTTGCAAATTTAATAGAGGAAGGCGCTGCGATAAAACGTGGGGAAAAATCCCTTGAAGTAGAAAGTTTTGAGCAAGCGCTGGGATGGCTGCTGGATGAAGCCAAACGCGGCCAAACTATCCAACGCTATAAAGGATTGGGGGAGATGAATCCAGAGCAACTCTGGGAAACGACAATGGATCCGGAAGTACGCCGTATGCTGCAGGTCAGTATTGAAGATGCTGTTGCAGCTGATGAGATTTTCACCACTTTGATGGGCGATCATGTTGAACCGCGGCGTGAGTTTATTGAGTCGAATGCTTTGGAAGCAGAAAATATTGACGTGTAA
This sequence comes from Legionella birminghamensis, assembly GCF_900452515.1. Taxonomy (NCBI): domain Bacteria; kingdom Pseudomonadati; phylum Pseudomonadota; class Gammaproteobacteria; order Legionellales; family Legionellaceae; genus Legionella; species Legionella birminghamensis. The sequence continues at coordinate 6,082 of NZ_UGNW01000001.1, forward strand.
TTCAATGAACTTTCGGTAAGCAGATCCAAATGTCCTCGATCCTAGTGTGGTGGTACTCTCACGAATCCCCGCGCTGATACCTTCCCGAATCCCCGCGGCTTTGACCGCGGGGCCCATGCCTGTTGAAGTATGTGGTGCTCAGACAAGTTTCAATGTTGCCAAAAAATAGGATTTAACAGATAGTTATAAACATGTGTTCTTAATATTAAATTGGCTTCGTGTGGGCCCTGCGGTCGTTGCCGCGGGGATTCAGTGGTGTTTTCGTTGAGATTCGGGCCGGGTGATGCGGCGGTGATTTAAAAAGTATCTACTTCTAATCAGGAAAAATTCGTCTTGGGATTATAAGGTTTGTAAGATGTTTGAATTCAACGGGTATGAATTGATTGATTTGGATAAATAAGAGAGTAAAGCCACATCCCTGCGGCGAAGCACATTCCTTATGCTGGTCCCTTTGCTGACTTCCTGTCAGACAATCCCTGTCATCCCTTTAGATATAAGTATAATGAAACCTTGGCACAACTCCTAACGTCAAATGATGACGTTGTTGTAAGAGATCTCTCAAAACAACGACAGCCACAACTCGCTATTTGCTTGAGCCCCAACCGAAACAGGAACGTGATTGCTGAGTCGCAGCTTCTTCTTCATCCGATTCATAAGCAGCCTCATCTTTAGGAGCAGCGGTTCTAGCTGATGAACCGAAACAGGAGAATCTGGATTTACCGGGATTGACCTGCTCAGCTGACTTCGCAGAGGAAAATGCTGGCAGTGGGGTAACCTGGACCTCTTCGTCTGAATGATCACTCTGTGTAGATTGATGATGAGTTTGGGCTGTATCCTCTTCTTCATGCTGATCGCCTACTGTTGCTGTACTTGCTTTTTCTTTAACCTCTTTCTCATCCGCTTGAGCTGGACGGTTTTTATGAACAAAATCTGCAATATGTGCAAATACATTAGGCGCATCAGCATTTGGGGATAGCGCTGACAAATGCAAGCAGGCTTGGGCACAATGCTCTTCCTTCATGCCGGCAACCCGTTTTGAAATTGTTTCCAAATGAGGGGTGATACGATTGGATAATCTTGGGAAGTGATGGAAATGGTGATGCAAATCCTGCAAATGAGAAAGGAATTCTTCATCATCTTTACAATCTATTAAGAAGTCCATATGAATCGCTGCATCAATAGCATTGCCAAGCAGCTTGCAAAATTCATGATCCTCATCAATTTTTGTACCTGCTTCAGTTGTTTTGGAAGCAAACGCATTACGCATATTGTTCAATACAACTGTAAGTTCTTCTGCAGGAGTCTTTTCAGCCAGGATATGGGCAATTTTATTCTGATTCTCACTATCGCCCAACAGTTGATTCACAAATTCAGGATAAGGATGAAACAGCTTGGCATCGAATTTACCAGTCCATAGTTTGTGCGGTTTTGCATTATTGATGTCGGTAATAGAACGGATACGGCTATTGATTTCATAAACTGCTTGAAGCTTCTTTGCAAATACGGATGCAGCAGAAACAGCTAATCCGGTAGTTTGTCTGCTAACATTGCGTAGTTCATCTTCGGGACAATGGCTGATAACGTTCGTGGCAAGCAGACGCTGTGTATCCTCGTCCAATTCTGCAAGTGCTTCCTGGTTTTCACTTTCATCAATGGAATTATCAGCGAATAGTTTCTTATAAGCATCTTCTGTTTTGGCAATCTCAGCGAGCTCTGCACTAGTGAATTTCATATAAACTCCTTTATATAGTTGGTTACTGGCCCAATTTAAGCAAACTGTCATATTGTCGGGCGATTTATAGTAACGTAAACACCAGCGGATGTAATGAAAAAAATTAAAGTTTTTTTTTGAAGGGTCGACATCAGTATTGAGTGTGCTTGGCCTCAATAATAAGAATAAGGAGAGGGGCAATGTCTAAAAATTCATTACTGCAAGATCCATTTCTCAATGAACTGCGCAAGGAAAAAGTACCTGTGTCAGTGTTTCTGGTGAATGGCATTAAACTGCATGGGCTTGTTGATTCATTTGATCAATATGTCGTTATGTTGAAAAACTCAGTGACCCAAATGGTGTATAAGCATGCAATATCAACTGTCGTTCCTTCCAGGATGATTAAAATTCCTGCTGGTGAGGAAGATGAAAATATGGCAGACTGATAAATTATGAATATATTGACTGATGGTAGAACTGAGTGTTTGAAAGACCGAAAGCTGGCGAGCGCGCCATTCTCGTGCAATTGGCTCTGCCTGGCCTAAACGCAGAAAGAGCATTACAGGAATTTAAAGAGTTAGCCACTTCCGCGCAAGCGGAGGTGGTCGCTGTTATTACCGGCAGCAGGGCTACCCCTGAAGCCAAATATTATGTGGGTCTCGGCAAAGCGGAGGAAATTCAGGAACAGGTCGCTTTCCATAAGGCTGATCTGGTACTGGTGAATCATGAACTGTCGCCCTCTCAGGAAAGAAATCTTGAACGCTTGCTGCAATGTCGGGTGGTCGATCGAAGCGGCTTGATTCTTGATATTTTCGCCCAAAGAGCCCGCACTTTTGAGGGTAAATTACAGGTTGAGCTTGCCCAATTACAGCACTTATCGACCCGTTTGGTACGTGGATGGACTCATCTTGAGCGGCAAAAAGGCGGGATCGGCTTAAGGGGGCCTGGTGAAACCCAGCTTGAAACTGACCGCCGATTGCTACGCGAACGAATTCGTTACATCAATAAACGCCTTGAAAAGGTTAGGCGCAGCCGTGATCAAAACCGACGGGCGCGGCAAAAGGCGGCTATGCCAACCGTCTCTTTAGTGGGCTATACCAATGCAGGAAAGTCGACCTTATTCAATGCATTGACTGGTGAACAAATTTACGCAGCGAATCAGCTCTTCGCAACGCTTGATCCAACCATGCGCAAGGTCGATTTACCGGGAGCAGGCGCTATTATTCTGGCGGATACAGTTGGTTTTATCCGTGACTTACCCCATCAATTGGTTGAAGCCTTTCGCGCCACACTCGAAGAAACGCAGGAGGCTGATCTCTTGCTGCATGTGGTCGATATTTCTGATCCCATCTGGCGTGAAAATGTGGAGGCCGTGGAACGGGTACTCGCAGAAATAGAGGTTGATGATATTCCCATCATTCAGGTCTTCAATAAAATTGATCAGCAGGAGGGATGGAGTCCCAGGCTGGATCAGCAAGAGGAAGGGACCAAAGTGTGGTTATCTGCAAAAACAGGCGCAGGGCTGGAAGGCTTGCGGGAAGCGATTGCTGCACAACTGCATGGCCAGGCGACTGATGAATTGCTTCATCTTGCACCTGATCAGGCAAAGCTGCGTGCCAATCTATATGAGCTTAATGCCGTGAAATCTGAAAAAATTAATGAAGAAGGAGGCTGGGACCTCAGTGTACGCCTGACGAAAGCGCAGCGCGATTTCTTATTTAAGTAGGCTGGACTGCAAAGCCCAGCGGACAACCAAATGCCGCACTTTACAGCCCAGCCTACATTTTTTACAATTCATGGCTTAACACAGAATCCTGCGGGTTATATGCGTGTCCTTCATTTTTACAAAACATACATCACCGATACAAAAGGCGGTGTTGAGCAATTTATATATCAGTTAATCAACAGTGTAAGTGCCCTAGGGGTGTCCAGTGAGGTATTGGCCCTCAGTGCGGACAAATCAGCAGAGACGGTTCAATTTTCCGGGCATACAGTTCATCGCGCTCCCCTTGATCTTCAATTGGCATCCACCGGTTTTTCTTTTTCTGCCATACGCCGATTTAGTGAGCTGGCGAAGGATGCAGATGTAATCCATTATCATTTTCCATGGCCCTTTATGGATGTGGTGCATTTTGCATCGCGAATAAAAAAGCCGACGGTAGTCACTTATCATTCCGATATAGTAAGGCAAAAGAATTTATTGAAGTTATATCAACCCCTGATGCATGCCTTCCTGCGACGGGTGAATCGTATTGTGGCAACTTCGCCCAATTATCTCGCGAGCAGTAAAGTACTAAATCGGTATCAGAACAAGACCAGTATTGTACCGATTGGATTAGATGAAACAGTGTATCCCCTTCCCAGTGATGAAAGAATGAAGTACTGGCGGCAGCGTTTAGGGGAACGCTTTTTCCTCTTTGTTGGAATGCTGCGTTATTACAAAGGCTTGCACACCTTACTATCAGCATTGCCTGGGCTTGATTATCCGGTAGTCATTGTCGGAAATGGTCCAGAAGAGATGGCCTTAAAGCAGCAGGCAGAGGATCTTGGCTTAAAACAGCTTCATTTTGTGGGTTCTGTCAATGAAGAAGACAAAATGGCTTTACTCAAACTCTCCTATGCATTTGTTTTCCCCTCCCATCTGCGTTCGGAAGCATTCGGGATTTCACTGCTCGAGGCGGCAATGGCCGCCAAACCGTTGATTTCCTGTGAAATTGGCTCCGGAACCAGTTTCATAAACCAGAATGAGGAGACCGGCCTGGTCATTCCTCCCGAAAATCCCCAGGCATTGAAAAATGCGCTGCAATACTTGTGGAATAACCAGCAGTCCGCTGAAATTATGGGCAGAAATGCAAGAAAGCGTTATCTTGACTGTTTTACTGCTGACAAAATGGCAGCGGATTACAGCACTATCTATCACCAGGTCGTTAGCGATTCCAGCGTATAATGTTCCATTCTGATACGGACTGAGGTAAACTCCCAGAAACTTTTTAACCATGTGTTCTTAAAAAGGCATGTCGACAGACAGTTCACCCTCGACGTTTTTCGGAATTCAGTGAGGATTTAATGCAAATAATACCAACAATTTTATGCGGAGGAGCTGGTTCACGTTTATGGCCTGTTTCCCGTGAATTACATCCCAAGCCTTTTATTCAACTTAGCGATGGCCAGACCTTATTGCAAAAGGCATTTCTTCGCGGTGCCTTAATTCCGGGCGTCAAGGAAGTAATGACTGTTACCAACCGCGAATTATTCTTTAAGATTCAGGATAATTATCGCGAGGTGAATCAAGCGTCCCTTTATTCATCTTTCATCCTTGAACCTTTTGGCAGAAATACGACAGCCGCAGTGGCTGCCGCAGCCCTGGCTATCGCCCGGAAATATGGCGAAGAGGCTGTTATGCTGATTCTGGCTGCTGATCACCTGATTGAAAATCAGGATGCCTTCCAGACGGCTGTGGCCCAAGCCAGTGCTTTGGCTGCTGCTGGGCATCTGGTTACCTTTGGTATTGAACCCAGCCATCCAGAAACCGGTTATGGGTATATTGAAGCCAATATTACAGCGCCGATTAACCTGCAGAGCAATAACGCCAAGCCTGAAGGCTATGCGGTAACCCGTTTTGTAGAAAAACCCTCTCGAGAAAATGCGCAGGCGTTTATTGAATCTGGTCATTACCTGTGGAATTCCGGCATGTTCTGCTTTACTGCTGGCCGTATCCTGGAAGCGCTGGAAGAATTCTGTCCCGACATTTTAAATGCGACCGCTTCTTGCATCGCTGCTTCAAAACATGAACAAAGCAAAGAGTTCGAGCAGATCCAGCTCGATTCAGGTTTATTTGCGCAGATACCGGATAATTCCATCGATTATGCTGTGATGGAGCCTGCTTCCCATGCGTCAAGGGTTGCTGTAGTCCCCTGTAATATTGGCTGGAGTGATATTGGTTCCTGGAGCGCAATCGGTGATTTGTCAATGCCCGATGAGGCCGGTAACCGCGTGGAAGGCCATGCCCTGATTCATGAAAGCAGCAATTGCTATATCCAAAGCAATGACCGTTTAGTCGGTGCTGTGGGTGTAGATGATTTGATTATCATTGACACGCCTGATGCCCTGCTGGTCGCTAACAAGCAACGTGCACAGGATGTCAAACACGTTTATGCGGAATTAAAAGCACAGGGTCATGAAGCGCATAAACTGCATCGAACAGTTCATCGCCCCTGGGGAACCTTTACTGTTCTCGAAGAAGGCACGAACTTCAAAATCAAGCGGATTGAAGTAAAACCAGGAGCCAGTTTAAGTTTACAAATGCACCATCATCGCAGCGAACACTGGATTGTGGTTAGCGGTATGGCAAAAGTGGTTAACGGTGATCAGGAAATGCTTGTAGGTACTAACCAGTCGACGTATATTCCTGCAGGGCACCGCCATCGCCTCGAAAACCCCGGCGTGTTGAATCTGGTCATGATTGAAGTACAGAGTGGAGAATATCTCGGGGAAGATGATATTATCCGTTTCGAAGATAATTATGGACGTGTGTAATGACTGGTTTAACCTGTTTTAAGGCCTATGATATTCGCGGCCAATTGGGTATTGATCTGGATGAAGGCATTGCTTATCGGATTGGACGGGCGTTTGCCCAATTCCTTTCCGCCAAGCGTCTTGTTGTCGGCGGGGACATCCGCTTATCAACAGAATCTTTGAAAGCAGCGCTTATCCGTGGGATCAATGATGCCGGCGCTGATGTGATTGATCTGGGCCTGACAGGGACGGAAGAAGTCTATTTTGCGTCTTTCCATCTCGATGTTGATGGCGGTATTGAAGTAACCGCCAGCCACAATCCGATGAATTATAATGGCATGAAGATGGTTGGACGAGGTGCTTTACCGATTAGTGGGGATAGCGGGCTTCGAGAAATCCAGCGTCTGGCCGAGCAGAATGAATTTATCACGCCGGTAAAAAAGGGAACCTGCATTAAGCAAAGTATCTTACAGGCATATTGCGATCATCTTCTTGGATATCTGGATCTGGCCACCATAACCCCTTGCACTTTGGTAGTGAATGCGGGTAATGGCGCAGCGGGTCATGTAATCGACGAGCTGGAAAAACGATTTAATAAACTTGAAATCCCTGTTCATTTCATCAAAATTAATCATGAACCGGATGGTCATTTTCCAAACGGTATTCCCAATCCCTTATTGCCGGAAAATCGATCCTCAACTGCCAATGCAGTGATTCAGCATCAGGCGACTATGGGTATTGCCTGGGATGGTGATTTCGACCGCTGTTTTCTTTTTGATGAAAAAGGGCAGTTTATTGAGGGTTATTATATCGTAGGATTGTTAGCGGCAACGTTTCTTAATCAGCATCCCGCTGAAAAAATTATTTACGATCCACGCCTGACCTGGAACACCATTGATGTGGTCAGCAATGCAGGCGGCCTGGCGATACAAAGTAAAACCGGCCATGCCTTTATCAAAGAAAGAATGCGGCAGGAAAATGCCATTTATGGTGGTGAGATGAGTGCTCATCACTATTTTCGCGATTTTGCCTATTGTGACAGCGGCATGATTCCCTGGCTGCTTGTTATTGAGTTGTTGTCCAAAACAGGTAAAACTTTGTCGCAGCTCGTTAAAGAGCGAATGTCTCTCTATCCTTGCAGCGGTGAACTGAATTACAAGGTAACCGATGTTAACCCGGTCCTTGAACGAGTGTTGAATTATTATTCGAACACTGTTAATACAGACGAGGAAGTTCCTCATATTGACAAAACCGATGGCCTAAGTCTCGAGTTCAGCAAATGGCGCATGAATATTCGCGCCTCCAATACTGAACCCCTTTTACGGCTTAACATTGAGTCACGCGGTTGTCATTCATTGGTTAGCGAACGGGTACGTGAAGTCGAGTCATTAATTAATGCAGACTAGCTCACGTTTGATCAGAAAATTACGAAAAGGTGTTTGAAGGAAATAGCATGCAAAAGAAAGTCGCATTAATTACTGGTATCACTGGACAAGATGGAGCTTATCTTGCTGAGTTACTTTTGGCAAAAGGCTATGAGGTTCATGGTATCAAACGCCGCTCTTCTTTATTTAATACGGACCGTATCGACCATCTCTATCATGATCCGCACTGCAAGGGCTATGATCTGACCCTGCATCATGGCGATCTGACTGATTCCTCCAGCCTGATTCGTATTGTGCAACAGGTACAACCTGATGAGATTTATAATCTCGCAGCCCAAAGTCACGTGGCTGTTTCTTTCGAAGAGCCTGAATACACCGCCAATTCGGATGCGCTTGGTGCATTAAGGCTGCTGGAAGCGATTCGAATTACGGGTTTAGAGAAAAAAACCCGCTTTTATCAGGCCAGTACCTCAGAGCTTTATGGTTTAGTACAGGAAGTACCGCAGCGTGAAACGACTCCCTTTTATCCGCGAAGCCCTTATGCAGTGGCGAAGCTGTATGCTTACTGGATTACCGTAAATTACCGCGAAGCCTACGGCATTTATGCCTGTAATGGCATTTTGTTTAACCACGAGTCGCCTATTCGTGGTGAAACCTTTGTGACCCGTAAAATTACCCGCGCCCTGGCAAGAATCAAATTAGGCTTCCAGGAACGCCTTTATCTGGGTAATTTAAATGCATTACGTGACTGGGGACATGCCCGCGATTACGTTGAAATGCAATGGCTTATGCTGCAGCAAAACCAGGCGGAAGACTTCGTTATTGCTACTGGTAAACAGCATTCTGTGCGTGAGTTCGTAGAAATTGCTGCTCGGCAAATTGGTATTGAAATGCAGTGGGAAGGCGAGAACGAGCAGGAAAAGGGCTACGATGTGAAGACTGGCCGTTGTATTGTAGAAGTCGATCCGCGCTATTTCCGCCCTGCTGAAGTGGAAACATTACTGGGCGATGCGGCCAAGGCTAAAGAAAAATTAGGCTGGGAACCCCAGACAAGCTTTGAAGACCTGGTCACTGAAATGATGCGTGAAGATTTGAAGGAAGCGCAGCGTGATGATTTGATGCGTCAGCATGGCTTTAAGTACAGTAATTTTAATGAATAATGGCTTGCAGGTGATAAAACGATGATTCCAGTCTATCAACCCTATTTCGGTGGCCGTGAAAAAGAGTATGTCAATCAATGCCTGGATTCTACCTGGATTTCTTCCAAGGGAGAGTTCATCGGCAGATTTGAAAAGGCCTTTGCTGAGTACACCGGTTCGCCCTATGCTACTACCGTTTCCAATGGAACGGTCGCCATTCATTTAGCCTTGGAAGCTCTGGGCCTTGGCGAAGGGGATGAGGTTATTGTTCCCACGCTGACGTATGTTGCTTCAGTGAATACCATTATCCAGACAGGTGCTACTCCAGTCTACGTTGATTCTTTGGAACCCAGTCTGCAAATTGATCCGGCCGATGTCATACGCAAAATTACACCACGAACCAAAGCGGTGATGGCTGTGCACCTTTACGGCCTTCCCTGCGATATGGATCAGCTGATGGCTATCTGCAAAGCGCATCAGCTTTATTTGATTGAAGATTGCGCCGAAGCCTTCGGCACTTTCTATAAAGGCCAGCATGTGGGCACTTTTGGCGATGTTGCTACGTTCAGTTTTTTTGGCAATAAAACCATTACCACTGGTGAGGGGGGAATGGTTCTTTGCAAAACGAAAGCATTGCATGAGCGCGCTTACCATCTGAAAAACCAAGGGGTGTCTTCCGAACGCGAGTATTGGCATAACATCGTTGCCTATAATTATCGCATGACTAATATTTGTGCCGCGATTGGTTTGGCACAGCTAGAGCAGGCCGATACCATCCTTGCTAAAAAGCGTGAGATCGCAGCATGGTATGAGGAAGCATTGTCTGATCTGCCCCTGTATTTCCATAAGGAAACGGAAGGCACCCGCCATTCATTCTGGATGTGTTCCATCATTCTTAATGATGCAAAAGAAAGACAAGCGCTGCGTGATTTCCTGAAAGCCAGAGAAATTGAAACCCGACCCTTTTTCCATCCCTCACACCAGTTGCCGCATTGTGCGGCCGCGGGCGAGTTTCCTGTAGCTGTTTCCTTATCTGAGCGAGGCATTAATTTGCCCAGTTCACCGGTGCTGGAATATAAGGATGTGGCCTATATTTGCGAAGCTATCCGTGCTTTTTTTAGTAAATAAGGTTTATTCGGGTGCGGCTGGCCTACAATGAGATTAAAATAGAGACTGATATTGTAACAGGGATAGGCGTGGGTCCCGCGGTCTACGCCGCGGGAATACGGAAGGTCTACGCCGCGGGAATACGGAAGGTCTACGCCGCGGGAATGCGGAAGGTCTACGCCGCGGGAATGCGGAAGGGCTACGCCGTGGGAATGCGGAAGGTCTACGCCGTGGGTATACGGTAAGTCGAATACCCGTGGCGCCGATTATCGAATCCCCGCGGCATCGACCGCGGGGCCCATGTAGTTTGATGAGAGCAACTGTGCACGGCTGTATGTATTAAGCAATAATAAAACTCTTTTTTAGATTGCTTTATTTATAACCATAACTAGCGTATTATTCATCGCAAATCATTTGCATCACTTTATGAAGTACCGAATCAGTTCGGTAAAACCTGGTTAAAAATTTGCGTATGAACAATTATTTAAAAGGCATTTGGACTTCCCGCTTTTTTTGGTCTCACCTGGCAATGGCGGATTTAAGATCCCGCTGGCGCCGCTCCGCAATGGGCATTTTCTGGTCAATTATTCAACCGCTGGGAATGACGCTATTGCTGGCTTTAGTGTTCAGCCGCTTGTTTCATGTCAATATCACTTATTACGCCCCCTATATATTATCTGGATTGATCGTCTGGGAGTTTATTGGTTCTTCATTGACCGGTGGTGCACTTGCTTTTGTCCAGGCAGACGCCTATATCAAGCAGTGCAGGCATCCACTGGCCATATACACTTTGCGTCTGGTGCTCAGCAATTTGATAGTCCTGGCGCTTGCCAGTACCGTTCTTTGGGTTTGGGCTTTGATAGTAATGCCCGAAAACTTCGGCTTCAGCTGGATTGCAACGCTGACTGTATTCCCCTTGCTTGGATTGATCATCTGGCCATTGGCGAGTCTCCTGGCTTATGTGGGTACCCGGTTTCGAGATGTTTCACACGCAATGGGACTCATCCTGCAAGTGGTCTGGTTCATCTCGCCCGTTTATTTTGAAGCAAAAATGTTTCGCAATGGCGGTTTGAGCGCCTTAGTGGATTACAATCCCCTATACCATTTGCTGCAGATTATTCGCGCCCCGGTACTGGAGGGGCAGTGGCCTACACTGGATAATTATCTGGTATGCCTGGGGGCGGCAGCCGTTTGCACTCTCCTTGCTGTATGGGTTGGAAGCAAGGCGGAGCGTCGCGTTATTTTCTACTTATGAAATAATTGTGAACCAATAGTTTTGAAATTTATGAATAAAAATTATATTAACTTAGAAAATGTAAACCTGCATTATGCTTCAGTAGCTTATCAGGAGCGTTCGCTCAAAGCCTTACTAAGCCGCCTGGGGGACAGCAAAAAAAAGAAAAGGGTGACCGATATCCATGCGCTGAAAGACATTACCCTGAATATCAAGGCTGGGGAGCGTATTGGATTAATTGGCCATAACGGCGCTGGGAAGAGCACTTTTCTAAAAACAGTTGCGGGTCTCTATCCTATTTCTTCTGGAAAATTGGATGTCAGAGGTGAAATCAGGTCATTATTTGATTTAAGCCTGGGATTTGAACCGGATGCTACCGGCAGGGAAAATATTCTCTACCGAGGTTTGCTTCTTGGGTTATCCCCAAAGTTCATGAAGAAAAGAGAGGAAGAAATTGTAGAGTTCGCGGGTCTCGGAGAGTTTATTGATTATCCAATAAAAACCTATTCTGCTGGAATGCAGGTGAGGCTTGCATTTGCAATATCTACGGCTGTAGGTGGAGACATCTTATTACTAGACGAAGTGATCGGTACTGGTGATGCCAATTTTATGCTAAAAGCAAAGGAAAGAATCAAAGGACTGATAGAGCAGGCAGAAATATTAGTGCTTGCTTCTCATGACTTTAATGCATTGAGGTCGCTTTGTGAAAGGGGATTAGTGTTCCATCACGGTGTTTTAGTTTATGATGGTCCTGTTTCCGCTGCCATTACTCACTATGAGAAACTAAACCAAGTTGCGTAAATAGCCTTAAGGATATAGCTAATGCAAGCGTTTCATAATAGTTTTTCTCAATTCAAATCAGACAGCTGTTCTGGGAAGCCGAGTTATTGGCTCAGAAAAAAAAGAAAAATTGCTATAGTGCTGCCTTTAGCATATGGCGGCGGTAATTTAAAAGGCGCTTGCCTGCTCGCTGAAACCTTACTTAATGGCAGCAGACAATGTAATGAAGAAGCTGAAATTATTATAACCTGTCTGAAAGAGCAGAAACTGTATGGGCAGGATTTAATCGAGGAATTGCCGGAAGAAATTAAAATCAGGCAGTATCAGTGGGATTTTATTGATGCATCTGCTGCTGAAAAGGCAATGTACTACGCAGGCCATACTCAATGGCAGCCCACTGAGTCCCTCTACTCCATTTTTGATGATAAGATGAATTTCTTAAGCGACTGCGATTTATGGTTAATTATTTCAGATCGAGTCCAGGCTCCCATTTTGCCGCTTAGACCTTATGTCATGATGATTTATAATTATATTGAGCGCTATATACCCGGGATTAACGCAGATAAACAGGTGCTGATTAGCAATGCCCAAAAAGCAAAAGCTGTTTTAACAACCACTAATCAAACTTATCAGGATGCAATGCAATATGGGGGAATTTCCAAAGAAAAGCTCCATAAGTTGCCGATACTCCTCCCTCATTTTAAAATGAAACCGGAAGCATTAGTTGTCGACAGGAATTATTTCTTATGGCCAACCAACGAGGGTGCCCATAAAAATAATTTCAATGGGTTTCAAGCATTAAAATACTATTATGAAGAATTGGAGGGATCGCTTGAGTGCCATATCACCGGCATCAATTCAGCGCAATTGGCAGAGCAGGCCAGTATTTCCAGTCTGATTGAACAAAGTGACAGTTTAAAATCAAATATTCATTTCTTTTCAAACTTAAATGAGAAAAAATATCAGGCTAAGCTAGTAAATGCTTCTTTTCTATGGCATCCAACCAAAATTGATAATGGTGCTTTTTCAGTAATCGAAGCGGCTTTGTATAATGTTCCATCTTTATCCAGCAGTTATCCAGCAATGCAGGAAATTGATAATGATCTTAAATTACATCTGACCTGGATGGATGCCAATAATCCGAATGATATGGGGCGGCAACTGAAATGGATGGAAGCCAATCGAGAGGAGCTCAAGAATAATGTCGAATCTGCAAACGCCATTTCAAACTCTCACTCAGGCAATTTTGCTGTTAAATATTGGAAGGTAATTCGCGAATGTCTATGAAAAAAATCTATGGGATTTATTTGGCTTACCCGCCGACCATTGATTTGCGCGATCAGGGGTTAGGGCGCCACCTGGCAGCCTTTTTAAATGGCGCGATTGAAAGCAAAGGTGCCCATTTCATCATTGTTTGCCCAAGCTGGAGCAAGAAAAGCATTCTGGCTCTAATGAAGGCAGAATCAGTTCCAGAGAGCTCTTTTCAAATTATTGCCCCGGCAAAACCGATTATTAGCCTGCAGTTATTTGATTGGTACCAGCAAATTATTTCGCGTCTCAAGCCAAAAAAAGAAAAGACAAAAAAAGTAACTTTTCTTGATCGGTTTAAGAAAACCAACTTTTATTTTAGAAAAAAAATTCTTACCGCAACCAATATTCTTCAATTCCTTTTATTAGGTGTTCCCGTTTTAATTAGCTTTTTGGTTATCAGTATATTTTCAGCAGTAGATAAAATAGTCAGATTTTTAAATGAATCATTTTTTAAACAAGGCTACATTAAAAAAAGTTGGTTTTTCAAGCGGATAATCAGACCGATTCTTGGAATCATTCGTAGCCCCAAAGATAGTTTTACTGTAACTGGCTGGTTTAAGGTAATTGAGCAGCAAGAAACTGATCTAATGCTTAAGCTGATTGAGGGCATGACTGAAGTGAGAGCCTGGTATTCTCCTACTGCATTCTGGCCCTCTTTCAATCAAATCTCAAGACCGCATCTTATGTGTGTTCCCGATGTTGTCCTCACCGAGTTTCCTATTGGTTTTGCCAATGTTGGCGGCAACCGCTTTTTAGATACATTTAAAACAATAGAGCACGCAATTGAAGGCGGGACTCATTTCGTTACATACAGTGACCATGTTAAGAAAACGATATTAGTTAAACGTTATAAACGAAAGGAAAAACACGTTCGTGTGATTCCCCATGCTGCCAATACCCTCCATCAAATTATTGAACAACAGGCAATGAGCAGTAAGGAAATTGAAAACGCTTATCAACAGCATTTTTCAAACGCATTGACTAAAAGCTCGCTGCAAGAAAATGGCGGCACCGCGGCAAATGCAGATTTGAAGTTTATTTTTTATGCCAGTCAGTTCAGGCCTTCCAAGAATGTAATAACATTGCTCCGTGCTTATCAGTATTTATTGAGGGAACGATTTGTAACCCATAAATTAATCCTTACAGGAAAGCCCAAGGTGATGGAGGAGATTGACCAGTTTATTATTGACAACCAGCTTGGTCATGAAGTTTTATTATTGTCGGGCTTATCAGTAGCGGAACTTGCTGCTTGCTATAAACTAGCCGACTTGGCCGTTAACCCAAGCCTGAGCGAGGGTGGTTGTCCGTTTACGTTTACAGAGGCCTTGTCAGTAGGCACCCCTGTGGTCATGGCTGATATTCCCGTCACGACCGAGATTATCAATGATCCTGGCTTGCAGCAGCAGATGTTATTTGATCCCTATAGTTGGAAATCGCTTGCCGACCGGATTGAGTGGGCTTTGACTAATCGGGACAAATTGTTAAAACAGCAAGTTCATTTCTTCGATAAGCTGGCTCAACGAACCTGGAAGGATGTAGTGAATGATTACATCAATGAGCTTGACAGGATTTCAGAGTCGGTTAATGTTGAAGCCAGTGGACAAGTTATATGAAGCAATTAGTAATCCTGGGATTCGGTGGCCACGCACGCAGTGTGGCGGATATTGCTTTATCCAATGATATTGATTCCCTTGTTTTTATTGATGAAAATGCTGGAGAAAACGAGTATTTCCTTCATTATCCCGTACTTAAGGTTTATACAGGAATGGTCGATGCCTGTATTCCGGCAGCAGGCGATAACCACCGACGCGAACGGCAATACCATTGGGCTATCAGGCAGCAGTGGCCGATGAGTAGAGTATTATCGTACTTGGCGAGACAAGGTGTAGGTTCAGTGGTTGGTGCAGGAACTATAGCTGGACACTATTCATTCGTTGGTCCTATGGCTATTGTGGGAAAGGCTTGTATCATTAACAATGGCGCAATTATTGAGCACGATTGCCATGTGGGTAATTTTTGCCATATTTCGGTCAATGCGACATTGGCAGGCAAGGTCAGTCTAGGGGATTATGTATTCGTTGGTGCTGGCGCTGTCGTCAAGGATGGTATAACGATTGGAAATAACATTATTATTGGTGCGGGGGCTACCGTAACCAGAGATTTGGATATAGCAGGGGTTTATACAGGCACACCTGCTCGGCTTCAAAGGAAATTTGCTGAGGATATGGAATGATAAAGAGATTAATGTGGCTATTAAATCATGGCACTGCCAGAAAATTTGAACTGGCCATAATGAAAAAGCTGGGCGTAGAAGAAATATATTTACCAAAAATATACCCTTCCGATCCAAGGTTTCGCAGTGTATCTGTTGATCATTCTGAAGACCAGAATTTAACTATTCCAAAAAAAGAACTGGATATTTTAAATGCGCAGAACTGGTACATTAATCCAAGTGTTGAAGCCTGGGAAATCGCCAACAAATATTTTCCGGTAATCTTTTTTATTCTGTATGACTGTAATTTACTTAAACTTGTAGCAAAGCATTACAAGGGTATTGCTGTATGGCGGACTTATGGGCTCGATAAAACCCTCTCATACAGTATGATTATTGAACAGACAAACACTAAACGATATGCCGAGCTACTTGGCGAAAGATTAGTTTTTGGCCAGGCGTATCCTCATTTGCATACCATTGAACGCCCCTTCCTTGCCGAGCGGCGTGTGGATTTACCGGCTGGTATGTTTGATTGTGAAATGAATGATGAGTGGATTGGTACCAACAAGAAAATATATTTCGTGTGCCCGGATATTGGATTTAGTGTCTATTATCAACAGATTTACCGGGAGTTTGTAGAACAACTCGGTGATTTTCCTCATGCAATCGCAGGCAGCCAACCTGTGTATGTTTCCGATCCCAATATTCTAGGTTTTGTCGCAAAAGAAGCCCATGAACGCAATATGCGTGAAATGCGGGTGATGTACTATCATAGCTCTGAACCAAACCATATCCACTATCATCCGTTCGAAGCTTTAAAAGCAGGTATGCCGTTGATTTTTATGGCAGGCGGAATCCTAGATCAGTTCGGCGGACATTCTTTACCAGGACGTTGCGAATCCATTGATGAAGCAAGAAAAAAAATAAAACGTATCCTTAATGATGATTGGAGCCTCATCGCTGATATACGAAAAAGTCAGGAAGTGTTGCTAAATCCAATGCGGCTGGAGACTTGCTATAACGATTGGCTGAAAGGATTCCAGCGGATAGCCCAATTGGTGGAAGAGCATAAGAGTCGCCCTCCTGTCATAAAGAAAAAGAAGTTCCGCATCGCCCTTTTTTTCAATGATGCAATAAACTATGAACTTCAGCTAATGATTCAGATGCTAAAAGCCGGAGCTAAGCAGGCGGGTACAGAATTGGATTTAATATTCGCGTTTGAGCAAATACCTGTAATAAGTAAGGAAGAGCTTGCGGAATTCAATTATCGATTATTTAAATGGGTAACACTGGACAGTGAAGCATCATTCAGGGCTTTAAGCTATGAGGGTTGTCCAAAGCCATTGGTAAATGCCGATTTCTATGTTCCTGATGACGGGATTAACTGTTTTCTGGATTGTGACTTATGGATTTTCCCTGTGGACTGTCTACGTTACCCGATCTTACCAATCAGACCCTACATCTTGAATTTACTGAATTTCTCTTCCTCTGCCGAAAAAAATGCCCAGAATCTTTTTGATGATCAACTAATTCCTCATTGCCATATTGCTGAAGCAACGTTTACCACCTCCAGTTATCTGTCAGATAGTTTGGTGCGTGTGATTGGCATTCCGGAAAACAAGGTTGCTCGGTGGGTTGTATGCTCCGAACTTGATGAGATTGCACTGGAAAAAAAACCGGCATTGGATCGCTTCCTCTGGGTTGTTGATCAAAACTGGCAAAAGAACCTTGATATGGTATTAGATGGACTCAGGATTTATTATGAAGAGCTGGGTGGGCAAACTGACTGTTATGCCCTCGGCTTGATGCCTGAAGATGGAATTCTTCTCACTGAGCAACAGCAGCAATGGCTGGATAATGAGAAGAGAATAGTCAGACATAGACGTTTATCTCAGGAAAAATACCAACAGTTACTGCCCACATGTAAGTTTTTATGGCATCCCAGCTTAACAGACGGTAATTTATATACTATCCTTGATTGCTCAAGATTAAACATCAATGTTTTGGCGCTTAGGCAATCCGCACTTGAGTGTATAAATGATCAATTCAAATTAAATATAAAATGGATGGATAATGCGGGTGCGCGGGATTACGCTCATGCACTTAAGCAGATGGAAAGTGGTGTGGATAAAAGAAGCGCTTCCCTGCAAAAAAGGGAGTTTAATAAAAACATGGATCAATTGAAAAAGCATTACTGGGAACTGATAGAGCAATGTCTATAAAAAAATACGGAATATATTTTTCCCATCCTTCGAGATCTGGTTTATATCAAGATGATGAAACCAATCTACTCGCTTTTTTAAAAATTGCAGCAGTACAGGATGAGATTAAGTTTGTAATTGCCTGCCCCAGCTGGGCAAGTGATTCATTAAAAGGGATCCTTCGACATCATTTAATAAATCCGAATGTTTTTGAATTTGTAAGCCCCTCCAGAGAACCATTGATTTGTACAGTAAATGATAGTTTGCAGCATCTGCTTAATAGATCGAAGAGTGGGCTTTGGCCACGTATAAAGGCAAAAACGAAAGAAGCCCTATTGGCTGCTTTTAATGCCTTTATGCTGAGGTTGATATCATCGAGAAGCTGGGTCCATTTTCTGTTCATGGGATTGATAGCATTAGCCGGATGCCCATTCCTGTTTGCCGGCATTTTCCTGTTAAAAGTCAAGCGAGTGGTTTCACGACGGGTTCAACGTGTAAATAACTGGTTGAGAGGAAAATTCTTCGCCTGGTGTTCTAACCTGGACAAATCAATTTATCCTGTAATTATTGCAGCAGAAACACGGCGTATTAACAGGATTATCAATCAGCGCAAGGATATTGAATTATGGCTTATTCCCTCAACCAGCTGGGTTGACGTTAGCCGTATCAAAAAAGAGTGCATAGTACAGGTCATTGAGGAGTTTTATAAATACTCCCCCATACAATTTGCCCGGGATTCACTTTCGTCAATCGATCAACTGCGTCACAGCGGAAAACTAATTGCCAGTGCCAAGCATTTTCTTATTCATAATAAGGCTATGATTGAGGTAATTAACCGGTTTTCCAGAAAAGATAAGAAAATTAGTCTAATTCCCCCTGCATTGTCCAATTTAAAACACTTAATCGATATTAGCGGTTTTGCAGATAATGAGACGGCAAGTAAAACGCTGGCACGAAATTTTATAAGAGTAATATCCTCTCGCAATCTGTTTGATTATTGTCCGATTCATCATTTTTCAAATGAACTGGATTATTTCTTTTATACCAGTGGATCCAGGAAGCGTGGGAACCTGATTAATGTACTTAAAGCGTATAAGTTAATTCTGGGACAAGTGCCGCTAACTACCAAGCTTATTATTAATCAATGTAAAAGCATTCACCAGGATGCCCTCGACTTCATCAAAAATAACGGCTTGTATCAGCATGTCATGTGGTTCGACAATTTGTCCGAACAGGAGTTGGCGGCTTGTTATAAATTGTCCCTTTTTGTTATTGATTCTTCATTTGAATTTGATGATCCTCATACCGTATTATTACAATCATTAGCCTTTAACAAGCCTGTGATTCTTTCAAAAACAATCGAGTCAGAAATGATGTTCGCTAACACAACTGTCTCTTCACACTCTTTATTCGATCCTTATGATTACAAGGAAATTGCTGAGAAAATACGCTGGCTTCTGGGGAATACAGAAAGCCTGCTTTCAATGCAAAAAGAGGCGGCTAAAAATTTTGAGCAGAGGACTGTAGAGCATTTTTTTCGCGATTTCTTACAGCTATTAAATAAACAGGAACCCGTATCAAAAAAGAAAGAAACTGTATCGGAGACGGTGGAATGTGTCGTTGATTAATTCTGTTTATACCAGGTCAAAGAGTGGTGGTAATTAGTAATGATTAATATACCAAACGATAAATTTTCGAGAAGGATGCAAAAAGTTGAAAGCCTTAGTGTCTACTGTTAATAATATATTGCTTGTTGATCTTGAAACACGGCAAATAAATATAGTGGAGTCAGGCCGCCGTGAATACTATGGTATCTCATGGTGGGAGAACAATGATCAGCTAGTGTTAAGTCACTCCGGTGTAGAAAACGATCGCATGCTGGATCTTGAAAGCTATATTCACTCAGAGAAAGGCTATTTATCGTATAATAACAAGCAGTCGGCATGCTTCCTCTCGCAGCCGCATCAAATTCTGTGTGCACCTGATAATATAATCATTGCTACCAATACAGGTAGAAATTGTATCAGTTTTTACAATGCAGAAAATGGCTATTATAAAGATCTTCGGATTAATGATATTTACTGGGACAGATTAGGCCCGGATAACGCCTGCGGCGAGCATTTCAATTCCATTTTCCTAAAGAGAAACCGCTTGTATGTGCTGGCGCATCGATTCAAACGCGGTTCGCAGGTGCTGGTGTTCTCCTACCCTGAAGGAGAATTAATCGATAAATACGAGGCTAATCATCGAAATGGAATGCACAATATTTGGGTGGATAATGAGGACAACCTCTTTGCCTGCCATTCCGAAGCAGGTGAGCTGGTGGACATCAAGGCTGATGAAACAGTTTGGGCGAGCGGGGCATCGCATTACTCCCGCGGCCTGGCTGTAAGTTCAGACTATATCCTCATTGGTGACAGTGAGATTGTAGCCCGCGTGCATCGAAAAAACCTGTTAAGCGAATTGTGGGTCATTGATCGTCATTCCTTAAAAACCCTGGATTATATCCCCCTGGGCAATTACGGTGCCGTACATGAAGTCCGTTTGCTTGACGCGGTGGACGAAGCACACAATAGCAGCTTATTTAGCGGTTTGGACCTACTTGAGGCGCAAATCAAGTCGAATGAAGAGCAGAAAGAAATGCAGCGGCAAAAGAAATTAAGCGATAGCCAGCATTGGCAAGCGAACCGCCACTTATTAAATCAATTCAACTGTGTCTTAAATGGCTGGCAGGTGGTTGATGGGGGGTGGATAAAGCCGAAAAACGCGGGCATGACCGTTGGATTTTTCAAGAATGCAAGCAAAGGCGCTTACAATGTTTCTTTCGAATACTCTTTTGATCAGGAAGCGGATGGATCCCATTTAAGTTTTATCTTTAATTACTGCGGGCCTGATGACAGCAATATGTCCGCATTGCTCCTGCTGTATAACAAATCCCTTAAACAGGCGAGCCTGGGATACTGGGTTAATACGAACGACGCTTGGCAGAATACAGAATTGCTGCTTGCTGACCTGCCGATAACTGGACAGTTGTCAATCAAGATCAGTGAAGAGCAGTTTACTGTTTCAGCAAAAGACCTCCCGGCGGTGAGTAAAGCAACTGGCTGGACACAAGGCCATATTGGCTTTAGAGCCTATGGATCACAATTCAAAAATGTAGCACTTACCCTGGGTGAAGGAAGCGGTAAATCCGAGTTACGAAAAAAAGTTAAAACAATTTATGAGAAATTAGGCATAAGCTAATATATGCGGATGTAGATCAATCCTCAAGGATTGATCTACTAAACATTTCTAAGCGGCGATAAAGCCAGGGTTTACGAGTTCTCTTTTATTGTATTTTAAAGTTCGTGCAGTGCCGATTTCCGTAATTTGTTTTCCTGTTTCAAGAAGAATGGCATGCCCCGCAGCTGTATCCCATTCCATCGTGGGTGAAAAGCGGGGATAGACGTCCGCTTTGCCCTCGGCCAGCAAGGCAAACTTCAATGCGCTTCCCGCCGTAATTAGCTGGAATGAATTCCCGTCTCTATTCAGTTTTTCCAGATATTCAGCGGTAGCTGGGCATTGGTGGGAACGGCTGAGAGTAATGGTTATAGTATCTTTCAAGTTGTTTTTCGCAACTAATTGAGTCTGAAGCTGATTGTTAATTTTAAAAGCGCCCCTGCCTTTTTCCGCATAATAAATACTTTTGCTTACCGGTGCATGAACTACTCCAAGCACGGGACTGTCCTTGTGAATCAAGGCAATATTGATAGTAAATTCGCCGTTGCGGTTCAGGAATTCTTTGGTACCATCAAGGGGGTCAACCAGAAAGAAAAAATCAAATCTCTTTCGTGTCTCATACTCCATGTTGGTACTGGATTCCTCAGAAATAATGGGAATATGTGGATAAAGGGATTTGAGCCCCGCCGTGATAATATCATGGGAAATTTGATCGGCCTCCGTCAAGGGGGTTTTGTCTGTTTTGACCGTACTGGTCAGCTCCATTTTTTGATAAACCCTTAAAATTGCATTGGCAGCCTGGCTTGAGAGATTAATTATCTCCTGGATATCAACATGAGACATTTTTTTCTTTCCTTTTTTTAATCCGCTGGCTTAGCGTATCGATTGTCTTACTCCCTGTGTTGACAAAGAGGTCTGGTATGATAGCGTGAATAAGACAGGCGAAGCCCGCAAAAATCAATTTAAAACCCAAGCATTGAGCAAACAGAAAATGCTCGGTATAAGATTCATCAATTTCTTTAAGATGTTTGCTCATATTAAATCCCTAATGTTAATAACAAGTTCTCTAGTATATAACTTTGAATCCAAGGATAAAAATTTCATTGTAATTGATTGAATGATTAGCGCAGAAAAGAGTAATATGGCGGGATTAATGGTGTTTCTGGAGAATAAAATGTCACATAAATGGATTCTAACATCTCGTCAGCGCTGCGATCTGGAGATGCTGCTGGTAGGAGGGTTTAAGCCGCTGACAGGATTTTTAACAGAACACGATTATAATTCGGTTTTAAACGATATGCGTTTAGGCAGCGGCGAAGTCTGGCCCGTTCCAATTACTCTGGATGTCAATGAGGAATTTGCTTCGGCCATCGATTGCGGGCAAACAATCGGTTTATATGATGAGGATAATACCTTGTTGGCCAATCTAACTGTCAGTGACAAGTGGATGCCGGATAAACAGTTTGAAGCCGAGCAGCTGTTTGCTACGACAGACCTGAAGCACCCGGGTGTCAATTATCTGTTTAAACAGGCAGGCAGCTGGTACATAGGCGGACGCTTGGAATGCATTCAGTTCCCCCGCCATTATGATTTTGTCGATTACCGCCATACCCCTGAGGCACTGAAAAAATTTTTTGAAACGAATAAGATTGAGCGTATTGTTGGCTTCCAGACACGAAATCCAATGCACCGGGCGCATATGGAACTTACTTTGCGCGCTTCCCAGGAATATGATGCGCACTTATTAATACATCCGGTAGTTGGTTTAACAAAGCCTGGCGATATTGATTATTTTACCCGGGTAAGATGCTACCAGAAAATACTGAAAGCATACCCAAGACGTAATGCCACTTTGGGGCTGCTGCCATTAGCCATGCGCATGGCCGGCCCGCGGGAAGCCTTATGGCATGCACTGATTCGAAAAAACTATGGCTGCACCCATTTCATTGTAGGAAGAGACCATGCCGGTCCAGGCAATGATGCGGCGGGTAAGCCTTTTTACGAACCCTATGCCGCACAAGACTTAGTCAGGCAGTTTAAGCAAGAAATAGGGATAGAGCCGGTCTTTTTTCAAGAGATGGTCTATGTGAAGGAGCGGCACAGTTTTTGTCCTGTTAATGAAATTAAAGCGGAAGAGACAGCCCTTAATGTATCTGGCACGCAACTGCGGCAAATGCTGCTATCTGATAAATCAATCCCGGAATGGTTCTCTTTTCCCGGTATTATTAACGAGCTTCGCCAATCCTATCCTGCTAAATGCAAGCAAGGTTTTACGCTGTTTTTCACCGGCCTTTCGGGAGCGGGAAAAACCACATTGGCAAACGCGCTGATGGCCCGCTTAATGAGTCTCGGCAAGCGCAATATTACCTTGCTGGACGGGGATGTGGTGCGCAGGATACTTGCCAATGAATTAGGTTTTAGCAAGGCCGATCGCGATTTGAATATCCGACGAATAGGTTATGTGGCTTCTGAAGTAACGAAGGCGGGCGGTGTCGCAATTTGTGCCGCTATCGCCCCTTATCGCGATGCGCGCGAGCAGAATCGCCAGCTGATCGCTTCTTCAGGAGGCTATATTGAAGTGTACCTGTCCACCTCATTAGCGGCTTGCGAGGAACGGGATACAAAGGGCTTGTATGCGAAAGCACGCCGTGGGGAAATTAAAGGATTTACAGGCATTGATGACCCCTACGAGGCTCCGGAGCAGCCTGAAATAACGCTGGATACGAATAATCTGTCCATAGAGGCTGCCGTTGAAAAGATCGTCGCCTACCTGGTTAATGAGGGATATCTGATACTGGAAGAGGAAACAGAAGGATCAAATTCCCAAATCCGAAATGACGAGCTTGTCACGGGGTAGGATAGGCGATGAATGAATCCCATTTGAGAAGCTTTTTAAAATCAATCAGCTGGCGGTTGTTTGCAACTGCCACAACAGTGCTGATTACCTTTCTCATTACTCATGAAACAAAGTTTGCGCTCTATGTTGGCTTTTTTGAATTCTTCTCAAAAATTTTTCTTTATTATCTGCATGAACGACTGTGGGGAAGTATCTCAATAGGGAAAAGGCTTAAGACCGGTTAAGCTCAATTTTTGGAGAGGTTATTCAGGATCTGTCTAATTTTGATTGTTGAAATTCCTGTGGCTGAGCTGATAATCTAGAGCCCTTTTATATTAAAGGCCCTTTTGATATGTCACGGCATTTGTTTATTCTCAATAAAAACACCCTTATTCGATTCTTATGGGGTACCAGTCTATTTTTTTTTAGTTTCTATTACATAGGTTCTCTAGGTTTCGGAGAACAAATTCCAGTAAATGACGGCTTGGGTTGGGATGGGACAATCTATGCGGAAATGGCTCGTTTACATACAAAAGAGTTGTTTAACCATTACAACAGCTATTTGGTACAACGTATACTAACGCCAATGATTATACATAGAATAGCTTCTGTCGCGCATATTGATTTGATGGTGACCAAAAACCTGCTTAGTGTATTTTTACTGTATAATTATTGTTTAATTATGGGTTGTGTGTATCTACTGTTTCGTATAGGAGCACGATTAAACTGGTCCTCCAATACCAAATATTTATGTACGGGATTGTTGCTATTTAATTTTGCAGTGCTAAAGATGAACACCTATTATCCGGTGTTAACGGATCCAAGCGGTATGTTTATGGGAATGTTGGGAGCTTATTTCTATATAGACCGAAATCGATTGGGTTTGTGGATCACTGCATTACTAGGCTCATTTGTTTTTCCTTCGTTAATCTACAATTTTGCTTGCCTATTCTTATTTGCTTTTGAAGGAAGGGAAAAGCCCTCAATACGGCAAAGCAATGGCGCAATAGCATTGATAGTTGCTCTAATGGTGTGCTGCTGGTGTTTGCACTGTCTATTTCCATTGCCGGAATTTGCATCCAGATTTACCTCAGTTGATTGGAGATTATTACCACTTAGCTTAATGGCTTTGGGAGCTTATGTGTTTTATGGATTGCGTTATAGTTTGACTCCGCTAGAAATGCTTCGGGAGTTTCTAAAAAACTTTAACGTTAACGCGGCTCTTTTATTTGTAATCTTGTGGGTTGTAGTTAAATTAACCATTAATGGGATCGCAAGTGATGCACCACCGAATATGGATCTGAATAGATATATTCATGCTGCACCTATTACCGCGGTAGTTGAGCCAGGAATTTCAATTGCACTCCATATATTTTACTTTGGTTTAGCACCAGTGCTGATGTTGTTGTTCTGGAGGCAGATCAATCAAAAAGCAATAGAGTTTGGTTTGGGATGTGTCCTTTTTCTACTGGTGACAGTCATATTTTCAATTTGCTCTGAGTCTCGGCAAATTATAACGGCGTTCCCCATGTTTCTAATCCTTTTAGGGTCTGTGTTGAACCGATATCGAATAAGTTGGCCTGTGACCATTACTTTAATCCTGATGAATCTGATATTTTCCCGGTTCTGGTTCTCACTCAGTAAATCAGTCTCACTTTTCTTTATGAATATTGGTCCATGGGTTACACATTCTCAATATTTTGTGATAGTTGGTTTCGATCTTGTGATCCTCCTAATTGTTGGCTTCTTATTTAGAAAATATGTTTTTTCAGAAGTGCGTTCTCTGCCCTATGAAAAACAAAATTATAGTCAAGTTGTTTTTGAAATCCGATAATAATTAAGGAGGCTGCCTGCAGCCACTGTTATATCAGTGTTTGCAGGTTGAAACATTTATTAGAGGTCTTGGAACAGGTCGAGGCATCCAAGGTGTTCCAAAGAGTTATAAACACGACCTAGCTTTTTTCAAACCTATAGCCAAGTTCATAACGCTCGTATATTTTTGCTATATAGCTATTCCTCAATACACCGGATTTGATATCGAGTTCTACCAGGCAATGATTATATTCTATTGAAATTGTGAAAATGAAGGCAATAAAGGATGCGCTAAGAGCTTTCACCAGCTTCAATTTATTGTCTGCCCTCAGAGGTAAATAGTCACAGATTAAATATATAACACTTAAATACAATAATGGCTGTAATATCTGGCTAATCATTGGAGATCGGCTTCCGGGGAAAAAGGTCCTGCTGGTCGCTTCAACCATGACAACAGGAGCCGCGAAAGCTAATAGGACAATGAAGATTGACAGTTTAGGGATTTGAAGTGTTTGCCCATTAGTCCTGGCAAAACCAAATATCCAGAAAAACAGTGCATTAAAAAAAATGAGTGACAACAAAAAGACGGGGATAGTTAAAGAGCGATCAATTACAAGGGTTTTATAAAAAACGAAATTGTCGGGATGAAATAAGACAAATTTTATGCTTTTAAAAAGAGCAGTCCATTTTAAACCCTCTTGAAGCGCTTGTGGGACGGGGCTAGTAGTATTCCAGATTAGATAAAAAATAATTAAGACAAACAGGAAAAAACTGCTGTCTATTAATGTGGCTCTTAGCCGCTCACTGAGGCGCTCTGGATTCTTTGAAAAAAAGAGGCTTAATAAGAAAACAGCTATTATCGCTCCTGAATGCAGAGTGTAGGTCGAAAGGGATACAAGATAAAATAGTAACGATAAAGCCAAATAATTTGCTTTGCTGCGATTGCTATTAAGGTACTTACAATAAAATAAAATCGTAAGCAAACTGCATACAGCGGCCATATGGAAGACCCAGATTAACTGACTATAGTTAATGAAAAAATTCCAAACCAGCACGAGCAGTGCTGTCCCAAATGCAAAAAGGGGGTTGCGTTTATCATTCAGCTCCAGTAGAAGCAGAAACATTGAAACCGCCAACAGCAAATCGGTGACACATCGAACGAAATAAAGCCAGCCAATGCTTTTACTAATTAAAGGCGATATGGCTGCCCAAAACCAGGGAGATAAGGGATTGCGGCCATCAATTTGCCAGAAAACTCTTGCAAAAACAGTCGCTTTTCCTTTGGCATTGGCGATAAGATTTAGCCAGTTAGTATCTTCGCCCCTTGCTGTAATTCCAAATCCAAATGAAAATCCAGCCAATTGAAGGCTGAGCAATACTATTAATATCGCCACCCAAAGGGATACTAAAATAAATAATAATCGGTTTCTTTGATGATCGGCCTTGGCAGGCATGGCGGAGGTTATTTCAATCATTTTTATTCCCATTAAACAGTAAAATAAGAATCGACTTCCCTGTGTATTCCGGCGTCCTTTAAAATGCTTAATAAATAGCGGCCATAATCCGATTTTTGCAGCTGCTCCCCCATAAAGGCAAGTTGCGTATCATTGATCCATTTTTGTCGCCAGGCTATTTCTTCAGGACAGGCGATTTTAAATCCCTGCCGTTTTTCTAGTGTCGATACAAAGTGTGAGGCTTCGAGCATCGATTCATGCGTACCGGTATCCAGCCACGCGAATCCTCTTCCCATCACTTCAACATATAGTTTGCCGGTTTGGATATAATACTGATTAATATCCGTTATTTCATATTCACCACGTGCCGAAGGTTTAATCGATTTGGCAACCTCCACAACTGAATTGTCATAAAAATAAATGCCGGTGATTGCATAACGTGATTTTGGTTGCCTGGGCTTCTCCTCTATCGCAATAGCCTGTCCATCCTGATCAAACTGGACAACCCCATATCGCTCAGGATCCTGAACCGGGTATGCAAAAACGGTATTAAACTCGGTGCGGGAATTAGCCTGGGAGAGTAATTGCTTTAAATTATGGCCATAGAAAATGTTATCCCCAAGGATTAACACAGAAGGAGAGCCATTAAGGAACTCTTCACCCAGTATGAAAGCTTGTGCTATCCCGTTGGGGAGCTCCTGGCAAACATAGTGCAGCTCAATTCCCCATTGACTGCCGTCACCTAATAACTGGCGGAAGTTAAATTGGTCATGGGGTGTGGTAATGATTAATATTTCCCTGATTCCTGCGAGCATTAAGGTGGTTAAGGGATAATAAATCATAGGCTTATCAAAAACAGGCAATAACTGTTTTGAAATGGATAGAGTAACCGGATGAAGGCGTGTACCTGACCCGCCTGCTAATATAATCCCTTTTCTGTTCATAATTTAAGCCATTATTGTAGATTGTTGAAGTTTATTAGTTAGATGAGAAGTCCAGTCCGTATTTTCAAGATACCAGGTTACCGTTTTGCTGATCCCGCTTTCAAAGGTCTCCATTGGTTTCCAACCCAGTTCTCTCTGAATTTTTCCTGAGTCGATGGCATAACGTTTGTCATGTCCGGGCCTGTCTTTCACGAACTGTATCAGCTTGCGGTAATCTCCCTGAGCTGAAGGCCGATAGTTATTTAATAAGCAGCACAATGTGTTAACAATTGTCAAGTTGTTAATTTCATTATTACCGCCAATATTGTAGGTGTTCCCCGGCACACCGGTTTCCAGGATAACTTCGAGCGCCTGACAGTGATCGATGACATAAAGCCAATCCCGGATATTTTGGCCATCGCCATAAATGGGTAATGTTTGCTGTGAAAGAGCGCGTGTGATCATTAAAGGAATGAGCTTTTCCGGAAACTGAAAGGGGCCGTAATTATTAGAGCAATGCGTGATGATGGTCGGTAGGCCATAAGTATGAAACCATGCGCGCGCCAGGTGATCGCTTGCTGCTTTACTAGCCGAATAGGGACTATTGGGTTGATAAGGAGTGGTTTCTTTGAAGGCCGGCTCTGCGGGTTCCAGGGAACCGTATACCTCGTCGGTGGATACATGAATAAAACGAAAAGCAGATTTTTCTGTTTCATTCATTGTATTCCAGTAATGATAAGCGGCGTCAAGCAGGCTAAAGCTGCCTTCAACATTGGTTTTGAGGAAAACACCCGGATCGGCAATGGAGCGATCGACATGGCTTTCTGCTGCCATGTGGATAATGGCGCGTGGCCGCATTTTCAAAAGCGTCGCAAAGACCAGCTCCCGATTACAGATATTCCCGTGAATGAACTGATAGCGCGGATCGTTCTTTAATGAGATGAGATTTGCCGGATTTCCAGCATAGGTTAATGCGTCAAGGTTGATAACCGGTTCATTTCTTGTAAGAAGCCAATTCAAGATAAAATTGGAACCAATGAACCCCGAGCCGCCTGTTACTAAAATCATAATTGTTCCTTTTGTCTATCATCCATGGGGGCTAGTTCAATATTTAATAATCGAAAAGACAATCCAAAATAATCCATGTCAACTTTGGAAGAGATGACCAATAAGTTACTTCCATTTTTTAAATAATCAGAAGGTAGATCGGCGATAAACTCATTCGTGTCGATCCACTCTGGTTTTATTGCATGTTTATTAATGACAAGCATGATGCTGGAACGAATTTCGTCACTTATGATACTGTCAACTAAACCCGCTAAGCGGTATCTATGTTTACTTGGCTCCAGTTGAAATCGCAGGGCAGAATTTTCCTGTGTTTTCCATGCTCCTGAGGAGTGCTTAAAATTACCAACAGTCCACTCAGCCCCCCGCCAGCCAATTCCTGCTGTGGGTAAATCCAAATTCCACCAGTCCCCAAAACCCCATTTATATCTATCTGGGGGAGTTGTGTTAAAAAATGAATTAAAATATTGTGGCCATCGTTGCTCTGCCAAAATCTTATTGTATTTTTTTATGAAATGAGGGTTATTTTTTGTGTCATAATTTACGCTGCCAGCGGCTGGGCGGGTAGCTGCACTTGCATCAATCGTTATTGCTGTTATTCGTTCTTTAGGTATTACAAGCACAGGTGGTTTAGAGCCAACTACTTTCCCATTGTAACGTACTGGTTCTGGATAGCTGAACACCCAACTCTGTTCTTTTTCAATGCACTGGCCAGGTCTGTTTACCGTATCGATTAACAGCCAATAGTGACCTGGCTCACTGCAAATCTGGAGATTCTCAAAGGGGTGCCCATACATGTAGGCCAGAGCCCCTTGCAGGTTTGTACTGTAGAACATCCAGATTTGATCGAGTAAATTACTTTTATCCCTTATCAACAGGGTGTTATCTTTTTCCATTTTTCCATCAAAATGGTCTACGATATCGGCCAGAATATGCGTTTGGACGGTGGAGAGTTGAACATAATGATGAAATTGAAAAAGTCCTGCTCCCAGGCCAATAAAAAGCATTATAAAAGAAAATCCATTGGCAAGCCTGGAGCTCGCTTTGCTAAGTAACAGAAGCAGAAAGATCCAAAACATAGCTGCTGCCGGTGTTGCAAAAAGGAATGTCCTCTGGCTTATATATAAATGCGATAAAGAAAATATATAAGGACTATACCCGCAAATAATAAGAAAGAGGCAAATTACTGACATTCGAATCAAAGTTCCGCCTGAACAATGTTCATGATTCACCTGTCTTAGTGTAGTTTGTGAGCCATACAGGAAAGCAAAAATCAGGCTGCAGGCTATAAAAAGATAAATGTATGCAGTCCAGCTAAGCTCCCGGAAGCAAATCAGCGTGGCATCAACCCAGCCTCCAAGCACACTGCGAAGTAAGCCGATAGAGAACAGTTTGGGAAAGTTAGCAATAAGGAGGTCTTGGTTGGCGGAAAAGCTTTGTTGATAGGTGTTGCCATGACTAACTACGTAAGTAGCATATACCAAATAGGCAAGAGGCGCCAATAGCCAGATTAATACCACATTTTTTTTTCTCCAAAAAATTTGGAAACCTGCAACAATGCCTTTTTGTCCGATAATCAGCGCAAACGGAAAAATGATATAAGCAAATGACGCTTCATACATAGCAAGTGCCATCAAAAATATCAGTGCAGAGACAGCTGAATGAAAAGTCTCTGTTGATCGACGCTTGGCATCCAGCGCCTTAAATAATAGGCAACAGCCTGAGAGCGATAGTGCTAACGCCCAATTGATATGCAGGGCGCGAA
Source organism: Legionella birminghamensis (assembly GCF_900452515.1). Taxonomy (NCBI): domain Bacteria; kingdom Pseudomonadati; phylum Pseudomonadota; class Gammaproteobacteria; order Legionellales; family Legionellaceae; genus Legionella; species Legionella birminghamensis. The sequence continues at coordinate 36,754 of NZ_UGNW01000001.1, forward strand.
ATGATAGCTGCATACTGTCTGCGGGATAAACCAGCATGAAGGGGCCCATGAATAATGCCCAGCGAAAGGAGTTTGTAATTCGCCATACAATATAAGAGGCTGCCGTCCCTTTAAGAATCAATGATAAATACAACATTAAATTCCAATAGACAAATGAATCAGAATCCAGAAAATAGGCGATTGCCTGAGGCAATAATGTTAATGGGCGCGCAGCATGACCAGAGAGCAGGCTGCCAGGCGTAGCAGCAAAAAAAACACCGTGGTTTGTAAAAACTCCAAGCAATCCCCATTCTTCAATTAAACCATTTAATCGAATACCGAATGGCAGCCAAAGCAATGAAGTCAGTATGGTCGAGCAGAGCAGAAATGAAAAAATCGGCTGATTTGTAAAAGCAGAGGCTTTAGAAAGCTTGTTTTTTTTGTCGGTGGTCGTTCTAGTATTGCGAAAATAATCCAGCATTTTTTTTCCATAAAAGATTAAATAAGGCCTATTTTTTATTTGGGCTAGACCACTCCAGCACCAGTTTGTTCATAAAATATGTAATAGGAAGTGTAGCGGCAATCACTAGCAAGGGCGCTATGCTGGGGCTTATGCCTAGTTTCTCCACGACTAAACCTAGTGAAAGGGCTGATACAGCATACTGGAATAAATAAATAAGGGGATAGGTAAACAGGCCTTTAAATGATAATAACTTGCGGAATACAATAATAGTATTAAACCAGTAAGCAAATAAAACACCAAGGAAATAAGCAACTCCGTAAGCCAGTTGATAATTTACCCAATTGCTTAAAAGTAGGTAAACTACATAAGTAAACCCAGTCGATAAGCCACCGCCGGCCACAAAGCGGCCCATGCGCAAAAAATCCACTCCACGAAAATTAATAACCATTGGCTGCCTTTTGAGCCAGTTCACAAAATTCTGTGTAGTCATAAATATAATCGTCTTTATCATAATAGTCTGATGCAAAAACCAGGAGAACTGCGTCCTGTGAGTATTTATACTGCTCTCCCCAGGTCAGAGGCGGTAAATAAATGCCTTTTGCCGGACTATCGAGAGTAAGGTATTTGCGCTCCCTGCCGTTATCGACACTAACTGTGCAGGCGCCCTTGGCGCATATTATGAATTGATGGCATTGACGATGTGCATGTTTCCCTCTAATTTCATTGGCCGGAACTCCGTGTACAAAAAAGAAGCGTTTGGCAATAAAGGGAATATCTCTCAAAAACTCGCCCACCACCAACTCGCCTCGTGAATCAGTGACTGATTTGAAGCAATGTAAGCTTACACCTTCGATAATGGTCTCTATGGCTGGCGCATTTAATTGTGGCTTCTGAAACTGGATGCTCATATTAACTCCAATCATTGCTATGCTCAATGGCTATAATGGCTAAAGGACGCTGCTTGGTATTTTCATACCCCCGCCAGGCGTAAGTGCCGATTAAGCCAAGGCCTAATAAGTTAAGTGCGCCAAAAAAAAGGACGGTTAGAATGATAGCCGCATAACCAGGGACGGTAATCATGTCTGTAAGGCGCATGATAAAGATGAATAATCCGCCAAGGAAAGAAATCAAAGTGCCGATGGCACCCAGGCGAGTTAAGAGGCGTATCGGATAATCGGTGAAGGCAAAAATGCTGTCCATCATGTAATCCATTTTTTTACGGAATGTCCACGAGGACTTGCCAATCTTTCGCTCTTGCCTTTCGTAATTAACCAGTTTTCTCCGAAAACCCAGCCAGAATATTAAAGCAATCAGAGAGGAGCGCGATTCTTCAAGATTTAATAACTGATCACGAAATACCTGGTTACAGCCAAATATATCTACGCCTCCCTTGGGCATATCACGTACTACCATACGCTTGTATATAGCCCAGAACAGGTTCGAGGTTAGGCGAGAAACGAAGGGATCTTTACGGCTATTTCTTGTACCAATCGCTACATCGCATTCGTTGTTGGCAAGACAGGAAAAAATACTGATTAACAGTTCAGGCGGTTCTTGCAAATCAGCTGCCATCACACTGAAATATTTGCCCCGTGCTGCGCGTAAACCGGTTCGAATGGCAGAAAAAGCACCGAAATTTCGTGAGTGTGCAATTAATTTTGCCGGAAACTCAAGATGTTCAATCGCCGTTTTTAACAACTCATAGGACTGATCCGGGCTGCCGTCAACGACAAAAACAGCTTCCATATGCCCATTGAGCTGGCAATTCATCTCTTGCAGCGCCTTTAAGAGATCCGGAATATTTTTTTCGCTCTTGTAAATGGGGATAATGACTGAGTATTTCATGCTTGCCAGTTATTAATTGCGTGGATAACATTTTCCACTTCCCCTATAGTCATTTCCGGGTAACAGGGAAGGCTCAAACATTCATTACAAAGTACTTCTGTGTTTTTCAGGTTTACATTCGGAAAGCTGCCCCTTAAAAAAGGCTGCCTGTAATCGGGAATTGGATAATGAACGTCAGAAGCAATCTGATTTTTGAGTAAGTGTTCACGAAGAGAGTCCCTCTGGGTTGTTCGGATAACATAGAGATGGGCCACATAACTGGAATTGTTTACTGCGGGGCACTGAATATTGGGAGATAGGATACCTTCACTATAATGTGCTGCTATTTTTCTCCGTTGTTCATTATCATTGTCGAGATGAGGCAGTAATTCACACAAAATAGATGCCTGGAGCTCATCCAGTCGACTGTTACGAGCCGCTCCCATCTCAATCTGGTATTTTTTACCCCAGCCATATTGTCTTAAAGAGCGGATTTTCTCAGCAATAGCCTTGTGTCGCGTGACTACAGCTCCGCCGTCTCCCAATGCGCCCAAATTTTTGGTGGGATAAAAGCTAAAGCTTGCTGCATCGCCAAAGGCTCCTACTTTCTTATTGTGGATGGCTGCACCGTGTGCCTGCGCGCAATCTTCTATTAAAGGAACCGCATGCTCTTTACAAAAGGCTGCAATTTCTGCTATTTCACTGACTGCCAGACCGTATAAATGTGTTACTACGATCGCTTTGGCTCCAGATGCGATAGCCTGGCTCACCTCCTGTAAGTTGGTATTATTGCTGTTTAAATCGACATCAAGAAAATAAGGTTTGGCGCCAATCGCCTGCAGGGCTGTAGTAGTATAGGCGCCGGCATTGGCAACAGTGGCGACCAGGTCGCCCGCAACGATACCGCAGGCCTTCAGTGCAAATTCAATGGCATCTGTGCCATTGGCCAGGCCTATGCAATGCTCCACTTGTAAGTAATCAGCAAACAGCTGCTCAAATCGCGTGCATTCTGGCCCCAGTATCAGCATCCCACTAGCGAGTACGCGCTGAACTGCAGTATTAATAAGGTCATGATGACGGCTAAGTCTGGCCAATTGATTGTTGATGAGCTGCATTGTAATCCTTACTGCAAATGGAAATAAACCAAGGCATTTTAATCGTCCCGTAGCCAGAAGTCTATGGGTTGTCGCAGTTAAGTTTAGTGTCCGCCAGGCGCTTGCCAAAGTCATTGCTGGGCAGTTCAATCCAGCGATGCAGTAACAAAGCCATGCAGATTGCAATAATGCTGGCCAGTAGAACGGCGATTGTTGCCGGGATGTGTTTCTGGTACGTCAGCCAGTAGATTAGGGCATAACTGGGTAATAGATGAACCGCGTAAAGGGGATAACTGATATTACCCAGCCAGATAAATATCGCAGGTGCTGAGCTCCGATGCCTGAATGAATAGGCAATGGCAAATATCATTAACGCGAGACCGTAGTTGAATGTGCCGGGATAAAATTGTGATTGATAATCACTCATTGACCATAAGAGCATGAATAAGAGGAAAAAAAACAGAAGAAAGGCCGAAAGCTGCCGGGTCGATAAAAATTTGCGGCAGTGCCAGTTAAAGCAGGTCCCCATCAGCATGTAAATAATGTAGAAGGCTGAATTGCCTAGTGCATGTGCCAGACCGTACCAGGAAACGCTGAGTGCCCATTTTTCAGGCTGGACATCAAGGCCCGACAGCGTTCGTAAAAGCAGAAATCCCGAAATGCTTAAACCAATAACCAAGGCAAGAAAATGGACTTTTTTTCCGGATACCAGCAGAGAGGAAAACAGAGCGCAAAGCAGATAAAATTTGATTTCGATTTGTAATGTCCAGCTGATTGCATCCAGACTGGGAACCCAGAATAGATCGCGGGTGAGTGTCAACTGCGCAAGAATGTCGAAGCTGCTAATCCATAATTGCCCGCGGTGGAACAGCAGGAGTGCGATAAGTGCGAAAAAAAAAGCGGCCCAATAGGTGGGATAAATTCTGAAAAAGCGAGTGATCAGGAATTGCTTTCTTGAATATTTAATCAGTGAGAAGGGTATCACAAAGCCGCTGATTAAGAAAAATAAGGACACGCCGAAATGGCTGTATCGAAACCAGCCGGTGTCATTTACGATAGAGACTAACTCTGGTGGATAAGGGGCGGCTTCGCAAACGTGCAGCCCCAGCAATTGACAGACTGCCGGGTGATTAAGCCAGAAGTGGCCGAGGAGATGGGCGCCTAAAAAAACAATTGCGGATGCCAGCCCCCTGAGCACATGTGCAAACAGGTAATAATGTTCAGATGGGAGATATTGGGGGGTATCAGCGCTCGAGGGCATTCGCTCAACCTGAAAACCAATAAGATCGGTTTTTCGATTTGATTAATAAATCATTTTTAGATATATGCGGGAAGCTGTCAAGTTTGGCAGTGTCCCGGTATCGAACATCCGAATCCCCGCGGCTTGCGACCGCGGAGCCCCCACGAAGCCAATTTAATGTTAAGCACACTTGCTTATACTACCTGTTAAATCTTATTTTTTGGAAACATTGAAACTTGTCTGAGGGCTATGCTACTCCTACAGGCATGGGCCCCGCGGTCGGTGCCGCGGGGATTCGGTGTCGGTGCCGCGGGGATTCGGTGTCGGTGCCGCGGGGATTCGGTGTCGGTGCCGCGGGGATTCGGTGTTGGTGCCGCGGGGATTCGGTGTTGGTGCCGCGGGGATTCGGAAGCTTCGCCCGTTAGCCTGCAACAATCGCTTCATTCAATGAATCCCTGTTTTGCTCGCCATAGAGTATCTTCACCAGCTCGCCCTGGGGATTAATAATAAAGGTGGCAGGTACGGCGCGCGGGTGTTCAAAATTCAGGGAGCGGCCCGGGTCAATTGCCAGGCTTGGATAATTAATGCCAAATTGCTTGATCAATTTTTGCTGTTCGTACAGGGGAAGCGCATCATAATTAACGGCAAAAAGCGCTATTTTTTCTTTGTTATTCTTATAAAAATGATTCAGTTCACTGATTTCATTCAGGCAGGGCTGACACCAGCTGGCCCAATAGTTAATCAGCACCCATTTGCCTTTCAGACTGTTGAGTTCAATTCGCTTGCCTTCCATGTCGGTCAATACGGCGGCCTGGGCCAGGGAGATAACAGAGGTCAGTAGCAGTGCTATAATGAATTTTGCAGCAGTCACGATGTCGTCCTAAAGGTTGAAACAGCCGCTAGTTTAACATAGGCTGTCTAAACAGAAAAAGCTGCAATTATAATTAAGCAACGCAGCGGGAGCTTCACATGAATCAACGTAAAGTGGCAAAGGTATTGACCGGTATGCTGGTTCGCGAAGGCGGCGGCGTTAAACTTCAGCGTTATATTGGGATGGAACGGGATAATCCTTATGAGCCAATGCTGTTATTTGATTTTTTTGACAGCGATAATCCCCTGGATTACATCGCCGGCTTTCCCTCTCATCCCCACCGCGGATTTGAAACGATAACCTATTTACTGGACGGGGAAATTGAACATCAGGACAATCATGGCCATCACGGTGTTATCGGCCCCGGGGGTGTTCAATGGATGACGGCTGGCCGGGGTATTATTCATTCCGAAATGCCCAGGGAATCTGCGCGTCTGACCGGTCTGCAGCTCTGGCTTAATTTGCCGGCAGCAAAAAAAATGATTCCACCGGCTTACCAGGAGTATACTGCCGGGCAGCTGGCTTATGAAACCCTGCCAAATGGCGTCGAGATTAAATTAATTGCCGGTGAAACGGCTACTGCTTCATCCCCTGTCAAAGGCATTGCCACAGCCCCCCTTTTTTTTGATATAAAATTACCGCCGCACAGTATATTTGTACAACAAGTGCCATCTGGCCATCAATGCCTGGTATTTGTACTGCAGGGCGGATTATTGATTGATGCACAGGCGGTCGCCAGCAAAGAAATGGCAATCCTCAGCGACGGCGATGAGGTTAACCTGGGCACGCAAAGCGAAGCCTGCCATTGCATTTTAATTGCCGCCAGAAAGCTTGGCGAGCCTATTGCCCGTCTGGGGCCTTTTGTAATGAACACCCAGGAGGAAGTGTTCCAGGCGGTAGAGGATTTTCGAAACCAACGATTTTAACCGGGTCTGCAGCCTGGTGGACGCTGAATATTACTAAGGAGAGCAAAATGGCGAAGGTTTTAGTACTGTATTATTCAAGTTATGGACATGTTGAAGCCATGGCTGAAGAAGTAAGCAAGGGTGCAAAGGAGGTAGAGGGGGTTGAGGTTACTTTGAAACGCGTACCTGAAACCATGCCAGAAGACATTGCTAAAAAAGCAGGGGTGAAGCTTAATCAGGAGGCGCCCATCGCCAGCCCCCAGGAGCTGGCTGATTATGACGCAATCATTTTTGGTACGCCAACGCGGTTTGGTAATATGGCAGCGCAGATGCGCAATTTCCTGGATCAGACAGGCGGCATGTGGGTTAATGGCGGCCTGATTGGTAAAGTGGCTTCAGTCTTTGTGTCTACAGGCACCGGCGGGGGTAATGAATCGACCATCATGTCCTTCTGGAATACGCTGATCCATCACGGCATGATCATAGTGGGAGTCCCGTATTCTGAAAAAGGATTAACCGATCTGAGTGAAATGCGCGGCAGTTCGCCCTATGGTGCGGGCACCATTGCCGGTGCAGATGGTAAACGGACGCCTTCAGAAATTGAACGGCAGATTGCAAGGTTTCAAGGTAAGCATGTCGCTTCAATTGCCAAGCGTTTGGTTGGGTAGTCTGGTTCCTGCAGGCATTGGTGCTGGGCTTTATAGCCCAGCCTACCCTTAGCTATGGATTGAAGAGTCGGGTTTTTCTGGCGTTATGTCTTCCTTTTTTCCTTTGCCGATACTGTTTCGGCTGCGTCTTTTCTTTTTCTCCGAGTTTCTGCCAAAAAACATCGAGGCCATTTTGCGAAAAGCCCCTTTTTTTTCCCGAGGCGGACTGCTTTGCTCCGCAGGCACTGTTTCCTCTTTCTGCTTAAACTGCATATCGCTGGCTTTTTTCATATTGTTAATTGCATCATCAATATGGATACGCTTTTCCTGCTCAAAAGCGGTTAGCCCCTTCAATGTATCGGTAATAATCGTCCTCACCTCGGTCTTGAGACCATCCAGATTCATGAATAGATATTTGTAATCCTCAGCTTGTGCCGCTTTGATAACATTGCCCTTTAATGCTTCATCATAGAAAAAATTCGAATTCCACCAAATCGCTCCAATCATTCGCCCCAAAGCGAACAGATCAGAGCGATAATCAGTTGGTAGTGATTGCATTGCTTCAGGGCTTATATATCCGAAGGAGCCCACGTTCTCCGTAATGACCGTTTCACCCTCCAGTTTCGATAAGCCAAAATCGATTGTTTTTACGCTCCAATCCTTGTCAATGACAATATTTTCCGGTTTAAGATCCCGATGCACAATTTTGACAGCAAAAACCTGCTCCTTAAATGCCTCGAGCAAATTGATACAAAGCGCAAAGCGTTCTTCCAGGGTCAAATACCTTGATTTGGTTCGATCGCCGTCGAGAATATCACCCAGTGTTGAACCTTCCATCAGGCGCTCGACCATATAGGCATTTTTATCGTAAATCACAGGCTGCTTGGGAGAAACATGTGGGGTTCTGGCAGCAATGTGGTACTCTCGTCTAAGCCCCCTGAAGCCTTCATACCATTGCTCCTCTTTTCTGGGGTCAAATGCAGCTCGTTTGGCGATGCGTCTTTTCCCGCGAGGTTTGTCTTTAAAGCTTAAATCAGTCAAAGACTGAGTAAATTTATAAGTCACCTCAACCGGAATGGCGCTGCCAAACCCCCCTGCTCCTAAAAAGCCTTCGTTCAATACCGCGTAACGGTTATCTTCCATGCGATCTCTATTTGCCTGTGCATGCTTGCTTTTATAGCGAATTACTTTTTTAGTTAAACGAACTTCCACAACCACATTGCTATAATAGACGTTGTCATTGTAGAAATTACTTAGAACGACATCATACGAATTAACTGTTCCCCATCCATAACGGACTTGTCCATTTTGAGATATTTGGGTTTGAAAAAAAAGGGCGGCTAGTATTCTTCTTTGATGTTCTTTCGGAGCGGAGGGATCAATGGGCTTAATGGTAATGCGCATCAGCACATCCTTGCGTCTAATTGTTTTCGTAAGTTTATTATAGCAGAGTGGCAAAAAATAAATCATAAAGACACTTGTTTGTCCCAATTGTTGTTTGCTGTGCAAGTGAATTGCTGTATAATTTGCTTTTCCCTTGCTGCATGTGCAAATTCAAACCTTGTTGCCATTGCGAGTGCAAGGCTGATTTTTTTGGTGAGTGTTATGGCAATTACCCTGATTATTTATGTCATTCTGATGTTGAGTACTGTTTGTGTGATAGCGATGTTCTATCAGTTAAACCATCAGCAAAAAGCGCAGCTTGCCATCAGGGATTATTTTAAACTGGGTATAAGCGGGGTGATCGCTTTTATCGCGGACACCCTGGGGATTGGCAGTTTTGCGGTCAATGTCGCGCTCGCCAAATTATTGGGTACATTTCCGGATGACGAATTGCCGGCTGTTAATAACGGCGCCCAGGTTATACCAGGAACCATCGAATCGCTTTTTTTCATGCAGTTGGTCGATGTTGATTTAACCACGATGTTAACGATGGTCATTGGGACTTGTGTCGGCGGATTAATTGGGGGGGCAGTGGTCAGCCGCCTAAGCAAACAGGCTATTCGTTTAACCATGATGTGCTGCTTTGCCGGAATTATCCTTCTGTTGCTTGCCCATCAGTTTCGCTTAATGCCAGTGGGGGGCGATGTGGTTGAATTACAGGGTGCCAAACTGGTGATCGGTTTTGTGGCAATGGTGATCTGCGGTGCCTTAACTTCTGCCGGCATCGGCTTGTTTGTAATGATTCAGGGCGTCCTGTTTCTAATGAATGTTTCGCCCATTGTTGCCTTCCCGATTATGACAACCGCAGGTGCGATGCAACAGCCGTTGACCACGCTGGTCTTCTTGCAACAGGATAAAATTCCCCTGAAGAAGACAATGATTTTAAGCCTTTCTGGTTGCGTAGGCGTACTGATTACCTTGCCTTTGTTTGCCCACCTGACTGTAACCTGGCTGCATACGCTCTTGTTACTGATTATCATTTATAACCTTTATGCGATTAGCCGGACTTATCTTAAAGTTCGTCTTTCAAACCGTAAAACGCCAGGGTTTGCCCCTGTGGCTGTTAGCAATTAAGTTTTTTATACTCAGAGGGATTTTGAATTTTACAAGGAATGTTTATGAAACTAATCAACAGATTGCGTGTTTTGCTGTGTACGATGCTCATTTCGCTCAGCGCTTATGGGTTTAATCCTGCGTTTGATACGATGGTGATTTTTGGCGACAGCTTATCGGATAACGGTAACCTGTACCGCTATTTCCTCCATTTTCTGCCGGTGTCGCCACCCTATTACGAAGGGCATTTTTCAAATGGGCCTTTATGGGCTGAGTATCTCTACCAGAATTATTTTCCCTCCGATTACAGCATTGGTTTTCAGAATTATGCGGTTGGCGGCGCTGGTGCGGTACTATCCTACAAGGAAAATTTACCCTTTACGCTGTCAGTCGAATTGAATGATTACCTTTACTGGAATACCTATGGCCACAAAGACACCAGCTTATACACGATCTGGATTGGCGCCAATAATTATGTGAATGGCCCCTCTAATGTAGAGGCACTTACCGATAGCGTAGTGGATGCAATAGGCAATGCCGCCGAGCGGTTGATTGGCAAAGGCGGTAATAAATTTTTGATTATCAATCTGCCTGATTTGGCAAAGCTGCCGCAATCCAAGAAAATAAGCGATCCCTCTTTGTTAACGCGTTTGACACTGGCGCATAATCAAAAATTACAGCAACGGGTTGACAGCCTGCGTAACCAATACCCCGACGCCCTCTTTCTGTATTTTGATGCCTACAGCTTTTTCAATGAATCGATTACCCATCCTGCGGATTATGGGATCCATAACATTGAAGATCCCTGCTATCTCGGCAGTTACAGTGGCTGGTTAACGGCACTAACGCCCTCGCGCAATACACTGTATACTTACTTAAAACAGCAAAATCCAGGTTTAAGCGAAGCGCAATGGTCAATTATCCAGGCCAATCCGGCTTTGCATGAGGCTGCTGAAACAGCTTACATTTATTCGAAGCTGCCGCAGGCTGCCAAAGATGAGGCGCTGTACTGCGATAATTATTTATTCTGGGATCATGTGCATCCCACCACGGTTGTGCACCGTTTAATCGCGGAGCAAATTAGTAAACTGATTGAGGAGGCCGGTCTTGAAGCAAACTGGCCGGAATCAATCTCGCAAAAGGTTAGTAATGGAAGAGATAAGCAAATCACAGAGAAAACGTGAAGCAGACGCTTTACAGAAATTAGGGGTTAAGTTGGTTGAGTTACCGGCTGACATCCTGGATCAGCTACCCCTGAATGAGGCATTACGGCAGGCAATTGATGCCGCAAAATCCATTCGCAGCCACGGGGCGGTGAGACGCCAGGCACAGTTAATCGGCAAGTTAATGCGGGGGGCTGATCATGAGGCCATTAAAGAGGCCTATGAGGCATTAGAATCTGAGAAGAATGCCCAGACGGCTGCCTTTCATGAGCTGGAAGAGTGGCGGGATCGCCTGATCAATGATGGAAAAGAGGCTTTGACCGAATTTATCGACTATTACCAGCCAGCGGATGTGCAACAACTAAGGCAATTGATCAAAAAGGCTGTGGACGAGCGCAGGGCCAACCAGTCGCACGGTGCGTATAAAGCCCTTTTCCGTTTTATACGGGCCTCTGTTGAAGGACCTAAATGATTTTGGACAAAGAAAGGCTGCTCGCCTAGAATACGACCTTAACACTTATTTAAGAGCATGGCATGAATTATTCCCTGTTTATCAGTTGCGCCAAGGGATTGGAGTATTTGCTTGAGGCAGAGTTAAAAGTCCTGGGCCTTCACATTACCCGGGTTAACCCGCAAGGTGTTTATGGGGAGGCCAGCCTCCAGGTGGTTTATCAGATTTGTATCTGGTCGCGCCTTGCAAACCGGGTACAGTTAGTCCTGTTTAGCGGGCAGGCGCATAATGAGCAGAGTCTGTACCAGCTTTGTAACCAATTTCCATGGCAAACTGTATTCAAAGCCGACAAAACATTGGCCATTGAATTTCATGGTTCCTCGGGTCATATCCGTAATTCCATGTTTGGCGCCCAAGTGGTTAAAGATGCCATTGCCGATCATTTTCGAAAATTACAGGGTCAAAGGCCCTCAGTAGACCGCGAAAAACCACAAATCAGGATTCATGCCCATCTGAAGCTGGACGTCATCACTGTCAGTTTTGATTTAAGCGGTTATAGTCTGCACCAGCGCGGCTACCGGCAGCAGGCTGGCGAAGCGCCTTTGAAAGAAACCCTGGCGGCGGCGATGCTGATTAGAGCCAAATGGCCCGAACTGGCGGAGAAAGGCTACAGTTTCCAGGATCCCTTCTGCGGTTCCGGAACATTGGTTATCGAAGCCGCGATGATGGCAGCCAATATTGCCCCCGGGTTATTACGCAATGACCAATCCTTAATCCACTGGGTACAGCACCAGGAATCCCTGTGGGATAAATTAAGGGCCTTGGCCTTGCAACAGGTAAAACCGGCCCATGGCCGTATCAAGGGAAGCGACAATAACAGCAAGCTCATCCACATGGCCCTGGCCAACGCCGAAAAAGCAGGAGTGGCCCGCCTGGTGGAATTTGAGCGCCAGCCTTTACAGGATGCCCGTCCCGTTGCAAAAAAAGGCTTGTTGCTGTGTAACCCGCCCTATGGGGAACGAATGGGTGAAGCAACCCAGCTGGTTCCTTTATACCAGCAGCTGGGCCTGGTTTGCCACCAGTATTTTCAAGGCTGGGAGGCCGCTTTTTTAACTACGAATCCGCTTTTGGCGAAAGCGGTAGGATTGCGTTCGAGTAAGCAGTACACCTTATTTAACGGTCCGCTAGAATGTAAATTATATTGTGTTAGTATCAATGCGGAAAATCAGTTAAAAAATAAAGATAAAGAATCGCTTTCTTCCGGGGCGCAAATGCTGGCCAATCGTTTGCAGAAGAATATGCAGCATCTGCAGAAATGGGCGAAAAAAAACAATATCAGCTGTTATCGCGTCTATGATGCCGATTTGCCCGAATATGCTTACGCGATTGATCTTTACAAAGATTATGCTGTGCTCCAGGAGTATGCCGCACCTTCCTCAATCGCTGCACACAAGGTGGAAAAGCGAAGCCTTGAGGTGATGCAGGTTGTGCCGCTGGCCTTGAATATTTCACCGGATAAACTGGTCGTTAAATTAAGAAAGCAGCAGAAGGGCAGCGAACAGTATCAAAAAGTGAAGCAGACACAGCATACTATGATTGTGGAAGAGGGACGGGCGAAACTCAAAGTCAATTTATACGATTATCTGGATACAGGCCTGTTTCTTGATCACCGCCCCTTGCGTTTGCGCTTCGCTTCATTGCCAGCCCAAACCCGTTTTTTAAACTGTTTTTGCTATACTGCCAGCGCCAGTGTGCATGCAGCTTTAGCCGGTGCATTGACAACTAATGTCGACTTGTCAAAAACCTATTTAAACTGGGCTGAAGATAATTTCCGCCTGAATCACATTGATTTATCCCGCCATCAGTTTGTTCATTTTGACTGTATGGAATGGCTTGCCATCAGCAAAGACAAATATGATGTTATTTTTCTTGATCCGCCCAGTTTTTCAAATTCCAAGCGGATGAAAACAACGCTGGATGTACAAAGGGATCAGATTAATTTGGTGGAAGCCGCAATGCGCTTGTTAAACAGGCGAGGCGTGCTTTATTTTTCGACTAATTTACGGCAGTTTAAACTCGCGCCGCAGATTACTGAAAAATTTGTGGTGAAAGATATCAGCGCGGAAACGATCGATTTGGATTTCAAGCGAAACAAGCGCATTCATCAGTGTTTTATGATTAGCCATCGGGATTAGGTAGCTTAGCGAACTGAGAGATTAACCCGCCGTGAAGACTCATAGCTATCTATACAAATCCAGTCGAATCCCCGCGGCTTCGACCGCGGGGCCCATGGTGGCCTTAAACAGCGCTTAGAACAACTACAATCCTGCAGAAGTAAAGATTGAATGAACTGCTTAGTAAATTGAAGCTCCGAATAAGATTCATTAGGCCCCGCGGTCAAAGCCGCGGGGATTCGGAGCGGAAAAACATGTGTGTAGATATCTTTGCCGCGGGAAATACAGGGCCTTCGCCGGTGGTTGGATTAAATATTAGGTGGATTCTTCTCGTCCTCACTATCCAGCGTGGGCGGGGGAGTGACTGGCGAAACCGGCTCCGTGACGACAATCGTTTCTGGCCCATGGAGCTCCTCTCGCAGTTTTGGCATGTAGCCTGCCATAAAGCAAAGCTCGGCAATTAAAAACAGAGGGGCAACCAGTGCCTGCTGGGCATTTGTCATAAATGCTGGTTTTGTTCCTTCCATAAAATGACCGGCAAGTTGTAAAGCCCAGCCAATAACAAAACAAATAACAAAAACCCATAAATTAAGGCCATCAGGTCCGTGGTTGCTTAAAACCGCGCTAATCCATAATAAAATAGCCAGTATGGGCAGCAGCAATAAGGCCAGGCGCCAGTTTAGTTTTAAATAATAAATAAACAAAACGGCAGTCAGGATCTCAGCTAAAGTGACGTCAAATATCCCGGGTACAATTACATGAAAGTAACCGAAAAAAATCATCAAGCTGAAAATAATAAGGGGAACACCCGCGAGATGGGTGTAAAGTGTAGTTTTCTCCTGATGGTATTGGCGATACAAATAGGCTTGTTCGAGAAACGTTTTCATCCTGAATTCCTTGCTGTTTTTTCATAAACTTAGCATAAATTGACCAAAATCACCAACCTCGATACCGCGAACGGGTCGCGGTACGTGGCAAGTATATACGTAGCAGAGTATAGCAGTGCATTGACCTGGGCCTATGTACTGCGGCCTGTCCGCAGTATCCAAGCTGTACCGGCCAATAAACGGAGCTAAGCTCCTCACACAAGGCCTTATAAAAGGTTGTAAAGAATAGCTGAAATAGCCACTAAGCCCATGATTGTGATAAACGCATTAACCAGCGGACGTTTATATTTTTGCATAGCCGGAATTGTGGCAATCGCATACATTGGCATCAGGAACAAAATGATGGCAATCACCGGGCCGCCCAGGGTTTCGATCATCCCCAGGATGCTGGGATTGACTGTTGCCACCAGCCAGCAGGTCAGGATCATAAAGATTTCAATGACAAGCTGAATCTTCTTATAGGAAACCGCTTTATTTTTCTTTTGCAGGGCCTTGGCGATTAATCCATGCATGCCTTCACTCGCGCCCAGATAATGACCCAGAAAAGACTTGGAAATTGCAATAAAGGCGATGAAAGGGGCAATATAAGCAATTATCGGTGTTTTAAAATGATTCGCTAAATAGGATAGAATCGAGATATTTTGCTGCTTGGCCAACATTAAATCCTGTGCTGACAGGCTGAGTACGCAGCTGAATACAAAAAACATGACCGTGGCAACCATCATCAAATGGCTGTATTTCAAAATAGTGGAGCTTTTGGTATCCGCCTGCTTCTCATAGTCTTTTTTCTGGGCCACGGCAAAAGAAGAGATAATAGGCGAGTGGTTAAATGAGAATACCATCACTGGGATAACCAGCCACAGCGTTTTCCAGAAACTTCCGCTAGCGGCAACCTGACCCAGACTGCTGCTTCCGGCAAAAATCGCAGTATTCCAATGTGGAATCAGATAAAGCGATAACAGGATCAATACCGTCACGAAAGGGTAAACCAGAAGGCTCATCGACCTTACAATCATTTGCTGCCCAAAGCGGACTATGGCCATCAAGGCAAGAATCAATACCAATGCCAAAACTGCGCGCGGAGGAGGGGCAATACCCAGTTGATTTAATAAAAAGCTTTGCGTGGTATTGGTAATAGCCACGCTGTACATTAGCAATATCGGATAGATGGCAAAGAAATATAGCAGGGTCAGAATGCGTCCTGCACTGGCGCCAAAGTGCTCATCGACCACTTCGGTAATATCACTGGTTTTGCTTGTACCTGACAAAACAAAGCGGCATAAAGCCTGATGCGAAAAATAAGTCATCGGAAAAGCCAGCAGGGCCATGATAATTAAAGGCCAAATACCATGTAAGCCGGCATCGATTGGAAGAAAAAGGGTGCCCGCACCAATCGCGGTGCCGTATAGACTGAGCATCCATATCGTATCTTGCTTATTCCATTCAGAAACACGGCTTTCTTCTGAGGGAAAGGATACAACTATTCCTTCTACAGACATAACACATCCTCGTTGGGTGATAAGTTAGCATGATTCTGCTCATTTCCTGCGAATTTTAAAGCACTCCGTTCCTCAGAAAATCATACAGCAATTTGTACTATTTTTAGGCAAGCAATCTATCTTATCGAATCTGAACTGACAAATCAAGTAGCAGCTTGTGCAATAAGTTCATTATATCGATAACAAGAGCGCAGATGATCATTGACCATGCCCACAGACTGCATAAATGCATAACAGCTGATTGGGCCAAGAAAAACAAAACCGTCCTGACGCAATTGTTTAGCCATGGCGCGCGATTGACTCGATTCTGTAGGGATTTCAGACAAATCCCGCCATTTATTGACAATAACCTGTCCTTGAGTAAATTGCCAGAGGTAATCAACAACCGATTGCTTTTCATCAATAGAAAGAAAGGCCTGTGCATTTTGCCTGACCGAAAAGATTTTGCGGCGATTACGAATCAATGCCTCATTGCCGAGAAATGCATTAAGTTCCTCATCGCCTAAAGCCGCAAGAGCCTCTGGGGAAAAGTGATGAAAGGCTTCCCGCATAGCCTCGCGCCTTTTCAGGATAATATGCCAGCTTAATCCGGCCTGCATGCTTTCAAGAATGATCATTTCAAAAAGTTTGCGGCGGTCTTTCAGGGGGGCTCCCCACTCCTGATCGTGATAATTTTGATAGAGTTCGTCTTTCAGGCACCAGGCGCAACGAATGAGTTCAGAGTTTTTCAAAAGTCCATTTTCCAAAGATGAATAAAACGTTTCCAGCATCCTGGGCGCCTGGTATATACGTGGCGCCAATACTCAGCTGACGATAGTTTATCGACACCCATGGAAGGATGCCTGGGAAGGGAATGCCTTTGAAGATGTCGGGACGGGCAGTGACCAGCACGCTATAACCGCCGCCAATCCGAAGGTTTTCCCCCAGATGAGCCATTTTTAAGAAAGCATAACCCACTGCAGGCTCGATATTTTTATGTGAGTCAAGAAATGCTATAGCATAAAGTCCATGCCAGTCCTTGTCTTCATCGTAGAATCCCTTGCCGAGCCCGCCGCCCCAGGCCAGCTCATTGTAAGTTTTCAGGCGTTCTTTATCATAGGTGTAGCGGTTATGCCAGGCATAGCCTGTTCCATAAAGTTCGTTATTGCCGTCATACCATATCTGGTGCAAACGCTGGCATGCTTTATGAATTAAAAAGGGAAGGCCTTCACAGGAAGAAGTGGTTTCAGTGGCGTGAGCAGTAGAAACACCCACAATTAATAAGAATATTAGTAAACGATTCATTGATATAAATGCGAGGGGTTTAGCCAGCACTTGTTTAATGCTAAAGTGAATTCAAGTCGGGTGCCTAGCTTTATCACCACTATTAAATTGTTATTTATTAAGAGCATACTAACATGGACTTGTTTCGTAAAAAAGCGATAAATTTGGAATGCGAGGACGATGCTTCGAGATTGGCCAGGTGCCTATCCGCATTGGATCTGGTGTTTTTAGGGGTTGGCGCCATTATCGGTGCGGGAATTTTCGTACTGACCGGTATTGTAGCAGCAACACATGCCGGTCCCGGAATTGTGTTTTCCTATATCCTGGCCGGGTTGGCCTGTGCCTTTTCGGCTTATTCCTATGCGGAGCTGGCCGCGGCTGTAGGAGGCTGCGGCAGTGCTTATGGCTATGCTTACACAGGGTTCGGTGAACTGGTCGCATGGATTGTCGGCTGGGATCTTATATTGGAGTATGCGATATCGGTACCAGCGGTTTCAGTAGGTTGGAGCGGGTATTTTAATGATCTGCTTCGCGCAATGCATCTTATACTGCCGCCTGATCTTTTGCATGCACCACAGGCGGGTGGTGTATTTAATATTTTGTCCATGTCGATTATTCTTTTTTTAATGCTGCTGTTGATTATCGGGATTAAATCCAGCTCGCGGGTTAATAATCTGATGGTATTTGTAAAATTAATAATCCTTTGTGTATTTATTATCATTGCCAGCTCAAATGTGAATCCTGCCAACTGGAGCCCCTTCCTGCCTTTTGGTTGGCAAGGAGTTGTACAGGGTGGAGCCCTGATATTTTTTGCCTATATTGGTTTTGATGCGGTGTCCACAGCTGCGGAAGAAGCAATTAATCCACAGCGTGACCTGCCAGTTGGCATTCTGGGTTCACTGATTCTTTGTACCCTGTTCTATATTATTGTCTCAGGACTGCTCACCGGAATTGTTCCTTATTCTTCGCTGAATGTTTCCTCACCCGTCACCCATGCCATGCTCTTGCTGGGATACCGGGCGGCCGCCGGGTTTATTGGTGTTGGCGCTGTGGCCGGCTTAACGACAGTGATGCTGGTATTGTTCTATGGTCTGACACGCATTATCCTGGCCATGTCCAGGGACGGCTTATTGCCGCGTTTTTTTGCCCATACCTCGCCAAGAACCAAAGCTCCCGTTCGAATTATTGTTATTTGTGGTATTCTCATGTCGTTGATTGCTGCTTTGCTGCCGATCAACGAATTGGCGGAATTGGTCAATATCGGAACTCTTTTCGCATTCATAACGGTTTGTGTTGGCGTCATTGTGATGCGTTATACCCATCCCGAGTTGCCTCGACCGTTTAGAACCCCGTTTATGCCCGTAGTGCCGATTTTGGGGGTGATATCCTGCCTCTATCTCATATTTAATCTACCCACTCTCTCGCTTTTACGGTTTGTGATCTGGATGGTGATAGGCTTGGTTGTCTATTTTAGTTATAGTTATGCGCATAGCGGGCTGAATGGGGTTAAGGTTGAAAAATGATTTGAAACAATCAAGGCCAGTAAAAAAAGCCAGGGCAAAGGAGTCGGTTTCACGGTTATTGCGAAAAATTGTGTTGCTTCATCGCCACGAGAAGTCGATCAGTTTTGGTGAGTTGATTAAATCCATGGGAGAGCGGGCATTCGGTTTAATCACAGTCCTGTTTGCTTTGCCGAGCGGTTTGCCAATCGCAGTAATTCCCGGTTTTTCATTTGTTTTTGGGTTGCCGATTGTTTTTATTGCGCTGCATTTGCTGATTGGCAGGAAAAGCCTGTGGCTGCCTGCACGCCTGGCCGGGCAAACCGTTGATATTCAGACACTTGAAAAAATGTTGGCAAAGACAAGGCCTTACTTATTGTTTGTTGAACGTTTGCTAAAACCCCGGCTGTTATTTTTTTCCTCCAACATCGCTGAGCATGTTCACGGTATCCTTTTGCTGTTTATGAGCCTGCTATTATTGCTGCCGATCCCTTTTAGCAATTTTATATTTGCCAGTCTTATTATTTGTTTAGGTTTGGGGCTGATTGAAAAAGACGGCCTGCTAATCCTGCTGGCTTATCTTGGATTTATTGTTTATGCCATTTTTCTTAATCAGGTGATTGAACAGCTGTGGGCACTGTTCGTTTGAGAGTATTGGCGTATAAGCCTCAACAGGGCTTGGGTTGGGCCCCGCGGTCGAAGCCGCGGGGATACGTGCTAGTCGCAGTCGCGGGGATACGGGCTAGTTGAAGCTGGGGGGATGGGCTAGTCGAAGCCGCGGGGATGCGGGCTAGTTGAAGCTGGGGGATACGAGCCACCCTCGTCGAATTGCAGAAATCGTATCCCCGCGGCTGCGACCGCGGGGCCCATTAGGCGATACCGGTGTGTTTGCTTCGCTGCGATCCAGTTCTCAGAAAAACTGTGTACAAAGCGTGTGAGCTGTAGTATTATTAAACACCTTTTGGCTTTTGTGATGATAAAATTGTCTTTCAATAAGCGTTATTTGTTTCTCCAGTGCTTTTCCTTGCGCATCTTCAATGTGGCCGTTAGGGCCTGTTAACGACATATAAAACAGAACTGCTCTCGCCCAAACGCACATGAAGGAGAACTAAATGCAAAATTACAAATCAATTTTTATTTATGGATTTGCCATCTTTGTTATGTTTTTTGGTTCAGGCAACCTGGTGTTCCCGCTGCAAATTGGTTTTGCCGGTGAAAATAACTGGTTGCTAGGATTTGCCGGACTTTTACTAACAGGCATTTTTTTGCCGCTCATGGGCTTATTTGTCATCAAGCTCTATCAAGGCAGCTACCAGCGCTTTTTTTCAGAAGCCGGAAAGACTGCGGGCGTGCTTCTACCGCTAATCATGCTGGCCTTACTAGGGTCGTTTGGCGTAGTTCCTCGCTGTATCACGGTAGCCTATGGTAGTGTCAATTTCCTGTTCCCGCAGATTTCGCTTTTACCCTTCAGCCTGATTTTCTGCCTAATCACCTTCTTTTTCTGCCTTAATGATCGGGTAATGGTCAAATTATTGGGCAAATGGATGAGTCCTGTTTTGTTATTGACGCTTATTGCGTTAATCGGAATAGCGATATGGAAATCGCCGGAAACCGGAGGCGACATTGCCGGGGCAAAGGCATTTAGCAATGGCTTTGTCACTGGTTATCAGACCATGGATTTGTTCGCTTCTTTTTTCTTTTCTGCCCTGATATTTCAACAAATTCAACAGCAATTTCCCAACGCCTCTTCGCGTGAAATTCTTCGCTTTGCAATTAAGCCCAGCATCATTGGCGCGGGCTTGCTGGCAATCATTTATTTAGGGCTAGTGTATTTGGGTGCCCATTATGCAAATCTGATTGGCAATATCTCTCCCGAATTAATGCTGCCGGCCATTGCCTCGACTGCAATGGGTGATAAAGCGACTTTATTCATGGGTATTACAATGTTTTTCTCATGCCTGACTACGGCAGTGGCCTTGAATAATCTGTTTGCGCGTTACCTTTCTACCCTGTTCAGGCAGGAAGAAAAATTTCCGCTGTTTCTCTGTTTCACCAGCTTGACGGCTTTTGCGGTTTCTTTATTGGATTTCAAGGGAATTGCTGCTTTTCTTGCCCCAATTCTTCAGCTAACCTATCCCGCAGTCATTGTGCTGACCGCTTTATGCCTCCTGTTGCGCGGCCGTCAGCGAGTGAAGATGCTGGTATTTTATTTAATCACCGCATTGGTCGGCGGGCTCGCTTCTCTGCATTTGGTTAATATTGGTTGAGATCAGGCTGGCAGGCCAACAGGCCAGGCCAGCGGCTTCTCGTCTCATAGAGCTGGTTTTTTTATTCTAAGACTGGGCGAGCAAACGCAAAGGTGCTACCATTTAGACACGTTTCAATGGCTTGTTTTTTATATTGACAAGTTCTTTATTCACAGCAAGGATATTAATGAGATCGTGGTTCTTCAGTGTGTTGATGTCTATCTTAATGTCAGGTTATTCCATGGCGGCTGAAAAGAAAATTGTGTATGGCTATGTTGAAAAAGCCCTTCTGGTTGATAAAAATCTCCTCGTATCTGCCAAACTAGACACGGGAGCAAAATCAGCTTCATTAAGTGCAATTAACATTCAACCGCTTATTAAGGATGGTAAACAATATCTGCAATTCACAGTTCCCAGCAAGCAGGGAAATGTTGATTTTATCGCTGAATATCTGGGCAAGGTCAGAATTAAAGTCAGGGCTGGTGAGCATCTTGCCGGTAAAATAGAGCCTATCAGGCGGCCAGTCGTATTGGTGCGTATTCGTATGGGGAATGTGGAGCAAAACATTCCGGTTAATCTGACTAATCGAAAACGATTCATTTATCCGCTTCTTTTGGGTAGAGATGCCATCAACGCTTTTTCCGGTCTGGTTGATCCGTCCGCAGCGTTTAAAATAAAAATGGGTAAAGTAGGAAAAGATGAAGTCTAGGCAACGCCATGTGTATGGTTTAATTCTCTTTTTATTTCTATTAGGAACGGGTCTTTTTCTGTATAGGCATTTTATTCTCGATGTGCCCTTAACGGATACTGAAACGGTTAACAGTTGGATGGTTGAAGCCAATCTGCGCTTTACGGCAGACAAAAACACGCCCGTGAAGGCGAGTTTTATTATTCCTTACTTGCCGCCATATTATGCCATTCTCGATGAATATTTTGTTTCTCATAATTACGGGGTAACCACCAATTTAAAAGGCTATAACCGCCAGACGGTCTGGTCGCTCCGCCGCGGGCATGGTGCACAGTCCTTGTATTATCGTGCCATTTTCCGCGAAACAGATAATAATGACTCCATTTTGCCCAAGCCCCCCATGGTCAAGGCACAAGCACTGGACGAAACTCAAAAATCAGCAGTAGATACCATTTCGAATATTGTTCGCCCCACCTCTGCAGATATTCAGACATTTGCTCAGGAAACTGTAAAAGAACTTAATAAGAAAGATGGCAATGCCAAATTACTGGTGGGTACTGATTTTACCGAGGACAGCCTGATTAAAGCAGCCATTCTGATTCTGAACCAGGCAAAGATTTATGCGATGCCGGTAAAGGGAATATACCTTAACCAGCAAAATCGGGCCGAATTTAAATTATTCATGGCGGTTTATAATGACAAGGAATGGTTTTACATCAATCCGCGCACTGGCGGAACCGGATTACCAAAAAACTTTTTAGTCTGGCAATATGGTTCAGAACCCTTATTTGAAGTGAATGGCGGTAAAAAGCCCAGTTTTAGTCTCACCGTTTCACCCACGCCGATTAATGCCTTATCCATTGCCAAAAGCCGCGGTTTGCAAACAGATTCTCAAATGCTGCGCTTTTCTTTGCTGCAACTACCGGTTAATGTGCAGGAAACTTATAAAATTTTACTGACTGTGCCTATTGGGGCATTCATTATTTTGTTGTTGCGTAATTTTGTTGGCTTGAAAACCTTTGGTACCTTCATGCCTGTTTTAATTGCCTTGGCCTTTCGTGAAACCCATGTAATTTGGGGGATCCTTCTCTTTGTATTTATCGTCTCCTTTGGTTTACTGGCGCGTTTCTATCTGGATCAGCTCAAATTGTTGCTAGTGCCGCGCCTCGCCGCGATTCTTACCGTGGTGATTATGCTAATGATTTTCGTCAGCGTTATGAGCCAGAACCTCGGCCTTGAGTCGGGTTTGTCGGTTGCTTTATTCCCCATGGTTATTCTAACCATGACCATTGAACGAATGTGCATTACCTGGGATGAACGAGGCGCTTCTGAAGCAATAAGAGCCGGGGCGGGAAGCCTGATAGCAGCAGTCATTGCCTTTGGTGCGATGAACTACCCGCCAGTGCAATACCTTGTCTTTGCATTCCCTGAGTTGCTGCTGGTACTGCTGGCTTTGATTTTACTCTTTGGCCAATATCGCGGATACCGCCTATTTGAGTTATTTCGCTTCAAGGTATTGGCTGGGGAACACTAATGTTTGGGATTTACCGGCGGCTTAAGCGCAAGCATGTACTGAGCATCAATCAGCGTAACAGCGATTTTGTCCTTAAGTATAATGATAGAAAGCGCTACCCGCTGGTCGATGATAAACTGAAAACCAAGCGTTTGGCGGTGGCTGCAGGCATTGCCGTCCCCCAGCTTTATGAAATCATTGAAACCGAGCATCAAATCAAACAGCTTGATTCCATTCTCGCACCGTATAAGGATTTTGTGATTAAACCTGCCCATGGCGCTGGAGGGGACGGAATTCTGGTTATTACCGACCGGGTTTTTGGTCGTTACCGGCAAATTAACGGCAAGCTGCTCACAAATCAGGAAATGGATTATCATCTGTCCTGTTTGCTTTCCGGCGCCTATAGTCTGGGAGGCCATGCGGATTATGCGATTGTTGAACACCGTGTGGTTGTGGATCCCGTTTTTAAAGAAGTTAGTTATGAAGGGATCCCGGATATCCGCATAATTACCTTGCTGGGGTATCCGGCAATGGCTATGGTACGCCTGCCAACCCGTCAATCGGGTGGAAAAGCCAATTTACATCAGGGCGCCATTGGCGCCGGCATCAATCTGGGTACAGGAAAAACCCTGGGCGGTGTGTTCCATAATGATGCTATTGACTTTCATCCCGACACCTTGATGCCTATTGTCGGCATTGAAGTGCCTTACTGGCAAAAGATCCTTGAAATTGCTGCCAGTTGCTATGAGCTGACTGGCCTGGGTTATCTTGGGGTTGATATTGTTCTTGATAAAGACCATGGCCCCTTAATGCTGGAGCTTAATGCCCGGCCGGGCTTGAATATTCAAATTGCCAATCGCGAAGGCGGTTTACATCGTTACCGCACAATTGAAGCCAGGGCGGATGCCTGTCAGGAATCAGTGGAAGAGCGGGTAAAGTTTAGCCGCCAGATGTTTTTGCGTTAAGTTTTGATTTACGCGTTCTTTTTAATCTCCGTCTTCGCGAACAACGTGAAGCAACCAAGAACTCGGTGCCTCATTCAAGCCCCGATCTGGATTGCTTGGTGCTATGCTCGCAAAGGCGCTTGCTAATTAAAGTTTTCTCCAGTTCGGGCGATACTAATTTATCTCATTTAATCATAGTGATTAAATTTAATTCACATGGTAAAATCCTTTCGCCGTTTATTCAATGAATATTGGAGAAATAAATATGAAATATGCGCCGCTCGCTGCAGTCTCTCTGCTATTAAGCAGTACTTTAGCTGCCCAGAATGTGTCAATTGTAGGAAGCATCACCAAAGAAATACCCGCCAGCAGCAAGGCACGCAGCCTGAATGCAACTCCTCCGCAAGAAATCAGCTTGATGAAAATTGAATTATCGGAGCAGGGGAGAAACTACCTAAGCCAGCAGATTCAAAATTTATCGACACAGAGCAAACAGTTTGCTCCGGCTGGCTCCTCTGGACAGTCTGCTGTAAATCTGGGCATGAATAATACGCCTGTTTTAAATCAGGGCAGCCATGGAAGCTGTGTGACTTTCGCTACCACAGCGGCGATTGATGCGGCGTTGGGTAAAGGGGATTACGTCAGCCAATTATGCCAGCTTGAACTGGGCGCATATCTGGCAGATAACGGTTATAGCATGAGTGGTTGGGAGGGAACCTGGGGGCGTTATCTGCTGGGACAAATTGATAGCTTTGGCTTTGTAAGTAAAGAGAAGCAAAAGCGTTTCGGCTGTGGTGGATTAACCGAATATCCCACCAATAATTCCAACATTGGCAACCCCATGTCCCTGGAAAGCTTTCATCAATTAAGCGAACCCTTGAATGACAATCAGTTGACCTGGACACCTGTTCTGGATGTCTTTGATGCCTTTACCGGAAATGTGGATGCTAATCGTACTCTGGCTGAAGTGAAAAAAGCATTAAACGCAGGCGACCGCGTAACCTTTGGCGTTCTGTTGCTGGATTTTGACAAGGGAATCATGGGAGCCGTCGGTACTACTAAACAGAAATTCGATACTTGGGTAATTTCGCCTGAAATTGCCGATGATCTCAATAATAACCCTGAATTCGGCGGTCATGAAATGGTTATTATTGGTTACGACGATAATGCGGTTGCCGTTGACGACAAGAAAGGGAGCCATCGCGGATTATTGAAGTTGAGGAACTCCTGGGGCGATAGAGTCGGCGACAGGGGTGATTTTTATATGTCCTATGATTATTTCAAATTACTAGTCATTGAAGCGCAGCGTATTAAAAAACTGAAATAATTCTGGATTGCTGGGCTTTATAGCCCAGCAAACACGCTATAGCTGATGCTTAGCCATCTTGTGAAACAAACCCTGGCGTTGCATGAGTTCCTCATAATGGCCTGATTCAACACAGCGTCCATTATGAATGACATGAATGATATCCGCATTGATAATCGTGCTGAATCGATGGGCAATAACAATCCGGGTTAGTTTCATTGCTTCCAGGGTATCGTTAATTTGCGCCTGAACCTTATTATCCAGCGCACTGGTGGCTTCATCGAGAAGCAGAATTTTGGGGTTCACACTAATCGCACGGGCCAGGTTTATCCGCTGAATTTCGCCGCCGGAAAAGGTTTGGATGCCGTCGCTGATTAATGTGTCCATCCCCATGGGTAAATCCTGGATGAGCGTTTCAAGACCGGTTGCACGGGCAATGTCCCAGGCTTCGCGCCGGGTGAGCGCATTGTTATTGCCGGCAATATTTTCAAAAATAGTTCCGGGGATAAGACGGGTAACCTGCATGACTACCCCCATCTGTGAGCGCAGATTACGCAGATGAATATTTTTTAAATCGATACCGCTAAACTTAATTTCACCAGACTCAATTGTTTCCAGGCCCAGCAACAGGCGAAAAAGAGTGGATTTGCCGGAGCCGGAGGGACCGACAATAGCGGTGAAGGAACCCGGTTGGACTTCCATATTAAAATCGACAAATATAGGTTCTTCATGATCGGGATAACGAAAGACAATATCTTTCATGACGATATGGCCATTGAGTTCAACCGATGACTTGTCTTCTTCCTTTTCGGTTTCGGTCGAAAAAATAGGTTTCGCCATATTGAACAAAGGAATGATTTCCAGGCTTTCACTCACCACATTGCTTAAGGAAACGAAGGCGGCAAAAAATTGAATAAAGGCTGAGTTAAAAACAATGAATTGGCCAAAACTGATAGCATTATTCTGCCAGATGACCAGGCTATAAATAATTAAGGTGCTGATGCCGCCAAAAAAGATATTAAAAATATCCAGGCGATTCTGATACTTATGCGCGAGATTTTCTTCCCGCATCTTTTCGCCGTAATGTTTATTCCAGCTGGTAAACGCTGCATCCTCTTTGTGGGCAATACGCAGCTTCACAATCGCACTGATAATGCTTAGCAAAATACCGCTAAGCGTTGACTCCGCCTCGATCACCCGACGTTCCTGACGCAAGATAATACGGTTAAAGATTAAACTGGTAATGGTTATAACCAATACAATGCCAACAGCAGCCAGTGACAGAAGTGAGTTAATGTAAAACATTAAAAAGAAATTGATCAGGGACATCATGCCGTCCAGCATACTGCGTAAAATATTTGCACTTAAAATTTCCTGCACTTCATTGATGATACCTGAGCGGTAACTTAATTCACCGGCGCTGTAGCGATTGAAAAAGGAAAGCGGTAAACGCAAAAGCCGATCCATGATAGCCACTTGCAGGCGATGCTTGGATTTAATTTGCAGCCGAATAATTGATTCGGTCTGTAAAAGGTATAATAACTGTGTAATAACGTTTGTTAGAATTAATAAAACGGCTGCCTGACCTAAGAGTGAAAGATTGGCAAAAGGGATAATTTCATCGAAAATCACGCCGGTCATGATTGGAACTATAAGCAAGCTCAGGCTAATCAGTAATTGAAAAATAATTATTTTCGCCTGATCTTTCTTTAACACTTTAAAGGTAAAGCGAAAGATATCTCTCAATGACAGACTTCTCTGCGGCAAAGTGGGATAAAATAAATAGGCTTCGGATTTAATCTCCTTCTGATTCAGCTGCGTAATCCTGACCTGTTTTCCAGTCCTGCAATTAACCAGTTGATACCCTTTGTTGCCTTCGGGAATTAATGCGCAGAACTGTTTTTTATAAAAAACTGCCATAGGTCCCATATCGCTGTGCCACCAATTGCGCTTTAAACGAATTTTTCTCATGCGCAGGCTATTGGCCGTTGCGACTGAAGTCAGGTAATCGATGGGGTCGACCTGCTCGGTGGACGAGAGCGCCGGTTTATGAATTTCTATCCCCAGGTGTCTGGTAATCATGGAACAAACTGCAAAATAACTTTCCAGTATGTTGTCGCTGTGATAAGGGTTGTCCTTTTCATTGTATACATCTTCCAGTAAATGCAAACTGGAAAGAGGCAGTTCTTCATCCTGATTCATTCCATCTCCTGGTTGATTAGTTCCTGATACAGGCCGGGCTGATTGAGTAATTCCTCATGCGTCCCGGTCTGTACCAATTGTCCTTCTTTGAGAACATAGATTCGATTACAATCGCGGATGGCACTCAGGCGGTGAGCAATAATCAGTAAGCTGGTATTCATTGCCCAGAGGTTATGATATATCTGTCTTTCAAGTACCGTATCCATGGCAGAAGTGGCTTCGTCCAATATCAATAGCGGCGCTTGTCTTAGAATGGCCCGGGCAATTTCAAGACGTTGGCGCTGGCCGCCGCTAAAATTGTTGCCGGATTCATTAAGTGTCAAATCAAGGCCGCCACGGGATCTGATGATTTCATCCATTTCAACGGCTTTAAGAGCCTCGTATAACTTCTCATCCGTTAGCGTCTTGTCCCAGAAACTTAAATTATCGCGCAGGGTTCCAGGGAGGAATAATATATTCTGGTCAACCTGCGCTAGAAGCTTGCTGATTGCTAATCGGCTTAGATGGTCAATAGGACAGCCATTCAGTAGAATATTACCCGCAGAGGCCTGATAGACCCCGCAGATGAGTTTCGCCAGAGTTGATTTCCCGCTACCGCTTTGGCCCACCACTGCGACTCGTTCCCCTGCGCGAAGTTCCAGGGAAACATTATCAAGCACAGGCGGATCCAGTGGTGAAAAGCTGAAGCTCAAATTATTAACCTGGAGGATCAGCTGATTGTCAGGAACCGGCGGCGGTTCCTGGCTCAGGGATGGGGCATTGCTAAAATGAGCATCCGCAGGTGCATTGACCACATCGTCTAAGCGGATGATATCGCCCTTTACCTGATTTAACTGCTGATAAAAGCTAATCAGATCATACAGCGGCTTGAGAAAACTGCTGAGCAGTGCCTGAATGGCAACCACCGAACCAATGGTAATCACACCGGCCATAACCAGATATGCACCATAACAGATAATAATCATGTTCGCCCAGAAGCCAAGCAGGTTGGGGATAAGACCAAGCAGGCCGCCAATCCAGTGGAGGCGCTGTTCTGTAGTCAGGTATTCGGTATAGTGGGCAAGCCAGCGGTTAAAAAAATGCGATTCAAGAGCTGCGACTTTCAGGGTTTCAATAATTTGGAAGCCATTCGCTTCGATGCCATCCAGTTTTCCCTTATTTTGCGCATAACGTCGGCCCTGATCAAGAAGAAAGCGTCTGCCCACCAGCATCGAAACCAGATTTAGCGAGGTAATCAGAAACAAGGCAAGGCCAATTTGCCAACTCAAAATAAAAATAACCAGGCCAAAGGCGAACATTTCAAATATACCGACGACCTGGGCGGGCAGATTTTTCGATAGCATGATGGCCAGTTCTTCATTGAGCGAGTTACGATGCGCAATATCCCCCGCCGCCCGCTGTTGGAAATAACGAATAGGCAGATGCAGCAGATGCCAGAGGAACTGAATAGAGTTAACGATACTTAACTTAAGCTGCAATCGCCGCAGCGCCCTGAATTGCAGCACGGAGAAAGCGGTTTCTGCAAGCGTGGTAAACGCCAGGCCCAGCAGGACTACAGGAATCAGCGAGCGTTGGTTATCAATGAGTAAATGATCAATAAATGCTTTGGTGAAAATAGCGGTGGCAATCTGCGGAACGATAAGGGCTATGGTGGTCAAAATAATAAATGCCATCGGCCAGTAATTATTGCCAATTTTGGCAAATAAGAGGGATAGGGTAGATCGTTCAGGAGCTCCTTCTTTTTCAAATTTCTCCCCAGGAGCCATTTCGAGCACAACACCGGTATAACTCTTGCCAAACTCTTCCCAGCCAAGCTTGCGGGGTCCTGTTGCGGGATCGTTGAGATATACGGTTTTGGAATTAAATCCTTCTACCACCAGAAAATGGTTAAATTCCCAGTAAGCAATGAAGGGTACCTTGACGTTGTTCAGTTCATCGATGTCAACATTGGCGCCAAAGGCATCCATTCCATAATGCCGGGCTGCTTTCACAATATTGATAGCTTTGGTGCCGTCACGGGAAATGTTACAGGCAATCCGGGCTTCTTCTGCAGAAATGTATTTTCCATAGTAGGCCAGAATAATGGACAGTGACGTAGCGCCACATTCTGTAGCCTCCATTTGCAAAATGGTTGGGGTACTGACTTTCGCCTGCTGTAGCTTTTCTTTTGTCATATTTTCTTAATAATTCTTATTCAACAAAATGGATAAATAAATCAATTGGTTTTTTCGCTTCAACATTAATCATGCCATCCACCACGGTTCCCTGCGTCAGGGTAACATTGGGCCCTTTTGAGCTCGTCCATTCATAGCCGCTGCGAGTCGTAGCATTTTTATCAAGCAGGATTTTGACCGCGATCAGCGGGGTCGGGCCATTAAAAAAGCGGACAAGGTCCTGGTTCCTCAACAGGGTCATCATATTTTCTGCGGTTACCGGAAGCAGGGAGATAGTTTCCACGCGGCCCTTTATGGTGCCATATTCCAGTTTATTGACTGTGCTGGGCGCAATTTGAGCGGTCATGCCAATTTTAAGCAGCTTCCCTTTGGTTGCCGGGATGAAAATCAGGGCATAGAGGCTGCTTTCAGCCGGCGCAACAGTGAGTAAAGGTTCTCCTGGTTTGGTCAGGTCGCCTTCCTTCACTTTAATTTCGGCAATAATGCCATCTGCGGGGCTAAGAATATTCTGGGTTATCTCCCAGCGTTTCTGGGCAAGGTTATAATCATACTCTGCTTTCTGCACGGTCATATCCATCTCAAGTTTTCGCTCCCGCCATTTATCTTTCAGATCGACAAGATTGGCTTGCATGGAAATGAGATCCGCCTCGTGGGAGCGAATTTCCTGCAGCAGGCGATAATATTCAATTCGTGTTTCAGTAATGTTGGGTAGATCAAGGATCCCTTTCTTAAAGGCTATCTCCTTCAAGCCCATCATTTTTTCAAGTTGCTTTAATTTTTGCTGGGCGGCGGCCAGACTCGAATTAATTTTTTCAATTTGCTGTTTTTGGCTTGTTTCAAGATTTACCAGGATGGTTTTGGCACGCTCGGTGAGATCGCTTTGCTGTTTTTTAAGCTGCATTAAATAATTTTTCTGTAATTGAAGCTGTAATGCCAAATCGCTGTCCATTCTTACCAGTAACATATTCTTATGGACGCGTTGACCCGGATGGACATAAATCTGTTTAACGATTCCTCCCTGTTCAGAGGACTGCACCGAAACGACAGAGCTATCGAGGCTGAGCAGCATGCCATTCCCCTGGACGCGCAGATAAATATTTCCAAAAAATAACCAGAATATAAAGGCCAGTAACAGCAGCGATAAAATCAGCAGAATAAGCCAATTCCGGGTCGAGACCACTTGCAGTGCATCGTCAAGCATCACTGGGCGGTTAAGATGCTCCAGGGCGCTTTGCCGAAAAACAATTGGCTTTTTTTCTGTATCCATATTATGCATTCATGTTGGTTAATTGATTTTGGGCATCGCGCAGACGCCTCGCGATGACGGGTAATAATTGCAAGGCTATTTCAGGATAGGCCTGAATTTGGGCCTTAAAATCCCAGGCGGATATAGCCAATGTTTTGGTAAGCTCCAGGGCAATTGCACTGGCAGAGCGTGGAAGGCCATCGATAATCGCTAATTCCCCCAGAATTTCCCCTTCGCCCAATGTGGCAATAAATAGTTTATCGGGGAGGTTCATCTCACGGAAGACTTCGACGGTTCCAGAGACAATGATGAAGCAATACTGGGCGGATTCCCCTTCACGGATTAAATAATCGCCCTCCAGATAGGTTTTTTCCTGCGCCAAATCAGCGATCCGCCATAGAATGCGTTTGTTCAAAGCGGAAAACAGCGATGAAGACTCTAATATTTTAACTAAATCCATTGTCTAATCCCTGCGCTAACTTATTGATGCCATTAAAATTAGTGTAGGCTACTAGTAGCCATAAATTCTAGTCCGTTTAAAAAAAACGTTTGCTGGCCTGCAAACTGCGACTCATATTGCTACGTACTGCGACTTGTTCGCAGTATCCAAGTTATTCTGGTGCTCAGTCCAACGCTTCTGAAAGCATTTATGGATACTGCGGACAAGCCGCAGTAAGTAGGCGGGGGGCATACGCAGGCGGGGGGTATAGGGAGGCAAGGGGCAAATCAAGGGATGGTGAACTTATTTGAAAGGCATAGAAATTGCTTAAAAGAAGAAAAAGGTTTGGATTGATATGATGAAGAAATGCCTGGCAGTTTTTGTGATGTTGCTGCTTTGCCTGGATCCGCTGATGGCAAAAATGAACCCTGTGCAACTCCTGACCCCCTTGGAGTCCAGTGAGTTCCGCAGCTTGCCAGATAGCGCAGAAATTGAAAAATTTCTTCTGCAACTTACCAGCATTTCCCCGAAAATGAAGCTGCTTCATTTGGGGACATCCGCTGGCGGGCGGCCCATTTCCGCTTTGCTAGTCTCTAATTCCCCTGCATTTTTGCAAAGCGGCCAGCATGAATCTGGTAAATTGACCGTCTTGCTCCTTGGATCCCAGCATGGGACAGAACCTTCAGGATGCGAGGCTCTGCAGAAATTAGCGCTGGAACTGGCAATAAATAAAGAGCGGGCAAGCCTGCTTAGTGATTTTAATTTTATGATCATTGCTAATGCCAATCCTGATGGCCGTGATAATAATTCCCGCTTCAATGCTCAGAATGGGAATCTGAATGTCGATTTCACCCGCCTTGCCTACCCAGAAACGCGAATTTTTATAAACCTGCTTAAAAACTATCAGATCGATGCCTTGCTCGATCTGCATGAATCGTCCACCAAAAAGAAAATTCTTACGCTTAAAGAAGGTTTTTATGTTAATGCCGAAGCGCAATATGAGATAGGAAATAATCCCAATATTAATGAAAAATTACAAAAATTCAGCAGCCAGGTTTTATTACCGCAATTACTTAAAACCAGTGAAGGGTATGGTTTACGCAGTGAGCATTATCGAGGAGAGATTCTGCAGCTGAATCAACCGGTTAGCCATGGCGGTTTAAGGGTAAGCAATATGCGTAATTATAGTGCGCTTCAGGGTATCTTCTCTGTACTGGTTGAAAACCGCCTGGATTCAAAAACGGGGCATTATGAGACCCCTGGGAATATTAAGGCGCGCCGGGATAAACAATACATTAGCGTTTTAAGCTTCCTCACCGTTATCGAGAAAAACAAACAGGCGCTGCAGTCAATTATCCAGCAGGCCCGCAATGAGTGGAAAAACTATCCCATAAACTATAGAAGCTATCTCGCCTATCATTATAGTTTGAATATGCAGCAGCCAAGGGCAGAGGTGTCATTGCGCCGCGCTGATAATTTACAGGAAGTTCATCGTGCATTTGCCAATTTTGATTTTATAGAAATTGATGAAACTATTCTGATGCCGGATGCATACCTGATTAAAAGCAGTGAAACAGGAGCGCTTGAGCTACTAAAAAAGCATAACATTGAAGTCGAAAAAATGAATGCCAGTAAAGAGGTGATTGCCATCAATCCAGTGGTTCATTCGCTCTCCATTCACTACTCGCCGATCCAGGATTTTTTTACCAGTGTCAAGATTGATGTGGATTATGATCCACAGCCCTTAATTCTGACTACAGGTGATTATCTGGTTAGCACCCATCAGCCGCAAGGCAAGCTGATTCCTTTGCTCCTGGATTTACGTTCTATCGATAGTGTTTTTCAAAACCTGAAGTTTAATCCTGATTTGGCTCGCATCAAGAAGGGTGGGATTTTACCGGTTAAATTTGTGGATGACGTATTTACACCAATGCATTAGTTATCGAATCCCCGCGGCGCAGCCCCTTCGAATCCCCGCGACTGCGACCCATAGCTATCTACACAAATGTTTTTCCGCTCCGAATCCCCGCGGCTGCGACCGCGGGGCCCACACGAAGCCTATATAGAATATCGGTTTTACTAATTTAAGGATAATGTTTGAAAGATTTGTTCCTAAGTACTTTTAACTGCTATTTTCGGCAATATTGGATTTCTCGGAGAGCATTTTCGACTACCAGACATGGGCCCCGCGGTCGCAGCCGCGGGGATTCGAAGGGGCTTTGCCGCGGGATTCGAAGGGCTGGCCGCGGGGGCTTCGGCCTGATTCAGGGTTATTGCCCGGACACTGCGAAACGTTTTTTATCCTGTAGCCGTAATGCAGTCAACTGGCCTCCCCATAAACAGCCTGTATCAATGGCATGGATGCGAGGCACGGGACAATAACCTCTTAGTGCGGCCCAGTGGCCAAAGACGATCTGCGCTTCGATGGGGATGCGATGGGGAACAGCAAACCAGGGTATCAGGTTTGCAGGGGCCTGGGCTATTGTGCCTTTATAATTTAAGACAAGGCGCCCATTTTTGTCGCAGAAACGCATGCGGGTAAAATAATTGGTAATCGCCCGCAAACGGTCCATTCCAATTAAGTCATCTTGCCATAAGCTGGGTTCATTGCCATACATTGCTGCGAGAAACTGCTTATAGTCAGGTGAATGAAGCACCTGTTCCAATTCTGCCGCAAGCCGCTTCGCGGTATCGAGATCCCACAGGGGCGCAATGCCTGCATGGCAAATCACTATATCCAGGTCCGGCGCGTGCACGAGAATGGACTGCTGGCGCAACCAATCGCCCAGTTCTTCACGGTCGGGGGCTGCCAGAATCGCATGAAGTGTATCATCTGCGTTAATTTTCTTCTGCTGCTGGTCAAAGAGTCTCACCAGAAGATGTAAATCATGATTGCCAAGGGTAATCACTGGTTTTAGGGGAAGATTTTTTATGAAGCGCAGCACCTTGAGTGATTCAGGCCCGCGATTAACCAAATCGCCAACCAGCCAGATCCGGTCAGCCCGTTCATTGAAATGAATGCTGTCTAGTAATCGCATTAAGGGATCATAGCAGCCCTGAATATCTCCGATAGCATAATCCGGCACAATAATCAGCCCGGTAACAAGCTTTGCTGATTAGTCAGAACCGGTTGAGCTGGGTTCTGCCATCCTTTGGCGCTAAGATGCTGCAGCGGAGCGTTTACCGCTACCTGATTCTGCTGGGTAAATACATTGTTATACTGCGCCTGATGAATCAATTCCATGCTGCTAATCCTGCTCTGGCTGCCTGTATTTAAGTTAATGGCAGTTACTTCGGGAGGCATAACCGAGGATCCATTCCCTTCAACAACCAATCCAACAAATATTTTCTGAGTTTTGCCATGCTCAAAGCGCAAGGAAGTCGCATCGGGTCCTTTGCGGTGCAAGCCTAATGAGAGGAAGGCATTCTGAATCGCTTGCCAGTTTTTATATTCAGGATGTTCACGTACAAACAATTGAAATATTTCCGGACACATCAGCAAGCCTCCGGGAACCATTAAGAGCGGCGCTTTATTAATCATAATGATGCCGCTATCCAGGCTTTTTTGCAGCCATTGCAAAAATTCAATCCCAATTTGCTGTTCAATATCACTGACCGAATCAGGTGTGCCGCCGAATGTACTCACGCGGCCATATCGGCCTCTGTTGCCATAATGACGCGCTGCCTGCTGGTTGAAATAACGTTGCAAAGCAATTGCATCGGCACGAATTAGAATAGCGCCAAGCGTGCCGGCAGAATAAACATCTTCATTTAATAAGGCCAGCCAGACCTGGAGTACCTCCGGGTTCGAGGCAATCCATGCAAAGCCGCTGGACGGCATTAACAGGCGAGCCATAAGCAGGTTCAGACGTTTGCGGAATTCAATATCACTTTCTTTCTGAAAACTATAAGAGTAATGACTGCCGACTAATATCAGATTTTCAAGCAGTGGATTCCACTGTTTGAGAAATTGACCGTGATTGTCAAAAAGCTCTACCGTCAAATCGATTTGCAATTTACCTATCCCTTGCAGCAGGGCAGCAGAGAGCAGCGCATACTGCCATAATTTCTGTTCTTCCGAATAACTGACGTTTTCTTCCACAATGAGATATTGTTTAAAAAGGTTTAATGCCGCTTCAGTACGGTTTAAGGCATGATCAATCAAGCCGCCGGGCTGCGAATAATAACTATTGGAGGTTTCAGGTAAAAGCTGCGTATGATTGACCAGGTTATGAATAAGGGTTGTGCAGATGCTGTCAAAGCGTGCAGGTTCAAGGGCACAGTTTTCAGTAATTTGCTGCAATAACTGGTTACGTTTTTCTTCGGCAAGAATTTGTTCAACTGTTATTATTTTAGTTAAATCCTTCAATGGCCGGGCTTGGGACACACGTCCTTTTCCATAACGATGAAACAAGACAACCTCCATAATAATAGTGTTTTGCAATTGGACTGCGTGCCTAATTGCAGTGCTTCTAATTAATTTTACATCATATCCAGATGCTTACTGATCTCAATATACTCTCTTATTGAAACCTGCTCTGGCCTTTGGGTCGGATCGACCCCCAATTGAATTAAATCATGGGCTGACAACAGCGGTTTTAAGTTATTGGCCAGGGTTTTGCGACGCATGGAGAAAGCCTTGGCTACAAGATTTTGAAAGCGGCTGATATCCACTTCCGGATAGGGAGAACTTGTATAGGGTGTAAGCCTGACAATGGCTGAATCAACCTTGGGTTTTGGAAAAAAGGCTTCTGGCGGCACTTCAAACAAATAATCGGTCTGGCAATAATACTGGGTAATAATACTCAGGCGCCCGTAATCTTTGGAGCCGGGGGCTGCGACCAGACGTTCAACCACTTCTTTTTGCAGCATAAAATGCATGTCCTTGATGGACGATACAAAATTAAATAAGTGGATGAGCAGGGGCGTTGAAATATTATAAGGCAGATTCCCTACAACCCTTAGATTAGGGCCAAATGCTTCATAATCAACCGTCAATGCATCGCAACTAATAAGCAGCAGCTGTTCAGCGGGATAGGTTTCTTTAAGCAAGGCACAAAGATCGCGATCAATCTCTATGGCCGTGAGCCTGGGGAGCTGCTTAAGCAATGCCTGGGTCATAGCCCCCATACCCGGCCCGATTTCCAGCACATTATCGGAAGCGTTCAAATTAATAGATGCAACAATTTGTGCAATGATAGATGGGTTTTGCAAAAAATTTTGACCAAAACGTTTACGAGGACGATGACTCACTTTTTCTCACCTGAAAACAGTCTGCACTCGCGTTCAGAGTTTAGCGAATATTAGATTTTGTTACCGAACCTAAGGAATTGCTGCGAGTCTTGACCACGATTGAATGAATAACTTCTGTATTCACTTACAAATTATCGCTCCCTATTCTACAGTAATAGTCCCACATTTGCAAAAGGGATAATCCAGGCTAATTTGCAGCAAACCACAGCACCAGGGGGTTAATAAATGACCGCCCGATTATTATCAGAAGCAAAATGGCTAATACGGCATACCGGTTAATGAAATAAATCCATCCTTGCTTTGCGCTAATAAAGGGCGGGAGTTCTTCCAGCCAGCGGGATATGGCGATGCAGACAGGAAAATAAAGCAGGATGAGTAATTCATTAAAAATTCTTGCCTCCATAAAATGGCCCACCAACAGAAGCCCGAGGAAGTAAAATAAGGCTAAATACCGGATTGGGCGGTATTGCAAGGGAATATAATCGTAAAATCCAAACCAGAATAGCGGCAAACCGCAGAAACAAAATACGAAGAGCAGCAGATTATTATCAGCCAGCAGCCAGAGAAGATTCGCTTCAAAATGGCTGTGACTGGTATCGCGAAAATACCATTCGCTATAAGTGCCGGGTAACTTACAGGTTAATAAAACCACCATTAATCGGGCCAGCAGATAGCTTATCAAAGCCAGACTAAATACCGCGCGTACTTTTTTCAGTTGCTGCCAATGCAGGGCTGGAATTAAAAGGACCAGTAAGATGCTGCTTTCCCGATTGAAGGTGGCAATAAAAATTAAGAGAATCAGCCAGCGCCATTGCTGTTTAAGACAAAAGAAAAAACCCAGGGCCATAAAAAATAAGGACGCACTGTCGGCTGGATAGAAAAAAGACGCTTCGCCTTCAATTGTAAAACGGTAATTGACAATGGACATCAGGGGCAGTAGCAGGAAAAACAGCCAGCTTAACAGGATTGCCCTTTCAGCGTTGAATATTGTTCTTAACAACTGATAAAGCGCTATAAAAAATAAAGCGACAAATATTACCTCAAGGAGGAAGAACAGTTGATAGGTTCCCAGCGGAAGAATATAACTGAGCAGGCGCGCCAGTGCGGGTACCAGCATGCGCTGGCCAAAGGGCAAGCGGGCGGTGAAGTTGATCATTTCGTCTAATGTGGCGCCGCTGTAAACACCTGCTAATTTGACATGCATAAACGCATAACCGAAAATCAGAGCGATACTAATGAAGCGTAATTTATAGCGAAAAAGATCCCTGTTCATGATTGCAATAATTAAATCACCCGATTTGACCAGCCTAACCGAGATCGATATAAATAAATAGTATTTCATCGATCTCCCGGGCAATTACCCATTGGAACGAACTATGTTAGAGCAGCTTATTGAGCTTAGAAGACGAATGATTAGGGTGCTGATTTTTTTTGCCCTTCTGTTCGGCAGCTATTTTTATTTCGCCAAAGACCTGTTTCACTGGGTTGTCTCCCCTTTAATCAATGCATTGCCCGCCGCACAAGGCAGCCTCATTGCCACCCAGGTCACTGCGCCTGTTTTAACCCCTATCGCTTTGGCGAGTAACCTGGCGCTTCTCTCAGTAACGCCTTTTTTCCTGTTTCAGCTTTGGTGTTTTATTGCCCCTGGGCTCTATCGCAATGAACGCGAGAAAATTAAAGCCGCCATTATTAGCAGCTTGAGTCTTTTTATGCTGGGGGTGCTTTTCTGCTTTTATATCGTTTTACCCTTTATGTTTCAGTTTTTTATCCAGGCGGTTCCTGAAGGGGTTAAAATGATGCCGGATATCAGCAATGCGCTCGATTTTATTACCCGTATGCTCATTATCTTCGGTATTTGTTTTCAGGTTCCGTTAATTTGTCTGGTGCTTGTGCAGTTGGAATGGATTGAGATTAAACATTTAATTCTGGTGCGCCCTTATATCATTGTCCTGGCCTTTACGGTGGGCATGTTATTAACCCCCCCGGATGTGTTATCGCAAATCCTGCTGGCAGTGCCTTTATGTCTGTTATATGAATTGGGTATTGTTCTTTGCCGCTGGCGAAACCCGCGACGCCCTCAAAAAACTAAACCGCTGGAGAGGGAAACGCTCCATTAACCCAGAAGTCTTCTTGCATAAACATTGTGCGCAAGTTGTTTTCTTTCGATATAAATCCTATTTCTTTTATGCTTGCCTGGCATAACCAGGTTGTTCGTTTTGAGGGTTTGTCACTATGGAAGGCCTCTGGTGTAAATAAGGCTATGTTTTTTCCTTTATTTTTATCTCTGGCTGAAATATATCTAAAAACTTCAACTCCATCCTGACGCATATTGGAGCCTAATTGCTGTGTTTCTGAATATGAATTGGGAGATGTCAAAATGGACTCATATTTTGAAAAGGGCTGTTCGTCCAGGAAAACTCCGGCCTCGCTTTTTACCGAGACCGAGAATGAAGAGTATTCGCTGGAAATAATAGAGTGAAAGGGTGTTTCTGGTCCAAGTATGTAAACAAAACGGTAATAAGCGGTTTCCGTTAGGGCGGTGAGTAAATTTAATGAGCCATAAAAAATTCCCCGTTCCAGAGTCGTCCCAAATCGGGAGCCATATCGTAAGGGAGGATAGCGAAAAGGTGTGGTTAGCAAATAGTGCATAGAGGGTGGTTTTTCAGGCAGCGGATTTTTAGTTGATTCAAGTAATTCTTCAAGAACTCCTTGCTCATATACATTATTTACCAGATTGAGTGTAGCTATTTGTTCCTGAGATTCGACAAAACGGAAAATACTCGCCATCAATGGCTGGATTTCATTCATCCCTTTTACCTCAGACCATATATCAACCATTTATACTTTTCCTCTGATAGCATCCAGATAATTAACAACCCTGGATAAACCTAATACCGTTTTCATGGTTTGCAAAGGAATACCCTGAATATGACGATTTTTTGTTGTTAACCAGTGTTTGATAGCCTCTTTATTGCCTCCATTTAAAGCAAATAAAGCACGGTAAACCCGGATTAATAATAGTGAAAGCTCCCCTTCTTTACTTGCAGGGTTAATCCCTCCCTTTTTTAAAAGGCGAGTGATGCTATTGCGATGGAGGCCAATAATATGCCCTAGATCTTCATAAGATAGTTCTAAATGCTCTTTTAAATTCATTAAGGCAACTGCCAATACATGGTTTTCATCAGGTTTGGAGTGGGTATTCATTCGTTTCTCCTGTGCACCTTATGTGACATTATAGCATGATTTGCACCATTTAGTGCATCGATTTTCTAATGAGTACTCAATAGTTGTAATACTTGTCATACCAATCTTTATTCAGCGGGTTACTGTTTTTGCTTCCCGAGAGATCAGCAACCTTGCTGACCAGAGGAGCAAGTACGGAGTGGGCCATGATAATAATTAACAGAATTAGAGAAACAGCATAGCGATTAAGGAAATACAGGAGGGGTGATCCGGCGGGCTCTGTAAAGGGAGGCTCCTGCTTTATCCAGCGATAAATAGCCATACATACGGGTAAATAAAGCAGGATTACAATTTCATGAAATATACGGACTTCTGGAAAATTTCCAATCAACAATAATCCCAGGAAGTAGCAAACTGCGATGAACCGTATAGGTCTTAGTTGAAGGGGAATGTAATCAATAAATGCGAACCATGGCAAGGGCAAACCCATAAAACAAAAACTAATCAGGAAAATGCCCATTTGCCTGAACAGCCAATTAAAATTGGTTTCGAAATAAGTATGGCCAAAATACTGATCATACCATTCGGTGAGCGGGCCGGGGGAGCTGCGCGTCAGGAAAAGAATAATCAAACGCGCCAGGATATAGAGCATTGTTCCTGCGATGAAGGGCTTAATACTGGTTTTATCTTTCCAATGCAAAGCAGGAATTAACAGAACCAGCAAGATACTGCTTTCGCGATTAAAGGTGGCGAGAAATATCCAGAGTAAAAGTAAAGGCCAGCGTTTTTGTAAACACAGCAAAAAACCCAGGCTCATAAAGAAAAGAGATGCTGTATCCGCCGGATAAAAAAACGTCGCCGGCCCTCCATACATAAATCGATAATTCACAACCGAGAGCAATGGCAGTAACAGCAAAAACAGCCAGGAACCCATTAAGCTGGTTTTGCGGGGAAGCTGGGTACGCAGCAGGGCTTGTAAACTGAAAAAAAAGGCTGCAGTGAACAGAAATTCCAGCAGAAAAAAGAGGGAGGCAGCAGAAAAAGGGAGAAAATCGGATAATAGTTTGGCTAATGCAGGAACCAGAAGACGCTGGGCAAAAGGCATGCGCGCGCAAAATCCGAGCATTTGATCAAGAGTGACCTGAACATAGATAACAGTCAGCCGGGTATGTAAAAAGGTATAGCCGAATAGTAATACAAAACTGATAAACCGGGTTTTATAAAGAAATAAATCCGAATTAACAGGAGGGGAGCCAATCCTTGCTGACATAATTGGAGCGCAAAATGTAAATATGCCAAGCATTTTGAGCCCTAACGAAAGGAATATCAAGCGCTTAAGATTTACGGCAAGCAACCGATATCTATAGAGAACAGTATAAAAAAGGAGAGCCCATGACTAAAGAAGCCAAATTCAATATCGGCGATTGCGTCAGGCATCAACAGCATGGCTATCGTGCCGTAATTGTTGATATCGATCCTTTATTTCAGGCCTCAGGGCGCTACAATCCGCAGGCAAGCAAACGGGAGTTCGCCACCCGCAGCACCTGGTATCGATTGCTGGTGGATGAAAGCAGCCAGATTACCTATGTTGAAGAAGATCAGTTAATCCTGGATAAGGGGAGTGAGCAAATTGACAATCCCAGACTGCCGGAGTATCTGATAGCTGATAAAAAGGGCTATCGAAGCTGTATAAAGAAGCATTAGCCTGAAGGCAAACGCCGTTTGGATCAATTGCTTCGCTATGCATAGCTATCTACACAAATATGTTCCCACTTGGAATTCCTCGTTGCGCAGCTCCTTCGAATCCCCGCGGCTTCGACCGCGGGGCCCACACGAAGCCTATTTGGAATATCGATTTTGCTAATTTAGGGATAATGTTTGAAAGACTAGTTCCTAACTGCTTTAAATTGCTATCTACGGCAACATTGGATTCATCTGAGAGCTTTTGGCCACCAAACATGGGCCCCGCGGCTTCGACCGCGGGGATTCGACTGCATTTGTGTAGATAGCTATGGCTCGCAATGACGGGGAATCGATTCAGGAATACTTCAGCATCAAAATCAGAAAACCGACAAAGGCAATAAGAATAAGTGCCAGGACACCCATTGTACCCATACTTTTGTTCATGTTTTCCCGGCTGAATAGTTCCGGGCGGTTTTTAACTGTGCGGTAGAGATACCAGACGATTAAGCTGGCAGCGATCACGCCAAGAATTTGATAAAAAGTTTCCATTATTTCTTTTTTCCTTCTGAAACACTGAATGCATCTGAATAAAGCTGGGATTTGCTCAAGCCCTGGGCAAGCAGCTGATCACGTACGATGTAAGCCATATCAAAGGGGCCGGCGATTATAATTTCATATTGCATCAAATCGTCAGGATGCTTTTTGATTGCCAGGGGGGCCAGGAAATTGGATTCTGGCGGCAATAATGAAAAATACTTGAAATGGCTGGAATGTGCTTCCCATTCCTTCAATTTCTCATCCATATATAAGTCAACCTTGGAGCGTGCTCCCCGATATAACTCAAAGGGACGGGGTTCGCTGGTGGCCAATAACTCTTCAATCATTGCCTTGACTGGCGCAAATCCTGTCCCTCCCGCAATGAAAAGGATGGGCTTTTTCGGTTTTAGCCTGGACAGGCAGCAATCCCCATATGGAAGACGAATGGTAACTTGCCCTTCTTCTTTGATTTGCGTAAAAAGCGGCTGGCTGTAGGGGTTGCCGGTATGGCGTATGTGTAACTCGTATTTGCGCGAACCAAGAGGCGCATTGGCAATTGAAAAGCAGGTGTAACTGTCATTCGATTTAATCTGAAGATATTGGCCGGCCTCGTAATCCACATAGCGGGCAGGTGAAAGTATAATCTCAATAATGTTATCTGATAAAGGAGTTATGCTTTCAATTTGCGCCGTGGTTTCAATAATATCCATCATTTCAATCCTAACTTGTCCCAGTAGTGGTTGACCTTGTTCAAGATTTCGGTATCCATGAGAATTGGTTTCCCCCATTCTCGTTGTGTTTCCCCCTGCCATTTACTGGTCGCGTCAAATCCAATTTTTGAGCCTAGTCCGGAGACGGGTGAAGCAAAATCAAGATAATCGATTGGTGTATTTTCAATCATCACCGTATCGCGGGCAGGGTCCATTCTGGTAGTCATGGCCCAGATAACATCCTGCCAATTTCGCGCATCAACGTCATCATCACAAACTATTACAAATTTAGTATACATGAATTGTCTTAAGAATGACCACACCGCCATCATTACCCGCTTTGCATGGCCAGGGTATTGCTTTTTGATAGTCACCACAGCCAGGCGATAAGAACAACCTTCCGGCGGCAGATAGAAATCAACAATTTCCGGGAATTGCTTCTGCAGTATAGGAATAAATACTTCATTCAGGGCAACACCCAAAATAGCGGGTTCATCTGGTGGACGGCCGGTATAAGTACTATGATAGACGGGATTTGGCCGATGTGTTATGCGCTCCACTGTAAAAATGGGAAAGGATTGAACTTCATTATAATAGCCGGTGTGATCGCCAAACGGTCCTTCTTCTGCGGAAGATCCAGGCTCAATATAGCCCTCAAGGATGATTTCTGCAGACGCTGGAACATGTAGGGAATTACCAATGCATTGGGTTAGCTGAGTCCGTTTTCCCCGCAAAAGCCCGGCAAAAGAATACTCGGAGAGGGTGTCTGGAATAGGCGTTACGGCGGCAAGAATGGTGGCTGGATCGGCACCGAGAGTTACCGCTACAGGAAAGGGTTCCCCTGGATGGGCTTTTTGCCACTCCTGATAATCCAACGCACCTCCCCGATGGGAAAGCCAGCGCATAATCAGTTTGTTTTTATCAATCACCTGCTGACGGTAAATGCCCATGTTTTCCCGGTTTTTGTACGGGCCTTTGGTAGTGACAAGCCCCCAGGTAATCAGCGGTGCAGCATCTTCAGGCCAGCAGGTTTGCACAGGCAGCGCATACAAATCGACTTCTTCCTTTTCGATAACGATCTGCTGACAAGGCGCTTTTTTTACCATTTTGGGCGCCATGGTCAATGCTTGTTTCAGTAAGGGAAGCTTTCCCATCGCATCTTTGAAGCCTTTAGGCGGTTCAGGCTCTTTCAGACTAGCCAGCAACTGGCCAATTTCCCGCAAGGCGCTGATTTGTTCTGTTCCCATACCCAGGGCGACACGTTCTACTGTACCGAACAGGTTTGTCAAAACAGGGATTTGCGCATGGGAGCGGGTAAATAGCAGAGCCGGGCCTCCAGAGCGCAAAACCCTGTCGCTTACTACAGTCATTTCAAGGTAGGGAGAAACGGGATATTCAATTCGTTTCAACAATCCCCGTTTTTCCAATTGCTCCATAAAATCACGTAAATCGGAATAAATCATTTTAATACAGTGGCCTGGCCTGAGTTCAGATA
This sequence comes from Legionella birminghamensis, assembly GCF_900452515.1. Classification (NCBI taxonomy): domain Bacteria; kingdom Pseudomonadati; phylum Pseudomonadota; class Gammaproteobacteria; order Legionellales; family Legionellaceae; genus Legionella; species Legionella birminghamensis. Next base: position 80,828 of record NZ_UGNW01000001.1, read on the forward strand.
TCCGGAAATTATGGCACAAGCCTGATTTTAGATATAGAAAAAATCCGGGCAAAAACGGGAAAATACCGCTAAGCGCAGTACAGGAGGCAATAGGCTCCAGGTTTTACTTGTCTTTGCACATTAGAACTTCTCACGCATTGCTTTAAAAAAGAGGCGGGAGTATGCTTAATCTTAGGGTTCATTTACTTTAATAATTTATCATGGCGATACTGCAACTGGACGCGGCATTGCTTCACTCAGCCGTAATGAGTGCCTGCAAGACGCTTATAGCTCAACGGCAAAATCTAAATGCAATCAATGTTTTTCCAGTCGCTGACGGCGACACGGGCGATAATATGGCAGCGACTGCCCGCTCCATTCTTACCTATGCCAAACAGCAGCCAGATCTCGAACTGACCTGCAAAGCCCTGGCTGATGCGGGGATTATGGGTGCACGGGGCAATTCAGGAATGATTTTCTCCCAGTTTTTTAATGGATTGATGGAGTCGGCCCCTCTGCCGGATGCATTGGATACCCGGCAGTTTGCGCAAATGATAAAAATTGCGGTACAAAGTGTCCGCTCGGCGATCCTCAAACCGGTTGAGGGGACTATCCTGACGGTAATGGACGTTTGGGCTGCCTGTCTGGAGCGGGATGCAGTAACTATTGATTGCCTGGTTGATTTATTAAACCGCAGTTTACCGGAAGTGAAGGCTGCTGTTGAGTCGACCAGAAATACCCTGGCGATATTAAAGGAAGCCCAGGTGGCCGATGCGGGTGCTTTGGGATTTTGTTTTTTCGTAGAAGGATTCGCCGGCTACATTGCTGACCCCAAACCGCTAGATGAGGAAATTGATGAGGTATTGGTCAGTGAAAACCATCAGCATGAACAGCCAGTTTGCGGAAATCCGCCTCATAACCGTTATTGTACGGAAGCGGTTATTGCCGGCAAACAGATAGATAAAACCGAGATTGTCAATTCATTACAGGCGCATGGCGATAGTATAGTGCTCACCGCCAATCAGCAATTATGTCGATTGCACCTCCATTGCAATCAACCGTCTACAGTATTCAAGATTTTAAGGCAGCACGGCAGCATCCAGTCGCCGAAGGTCGAGGATATGCTCAGGCAATACCAGGTCATGCATGAGAGCCGTTACCGGATTGCATTGGTAACTGATTCCAGCGTGAACATTCCGCAAGCGATTCTCGATGATTTTCAAATCCACTTAATCAATCTGAATGTTCATTATGACGGGCATGACTTATTAGACCGGTATTGCCTGGAAGGCAATGATTTTTACAATAGTTTATCGACACTGGAGGCTTATCCAACCACTTCCTTCCCTGCGCCTGTGCTGATGAATGAACGGATTGCCTATCTGGCTCAAAATTATGACCAGGTACTCGTCTTAAGTGTGGCCAAGGTTTTAAGTGGCATGCACGATGCACTTTGTAAAGTAGCAGCCAGTTATGCCAATGTACATGTACTGGACTCGCGCCTGGTTTCCGGTTCCCAGGGCCTTTTATTATATTATGCCGCGGAATTGATTGCAGAGGGCATGGACGTAGAAGCTATAAAATCCGCATTGACGGAGCGGGCCAGCAGCACGCATCTGTATGTGATGGTTGATCAGTTTGATGCCTTGATTCGTTCAGGGAGGGTCAGCAAACTCAAGGGAATGTTTGCCCGGTATTCGGGTATTAAACCCATTATTTCTTTCGACGCAGAAGGAAGGGCGGTAATTCAGGATAAGGCTTTTGGTGAAACCAAGGCTTTAGTCAAGCTGGTAAATACGGTCAGTGAGCTTGCTAAAACCCGGTCTTTGGATAATTACTGTATTGTACATGCGGGTGTCCCTGAGAAGGCTGCGGAATTTGCTGCAATGACTTACGAAGTGCTTGGTCAGGAGCCTGTGTTCGTTGAACCGGTTTCAACTGCCATTGGACTCCATGCCGGAAAGGGCTGTATCGCTATGGGAGCCATGTTCCACTGAGCGCCGCCCTTTTCCTGGCAGAATGAGGCTTAATAATAGCCCGTATAATGGCACAAAAGAGCCGATGCTGATTAGCAGCTTAAATATCAGGTCCACACTGGCTATTTCCGGCCAGTGCCCGCTGAGAAAGAGATCGCTGCATTGATAAAAAGCAATGAAGAAAAAGCAATAAGTATCCAGAACATTCCCAACACTGCTTGAAACGGTCGGGGCAAGCCACCAGGAAGAGTGCCGCTGCAGCTTCTGAAAAAAGCGGATGTCGAGTAGTTGACCGACTACATAAGCGCTGAAACTTGCGACTGCAATGCGTAGAGCCAGGGGATTGCTAACCCAGAGACTACCATAACTGAACCAGTTAGTGATCAGGTAAGAACAGCATAAACCAGGCAGCATGGCCAGAAAAACAATTCTTCTTGCTGTAGCAGAACCTGCCAAACGGGTGGTTAAGTCAGTCAGAATGAAAATAAGTGGATAGGACAACGCCCCCCAGGTCGTATGAAACCCAAAGATCATCATCGGGATTTGTACCAGAATATTGCTTAAACAGAGTAAAATAATATGTAAAGCGCTCAGAGAAAGGAGCTGTTTCGTCATAATGCACGAGGACAGTTAAAGTTTCATTATTATACCATAACAACCCTGCGTTTAAGTAAGGCTTAATGTATTTAATTTCATCTTTTTGTGCTAAAATAACTTTGTTTATCAGTTTTTGGCTTATCTCTATTATTATGAAACCAACGCAGTTTTTCATTGACGTGAATATCCAGGGTGAAACAGTAATCTTTAATGCCTGCAATCGGGCTGAGGGGCAAACAGTTCAGGATAAATCGCCTGGCAATCTAATCAAATTTGATCAGACTGAACTTTGCGATGAAGTAAAGAAAAACAAAGACGTCTATTCAAGCCTGCATCAGATTAATTTGAAATTTAATGGCTTGTGCGAGCTGATTTGTAATTTTGTAATTATGGAAGATAAGCTGGGAAGAACATTTAAGCACAACAAACGATTCAGTGATGCCTTTGCGAAAAAATCCTTCGAAATGAAAGCCGACGATGACAAACTGGTTCTGATAGAAAAAGAGAAAATTTCCCGTCATCGATTCTATGTGACTGATTTAAACGAGGATAAAATCCGAAAAAGCCATATCCTTCATGTCAGTACTCTCTTCCAGAAAATCATTGCTTATTTCTTTAATATTTATCCGCACGATTTATTCAGGCCTTTCGAATCGAATCAGAAAAACGGTTTGGTTAACGAATCTGCCCTGGCTGAAAAACTGGATGCGCTTCCCGACGGGCATTATGTTAAATTTTCTGTTTTCAAGAAAACTTTTTTTGATTTTGAAGGCCATTCGATGGTGATTAAGAAAACGAAGGACAGTTACTCATTTTTTGATCCCAATGAAGGGGAATATACCGAACTGGCTTTTACAGAACTTTGCGAAAAAATAAATGAAGCCATGCGCAAACATCAGGGTACCCACATGGCCTTTATGGATGGTGAGGCTTATGTAAAAAGTTTACAGCAAGAGGATACGCCAGGCAAAGATCCCGCTCCGGCTTGATTAAGATTCCGCCATCTCTGCCATCAGTAAATTTGAAGTAATTTCCTGATGCAGTTTGTCATCCACTAATACCTTTTGTGAGAAGTGCAGGATTAGCATGCTCAGGGGCAGTATCAGAATAATATCCTGAGGAAAGCCGATTCGGCCAATCCCCCCGAAAGAACCCAGATAGGAAACAAGCAACATGGAGCTCATATAGAATGCAAACCAGTAGAGGCTTCGATCGGTGAAAGCGGTCGATTTTTTCCTTTGACAGATCCGATTTATAATAAAGCCGAGTAATAAGGCCAAATCCAGTTTCCAAAGAATATCAAAGCCACACCAGTAAAGCATAAGATTACAGGCGTAAAAGGCTGCATGGCAGAAAAACTGGCTGGCGGACAGATGAAATGGCCGTTCGCGATTGGGTTGTAATTTACGCATGGCGAGGAGGCAGACGGGTCCTATTCCATAGGAAAGAATACTGCAGGAAGATAGAAAAGCCACCATTTTTTGCCAGCCGGGAAAGGGCAGAAAGGATAAGCAGCCCACTAGTAAATTGGCATAGAGAGTGATGTAGGGAATGCGGTGTCTGTTTAATCGGGTGAAGAATTTAGGCAAATGGTTATTGAGCGACATGCCATAAACAATTCGAGAAGTCGCGGCCGTATACACCAATGTCGTGCCAAATGGTGAGAAAGCGGCATCAAACATCAGCAACATGGCAACGAGCCCCAGACCCAGAAGTAAACTGAGACCCACCAAAGGCCCGCTATCGCCAGGGAAACTTAAATTCTGCCAGCCATTTGCCAGATAGGACGAGGGTATGGCGACTAAAAAACTAAGCTGCAGCATAAAATATAAAACAAAGCCGATAAGCACTGCGCCAAGAATCGCAATGGGAATATTGCGCTGGGGGTTCTGCACCTCGCCTGCGAGCATCAGGCCATTCTGAAAGCCGGTAAATGCAAAGGCTACACCGCCGGCTGAGAGGGCGGTAAAGATTTGTACCCAGGCATTTTTATCACTAAGGTGAATGTCAATATTGGCCATGGATGGCGCACTGGATATCAAAGCAACAATGGCAATACTGGGCACCAGAAATTTTATGATACTGGCAAATTTGTTACATTCGGCAAGCATTTTAATGCCGTAGGAATTGAGCAATACCACAAAAAACATGATAACGATGGCAACAACATAACCAATTCCAGACAGCGTAAATGTCGTGGAGTTTTTTACCAGCAAGACTGGGAAAAAATGGCTGGAATACTGCAGGATGGCCTGAATTTCAATGGGCGTCATAACCACATAGGATAACCAGGAGGTCCATGCAAACAAAAAACCAACTTCATTGCCATGGGTAAAGCTTGGATAGTTGGTCATTCCACCAGAGATAGGGAACATTGCGCCAAGTTCGCAAAGAGGGAGTGCAATAAACAGCATAAACAAGGCTGCAAGGATCCAGCTTATCAACGCATTGCTTCCAGCCATTTGGGCGCTGATAAAAGGACTAAACAGCCAACCGGAACCGATCATGCCCCCTGCTGCTGCGATTAATACATTGGTTCTTGATATGTCGCGCTTTAACACGATGGGCATCCTTTTTTGAGCTGATTAAAAAACTATATACAACAAGCCCTTGCTTTGGCAACAAGTCTCGAACAATAGCAAAAATTATTTTATGGGCTAAAGTTAAAATATAAGTGTAATGCTGGGGAGTAGTCATGCGTAATCGAGACGTTAAAAATGCAATAGATGAGCAGGAAAAGGAAAATGCGGATTCAGTGGTTGTGAAGCCAGAGAATAATGTACAAAAAACGCTAAATTTCTGTGATGGACTTCGACAGGATGAAGAGTTTTATCAAGAGTTTGATGCAATTCGCTCTATGAATTAGCAAATTCTCTTCTAACAAAGGACCGTGATGACAGAAGAGAACAAGGCGAATCCAGACAACAAATCATTGCAACCGGTTGAGCCCCCGGCCAATGGTCATTATGACGGGCAAATTTTCGATATCCTCCTGCACTCCTGGCAGGGACGTTTTACCGGATGGTTATCTCCTGCGTCAGTTTCCCTCGCTTTTTTTGACTGGCTTTCCCATTTTAATATGGCACCCGCCAGACAGGTTTATATTGCTCGAAAAAATTGGCAGAATCTAATCAAGCTGCTTTTTTTTGCCGTCCACTGCCAGCACGGTGATCTGAGTAAAAACGAACATTGCATGCAGATTAAACTCGAAGACAAGCGCTTTCAGGCAGACTCCTGGAAAAATTTTCCATTTTCATTATATGTCCAGCAATTTTTAATGGTAGAGCAGGCTATCAATGAAATGACATGGGGAATCCGCGGCGCCACACCGCATCATTTACGGGTTGTTAATTTCGTTCAACGTCAGTTTCTCGATATTTTTTCACCCAGCAACTTTCCCTGGACAAATCCTGAGATTATTGAAAAGTCGCTGCAATCGAGAGGCCAGAATTTTTTAGCAGGGGCAGAAAATCTTATCGAGGATATATTTCGTGAGTGGCTAAACCTGCCGGCTAAGGAAATGGAAAAATTCAAGGTAGGCGTCAATCTGGCAGTGACGCCTGGAAAAGTTGTTTTCAGAAATCGTTTAATTGAGCTTATTCAGTACGAAGCAACTACTAAAGAAGTCTATGCGGAGCCTGTATTTATAATACCTGCCTGGATTATGAAATATTATATTCTAGACCTCTCCACTCATAATTCGCTGGTGAAGTATCTGGTGGGCAAGGGACATACTGTTTTCATCATTTCCTGGAAAAATCCGGGTCATGAAGACCGGGATTTTGGTTTTGATACCTATATTAACCATGGCATTTTAGAAGGCTTGGATGCCATTCTGAGTATTGTTCCCACCCAGAAGGTTCATGCTGTAGGTTATTGTTTAGGCGGTACTCTGCTTAGCATGGTCGCCGCTGCCTTAGCAGGCCGTTCGGATGAGCGCATGAAAAGTGTGACCCTTTTTGCCGCCCAGGTTGACTTCAGGGAGCCTGGGGAATTGCAGTTGTTTATCGATCCTAGCCAGGTGACCTATCTGGAAGATATTATGTGGGAGCAGGGTTACTTAAAAGGGAATCAAATGACTGCTGCTTTCAGCATGCTCCGATCCAATGATCTGGTCTGGTCCCGAATCATTCACCATTATTTCCTGGGCACGCGTCGGCCATTAAATGATCTGATGGCCTGGGACCATGATACTACCCGCTTGCCCTATCGTTTTCATTCAGAATATCTGCATTACTTATTTTTAAATAATGATCTGGTCCAGGGGCGCTTTCGGGTGAACCACCGTCGGGTTGCCTTAAGTGATATTCGAGTGCCTATGTTTGTTGTCGGGACACAGACAGACCATATTTCCCCCTGGCGTTCTGTTTATAAGCTCCATTTGTTTACCGACACTGAAATTACTTTTGTCCTGACTAGCGGCGGCCACAATGCCGGAATTGTCAGTGAACCCGGGCATAAAAACCGCAGTTATCAGATACGCACGCGTAAACCGCATGATAAATACTTGACCTCCGACAGCTGGCTTGAGAAAGCGCCATCCTATAAGGGATCCTGGTGGCCTGTCTGGGAGGAATGGCTGGCCGCTCAATCAGGTGAAAAAGTGACGCCCCCACCTATGGGTAACCCGGAAAAGGGTTATCCCCCTCTGTGCAGTGCACCAGGAACCTATGTATTTCAAAAATAGTTGGCTGTTCTAAAAATAATCTAATTACAAAATAAAGGGCTGCGTGTATAATATCGAACCAGTTTTGTATTCATATTTAGTTTCAGGTTGACCCATGCCCAAAAAGAAAACAGCGCCTCCTTCCCGTTGGGACAGGGTATTTATAGACCGAGCCGTATTAGAGGGTTATCGGAGAGGTCCAGAGCCTGTATATAAGCTAGCGGATGCGATGCTGTCAGGGGAGTCCGTGTCGTATGAGGAGTTTAGTGATAAGGATAATTTGGGGAGTGCGCGCTTGAGTGGTGCAGACCGTGCGCTGATAGTGAATTTTGGCAGGACGGCGATGATAGCGGGTATAGCGGAGCATCACGCCTATGCGCAATCGCCCTTATACCATTTACGGGATGGGGTGGCGAAATACCGTGCGAAGTATGGGGCTTCAATAGAGAAGCGGATTGCGGAGGCAATAGCCGAGGAAGAGGCGGCAGCGGCGCGGGAGGCTGCGGGAGAAAGGGTGGCTGCGGTGCGTCGGGTTACCCCCTTAAGTTGCTATAACCAGAATTTTATTCGCTTAAACAGTGAGCAGGCCAAAGTATTGCAGGTTAATTTACCGGCTTTGGTGAGCGGTCCGCCGGGCTCCGGCAAATCCTGTGTGGCGATATCGCTGATTCAGCAGGTACTCAGCCGCTTGTCGCAGGAGCCGGACGCGAGGATTTTGTATGTGACGCAATCGCCGGAGTTAATTGAGGCGATGGAGAAGATATGGGCTGAGATATCGCTGCCGGAGGCCTTAAAGAGGCGGGTGGAGTTTAAGACGTATGAGACGGTGGTACGGGAGCAGCAGTCCGCTTATTTTGTGGGTAAGACGCCAGCAAAAGAAGCCGATTTTGAGCAGTGGCTGAAGGACTATCTCGAGACAAAGAAAACGGCGCTAAAGCCTGCGGCAGCGGCAGCCGGCACTCGTGGTAAGAAAAACAGGCCGAGTGAAGCGGAATTAGAGCTGAATCGTTATTTTGAAGAGCGCAATGAGCTGTATCAGGAGTTTCGCCTTTTATCAGGATATAGAGAGAGTGCGGACGATTATCTGAAGCTTGGTGAGGACGCGGGTTTATATCCCCCGGCAAGCAGGCGCTGGATTTTGGAAGCTTATGATTCCTATTTGAATTATCTAAAAGACAATCACAAGTATTCGCTGGATTTTCTGCCGGTTAATGAGCAGGGCAAGTATGATTTTGTTCTAGGCGATGAGGCACAGGACTTATCGGATCTGCAGTTGCGGTTTCTAATGCAGTTGGCGAAAGACGGCCAGGTGTGCTTTTGCATGGATACGCACCAGAGCCTTTTTGACTGTAAATCCAAGCGTCCTTTTCTGCTTGGGATGAAAGGGATGAATCATATTGAGTTGCCGCATGCCTATCGTTGCCCTGAGAACGTGGTTCATTTTGCGAACAAGGTGATAAGCATTAAGAATACGGTGGTGGGAGGCGCTGCCGATAAATGGGAAAAGCCTGAGATAAAGATGTCAGCCGAGCAGAAAAATAAAGGCATTGTCCACTGGTTAGAGCAGACGCCGGAAGAGTTGGACAAATTAAAAAAGCTGGCCAGGCAAAGTAATTTTGCGGTTATCACCCTGCCTGAATATATTGATGAGGCTCGCCGTAAATACGGGGAGGACGTGCTCATCTTCACGCCGGAGCAAATCAAGGGACTGGAATATGAAAATGTGGTGCTGTACCGCATGCTGGATAATGCGCATTGCCGCGATGCCAGCCGCAAGTTAGGCCAGATAGGTCCTGACGGCAAAGTGCCTGTCCACCGCTCCCGCCGCGGCTGCAGCGATGAGCGCTTTGGCCCGGCGCTGAATAAGTTTTTTACCAGCAGTACGCGTGCCACGGGAGCTTTGATTATTGACCAGGATGAAGGCCATCCCTTAACCTGGCTGTGTAAAGCGTTAAAGGAGGGCATTAATACGCCCAAGTCTGCTTTTTTAAGGGAGCTATTATCCGAGCAGACTGCGGAAGAACAGTTGGCGGGTTGGGAGCTTGAAGTTTGCCGCTTGTATCGGGAGGGTAAAAAGGAATGGTCGCAGCATGCGTTTCACCGCTGGATTGAAGGCAAATTGCCCTACGCCGATTATGAAAGCTTTTTGCTGGCGCATGAGCTGATTAAAAAGGAAATGCCGCTGGCAGAAGAGAAACAGGATGCAGAAGTTGCTATAGAGATCAAGCAGCCAGCAGTCCAAACCCCGGAGCCTCAGGCAGCTTCCCCTGCGCCTGCCGAAGAAGAGGCAGCGGGCAGCAGGCGAAACCGCAGAAAGAAAGCGAAAAAAAGGGCGAGCCAGTCTGCCCAGAAAGCGCAGCCCTCAACAACAGCCAGTCTGTCGCTTAAACCGTCTGCCAATAGCGTCGATTTAAATCATTTCGTACCCTTAAGTAAAATAGGCCGATCCCATAAGTTTTGGCGTACAGCAGAATGCAGTGAGTTTACCTTTGTAAATCCTGAGTCTATAGAAAAACAGCCCTGCCCGGATGAAGCGCAGGTATCGAGCCCATCGAAACCTCCCGTAATGTCCAGTGTTTCTACGAATGTCCCTACAGCGGCCGAAAAAGAAAAAAGATTTCTCGATATTCTTTTTCGAAATTGCTCCGCGAAAGACTTTGATAAAGTATTTTCCTATAAGCCGGAAACTGTTTTTAAATGGCTGGTTCTTACTGAAACGGGGAATGCAGACTGTTTTTTGACCCGGCTTAAAAAAGATCCGAATAAGTGGACGATCTTTCGCGCTTATTTATTAGAACACTCCAAAAATTTTAAACAATGGTTTCCCCTGCAAAAATTATTTGAAGCTGCACCGGATTGCGCCAAAAGCCGTTTTGAAATATTGGCCCGCAAACCGGCAGGACTGGAGATCCTTGATTTAATTTTTGCTGAAATTATTGATGAAAATTTTTGTACTGAACTAAATGCGCGCATATGCGAGGTATTTTTTGCCAAGCCGGGTCAATTTAACTGGGATAAGTTAACTGCAGAAAATCACTGCCTTATGCATTTAATAAGCAGCTCAGAAGGTCTAGTTCTTTTTCAGAAAATTGTGGAATGCCGTTTTACACCGGGTTTGAAAATACAGGATGAAGAGGGAAATACTTTTCTGCATTGGGCTATCAACAAGAAGCGAGCGGATTTAGTGCTCATCATTATGAATACCAGGGTAGCCGGTTTAAGGGGGGGAGACCGTACAGTAAAAGGGACAAATATGGATATTATTTTTAATATCCAGAATAAGGATGGCCTGATCCCGCTCGCTTTAGCTAAAAAGGTTAAAGAAGCTATAAAAACTGAGGGGAACAATGACACTGAAATAGTAAGTCTTGAGGCCATCATTTCCTTGTTAGAAAAACAATCAATTATAGCAAGGGACAGATTAAGAGGCGGGCCAAAAACGATACCCTACCCTAATCCCTATACTAGATCATCCAGTGTATTTTTTGCACCTCCAACTGGTTTAAGCTCGAAGGACGTAGAAGCGATGTTAGCGAATGAAATTGAAAAATTTGAGTTTCAATAAGCGATTCCCTGCAGAATGATGGATTCCCTCCTGCCCGGCGATGCGCCTCCGAACTCCCGAGCGAAGACCCTTCGAATCCCCGCGCGAAGACCCATCCGAATCCCCGCGGCTGCGACCGCGGGGCCCAATGAGTCTAATTCAGAGCCCCAATTTACTAAGCCGTTCATCTTTACTGTGGCAGGATTGTGGTTTTTCTGAGCACTTTTTTGAGCGACCATGGGCCCCGCGGTCGCAGCCGCGGGGATTCGAAGGGTCGATGCTGTGGGATTCGAAGGTCTGCGCGCGGGATCCATATGGGATGTGGTGACTAAACATCGAAAATTGCGACGGCTTCTTTGTTTGATTAAACGTAGCTCTGTATGTATAATATTCCGCCATTGCAGTCGGATTTATTCAGGTTAACCCATGCCAAAAAAGAAAACAGCACCTTCTTCCCGTTGGGACAGGGTATTTATAGACCGAGCCGTATTAGAGGGTTATGGGAGAGGTCCAGAGCCTGTATATAAGCTAGCGGATGCGATGCTGTCAGGGGAGTCCGTGTCGTATGAGGAGTTTAGTGATAAGGATAATTTGGGGAGTGCGCGCTTGAGTGGTGCAGACCGTGCGCTGATAGTGAATTTTGGCAGGACGGCGATGATAGCGGGTATAGCGGAGCATCACGCCTATGCGCAATCGCCCTTATACCATTTACGGGATGGGGTGGCGAAATACCGTGCGAAGTATGGGGCTTCGATAGAGAAGCGGATTGCGGAGGCAATAGCCGAGGAAGAGGCGGCAGCGGCGCGGGAGGCAGCGGGTGAAAGGGCGGCAGCGGTGCATCGGGTTACCCCCTTAAGTTGCTATAACCAGAATTTTATTCGCTTAAACAGTGAGCAGGCCAAAGTATTGCAGGTTAATTTACCGGCTTTGGTGAGCGGTCCGCCGGGCTCCGGCAAATCCTGTGTGGCGATATCGCTGATTCAGCAGGTACTCAGCCGCTTGTCGCAGGAGCCGGACGCGAGGATTTTGTATGTGACGCAATCGCCGGAGTTAATTGAGGCGATGGAGAAGATATGGGCTGAGATATCGCTGCCGGAGGCCTTAAAGAGGCGGGTGGAGTTTAAGACGTATGAAACGGTTGCACGGGAGCAGCAGTCCGCTTATTTTGTGGGTAAGACGCCAGCAAAAGAAGCGGATTTTGAGCAGTGGCTGAAGGGGTATCTTGATGCCAAGAAAACGGCGCTAAAGCCTGCGGCAGCGGCAGCCGGCACTCGTGGTAAGAAAAACAGGCCGAGTGAAGCGGAATTAGAGCTGAATCATTATTTTGAGGAGCGCAATGAGCTGTATCAGGAGTTTCGCCTTTTATCAGGATATAGAGAGAGTGCGGACGATTATCTGAAGCTTGGTGAGGACGCGGGTTTATATCCCCCGGCAAGCAGGCGCTGGATTTTGGAAGCTTATGATTCCTATTTGAATTATCTAAAAGACAATCACAAGTATTCGCTGGATTTTCTGCCGGTTAATGAGCAGGGCAAGTATGATTTTGTTCTAGGCGATGAGGCACAGGACTTATCGGATCTGCAGTTGCGGTTTCTAATGCAGTTGGCGAAAGACGGCCAGGTGTGCTTTTGCATGGATACGCACCAGAGCCTTTTTGACTGTAAATCCAAGCGTCCTTTTCTGCTTGGGATGAAAGGGATGAATCATATTGAGTTGCCGCATGCCTATCGTTGCCCTGAGAACGTGGTTCATTTTGCGAACAAGGTGATAAGCATTAAGAATACGGTGGTGGGAGGCGCTGCCGATAAATGGGAAAAGCCTGAGATAAAGATGTCAGCCGAGCAGAAAAATAAAGGCATTGTCCACTGGTTAGAGCAGACGCCGGAAGAGTTGGACAAATTAAAAAAGCTGGCCAGGCAAAGTAATTTTGCGGTTATCACCCTGCCTGAATATATTGATGAGGCTCGCCGTAAATACGGGGAGGGCGTGCTCATCTTCACGCCGGAGCAAATCAAGGGACTGGAATATGAAAATGTGGTGCTGTACCGCATGCTGGATAATGCGCATTGCCGTGATGCCAGCCGCAAGTTAGGCCAGATAGGTCCTGACGGCAAAGTGCCTGTCCACCGCTCCCGTCGCGGCTGCAGCGATGAGCGCTTTGGCCCGGCGCTGAATAAGTTTTTTACCAGCAGTACGCGTGCCACGGGAGCTTTGATTATTGACCAGGATGAAGGCCATCCCTTAACCTGGCTGTGTAAAGCGTTAAAGGAGGGCATTAATACGCCCAAGTCTGCTTTTTTAAGGGAGCTATTATCCGAGCAGACTGCGGAAGAACAGTTGGCGGGTTGGGAGCTTGAAGTTTGCCGCTTGTATCGGGAGGGTAAAAAGGAATGGTCGCAGCATGCGTTTCACCGCTGGATTGAAGGCAAATTGCCCTACGCCGATTATGAAAGCTTTTTGCTGGCGCATGAGCTGATTAAAAAGGAAATGCCGCTGGCAGAAGAGAAACAAGAGAAGGAAGCAACTCCAGAGATCGAACCGCCAGCAGGAGAAGCCACTGAGCCTCAGGCAGCTTTGCCTGAGCCAGCCAAAGAAGAGGCAGCGGGCAGCAGGCGAAACCGAAAAAAGAAAGCGAAGAGGAAGGCCAGCCAGTCTGCCCAGAAAGCGCAGCTCTCAATAACAGCCAGTCTGTCGCTTAAACCGCCACAAACTATGGATCAGACAAGCCCTTTCCCATCGAGTAATGCCTTGGTTCGATCGCCGGCTACATTCTTTGCCAATAGAGGGGTTAAAAGAAACTTAGGCCTTCCTGGCACTGTAGCCGATTTAGAGGCAAGTCTGAATACAGTGAAACTAAGCAAAATCGCAACAAGCGGCGAATTAGTAAAAACCTGTGATGCCATAATTGCTCAGGGCACCGACCTGGAAAAGAAATGGGCCGAAATACAAAAAGAAAAAGAGCAAGCTAAAACTGCATTATTACCCGGCGATTTAAAAGTTCAGCGCTTTCTCAATGAATTATTCAATAATTTTTCCAAGCAATATTTGGATAAGATTTTCAAAAGAGTTCCCCCATACAAGCCCGAAACCATTTTAAAATGGTTCGTTCTTACAGAGAACCAGGGCTATGATTGCTTCCTAAGCCGATTAAAATTCGATAAAGGAAATTTAAAACCGAATGAAGACAAGTGGTTGGCATTGCAGCACTATGAAGGTTTAAATAGCTATTTCTCTTTGCAAGAGCTAACTCGGACAGAACCTGCTTCTGGAAAAACTTATTTTGAAATCCTCTGCCGCAAACAATGCGGGCTTAATTTCCTTAATTCAATCTGGGCTTCCATGTCAATCCCGGAAACGGTGCACTCTGGCGCGCTTGCGCAGTTATGGACAACTTTTTATGCCGCCTCTTCTACAAATGCATGGGATGATCTGGACGACAAAGAAAATTTATTAATTTATCTGATTAATTACCCCGGAGGCCTCGCTGTATTTGAAACACTTTTCAGTAGTTCCTTATTCGCAACACTACGCTGGATGGATAAAGAGAAAAATACTCTATTGCATTGGGCAGTTAGTGATCAACGGAAAGATCTGGTTAAAAGTATCATGAGGGCGAGGGCAGCGGCTTTAGGAGGCGGATACCTGAAGCCGGAATTTGATGTGCTGGGTATCAAAAACAGCCAGAACTTAACCGCGTTTGAACTAGCGAAAAAGAATAATTCGAGCAAAATAATCGATGCTTTGAATCCTTCCAACTATGAGAAATCCTCAGGCACTAATACGCCCCCATTTCATGATGAAGAGTATATAACAGTGGCCATACAGGAGATAGCAAAGACTAGAGGTTCAATCCAGATTCCTGCGATTAAGAAAATTGTAAATGAGACAAATGCGCTTCGGCATGATCAGAAAGTATGCCGGGATAAGTTATCATTGAACCCTCGAAATAAGGAATTGAGGAAAAAACTAAAACTTGTTGAAACAGTTATAGACGAGAGAATGAGCCAGCATAACGAGTTGGAAAGGGAAATCAGAGTTAATGCCTTATTCCAATTAACGAAAGCGAATCTTGGCTCAAAAGCGATGTATGAACAACTCGACCTGCTAGTGGTTGGCACACCTCCTGATTTATTGTTCACCTGTCTGACTGCTAGTATCACCCCCAAGCTTCCTCCGTTACTCTATTGTCTGTTTACTACCAGTCTTTGGTCTGACGACAGAGAAGGCCCTTGGGGATCCTTTCTTAAATATATGGAAGATAATCCAGTACTGGTTAACTTTAATTTTTCTTTAAAGCAATTATTCAAAGTAGACAAAAACAGCGTTAAAAGCCGCTTTGAAACACTGGTCCGCAGCAGGGAAGGCCTTGTTTTCCTGCACGCTATTTTCAAAATGCTGTCTATATCAGACACAGTAGGAGAAGAGTTACACGCCGGCATTATCACTCATTTATACCCTGATATTACAGCCAGACCGTGGGGTGACTTGAGCGAAGCGGATACCTTGCTCATTTATTTGATAAATCGCAGTGAAGGGCGGGAAATCCTTGCAAAATTTCCTCCGAATATGTTTTTCAATATGATTGCGCAACAGGATGCACAGTGGAACAGTTTTCTGCACTGGGCGGTTATCAGTCAGCGCGCTGATTTAATATCAATGGTGCTCAAACTTGAGCAGCGGCTTTCCGATAAAACCGCCTTGCCACGGTATCTGGGCTTAAAAAATGAAGCGGGTCAGACTGCCCTTGATATCGCTAAAGAAAATAATTTTAAGCTAGGGATTGATTTACTGAGCGTAAAGGCGAATGAGATTTCGAAACACAAAGCCGCTGAAACATCCTTTGAGAATTTGCCTGTTTCTGTAAACCCCTTCTAGACTTTAAATTCAAGGATAGAAAAAGGGGCGGCTATGAAGCTTAGTGATGCAGAGAAAATAGTGTTGATTCAGCAGTTGCAGGCAATAAGGGATCTGACGGGTAAAACAGCATCAGAACAATTGCCTGCTGAACAGCGGGGCTTGACAAACCGTGCAGCGAATGAGACTAGTCCGCATGCCCATACGGTGAACCAACTGGCGGCTGCCCAGGAACTTTTGAAAGAGCCGGCAAAACCCCACAGCCTCTCATTTTTGTCCTCGGCCTCTTCTACACTGTCTGATGTATTTAACCTTATTAAAGACGGTATTAATGGAAAAATGAATGCCTATCTGCAGGAGTTGCTTTCCAATGCGGAAATTATGGCAGCAGTAAAAAATAAAGACGTTAAAGATCCCAATAGCCGTAAAGTACTGGAAATTAATATTACCATCGCATCCACAATGATTGATAAATATGCGGGCTTGCTTGAAATGCTGCTTAGCCAAAAAAGCCTTTCTTCCCCGCAGCAGCAGTTGATTAAAGACGCGCATCAATCCATTAACCGCTCAGCAGAACGGTTAAAGCGAGTAAATCTTTTACGCGGCCTGAATAGCCTTGATGATTTTGCTGATGTTTACCTGTTTGAGCATCATAAAAGCAATTGCTGTTTTAGCTGGTTTTCTTCAACGCCAACTAAGGCCTACCAGAATCTTCTCCTTTGGTTTGAAGATTTAACCCAGGAGGCGTTTTCTACTAAAGAATTGTTAGGTGCCGTATATGCCATACGCAGCCAGATTGGAAAACTGAGGGATGAAGAAGAGCGAGCAGCTATTCGCGATGGCCTGGATAAAATCCTCAAGGACAATGCCTGCCCCGCATTCAGCATCGATGCTGCGAAGGGTGAACTCAGGGAATATATCGAAGCGTTTAACGGGCGGATGAAAGAGTTAAAGATTCGGTGGCCGGCGCCTTTTGCGGAAGAAGAAGCACCTGCTTTTCTGCTTGAGCAGCGCGCCTGAGTTGTTTATCCATTCTTGGGCAAGGGCACTCGAGTTACTGTAGCGAAGCCCGCTCGAGATACTGTAGCGAAGCCCACTCGAGATACTGTGGCGAAGCCCACTCGAGATACTGTGGCGAAGCCCACTCGAGATACTGTGGCGAAGCCCACTCGAATTCCCGCGGCGAAGACCGCGGGACCCACAACCTGGCTCATTCCTGGCCCCGCGGTCGCCCATAGCTATCTAAACAAAGGTTTTTCCCGCTCCGAATCCCCGCGGCTGCGACCGCGGGGTCCACACGAGGCCTATTTAGAATATTGGTTTTGCTAATTTAGGATAATGTTTGAAAGACTTGTTCCTCATTGCTTTTTGCTATTTACGGCAACATTGGATTCTTCTGAAGAGCATGTTCGGCACCAGACATGGGCCCCGCGGTCGCAGCCGCGGGGATTCGACTGAATTGGTGTAGATAGCGATGGGTCTTCGCCGCGGGAATTGTTCTTATCGACCCTGTGAATACAACAAAGCCCGCAGCTGATCAATCTCTGCCAGCAAATCCAGTACCAGGCCTGCGCCTGCCAGATTAACTCCCAGATCTTTATTGAGCCGTATAACCGTACGGATCCGGCTTAAGGCTTCATCATCAAATAACCATTCATTTTTTTCATTTTTATCAACCGTTACAATGCCTTCCTGAACAATTTCAATAATCGTCTCCCGGGTAACGCCAAATGAATGACTGATCTCCTGTAAAGAGAGAGAAAATAAATGTTCACTTTCAATAGTGGCTGTTTTTTGCTTATCGTCCATGGCGCCCCCCCATTTTTTCGCGCGGATTGAAATGAACGCTTGCAGCCATTTGCTCAAAAAGCTTTTTCATTTCGCTGTTCTCCGTTTCGGGAATCACAATCTCCAGCGTAATATATTGATCTCCCGGCGGATTGCCTGGCAGGCCGCGGCCTTTAAGCCGCATTTTTTTACCGCTTTGCGAATAAGGCGGAATCTTCATATTGACTGTGCCGCCCAGCGTGGGAATTTCAATATTGGCGCCAAGAACCGCTTCCCAGGGACTAATGGGAATCTTCAGCAGAATATCTTTCTTGTCTAAATGGAACAGATGGTGAGGGGCAATGTGAATCTCAATATAGAGATCGCTGTGCCTGCCGGGAGCATATTCGCCTCCCTGGCCTTTGAGCCGGATTTGCTGCTTATTGCCAATTCCCTTGGGTATTTTTACTTTGATTGCACGTTGCTGATACTCCAGTTCCCTCTTCTGATTCACTGCAGGAAGCTGAAGCTGTATTAATTTTTCTGCCCCATGGTAACTGTCTTCCAGGCTAATAGTCAGTTGCGCGTGTATATCCTGCCCCTGATCGTAATAACCTGAAGGTTTGCCCCGTGCGGATTGGCGGCTGAATATAGAACTTAAGAAGTCTTCAAAATCCGCAGGATCGAAATCCGACTGTCCCGTGTATTGGTACTGCGGTTGATAGTCCTGGCCGTATTGCTGGTGGGCCTCACTTTGTTGTTTCCAGTATTGGCCGTATTTATCATACTTGGCTCTTTTTTCAGGATCTTTCAGTACATCATAAGCTTCGCCCAGCTCTTTGAATTTATCTTCCGCTTTAGGATCTTTACTGACATCAGGATGGTATTTTCTGGCTAATTTGCGATAAGTCTGCTTTATCTCTTCCTGACTGGCATTTCGATCCAATCCCATAATTTGATAATAATCTTTAAAGTCCATTGTTATTTTTTGCAGTCCTTGTATTGTGGATAGTTAAATTATAGCCTGCGTGATGCAGGCCAAAGGATTAATCCAGTCGAATAGTATAATGGAAGCTGCCGCTGCCTTCATAAGACATGTCTACAAAACGCATGCCTGAACAATTGGCATGAACTTTGGGATGCATCATGAAAGGGCCATCCTGAAGGTGAAGAACGCACCAGCCCGTTCCGTCCTGTGTGGCTACGGTGATATTCGCACGACCTTTGCGACAGGCAGGGGTGTCGCGGATTTCAAAACTTAAATGACTGAGGATTTGCATGTAGAGTTCAGGGGTAGTATTGGCATCAACGATGGCAATATCAGGACGGCTGTCGTCACTAATGCGAAAAAAATCAGTATATCCGCAGAGACTGGGATTTGCCTGAGCCTGGAGTGCAGTGAAACCACAGAATAAAAATAAAGCCATTTTTTTCATCAATTGTTTCTCCCTTATTAAATCTGGAAGGATTATATACTGGCGCCGAGGGAATAAACAGATGTATTCGTATCTGCCCTTTCGAATTCCCGCGGCAGCTCAATAGAGGTTGACGTTCATGCTTATCAGGCCTATTGTAACAAATGATTAATTGAATTTTTGCTATGAAAAAAAATCTCATTTTATTAATTGTCTCGTTCGCCTTATTCATGGAAGCTGTGGATACCACGGTATTGAACACCGCTATCCCGGTGATTGCAAAAAGCCTGGATGTTAATCCCATCAATCTTAAAATTGCCTTAATCAGTTATCTGGTAAGCCTGGCAATCTTTATCCCGATTAGCGGCTGGATTGCTGACAAATTTGGCGCTAAAAAAGTATTTGTTTTTGCGGTGGTTCTGTTTACAGCCAGTTCAGTCTGGTGTGGTTTCACCAATACGCTGCCCGAGCTTATCATAGCCCGAATTATGCAGGGGGTTGGCGGATCGCTGACCTTGCCGGTGGGGCGGTTAATCATTATAAGAACCTGTGAGCGCCATGAATTGATCAGTAAGATGAATGTGGTGGTTATGGTGGCCGCGATCGGTATGATGTTGGGCCCAGTATTGGGCGGCGTCATCAGCAATCATTTTTCCTGGCGCTGGATTTTCTGGGTGAATGCGCCCGTGGGAATTTTTGCCTTTATATTGGGTTTGTTTCTTTTACCGTCAATGCCGCCTAAACCGGTTGCAGCGCTGGATAAATGGGGATTTATCTTATTTGGCAGCGGCCTGGCATTATTAACAATCGGTTTATCCATTCTCAGTGAATCCGATGCTGCGCATTTCCTGGTTGTTATCTGTTTGCCGCTGGCGATTAGTCTGCTGGCTTTATACGCCTGGCACTCTTATAAAAGATCACACC
Source organism: Legionella birminghamensis (assembly GCF_900452515.1). Lineage (NCBI taxonomy): Bacteria > Pseudomonadati > Pseudomonadota > Gammaproteobacteria > Legionellales > Legionellaceae > Legionella > Legionella birminghamensis. The sequence continues at coordinate 100,550 of NZ_UGNW01000001.1, forward strand.
CGATTGTCAAGATTGAATTACTGCGAATCCGCACTTTTCGCGTGTCTATATTGGGAAATCTCTTCGCACGTTTGGGATTTGGCGGCTTTCCCTTTTTATTGCCGTTACTCCTGCAAGTTGGCCTGGGCTATAATCCTCAGGTTTCTGGCTTATTGCTCGCCCCCACCGCATTAGGCGTCTTAATTGTTAAACCTTTATCGGTATATATTTTACGCTGTTTTGGTTATAAGAAACTGTTAATACTCAATACTATTCTAGTTGGAGTTGCGCTGGGAATGTTTGCCTTAATTGATGCCCAGACATCGTTTTTCGCGATTGCTTTATTGACCTTTGTTTATGGACTGTTGATTTCTTTACAGTACACCGGTATGAATTCGCTGGCTTATGCGAATATCGATGCCGAAGAAATGAGTGCGGCAACCAGTATTGTCAGTACTACGCAGCAACTTGCGCAAAGCTTCGGTGTTGCTGCGGCGGCATTGCTTATCAGGGTTTCTGCAATTTTCAGTGAAGAGCCAATGCTGAGTGTACGCAGTTTTCACCAGACCTTTATTGCCATGTCATTGCTGACATTTGCGTCCATTGTTATTTTTATCCAGCTAAAAAAAGAGGATGGCCACGAGTTGATTGATATTCCAGCAAGAACAGCGACGGTTTGACTCAAGGCGAACTCGAATCTACCCTGGGTTTCAAGTAGCAGTTTACCCGGTAAATGCTGCACGAACCTCATCCGGGATCGGAATGGATTTATTTAAACGATAGTCAACCCAGACAATTTTGCTGACACCCTGCGCCATCAGTTCATCATTTTGAAATAAATCATGGTCAATGACAAAGCTTGAGCGCCCAATACTGTGGATACTGCTGTCCAGAACTAAACTGGCAGGATAAATAACAGGTTTTAAGAAGGTGCAGGCGACGTGAATAACCACGGGGCCGGTATTCTCTGTCAGTTTGATATTAAGCGTGGCCAGCCACTCAATCCGCGCTTCCTGAAAGTAATCAAAGTAGCGTGCATTGTTGACATGACCCAGAGCATCCATATCGCCCCAGGCAATCGAAAAGCATCGTTGATGTATTTTATTTTTATTCGTCATGACAAATCCAGCGGATCAATGTCGATATTCCAGCGGACGCTGGAATGCGCTTTACTCATTGTTAACCATTCTCTCATCTGCGTCAATGCATGTTGCAACGGCTTTCTTGCCTGGGATTTGAGCAGCAATTGCATGCGGTGCTGATGGCCTTTTCTTGCCATAGGTGCAGGGGCTGGGCCGAGTACACTGATGGATGAGGCTAATAAATGTTTTTTCATGTCCTGCAGGGCCGCCATGACTTTATCCGCTTGCCTGCCCTGTGCGCGAATTAAGGCGAGGTAATGGTAGGGAGGCAAAAGCGCTGCTTGCCGTGCCTGCAGTAAAGCATCGGCAAAGGCGTCATAGCCTTGCCTGATTAGTAAATTAAGATAGGGGTTTTGCGGGACATGCGTCTGGATAATTACTTTGCCGGCGCGATCAGCCCTGCCTGCCCGCCCGGAAACCTGCGTGAGTAATTGGCCAAGTTGCTCGACTGCCCTGAAGTCATGATGAAAAAAACCGCCATCGGCATCTGCAATCACCACCAGGCTGAGATTGGGAAAATGATGCCCCTTGGCGAGCATTTGCGTTCCGACAATCAATTGTGCCTCTCCCCGGGTGATTAACTCAAGGCGCTTGCTCAGTTCATTTTTTCGGCTGACCTCGTCACGATCCACCCTCATAATCTGATAGTCGGCAAATTCAGTCTGCAGAAATTCTTCCAGACGCTGTGTGCCGGTTCCCAAAGGTAAAAGGCCTGGGCTGTGGCATTTTTTACAGGCCGGCGGGGATGGTTTGTTATAACCGCAATGATGGCAGATGAGCCGGTTAATCTGCCGATGAAAGGTCAAATGGCTGTCGCAGGCCGGGCAATCCGCAATCCATGCGCATAACTGGCAGAATAATACTGGCGAAAAGCCGCGGCGGTTTATAAAGATAAGAACCTGATTTTTTTGGGCAAGTTGCTCTTTAATGGCTTCCAGGGTCACGGCTGCCAATCCCTGATTTGAAAAATTATTGCGTAAATCAACCACCTGGAATTGCAAGGGGGTTTGGTTCAGCGCCTTGTGATGCAGGTGCAACACGGTAAATTTACCTTGCCGGGCATTGTTGAGCGTTTCAAGACTGGGGGTGGCAGAGCCGAGGATCACCGGTATATTGGCTGTATGGGCGCGCATTAATGCGGTGTCGCGTGCTGAATAACGTACGCCTTCCATTTGCTTTAATGAGTTGTCGTGTTCTTCGTCAATAATAATCAAACCCAGTTTAGGCATGGGCGTAAAAACAGCTGCCCGCGTGCCAATCACCAGCCCCACCTGATGGGCGCTGGCTAATTGCCAGGCCTTGCTGCGCTCCGTTTCATTAAGGCCGGAATGAATGACGGCCATGGGGTAATCAAAGCGCTCCTGAAAGCGTTTTAATAATTGCGGGGTTAAGCCAATCTCAGGCACCAGTACCATGACCTGCAATCCCTGGGCAAGCACCTTGCTGATCGTTTGCAAATAGACTTCCGTTTTTCCGCTGCCGGTTACTCCGTAAAGGAGGAAGCAATGGTAATGATGCAATTCTTTTGCAATACCCTCCACTGCCAGTGCCTGTTCTTCATTCAGGGGGAGAGGATGTTTGATCTGTTCTTCTTTAATCGGCAGCAAAGGTTTAATGTCAATGGGTTTAAGATGTTTTCCTTCACGCAGTTTTTTGGGAAGCGCCAGCGGCAATACCTCAGAAAGAGGGGACTGATAATACTGGCTTACCCAGTGGCAAAGTTTTAATGTCTCCGGACTTAAGATGGGTTCTTTATCCAGAAGTTCAGCGATGGGTTTCAATTTGTCCGCCGGCAGGCTTGAATCGGTTTGTCCTGTCACAATACCAAGGCGTATTTTGTTACGGAATGGCACTTGAACCCTGCAGCCGACTGCGGCTTCTATCCCATTGGGCAGGTAATCGAAGCAATCCCGCAGGGTATTGGGGATACAAACCTGAAGGACCTCAGTCATTGACTGGCCTTTGCATGCCGCTGCCATTGATGGCTTGCTGACTGGCCAGGCGCAGAAAACACTTTGACCACCACTTTTTCAATGCGATGTTTATCCAATTCTTCCTTTTCCTTAATGAGCTCTTCGACAAACCAGCGTGACAATTCCTCTACGGTGATGTTGGTTAAAGGCATTAACGTCACATCTTCCTTGAGAAAGGGAATTTTCTTTTTATTAAAAACGAAATAATAATATTCCTCATCTTCTGAAAATTCCAGGAAGGGTGAATACTGGGGCATCAGGAAGGTTTGATTTAAAAAGCGGCAGAGGTGATGGACGCGGTGTTTATAATAACGATAATCAAATGTCATTCCATTATCTTCCACCCAGGTCGTCAAGGCCAGATACACGCCGTACATGTGGCCATGCAGAGGCTCTCTTTCTGTCGCAGAGAATATGGTGGTGTGCCCCGCAGAAAATTTCATGGATTCTTTCTGTAATTCGACGGTCGTCAAATATTTACTCATTTTATAAGCTCGCTCGTTTATCTTGCAATTGAAAACCTGCCAGGTCTCCTTCATAGTGTTTTGACAGGGCAATTACCTTGAATAGTTCGCCCATTTCGCTGGGCTGAATTAGTTGTTTAACCGCCTGGGCTGCCCGCAGACGCAGGCCTTCGTCCTGAATGTCTTCCAGTAAGCTTAGCAAACCATTGCCCAGCAAAAAAGCAGCCTGGTTAGTATAACCGCTCACCTCAAGACCTGCGGCCAGGGCTGCTTCTGCAACCTGAGTGAAATCGACATGCGCGGTAATATCCTGCTCGCCGATATAAACCAGTGGATTAGAATGGGCCTGATGCCGGTAATGGCACATAAGCGTTCCCTGGTTGCGATCGGGATGGTAATATTCGCTGCGCGGAAATCCATAATCGATTAACAGAATCACCCCTTCTTTTAAGCTGGCAGCGCATTGCTTCAGCCAGCCCTCAACATACAGGTTTGCTTCAGATAAATAGGGTGAAAAATCTGCAGGCAGAACTGTTTTCAAATAATTTAGCAGGCGGGGATTGCTACAGGGTTTAAAAATTTCTTTCAACTGTGATTGTTCATCAAGGCTAATAAAACTTTCGCAAATGCCATCGTCAGTTTGCAGGAAACGATGGACGGGCATGGCGTCCAACACTTCATTGGCCAGAATAATGCCGGAGAAAGGCTGTTCTGGCCATTCCGAGAGCCATTGCACCCTTGAAGCCAAATCCGGGATCTCCTGTTGAATGTACTGTTTTTGCTGCTCGCGTAAATAGCCGCTGACTTCAAGAATGTAATAGACTTCAGGCAGGTAATTTTTTCTGGCGAGGTGTTTTAGCAGGTCAGTGCATAGCTTGCCAGAGCCCGCACCGAATTCTAGAATGGTATCAGTGTCTGACTGCTGTAAAATCTGCCGGCATTGCTCGCCGAGGGTTTGTGAAAAAAGCGGGCTTAGCTCAGGAGCTGTAATAAAATCGCCGCCAGAGCCGAACTTGGGCTTTGAAGACGTATAATAGCCATATTCTGGAGAATATAAGGCGAGCTGCATAAATTCTGCAAAGGGAATGGCATCGTGTTTTTTAAGCTGTGCGACCAGCGCTGCAGGGACATTCATAATTAGATAGGCAAAAAGGGGGAACATACCTTGAATCAGGAGCAGAAACAAGTCAGGAAAGTGGCATTGATTACCGGCGCTGCCCGACGCATTGGCAGGATGATTGCCAAGCACTTGCATAATGCAGGCTATCGAATTGCTATTCACTACAATCAGTCGAAAGCGGAGGCCGATGGTCTGGCGCAGCAATTAAATCAGCAGCAAGCTGATTCTGCTCAGGTTTTTTGTCAGGACTTAGCCGCTCTAAGCGAGGCGGAAACCCTGATTGAGCCCGTAATTGACTGGGCTGGAAGACTGGATTTGCTGGTTAATAATGCTTCGCAATTTACTAAGAATCATTTTGAGAATTTTAATGAGGATCTGTGGAATAGGCTGTTCAAACTGAATGTACAAATTCCTTATCAATTAAGCCAGTCTGCTTTGCCCTATTTAAAACAACAGCAGGGCGTCATCATTAATATTACGGATATACATGCTGAAATTCCGCTGAAAGACTACGCGATTTACTGCCAGACCAAAGCTGCTTTATTGATGCAGACCAGGGCATTGGCCAAGGAGTTTGCGCCAAAAGTCAGGGTTAATGCGGTGGCCCCCGGCGCAATTATCTGGCCAGAAAAAGACAATAGCTTATCTGAACAGCTGCAGCAGAAAATTATTGCGGAAACTCCCCTGAAACGGCATGGAGATCCAGTCTTCATTGCCAAAGCGGTGGTTTGCCTGGTCGAAAATGAATTTGTAACCGGGCAGGTATTGAATGTGGATGGAGGGCGAAGTATAGATTAATCGAATCCCCGCGGCTGCGACCGCGGACCCATGTTTGGTGGCCGAACATGCTCCTCAGATGAACCCAATGTTGCCGAAATAGCAATTAAAAGTAGTTAGAAACAAGTCTTTTAAACATTATCCTAAATTAGCAAAACCGATATTCTAAATAAGCTTCGTGTGGACCCCGCGGTCGCAGCCGCGGGGATTCGGAGCGTGATGTGTAGATAGGATTTGCAGCAAAGACTGCACGATCTGTTGCCAGACCAAAGCTGCTTTATTGATTATCTGGCCAGAAAAAGACAATAGCTTATCAGAACAGCTGCAGCAGAAAATTATTGCGGAAACTCCCTTGAAACGGCATGGAGATCCAGAATTCATTGTCGTCAGGTATTGAATGTAGATGGAGGGCGAAGTATGGATTCGGAGCGTGAAAAACATTTGTGTAGATAGTTATGGCACCGACCGCGGGGATTTACAGCTCGGTATAAGCTCCAGGTATCTCCTTGGTCAAATATAACTCAATTCCCTGCAGGGAATCCAACCCATAATATCCTCGTAAAACGTCTGCAGGCAATTCACGAAAATAATAACGAACCAGCGTTTTGCTCTGCAAAACAGCTTGAAACTCATTTTCGAGCTGTGATATATCGCGAAGGTGCACCATGAATAGATCAATTCGCTCTTCAGGCGAAATAGCTGATTTGCTTCCTTCCGTTAAATGCTGATACAGCCAGGGTTTGCCAGTTCCTGCCCTTGAAATCATGAAGGCATCACAGCCGGTTGCAGTGAGGGCCGCAGACAGGGAGTGCTGGTCGCAAATATCGCCATTGGCTATCACGGGTATATTAATGGCCTGTTTGATCAAACGTATGGCTTGCCAGTTACTGGCGATGTCGTAATCATCCTGCCAGCGCCTTCCATGCACTATAAGCGCATCAATACCGGTATTTTCCAATCGTTGTGCTAATGCAAGATCGAGCGCTGTTTGCTGAATCCGTATTTTGACGGTTAATGGGCATTGAATGGCATTACGTACTTTTTCTACAATGCTGATTAACTGTTCAGGTGTTTCCAAAAGCGCACTGCCAGCACCGCGTTTTCTTATTTTAGCTTTGGGACAGCCACAATTAATATCAATCAGATCAGCTCCCAGAACTTCCAATCGTTGAGCCGCTTTTGCCATTAGATCAGCATCAGTTCCCGATAATTGATAACAGAGCCTGCCTTCTTCTGCCGAACGGTGCAGATAGCGGTTTTGTCCAGTATGCTTATGAATGACATCATGCGCGGAAATCATTTCAGAAACACAATAGGCGGGAGGCAAATAACGTGAAAACAAGGCGCGCATCGGGGAGCAGCTAAATCCAGCCAAGGGCCCCTGTATCAAACGATGCGGGAAGTGCAACCCGCCTAGTGACCAGGAATCGGGGCTGGCTTCCCGGCTCGCAATTTCAGTAAACATCTGGCAGAATCCGCGTTCTAAATTAACTTGCTATTGTATCAAATTGAGTGCCCAATGGATAAACATTACTACTCGCCGCTGGAATTGTTAAAAATAGCGACTCAACATGCCTATGCCGCTGATCATCTCATGAGTAATCTGCGGGATGATTTTATTGAAGAGCAATACATTAAAGATAGCTTAAACCCTATTTGCTCTTTGATGTACAACGCCTTTCAATTGACCTTGCATGCCTATTTATTACATGTCCACCGCCCCGTTAAACAGAATAAAACACTGGTTGAATTATTGGAAATGAATCAGGATCTCAGTTTTTCCGGCCAGGATCTGCAGCTTTTTAAAATGTTGTCCCGCCAGTTGGCTTTTCGTAAGGGCGTTAATTATGAGCTATGGCAAAGTCGACAGCAATTCCAGGTTTTCTGCGTTGATTTGCTTGATCTGTATGAGCGTCTGCAGACGATGATGCCGCTTGAGCTGCAGAGTGATTATCAGAATTAAGGTTATCAATAATCTTCTGTTTGATTAGGCTACGCACACAAATGTTTTTCCGCTCCGGCTCCACACGGCGAAGACCTTCTCCGACTCCCCATGGCGAAGACCTTCTCCGGCTCCCCACGGCGAAGACCTTCTCCGAATCCCCGCGGCGAAGACCTTCTCCGAATCCCCGCGGCTGCGACCGCGGGGCCCATGTCTTGTGGTGGGACATGCTCCCCAAATGAGTTTCCAATGTTGCCGAAAAATAGAGATTGAAGAAGTTAATCAAAAACAAAGTCTTTTAAACGCTAGCCTTAATTAGCAAGACCGATATTCTAATAGGCTTCGTGTGGGCCCCGCGGTCGCAGCCGCGGGGATTCGATGGTCGGTGCTGCGGGGATTCGATGGTCGGTGCTGCGGGGATTTGATGGTCGATGTCGCAGGACCTATGGATTCCGCGAGAGAGGGAAACGAGTTCGTTTACACCGGCGGCCCTCCTATATCAGTACCTTCTTCCGGCTCATCAAGCTTCTCGCCTTTCCGCCGCTTCCCGTCTTCTATAAAGGTATCTGGAATAATGCTTGAGGTTTCGCCCATTTCAAATTGAAAGACATCGTCTGCAGACAACTTCTCATTAATTAGCGGGAAGTGAGTGCGGGCCTCTATAAATTCGATGAGATACTGTTTTTGAACCTCGGGATCCTCTGCTGGCCAGATTTCTGCGGCCAGCGCTTTAAGCTCTTCTACTCCCTGGGTAATAAAATCTTTTCGCCGCTCGAACAGGCTCCAGGAGGTGCTTTTTTGCGCTTGCTTCTGTTTATGTTGCTGAAAATCTTTATCGCTCATTTTCAGATAGCTTAATAACCTGGAATAAATGAATACATTTTCATTGAAGCGATCCGGCCCTAATTCAAATTTATTATGATGCATGAATACTGTCGACGTAGCATCAAGCCACTGGTTGGCAGTATGGGATTTTTCAGCGCCTTTATGGGCTGTTTCCACTTTCTCCAGTGAAACCGCCAGACGAAAGGCTGAGACGATACTATCTACCGCTGATTGATGGGTAGCTTCCATGTCCCTGCGCGTGTAGTTTGGGCCACCTGGTTCCATATTAATGATTCTAGGTAATTTATTATCAGCCAGACCGGTTTTATGCTGAACCTGATGGTAAATATCCAGTGCCAGACTATCCATGCGTGCATTGCTTAACCGGGCAGTATCGCCGGCAAAATAAACAATTTCATCGCGATTTTTAGGACTGATAGTCCAGCCGGTGACCAATGATTTATGATGGTCATGGCCCTTGCGGCCAGATCGATGGTCAGCCGGCGTTGCGCAAAAGCTTATGGCCTGATTGCTTGGAGAATACAGGGTAATTTGCTCGTGCCATTCGAACTGTTTAACATCCGTAAATCCAAGATCCCTGAAGAATTTTTCATCGCCCAGGGGCACTAGCAAACGGGGTAGCGGCTTTCCTTCATCTTTCGCTTTCTTAATCAGTTGTTTTAGAGAATCAACATCCACATGATCGCGATGGTTATGGGAAATTAAAATCACATCAATGGCCGGTAAATCATTCGCTGAAAGATCGCGCGAGAACGGCTTGGTCGTGGAAGGGTAAATTAGCGGCGCCAAATCGCCAAAAACAGGATCGGTGAGGATATTCATTCCCTCGGTTTGAATTAGTTGAGTAGCATGACCCAGGTTATGAATGGTAAAATTATGTTCACGGCTGCTGATTTCATGTTTGAAGCCCTGTTTGTATAATTTATCCGGATTTTTATTTTCTTCCTGGGTGAAGTAATCGAGTTTCATCCCCAGTCGCTTAATAAAAAGCCAGTTAAAAAACAGGTTAATCAGCGGAGGAGTAGAGCTTAACCAGCGTGCCAGGCGTTTGACTTGTGTTTCTCGAAAAATGCGCCCATCCGTACCACGCAAAGCCCCTTCACTCGTCACGTAACGACCGTCTTTACGCTTTTCAGGGGAAAGCGCCTCTTTCATTTTGCTTTCATCTTCTGCATTGATTTGCTTCATTAACAGCAGAAGATTTCCGAGGCTCATATCGTCCGGGGCGGCGTGTTTTTTCTTAAATTGCCTCTCTTGAATTTTTTTGCTTTTGATGTCAGTAAGGCTTTGCTTGTACTTCATAGAGATGGCTTAATTATTTGCAGGTAATGTAAAAATTATATCTCAAGCATCAATTTTAATCAATTTGTAATGCTAGACTTGATCAAGAGGTAACTTTTGTTTAATTTTCCAAAATGCTTTCCAGGGATCTTCCCGCAGATGGTCAAGCCGTTTGAAGATTGTTCGAATAGTATAAAAGCAATCATTCTGATTATCAGTTAACTCATCCCAGTGCAAAGGCGTGGCTACTGGGGCATGCAATCGGGCACGCGGTGAATAAGGGGCTATAGCAGTTGCCTGGCGTTGATTGCGCAAATAGTCGACAAAGATCTTCCCCTTTCGTTTGGCTTTTGCCATATTGCTGGTGTATTTTTTTGGATATTTTTTCTCCAGATATTCGACAAAGACATGGGTAAATTCCTTTACACTATCCCAGTCATACTCAGGCTGAATGGGAATAACCAAATGCAGACCCTTTCCGCCTGTTGTTTTAATAAATACCGACAAGTCTAACTGCTCTAACTCTTCCCGTATTTCAAGCGCTGCGGCCACCAGCATTTTCCAGCTGACTTCAGGATCTGGATCCAGATCAAACACCAGCACATCAGGTTGCTCCAAATGATCAACTGTACTTCCCCAGGGATGAACTTCCAGCACTCCCATTTGTGCCAAGGCGAGTAAGCCCTGTTCGTCTTTTAAATAAATGCAGTCTTCAATGCTGCCGCTATTCTTGCTCTTTACCTTAATGTCATATAAACCGGCATGGTCTTTCTGGTTAAGATGTTTCTGATAGAAACACTCCTGATAGTGTGAAGGGCAGCGGACAAGCGTTAGCGCCCGATTGGTAATATAAGGAAGGATATAGGGGCTGATAGCCTGGTAATAATCAAAGAGTTCCTTTTTGGCGATTTCATCTTCAGGATAAATAATTTTGTCAGGGTTACTCAATTTGATGGATGGCATATCATTTCCTTTTGAAGATAGCTTGGTTATTGGAATTTCCTGCTCCTGTGTTGCTTCTTCAGCGATTTTATCGAGACGAAGCCCCTTGAAACTCGGATGCCTTAAATGTCCCTCTTCTGTCCACTCACTAAATTCTATTTCGGCAATTAATTCAGGATTAACCCAGATGCTGCTTTTAGCGTCAGGTGGTTTGCTTGTGAACGGATTGCTTTCGATTTTCAAGGCTTCTAACTGCTTTGCAATCGCTTTTAAGGATGTCTCTGTAAAGCCCGTTCCCACTTTGCCGCAATAAATAAGCCCTCCTTTATCATTAAAGTAACCCAGCAGCAGAGAACGAAATCCTGTCCGGTTTTTCTGTGATTTAGTGAAACCGCCAATCACAAATTCCTGACGCTTACTGCATTTGATTTTGAGCCATTTTTTGCTTCGTCCGCCCTCATAGCTGCTGTGTATATTTTTAGAAATAATCCCCTCCAGATTAAAATCGCAGCTTTGTTTGAATACGCTTGCGCCACTTCCCACAATATGGTCGCTATAATGCAGACTGTCATCACTATCTTCAAGCAGGGATGCAAGCAGCTTTTTCCTTTCCAGCAGTGGAAGCGAGCGGATGTCGTAATGTCCTACATAAAGCAAATCGAAAAGATAATAATCAAAATGGGTTAGCCGTCCATGGCTCATGGCATTTTGCAGTAATTGAAAGCTTGAATGCGAGTTTTCATCCAGTACCGTTATTTCACCGTCCACGACTGCATAATCGACGGGTAATGTCTTTAAAGCATCCACAATGTTGGGGAATTTGCTTGTCCAATCCAGTTTGTTTCGGGAAAGCAATTTAATTTCAGCGCCTTGTTTATAAGCAATGATTCGATAACCGTCGAATTTAATCTCATGCAGCCAGTCCTCGCCTGCTGGGGGTTTATCGACTAGGGTGGCCAGCTCAACCGGATAGTAATGGGGGAAAGGGGCATCAGGGAGGTCAAGGTTCAGTTTTTTTTTTCTGGCCGGCTTATTGGGCTTCTTGCTCTCCTTACCCTCCTTGCTGTTCCAGACCGATTCATAATTTTCTGCAATTTCATCGATCGTCTGATGACTGACTACGCTGTCTGGTTCTTCAAGGGTAATATCATAATCATCCAGGGGTTTGGCTTCCTTGTCGCGGTGTTTAATCAGAAACCATTGTTTTTCCTTAAAGCGGATCAGATCCCACTGGCCGTTCAACTTCTCGGCATCCAGTTCAAAATGGAGATGTCCTTTTTCATAGGCAGCCGCCGGATCCTTATCCAGCGGTTTCCATTTGCCTTTATCCCATAACATAACTGTTCCGCCGCCATATTGGCCTTTGGGGATGATGCCTTCAAAACTGCCATATTCAACCGGGTGGTCTTCCACCTGCACGGCGAGGCGTTTAACGGAGGGATCCAGGCAGGGGCCTTTGGGGACTGCCCAGCTTTTTAGCACACCATCAAGCTCCAGGCGGAAATCATAGTGTAAATGGCTGGCAGCATGTTTCTGAATAATATAAAGAAATTGAGGCTTACCCCGAACATGGCCTTTGGGCTCCGGTGTTTTACCAAAATTCCTTTTCTCCTGATAACGATCAAGGGTCATGACATTACTCGAATAGTTGAATCATCGCTTCATTAAATTTTGGAATGTCAGCCGGCTTTCTGCTGGTTAGAATATCTTTATCGCAAACTACCGGTTCATCGACCCATTCAGCGCCAGCATTGATTAAATCGGTTTTAACAGATAACCAGGACGTCATTTTCCTGCCCTTCGCCAACTCCGCATTAATCAACAGCCAGGGGCCATGACAGATTGCAGCAATGGGTTTCTGCTGTTCATTGAGTGCTTTGACAAATGCGGCCGCTTCGGGATAAAGACGTAACTGGTCTGGATTGATAACCCCACCGGGAAGAAGCAGCGCGTCAAAATTCTCTGATTTGGCTTCATTTAGCGGTACGTCAACCGGAAATTTATCCCCTTTTTCGAAATGATGCCAACCTTGAACTTCGTCCTTCTCGGGAGAAATGAGAAAGGTTTCCGCGCCTTCATCCTCCAGCGCTTTCCGGGGTTCCTCCATTTCCACTTGTTCAAAGCCATTGGCTGCCAGAATAGCGATTTTTTTACCTTGTAATTTATTCATAAATTCCTCCTCCTTGAGTAGCGTTACTCTTAACTTTGTGCTGACGAGTTTACAGCGTATGAGTCTACCCTACGTTCCGCGACTTGTTCGCGGAATCCAGAACTCTGCGGCAAGCCGTATCCGATTAATCTAATTTTAGTACAGAAACTGTTCCATAATTGGTTTAAGTCGAATCCTGCGGCATGGCCGGAGATTTGGGCATAATGACAACACTCTCAGATTAATACAGCCGCCAGAGCTTGGCAGAGGCAGTGATTCACGTTAGGATTATGTTTTTTTTGCACGAGGTTGAATAATGGAACAACTGCAAGAATCAGCAACACAATCTGTGCAGCAGGACATTTTGCGGATCAGTCATTTCTTAAACGAGCGTATTTTGGGCCAAAAGGCTTTGGTCTCGCGTTTATTGATCGCCTTGCTGGCTGATGGCCATTTACTGGTAGAAGGTGCGCCAGGGCTTGCTAAAACGCGGGCGGTTAAAGAATTATCCGCCCTTATCGAAGGTAGTTTTCATCGGATTCAGTTCACCCCTGATTTATTGCCGGGAGACCTGACCGGAACAGATGTCTTTCATCCGGAAACCAGTTCCTTCGTATTCCAGCCGGGTCCGATTTTCCACCATTTATTGCTGGCGGATGAAATTAACAGGGCGCCGGCCAAAGTTCAATCGGCCCTGCTTGAGGCCATGGCAGAACGTCAGGTCACTATTGGCAGTAAAACCTATCCCTTGCCGGAGTTATTTCTGGTAATGGCAACCCAGAATCCTATTGAACAGGAAGGCACTTATCCCTTGCCTGAGGCGCAGCTTGACCGTTTTTTGATGTACGTTAAAATCGGGTACCCCGATGCAGCTATTGAGCAGGATATTCTCGCCCTGGCAAGACGAGAAGCAATGAGTCTAGAGCATGCTGCCCCTGCGAACATTAAACAATTACCCCAGCGCGTATTGTTTGAAGCCCGTAAACAGGTTTTAAAAGTTCATACCAGCCCTGCATTGGAACACTACCTGGTGCAGCTGGTTGTGGCCACCCGTAATCCGGCAATGTACAGCAAGGAATTGGCCAAATGGCTTCGCTTTGGCGCCAGCCCCCGCGCAACCATAGCGTTGGATCGCTGCTCAAAGGCCCATGCCTGGCTTGCGGGGCGCGATTATGTGACCCCGGAAGATATTCATGTGATTGCGCATGACGTTTTAAGGCATCGTATATTGCTCAGCTATGAAGCGGAAGCAGAGGGAATAAGCAGCGATGATTTTATTGATCATCTGCTGCGGCTGGTGGCTGTTCCCTAACGGCCTGTAAATCGGAAAATAACTATGGGAAATGGTGTATCAGTTGATCTGGCGGAACTTATAGCCTTGAAGCGTTTCGCCCGCAAAATTGCCTACAAGCCTGAGAGGGCTTCTAATGGCGTGGGAAATCATTTGTCGAAATTCCGCGGCAGGGGAATGGATTTTTCGGAAGTTAGAAATTATCAGGCAGGTGATGAGATTCGGCATATGGAGTGGCGGGTGACTGCGCGGACTGGCCGGCCGCATATCAAGCTTTATCAGGAGGAGCGCGAGCGTCCGGTGGTTATCGTCACTGATTTCAATCCCTCCATGTATTTTGGAACCCGAAAGGCATTTAAATCGGTTGTTGCAGCTAGGCTTGCTGCGCTGATTGCATGGACTACGGTAAAGCAGGGCGACAAAATTGGCGCCTTGCTTTATTCATCAGCCAGACACAACGAATTTATACCCCGGGCTCGCGAAGCAGGGGTTTTACCTATCCTGGCCTCATTAATGGATTATACCAACCAGGTTGACGAGATGATGTCCGATCATTCTCCCTTGCCTCTGAGCGAGGGGTTATTACGACTTAGAAGAGTTGTTAAACCTGGCAGTATTATTGTTTTAATCAGTGATTTCTATCACTTGAATCAGGATGCTGAAAAGCATTTAAGCCGGCTGCATGAGCATAATGACATTCTGGCTTATCATATTTGCGATCCCTTGGAACTATCTTCGCCAGTACCTGCGCTTTATGCGATGACTGATGGCCGTCAGGAGTTGCTTCTGGATACCGCCAATACCCAGGTGAAAGCGGATTATCAGCAATGGTGCGACCAGCGCCAGGCCGCTTTGCAGAGTGTATTCAAGCGCCTGCATATTCAATATGTGCAGCTAAGCGGTGAAAATGACATTGCGCAGGTCATTTATCAGACTTTTCCGCGGAGGAAGCATGACTGAGCCAAATGCCCTGAACAATCTTCGCGATATACATCTGCCTGAAGCAATCGGCTGGTGGCCCCTGGCACCGGGCTGGTATCTTCTAATCCTGGTGATTTTATGTATTTTCATACTAGGCTTGTACTATTTTTTTGAATACCAGAAAAACAGTAAACCTAAACGCCATGCACTAAAACTTCTAGCCCAGTACCAGGAAGAGTATCAGCGGACAGGTAACAGCCAGTTGGCCAGTACCCGTATATCAGAATTGTTAAAGCGGGTTGCGCTCGTTTATTTTTCACGTGAAACAGTAGCCAGCCTGAAAGGGGATGACTGGGTGGCTTTTCTGAATCAAACTGGCAAGAAAATTAATTTTAATGCAGTGCGCCAGCAGTTGCTGGAACTGCCCTATCAGTCCTCAACCAGCCAGGTCAACCTAGCCCCCTTATTTACGCGGGCAAGACTCTGGATAAAACAACGGGGTAAACGATGTTTGAATTAACCTCTCCCTGGGTGCTAATTTTGCTTATTCTGCCGCCAGTCATCTGGTTTACAATCCCGCGCGCCAACTTAAGCCTCGCTGCCGCATTAAAAGTACCGTTCTATCAGTCGATGCAGGCAATCGTAGAGAAAGATAAGCATATTCTGGGAAAAAAATCCGGTCCCGGATTCTGGTATATAATTTGGATTTTACTGGTGCTGGCTGCCTCCGGGCCGCGCTGGATAGGAGACCCCTTGCCTTTGGAAAGAGAGGGGCGCAACATCATGATGGTTCTCGATTTGTCTGGCAGTATGGAACTAAATGATATGCTGATGAATGGCAGGCCAGTGACCCGGCTTGCTTTGGTAAAACATGCGGCGGAGCAGTTTGTCAAAGAGCGCGCAGGCGATCGCATAGGTCTCATTTTATTTGGCAGCCAGGCTTATCTGCAAACCCCTTTAACCTATGATCGTCACAGTGTCTTATTGCGCCTTCAGGATGCTACTGTGGGCTTGGCTGGCAAAACCACCTCAATAGGGGATGCCTTGGGGCTTGCTGTTAAACGTCTCCAGGATGTGCCCAAAAATAGTCGAGTGGTTATTTTATTAACTGATGGTGCAAATAATTCCGGGATATTGGCCCCATTGAAAGCCGCAGAGCTTGCCAAGTCTGAACAAATCAAGGTTTATACCATTGGCCTGGGCTCAGAGGCCGACCCGCGCATGATGGCGGGGCCATTTATTAACATGGGGGCAGGCGCCGATTTGGATGAGGATACCTTGAAGGCCATCGCCCATGCCACTGGCGGGCAATATTTCAGGGCAACAGATTCCAAATCGCTGGAAAGGATTTACGAAAAGATTAATCAGTTAGAAACAGTGCAACAGGAGCAAACCACGCTACGACCGCAGCATGAATATTATCCCTGGCCATTGGCCTTCGCTTTGGGCCTAATCTTTTCCTGGCTCCTTCATAGCTTGGGAGTGGTTCAATATTTACGACAACGAAGTACTGTGTTTCAGGAGGAAAGGCTGTGAGTGATTTCCATCTTCTTCGCCCACTCTGGCTTTTTGCGTTCTTACCCCTGATCGCCTTATTTTGGCGATTATGGAAACAGAAAGCGCCCTTTCAGGCCTGGGCAGCGATTTGTGATCCGCATTTGCTGTCCCATCTGATGAAAAATCAGCATGCGGGCAAAAGACATAATTCCCTGCTGCTATTAGCTGGCAGTTTTGCCTTCATAATTATTGCACTCGCAGGACCCGTATGGAAAAAGTTACCTGTTCCTGCCTTTAAGCTTCTGGAGCCCAGAGTTATTGTGCTGGATTTGTCGGATGCCATGCTGGAGGATGATTTAAAGCCTAACCGGCTTATGCGGGCCAAGTTTGTGCTGCATGATCTATTTAGCCGAAAAGAAACTGGCCAAACGGGTCTGGTTGTTTATACGGGCGAACCCTTTGTCGTGTCCCCGCTAACTGAGGATGCCAAAACCATTGATACCCTGCTTGATTCGTTAAACCCGTCAATTATGCCGGTTAGTGGTCAGGACTTGTCTGCTGCTTTGCAAGAAGCCGAGCAGCTAATTGAACAGGCTGGCTTTTCAATGGGGCAAATTCTGGTATTGACTGCGACTCCGCCTGATGCGGCAGCGCTGAAAACTGCAGGCCAACTGGCCGGGCAAGGAATTGACAGTTCAATTATGCCTATCCTGGCGGACTCAACCTTAAATCCGATGTTTAAGCCTTTAGCTAAAGCTGGAAACGGGATCCTTCTCAACTTAAATGATGAAGCCGCTTCACTGACCCACTGGCTGAATCTGGCAATAACCAGCAAACAATATACATTAAGCGAGCAAAATGAAATCCCTGTATGGCAGGATGAGGGCCGCTGGTTTTTAATACCGGCAATGATACTTCTTCTCCCTGTGTTTCGCAGAGGTTGGTTACAGAGGGTACAGTTATGAGGGTTTTGGTATTCATTTTAACTGTTTTCACCATTACACCATCCTGGTCATTCTCCTGGCAGGATTTATGGTATACACCCAATCAGCAGGCTCAAGCCTTAATGCAGAAAGGGCAATACAAAAAGGCGGGGGAATTATTTGACCAGAAGGATTGGCAGGCCACTGCTGCGTATCGGGGAGGGAATTATCAGCAGGCAGCGCAGGCCTATAGATCACTTAAAAACGAAATGGGCTATTACAATGCCGGAAATGCCCTGGCACATATGGGAAAATACGAGGATGCACTAAAAGCCTATGATGAAGCTTTGAAAATGAACCCTGTTAATCAGGATGCAAAATTTAACCGCAGGCTGGTTGCTGATCTGTTAAAAAAGGAACAAGAGAAGCAGGAAAAGAAAGATCAGAATGGTGCTGAGAATAAGCAAAATCAGCAACAGGACCAGAATAAACAACAACAGAATCAGCAGGGACAGGGGCAGGATTCAAAGGAAAACCAGAAAAATAATAACCAGCAGAATGGACAGCCGCAAAAACAGGAAAACAAACAATCAGATAATTCTGGCTCTGATGAGAAAAAGAAAGAGGAATCTGCTAAAGAGGAACAGCAATCGGATAAAAACGCTTCTTCTTCGGAAAAGGAAGATAAACAAAAGAAAAGCCAGAATGATGCAATGAATGCCGAAGACAAGGCAGACCAGCAGTCTGCAGCGCAGTCGCAATCGTCATTATCTGATAAGGAGCAGCAGCAGGCCAATGAGCAGTGGTTAAAATTGATTCCTGATGATCCTGGCGGATTGCTGCGGGAAAAGTTTTTGCGTGATCATATACGCCGGCAACGAGGGTGGTACCAATGAAAAAAATTATTAGCCTCTTGATTTTAGTTTATTCCGGAGTTTTGTTTGCCCAGCTCAGCATGCAGCTGGAAAGCAGTAAAGTTCAGATTGGTCAATCGTTTCGTCTCATCCTGACGCTTGACGGTCAAAGCAATGCCGTACCTGATTTAACCCCGCTGCAGGATAATTTTAAGATTGTGGGTACAGAACGCAGCACTAATTACAGCCTGATTAATGGACAGGCGCGTACTCTCAACCAGTGGACTGTTTTTTTAGTGCCAATTAAACTGGGGATGATCAGCATTCCTTCCTTACAAGTGGGACAGGAACATACTGCGCCTACCAATATTGAAGTCACTGCCGGTAACTCCACCCAGACAACGGACAAACCGCTTGCCAAACAAGAAGATATTCAATTAATCGCTGAAGTCGACAACAAAACGCCTTATGTTAACCAGCAGGTGATATATACCGTCAAACTGTATAACAGTTTACAATTGCTGGATACGGATTTTCAGGGCCCGCAGGTGGATAATGCCCTTCTGGTACCCTTAGGCGACGGCAGGCAATATCAAACTACTGAGAATGGCCGTCTGTTTTCGGTTGTTGAGCAGCAATATGCCATTTTTCCCCAAAAAAGTGGGGAATTAACGGTTAACCCCCCCTCATTCAGTGCATTGGTTTATGATCAAATGCCGCATAAGATGAAAATTAGCGCCGAGCCGCTCAACCTGCAGATTAAGCCAGCCCCTGCGAGCTTTACAGGCAAGGAATGGCTGCCTGCCAATCAGGTCATGCTAAGTGATCACTATGACAAAGAGCCGCTTAACCTGCAGCAGGGTGACACACTGACGCGCGTGGTGACTCTGGAAGTGGTTGGCATGCCTGCACAATTGTTGCCGCAGCTGGATTTTAAAGGAAAAGATGATTTTTCGGTTTATCCTGAAAAAGCGGATGAAAAAAACAGCTATCGCCAGCCTTATCTGGTAGGAACAAAAACCGTCAAAGTGACTTATCTGTTCAATAAGGCTGGAAAAATTACCATACCGGAATTGCGTTTGCCCTGGTTTAACACGGTTACTCAAAAAAATGAGGTCGCTGTCCTTGCCCCCCGTGTTATCCAGATTAGCGCGAGCGCGAATGACGCTGGTAGTTCAGCAAGTCCAGCATCTGAGCCGCAACCGGCTGCAACAGAATCCGCTGCTGTGACTAGTTCACCCGATGGGAAAACGGCGAGCCGGAATTGGCTGGCCTGGGGATTGGCTGCCTTGTTTGCATTGGCCTGGCTGCTTACCTTGGGGGCAGGCCGCTTTAATTTCAGCAAGGGGAACAACAAAAAAGCGGCTTTGAAACGTATACAAACAGCCTGTTTGAATAATCAGGCTGTCGAGGCCCAGCAATCACTCATTCAATGGGCAGCACTCAATTGGCCTGATACACGAATTCTGAGTTTGGCTGATATTTGCGAGCAAATTCATGATATGAATCTTAAAAAACAAATTAACGAATTGTCTGAGGTTTTGTATCATCCACAGAGGAAAGCCTGGCAAGGGCGGCCTTTATGGGAGGCATTGCAACAAAACTTGTCTGGAGGGGCAGCCAGGCGGAAATCAAGTCTAAACCTGCCGCCTATTAATCCAACCGCGTAGGCTGGGCTGTAAAGCCCAGCGCATACAATTGTTGGGCTTAACAGCCCAGCCTATGACGCAAAATTGTAAAGATAGAAATAATTTGGTTACAATTCTCGCTATTTAAGCCTCAGTAAGTTATAATGAAAGCACTTGTATCAAGTTATCGTGATTGAATGAGCGTTATTCGTGAAAAATCCCTCCTTTTGTGTTCCCAAAGTAGTGAAAATATCGCGTCCGTCGACGGTGATTCAGGAATGAATTACTTGTACAGGTTTTATGTTTAATTTTTTTTGGAAAGTATAATGTCTGCTATAGTAGAAACTGGTTCGGTTAAATGGTTTAACGATGACAAGGGTTATGGTTTTATCAGCCGTGACAATGGCCAAGATGATGTTTTCGTACATTTTCGTTCAATCGTAGGAACGAGTGGTCGTAAAACACTGCATGAAGGTCAACGTGTTAAATTCCTGGTAACAAAAGGCCCTAAAGGTTTACAAGCCGAAGAAGTTACTGCGGTCTAATAATTAGATCACAAGTATTCTGAGTTTTTTTCTTAAATCGTCCCCTCTTATTTTTTACGTGAAACTAAGGGGGGAATGATGATCTTCAATTGTTCAATTGATATTTATTGAGCCTGTCCACGCTTGCAGGTATGATAAAATAATTCTGCTCTTAAGCTCCGGGCTGTAATCAAATTTAATTTCCATCTGGAACCCTATCGAAATGGAAGTCATCCTGAAACTTCTGTGGCTTATTTTTTTCTGCCTCTTGTCCGGCTGTCAAAGCGGGTTTTATAAGGGACCGCCTTCGGATCATTTTAACGGCAAGGAATTTTATAATCCCGGGGAAGAGCATAAAAAGCGAAATGCCAATTATGATTTGTTCAATCTATGGGTGGCAATACTGCAAAATCAATGGCCGGAATCCTTGCCCAAAATCGCCTATCCCCTACTGCCGGCAAATTATCCCGATGGCGCAATGGTCACTTTTATCAATCATTCTACCGTGCTCATTCAGAGTAAAAGAGTTAATGTTTTGATTGATCCTATTTTTTCTTACCGCGCAAGCCCATTTCAATGGATTGGCCCGGCTCGGCATCGTGAACCTGGCCTTGCTTTTGATGCATTACCTACGATTGACGTGGTGCTTGTCAGTCATAATCACTATGATCATATGGACTTAAACACGCTCAAAAGCCTGGAAAAACGCTATCATCCCCAGTTTATTGTGCCTTTAGGCAACAAAGTAATCTTGCAGCGCCAGGGAATCAAGCAGGTAAGCGAGCTGGATTGGTGGGAAAACGTACAAATCAAAAATACCAGGATAAGCCTCTTGCCTGCGCGGCATGATTCGCGACGCGGTTTATATGATCTCAATAAGACGCTTTGGGGCTCGTTTGGCCTGGAGATTGAAGGGAGAAAAATATACTTTGCCGGCGATACAGGCTATTCACCTCATTTCAAAGAAATAAAAAGCCACTGGGGGCAGCCGCAGCTAAGCTTTGTACCGATAGGCGCTTATGAACCGCGTGCTCTGGCAAAACCTTACCATTTAAATCCGGCCGATGCAGTACGCGCCCATTTGGACTTGGGCAGCCGCAGATCAATTGGTATTCACTGGGGAACCTTTCAGTTGGGCGCTGAAAATTTTACTCAGCCTGTTGATGATCTGGCCTTGGCTCGCAAACAATATGGGTTGTCCGCAGAGCAGTTTTTTGTTATTCGCGAAGGGATTCCTTTTTATATTGATAAATAAGGTTTTTTGCCAAAACCCTAATTCAGTTTATACTCAGGAACTACTCCTTAAATCGGATTTAAATATGCCTAAATGGATTTCTTGCTTTTTTCTCTGTTTCTATTCTTCAATAACCATGGCAGCTGCGGCTTCTGGCAGCTTTACCCTGGAAAAAACCTGTCCCGCCTATGTTTCAAAAAATAAGAAAACCAATCCGGATAATGTTTACTTACAACCTGGTCAGGTATATGAAATCAGGGAAATCAACCGCGAAAGTAACCCGGACTGGTTTCGTGTGTATGTGTCTGATAGTTCAGCACCGCTTCGCTGGATAAGCATGGATTGCGGGGAAGCTTCTTATCATACTACCCCTTCACCACGTTGCGATCAGAGTCCAGGTTTAGCGGATTCTTTTGTGCTGGCGTTTAGCTGGCAGCCTGCTTTTTGCCAGACTTATGGCTATGAAGCCGGCAAGCCCGAATGCCTGCATCTACCTGCCCGTTCGTATCAGGCGAGCCATTTGGTGTTACATGGGCTATGGCCAAATCAGGTTCAATGCGGCGAACACTATGGGTTTTGTGGCACAACACCGCGCAGCAGCCATTGTGATTACCCTCCGCTTAATCTCAACGCTACGGTTTCGGCATCACTTAAGTATTTTATGCCCAGCTACTCACATGGCAGTTGTCTGGAACGTCATGAGTGGAATAAACATGGTAGCTGTCAATTACTCTCGGCAGATGAGTATTTTGCGCTGGCAATTCGCCTGACTGAGGATATGGATGAAACAGCATTAGGCAAGTTCCTGCATGATCACGTTGGTGAATCGGTAAACCGTGTAGATCTCCAAGAGATGGTACGCTCTTCTTTTGGAAAAGACAGCACCCGAAAAGTATACCTTGGCTGCAAGAATGGCATGTTAGTCGATATTTTCGTGCAATTGCCAGCATTAATAACCGCACAGGAATCCCTGGCGGAATTGGTGGAAAGAGCGCCTGAGGCCAGCCGCTATGAAGGGTGTCCGGCAAAAGTGGGCATTTCTGATTTTAACAGCGAGGCCTGGTATTAATATTCTTCTTCCAGTTTACGCGACCCGGTAGCCTGCAACCGGGTAAGCTAAGCGATAATTGCTTGCGCAATTTTGCAAGTTATTCTAATGTAGGAGACTAGCTTGGATTGGAATGGCGACTTATGTTAACCCGTGTTATCTCCTTGATTTGCATTTTATTTCTCTTATCAGCCTGCAGGCACTCGGCTGTTAACCCGGCAGGCGATTTGCCTGTACCCGTTAATAAAACACAGCAAACCCGATCCTTGTCATCGTTTAACCATGTATCAGTTAGCGGCCGCCTGAATGTGGTACTGCATACGGGTTATTCCAAGCCACAGATTATTTTACATGGCGATCCACGTGATCTGGCTCAGGTCAGTACCCGGGTTCAGAATTATACCCTGGTTGTCAACCTGGGCAGCGGCTACCCGCGCTATGGCAGCGTCACAGTGGATATCCGCGGGCGCTTTCTTAATACCTTCCGCTATGAAGGGGCGGGAATTGTCACGGGTCCCAGGCTAAATTCGGGATTGCTTGATCTTTATATTGAGAATGAGGGACGCACTGTATTAGGCGGCCATATCAACGTAGGCGTGCTGGAAGTGAAGGGGAATGGATATACCGAAATCAATGGCGTACAAGCCCGCAACCTGCATTTGCGTATGTCAGGAAAGCCCAGAGTTAAATTAGCCGGTATAGAGCGTATTAATACCCTGGATCTGGAGGGTGACGGCGCCTTAAGCATGTATTGGGTGAAAAGTGACACCCTGACCATTCGGGCAGGCGGAAATGCCTTTATTCAGTTGGGCGGCGTAGCGAACAAAATTGATGTTTGCCTGCATGATAAAGCCCGTTTCAATGGCCGTTACCTGCGTGCCAAAAGAGCCTTTGTTAAAACGTATGAGAATTCGGTCGCTGAATTAAGTGTGGTGAACCGCCAGCATACATTGGCCAGTGATGCGAGTAATATTTATTTCTACAATATTCCGGAAATGAAAACGGATTTCATGGCCTTTGATGGCTCTGTTCTGGATATGCGGGATCTGAATGATTTTTTCGTTCAGGAATATGACCGGTATAATAAGCAAATCCAGTAATTTTGTCTGGTGCTCTGAATAAGCCCGGTTGGGCCCCGCGGTCGAAGCCGCGGGGATTCGAAGTGGTCGGAGCGGGGATTAGTGTGTTTGTCGAAATCACCGTATCCCCGCGGCTTCGACCGCGGGGCCCATACACCCCCATTCGATAGCAAAAGGCAAACCTCTTACTCACACTCCTAACTCAGGCGCTATTCCTGATACTGTCAATTTGGTGCGCCGTTTCAATACAAGCTTTTGGCGCCGCACAGATTGGTGATGGTTTCATAAAGCGATGGCGGTGCTGGGAGCGCATGTAGGCCTCAAATTTTTTATCCCACACCGAGCGGATCCCCCGATCCCGAGCTTGTTCCCAGCACTTGGAAATGGTTTTCATTTCTGCAAAAGTACAGCCTTTCATAAAATCCATATCAAAAAAATTTTCCTTCCAGCCGTTTATGAACTCCTGGCTGGAAAATAACTGGGATTCCCTGTCCTCCGGTGGTCGTTTGACCTGTAATAAATACTGTTGGTGAAAGGATAGAACAGCTGGATCGGTTTGAAACTGCAAGGAAACATCCCAATATCGACGAGAGTTGCACTCCAGGCCCGCAGCAGAAAAAACTAAGGGGAGATGGTCATTCCCGGGTACACAGAAGATAGATTCCAGACGATCGGCAGGCATTTTGCTTTTCAAGAGGAATTTAAATTCTGGCAGCCGGAAAAAGAATGGACGGGAAAGAAGGTATTGGCTTTTAAAGATAATTTCCAGCTGTTCATTATTAATGCCAGGCAGTTTTGCTATTTGTTCTACCGCGTCAAACAGATTCCGGTTGGCTTCCTGGGAAAAAAATACTGATCTTGCCTCCGGGGAAACCCTGGATAAAAGCTTGAACACATTCCTGTTTACTGCATTGTTTTTTATTAGCAAAGGATAAAAAGCGGATGAAGGGGAAAGTGAGTCTAATTGTTGGGTGATTTTTAATGCCGTTTCAAATGCTGATTGCACAGAAAGGCGGTGAGTATGGTCGAGAATATAACTTAGCAGAAACCCCAGGGCAGCGCTTGATAGGCAAGCAATTTTTTCATAATGATTGAAATGGCGCCAGGATTTAAGGAATTGGCGCATTTTTGTAAAATGGCAAAGCATTGTACTGTTAAATTGCCTGAAAATTTCATTATTCGTGAATACATCATCTAGATAATCCTCAAGCGCTGCTTGTTCTGAAACGGGCATCGCTGAAATCTCATCCATTGTAAAAGGATGGTAGGGCATCAGCATATGGTAAATCCTGAGACGGCAACGCCAGGATTTATAGAGATCAAGTTTGGCAACTATTTCAGCACTTACCGACGGGGGATATTTGGGTAAGGCTAATAAAGGCTTTGGAATAAAAACAGGGTTGCTTAAATTCCTAATCAACTGAACAGCTTTCGCTACCGATTGTGAAAATTCGCTTTCTTCACCTTCGCCAGGATTATTTAAAAAATCCTGTATATTTCTGTCAATCGTTTCAAAGCGTTTTTCCAGGCTTTTTTGTTGGCTAAGCTTGAGTGGTTTCACAAAATATCCTTTTCGTAAAAAGAGCATAGTAGCATGGACAGTTCGGTTGCAGAATAAGCAGTTTTTTGGCACAAGCAGATCAAGTGGTCTATAATTTATATAGATTAGGGATAATCTCTTTTTAATGGGAGGTTATAAATAAGCTGCATTACCATCAATGTTTCATGTCTGTTGCTTTGCAGAACCGACATGCCACGTAGCGAAATCATTTCTGCTATTCTGATTTGCAAAGCCAGCATGGTTCGTCAAATAAAAACAATAAAATCGCGAAGTTGTTAACGAAAAAAGGAAGTTTCGATGTTGCTATTTCCTCATTTAACAGGGAGATTTATTATGAGTAGACAAATTGTAAATGCCGATAATGTAATTGGCGTGGACGTAAAAAATCGGGAAGGAGAAAGTCTCGGAAAAATCGAAGCATTAATGCTGGATAAATACCAGGGTCAAGTGGCCTATGTCGTATTATCCTTCGGCGGTTTCCTGGGAATGGGCGACAAGTTGTTTGCCATGCCCTGGAGTATTTTCTCCTATGATCCTGTTCAGGATTGCTTTGTAATCAGTGTCGATAAGAAAACCCTGGAAAACTCACCGGGATTCGATAAGGATCATTGGCCTGATATGTCCAATCCGAGCTGGACTACTTCAATTCACAGATACTACGGCACTATGCCGAGTCGAAATCAGCACTAGAAGCTGATGAAAACTTAATAATCCCCGCACGAGGCGGGGATTTGTTTTTTGCTGGGCTAGAGTTTCATTTGGTTTGGGTCTGCAGTGTGGCAAGCAGGTAATAAAGACTCATATTTCTCATATAATTGCGGCGCATTGCTCGCCTCTTTGGCACGCAAAAGTAAAAAAAGGGCTTCATTCAGTTGGGACTTTATTTCCGTTTTTATTACTTCAAGGGGCTGATTTCCTCCCAGTTTTTCCCGCAGATACAGGCCTATCTGCCTGCGAAGCATCGAGTGGATGCAGGCTGAATCAAAAAACTCCGGATGGTTACCACGCAGACGCCGTTTTAAATCAATATTTGAAACTTTACTGCTATCATCAATGATCCGCATCAACATCAACTGATAAAACACCCTTGCGAGTGCAGTTGAATCAAGGCTGCTGAGATCTTTTATCTCCTCTGCAAGGCCTTTTTCCTGAATGTTTAGAGTAAAGATTGAGGTGTCGCTAATCAGTTTCTTATAAGAAGGACAGCAGAGGTTCAGTAAATATTTGGCAAAGGCATGATGCCCGGCGTAATCAATTTTTAAACCTAGTGGAGCAAGAATTTTGCTGCCTTCCTGACAATGTTTTGAATGTCCATGAACAGGATCATTAATCGAAGGCCTGGCGATGTCATGCAGCAAGAGACCTAAAACATCTTCCAGACATCCAAACAGAAGCAAACCCAGTTTCCCGGCCTGAAGCGCATGCTCCTGCTCGGTCACATTTTCCTGATCAGAAGGGTTGTCATAGGGTTTTTGGGCGAGTCTGTTTTGTAAAACATCATTTATAATTTCAATATAACATTCGATGTTTGGGGAAAGCTCAGTAAATTCGGATGGCAGGCTGCATTCAGCAGTCAGTACTTCCAGGCTCGTTAAGGGAGAACAGAGGAGTTCAACTGGCGTCGCCTTAAGCATTTGCTCATTAAGCGAAAATTCTTTGAGAAAATCCGCAGCAGTATAGTCCACTGCTTCCTGCCCCTCAAAATAGCCTTTTGCCCTTAGTTTTTGAAGAATTGCAGGAAAGTCAGGAAGTTCTTCCCAATAGACGGCCAGATTAGTTTTCAGTAAGTGGCGGTAATTCGCCGAAATTTTCACAAAGGGATCGTTCGAGAACACTTTGGTTGCGGTTGTTGCCATTGTTATCCTTATTTATGTATTCACCTAAGCTTCAGTTTTTTAAAACAAACAAGAAAGAATCAACAAAGTTATCCACAAGCCGTTGATTGAGGCATTGTTAGAATAATTCGTTATTTATCATATAGATAGTAAATGCATTATGCATATTTCAGCTGCTTTATCAATTTTATGAACAAAGTTATCCACAGATCTCCTCAACGTCATTCCCGCGCAGGCGGGAATCTATTCCTTCAGCGGCATTGTACCATTAAAAAGATAGATCCCCGCCTGCGCGGAGAAGACAACGTCTTGCTTTATCAATCTCCCTCAGGGTAAATCACAGAATTCTTGTAAGCTGATTCATTCCAAATTTCCTCTTCCGACAGATCAGTCTCAATGAATTCAATAGGCCAGCCGTTTTCCTCAATTGCTGCAACTCTAAACCCGGCAAAAGGAAAATAGGGTTCAAGAATAATATTTTTGCCCTTGATTGCCTCATCAATACTGTCTACTTTGAAGGCCACATGCGGCCTGGTCTGTAGTAGGGGATGCAAGGGACAGCCTTCTTCAAAACGGTGATATTGAATCCGGGTAGGCGCCTCACCCCCTGAGGTATACATCTTAAACGGCGCACTGTACCGCTCACCGGGTCTAATTTCAGTAGTTGGAATACCAACATGGTGGAACTGCATTTTCATAATAATCTCCGCTTATTTCATAAAGACATTATAATTGATGATATACTACTCATAAAATGACTTATTCTTCATTTATTAGGAACCAAAAGTTCATAATGTTTCGGAAAGTTTATGAGAATTAACCAGCCGCTGCAGTGCTTTTTAAAAGCGGCAGAAACCCTGCATTTCGCCAGTGCCGCCGAAAGCTTGCATATTACGCCTACTGCGCTCAGCAAACAAATTAAAACCCTGGAAAATCAATTAGGGTTACAGCTTTTCCAGCGTACTACGCGAAAGGTTACCTTGACCGAGATGGGGGAAAGGCTTTACCAGCGCTGCCGGATTATTGAAAACGAAATTAACAAACTTGATCAATTTATTGAAAACCGAAAAAAAGAACCGCAGGGCAGTCTGCGCGTACTGGTCTCTACCATTCTGGCGAGAAAATGGCTGTTCGCCCATTTAACAGAGTTCAGGGAAAGATATCCTAAAATAGAGCTGGAGTTGATTCTCACTGAGCAGGACAGAGAGCTGGGAGATGCAAAGGCAGATATTATGATGGGCTTTCCAGAGATTCCTCCTTATACTAATAATCTCAAGGCACGGCATGTGTTTACTGTCCAAAATATTCTCTGTGCTGCTCCCTCGTATATAGAACGTTATGGCTTGCCGGCCAATATAAGCGAGCTTGCCAATGCGCATTTTATTTCGCATACCCTCAGGAAGCCCGGGCACCAACTGCCTTTGGAAAATGGACGATTTATACCCATTCCTCGCCCGGTCTTATTAATAAATGAATTTGACGCGCTCAACCAAGCCTGCAAGGACGGCCATGGATTATTTCTAACCGGCGAGATACTGGTTAAAAATGAATTGGAAACAGGCGAATTAATCCAGGTGTTGCCTGATATACCATTTAAGGTATACAAGATTTACCTGTTTTATCAGGCCTATGATTATGAACTCCCCAAGGTCCGTGCGTTTCTGGATTTTTATGCTCTGCGCACCGTTATTTAAGCTGCAGTGTTATACTAAACATAGCCGTAACAGCGATCGGGGTATAATGATGGGTCTTTTCAAAAAATTTAAAAAATTCTACAAGTCCAGCGCTGAAAACCGTATTCAAACCCATGTTTTCCTGGCTTTTCTAATTATTCCTGTGATTGGCATGATTGGTTTATATGTCTGGGTCAATATTTTTTGGCTGCACTAACAGGACATTTAATAATCAGTTAATTTTTGTACATTATACTATGATTTAAAGTTAATCATATTGGTGTATTAAAATGACTAGTGTTGTAGAATATGACAAGTTAATTCGTGACAAGAAAGCGGAACTTGGTAGGTTAGAAAGAGATTATAAACAACAAGGAAATGTTATATCTGGGAAAGAAAGAACCCTTAAAAAATTGCGAGAGAATCTCAGTGATTTGGATGGAGATATTTCGAGAGAAACCGATGAATTAACAAAAAGAAAATTAGAGGAAGAGCATAAAGCAATTACCAAAAGTATGGAATCTGATATTAAAGCAATCGAAACCTTAAAATCAGAGCGTGCCAGGCTAGAGAATGAAGTTAATGTAGCGAAAGCTGATCTTTCCCTGTTAGATAGCGAGAGACAAGTGCAGGTGGGCGTTGAAAGAGCTGAAAAATATGAGGCCGAGGTCGCTGCGGAATTTGAAATCATTAACAATGCTTTGTCAGAACTGTCAACGAAGGTAAATGCTATCGATAAAAAGGAATATCCAGAAGCTGCAAAGGCCGGACGCATCCTATTGACCAGTCTGACTGAAGCCCGCAATGAATATAAAGCCGCTCTGGATGCCAGGGAAGATGCTAAGAATGCCGGGGATAATTTCGTCAAAGCATGTAATGCTGCGATAAAACTGGCCAGCCCAAAACTGGAGAAAGCTTTAGGCTGGAAGGATACTTTCAAGAATATCCTGAAAGCTTTCGCTAATGCTGTGATAGCTATTGCCAGAAAATACGATTATTACGAATATAAGCAAAGTGAATCCTTGAAGGCTGTAGGTATATTTAAAAATAATCTGAGTTTGAAGGAGCCTGAGTCTAAGGATTTACAGGATAGAAAAGAGCATACACCTAAATAAGCTCCAGAATTAACCCTAGGTAACTCTTGAACTTCCCGCGGCATTTACCGCGGGGTATCTACACAAATTTTTTCCCGCTGCGAATCCCCGCGGTCGATGTCCATAGCTATTATCTACACATCGCCACTACGCCCTGCGGCTTGTCCGCAGGGTCCAGTGATTTTCTATGAGTCTTATGGATCCCTCGGACAAGCCGAGGGACGTAGGAGCTAGGGGCAAACTGTATTTTGAAAGATGTGTAGATACCTATGGGTCGAAGCTGCGGGGCTTCGCGCGGTTACTCCTGGTTTAAATGCGTGCGGCGTTCATTCATGGTTTCGATGCTGTTATAGATTGTTTGGCGGACAATTTCCTGCATCACCGGGATTTCTTTAAGTGCTGTGCCGGTAAAGATTGCGTGGGCGATAAAGAAACTGTCTTGCCATAGGCGTTCGTTTGGGCGGCCTGAAGCTTTAAGCCACAGGGTGATCCATAGGAAATGGAAAAGCCATTTTTGTCGGCGCGCTTCAAACTCTAGGGAAAATACTGCTTCAGTGGCTTCGTCAATAGCGCAGACCTTAATCCCTTCTACAAAGCTGCTGCAACGGTTAACCAGCTTGTCAACATGCGAATTTTCGATGTACCAGGATTCGGTAAATGATTTATTTTTCAACCAGCTTTTTGAACGTTTGAAGGAGGCTGCGACAATTTCCGGGGTAAAGGGATTAATTTGAACGCCCAACTCCTCAATCACGCCGGCAATATCAATGGCCTCTGGCGTAAAATGCAGACCCAGTAATTCCTGCATTTCAAGGAAATGCAAATCTGGAACCTCATTTCTGGCCAGTGTCATAGCCAGAAAATGCTGGCAAACCACGCGGTAATAGTCCATATCGACCACCCGCAGGGTTACACTGTCATCAAATGCTTCCTCGTAGTAACGGTTAATCTCAGCGGTAGTCATTATAGGCGTAACCCAGACATCCTTTATCCCAATTTCGTCTTTAAATAACAGGCCGCAAAGCCGGTTGCTTCTCCCCAGCTTTACATGGATAAATAATCCCTGGGCGCCGCTTCCGTCAACTTCACTAGCTTTAATACGCTTAATTTCGCCGTGAGGGGGCGGATTGAGGATAACCCCTTTTTTGCGTTGTAACTTAATCCAGCGATTAAACTGTTCATGATATTGGGCTGGGTACCAGTTTTTAATGGCCTGCAAACGGGTTAATGAGGCGGAGCTGAAGGTAACCTGATTGACTATTTCTTCGTGGGCCGCAATCACAATTTCGCGGACAAAGGGTTTGGGATGAAGCAGCATAAGCAGGGCAATATCCTGGCCCTCTGGGATACTGTAAAGATCAAATACCAAATCCGCGAAAAACTCGACCGGCATGGCGTAACTTTGCGCGAAAAAGTTTTCAGCAATGTCAAAAATACTCAGTTCGGATAATTCGTTAATCATATCCTGAATGGCTTTGAGATGATTAACTTCTTCCTCTGGCGGAATTTCCTCTTCTTGTCCGGCCAGTTCCAGATAAGCATCACGCAGTTCGTCAGATAATTCGGCGTGCACATCATAAAAGGCGTTTAAAATCGGCAGCCAGAAACTCAGGCTATGCGATCCTGAGCTGATGGTCTGTGCGAGGTAAGACATTAAATGGTGAAGTATTTTAGCCGCCCCCTTACTGCCGCCTTCCAAAGCAGTCTGCAATTGGGCGACACAGATATCCAGGGCATAAATACAGGCGGAATAATAAGAGCGTGTTTCTTCGAGCTGCGATTCAGTCAATTGATTAAGCAAGTCAATTAGCTGGGTTGCCAGCTGAGGTTCCTGCAAAAATGAATTGATATAATGAGGCTCAGGATCAGCATTATTTTCGATTAATGCTGCCATGTGTTCAATCCATTGCTTTAATTGCGAGAAATCGTCAGTCATGGGCTCTTGGATACCTGTCTTGGTGTTCCATGTTCGTCAATCGCTACAAAAACAAATACCCCTTCAGTGACTTTGTATTTTTCGGAAATGGTGGCCCCAGGTTCTGCCCAGACTTCTACCCCAATCGTCATCGAAGTCTTGCCAGTCTTCAGTAATTCTACATGGCAACTGATGACATCGCCCACGTGGACAGGTTTCAGGAAGGTCATTGAATTGATCGCCACAGTCACTGCGCGGCCATGGGATACTTTTTTTGCTAATACCCCGGCCGCAAGATCCATTTGCGAAACAATCCAGCCGCCAAAAATATCACCGTTCGCATTGGTCGAAGCAGGCATAGCCAGTGTCTGAATGGTGATTTCTCCGCGCGGGGTATTAATCATGTCAGGATCCACGCTTTAATTTGGACAGGGCATCCGCCATGGCGGTATTAAAGACTCCTTTTTTAACCGGTTTTTCCACTTGTTTCTTCTCGTGAGAGGGCCGGGCGCCTTTTAAACCTTTTTTAGGACTCATATTTTTTGCTGGCTCAGCCGGCTTGCCCGATTTTCTGACAGGAATTGCTGCTTTTTCTTCCTCCAGAATCATGCTTAAACCAATGCGCCGCCGTTCCTTATCCACCTCAACAACTCTGACTTTGACGATATCGCCGGCTTTTACAATCGTATGCGGATCACTGATAAAGCGATTGGTCATTGCCGAAATATGCACCAGGCCATCCTGATGAACCCCGATGTCAACGAAGGCCCCGAAATTAGTGACGTTACTGACTACGCCTTCGAGAATCATACCCGTTTCAAGTTGGCTGATATCTTCGACCCCTTCCTTGAAGGAGGCTGTCTTGAATTCTGGGCGTGGATCGCGTCCGGGTTTTTCCAGTTCGCGAAGTACATCGCGGATAGTAGGCAAACCAAATTGCTCATCAGCAAATTCAGCGGCATTGACACTGTTCAATAATTTGTGATTGCCAATGATTTGCTTGATATCCATACTATGTTTGGCAAGAATTTTTTCAACCAGGGGATAGGCTTCAGGA
This sequence comes from Legionella birminghamensis, assembly GCF_900452515.1. NCBI lineage: Bacteria > Pseudomonadati > Pseudomonadota > Gammaproteobacteria > Legionellales > Legionellaceae > Legionella > Legionella birminghamensis. Next base: position 133,299 of record NZ_UGNW01000001.1, read on the forward strand.
TGAACAGCCGAGGCATCGAGCGGGTTTTCTCCGTTCATGATACGCAGGAAGCCTGCGGCCTGCTGGAAGGTTTTCTCGCCCATACGCGGAACCTTTTTCAATTCCTCGCGGCTGCTGAATACCCCGTGTTCATCGCGGTATTGCACCAGATTCCTGGCCAATGATTCATTCAGGCCAGAAACGCGGGTGAGTAAAGGAACAGAGGCAGTATTCACGTCAACCCCTACACTGTTTACACAATCCTCTACCACCGCATCCAGGCTGCGCGCCAGACGGTTTTGGTTGACGTCATGCTGGTATTGGCCTACACCAATGGATTTGGGTTCAATTTTAACCAGTTCGGCCAGGGGATCCTGAAGTCGTCTTGCAATAGAAACAGCGCCGCGCAATGTGACATCCAGATCCGGGAATTCTTTGGCAGCCAATTCCGAAGCTGAATACACGGAAGCGCCTGCTTCATTAACTACAAGTTTGGTGAGTTTTAAGTCAGGATACATTTTCATCATGTCAGCCACCAGCCGTTCGGTATCGCGGGAGCCGGTGCCATTTCCGATGCTGATTAAATTAACATTATGGCGGGCAGCCAGCTTAGCCAGTTCGGCCATGGCCTGATGCCATTCATTATGCGGTGCAAAGGGGAAAATAGTGGTGTAATCCAGAAGCTTGCCTGTAATATCAACGACCACTACTTTGACACCCGTACGAATGCCAGGATCCAGGCCAATCGTGATTTTCTGTCCGGCCGGGGCACCCAGTAACAGGCCGCGCAGGTTTCTGGCAAAGACCTGAATCGCTTCTTCATCGGCTGATTCGCGCAGGCGTGCCAGTAACTCAAGCTCCAGCTTGGTAAATAGTTTAATCTTCCAGGTCATGCGCACTGTATCAAGGAGCCAGGAATCGGCAGCGCGTTTCTGATCGGCAATATGAAAGTGGCGGGCGACATGCTCTTCACCGTAATTTTCATTTTCATTCAATTGGAGAGACAACTGCAACACGCTCTCGCGGCGGCCGCGAAATAAGGCCAGCGCACGGTGGGAGGGAATTTTTTTCAATGGCTCTTCATAGGCAAAATAATCAGCATATTTGCTGGCATTATTTTTCTTTGCATCACCTGCGCTGCCTGTCGCTTTTAGTACAGCATGCTGCCAGAGGTATTCGCGTAACTCGTTAATAAGCTCGGCATCTTCGGCAAACTGCTCCATGAGTATTTGCCTGGCGCCTTCCAGAGCGGCTTTTTCATCGGCAATACCCGCTTCTGCATTAAGAAATTTGACCGCTTCCTGCTCAGGCGACAGGCTGGGATCCGCCAGAAGGGATGTGGCCAGAGGCTCAAGCCCTGCCTCGCGGGCAATTTGTGCCTTAGTGCGACGTTTGGGGCGATAGGGAAGATACAAATCCTCGAGCCTGGTTTTGCTGTCTGCAGCAAGGATGCTGGCTTCCAGTTCAGGTGTTAATTTTTCCTGTTCTTTAATCGACTGAAGAATGACATTACGACGTTCATCCAGCTCGCGTATATAATATAAGCGTTCTGCAAGAAATCGCAGTTGGGTATCATCAAGCCCGCCGGTTGCTTCTTTACGATAGCGAGAAATAAAAGGAACAGTGTCGCCCTCATCCAATAAGCGAATACTTGTTTCTACCTGAGAAACATTCACTTTCAATTCCTGTGCAATGATGGTTGCAGCCGACAGCATTTTTTGTGACATTCACATCCCCGTAAGACAAACTATTAAATCGCCAGCATTATATACTTATCAGTATTTAATTTGCGAGATTTTTGTAGCCCGATTGAACTGTATGCTGGGCTGTAAAGCCCAGCGAACATTAAAGACAATCACTCTACCGTTACTGACTTGGCCAGATTTCGCGGTTGATCCACATCAGTTCCCTTGGCAACGGCTACATAGTAAGCCAGTAGTTGCAATGGGATGGTATAAATGATGGGGGCAATCCATGAGCCGCAACTGGGTACCGGGATTAGCCGGGCACCGTTTGGCTGCCAGTTTTGGGAGGCATCGGCAAAAACAATGAGCTGGCCCCCACGTGCACTGACCTCATGCAGATTGGATTTCAGTTTATCGAGTAATTCGTCATTGGGTGCAACGGCAATGACGGGCATGTCCTTGTCAACCAGCGCCAGCGGGCCATGCTTGAGTTCACCTGCAGGGTAAGCTTCTGCATGGATATAGGAAATTTCTTTCAGCTTCAGCGCACCTTCGAGGGCGACAGGATACTGAGTGCCGCGGCCTAAAAAGAGAGTGTGTGATTTTGAAACAAATAAGGCAGACAAACTTTCAATCTGGGCGCTCATTTGCAAGGCGCGTTCACAGCAGGAAGGAAGTTCCTGTAACTGTTGCAGGACAGTCTGTGCCCGCCCATCTTTGCAAAGGGCAGCGGCCAGCATCAGGAATGCAGCCAGTTGGGTAGTAAACGCCTTGGTAGAGGCCACACCAATTTCTATACCGGCCCTGGTCAGGAATACACAATCTGATTCCCTGACCAGGGTGCTGGTGGCAATATTGCAAATAGCCAGTGTCGCCAGATAATCCAGGCTTTTAGCTTTGTATAATGCGGCCAGGGTGTCCGCTGTTTCACCGGACTGGGAAACCGTAATGAATAGCGTATTTTTCTCAACGACGACATCACGATAGCGATATTCGCTGGCAATTTCTACCTGGGTGGGGAGTCCTGTCAGGGATTCCAGCCAGTAGCGTGCAATCAGGCCGGCATGATAACTGGTGCCGCAGGCTACAATGTGAATCTTCTCAATTTGCGGAAAAATGTGATTGGCACGTTCGCCAAAACTGGCCTTGAGGATTTCCATACTCTGAATGCGGCCTTCAAGAGTATCTGCCAGCACTTTGGTTTGTTCGTAAATTTCTTTCAGCATGAAGTGACGATACGGCCCTTTGCTGGCAGCCTGTCCGTCATCGTCCAGTGGATGTTGCGGCCGTTTTACCGGCTTTTGCTGCGCATCAAATAACTCTGCCTGCCCCTTATGCAAGCGGGCGCTGTCCCCTTCCTGCAGATAAATGACAGATTGTGCGAAGGAACGCAGGGCCAGCGGATCGGAGGCAATGAATAACTCATCGATGCCTATACCTATCACCAGCGGGCTGCCTTTGCGCAGTGCGACCAATTCATGCGGCCGTTGCTGGTGAATCACGCCAAGCGCAAAGGCGCCATGCATGACAGAACCGGCTTCCTGCACAGCCCGTAGAAGATTTTCATGCTGCTGGTAGTAGTGATGAATCAAATGGGCGGCGACTTCAGTGTCGGTTTCGGACGTAAACTCATAACCCTTGGCAATTAAATCGTCACGAAGCGCTTCATGATTTTCGATAATACCGTTATGCACAATTGCAATTTCATTGTGGGACAAATGCGGATGCGCATTCAGTTCGCAGGGTTTGCCGTGGGTTGCCCAGCGGGTATGGGCAATCCCGGTGTTGCCGGCAATGGCTGTTTCCTGCATGGCATCGGCTAAAGCCTGCACCTTCCCCTGCATGCGAACGCGCTTTAAGCGGCTATGCGAATCAATCACCGCAATACCGGCTGAATCATAGCCGCGGTATTCCAGACGGCGCAAACCTTCCAGCAATATACGACTGACATCTCGTTGGGAGATCGCTCCGATGATTCCACACATAATAAAGGCTCCTTTAGGTTTTAATTGTCGCTGAATTTAAACGCCTAATTCAATTAATAGTTAAAAGTATAAAATTATGCCACAACTCCACCCATAATCTAAAGGTTTGTGGGTGATTGACATTGTGCATGATAACCATGGGCTTTCATCGCCTCGCAAATTTCATAGGCCAGATAGCGATGTACCCGGGTGGTCGGATGCGCTTCATCCCAGAATAAATAAGACTCCGGGTTGTCGCAAATGTGATAGTTTTTCTCACCTGCGGCGAAACTACTATCACGATAACGGAGAACCTGCAGGTATTCGAGCACGTAGTTTCCTGCGAATGGCGAATTGCCCAGGCTGTGGAACATCGGTAACTTGATATCGATACAGGCATCCATGGTATTCGACAGACCAAATTGCTCAGGGTTTGCCAGGGCTTTATCAAAATAAGGCTGAATGGGAATGTAGAGAAAATCAACATCAGGCATCGCCACCCGCCATTCTTCCACGCGCAGGGCAAGGCGGGCATTGTGCTGTTGGATCGCGCTATTCAATACAGGCCGGTCAAATGTGCGGTTAAATTTAGGGATATGGCCGATTTCGGGTAAGCCAAGAACCACGACATGGGTCGCGCCGGCTTTGACCAGTTTCTTAACCCCGGAGCCAAGGCCATCGAGGACGTTATCAATATAAGTGTTCATCACTGCGGGATTATAGTTATCCTCGAATTTCAGGACGTTTAAATAGTCATTCGCACCGCTGAACACAAAATAGATCGTCTGGCTGTTAAGTTGTTCATGCATCAGCAGATAAGACTGAATGGTTAATCCAAGACTTGGGGGTATCAGTTTACCCACAACCAGTGTCTTTAGCGTGTTAATCGGATGGCGGATCAAATTCCACACGGTTAGTTGGTAGTCATAAGTGACTGCCCAGCTACCGCCGAAGGCCTGGTTATTGAAAGAGCGCAGATCTTCGCGATCCACATCAAGCATGGGTGCCAGGTATTCACTCCAGATACGGCCATTCGAGAAATGGTTTTGCCAGTAAGGATCGCCGGGGAGGACTGGAACCTGCCTGACCCGGCCAATCAGATTGGCCAGAAGCGGGGCCAAATCTTCATCAAAGAAATGGGTAACGATTTCTATCCCTGAATCCAGAACCATCTGGGGGACATAATAGTCATTCGCAAATTCAGTCATTTTATTGATAACAAAGATTTTAAGCGGTTTTACGAGGAATGCGGGATGCTCATCTTTGCGCAGGGCTTTTAGCAAATGGGTGGTGTTGCCGGTATCAGATAAACTGTCGCCAAATATGACTATCGCTTTGACAGCAGGGGCAGCCGAAAGGCTGAAAGGCAGCCACAGCAGTATAATTAACATAAAACGGCACATCCTGGTGCAGTTTTGCATAGCTCTCTCCTTAGAGTATGTAAACCCGTATTCCGTGTTGATGCAACGGGGAATATTATGGACTGGCAGTTTGCCCGGCGAGACAAATGGCTTGAGGTTTCAGTCCTCCTCATGCATTTAGATTAGAACTGTCCTTGATTTATTGTCAAATAAAACAGGGATTGAAAGTACTGCAATCCAGTGGCCTGTATCCTCCACCTTAATGCTTCTTCATTAATCTCGCTTTTTCCCGCTGCCAGTCACGCTCTTTGATACTGTCGCGCTTGTCATGGGTCTTCTTGCCTTTTGCGAGCGCCAGTTTCATTTTGACGCGATTTTTGCGCCAGTACAGTGATAAAGGGATTAAGGTGTATCCCTGGCGTTCGACGCTGCCTATTAGCTGGTTCAGCTCCTGGCGATTGAGCAGTAGTTTGCGGGTGCGGGTGGCATCGGGCATTAAATGGGCAGACGCAGTGGGCAAGGGCTGGATCTGTGCGCCCAGTAAAAAGGCTTCTCCATATTTAACAATAACATGCGCATCCGATAAATTAATTTTACCGGCGCGTAGGCTTTTGACTTCCCAGCCTTGAAGGACGAGACCGGCTTCATATTCATTTTCGATGAAATAATCAAAACGCGCTTTTTTATTAACCGCGATTGTTGAATTTTTTGAGTTGTCGTTTGACATAATAGTTTCTTCGAATTACTAAATGATGGAATTATACTCTGAGTCAATCATTTATAGTATGCTGATTGATAAAAGAGAGGTTATTTCTTAAAAATTAGTCTAGGATATGAACTTTTAAATCAGGGAATTATTATGAAAATTGGAGAGACGGTCCAGGATTTTCAATTTGTAGCCACCAATGATCTCGCGCAGAAACTCAGTGATTATCGCGGCAAATGGCTTGTGCTTTATTTTTATCCCAAGGATTCAACTCCTGGCTGCACCCTTGAAAGCCAGAACTTCCGGGACAATTATTCAAAATTTAAACACTTAAATACCGAAATACTCGGCATTTCACGCGACAGCTTAAGCTCCCATGACAAATTCAAATGCAAACAGGAATTGCCGTTTGAATTAATCAGTGATCAGAACGAGGCCATTTGTAATCAGTTCGATGTCATTAAAATGAAAATGATGTATGGCAAACAGGTGAGGGGCATTGAACGCAGTACTTTTCTCATTGATCCCGAGGGCGTATTACGGAAAGAATGGCGTAAAGTCAGCGTGGATAACCATGTAAAAGAAATTTTAGAAGCAATTAAAGCATTTCAGGCATGATACATGCTAGCAATGTGTTGTGGCATTTAAAATGACTACTATATAAGGCGGTCTTATGGATAATAAAAAGTTGTTTGTACTCGACACCAATATCCTGATGCATGATCCCTCTGCTATCTATCGTTTTGAGGAACACGATATTTATTTGCCTATGGTTGTTCTGGAGGAGCTCGACAGCCATAAAACCGGTTTATCCGAGGTGGCGCGAAATGTGCGCCAGGTAAACCGTATGCTGGTTGAATTAATGGCTAATGCAAGCCATGAACAGGTTGTCGCTGGCTTACCATTAAATGGTGTTCTTAATGATAAGGAGGAGAAAGACAGCGGCCGTCTTTTCTTCCAGACCCATGAGTTTGAAGGCATAAGGCCCATATCTCTTCCCGGGCACAAGGCCGATAACACTATCCTCGCTACCGCTTTAGGTTTACAAAAGGCATTTGCGCCGCGTCAGGTTATTATTATCTCCAAGGATATTAACCTGCGTATAAAAGCCGGTATTCTGGGAATTCAGGCTGAAGATTATTACAATGATCTGGTTGTGGAAGATGTAAATCTCCTCCATAGCGGTCTTCATATTCTGGAAAATGATTTCTGGGATGCGCATGGAAAGGATATGAATGCCTGGCAGGAAGGAGGACGATCCTTTTATAAAATCAGCGGTCCCTTGATTAAAAAATGGCATTATAATGATTGCATCAGTACCAAAGACAATCAATTCCAGGGGCTTGTCAAACAATTGACTCCTGAATATGCCGTGGTACAGGTTGCCAGAGATTATACGCAGCCCAAGCATGGGGTATGGGGAATCAATGCCCGTAACCGTGAACAGAATTTTGCTCTGAATCTTTTGCTTGATCCGGATATTGATTTTGTGACGCTGCAGGGTTCGGCAGGTACAGGGAAAACATTGCTGACAATTGCTGCCGGTTTAACCCAGGTTCTTGATCACAATCGTTACAATGAAATTCTGATGACCCGCATCACCATCCCCGTAGGTGAGGATATTGGTTTTCTTCCCGGCACAGAGGAAGAGAAAATGACACCGTGGATGGGGGCTTTAATGGATAACCTGGAAGTTCTCCATAGCTCGCAGGAAGGCGGCAGTTTTGGGCGGGGCGCTACCCAGGATTTGTTACAGAATAAAATTAAAATTCGTTCATTGAATTTTATGCGTGGCCGTACTTTCCTGAACCGGTACATTATCATTGACGAAGCGCAAAACCTGACCGCCAAACAGATTAAAACGCTGGTTACCCGTGCAGGGCCCGGAAGCAAGATTATCTGTCTAGGTGATATCAAGCAAATTGATACGCCTTACCTAACCGATCGGACCTCTGGGCTAACCTTTGCCGTTGACCGGTTTAAGCAGTGGCAGCACAGTGCGCATATGACTTTAATGCGTGGTGAGCGATCAAGGCTTGCACATTATGCGGCAGACCATTTATAGTACGCGTTTTACAAAGGATAAACAATGCATACTCAAGCCATTACTTTTGACGACGTTCTACTGGTGCCTGCCTATAATCACCATGAATCCCGCCGTGTCGTCGATATCAGCATGAAAGATCGCCTGGGCAAACTGCATCTGCAGCTGCCCGTGATCAGCTCCAATATGGATACCATCACTGAAAGCAAAATGGCCAATTTTATGACCAGCAAGGGCGGAATAGGGGCTCTGCACCGCTTTCTCAGCATTGAAGAAAATATTGAGGAATTCAAAAAATGTTCAGGCACTGTGTTTGTGTCGGTAGGCTGTTCCGATGCCGAACTGCAAAGGGCTGAGGCTTTACGTGATGCGGGTGCTGATTATTTTTGTGTTGACGTGGCCCATGGGCATGCCAAATATGTAGGCAAGATGTTAAAAGAATTGCGAAAGATACTGGGAAGCCGTTGTATTATGGCGGGTAATGTGGCGACTTATGCCGGTGCTGATTATCTGGCTTCCTGTGGTGCAGATATCATCAAAGCAGGCGTTGGCGGCGGATCGGTGTGCAGCACGCGCATCAAAACCGGATTTGGTATTCCAATGATAACCTGTATTCAGGATTGTGCACGCACTGATCGCTCCATCGTAGCAGACGGCGGTATCAGGACGTCTGGCGATATAGTGAAAGCCCTGGCATTTGGCGCCGACTTCGTCATGATTGGCGGCATGCTTGCCGGTACCGAACCTACCCCAGGGGAGGTTATTACCAAGGAAGATGGCCGGAAGGTCAAGCGATACCGGGGTATGGCTTCACGGGAGGCGCAAGAAGATTTCCACGGGCAAATGAATGAATGGAAAACGGCCGAGGGGGTTGCCGCCGAAGTGCCATACAGGGACACCCATGATGCAACTATTGCCGACATTATTGGCGGTTTGCGCTCCGGTTTAACCTATGCCGGTGCTGACTCTATCAGCGAATTGCAACGAAAACTGGATTATGTCGTCGTCACCCAGGCAGGCCGTCTGGAAAGCTTGCCGCATAAATTAATGGAACATTGATTAAAGCAAGGCCTTGATTAGGTTACGGCCAAATCAAGGCTTTTTTACTGCAAAGTTTGGTATAATTCCTTTTTTTTCCCACCAGGAGTTAAACCTTGAGTCATTTACCCAATTGCCCAAAATGTAATTCAGAATATACCTATGCTGACGGCAGTCTTTTTATTTGTCCCGAATGCAGTCATGAGTGGGACAAAGAAGTTAAACAGGAAATGGATAGCGAACGTATTATTAAAGACTCTAATGGGAACAGGCTTCAGGACGGGGATACGGTTACAGTGATAAAAGATCTGAAGGTAAAGGGTTCGTCATTAGTCGTGAAGGTAGGGACAAAAGTTAAAAACATTCGCCTGGTCGATGGCGATCACGATATTGATTGCAAAATTGAAGGCATTGGCCCGATGAAGTTAAAGTCTGAGTTTGTGAAAAAAGTCTAAAATTGAAGCCCTTAGCTTGATAGCAAACAAGCTAAGGACTACAAGTCTTTGTGTTCCAATTATCTTGCCCGGCAGTTAAGCCGTTTTTCCCCAAATTTGCAAAAACTGCGTAGACGCATTAACGAGGCCTTAAATCCATTTCGATATCATTGTAAACAGATGAAAGCGAAACCGCTTCCACTCCAGGTATTTTAGGAGAGTAATGATGAACACTAAAAAATTGATGATGGTAATGGCCGCAAGCTTACTTTATGCCGTTAATCCTTCTGCCATAGCGGCTGCAGCGGCGAGTAACCAGGCTGAATTATTCTTAATTTCTGATCCCCATCTGGATGTAACCCTTCGCAAAACCACCAATATTAACCCTCCCGCTGATCTCAGAAACGAGCTGGATCAACGCAGTTATCAGACATTGATTAGTAAAATGGGTGAGCAAGTTGATTTACGGCTAACCGCCAAGCCCTCTGTGGTCATACTGGGAGATTTGCCGGCGCATAATGGTTACAGCCGCAAAACCTCAAGGGATGATATCAATGCTGTTTTTGAGCCGCTTTATGAGCGTTTAAATCCCGCGTCTATATTCTATGTTTTTGGCAATAATGACTCATTGCAAAGAAACTATGGCCCCTTCAGTTATCGTGATGAGTCAGCGTATACGCTTATGCAGGCAGTAACCGGAAATGGCGGCGGATTTCTCTCCACTGGCCGTAAATGCCCTTACAATGGTGAGGCCTGCGTTAGCATTGAAAATACGAAATATGGCTTCTATTCCGCTTATTTAGGGGATCACCTGAAACTCGTTTCTTTGAACAGCGTCAGCTTTGTTTCAAGGCCTGGCTTCTCCCCTTCACGCGATGGCGCCAAAGAACAAATGAAGTGGCTGGAAAGCCAACTCAAATCCAGCCGCGCGAAGCATAATAGTGTAGTCCTGGCTATGCACGTTCCGCCGCAATCCTGGGAGCCTGAATATCAGGATTCATTCAAAAAAATAATCAAGGCCTATCCTGAGGTTGTCATTGGCATGATGGCTGCCCATAGTCACTTCGATGAAATTCGTGCAATGACGATTGGCAATAAATCCTATGTCATCCCCATCGTTTATTCTGCAGGTTTGGGAGTGGATCATGGGAATGCCTCTTCCTTTAAGACCCTGAGCTTTTCAAGGCAAAGCGCAAGCAGCCCCTGGCGTTTGAAAGATTATGTCACTTATCATTTTATCGGTAAGACTGCCAGCAGCAGCCAGCTTCTGCCGTATTATGATTTCAACCAGGCTTTTTGTGGAAAAAGCAGCGGTGAAACAGTAAGTGAGTGTCTGAAAAAACATATCAATAATAATAAATTTGATAGCAGCACCAGCACATTGATGAGCAAGCACTATACCGCTGGAAATCCAAACAATAATAAACGTATCGATCCCTCCTCAAAATGGATTATGGTCGTTAAATAATTCCTGCCTCCAGAGGCCTGATATGCAGTCGTATCAAGGCCTCATTATTTTTTGCAAGCAAAGGGCTATACTAAACTTAAGCGAATGCTCCAGAGTTCAAATGAATTGCTATAAGCACATGAAGATGTATACCTCTTATCTTAAAGGATGTTATCAACACATTTTTGATAGAACCGTTATCAGTGATTGGGGATATTTATATTTCGATCTGCAAGGACGCTATCTACAAATCATTTCGGATAGTCGATTAATGGATGTTTTTCTCGATAATGAATTCTATGCTGAACAAATTGTCGATAATCTTTCCCATGATTATGGGCATTATTATTCATGTGATGTACTGCATGATAATCTCCTTCCCAGGCCCATTCAGGAAACCCTGGTGGATAATAAGTACGGCTATTTTTTTGATATCGCAAACCATCAGTCAGATTACACTGAAATATATACCTTCGCTGCCCGCTGCAGCCCCCTCCAGGCCAGTAATTTTACTTTGAATAATCTGGAGATGCTAAAGCTGATTAGCGAGGATTTGGGAAAACGCTGCCGCAAACTGCTCACCCGCGAAAACACCATGATACTTCCTGCCGATTTCATTGTCCGCATGAATGAACTCTCCGCATTACATAAAGACAGTAAAATGGCCTGTTTGAAGGATGTTGTTTTAGGAAATAATCAGGCAAAACGATTGCAAAGCATGGTCAACGACGAGGCTTTTGATTTTAATTTGCTGCCGTTTAATTTTATAAGTAATAAGGACTTGACCCAGAAAGAAAGGGAAATGATTTATCTCTATTATTTTGGATTTAATTTCCAGCGGATTGCCGATATTCTGGATATTTCAAAACGCACTGTGGACAAGCATTTTGAAAATATTAAAAGAAAACTGGATTGCGAAAGCACCGGCCATATCATTCCGCATTTATTGAGAACCAATAGGGCTATTAATGATTTTATAAGAGGGATTAGAAACTTTTAAGCAGAGAATATTTCTCCTATTTTTTAAGTTGGATACTGCGGACAAGCCGCAGTAAGTAGGCAATTAGTTATACAAAATGAATTGAGTTGGGCAGCGAACTGGGACAGCCTCACAAACGAAGGTCATGGAATTTTTGCTGAAGAGTATTGGCCTGCTCATTTTTTAATTTATGGATCAATTCATCAAACAGCGCTGTGCGTGGCTCATATATGTATAAGCAATATTTTCTTTCTTTGCCAAATGTGGCGAATCCTGTTGGCATTTTCTTGATCCCCGCGTCAGCCAAGGCAGATTTCAAGGCAGTCAATTCCGCTTTGTGGCTATCATTGTCCATCATGATGATAGCAACGGAATTATTTTGCCGTAAATCATATTGAGCCGTTTTAGGAATGCCATACCCTTTAGCAAGTTGTTTCAGAGCCCCAAGGATCGCTTTTTTTGAAGATCGGCTGGGCTGAAAGAATTGCTGAGTTGCGTTTTGTTCAATTAAAGAAAAATCCTTCGTATATGGACGCGATTCCTCTATCCATGAGTTATAACTTTCTCTCCAGAAAAACAATAAAGGGGAATTATCAAATTTTGCCCGAACTTCTGCTTCTGGTATATAACCCCGGTGGCCAAAGGGTGTTTGAATACGTAAGGGTTGTACATTTTCCAAATCAAAATACACTGAAGACGCCTTTGTAAATAAGTCTATGGGTACATCGCCATTATCGAAATTGATACGAACACTAAAAGATCTTGGCCTGTAAGTTTTTCTGTCAATGAGTTCGCCATACTTTGTAAATAATTCAGGGGGTGTTTCTTTGGTTCGCCAATAATGGATATTATAATCCCAGACCACTATATGGCCTGGAAGAATTCTTTCTTTTGCAATGAAATAGTATATAAGTTGTCCACGATGATAAAGCATCTGTAACTGAAGATTAGCAACGGCGACTATGTCTCGATCGATATCCAGGAAATGGTAGTCATCGAGGCTGATGCTTCCGTGATCGGCATAGGGAGGTGTCGTAGTACGAGGCGCATGTTGCATAAAGCGCGCAAGATTACCATAGTTTTTGGCTTGTATCATTGCATAGGTTTCACCATCAAGATTATCAAAATCCAATTCGTACTCAGATTTTGATGCAGGAATCTTACTACCTGGCACTACCGGCTTTACACTCCCCGCATAAACGATAACTGGCTCGCCTGGCTCTATGACTTCGAGAGCACATACCCCAAGACCGCTTGCTCCCATTGGGCTTAAGCACAGTTTTTTACTATTTGAATCAATCTTGCTTAGCAAGGTGCTCATTGCGGCGTTATCATAGTGCGGAACGGCATTTTCGATGACAGGATAGGTTAGGAGTTCGGTCTGTTTGGTAAAAACCAGTCCGTTTGTCCAAGCTTTCATTCCGATTTCTTTAGCAAGTACATCACTATCCACTTGTCTGATTTCACAACCGGGCTGGCTAGGCAATTTATTGCTGATGTTAATTTTTTGAGGTTTTTCCGACAATATTTGGCTGAGGTTGGATTCGATCTTTTTGTACACGAGCCGATCTCTCTGGTAAATATTTGGAATTGTATCAGCTGTTTAATTAGTGATCAAATGAGGGTGGTATAATAAGCGGGTAGGTGAGGATTAATCCCGGAATACCTCTACAATTCATTGATTGCGTTTTGTAACTCAGCGAGTTGGGTTTTAATTTTTTTAAAAACAGGAATAACAAGCTCCTGTAATTGATGATAGTTAATGTGCTCGGGAGGCAGTGCAATAATTAATGTTTTTTCCGTGGCTATTATTTTAAAACAGCTTAAATGAACGGGGGAAGTAACCCAGGGGTTGATTAGTTTTGTAGCAGATATCTTGGAAACTGACCTGATTTGTTTCTTCCATTTTACCGATAACCGGGCTTCTCCCTCCACAAGGATCAATAAAAATTGATGGGTGATTGAGAGCGGAATTTCGGCATTTTTTTCAAAGCTAAAGAAATGAAATTTTTTCAGATAAGCGTTTTTAAGTGTGTCTGAAAAAGAGGCGAATAGTTCCAGTGATTTGATTGTGCGTTTTTGCTCATTTCCTAATTGCTCAAATGCTTGCCAGGGCGCGCATAGAGTAGTTTTTTCAGCTATCGGTGCAAACCTGAGTTTATGGCAGGTTTGTTCAATATGCTGCGCCACATAATTAATGATTCGCTGAGTAAATATAAAGGCAGAATAGTTGGAGTGATTAAAAATAGAATCCAGGGTATTTTTCTGTATAAAAAATACCTCGCTATCGGTTTTAGCAATTGCATTTGCAGTCCTTGGGATGTTCGCCAAAATGCCGAGTTCACCAAATAGTTCCCCAGCCCCAAGTGTGGCGACCTCTTTGATGCTGGACTTAGTGGCAACGATAGAGATTTCTCCTTTAATAATGATGTACATGCCATTTGCAGGCGTCTGCTCTTGGAAAATACAGCTGTTAGCCTTGAATGTTTCAACGGTGGATATTAACCCTATGTCATGAAAAATGATGGGGTCGACGCCGGAGAAGACAGGGATCTTTTCGACGAAATCACTAAAATATAAAGGATTGTATTTGGTTTTACCGGCAGGTTTTTGAAGACTTCGGCTAATCTTTTCGGCAACTTTAATACCGCTAATAAAGGCGGATTCATGGACATGAGGAGGTACGAGGTAAGAGCCGCAATACCAGGTGTTATTTTCGCCCTGAATGGCTTCCAGATACTGCCTGCTGATGTCGCTGGAATGTGCCATGGACGGGTGAATATAGAATTTTTGCTCAAAAATCTTTTTGGGATCAATCTGCCTGAAAGGGTTAAGCGTTAGAAACACATCAGGAATATTTGCGGGTAAGTTCCTGATTTTATTGATGTAAAAAGTGATGGTTGGTCTTAAAAGGGTAGAAGACTCCGGCGTGTAAATGCAATTGTACCCGCCCCAATAAGCCCTGTCCTTTGGCATAATTGCGCTATCGCTATGGATAGCAAAAGTAGCGCGTTGCCAGGGAAAATTAACCAGTAAATTCTTTTCATATTTTTTGGCATCTTCAAAAAGACTGATTGCATGATAAGGGTTAATGCTGATAATGACATGATCGAAAGTCAGGGAAACGTTTTCACCGGATGGGCTGCTCGCCCGAATAAATACTTTATTATCATGGCGGGCAATCCCAAGAACCCTTTTATTGAGCAGGATACGGTTATTGCGATGTTTAGCAATAAACCATTTACTGAACACCTCAACGTAGCTGAACATGCCATCATCTAAAGCCATGCGTCTGCCGATTGGGCCAATAATGCCGTGAATTTGCCAGAATTGCAGCAATGGAATCAGGCGATAGTTTTCTGGATAAGTATTGGGAACTTGAAAACAGGCCGTTGCTCTTGGATAAATGTATTCTTCAATGAATGGTTTACTATAAGCCTTATTTTTTAAATAATTTCCCAGCGTAATTTCCGAATTCGAATGACTGTTCAGAAATTCCCAGCTTTCGACCCGAAAACGATTGATCTCTTCTATATACAAATCCTTGCCAATGGGGCAGTCTTTCCGAATTGAAATAAGGCCATCGATATTTGCAAATACCAGATTGTTTTTCTCATCGATGATAGACAGGCTTTGGTTTATAGGATGATAGGGCAGCTTGAAGAAATCAATAAATTGTTTGAAATAGTGGAACTGATCCTGATTAAAATCAGTGACACCCGCATCCAGCATCCAGGATGGCCCCTGGCTGTCCGCTACTTTAACTCCGAAACAATGGCCGCCTAAATGCCCAAGCTCTTCGATAATGGTCACATTGTAATTTTGGTTCGCTAAAGTAAACGCAGCAGCAATACTGGATGCGCCGCCTCCCACAATCACTATGTCCATCAGGCCCCCTTAGTATCCAGTTAATGATTGCTTATGATTATTGATGCAATAATCATGCATGGATAGAAGGTTAAACTTTGGAAGTTACACTAATGGCTTAAACTGGATTCGCTCGTTGCCGTTCCGATATTACTTTCTTAGCATCGTTTAAAAGAAGTAATAATTGATTCTCTCTAATTGGAGAAGGTTCAAATCCAAAGCGTTTATAAAAAGTTATGGCTTTTTCGTCTATTGCATGAACTAATAAAGCGCTTACGCCAATTTGCTCTGCAGTTTGCAAGGTTCTTGTTATTGCATCTTTAAGCATTGCCTTGCCAATACCTCTTCCTTGATAGGTATGAAGAACAGCTAATCTTGCTAATATGACCACTGGTATTGGAAATTTACCCATTCCCTTTTTTATGCGTTCAGATGCCTCATCAGCTTCTACCTGTCCTACTGTAAGACTATTAAAACCAGTTAAATTATGATCTTTATTTAAAGGCTCAGGTTTTTTTAACGTCATTTGAATCCCATGGAGATGATGAAGAAAATAAATCCTTTAGCCCTTCATTATCTTGCTCTGGGCGGTCTAGAATTTCAGAAAAGTGATTCAATATATCGCTAGAAACCATAAATAATCGCTGATCTAAAATAATTTTTTCAGCAGCTTGATACGCGCTGTCTGTTATGAATTCAGTCAAGGATTTATGACTTATATCCGAGGCCATTCGGATTACTTCGGCCTGCGATTCAGATGCACTAAAATCCATCAGGATGTTTTAGCGCGCACAGTCCTTGAATGCAGGCTTTTTACTTTTCTTGATCTTTTGCCTTAGGTGTCTGGAATTATCCACCTTTCTTGCATTGATCATAACGTTTCTTAAATGAACTCCATTAATTCCATGAGTACAATTGACGCATATGTTCGATACGCGTAACTTTCCAGGAAACTAAACTTACTTGAGTAATTACGGTTGGTTTATTGCTCATCCCTTTAGGGAAGGTCGTATTAAAATTGAATTGAATGGTAAAATATAATACAATGCGGTATTTGAGTTTCTATTGCTACTATGACAAATCCAAGTGATGAAGTGCAGCAAAGTGAGTATGACCCCTTTATTCACGGCACAACCTCAGCAGCGCTAGCCCTGATGTCAAAGACAAATTTCCAGCTTATGCCGGTTCTGAAGATGATTGATGATTTTCAGGTGGCGCCAATGGGAGGCGAATTATTTAAAGGCGGTTATGAATTTATTGGTTTTGAATTAGTACAAAAAGAAAAAATTGGAGCCATCTCTTTTGGAAATTTGAAAACAGGTGAATACAATTTAAAAGAGGTAACCGGGAGCTATACTCAGTTTGTGCCCCCAACCAAGACTGCAGCCCTTAATCATTTCAGACATTTACTTAATCGACCCATCGTTGGTGCCGAGCTTAATTTACTCCTGGTTTATTTTACTCGTGCAAGGCAGATGCATGAATCGCTTGATCAAATAATTACTAAGAACGAACTGGATATCCTAACTCAGCGGTTAAAGGCAATTGCTCAATTCTATTATTTTGTCCAATTGCTGGGAACTTATATTTATCCTGATTTTGAGGCAATGAAAAAAGCCCTGCTCCCACCTGCCTCCTTGACGAAAAGGGATATAACTGATGCTGTCTATAGTTTCTTAAATTTTGAGCACTTAATCAAAAGAATTATAGAGAGTCAACTGGATGTAAAAAGCATTCTCTTAAACCCCAGCGAGGAAAATCTGGGGAAAGCACTCGCACTTCTCCAACTGCCTGATAAACTCACCATTAAATCTGGAATCTGCGGTGATAATAAGGAGATCGAGCTTCCTGTCACCCAGTTTTTTAGCCTGACAAAATCATCTACATCAAAGAAAAGCCGATCTTATAAAAAGAGTCATTTTGTCCATCTTGCCCAGAATAAAAGTGGTGATAGTATCAATAATTTATTAGAAAATTTTCTGTCTCAGGAATTGAATTCTGATTTCTTTATCAATATGGCGAATGATGCCCAGAAATATGTCAGTGCTTTAGAAGATCGCATCCGCATTTTTAATAAGCTCGCGAATACGCCCCAAGGACAGTTTGAGCTGACTGTTGACCAGCGAATCTTATTGGATTCAACGTATCCAATTATTTTTGTGTCTGAATCTGATTTAATTAAGCCTCATGTCAATGAATACCGTAGCACAGGATCTCTAAAACTGGGTGATGATATTCGAATGATCGCGACCGATGATAAAAAACACAGAGAGGAAGTAAGGAAGTACCTGCGCCATCATCAGCTTAATCCCGTTCAGGTGGTATTATTTAGCGATTTGGAAAAAGCTGCTCATGATCAATTGGCTTTACCTTTATCCATCGATTCTCAGCCGCTAAGAGCCATGCTAGCGAAGACCAGAAACAGTAAGCACAGTGCGCTTTTTTATGAATTATATGCCTTGCTGGACGATTTGAATGAGAAACGAAATAAATTTCGTTACACAAATCCCCAGGTTTTTGCAACTCTAGACAGATTATTGGTTGAAATCACTAAGGTCATGGATGAAAGGTTTTCGACGGATAAACCCTTGACAAGAAAGGCTATACAAACGTTTTCCATCAAGAGCAATGCTTTAATTGAAAGAGAAAAGCCTGCACTTGAACTCCACCGGGGGTGCATGGGAATTCTGGATACCATGTTAACAATCTTTGCGAGCCTGGTGGTGTTTTATCCTGCAGTTTATCTATACCAGAAAAATAAAAATGTCACTCACAGCTTTTTTAATACCGACTCAGGAATAAAAGCACAAGACACCATAGTGACCCTGGATAAATTAATCGATGATGTGGATGATTTCCCTGATGACAAGATTTGCGCCGAGCCTTAAATTAACTGCTAATCCATGATTTGTCTAAATCAATCAGCCCTTCGCGATGTTTGATTGAGATTGCAGTTCCTAACAATGAAACTGCAATTATTAATGATTACTAGTCCATTAAGCCTTAATTTGAACACCGATATAGGGTCCATAATAGGTGACATAGTTCAGTCGTAAGGGATCATTAGGGCCTGTTCCGGCGCGCCTGCCGTGGATATCATCGTAATAAATGATTTTAAATCCACCGTTGATACCCGCCTCATAGCCACGGAAAGGCATGTCGTACTGCAGTCCAATGTCGAGGAAGCCATATGGAACCAGCCTTTGCCGATCGGTGTTTTTGAAGTCAATATACGCAATAGGCTGAATAGGGGCATCATTAATGTCACCCACTGTCCGCATATCGGCATCTCCAATGAGAAAGCCTAAGGTGAAGTCATTTTTTAGTGTCAACCTATCGAATAGTGGAAAATGGCTTTCAAGCCCTATTATGGGACCTATGCCTCGGAAACGACTGGTGAGATAATGAACAAAAGCAGCGTCGCTGCGATAAAACCGCTGGATTAATCGATCATTTTCATCAACATAATGAAGGCCGGTATATGGTCTTAATCGCCAACCTGTTTGAGTGACATTAATATTAGCCCCGATAGATAATTCATAATTGTCCAGATCAAAGAGCACTTTCCCTGCAGCCCCATCAAAAAAATCTGAAACAAGTGTTGAATTGACAACCAATAATGAATCAGGAATCCTTACCGAAGAACCAAACTCATGATCAAAATGAGTTGTCCTGAATTGAATATCAGCTTGAGGTGTCCAATCATACCTGATAAATGCTGACCAGGAAGGTTCATAAGAGGGGTCTACGTAACTCCCATGCGCAGCAACAACGGTTGGCGTTACAAAAACCATTTCCGTGGCATAGTCAATCATCCCGCCATCGGGTCTTAGATAAGACAGCTCACCGCCAAGGGTCCATCGGCAGCAAGGACTGCTTTGTTGTGGCCCCATCTCTCCGGCTCTGGCACTCACTAAGACAGATAATAATAACATTCCAAATACATATTGCTTCATCCTTAAACTCCTTGTCTCTGTATATCGAAAGCAAATTATACTGATTATATTGCGTATGAATCTGAACTCAGGCGCAGGAATATTATCATAGAAACAATATAAGTCTTTAATAGTTTAGAAATTGCAAGTTATGAGATACAAAGATATGAGTTAAATATTAAGAATTTTCCAAATCAGAATATTAACTTAAAGAAGTTAGGGTTTTTAATGAATTTTAAAATGGTGGGCCGTATAGGGATCGAACCTATGACACAGAGGTTAAGAGCCTCCTGCTCTACCAGCTGAGCTAACGGCCCCACAATTACACAGGATACCTTTTTAAATAAAAAATTCAAGCGCTTTCTATATAGCCTTAGTTGTCTTATTTATAAACTTGTCCAGACCGCGTACAATGAGCTATGGTGGTTTTTGGTTGCGGATAATTATTCGCAAGGTAAAAATAATGTTAAATGCATATCAGTTTTTTAGCCCTTTCTTAAAGAAAGACAACTATGAACGTCCGGCCTGGTACAAGGCTAACAAGGAAAATGTTTGGCTCATGATGACAGAGTTGTATGGAACTGATTCCACGGCGTTTGCCTTGCAAGCCATTAGCCTGATTATCCATTGCGATATGGCTGCTGTTGATTTGCTTAATCGCCATCCAGAGTGGCTGACTCAATTGAATAAACCATGGCAGATGGATTATCTGTTGAAAGCTGTCCAGTTATTTATAATTAATAACAAAGATGAAGATTACAGTTCCCAAATGATCCCTAATGCAATTAATGCACTGATAGGGAATGACAAAGCGGTCATTTTAACTATTTTAAAAAAATATCCTCATTGGTTGAATTTTCTAAACATGGAGCGCATTGAAGAGATTTACAAAGATGTGCTTAAGAGTAATTCAGAAAAAGCGGGTAGACATTTTTGCCGCTATTTATTGGCACGGCTGAAGACGCATGAAACTGTTCCTGTACAGGCGCATATTGATGAAGCAGAGGAACATAAGGATATTGAGGCTGACGTTTTTTCTGGTATGAATCCATGGTAGAGAATATTGAAACCATGCTGCTCAGCCTTAAGGCCAGGCTGCCTGAGTTAGCCTGGAATCTGAATAAACCGGGTGCTCAGATTCCCTGGCAAAATTTGCCTCCCGGTATTTTTCGCTACCAGTTTGAACCGAAGGCTTCGGATTATATTGCTGAAATTAAGAGCGATATTGAGCGGTTGGAACAACAGGTCAATACGCAGGCTGCCAGCTATCTCGCCCAGCGCATTCAGCAAAAAATCAACATTCTGGTCAGACTCTGCCGCTGTAAGCCGCCAGTCCAAAAAGCAGATAATTCAGCCTCATTTATGTTGCAGGCTTTGAGTACGCGCCAGCAATGGCTGGCTTCTCTTGAGGAACAAATTCAATCATTTACAGAACAACGCGATGCGCTTGCGGCCAGATTGTCGACAATCGCCAAGGAGCAGCAATTGGCAGTTCTCGCCGAGTTAGGTGCGGCAGAAAAGCGTCTTACCGAGGCAAAAGAGGCTTATGCCAAGGCGATCGAACGCTAGAGCTAATCCCTATCTACACCAGTGCATGAGAATTAAAAGCTATCGAATCCCCCCGGCTGCGACCGCGGGGCCCACATGAAGCCAATTTAATGTTAAGAAGACTTGTTTATGACTACCTGTTAAATCTTATTTTTTGGCAGCATTGAAACTTGTTTGAGGATCATGCTACTCCAACAGGCATGGGCCCCGCGGTCGGTGCCGCGGGGATTCGGTGTCGGTGCCGCGGGGATTCGGTATTGGTGCCGCGGGGATTCGGATGGGGAAAAAATTTGTGTAGATACCTATGGCTCGCAATAAGGGAATCACATCGACAATACCGCATCCCTGAGCAGAGATTCTGTATCCAGGACTCCCCTTTGAGTTTGCAGCGTTTTCGGCAGGCAGGTGCGTAATTCACAAGCTGCCATTAATTGCTGTTTGAAACGGCTATAATAGCTGTGCTTACAGGCTGCATAATCCTCATCGATTCTGGCTTTTATAGTTGCTCTGGCTGAGTCATCGTTAAATGCCAGATGGATTAAGGTATTAAAAGAACCTTCATAGTCCCCCAGTGTACTGGGATATGATTCCAGGTTTGCAAATGAGTGATCGATAAGATCATACAAGGCGTTTATTTCTAATGGTATAGATACACTGATCGGTTCTTCCTTATATTCTTTGTGGAGGAAGCGATGCAGATCATGAATACCATAATATTTTTTCATAATAGCATCCTCATGCTCAGGCTCCCATTTAAGCGCATAATCCTGATCTATTTGCTGCATTATCCCAGCACTCATTTCTGCACTGACGGTATTTAAAAACCGGCGAAGTGTTTCCTGTATAAAAGACATCGGTTCAATTTGGACTGTCCTGACAATAGTATTAAATACCTCAAGGCATTGTTGATCATTCATGCTTTCCAAAAAAGCTAACAAAGGAACCAGCTGATCGTTAATGTCCCGTGTGGCTCTGGAGTGCCCAAAATCTTTCAAATAGGTCGGTAAAATGTCGGCAATCGCTGCATCGTCAAGATGAGCTGCTGAGGCTGCATAATAATTAGTTATTAATCTGGATGGATTACCTCCTTTTGCTCGCATTGCTTTTAAAAAGTCGATTATTTCAGCGCTAGGGTAAAAATCTGCAAAGCCAGGAATAAATGTGTCCTGATCAATAGAACTCACTGCGTCTTTTAGGTGTCGTGGAAGTGTATTGGTTAAAACTGCCATCAGCCATGCGGCACGCAGCTTATAGCGAGGGCTTATGCTTGGAGAACTAAGCGAATTGTGTAAAATTGAATATAATTTATTGTAATTAATGCTTTTTAAGTGAGAAGGATTTTGGATCCAGTGGAAAAGTAATTTTTCCTGGTAGTATCTGGAAGCTTTGCTGTTACGACTGAATAAGGCAGTAACGGCTGGTTCGGAAAGATGATCACCTTGTAATAATAGGATTGCATGCAGGTTTAATGACTGCATACTTTCAAATGGGTTTGAAAAAGAACATTTGAAAAGTCTTTTTGCGAGATACATCATTTGCCCTGGCTGTCCAAAAGTGGCTCATTCTAGCGCACTGCTATAATTTTGTAAAAAATTTGTATCATGGTTATTTGCCAGGAAATGGAGCGGACTAACCCTCCTCTCTGAGTCCAAGAAGGCGCGCGATTTCGTCCCCGGTTAAAGCCTGATTAAAATAGAAGCCCTGGCCTTCGTCACAACCAAGATCTTTTAGGAATTGCAGCTGCTCCCGGCTCTCAATGCCTTCTGCAAGAACGCGCATCTTTAATCCGTGGCTCATTGCGATGATTGCTTCCACAATAGAATTATTGTTTGGATCGGATGGACATTTCTCAATGAACGATTGATCAATTTTAATTTTGGAAACCGGGAAGTCACGTAAGTAGCTCAGGCTTGAATAGCCGGTACCAAAATCGTCTATGCTAAGCTGTATTCCTTTTCTTTTTAGCAATTTCAGCAAATTAATATGCTGTTGTTCTTTGTCCATAATAACGCTTTCAGTCAGCTCTATCTCAATATAATCAGGAGGAAGCCCGCTTTCTTTAAGGCAGCGTTCGATGCAGGCGATAAAATCATCGCGCAGTAATTGAACTCCTGAAACATTGATAGCCATGCGGATAGGGGGTAATCCCTTGTCCTGCCATTCCTTGTTTTGTGTACAGGCCCTTTTAAATATCCATTCGCCTAATGGAATGATAATGCCGGAGTCCTCGGCGATAGCAATAAAATCCTGGGGCAGGATAATGCCTCTGCTGGGATGCTGCCAGCGTAATAATGCTTCGACGCCCACTATCCTGCCACTGTCCAAATGCACAATTGGTTGATAAAGCAGGAAAAATTCTTTTTTGGCAAGGGCGTTGCGTAACTCCATTTGTAATTGAAGGTTTTGCCTTGCATGATTGCGAATGGTCTCGTCATAGAGTTGATAGTAATTTCGCCCCATATTTTTCGCCTGGTACATAGCCATTTCCGCATTAGTCAGCAAGCTGACTACTTCGCTGGCATCTTTGGGATAAAGGCTAACACCGAGGCTTGCCGTCACCACTATCTCATGGGGGTGGATATAAATTGGCTTTGTCACTACCGACAAGATGCGATGGCAAAGCATGGCCACATGGCTGTAGCTTTTAATCGTGTATAAAATAACAAATTCATCGCCGCCAAAACGCGCCAAGGTATCGCTTTCCCGGGTGGCGAGTTTGAGACGCTGAGTAATTTGCTGAAGCAATTGATCACCTGTCTCATGCCCAAGGTTATCATTGATAAGCTTAAAGTTATCGATATCGAGAACGATAAGCAGCAGTTTACTATGATGCCGTTTGGCAAAACGGATTCCATGAATAATACGGTCATAAAGAAGTTTGCGATTGGGTAAGCCGGTGAGTTGATCATAATCAGTCTGGAATGCGAGCTTTAATTCCAGTTGCTTCCGCTGACTGATATCGCGAAAACTCCATACGCGGCCAGCAATTGCATTGCCTAATCGATGCGGTTTCGAATTCCATTCAAAAATATGACCGTTGCGTAGAATGAGTTCATTGGCCTCTTCTTTTTCCGGTTCAGTGCTCAGTTTGCTTAAAATCTCACGAAAGTCTTCAGGATTTTGAATTTCCTGTAATAGTTGTGGAAAAAAATCCTGAAAATTAAAAGTTTGATTGGTCGAGAATACAATCTTCCATAAGTCGACAAATTTCTGATTATAGTAATCCAGTTTACCGGAAGCATTCACTACAATAATACCGTCTGCTGTTGACTCGAGTGTGGAACGGGTAAGCGCCAGTGTTTGCTCCAGCTCACGGGTCCGTAGTGCTACCTTTTTTTCAAGTATCTGGTTTAAGCTGTCGAGATTGATATTTTTATAACCCAAGGAAAGTGCATTGTTCAAATATTGGTTGGCATAAATGCTGCTGGCCAATGCTGTCAGGGTATAAATGATGGCGCAATAGCCAATTAAAATATGAATTTCGCTTTGCAAAAATAGCCACAGGATTAAAGGAATAGCGGTTGGCAGTAAAAATAAAAGATAAATACCCATTACCGGCGATAGAAAGGGGACAGCGCCCGCAACCAACCCGAAAATCAGGATAATTGCAAATGACTGATGTAGAATACTATCGGCAGGAAGGAGCAGCACACTGGCCAGACCCCAGCCGATACCGGAAAAGAAAGTAAGCAGAGCGAATTGTAAGAGCCATACCGGGTAAGAAAACAGAGCCGGTTTAAGCCGGAAAGCAACTAAGGAGACTGGCCATATCAAGGCCAGAACAATCATGTAGATTAGCCAGATTTTTAGATTGAACAGGTTGCTGCCATAGGAAGAGATGCCGAGGGCAAAAATTACAAAAGCAAAAACCTCTGCCAGAAGTGCAACTGGAAGCTGCTTATATAGCAGTTCAATCTTGTCTTTCAGCATACATTGGGCGATCCCCTGATCTGTTGTTTTAAACTCTTTGAGAGGAGATAGATCATTTAGCATGAAAGTCAATTCCCTGAGCGAGAGGATAATGATGAGCCTGCCGGCAATGAATCATCAATAATCCATCAAGTTTCAACATGTCCATATCCTTCTCAGAGAAACCGGTGCAATGGCTAGGAATCGAGGTTAAATATTAAGCATTCTTTTATTAAATTTAGGGGGAAATCGGCCATAGATCAATGTTTTCATCTTTTTTAGCACTCAGAATTCTTGCCCTGAATAAGCGGCTGTGATTTACTTTTTCCAGCAGCTTAAAAATGAGAAATGAATGTTTAAAAAAATCCTGGTGAGTAACCGCGGCGAAATTGCTTTGCGAATTGTGCGGGCCTGTAAAGAAATGGGTATCCCCGCAGTGACAATTTACAGTGAAGCAGATCGCTATGCCTTGCATGTTAAACGGTCTTCTCATTCACATTGCTTGAGCAAAAAGCCGCTGGATGCCTATCTTAACGGCCAGCGAATTATTGAATGTGCAAAGAGTGCCGGCTGCGAAGCGATTCACCCTGGTTATGGTTTTTTATCGGAAAATGCCGAATTTGCAGCTGCCTGTGAGGCAGCCGGGATCACCTTCATTGGACCCTCTTCCAAAGTAATCCGCATGATGGGTTCTAAAGTGGAAGCGCGGCATGCGGCAATAGCCGCCGGTTTGCCGGTTATTCCCGGAAGTGATGGGAATCTGCATTCTGTGGAAGAAGCGCTGGCTTGTGCCAGCCGGCTCGGTTATCCGGTGATGCTCAAAGCGACTATGGGAGGGGGCGGACGAGGTATTCGGGTTTGCCACAGTGAAGAGCAAGTCATTCAGTATTATGAGCGTGCCCGTTCTGAAGCCGAAAAAGCCTTTGGTGATGCCCATGTATTTATGGAAAAAATGATTGTAAATCCACGCCATATTGAAGTGCAGATTTTGGCTGATCATTTCGGGCGGGTTTTACATCTTTTCGAGCGCGATTGCTCCATACAACGCCGTCATCAGAAACTGGTTGAGATTGCCCCGGCCGTTCATCTGGATCAGGAACTCCGCAATCGTCTCTATGAATATGCCGTCAAACTTGCAAACAAAGTGGGCTATACCAATGCAGGTACAGTTGAATTTATCGTTGACCAGGACAACAATCCTTACTTCATGGAAATGAATACCCGATTGCAGGTCGAACACCCGGTCACCGAGCAAATTACTGGCGTGGATCTGGTACAGGAACAAATTCGAATCGCTGCGGGGCAGTCACTCAAAATCACTCAGGATAGTATAATGCGCCGCGGTGTCGCTATTGAGTTTCGTATAAATGCCGAGGATCCGCAAAATGACTTTCTTCCCAGTTTTGGTCGTATCACCCGCTATTATGCACCCGGCGGACCTGGGGTGAGAATGGACAGCGCAATCTACACCGGTTATACAATCCCGCCCGATTATGATTCTCTCTGTGCAAAACTGACCGTATGGGCGCTGGACTGGTCTTCTGCCTTACGACGCGCTAATCGTGCTTTGGAAGAAATGCGATTATTTGGAGTGAAGACAACCATCCCCTATTATCTGGAAATGTTAAAATCAGATGCATTTCAACAAGGGCATATGACCACCACCCTGATCGAGAACCATCCGGAATGGCTGCGTTACTCGAATAAATCGCTTCCTCAACACAAAGCTGCCATTATTGCAGCTGTTCTGGCTTTGGCGAGCCAGGAGCAAAGTTAATAAATAGATGGGCCCCGCGGTCGGTGCCGCGGGGGTACGGTGTCGGTGCCGCGGGGGTACGGTGTCGGTGCCGCGGGGATACGGTCTTCGGCTTACGCAGTGTAAGTATCCGAATTCCCGCGGCTGCGACCGCGGGACCCACAGCATCAAGAAAAACAGTGAATTAATGAAATAAAAACAGCAGCTTGTTTTACTAGCAGTTAACAATTCGACTATACTTTTAGCATTGCTGATCAGGGAAAATAATAATGAATAAGGAAATTGCAATCATTGGCCTTGGATACGTTGGCTTAAGTCTTGCCACTGCTTTAAGTAAAACCTACAAAGTATATGGTTATGATATTTCTGAAAGACGGATTAGGGAATTAAAAGAACACTTTGACAAAAATAATCTTGTCAGCCGCTCAGAGTTGCAGGACAGTCCCGTTTTCTATACTCAGAATACGCTTGAAATCCAAAAGGCTACTTTCTTTATCGTGACGGTGCCAACACCTGCATTTTTCTATGAGCTTCCTAATCTGGAGCCGGTAATCAATGCGACAAAAGCCGTGGGCGGCATTCTAAAAAAAGGCGATGTTGTTGTTTATGAATCGACGGTTTATCCTGGCACAACAGAGGAAGTTTGCCAGCCTCTGCTCGAAGAGATGAGTGGCCTTCGCTGCGGTGTCGATTTTAATTTAGGATATTCGCCGGAGCGTATTAGTCCCCATGATCCTCATTATCATTTAAAAAATATTGTCAAAGTGATCTCTGCGCAAAATGAAGCAACCTTAAAGGAAATAGAAAGCGTCTACAAAAACTGCTGCGATACGCTTTATCCTGTTTCTAATATTCGAACCGCTGAAGCAGTAAAAATTCTTGAAAATACCCAGCGGGATATTAATATCGCCTGTATGAATGAATTCGCGCAGATTATGCATGCCCTGGATTTGAACGTGCATGAAATTTTGCAGGCCGCAAAAACCAAGTGGAGTTTTGTTCCCTTCAAGCCCGGATTTGTCGGTGGCCACTGTATTGCTGTCGACCCCCTGTACCTGGCGTTTAAGGCCAAACGGATAGGTGTGCCGCATGATTTAATCCTCGCTGCAAGAAAGGTCAATGACGGGATGCCGTATTTTATTATCAGTCAATTAGTTCAGGCCCTGATTAAATATGACATCCCGGTGAAACATTGTCCCGTGGGTGTATTTGGTGTTACCTACAAAGAAAATGCTGCGGATATCCGCAGCAGCCTGGCCTTAAAATTTATCAAAGAATTAAAACTGGCCGGCTTTCAGTGCCAGGTGCATGACCCCTTTGCAGATAGGGAGTATGTGCAGAAAAAATACGATATTCAATTAATGTCGTTTGAAGAGATAAATACCATCTCCGCCGCGATTGTGGTAGTGGGCCACGATTATTATCGTGAAAAAGGATTGCAGGCTTTGGTGGGGAAGTGCAATCGACCGGCAGTGATTATGGATATTCCCAATTTGTTTGCAGAACAGAAGATTGACGAAGCCGCTGTGTTTTACTGGGGGCTTTAATAATCTTGAAGCGCTGCGCTTATCAAGGCTACACTGGATTAACGCGATAGGATTTTTGCAAAGAGGATGAAAAGCAATTATGGCCATTTTAATAACTGGAGGCGCCGGATTTATCGGTTCAAATCTGGTCGAACTGCTGCTTGGTTTAAACCAGGAAGTGATAGTGATTGATGATCTGAGTACTGGTACATTGCGAAATATCGAGCCCTTTTTAGCCAATAAAAATTTCAAATTTTATCAGTCAAATTTGCTGGAAATTCCCCTCGATCCCATCGTGCAGAAATGCGAGATCATTTTTCACCTGGCGGCCATTGTCGGTATGTTTAATGTCCTGCAAAAACCAATCGCAACACTCGAAGTCAATATGCAGTCCACCGAGCGATTATTAATGGCGGTTTCACGCCTGCAACAGAAGCCTGTCGTTTTGGTAGCCTCGAGCTCGGAAGTCTATGGGTCAAAACATACTGCCATGAAAGAGACCAATCATCTCCATATTGAGGCCAGCGGCAAAGCACATGCCAGTTATCCTGTTTCCAAGTTATGCAATGAGGTCGCAGGCATGGCTTATTATCATGAAATGCAGGTGCCAGTAATCGTCATGCGGATTTTCAATACGGTAGGCCGGCGGCAATCCTCCCGCTATGGAATGGTATTACCCCGTTTCATTAAACAGGCTATCCATGGCGAACCAATCACTATTTTTGGAGACGGAAGTCAGACCCGCTCTTTCTGCGATGTCAGGGATACCTGTCAAATCATGCGCGAACTCAGCCTCACTCCGAAAGCAATTGGCGAAATTGTAAACGTAGGCAGTGATCACAGCATCAGTATTATTGAGCTCGCGGAGTTGGTCCGGCAATTGGCAGAGTCTGCTTCTGAACTTCACTATCAGAGTTTTGAGGAGACTTATGGCGATGGGTATATCAATATCCAGAACCGTAAACCTGAATTAAGCAAATTACGCTCTCTGATTAATTATCGACACCATTGGACTCTGGAAAAAACGATCATTGAAATGATCGAGCATGCGAGATAGAGCGTTTTCGTTTTTAGCTAAAGCGGCTTCCCAAGAAGGCGATTGACGAAATATCTTAGCGTTCCCCTTGCACAGCAGGCTGCACGAAACTCCCGGAACCATAACATCTCGGCCAGAATGAGCCAAATGCTGCGAAACACATCTTTCATACGGTGATATTTATTGAAAGTGATTAGATTAAGGAAAATCATCGCCACCGTAATATAGGCAAGGAATCCCCAGGCGAGAATCAAAAACCAGAGCAACACCTGGTAGTCGAGTTCATTGATGAAAAAAGCAATTACAAAGGTGCAATAGGAGCAGAATTCAATAACCGGGCCTAAGATTTCAAAAAGCACAAAGGCGGGAAAGCTGATTAGCCCGACCAGGCCGTATCTGGGATTGCCAAACATGGTGACAAATTTTAATGCACTGCGCCACATGCCGCGCTGCCATTTGTCACGCTGTCCCCAAAAGCTTTTGGCCGTACTGGGAACCTCAGTCCAGCAAAACGCATTGGGAGAATGATTTAGGGAGTGGGGAAACCTGTTTTTAATCATGTAATGATGCAGTTTTAGAGTGATTTCCGCATCATAGGAAAAATTTTTGATATCATAACCGCCTACCTCTCTTAAACTCTGCGTTTCAAACAGCGTGAATGCGCCGGGATAGCACATTGCACCCCCCAGTACGTTCTGCCCCGCCCGTCCGTATAGAAAAGATCTGAGGTACTCGAGCCCTTGTACCGCCGGCACGAAATGCTTAGGCAGATCGGTAGTCATAAGCCGCCCGTCCTGTACTTTATTTTCATTAAGTACATAAACAGAGCCGCTTACCACAATACAATGCCCCTTTGACAGGAAACTGAACATCATGCGGGTCAATGCTTCTGGCTCAAGAATGGTATCCGCATCGACTGTTAACATAATCGGCGTTTGGCAGGCATTTAAGCCGACATTCACTGAGTCGGCAGCGCAGTGATATGGCGAGTGTTCCTTATCGATTACCATTAAGTTCGGGAAACGGGCCGATTGAAAGCAGTGTTTAACCTTGCAAGTGGGGATTGTCTGTTTGATGACGCTGGGAATTTCATAAAGCTGGAATTCATTGATTAAGACTTCCATGGTTTTATCGGTCGAGCCATCATTGACAACAATAAAACGCACATTTTTATAATTACTGTTTAAACCGCTGTAAAGCATGGAGAGAATGCGGTTTTGTTCATTGAAAGCCGGAGTGACTATGGTTATCGGAATATGGGTCAGCTGATCAATGAAGAGACTAATGTCGCCGAGAGTCACTTCACGAAATTTCTTGATGACCTCAGGGAAAGACAGGACTAAGAGCAAGGAATACCAAATGCCAAGAGCGGTGAAATAAACCAGAATGCAAACGGATATGAAAAATAAAACGCCCGTCATTTCCTGTTTCCCGAAAGCAGTATTCGCTGAGCGGTCTCATAAGCAAATTTGTCTTTTAACGGCGACTGTGCTTTTAATATGTCGATGCCGCTTTCTCCCTGAGAATATAAAGAAGTTCCAGAATTAACCCGTACCCACCATTGCGGATCGGTAAGCAAGATAGTCAGAATTTCCAGGCTCCTGGCAGTGTGAACCCTGCCAAGGGATTTTGCAACAGCTGCCCGTATTTCCCAATCCTCGGCAAAGGCTAAATCATACAGTATTTGGGTTTTCCGCTCATCTTGCACTTCAGAAAGATATTCAATAATGCTAATACTCAAATCGACAGAATCAAATAATAAATCCGCTTCGACGCAATCTAAAAATTGGGTATAAGGAATTTCTTTTAGGAGGCGGTAGCAGAAAACCTTGGTATAGAGATCCTGCTCATTTTCGAGTCGTGTGATGATTATGTCTGCCACATCATGATGGGATACATCGGAAATTTGGGCAAAAAAGGATTGCTGAAGATGGCGCCCTTTTGCAAAATGGGAAATGGTCTGATTAATAACGGCTGAATTCTGATATTTAATCCCGGTGCTTGCCGCATTAATTGACACCAGCAAAGTGTCATCGCGAACCAGGCGGCAGAGCGGCTGCTCATCTAGCGTTTCAAAACCGTAACTGTAGCAAAGCGCGGCGTAATAGCGGTTAAGCCAGTTGCGTGATTTGTACAATCCTCTGGCAGCAGGTTTTAATAATTTATCTGAGAGGTACTCTATAAAATGTTGGAAAGTTAATTGATGTCGATGATGATTTTCCATGGTCCTAAGCACTAATAGTACCGCATCGATTGATTTTGAACTTTTATATTGTTGTATTTTTTTCTCTGGTAATTGCTGCTTTTTGTCAAGACAGGATTTGAAGCTTAGGGCAATGTCGTCAGTGATTAATTTTTTTTTGCGGGCGCGGTGGTGGAAATAGCCGCGGGCGGCATACATAGCCAGAACAAAAAGGAAGATTGTCAAAAACTGGAGATAGGCCAGCAATTTGATGATCCATAAAAATCGTTCCATGAAGATATACTCTTAAAAACGATATCTTAGACCCAGACTTCCGTCATACAAGCGGCGGACCAAGTCTGAGGGATATTGCCAACGTTGATAGCCTGCATTTAAATCAACAACAAGGTGGTGATCCAGAATAGGAAAAGTGTAGCCAACATTGACGAAGGTGTTCTTTATCACCAGAAAGTTTACGGTCAGTAAATCGGCAAGGTCAGGGCTGTTGCCAGTACCTGCACCCACGCTAATGTAATGGTCATCAGTTGAGAAATACTTTCTGGCCCGCCCAGTGTATAAATAAGATTTACTGGATGAATCCCGGGGGACAAAATAATAGGGGCGAAAACTAAGCCACAAACTGCCTGGGTACAAATTAAAAGAGCCAGTGTATGTGCTAAGATAGGTGTTGGCTATTTGAGCGTATTTAGCGCCAGCGGATAATTCAAAGAATTTGGGTATATTCATGTATCCTTCTGCCGACCCGATAAAATCAGGAAACAGGGCGGGTTGATCGGACCAGGCCGCTGTCAAATCGGCATACATATTGCGATTAAAACGGGGTGAAATGTCAATTTCATATTGATTGGCATTTAAATGCTGCCGTGATGCATAATTAATTCTTCCGCCGATACGTCCCCAGTCGGTGTCACGGCTATAGTAAAGAGTCGACCAGTCCCAGATGGAGTGCAAATCATCCACATAAGCATTGTCAGATGCTAAACCGATTTCATTGACGCCATAAGCATACCTTGGGCTAATGCTTTCAATTTCCCTGAGCATTCCCTGGGCATTGCGATTGTCGGGTGAAAGCTTTAGCACTGCTTGGTAAGCGCGTGCCGCTACCGCGTATTCCCGCAAAATAATGTTGATTTCGCCCTTCTTCAGCAACAAGTCGATATTTTCCGGCTGCGTGCGCAGGCCGCTGTTGATGAGCAGCAAGGCCTGTATATCATTATTGCGTTGCAGATAAAGATTAGCCAGGGCAATGCGGTATTTAACATTTTCGGGATGAATTTCCAGGAGCTGGGATAGATAATTGATTGCCTTTTCATATTTCTTCTGGCTAATCAGCTGATTGGCTTTAACCAGTTCTGGATCAAGGGATTGGATGCTTGGCAGCTTTGTTTTCGCGGGCTTTGCTTGGGTTTTATTCTGATTAGCCGTTAAATAAGCCAGATTCCTGGCGAGCTCCTCAAGACTTTTATTCCCTGGAGTCAGTTTTAAGCCGGCTTCTAACAAGTTCCTGGCATTTTCATATTTTTTTTCACTCAACTGAATGCGGATAAGCGCGGCCCGCGCATCGACATAGGCGGGGGTCTTTTTCAGTACAGTATTAAAATATTCGCTGGCCTTGGCAAATTGCTGCTGTTGGTAATAAATTAGACCCAACATTAGAATGATATCGCTGTCATCAGGCTGTTTGCTTAAATAGCTTATCGCTTTTGCTTTGGCAAGCTCGAGCTTACCTTCCTGTCGAAGGCGCTGTAATTCTGCCAGCAAATTTTTGGAGACCGGTTTAACTGCAGCCGGTATCGCTTTGCTCACAGCTATCTGAGAGGCCGAGGAAGGGACAGGTAAAGTCGCGACTTTATTCAGCGGCGGGACAGATGTTTCCAGTTGCACCAGTTGATTCTGCAATTGCAGTAATTCAGGTTGGGCGGGCTGCAGCTTGAGGCCCTGGGTGAGCAGGGTATTGGCTTGGTTGAAAAGGCCCTGGCGCATTTTTAGCCGGATTAAGGCTGCCCGGGCATCGGTATAAGCAGGGGTATTGGATAATACCTGCTGAAAATAAAACTCCGCAGCAGAGAGATTATTTTGCTGCATATGAATCAGTCCAAGCAGCAGTTGTACATCGCCATCCTTTGGATATTTACGCAGATAAAGCTCACCTGCCTGTTTGGCTTCGTCCAGTTTTCCTTGCTGACGTAATTCCTGGATGGTTTTCAGAATATTAGCCTCTGCCGGGCTTTCGCTTTTTGAGGGAGGAGCTGGGGTTGATGCAGCGGAAGCGCTAATAGCAGACCAGCTGAATAAAATAATAATTATCCATTCTAAATAGTATTTCATCAGCTTATCTCAATTGCATTGAGTGTGAGTAACCGGTTATGTCCTGATAGGTTGACATAGATATTGTCAGCAATCAACTATAGCTATTAAAAAGTCCGTTGAGCTGCCTTCGTCTATTAAAGGGTTATATCTCTGGCAAAATTATCAATTAGCCGTATATCCCCTATAAAAACAGCGGCATATCGGCGATTCTCGTAATCCAGCATATATTCCACCTGAATTCCTTTTGCTTCCAGCTCAGCAATAATTTGCGCGCAAGTTTTCTTCTGATGGAAAATCTGGGCAAACTCATCTGCTAATAGCCGCTGCTCAGGGGTGAGGCGGGTATTTCGGGAACTGCAGGCAAGACCGCTTTCTTCCCTGATTGTCGGGCAGCCGATGACCTGGATGTCCATAAAGAATGCAGACGCCATTCCTTTAATTAACTGATATTGCTGATAGTCTTTCTCACCAAAATAAGCTCTTGCCGGTTTAATCAGGTTAAACAGCTTCATTACAATCGTCAGTACGCCATTGAAATGGCCGGGGCGATATTGTCCTTCCATCAATTTACATAGTTCGTTTTCCTGCACCTGATAGGTGTAGCCGTCATGATAGATGGCGTCTTTCTGCGGAAGCAGACAAAAATCAACGCCGGCTTTTTCCATTAATTCCAAATCCGCTTCGAGGCTGCGCGGGTAGTGGGTGAAATCATCCGGTCGGTTGAATTGGGTCGGGTTGACGAACAGGCTGGTTGCCGTAAATTGGTTTTCCTGTTTGCTTTTTTGAAAAAGCGACAAATGACCAATGTGCAGATTGCCCATGGTCGGCGCAAAGCCGATGTCTGCTTTGTCCGGTAAGGATTGACGGAATTTAATCCAGTCTTCAAGCTGTTCAAAAATTTGCATAATCTGTATTCTTTATTTGCGTCCTTGCGAACGCCGTGAAGCAATTCAGCCCAAAGCCAGAAAAGGTTATGACTGAATCGCTTCGCCTTCGGCCCGCAAAGACAGATAATGATAGTGTCTAAAAAGCATGTTCCTCGGCAGGAAATTGCGAATGTTTGACCTCATGAATATAATTATTAATGGCCTGACGAAAATAGGCCTTTCCTTCGCAATACTGCTTCAGAAAATGAGGTTTGAAATCATTCAAGCCCAGCATATCATGCCAGACCAATACCTGGCCGTCGGTTCCAACACCAGCACCTATGCCAATAGTCGGTATAGACAAGCTCTGGGTGATTTGTTCTGCTACCGTTTGCGGCACACATTCAAGAACTAGCGCGCAGCAGCCGGCTGATTCCAAATCCTTGGCTTGATGTAACAGCTTGTCAGCCTGCTCTTTGGTTTTGCCCTGCACTTTATATCCGCCAAGCTGGTGGACTGATTGGGGAGTAAGGCCAATATGACCGATGACCGGAACGCCGGCGGCAACCAGATGCGCTATGGTTTTACAAGTGTCCAGATCACCTCCTTCAATCTTTACCGCCTGTGCCCCGGCTTGAAGTAAACGCCTCACATTGGCAATGGTTTCCTGTTGCGATCCCTTATGAGCCAGGAAAGGCAAGTCAGTTACCAGAAATTGCTTTTTTAATCCGCGGGCCACTGCAGCCGTGTGGAGTTCCATCATTTCAATGGTCGCCATTACGGTTGTTTCATGGCCGTGGACTGCCATTGCGACAGAGTCGCCAACCAGTACGCAATCCAGCTCGGTCTCGGCAAGGATGCAGGCAGAGGGGTAATCATAGCAGGTTAGAAAGGATATCTTTTCACCCAGTGATTTTTTTCGCTTAAAATCAGTAATTTTCATGTGATTCTCCCTGTCTGGGTGTTAGCAGGGGAAACTTCAGGTACCTGTCTCATGGATCAAGTCCTCCATATTAATGTGTATTGTAAAAAGTCACTGCCCTAGGGTCAGTGCTCGGGAGAATGTTCTCCTTATTTAGATCATAAAGCACGCGCATCAAATTGCAAGATGGGTTATAATTTACCATTAAATTTAAATAGCTGGCGGACGTTTTGATGATACCTGTCGACAAATTAACTACAGCCGGAGAACACCCCTTTTTCTTTGAGGGAGAAGCTGGCAGCCTGGAGGCTGTGCTTACGGTACCGGCTGAATGCAAGACGCATTACATCGCCTTGCTCGGCCACCCCCATTCGCTGCAAGGGGGTACTATGAATAATAAAGTAGTCACCACCATCGCGCGTGCCTTTAAAGAGAGGGGAATTCCCAGTATTCGCTTTAATTTCCGCGGGGTTGGGCAATCCATGGGGACTTATGATGCTGGGATTGGCGAAAGCGAGGATATGCTAAAGCTTGCCCGACTCTGGCACGAGGTAAAACCTGAGGCTGAAATTATCCTGGCTGGTTTTTCCTTTGGTTCTTTTGTCGCTTACCGTACGGCTGCACATTGTCCGCACCGTCTGCTCATTAGTGTGGCGCCGCCGGTTCACCATTATGATTATTCGCTGTTTACCCCCTCTGACTGGACTATTTTTCAGGGGGATGAAGATGATGTGGTGCCCCTGGCGCTGGTAGTTGAATTTGCGGCAGAGCATCCTGGTATTGAGCTAATACGTTTTGCCGATACCGGGCATTTCTTCCATGGAAAATTGCTCGAGTTGAAGGCTGCTCTGGCTCATCTTCTGATTTCACGAGAAATTGGTTATGAATCTGCTTGAACGATATGATCTGGCGATTCAGACCGGCGATATAGAAGACGATCCCCTGCAGCGGAAAGTATTGCTAGTCCTTGAGCAATTGAGCGTTAAATTAAGCGCCCCTAAAAAATTTTTCTCGTTTTCCCGCAGGAAAGCGCCGCTTAGCGGCTTGTATATGTATGGCTCAGTCGGAGTAGGAAAAACCTTTCTGATGGATATGTTTTTCGAAAATTTAACCATTAAAGAAAAACTCCGCTTTCATTTTCATCATTTTATGCAGCAGGTCGATAAGCGCCTGCGTGCTCTGCAGGGCGTTAAAAATCCTTTGCAGCGCATTGCCAGCGATATTGCCCGCACGACCCGCGTCCTTTGTTTTGATGAGTTTATGGTTGATGATGTGGCCTATGCGATGATTCTCGGTGAATTAATGCAGGCCTTGTTTGAACAGGGAATTGTCCTGGTAGCCACTTCCAATTGCTGCCCGGATAAACTTTACTGGAATGGGGTACAAAGACCGCGCTTTTTGCCGGCAATTGAGGCGATTAAGGCCCATTGCCAGGTTATAGCGCTTGGAGAGCGACGCGACTATCGTCTGGGACGCCAGAAGCATCTGGAGACTTATTTATATCCTTTAACGCCAGTCACAAAAGCAACTCTGGAAAATCAATTTATTGAGCTGGCTGGCAATTATCACGACGCGGGTGCCTTGCCAATACAAAATCGGGATATCCCCTTCGTGATGAAAGCGGATGGCTTGATCTGGTTTGAGTTCAGGGTTATCTGTAACTTACCGCGCAGCCAGCTGGACTATCTGGAAATAGCTGAGCAGTTTGACACAATTTTTGTAAGCTCTATTCCTCAATTCAATGAAAAAGATACGATTTTTGCTATCCTGTTTATCCATTTCATTGATGTCATGTATGATCGCGGTATCCGTTTAATCCTGTCCGCCGAGGTGCCTTTAGCGGAACTCTATCGCGCAGGGGAAATGTCGCATCCATTTAAACGCACCCTAAGCCGGCTGGAGGAAATGCAGTCAGAGGATTATCTAAGGCGCCGCACTAGCCGCTCAGGAAAACCTTTATCCAGCCTGGGTTAGATTATTAAACAACTCAATTTTTAGGTTGATTTTTAATTTCGTCAATATCCTCAACAACCACTTCTCCATGAGTCTTCCAAAAGGCAAACGTTCCTTTGCTGATTTTGGAATAAATCCCAAGGGTTAGAACATTAAAAAGACCCTCCAGAAAAATTTGATCTATTGAGGAGTTTCTTCGAGTCTGCAGTATGCCTTTGTTCTGTTCGGTAAGATGAGCTTCCATATTACTGATTTTGGCCTGTGGATCGGGAACAGCGGGATCTGAAAGTGAGTTAAGCATTTTGCTGACAATATCATATTTCTGATTGGCTAAATTTGAAGGATCCTTCGTTGTCGACCGCTGCAAGTGGTTTTTATAATTCTCACACAACTTTACAAGTTTTTTTAATTTCCTGATCTGCTCTGCATTAACGTTCTCCCGCGCGGGAGCTGTCGCCATTGGCTCTGCGGGGATTGCTGTCTGCACTTGTACTTTAGGAGGCTCTGCAGGAATTGCTGTCTGCACGTGTACTTTAGGAGGCTCTGCAGGAATTGCTGTCTGCACGTGTACTTTAGGAGGCTCTGCAGGAATTGCTGCCTTCACGTGTACTTTAGGAGGCTCTGGAGGAATTGCTGCCTTCACATGTACTTTAGGGGCTTCTGCAGGAATTGCTGTCTTCACTTGTACTTTAGGGGCCTCTGCACGGGGGGCACGCCGACTTGCCTCTTGTAAGGCAATCTTTATAAATTCAGGAATAAGATTTTTATTTATATCTTTTTCAGCGCTTATTTCGGCTGCTAAAGCGCTGGCGTCAGCGAGCATCTGCTCTTTATGATTACGATACAATTTACACATTTCTTGCCAGCAATCAGCGGGGGAACGTGAGTTTGGGGCCTGAAGTTTATAAAAGTGCAACAGGGGACTGTTTTTCAGAAAAGGTTTGCTTTCTAAATATTGTATAAAACCTGCATAAAGCCCTTGCTTCCATTGCATGGTTTGATAGCAGGTAATTTTCCCTTTCATCAATCCTTCTATCCATGAGGCATCCCCGGTTAATCCGACAAAGGGATCGGATTCATTCAACACAGCCTGAACAGTCGACCGCTGTAAACGTTTGGGATTGATAAGCCGTATGTTAAATCCATCTGTTTGGCCTGTATTAATAAGCGATTTTGAAGTGAATTCATCCGAAGATCCCTTAAGATCATAACGGGCTTTTGCTATTTTACTGCGATATTCAGGCGCAAGCGTATTTAAAGCATTTTCATAGATTTTTTGTAGATCATCAGGATTTATGAAGCCCGGGATTACAATGTCGATATTTAATTTTTCGCCGCGATCTATCGCCAATTTAATAGCATTCTGAATATATGATTCAGCTTTGACGTTAAATCTTGCTGCCGTTAAACGATCATTATCAAAAAAATATCCGTAAAAAAGCTGGGTGTTTTCATGATAAAGGGCTTTTTGACTCACATCAGAGTTATTAATCAAATGAGTTAAAAAACTTTTATCCAGTGGATCAATGGTTTCGAATCCATCGTTAGAGGTGACAGTGCTATCAATATAGACACCCTTTTCCCCAGATCCAAATCCAGTACGCATTACCACGTCACTGGGATAATACACTCTGTTATTAACATGGCTTAAACCGTATTCTGCAACTGTAATAATTTTTTTGCCAAAACGATGGAGTTCATCGTGATCTTCCCTAACCAATCGATGTGGATTACCAATCACTGCGATGACATCCACCGAAGCGAGTTTGGAGGCGATTGGACCAGTCCTAATTTGTCGATGAATATCTTTCCAGCCATGCCAGCCTGTCTGGACTGTCCCCCAGTTTTTATCGGATAGTTCTGTCAATTGTTGACTAGAAATGACTTGTCCGCTTTTATTATCAATAATACCGTTTGATGTGATGCTTACACGATCATAATCCGCGCTATCAATGACGGTTAAACTCACTAAATGACTTTGTGTTCCTAATTCCTTTTCCAGAAATTCCTGTAAATCTTTTTGATAGCTGCTGATATCCCGCTTGACAATCCATTCGAATTTCATATCAGGTGACTGAGCCAAAAGGGCTTTCATGAAACTCGTGGCAGCGACTAAATCACCACCGCGCTGGTGCATAAAAGAAGTTAGAATAGCTGTAGTCGGCATAATAGGAGGCTCTTTAACACTGAGATATCCCTTAATTTTAGTTTCTCAATATTAAGGAATTATTAATTTGGCACAAATTGACAATGTATGTAATTAATTTGTACAATTTTGGTCGATTTCAAGAAGGCTACTTGACTGAAGAAGAGCATTCCTTTTACCTCAGGGAGCTTACTAAGCTTGAGGGGTTTTCGCTATCTGTGGGCTCCCAAATGCTGGTGTTGGACATCATCGACAAAGTTCAGGCCGGCGCAAAAAACGCGGCCTTTAAAAAAGCCTGATGATAAAAAATTTCATTTGTGGATAAGCAGGTAGCTTGGTATAGTTCCCTGCTCAAAATTATCTTAAATAGGATTTAAGAACAATGATACGGATGTTTGCAGCTGCTCTTTTAGTATTATTTTCTTCCATTTTATTGGCTCAAGCGGCAATTGTCATTAGTGAGGATGTGAATCCTGCCTCAGCTCCTTTGTCCAATGATCTCTCTTTAACAGTTAAACATTACCGCCTGGTTAAAATTGACATCCAGAAACTTTATTCTGAATTGGCAGCAGCACCACACCGGGACCAGTTATCAAATAGCGAAGCACTTATTATTGAGCTTCCTCTTCCAGATGGTAGTAACCGACAGTTTAAGCTTGTAGAAAATTCAACGATGGCTCCAGAGCTGGCCGACAAGTTTCCTGAAATTAAAACGTATGATGCCTATGGAATCGGTGATTCAGATGAATTTGGGAAACTTGATCTTACAAGCAATGGTTTTCATGCAATGATCATGATCCCTGGCAAGGATAGTGTTTTCATTGATCCTGTAGAAAAAGATAATACGCAATATTACAGGGTATATTACAAAAAGGATTTTAGGACGAAGAAGAAAATAAAATGCGGTGTGCAGAGCCAGAATAAGCCTCTGAAACAAGCCAAATCCCTTGTTAAATTCGCCGCTTGCGAATTGAAAAAATATCGTCTGGCGATGGCGGCCACCGCACAATACACGGCATTCTATGGCGGCACAGTAGCCGGGGCATTGGCAGGGGAAGTCACAACGGTCAATCGTGTCAATGGTATCTATGAGCGTGAGGCTGCGATCACACTGCAGCTGATTGCAAATAATGCTGCCATTATTTATACCAATCCGAATAATCA
This sequence comes from Legionella birminghamensis, assembly GCF_900452515.1. NCBI lineage: Bacteria > Pseudomonadati > Pseudomonadota > Gammaproteobacteria > Legionellales > Legionellaceae > Legionella > Legionella birminghamensis. The sequence continues at coordinate 174,077 of NZ_UGNW01000001.1, forward strand.
ACCCTATACAAGCGGGAATCCAGAGGCTTTGATTGAGGAAAATCAGGACAATCTCGATGCAGTGATTGGTTCTGCAAACTATGATATTGGCCATGTCGTGGATGCGGCAGGGAGCGGATTGGCGAGTCTGGGCAGCGTCTGTGACCCGGCTGAGAAAGCAAAGGGCGCCACAGGGCAGACAAATCCAATCGGTGACCCCTTTGATGTGGATTATGTAGCCCATGAGATTGGCCATCAGTTTGGTGCAAACCATGTGCAGAATAATAGCTGCCAACGCAATAACCCCACAGCCGTAGAACCAGGCAGCGGCAGTACTATAATGGGTTATGCAGGAATCTGCGCCCCCAATGTGCAAGCTAATTCGAGTGCATATTTTAATGGCATCAGCTTACAGGAAATAGGCCAGTTTGTGTCAGAGCCTACTCATACTTGCGCGGTTAAAAGTCCGATTTTTCGCGCACCAGTTATCAGGGATACAGATGGTTTCCATTATATTCCAGTCAGCACGCCATTTAGCTTGACGGCTGTGGCAAGCAGTCCTGCACGCAATCTTCTAACCTATACCTGGGAACAAATGAATAACGAGGTATCTATTCAGCCTCCGGTCAGCACGGCAACAGGCGGACCCAATTTCCGAAGTATTGATCCCTCTGTGTCCGGGACTCGTTTTTTTCCTAATCTCATCTCATTAGCGAATAATGGTCCTTTCACCTGGGAGGTGTTGCCTTCTGTTTCCAGAATTTTAAAATTCAGGGTTTCAGTTCGCTCAAATATCGCAGGGGGCTCCTGTAATGCCTATACCGATGTCACTCTGACTACTACGGCTAACGCAGGGCCATTTGTGGTAACTTATCCAAATGCCCCGGGTGTTAGCTGGCTGGGCGATACAGTACAACCAGTCATGTGGAATGTCGCTAATACGAATCTGTTACCCGTTAATGCCCAATTTGTGGATATTCTTCTGTCAATTGATGGCGGTATCACCTACCCTTATGTTTTATTAAAAGGAGCGCTTAATGCCGGCATTGCCAATGTGACAATCCCGAGCCTGGCGACAACGACAGCCCGAATTATGGTAAGGGCATCTAATGGCAATTTTTTTAATATCTCGGCAAATAATTTCAGCATCCTGACCAGGCTTAATTTAACTCAGGCAGAACGTAATCCGATGAACAAAACCGAGGCTTTCATTTATTACACCGGCCTGGATACACGTTTTATAAGCAACTATAGCGTTAATGGCTTAGCTAACGCGACAGTCACACTGGATCCAGCACACCGCCGTCTTATTGTCGGAAATATTCTGACGCCGCGTAAGATAAATGTTTCGATAACGGTTGTTAGACAGGGTGGTATCAGCGAAACATCGAATCTAATCACTATTCCAGGTATTTTGTAAACGAGGTTATTATGAACAAAAAATTCCTATTGGTTGTGTTGAATCTATTGGCGCTTAATGCGAATGCTCATTGGCTCACTGCGGTCAATCTAGGCGTCAATGCTGTCAATATTGAAAAAAATCTGGTTTATCCCCTCGGGGATCCTTTTAGCAGCACTGAACATTATCGCAGTGCCTATACCAATTTTCACGGTCAATTGGCACTGGCGTATAATTTTGTGTTGACTGGGCAAATTGCTCTGGCATTGGAAGGCGATGCTGATTTGTTTACCGGGCGTTCAAAGCACGTTATTAATAACTGGTTTCTTGATGAGTCTGTTTTAGCGAAGGAAAAGCTGAACTATGGCTTTAGTGTTTTCGCATTACCAGAATACCGTTACAATGAGAGTTTGCGTATTTTTGCCGGACCTGGCGTATCCCGCAGCCAATTTAAAATCTATTCAAACAATACTGCAGGGAATGTTGGTGTTACAGGGAATTTTGATCAATGGTTAACTGGCTGGGGAGTTAAGCTGGGCATAGCAAATCAATTAACGGCCAATAAAGAACTGTTATTAACTTATCAATTTACTCAATACAATAGCCTGGATCGAACTGGCCTTGAGCCTCTATCGGGGGAGTTGCTCCGCGGTCATTATAAGCCAGAAGCCAATCTGTTCATGATAGGGTTGCGGATGACGATGGCCTGAACAAAATAAAATACAAATGAGAATGATTATCGATATCATTTGTGTTAAAATTAAATTTTGCAGTTAATTTTCCAGGCTCGATGCGAATAGAAGATTTTAAAAAAGGCGACTGTGCACGCTTGCTTGATTTCGGTTTGACCGATCCTGCCTATCGGCGCCGGCTGCTCTCTTTGGGCATTACGCGTGGCGTTGAATTACAGATTGTTCGTGTTGCCCCTCTGGGTTGCCCTATACAAGTGGATGTACGAGGTACCTCTATCAGTTTGCGCCGGGAAGAAGCGCGTCATTTGCTTCTGGAGAAGGCATAATGCATATATTACTGGTTGGTAATCCCAATTGCGGTAAAACCACTCTATTTAATGGCTTAACTGGCGAGAATCAGCGCATCGGCAATTGGCCTGGCGTTACCGTAGAAAAGAAAACAGGCTCCTTCACCATTGAGGGACGAGAAGTTATCATTACCGATTTACCCGGTATTTACAGTCTTTCAGCCAGCGCAGGAGAGGCCAGCCAGGATGAACAGATTGCGTCCAGAGCAGTGATGGACTTGCCGGCTGATTTAATCGTCAATGTAGTAGATGCCAGCCATCTTGAACGCCATTTGTATTTAACCAGTCAACTGCTCGAGTTGGGGAAACCGCTCCTGCTTGCCTTGAATATGACGGATATTGCCGAACAGCAGGGAATTGATATTCAGATTGAGCAATTATCCAGACGGCTTGGCTGTCCGGTTATTCCACTGCAATCGCATAAAAAAATTGGCTTTCAGACGCTGCAGGGAGAAATTCTGCGTCAAAAAGAACCAAGCCGGGCATTAAACCTGGTTCTACCTGCCAATGTGCAGGAAGAACTGCAGAAATTCAGACAACATCTAGTGGAGCAAAAACAGCTGAGCCCCCAGTTAGCAAATTACCATGCCTTGCGTAAGCTCGAGGGAGGTGTTTGTTTTCCTGGTGCAGAGGCAACCGCGTCATCCGATTATGATATTGCCCTCGCTGATGCACGCTACCAGCTGATTCATGAAATTGTTTGCGCTTCCCAGCATAAAAGAAGTGACGCCAGCGAGCATTTTACTGCCAAACTCGATCGTATTGTATTAAACCGTTTTCTGGGAATCCCTGTTTTCCTTGCGGTCATGTATCTGATGTTTTTATTTGCCATCAATGTGGGCGGCGCCTTTCAGGATTTCTTTGATATCAGCACGGATACGATTTTTGTCCAGGGCAGTGCCTGGTTATTAGGTCAAATACATACGCCGCAATGGCTCATTGCCTTGCTTGCGGATGGGATTGGCGTAGGCATTAATACCACGCTCACCTTTATTCCGGTCATTGCCTCCATGTTTTTTTTCCTCTCTCTGCTCGAGGCCTCCGGTTATATGGCGAGGGCGGCGTTTGTTGTTGACAAGCTGATGCGGCTTTTGGGATTGCCGGGAAAATCCTTTGTGCCGATGATTGTTGGTTTTGGCTGCAATGTGCCGGCGATCATGGCGGCAAGGACGCTTGATTCTGAACGCGATCGCTTATTAACGGTATTAATGAGCCCTTTTATGTCCTGCAGCGCTCGGCTGGCTATCTATGCAGTATTCGTTGCGGCGTTTTTCCCAAGCGGCGGGCAAAACGTGGTGTTTGCTTTGTATATCATTGGCATCGTCATGGCGGTATTAACCGGTTTATTGCTGCGTAAAACGACTTTACAAGGGCAGGCCTCGCCGTTGATCCTGGAGTTGCCTGTTTATCATAAGCCCTCTTTGCGCCGCCTGCTGCGGGAAACGGGACTTCGCTTAAGGCATTTTATTACCCGTGCCGGAAGGGTCATTATTCCTGTGTGTATTTTATTGGGAGGCTTAAACGCCTTGACTGTAAGTGGAGGCATCAGCAGCAATGAAGCCGATACGCATTCAATTTTATCACTGCTCGGTCAATGGCTGACACCGCTTTTTTCACCCATGGGTTTAACCCAGGATAATTGGCCGGCGACTGTCGGACTATTAACCGGGATGCTGGCCAAAGAGGTGGTGGTTGGTTCCTTAAATTCACTTTATGCTCAATTAGGCCATTTAAGCCATGATGCTTTAAACCATTTTGATTTCTGGGGATCCTTGCAATCGGCATTTTGGTCAATTCCTGAAAATCTGGCTAATTTGGGGCAGGCACTGGTTAATCCGATTCTGGCGAGTGCCCCTGACAGTGAGCTCTCGCATTCGATTTACGGCATGATGGCTGAACGCTTTGACGGAAAAGCCGGGGCATTTGCCTATTTATTGTTTATCCTTTTATATATCCCCTGTGTTTCAACGATGGCAGCGATTCGTCAGGAAGCCAATCGCCAGCTGATGTGGTTTTCAGTCATCTGGTCATTTCTGGTTGCTTACACTGCGGCTGTTTTGTTTTATCAGTTGGCCCGATTTGGCCAGCATCCGTATCAGGCAATTGCCTGGATTTCCAGCCTAGCGCTGATGATGACGGCATTTGTTAGTTATCTTCGCTGGCAGGGTCTAAGGAAGAATAAACATGCTTATGCAAATTCTTGAGTATTTCAAAAAAGAAAAAGTGGCCAGTAATCAGCAATTAGCAAGATTGTTAGGCATTGATACCGGTGCATTGCAGCCGATGTTAGATCTCTGGCTGCGCAAGGGCGTTATTGCCTGCTGCCAGGAAAAGTCCGCTTGCCAAAGCAGCTGCTTCAAATGCAAGACCACCCCGCCTGTTTATTATCAATATATTTCATCGGTATAAGCCGGCGGCTGATTATCCCCGAGGTTAGAGTTTACAGATTTTTTTCTATTTATCAGGGATACACCTATGCTCAAATTGAGCTAAGATAGTTTATAGATAGTGAACCGGTGTAAATTATGGCTGAATCAAATAATTCTGAGGGTTTTTTAATAGCGGATGATATTCGCCAGGAAGTTAAAAATGCTCAGGATATCGATCCGATAGCATTAGTAGAGCAAGTCTATCAAATCTGGTGGCACTGGGCTAATTTTGAACTATACATCATAAGTCCCATTATTGACCCGATATCTCCTCCAATCGTTATTGAGCCGGAGTTGCTGCCTAATTCGCAAGAGCGGGAGTATGTCTATAATATTCATGATTTCGGCCACAAGATGACCACCTCAAAGGGTGAGGACATGTATGAAGCCGGCATGTCGATGTGCAAATTGTATTATACCATTGAGAAAATGATCTTCTTGCTGATCGAGCGTTTGAAATCAGGCGGCATTGATCAGGAAACAGAAGTACAGATCGCTTTTGGCGGTCATGAGCTCTCACAGCGCAAGGCGTTCGAATCAGTGATTAATCTTAGTTACAACGTGGTAGTCACCAACTTCGATCCTGGTGCCTGGGGCGAGCGCTATCTGCAAAATGTCAAAGTGCTGGCGGCCAAGGGCTACGGCTATCCCGAGGGAACGCCGCGTGATGTTTATCGTAAACACCCGCAGGCGGGTACTCCGGGTATGAAACGCTGAATTTATCTTATCTGCCACAAACAATACTTGCATTCCACGCACAATGCTCGTTTCCGCGCACAATGCTCGTAATTCCGGGCACAGTGCTCGAATCCCTGCGCATAACGCTCGAATCCCGTGCACAATGCTCGAATCCCTGCGCATAATGCTCGAATCCCCGCGCATAATGCTCGAATCCCTGCGCATAATGCTCGAAACCCTGCGCATAATGCTCGAATCCCTGCGCATAATGCTCGAAACCCCGCGCATAACGCTCGAATCCCCGCGGCTTCGACCGCGGGGTCCATCCAGGCTCCCATTTGGGTCCCGCGGTCGAAGCCGCGGGAATTCGAAGTTAGTCGAGGCCGCGGGAGTTCGCAGTTAGTCAAAGCCCTAACTTCCAGCTGCGCATGCCAATTGTTTGCCCTCCGAAACGGAGTGATACAAAATAATAGCTGACGATAAGCAACAACAGGGCGGCTTGCAAATAGTGATTTCCAGGGCTGATTGCCTGGCCATGATTTAAAAAAACTGCAATTCCTGTCAGAATAAAAGCGAGGGCCGCTAAAACAAGGCAATCATAAAGCAAGGCGGCGATGCATCGAATCCACATGATCGTAAAGAGTAAAATTCCTCTATTATCAGGATAATCCCTTTCAAGGCAAGCAGTTTCCTGTGAAAATTCTTATGCTTTAGGAGAGACTGTAATTGCTTCAAAAAAACAGAGTGGTATACTTTGCGGGATTTTGGCTTGAGTTTTAATAATTCAGTGTTGATTCTTGTCTTTAATTTTTTAAGGATGGTTAATAAGTGAAACAAAAACGACCGATAAATCTCGATTTGGGGTCTTTAAAATATCCACCGATGGCAATCGCATCCATTTTACACCGCATTTCCGGGATACTATTGTTTGTATTGATGCCTGTCGCATTCTATTTTATCGATTTATCACTCCGTAACGAAGAATCTTTCAGAAGAGCCGGAGAAATGATGGCCCATCCTTTTTCAAAACTGGTTCTCTGGGGCTTGGGTGCGGCTTTAATTTATCATTTACTGGCAGGGATAAGGCATATGCTGATGGACTTAGGGATTGGTGAGCATCTTGAGTCTGGCCGGCGCGGTGCTATTTTAGTCATTGCCGCAGCAATTATCTTTTCACTATTACTGGGGATATGCATATGGTAACAAACGTCACCAGTCTGACCGGGAATGGTTTACGGGATTGGTTAATTCAACGTGTCAGCGCTGTTTATTTCGCTGCCTACATGGTATTTGTTCTGGCTTTTTTGCTGATCCATTCGCCGTTTACCTATGCACAATGGCATGCCTGGGCCCAGAGCGGCTGCTTCAGGGCGGCTAGCCTGTTGGCTTTAGTTGCATTCTCCCTGCATGCATGGATAGGAATATGGACGGTTACTACCGATTATATTAAATGCACGGTCCTGCGTCTCGCTGTCCAATTACTAGTTGCAGGTTGGTTATCCGCCCAGTTCATCTGGGGCTTCATGATTTTCTGGGGACAATAAATGGCCTTTGCTCGTAACACATTTGATGCAGTAATTATTGGTGCAGGCGGAGCCGGTATGCGTGCGGCGCTACAGCTTGCCAACTCAGGATTAAAAGTCGCTTTATTATCGAAGGTCTTCCCCACGCGTTCCCATACAGTATCAGCCCAGGGAGGCATCACCGCAGCACTTGGCAATGCGGATGAAGACGATTGGCGCTGGCATATGTATGATACGGTCAAGGGAGCTGACTACATCGGCGACCAGGATTGTATCGAATATTTATGCAAGACCGGACCTGAAGCGGTATATGAGCTGGAGCATATGGGTTTACCATTCTCCCGTATGGATAATGGCCGAATCTATCAGCGCCAGTTTGGCGGACAATCCAAAAATTTTGGCGGCGAACAGGCTGCTCGTACCTGCGCTGCGGCTGACCGCACAGGCCATGCGCTATTGCATACCCTATATCAGCAAAACCTGCGGGCCAAAACGCATGTATTCAGTGAATGGTATGCGCTGGACTTGGTAAAAGACGCCCATGGGCGTATTGCTGGTGTGACTGCAATATGCATTGAAAGCGGGGAAGTTGTATTTTATCAGACTCGTATCTGTATTCTGGCAACTGGCGGTGCGGGACGCATTTACCAATCCACCACGAATGCTCATATTAATACAGGCGATGGCTTCGGAATGGCAGTGCGTGCCGGGCTTCCCTTACAGGATATGGAAATGTGGCAATTCCATCCGACAGGGATTGCTGGTGCAGGCACTCTGGTAACTGAAGGCTGTCGTGGCGAGGGCGGTTATCTGATCAATAAAGACGGTGAGCGTTTTATGGAACGTTACGCCCCACGCGTTAAAGATCTGGCTTCACGCGATGTAGTTGCACGGGCAATGGCGCTGGAAATTCGTGCTGGTAAAGGCTTTGACCCGCAGGGTGTGGATTATGTCAAACTAAAGCTTGATCACCTCGGTGCCGATTTGATTAAAGCCCGCTTGCCCGGTATTCGTGAGCTGTCAATCAAATTTGCCGGCGTTGATCCGATTGTTGAGCCAATCCCGGTCGTGCCCACCTGCCATTACAGCATGGGGGGGATTCCCACCAATATTCATGGCCAGGTCATCACGCATCGCAATGGCATGGATCATGTCGTTGAAGGCCTGTACGCCGTGGGCGAATGTGCCTGTGTATCTGTACATGGCGCTAACCGTCTGGGCGGTAATTCATTGCTCGACCTGGTTGTTTTTGGCCGTGCTGCGGGATTGCATGTGGAAGAACTATGGCAATCTAATCAGTTGCCGGATATGCCTTATGTGACCGATGATGAAGTGGCCTTGTCGCTGGCTCGTTACCAGCGTTGGCAGGATGCAAAAGAGGGCGACTCCCCGGCGGTGTTGCGCGCTGAAATGCAGCGGGTGATGCAGGAAGACTTCGGTGTCTTCAGAACAGGCCAGGTGATGGCAGAAGGCCTGCATCGGCTCGATGCGCTGAAAGAGCGTTTGGCAAATGCCTGTATCAAAGACAAGAGTAAAGTATTTAATACTGAAATGATTTCTGCACTTGAACTGGATAACCTGATGGCGACTGCCTATGCCACTGCTCAGTCCGCACTGGCACGCACAGAAAGCCGAGGCGCGCATAGCCGTGAGGATTTTCCCCAGCGTGATGACGCTAACTGGATTAAACATACGCTCTATTTTGGTGAGGGGAATCTAATTGATTATCGGCCAGTTAATGTGACGCCGAAATATGTAGAGCCTTTTCAACCTAAAGAACGTGTTTATTAAGAGGATATATTATGTCGGCAAGCAGAATATTAAGCCTGCATCTCTACCGTTACAATCCTGAGGTTGATACCAAGCCTTATATGCAGGAGTTCAAGATAGAGATCCCAGCCAAGAGCGATCCCATGCTGCTCACTTTACTGGAAAGATTAAAGGCTGAACAGGATGAATCGATTACCTATCGTCGTTCCTGCCGGGAGGGAGTCTGCGGATCGGACGGAATGAATATTAATGGCACGAATGGATTGGCCTGCATCACTTCTTTGTCTCAGTTGAAAACGGATAAAATTGTTGTGCGTCCCTTACCCGGTTTTCCGGTGGTTCGCGATTTGGTCGTTGATATGTCCCAATTTTATCAACAATATGAACGTATCGAACCTTATCTGCAAAATGATGAAGTAGCTCCCGCCCGCGAACGGCTGCAAACGCCTGAAGAGCGTTCCAAGCTGGATGGGCTGTACGAGTGCATTTTATGCGCTTGCTGTACCAGTTCCTGCCCTTCATTCTGGTGGAACCCGGACAAATTTGTAGGGCCTGCAGGATTATTACAGGCTCGGCGTTTTCTTGCAGACAGCAGAGACACAGCTACAATTAAACGGTTGGATAAATTACAGGATCCATTCAGCGTATTTCGTTGTCGTTCGATTATGAATTGCGCCAATGTGTGTCCGAAGGGACTCAATCCGACGCAAGCGATTTCTGATATTCGCAAGCAAATGTTAACAGAGGAAACTTGATAAGATTCCGACAGCTTCTGAATGATCCGATGCGGGATTAGACAGGGCATTTCCCTTTGGAGAGTGAGAAAAATGAGCGCTAGTGATTTGCAAAAAGAGTGGGCTTCCGGATATCTCTCGGGCGGCAGTATGGCTTATGTGGACGGGCTTTATGAAGATTACCTTCAGGATCCTGGTGCTGTTCCTGCCGATTGGCGGGCAGTTTTTGACGGAATGGCTGCCGAAGGCAAAGGCAATGGCCAGGATGTGGCACACCGTGAAGTCCGTGATTATTTTTTGCAAAACGCCAATCGCAGAAAAGCTGCAGTCAGCAGCTCTGATGACAGCAAGCAATATCAGATTGCCCACCTGGTAAATGCCTATCGTTCCTACGGCCATCATGCTGCCAGACTGGATCCGCTTGATATGGCCGAGCGTATCTCCGTACCCAGTCTCGAATTAGCTTATCATCATCTTTCCGATAGCGATTTGAATCGAACCTTCTATGTCGGTAATAATTTCAATGGTTCGGAAATGACTTTAAAAGATCTCTACAAGGCATTGCGCGATACCTATTGCGGCAGTATCGGTATTGAATACATGCATATTTCCGATAACGAGGAAACCGACTGGTTACAGAAAAAAATTGAATCAGCCCGTGGCCGTCCTCATTTTAATAATGAACAAAAGACGAAAATTCTTGAAGACCTGATTGCTGCCGATGGTCTAGAGCGCTATCTGGGTACGCGGTATGTCGGACAAAAGCGATTTTCCCTTGAAGGGGGGGATGCCTTAATTCCAATGATGAAAGAAATCATTCGGCAGGCTGGCGAGTTTAAAACCAATGAAGTAATTATTGGCATGGCGCATCGGGGCCGTTTGAACGTGCTGGTTAATGTGCTTGGGAAAGCGCCCGATGCATTATTCCAGGAGTTTGAAGGCAAGATCAAATCAGAACTCACTGGCGACGTAAAATACCACATGGGATTTTCGTCTGACATTCGTACTGAAACCGGCGCAATTGTTCATCTGGCGCTTGCTTTTAATCCATCGCATCTGGAGATTATTGGTCCGGTTGTAGAAGGTTCCGTGCGTGCACGTTTAAGACGCCGCGATGATTTAGTCAGGAAAGATAAAGTCGTTCCTGTTGTTATTCATGGCGATGCTGCTTTCGCTGGCCAGGGCGTGGTGATGGAAACATTCAATTTCTCCCAGGCGCGCGGTTATTCAACAGGCGGAACAGTTCACATTGTAATTAATAACCAGATTGGATTTACAACCAGTAATCCCCTCGATGCCCGATCAACCCTGTATTGCACTGATGTTGCTAAAATGGTTCAGGCCCCCATTATTCATGTGAATGGTGATGATCCGGAAGCGGTCGTTTTTGCAACTCAAATCGCTTTTGATTTCCGCATGAAGTTTAAACGCGATGTGGTGATTGATCTGGTCTGTTACCGCCGTCATGGCCATAATGAGGCCGATGAGCCGTCTGTAACGCAGCCAACGATGTATCAGAAAATTAAGGGTATGCGTCCGCTTCGGGAAATTTATGCTGAACAGCTCATCAAAGAGCAGATCATTTCCCAGGCGCAGGTTGATGAGGCAATGGAGAACTACCGCAGCCGTCTTGATCAGGGACAGCCGGTTGTTGAACTGGTTCATGGCGATTATGAAGGGAAAATGTCGATTGACTGGACACCCTATCTTAATGCCAAATGGACTGATAAAGCGGATACCACGATAAGCCCCGCTGATGTCAAAATGCTCTCTGATAAAATTCAGAAACTGCCAGAAGGCTTTGAACTGCATCCCGTAGTCAGCAAGCTTATGGCCGAACGCCAGAAAATGACCGACGGCGACATCCCAATGAACTGGGGCTATGCCGAGACAATGGCTTATGCCAGTCTGGTGAATGAAGGCTATAAAGTGCGATTGTCTGGTCAGGATAGCGGCCGCGGCACTTTTGCGCATCGTCATGCCGTATTACATGATATTAAAACCGGATCAAGCTATGTGCCGCTGGAAACTCTGGCTACGGATGCCGATAGAAGCTTTGTCGTGATTGATTCTGTTTTATCGGAAGAAGCCGTGCTGGCATTTGAATACGGCTATGCCTCTTCAGAGCCAACTTCGCTGGTGTTGTGGGAAGCGCAGTTTGGTGATTTCGCAAACGGCGCACAAGTCGTCATTGACCAGTTTATTAGCTCCGGCGAGCAAAAATGGGGGCGTTTATGCGGTCTGGTGATGTTATTGCCGCATGGGTATGAAGGCCAGGGGCCAGAGCACTCATCTGCCCGTCTGGAACGTTATATGCAGCTTTGCGCCCAACATAATATACAGGTATGCACGCCGACAACACCTGCTCAAATGTTTCATCTGCTGCGGCGGCAAATGATCCGTAAGTTCCGTAAACCACTCATTGTGATGACACCCAAAAGCCTGTTACGCCACAAACTTGCTGTATCGCCGCTTTCCGATTTATCAGAAGGAAAATTCCACACGGTCATTCCGGAAGTGGATACAATGGATCCCGCAAAAATTACAAAAATAGTATTATGTTGCGGAAAAGTTTATTATGATCTATTACAAAAACGCCGCGACGAAAAAATTGAAAACATTGCGATAATTCGGATTGAGCAGCTATATCCCTTCCCGAAAAAGGCGCTGATCAATGAGCTTGCCAAGTTCCCGAACGCCAAAGCAATTGTCTGGTGTCAGGAAGAGCCTCAAAACCAAGGGGTATGGTTCTCCTCGCAGCACAATATTATTGACTGCCTGAGCCCGGAGCAAACATTAAGCTACGCAGGCAGAAGCTTTGCCGCTTCTCCTGCGGTAGGCAGCCCATTGCTTCATGCCAAACAACAACAAGAACTGGTACAGGCGGCATTAAGTATTTAAAAATGACAGGTCCAGCGGATAGCCGCTGGAAAAACAACAATTAGTTAAGAAGGACACACCATGTCTATCGAAGTGAAGGTACCGACGCTGCCAGAATCGGTTGCTGATGCCACCATTGCAGCCTGGCATAAAAAAGTAGGTGATAAAGTCAGCCGTGATGAGAATATTGTCGATTTGGAAACTGACAAAGTTGTTCTTGAGGTACCGGCTCCAATGGATGGCGTACTCACGGAAATCCTGTTTAAAGAAGGGGATACCGTTCAGGCCAACCAGATCCTGGCAAAAATTGAGGCAGGCGAGGCTGCCGCCGCGCCTGCACCGGCTGCTGAAACAAAAACAGAACCAGCTGCAAAAGAGGAATCTCGGGAAGATAAAGCCACAGGTCCTGCGGTGAGACGTATGTTGTCAGAACATGATCTGCAAGCACAGCAAGTGACTGGCAGCGGTAAAGACGGCCGTCTAACGAAAGAGGACGTCGTTTCATTTATTGAAACTAATCGTGCCAAATCGGCTCAGCCAGCAGCCCCTGCTGCTAGTAAAGAGCCTTCAACAGCAATGGGGCCGAGAGAAGAGCGACGCGTTCCCATGACTCGCCTGCGTGCCAAGATTGCCGAGCGTCTGGTTCAGGCACAGCATAATGCGGCGATGCTAACCACGTTTAACGAAGTGAATTTGAAAGCCGTCATGGATCTGCGTAATCAATACAAAGATCAATTTGAGAAAAAGCACGGTACCAAATTAGGTTTTATGTCCTTTTTTACCAAGGCGGTTGTCGAAGCCTTAAAATTATTCCCGGCAGTTAATGCGTCAATTGATGGGCAGGACATTGTTTATCACGGTTTTTATGACATTGGTATCGCTGTTTCCACCGATAGGGGCCTGGTGGTCCCGGTAGTTCGTGATGCCGACCAGATGAGCATGGCCGATATTGAAAAAGCCATCAACGATTCTGCAAGCAGAGCCCGGCAAGGCAAGTTGAGCATGGAAGAAATGCAGGGCGGGACATTTACTATCACCAACGGTGGTGTTTTCGGCTCCCTGCTCGCTACACCCATTATTAATCCGCCGCAAACTGCAATTTTGGGAATGCATAAAATTCAGGAGCGTCCCATTGCGGAGAAAGGCCAGGTTGTGATCCGGCCAATGATGTATGTGGCCTTGTCATATGACCATCGTTTGATTGATGGCAAGGAATCAGTACAATTCCTGGTGACAGTGAAAGAATTATTAGAGGATCCGGCACGCTTGCTGCTGAACGTATAGAATCCACTCACAATCCGTTAACCAGACCGACCTGCGGTATGCAGGTCTGTTTTTTTATAAGGTACTGCAATGAATTTACATGAATATCAGGCAAAGGAACTATTTAGCAATTATGGTTTACCAGTTCCACGCGGCCATGTTGCCTATACGGTGGACGAAGCCATTCAGGCATTGGACATGTTATCTACCCCTAAAGCCGTGGTTAAAGCACAGGTCCATGCGGGCGGCCGGGGCAAGGCTGGCGGCGTGAAGCTTGTTTCCAGCCGAGAAGAATTGGCAAATGCTGCCCAAGCCTTGCTGGGTACCCGTTTGGTTACTTATCAGACAGATGCCAAAGGACAGCCGGTTAATGCGCTTCTGATTGAGGAAACCTGTGATATTGGACGCGAACTTTATTTAGGCGCAGTCATCGATCGCTCGACCCAACGAGTCGTGTTTATGGCTTCAACTGAAGGCGGTGTAGAAATCGAAAAGGTGGCCCATGAAACGCCTGAGAAAATTTTCAAGGTAATTATGGATCCCCTGGTCGGCATTATGCCTTTCCAGTGCCGTGACATTGGCTTCAAGCTGGGACTTGATGATAATCAAATCAAGCAATTTACCCAATTAATGATTGGCCTTGGAAATATGTTTGTGGATTGTGATTTAAGCCTATTGGAGATTAACCCTCTGGTGGTAACCAAATCCGGTAATCTGTTATGCCTGGACGGTAAAATCAATATTGACGGCAATGCCCTGTATCGCCAGCCAAAACTCAAGGCAATGCGTGATACATCCCAGGAAGATGAAAGAGAAAACCATGCAACGAACTGGGAACTGAATTATATCCCACTGGATGGTTCAATTGGCTGTATGGTTAACGGTGCAGGGTTGGCGATGGCAACCATGGATGTTATCAAGCTGCATGGCGGCGAGCCGGCCAACTTCCTTGATGTTGGCGGTGGTGCAACCAAGGAAAGAGTCAGCGAAGCATTCAAGATTATTCTCTCTGATGAGCAGGTTAAAGGGATTCTGGTTAATATTTTCGGTGGAATCGTACGCTGCGATTTGATTGCCGAAGGGATCATTGCTGCGGTGAAAGAAGTGGATGTGAAAGTACCGGTTGTTGTACGTCTTGAAGGAAATAATGCGCAATTAGGTGCTGAGATTTTAAACAAAAGCGATCTGAATGTGATTGCAGCAGACAGCCTGACCGATGCTGCCAAGAAGATCGTTGCAGCTGTTGCCTGATTATCAAGAAATTTATTAGAACCAGTTTGAGGTTAGCATGAGCGTATTAGTCAATAAAGAAACCAAGGTCATTTGCCAGGGGTTTACCGGCAAACAAGGTACATTCCATTCTGAGCAAGCAATAGCCTATGGAACCAGGATGGTCGGCGGGGTGACCCCGGGGAAAGGCGGCCAAAAGCATTTGGGCCTGCCGGTATTCAATACTGTCAGAGAAGCAATGGAAGCGACCGATGCGGATGCCAGTGTCATCTATGTTCCCGCTCCCTTCTGCAAAGATTCTATCCTTGAAGCAGCTGATGCCGGTGTTAAATTAATCGTTTGCATCACTGAAGGCGTTCCTGTACTGGATATGCTGGATGTGAAAGTGTATCTAAAGAACAACACCCAGTCACGCCTGATTGGACCAAACTGCCCAGGCATTATTACCCCTGGCCAGTGCAAGATCGGCATTATGCCCGGCTCAATTCATTTACCAGGGAAAGTTGGTATCGTATCCCGTTCGGGTACTCTGACTTATGAAGCGGTTAAGCAGACAACTGATAAAGGTTTTGGCCAGAGCACTTGTATTGGCATCGGTGGCGATCCTATTCCCGGCACCAGTTTCATTGATGCGCTCAGCCTTTTTGAGCAAGATGAGCAAACCGAAGCAATTATTATGGTTGGTGAAATCGGCGGTTCGGCAGAAGAAGAAGCGGCTGAGTTTATAAAATCAAATGTCTCAAAACCTGTCGTTTCCTATATTGCCGGTGTTACTGCACCTGCTGGAAAGCGCATGGGGCATGCAGGCGCCATCATCTCCGGTGGAAAAGGGACTGCTGCTGAAAAATTTGCCGCTCTTGAAGCTGCAGGCGTAAGAACCGTTCGTTCACCTGCTGAGTTGGGCGATGCGATTGCCGAAGTAACCGGCTGGTAAATGTTTTGTACTACCGTCATTGCGAGCGCCGCGAAGCAATCCAGAATGCTGCTACTTCAACGCTTCGATCTGGATTGCTTCGCCAAAGCTCGCAATGACGGTAGCCAGAAATGGAGTTTTGAGTCATAAGGAATAGAAATGCCTGGATGGATGATTTATGGGGCTAATGGATATAGCGGGAAACTGATAGCGAAGGAAGCAAAACTAAGAGGATTAAATCCTGTCCTCGCAGGACGCAATGAAAATTCAATCAAGGCACTGGCAGCAGAATTAGGCTTGGAAAGCCGCGTTTTTGATTTAGATAATCCACAGGCCATATGCAGGGAGCTCGCTGGCCTAGAGTTGGTTTTAAACTGTGCAGGCCCCTTCTCTTCTACAAGCAAGGCGATGATACAAGCCTGCATCCAATCCAACGTTCACTATTTAGACATTACCGGCGAAATTTCCGTATTTGAATATGCACACAGCCAGAATAACCTGGCAGAAGATTCGGGCATTCTATTGTGCCCAGGCGTTGGTTTTGATGTCATACCGACTGACTGCGTCGCAGCAAAATTAAAGCAAATGCTGCCTGATGCCAATTATTTAGCGCTTGGATTTGATTCAAAATCGGGTTTATCTCCAGGGACTGCAAAAACTGCTGTTGAAGGCCTGGCCTTAGGTGGAAGGGTTCGTATTAACGGTGTGATACAAGAGGTAGCACTCGCCTGGAAGTCGCGAAAAATTGATTTTGGCAGGGGTGAGAAATTGGCAACAACAATTCCCTGGGGCGATGTGAGTACGGCTTTCTATAGCACTGGTATACCGAATATTGAAGTGTACATTCCAGTTAGTCCTAAACGCCTATCCTTGCTGAAAAAGCTCAATTATATTCGTTGGCTTCTAGGCTTTGGATGGGTACAAAATTATCTGAAATCCAAAGCTGCTAAACAGCAGGGCCCTGATGATGGGCAGTTACAAAGCCAGTATACATATATTTGGGGCGAGGTAAAAAATGCGAAAAATGAGAGCAGGACGCTTCGCATCAGAACAGCGAATGGGTATGCTTTGACGGTCACTGGCAGTTTAGCAATGGTTGACTATTTGCTAAAAAATCGGGTGAAGGCCGGTTATAAAACCCCGTCGCAAATAATGGGGGCAGATTTTATTAGCAAATTACCGGCCTATGCCGAATAAGGAATTCATATGCGTGTCGGGGATGCCGAAATTTTTGTCAAACAGTATAAGGGCGCGGGCAATTTAAATTTTGTTCTGCTTCATAATGCCGGCGGCAATCATCGTTTCTTTACCCATCAGATAGAATTACTTCAGCAGTTCGGGAATGTCTTCTCCCTTGATTTGCCAGGTCATAGCGGCAGCCAGGGAATTACCAGTTATCGAATGTCTGATCTGTCGTCTCTGGTAGTTGAAGTTTGCAGACAGTTATCGCTTGATAATGTCTGTCTGATTGGTCTTAATAACGGCGCGGATATTATTATTGATGTTATGCTAAATAAGGGACTGCCCATTGAGCATATTATTCTCATCGATCCGCCACTGTTTCTGGAAAAAGAGTTCATTGCTGAAATTGAGGAGTTCATCCAGGCATTGGATGGGGCAGATTATGCCGAATTTGTGAATAGTCTGGTGAATGCCTTATTTATTGATACAGATCAATCGACAAAGCAAATCGCGGCAGATGCCTTCAATCAAGTCGAAAAGAAAGCCTTGCAGAATATGTTTAAAGGGCTGATTGAATGGGATAGTCAATTAACCTCAGGGCTAAGTATTATCTCCTGTCCTGCATTATGCATTTTGACGGATGAGCATCACTGCAATTACAGTAAACTTCGGCAGGAAGCACCGCAATTTGAAATCGGCAAGGTAATTGGCTCCAAATGCTGGGCAACACTTGAAGTTCCCGAACAGGTTAATGCCATGATAGCAAGATTTCTGCGGCTTAACAGGAATAAATAAGTAGTTCTATAGATACAGTCTTTAACATCCCAACCCTCTATTTCTCCCCTTCCTTAAGTTTTCGTTAAGTTTCCGATCGTATAATTTAATGAATGGGAAAAGGGAGGTTATCATGCAGGTGATAATTGTTGAAGATCATGCCTTTAATGCATATTGTTTAACCAGCTTGCTGCAGGAAGTTAATCCTCAGGTGACTGTTACCCTCATCACAAATAGCCTCGAGCTTAATGATTATTTGTCTCACTCCCATGCAGATTTAATTATTCTGGATGGTGATTTGGGTGCCAGCGATGGGCTTCGCTGCAATGGCCCGGCCGTGGCCGACAGTTTACTGCAAACAAATCCTATGATACCGCTGATTGTCTGGACAAGTTCACCCGCCATGCGCGCTGCATTTGCCAGTGTTTTTGCAGAGCATCAATTAAGACTATCCGATGATAATTGTTGGCCGAAAATGGTATCAACAGATCGTATACGCCACAGCTTAAAAACCTGTTCTTCAAACTGCCGATCCAATACGCACATTTATCAGCCCATCCGAGCCCGTCTGTGAGCAGTGATTGCGGGTGATACCTGGTTTTTGTAACCCCATGTCGTACGTACCTGCTCGAATTCCCGCGACTTGACCCATAGGTATCTACACATCTTTCAAAACACAGTCTGCACCTAGCTCCTACGTCCCTCGGCTTGTGTCCGAAGGATCTATAAGACTCATAGAAAATCACTGGACCCTGCGGACAAGCCGCAGGGCGTAGTGGCGATGTGTAGATAGGTATAGGCTTGACCGCGGGGCCCCATAGAAGCTGGCAACTAAACGATTTCGGCCTGTCGGCAGATGGGCTCCGCGGTCAAGCCGCGGAGATTCGGGAGAGAAACCGCGGAGATTTGGGAGAGAAACCGCGGAGATTCGGGAGAGCGGCACAGGGATTAGGAGAGCGCAGGAATTAATGCGCCTCTCCCCAATTCAATCCCAGGCCAGCTGAGACTTTCAACGGAACTGATAAGGATACAACGTTCTCCATCAGCCTGATAACGGTATCCTTGGCGAGTTCAACGCATTCTTTCTTCACTTCAAATACCAGTTCATCATGAACCTGCATGATCATTTGAAAATCAGTATTGGCGTTTTCCAATTGCCATTGGTTAATTGATAACATCGCCTTTTTGATGATGTCAGCTGCGGTACCCTGCATCGGTGCGTTAATCGCAATGCGCTCAGCAGCCCGTTGCCGGGTCAGGTTTCTTGAGTTGATTTCCTGAAGATGTAATCTGCGGCCAAATAAGGTTTCCACATAGCCTTGCTGATGCGCCAGACGGCGTGTCCTTTCCATGTATTCAAGAACGCCTGGATACCGTTTGAAGTAAGTGTCCATGTAGAATTGGGCATCCTGGCGATCGATCCCTAGCTGTTTGGCCAGACCGAAAGATGACATGCCATAAATCAAACCAAAATTAACCGCTTTGGTGCGGCGGCGCTGCTCTTGGGTCACTTCCTCCAGCGGAACCTGGAATATTTCACTGGCTGTTGCGCTATGAATATCCCAGTTGTTGGAAAAAGCAGTTAATAAGCTGTCGTCCTGTGACAGATGCGCCATGATCCGTAATTCAATTTGAGAATAATCAGCCGCCAGAATGACATGATCAGGCGGTGCAATGAAGGCGGTTCGAATTAAGCGGCCTTCTTCATTGCGAATTGGAATGTTTTGTAAGTTGGGATCGCTGGACGAAAGGCGTCCGGTAGCTGCAACTGCCTGATTGTAGGAGGTATGCACCCGGCCGCTGCCGGCATTAATCCGTTTGGGGAGGGCATCAATATAGGTTGAAACCAGTTTACTTAAACCGCGGTATTCAAGAATAATGGCTGGCAGGCGATAGTCGAAAGCTAATTCCTGCAAAACGGCTTCAGCAGTTGAGGGTTGACCCGTTGGGGTTTTACTAATCGCAGGCAGCTGCAACTGATCAAACAGGATTTCCTGCAATTGCTTGGGCGAGTTAAGGTTAAATGGTTTCCCAGCAATTTCAATGGCTTCGGTTTCCAATTCCAGAATGCGGGCTTTCAGGCGCAGCCCGTGTTCCGCCAGGGCTTTGGTATCAATGAGCACGCCCCGTCGCTCCATATCGGCCAATACCGTGAGCAAAGGAATTTCAATATCATTGAAAACATTCCGAAGAGGTTGATCCATCATGCCATAGAGGATCTCATGCAGTTGCAGGTTTAAACCGGCATTCTCCGCTGCGTAATAGGCCGCTTTTTCGACTGGTATCTGATCAAAACTTAATTGCCTGGCGCCTTTTCCTGCAATGGCTTCAAGCCCCAGGGGCTTATGACCAAGAAACTTGAGCGACAGCGAGTCCAGATCGTGTGTACCTGCAGAACTGTTCAGGACATAGGATTCCAGCATAGTATCAAAACTAATACCGCGCAGCTCGATTCCATAGTGTTTGAAAATCGTATAATCCTGCTTCAGATCATGTCCCAGTTTGGCAATTGACGCATCCTCCAGGATAGGTTTTAACCCTTCAAGGACAGTTCCAAGCGGCAATTGCGGGCTGGTTTCCTGATGGGCAATCGGGATATAAACAGCATCCTGCTCTTCAATGGCAATGGAAATTCCCGTAATTTCTGCATCGATCAGATTGCTGGTTCTTGTTTCTGTATTAATGCAAAACTGCCTGCAATTCGTTAACTGAGCTAATAAAGCATTTAACTTTTCTTCTGATACGATAATTTCAAAGCTGGGTTTGGGCGGCTCTTCACTTGATTCCTGAATATCCGCTTCTGCCTGCTCAAGAAGTTCCTTCAGCCATGTTTTAAATTCCAACTCGCGAACTAATTCGATTAGGCGAGCCTGGTTCGCACTGGCGATGCGCAGATCACCTGGCATTACCGGTAATTCAACATCCGTTTTGATTGTGACCAGGCGTTTCGATAGGGGTAAATGAGCAAGGCTCTCCCTTAAATTTTCTCCAATCTTGCCCGTTATGCTGTGAGCCTCTTCAATCAGCTTGTCGAGTGTCTGGTATTGCTCAAGCCATTTTACTGCAGTTTTAGGACCGCATTTATTAACGCCAGGAACATTATCAATGCTGTCCCCAATCAATGTCAGATAGTCAATAATTTGCTCAGGACTAACGCCAAATTTGGTTTTTACCCCTTCGATATCCAGGACTTGTCCGGACATGGTATTCACCAGGGTAACATTGGCATTGACTAGCTGCGCCATGTCTTTATCACTGGTGGAAATGATGACGGAAATGTTTTGTTCTGTAGCCAATTTGGCCAGAGTGCCGATTACATCGTCTGCTTCTACCCCTTCGATGGTCAGCATAGGAATGCCCATCGCTTCAAGCAGGGTACACAGTGGATCGAATTGGCAAAACAGCTCGTTAGGCATCGCTGCACGATGCGCCTTGTATTCCGGATACCAGTCGTCGCGGAATGTTTTGCCTTTTGCGTCGAAGACCACAGCAAACTGTGAGCTGGGATAGTCTTTTAACAGACGCTTAATCATATTGGCCACACCATAGACTGCGCCAGTGGGCATGCCTTTTGAATTCGTCAGAGGCGGCAGGGCATGGAATGCCCTGAAAAAATAGGAGGATCCATCGACAAGAATTAAAGGATCATTCATCGTTATTCTCATACTGGTTAAGACGTTCATCTAATGCATTTACTTTTTCGCTAAGCGCCTTAAGATTTTTACGCATGCTGGGGATTCGGGTTACCGAAAGTTCCTGCTCGATTGCCTTGTCCTTGGGGCGTGCAGGATTCCCAAGGTAAATGTTACCCTGCTTTAGATGCTTGCGTGGAGGAACGCCTGCCCGGGCTGCCAGGATGACGCCGTCATCAATGCGGACATGATCGCTAACCCCTACATTGGCTGCAAAAATTACATTGTCACCGCTGGTGGTACTGCCTGCTATGCCTGTAAATGCGCAGAGAATATTGTGTTTTCCAAGTTTAACCGAGTGGGCGACCTGGACAAGATTGTCAATTTTGCTTCCCTGACCGACGACAGTCGAACCAAGAGTTGCCCTATCAATAACCGAGTTGGCGCCAATTTCCACATCATCCTCAATAACCACATTGCCGACATGGGGAATCTTCAGGTGCTCGCCTTCTGTAAAAGTATAGCCGAAACCATCCGAACCAATGACGGTAGAGGCATGAATATTTACTCGATTACCTATTACAGAGTGATCATAAATAGTGACCTGGGGGTGAATGACGGTATCGCAACCAATTTCTACCGATTGACCTACATGGACATGGCTTTTAAGAATAGTCCGGTCGCCAATCACTGTACCGGGGCCCACCACGACAAAGGGGCCAATCACCACGTCTTTGCCAATAATGGCGGTTTTATCAATAATGGCATTCGGGTGAATATTCGCGGGCAATTTAATGGCGGGATAGAATAAATGGATCAGCGCAACAAAAGCCTTGAGCGGATTATCCACCTGAAGCAGGGTTTTGGAGGCACTGCTCGTTTGCCGATTCACCAGGACGGCAGCCGCTTCGGATTGCTCGGCAAGGTAAAGATTATCCTTCCCCTCGGCAAAAACCAGGGCGCCGGGAGCGATATTATCAATAGGCGACAGTTGAGATATAGGAATAGTCATATCACCCAAAACAGTACCATTCAGCTTTTGAGCCAATTCCGACAATGTAACATTCATTGATTACCCTACCAATCACGCAAAATGTTTGGATTATAACCCTATTGCAAAGTTTTGTCGTGGTTTTGATTCGCAGGTTCTGTGTACTTCTTATTTAAGGTTGTAATTTTGACTAGTTTGCACAAAGTTATGCAGCTTTTCAGCGAGGTTGATTCTTTCCCATTATCAGTAGTAGCAATCTGAAGTAGAATTAAAATCAGATAAATTACAGTCTGTTAAATGGAGTAAGCATGCATACTAAAAAAGCGGTTACCGATAGTCCAATTCATGATCTATTGCAACGGCGCTGGAGCCCTCGTGCTTTCGATGAAAAAGCAGTTCCTCCTGATTTACTGCGATCGCTGCTGGAGGCTGGACGTTGGGCGCCCTCCTGTTTTGGCGAAGAACCCTGGCGCTACATTGTTTGCAATAGGCAAACACATCCGGAAAGCTATTATAAATTATTTGATTGTTTAGCCGAGGGTAACAAACTGTGGGTAAAGTCTGTTCCCGTGCTGTTGCTGACTGTAGCAAAAAATCATTTTACCCATAATGGGGAGCCAAACCGCTGGGCAGAATATGATTCAGGGGCAGCCAGCGAAAATATTTGCCTGCAAGCGGTTGCCCTGGGGTTAATAGCGCATCAGATGGGGGGCTTTGATCCGGATATGGCAAAGAAAGCATTCTCAATTCCGGATGGCTATACCTGCATGAGTGTCATCGCTGTGGGTTACCAGACTGAACCGGACGTGTTAACGGGGGAGTTGCTGGCGCGCGAAAAAGGCCCTCGCCAGAGAAAGCCTTTGGCGCAACTCTTTTATCAGGGGGAGTGGGAGGCGGGGATTGAGTAGATGGTACATGGGCCCCGCGGTCGAAGCCGCGGGGATTCGATAGCTTTATTTCTCATTCGTAAGCGGGATTCGAGGAATCACTGAATCCCCGCAGCACCGACTCCCTCGAATCTCGCAGCTTCGACTCCCTCGAATCCCGCAGCTTCGACCCCCTCGAATCCCGCGGCTTCGACCCCCTCGAATCCCGCGGCTTCGACCCCCTCGAATCCCGCGGCTTCGACCCCCTCGAATCCCGCGGCTTCGACCCCCTCGAATCCCGCGGCTTCGACCCCCTCGAATCCCCGCGGCTTCGACCCCCTCGAATCCCCGCGGCTTCGACCGCGGGGTCCATGCTTAGCCATGGCCGACGTCTTCTATTCAGGCCTGTCCTGGTGTTTTCGGGGAAAGCCCTCTAGCAAAAAGCGAGCTTGCTGCAAAGGGATAACTTGCCAATTCTTCCGTAATCTGCCCAAAGGAGTTTACTTTCCCGATCGCAATAGCAGTAGCCTGCAAAGGGATGGCTGGAAATGAGTAGGACTGAATCCATTTTTCCATTTCCAGGCGAAAACGCTTTTCCTCCTGATTATTTGAAAACTTCTTTGCTATCAGACTGAAATGGGGTTCATATTCAAAAAAAACACTGGGACTTCCATAGATGCGAAATGCTTTTGCCTTAACTGGCATATTAGCAGCCCAGCTGGGCATGCTGGCATTCAAATCTCGCAGTGGCTGGAGTTGCAGGACCAGATGATCACTCAAGTTCTGGAGAGCAGAGTTTCCCGCCTTTTCTGGCTGGTGGGCGATGTCCAGCATTACATAATTGCCGCCGCCCAATACAATAGAGCCCGTCTTCATTGTGGGAGCAGGATTCTCTCTGGCCAGCTCAGCGACACGTTGTCTGATTGCTTCGATCTGATCAGCCGGATATTCAGTCATATACAGGGTAATATGTAAAGGATGCTGTTCCAGAAAAGGTTTTACATGATATCGTGCAAAAACCCCCTGCTTTTCAAGATAGGTATTAAATTGCCTGACCTGGTCGGTCAGTTGAGGGCTATCAAACTTAAGATAAGTATTTATTTGCATCGCTGATAAGGAAAAGTGGCTTAATAACAAAATGAATCCAAGAATTCGCCGCATGGCAGTGTCTCTTGTCCGCTGGTTCATAACGATCTTACAGAAATATTGTTCCCGATCTATATCTTGAGAAAAAAAATGTTTAGGATCCATCTCTTACGTTCTTTTCTGCGTGCCAGGAATTGTTATGAGATGTATCACCGCACTGTTAGCCAGCTTTTTTTTGCAGTTGCACTGGAGTAATGCAATAAGCCAGGAGTACCCCTTTTCAGTCCTCTATTCGTTTGATTATTACCTTGGCAGTGCAGCTCAGAATGCGCTGCTGATTAGCAGGGAAGGGGTTTTATACGGCCATACGGATTCTTTTATTTATCAATTCAAGCTCAACTCGGCGGATGAAGAACTGGGTATTTTGCAGGAGGCCGGAAAGCAGCGGGACGGAGCCCGCCTTAGCTTTAGCGGGGAGTTGAGCCTCGACCGGCGTCAAGAGTTTCTTTATGGGGTGCGGAATGGTTTCCTCCAGGGTGATGTTTTTAAAATGAGCATTGATGGCCGCTTTTTTCAGATCCTTCATGAGGCGGATATGGAAACGCGTTATGCCGAAGGCTATGATTTGAAAGGCGGTGTAGTGCTAAGCCCGGATGAGCGCTTTCTTTATGGCGCGGCTGAGTCCGGAGGCGTCGGCAATGAGCCGCGTTCTACCTCGGGCCTGATATACCGGATTAACCTCGGCAATCCCCTGCACAACAATTATGAAGTGATTCATGCATTTAATGGCCAGGAAGATGAAAATGGTTCAGCCCCGGCTGCAAGTCTGGCATTAAGTGAAGACGGACATATTTTATATGGTATAACCAGTCTGGGCGGCAGTAAAAAATGCGGAACCCTGTTCAAGATTGAGAATGTGGATTCCAGTGAGCCAAAGTTTCAGCTTCTGCATTCCTTTGATTGTTATAATGAGGCGGAATCAAGAAGTGGTGGCATTCCGGAGAAAATAGTCCTCAATGAAAAAGCAAAGGCCATTTATGGAATTGCCTACAAAACGAGTCACTGGAACAACGCCGGGATCATTTTCAGCATCGATTTAGCCGATCCATCCTATCCCTCTTCCGTGTTGCACGAGTTCACTGTCCATGACGGGATTCATCCGCAGGCACTGATTCTTTCCCCGGATGGTAAAACCCTTTTTGGATCCACCAATTATTTCGGCTCGACCAAATCCAATTTCGGAACCGTTTTTAAGTTCGATATTGGGGAGCCTCGATCGGGCTTTGAAATATTGCATGTCTTTTCGGCATCAAACGCTCAGCCAATCAATCCAGGTTCAGGCCTCTGTCTTGCCGGTAACAGCCTTTATGGGGTAACGGAGTTTGGTGGCAAGCATGGACTGGGCGGTTTATTTGAGGTTAATCTACATAGGGATAAACATAAGAATGCCTAGCGTCACTGTGGCTCTTGCCAAACTTTCAACGCTTTCGCCAAGGAGTCATTTAAGGAGATTGGGGCTTGCAAAAGAACATCAATATCCAGTTTCTCGCATTCAATAAGGTATTTGACAGCAAACCAATATTTGAAATATTCAAACTCATAACGATCATATTGACTGTTCTTGCCTGATAGAATAGCTATTCCTTTATCGAGACTCATGGTTGGGTTTCCTGCAATGTAATCGGCGTAACCTTCTTCTTTCCAAAGAAATCCCATAGGGGACCAATTTGATTCATCCGCTCTTGCAGTAAATGGAATTTTATTTTCAATCAGAACATGAACAATTTCATGGGTGATTATTTGATCTAAGGCTCTGCTCGCTCCTGACGGTTTAAAACTTAAGTTCGACCTAATATCACCCTTGGAAATAAAAATGTTCCTTATCAGGGGTCTTGTTATGGCAAATGGTTGAGCGGCAAACTGATAAGGCATTATATTGTGAATATTATAATTACTTCGAAGAAAAATCTTGAATGTAGCTTCTTGATTGTACAACGGAGATCGCTTGATTTTCAAATCCACTTTGTCAAGCAAGCTGTCCGCTTCCCTGGGAATGCGTTTATCCGAATACAAAATAAAATTTTTATATTTGAGATTATAATCGAAATAGTAAAGTTGTGGGTAGTAAAGAATGATTGCAGCAAACAATACAAGAACAATAATGGCTGAAACGAATCTAGCTATTTTTCTCATGCGAATTGGACTATACAAAAAAGTGGTAATAATATAGTCAGTTGTTTAATTAATCAACATTTTCAATGAGACTGTCTTTAAGATAAACTTTATACATTTTACAGGAGCATCGGGTGCCTTTTAATATACTCAAAGACTGGTTGAACAAGGAAAAAGAACTCGGAATTGAGGATCCTGCCTGTGCTGTGTTAAGCACTTGCAGTAGTTCTGGTGAACCTCATAGCCGCGTGGTTGCCATTCGTGAAATTGAGTCAGAGAGTCTTTTATTTTTTACGCAGCAAAAAACACGCAAGGTTGCTGAATTGTTAAATAACCCTAAATCCTGCTTGAATTTTTTATTTGCAAAGCAGAGCCGACAAGTTATTTTGGAAGGAGCAGCAATACCCATATCCGCAGAAGAGAATGAGGCTTTCTGGGTAACTCTTCCTCGTGAGCGCCAATTGAGATTCTCCGCCTATGCGCCCACTTCCGGCCTTGCCATTAAAGATCTGGACCAGTTGGAAATCAGAAAAAAAGAATTGAATGCTCAATTTGAAGGTCTTCCTATTCCTAGGAGCGACCATTACTTCGGCTTTCGCTTTATCCCGAAAACATGGGTTTTCTACACGGTCGGCTCTATCTCTTTTTCTGAGGTGATTCGTTATACCAGAATAGAGGATGCCTGGAGGGCAGAATTAATTTCTCCATAGTTACCACGGTGTCAGTCAGTTAGTTTGATTAAGGCGCACAAATGTGCGCCTCATAGCTTCGACTTGCCTCGGCTATGTCCGAGGGATCCAGATGATTCATAGAAACAGTGGACCCTGCGGACAAGCCGCAGGGCGTAGGGGCTGTGTAGATAGCTATGGGTCTTAAGGCGCAGGGACAATCGCACAGGAGTGATATCCCAGGCTATGGTTAAAAATAGCTAATGCATTTAAAGGCGTGGGGCATCCTGACTCCGCACAGGTCTGTACAGGAATATTGCTGTCCATGTTATTGCCAATGCCCAGCTGGCCCTGGGAATTATCCCCCCAGCAGTTGACTTCACCATTAGCGAGCAGGGTACAGGTTTGAGCGATTCCTCCAGTAATTGCTATGGCATTAGTAATCCCGCTTACTGCAACCGGGGTGTCGCTGCCGGTATTGTTACCATTACCCAGTTGGCCCTCAAGGTTACGTCCCCAGCAGTTGATTGTGCCAGTAGCGAGCAAGGCGCAGGTGTGAAAGGTTCCTGCGGTAATCGCCACAGCATTATTGATTCCGCTAACAGCTACCGGGCTGTTAGTACTGGTTGTAGTACCATTCCCCAGTTCGCCATCTAAGTTATATCCCCAGCAGTTGATTGTGCCATTAGCGAGCAAGGCGCAAGTGTTATAGCTTCCTGCAGTAATCGCCACAGCATTATTTATTCCACTCACCGCAACCGGGATAGTACTGTTGATGTTGTTACCATTCCCCAGCTGGCCCTCATTGTTACGTCCCCAGCAGTTGATGGTGCCATTAGCGAGCAAGGCGCAGGTGTGAGATATTCCTCCGGTAATAGCGATGGCGTTACTGATTCCATTCACTGCGACGGGGACTTTACGGCTAATGTTGCTGCCATCCCCCAGCTGGCTATAAAAATTATTTCCCCAGCAGTTGATTGTGCCGTTAACCAGCAAGGCGCAACTAAACTCGGATCCCGCGGTAACAGCTATGGAATTATTAATTCCAATCACTGCAACCGGGGTGTTGCGGTTGGTGTTGCTGTCATCCCCCAGCTGGCCAAAAGTATTAGCTCCCCAACAGTTGACTGCACCATTATCAAGCAAGGCGCAGGTATGAAAGACTCCTCCAGTAATGGCTATTGCATCACTAATTCCAAGCACTGAAACTGGAAGGTTGATAGAGGGGCTGAAAATACCATTACCTAGCTGTCCATTTGAATTGAGTCCCCAGCAATTGATAGCACCTATGGTTTGGATGCTAACAGGAACCCGAATGCTGTTATCGGCGTTAATTGCCTGAATGCTCAACGGATTTAATATACCTGTGGCAGAGGGTAATGGAATAAGGTAATTAATAGTACAGCTTTGCCGGGGTTCTAATACTGTCAGGCAATTCGAGGTAAAATAATCATTCCAGCCAAAAGGGAGTTGAATAGTCAATAAAGAAACACTGCCTGCTCCTGTATTGGTGAGCAGCAATGTACCACTATCGCCAGAATGAAGGGATAAGCTGCTTACTGGCAAGCCAGATTGCGTTAATAGTAAATGACCTGTGCCGCCATTTGATGCTTTATTGACATTTAATTGTTTGTCTAAAGCGGGTTGGTAACATTGGTTGGGATTGCCTTGCTCGCATAAAACAGGACCGCTATGAAGTCCTTGTTGAGGAATTGCACTGCCATTAATTGTTAAGATTAAAGTACAGGTACTTCCCTTTCCTGCCAAATAACAGGGTGACGCACTGACTCCAGCTGTTGCTTGCAGGATTAAATTTTTGCTTTTCACTGAGTTATTCGTGACTACATAAGAAACCGTTGCAGTTTCGCCAGCTGCCACCGCCACACTGGCGGGGTTGGGTGCTGAATAGGTCCAGAGTGGAGCTCCAGCATAAACCAGGCTATTGAGCAGTAGTCCTGCAGCATTCAAAAGCCAAAAACGAAAACATCGTCCCTTATTATTTTTTCTTTTCATTATACGTCCTTTGTAAGCGATGGGGAGCATTTTGTCCTAGTATATCCGGGGGTAATGTCTTCAGTTAACTACTCTCAATAAGGCAAAGCATATACGCTTAATTGATAAACGTTTCTAGGTTGCTGGGCTTAACAGCTCAGCCTACATTTAATATGCTCTTCTCAGTAATAACGCGGCGTTGGCTCCGCCAAAGGCAAAATGATTGGAGAGTGCGATATCAATTCGTTTGTGGCGAGCCTGATTGGCTACATAATCCAGATCGCAGGCGGGGTCGGGATTATGCAGATTGATTGTGGGTAAAAGAATGTCATGTTGCAAGCTTAAAGTCGTCGCAATGATTTCCATCGCCCCTGCAGCGCCTATTGCATGGCCTGTCATCGCTTTTTGTGCAGTGATCGGGATTTCATAGGCCCTGTCGCCAAATATAGTTTTAATGGTTTCTGTTTCGGTCAAATCATTTAACTGCGTTCCAGTGCCATGGGCATTAATATACTGTACATCGCCTAAAGACAAGCGGGCATCGGCCAGCGCTGATTCAATGGCGCGAACCTGTCCTTTACTATTGGGAGCGGTCACATGGTAGGCATCGCAACTGGCGCCAAAGCCTATGATTTCAGCATAAATGGTCGCGCCGCGGGCTTTGGCATGCTGCAATTCCTCAAGAACCAGTAAACCTGCGCCGTCAGCCATAACCATGCCATCCCGATTTCTGTCGAAAGGGCGGCAGGATAAGTGAGGCTGTTCATTTTGAGTAGACATTACCCTCAGCTTGCACCAGGCTGCCATTATGGATTCCCATAACAGGGATTCGGTACCGCCGCATAAGGCGACCGCCAGGCGGCCATGCGCAATTTGCTGATAAGCGGTGCCGATTGCTTCTGCAGAGGAGACGCAGGCATTGGAAATAGTAGAGTTAGGTCCGCCAAGACCAAAGGCAATTGCGATAAAGTTGGCCACAGAATTGGGCATGCCGCGAATAACGCTCAGTGCAGGGATCTTTCGCCAGCTCTCTTTAAAGAATGCTTCATAAGCTCCCTCCAGCTCAGGTGTACCCCCAACGCTGGTGCCTATAAATGTACCGGCCAAAGACAACTCTCTGGGGCTTAATCCAGCTCGTTCAATGGCATGATGGGCGCAATACAATGCATACTGAGCAGCACGCGGATAGCGTTTGCTTTTATCAAACTCAGGCAGGTGGTCTAGTGACAATTGAGTAATCTCTCCCCCAATCTGGGTTGGGTAGGGACTGGGATCGTACTGTTGAATACGTCTAATACCACACTGGCCAGCCACAGCAGCTTCCCAAAAAGCTTCTAAACCACAACCAATTGAGGAGACGATATCCATCCCCGTAATAACCACACGTTTTTTCATGCCACACCCTTAGGCGCTATCCATAAGCGTAAAATGCAATACTAAAGTGGCAGCTGAAAACCTGTCAAGCTGAATTCACGAATTCAGCAGGAATCATCAGAGAAATGACCTTTTTCCAATATCTTGTGTGCATTTTCGACATCAATTATCCAATAATCATGTACGCTGGCTATTTTAAAATCATGCCTCAAATAGAGATTTAAGGCATTCTGATTGGTGGTTTCGACATCCAGCGCCAGTTTATAAGTTTCCTGCATTAAAGCCTTATTAATGCAATAAGCCAGTAAGGTGCTGCCAAATCCCTGTCCCTGAAATTCGGGCAGAATTGCGATGTCAGAAAAGGTGGCTTTATCATGCTGCCAGTGAATATGGGCTTTACCTACGGCTTCCTCCCCTTTGATGGCCAGATAGATGCTGTAGTTTGGATCTTCCATGATTTGAGTGAAACGCTCGATATTGCTTACCACCTCATTTTTGAATGCTGCATTATCAATTTCACATAATAGGCCTGAGTCATCAAAAGTTGCTTTTCGAAAAGAGAGGCTGGAGTGATTTTCGAGGATAGGCTCATAGCTTTGGCGAAGCATGTGATAATCGCTTTGCTGATAGATGAACCCCAGGGGGGCGAGCCAGTGGTCATTCAGCTGATGCGCCATTGAAAAGATTAGGCGATTCATTTTTTTAGACTGCACCAGCGGGAATATGTTGAAGAGGAGCTTACTTGCCAGGCCTAAGCGGCGAGTGTCCGGATCAACCAGAATGCTTATTTCACAGGCATCTTCATAAAAGAAATAGACGCTCAGAAATGCCACAAGCTGGTTGTCTTGATAGTACAAAAGGTTATTAGCCGTTTCCCGTTTTAGTCTCAGAATATGCGGGTATAAACTTGGAAGCCCGCCATCTATGGCCTTGCATTTATTTTTAAGCTCAGTTAAGGCGTCCATTTGCATGTCGGTCAACTGATGTGTTCTGAGAAGCATACGGAACTCCGTCATCAGATCTAATTTATAAATTATAAGCGCTGCCGCTAAAAAATGGTGCTAAATATGGCATTTTTTTCTCTGACTTTTTCATCAGGATGCGGCTGGCTGCAGACAATTTATACGGCTGTCTTCCCCGGCTTGCAAATACCCGGCAAACAACCCTGAATAATTTCTTGCCAGTTCGTTCATTTCATCTGCGGTTGCCAAAGCAAATTTTACTGCATCCGGCACTAATGACTTGTTCTCCTGAATCACTTTCTTCCATAAAGGAATATGAGATAATAATTGCACAGCAAATTCCCTGGCTTCGCTTAGATCAGTGACTGTTTCGATCAATGGGGAGCCAGAGCTCAATCCAGGTAAACCATAATTTGCATTGTGATGGGCTTTTTCCGCCAACATCATTAGTGCGAGCGCAAAAACTGTATTTACACCATCCAGACAATGGTATTTAACCATAAAGTTCCGGACTTCGCTGGCATGCTATTGTATAGTGTTGAACTAATCCTACTCCAGATAAATCAGTAATAAAGCGGCAATAGTCATGAGCAGAAAAGCTAAAATGCCAATGATATTTGTCTTCCAGCCATTGGTATGCCGTCCCATAATTTTTTTGTTATTGGCGATATGCAAGATGATAAGAATAAGGACTGGCGCAGTCACCCCATACAGGATAGCGGTCATTAACAGCGCCTCAATGGGGTTGAGGCCAATGAAATTTATAAGTAAAGCGATGATTAGGGAGATAAGTATTATCAGATAAAAACCTCTTGCTGAAGAAAAAGGTTTATCCAGACCGTTCTTCCATTCAAAAAGAGTCGATAGCATGTAAGAAATACAACCGCTTAATACGGGAATTGCCAGGAAGCCAGTACCCAGAATACCTAAGGCAAAAAGCAGATAAGAAAGTTTGCCGGCTAAGGGTTCTAGTGCTTTGGCAGCCTGTTCAACGGTTTGTATATCGGTAATGCCTGCTTTATACAATACGGTACCGGTAGTCAGAATTATAAAATACATCACCAGATTTGAGCTGAACATGCCAATACCGACATCTTTACTCATATCAAGGAGGGAGGTGCGGGTGATGAAAGCGGGCGTCCTTTTTCTGCGGTTTTCCTCTGCTTCCATGGTGGCCTGCCAAAAAAACAGATAAGGTGAAATCGTTGTTCCCAGAATAGCGACCAGGATGCCTAGATACTGTTTGTTAAATTGAATATGCGGGATAAAAGTGTGGCTAAGGATCTGCCAGGCATCGGGTTTAACAAGAAATGGGATAATTAAATACAGGAAAAGGGATAAGCATAAATATTTTAATACGGCGACAATTTTTTGATAGGAGAAAAAAATAATTCCCAAGGCGAGAAGAACTGTAAACAGGATTGAAAAAACGGCTGAGGGGATCCAGGGAACCACCAGGTGGCTAACCGCTCCCATTCCAGCAATATCGGCACTGATATTTAAAACAATTGCCGGTACGTTTAGAAAGATGATGCAGTACAAAAGCCAGCGGGGATATTGCTCTTTAATATTAGTAGCCAGCCCTTTGCTGGTCACTTTCCCAATTCTTGCACACATCTCCTGGATGACCATCATAAGCGGGAAAGTAAACAATGCCGTCCATAAGGTACTTAATCCGAATTGAGCACCTGCCTGAGAATAAGTGGCAATACCAGAGGGGTCGTCATCGCTTGCCCCGGTAATGACGCCAGGTCCCAATTTTTTGAAAAAATCGCGAATGGAGGAACCGGGTTTGTTCTTTTTCATAAGATCTCTTTTTTCATATTGGGTGCTCGATTAACAATCATGCCGGATTGAGGGAGTAATTGAAATCAGGGTTTGCCCCAAATGGCTTCAAGCCGGCTGTCGCGTCCGCAGCGGAAGCGGTAATACCGGTATCGCAACGGGTTTTTCTGTGAGTAATTCTGATGATCATCGTCGGCAGCGTAGAAGGTAGTGGACGGCAGTATTTCAGTGTAGATTTTTGGAAATTTTTTTTCTATCGATTTCTTACTTTCCAGGGCGATGCGTTTTTGGTTCTCATTAAGATAAAAAATGGCTGCGCGATATTGGCGTCCGCTCTCGCAAAATTGGGCATCCTCAGTAGTGGGATCGATATGATGCCAAAAATAGTCTAGCAGTTGTTTATAACTTATCTGCGCCGGATTATAGATAATACGTACTGCTTCGGTGTAGTTGGTGTGGCCTGCGGTCACTTCCTCATAAGTGGGATCAGGGGTTGTGCCGCCGTCAAAACCGGTTATGGTGGCCAATACTCCCTTTTGTTTATAGAAATCAGCTTCCATAAACCAAAAACAACCACCAGCGAAGATCGCCTCGGCAGTTTTTCCAAAAACAGAAAGGCTGCAACCTGACAAGAAAACAAGGCCAATTAATTTGTTCATTGTTTTTCTCTTGCTTCAGCAATAATGGGTAGACACTTTTTATCGCAGCATCCAGAATATTATTTATAAAAAACATCGCTATTAAAAAGCGTAGGGCAAGATAATTAAAATATCCAGCCACGATAAAACAGGAGAATCATGACAACGGCAATTATGTGGTTTAGAGCGGATTTACGCCTGGAGAATAACCCTGCTTTTGTAAGCGCCTGCGAACATCAGCGTGTGATACCTTTATATATCAGAGACCCTGCCGCATCTGCAGTAATTGGCAGTGCACAAAACTGGTGGCTGTATCATAGCTTATCCGCTCATCAAAAATCGCTTGATAAAAGGCATTTGAAATTATGTTTAAGGACTGGCAAGGCACTGGATGTGTTGCTGGAATTAATTGATCAGCATCAGGTCGATGCAGTCTATTGGAACCGCTGTTATGAGCCGGCTGCCATTGAGCGTGATCAAGCCATTAAAACCGCCTTGAAAAATAGAGGCATCAGAGTTTGCTCCACGAATGGGAGTTTATTAGTAGAGCCCTGGGAGCTGCAAACCAGCCAGGGTGGATACTTTAAGGTGTTTACTGCTTTTTGGAAGCAATGTCAGAAGCATCTTTCCCTGGCGAACTGCTCATTAAGCACAAAGCTCCCGGGTTGTCCTGAAACCGTCTCAGAATCAATTGAGGATTGGCATTTACTTCCTGAAAAACCCAATTGGGCCGCTGGCTTTGCCGATCACTGGCAGCCCGGTGAGGAGGCAGCGCTTGCCCGCCTCGATAATTTTCTGGAAGAAGCGATCACATCCTATAAAGAAAATAGAGATTACCCTGCCCTAAAGGGAACCTCGCGATTGTCGCCGCATTTGCATTTTGGCGAAATCAGTCCAGTGACAGTCTATAATCAAGTGCTTGAGCTACAACAGGCACAGGCCCTGCCTTCCGCGGCGGTCAGTCAATTTCTTGCCGAACTGGGATGGCGTGAATTCTCCTATCATCTGCTCTATCATTTCCCAAAACTTGCAGAAAAAAATTTCCAGTCTGCCTTTGATCATTTTCCCTGGCAGAGCGAGCCCTCTTTACTAAAAGCCTGGCAGCAAGGCCAGACGGGATATCCTCTGGTGGATGCCGGGATGAGGGAGCTTTGGCATACGGGTTATATGCATAATCGAGTCAGGATGGTAGTAGCTTCATTTCTGGTAAAACACTTGCTGATCGACTGGCGAAAAGGCGCTGCCTGGTTTGAAGATACGCTGCTGGATGCCGATTTGGCTAATAATTCCGCCAGCTGGCAATGGGTTGCGGGAAGCGGCGCGGACGCTGCCCCGTATTTTCGAATTTTTAACCCCATTTTGCAAAGTGAGAAGTTTGATCCCCAGGGGGAATATATTAAAACCTGGATTCCAGAGCTGCGTAAACTCTCCGCTTCGCAGATTCATAGGCCCTGGCAGGCTTCAGTGAATAAATCGGGCTATCCGGCTCCGATTGTTAACCATGATGAAGCGCGTAAATTAGCCCTGCATTTTTATGATTTAATTAAGAGAAAAAAGGGTGATTAGGTATCGTAGGCTGGGCTGTGAAGCCCAGCAAAATTAACTCAGCAGGAAAAAAACGGCAAAAGTCAGGCTTAATACAATCAGAAAGGGCTTGACCCTTTGTCTGGAAAGCAACTTCAGCAAGGTATACAAAATGATCCCAACACCAATCCCGTCCGCAATGGATGAGGTCAGTGGAATCATAATAATAGTGAGCATGCAGGGAGCGATTTCCGTCATATCGCTAAGTTTTAAATCCACCATGTGTTTCATCATGCAGCAGGCGACATATAACAGCGCCGGGCCCACTGCATAGACGGGGATCATTTTTGCCAAGGGGAAGAAAAACAGCATGAGCAGAAAGCCTGCGGCGATTACTACGGCAGTTAAACCAGTTCGACCGCCTGCTTCAATTCCCGAAGCCGACTCAATAAACGGTGAAGTACTGGCCGAGCCTAATAATCCTGCCAGCATTGAACCTGCTGCATCGGCTGACAAGCTATTGGCAATCCGCTGCTGGTTATCCTCTTGATCCCTGAACAAGGATTGATTCAACAGGCCAATCAGGGTTCCGGTCGCATCAAACAAGGCAATTAGAAAAAAAGTAAAAGTAGCCTTTAAAGTCGTTGAACTGGTGAAAGAGGAAAAGTCTAGTTTTAAAAATGTGGGGGCCATGGAAGGAGGCAATGCAAAAATACCTTGCCAGCTAACCAGTCCTGTCGCTAGTGAAATGAGGCTGATCGATAAGATACTCAGAATAATCGCCCCGGAAATTTTGAAATAATCGAAGATAAGGATCATGATAAAGCCAAGAAAAAAGAGACCCGCTTCAGGCCTTGCCAGATTACCCATTTGCAGGAGAGTATGCGCATTACTGATAATGATCTGATTAGACTGCAAGGCAATCAATGCAATTAAAAAGCTAATGCCAATCAGAATGGCCAACTGCAAATTGTCAGGAATCGAATCAACCAGTCTTTTTCTTAACGGGGTCAGGCTTAGTAAGAGAAACAGGGATCCGGATACAAAAACCATCGCTAAAGCCTGTTGCCAGGGAATGCCCATGCCTAAAACGACACTGTATGAAAAATAGATATTGAGGGCCATTCCCGGTGCTACACCAATGGGCGCATTGGCGATCAGGCCTGTGAGCAGGGTTGTAAATGCGGTAACCAGGCAGGTTGCAGTAAATACTGAACCCTGATCCATTCCTGCATCATGGAGAATCACCGGATTGACGAAAACGATATAAACCATGGTCAAAAAACTGGTTATGCCTGCCAGAATTTCAGTGGAGAAACGAGAAGAA
Organism: Legionella birminghamensis; assembly: GCF_900452515.1. Classification (NCBI taxonomy): domain Bacteria; kingdom Pseudomonadati; phylum Pseudomonadota; class Gammaproteobacteria; order Legionellales; family Legionellaceae; genus Legionella; species Legionella birminghamensis. The sequence goes on from NZ_UGNW01000001.1 coordinate 210,887, forward strand.
TGGCTCAACTGCGGCTGAATGTTATCCATGTTAGTGTACATAATGGAAAACACAATGCTATCGAATTCAGAGAATTTTGCAACGAGTAAATTTAGAAATGAATATTTAATACGCCGAAGATAATTTCAATGGTAATCAAAACAATGATTATTATTTCAAGGCTGTGTGAATGGCGGTTTTCAAGATAGCTATTAAACATGTCGAAAATCTCGTTTAAAGTATCCAGGCGGTGATTCAGCGCGTTCACGCGGCGAGGAATGTGTAAATAACGCTCCAGCATTGTGTAATACTCTTCCAATGTGGGGTGCTGCCAGAAATATTTGGGATGATAAAGGAAATTACTGACTAAATTCATCTCACTCTTGGCGCCGAGAATTTCGCCGATTACCTGACGTATCTGATTGCGGCTGATCGGCATATGCCCCTTATGTGACAAAAGCTGGATCAGCGGGTTGTACTTTTCAATCAGTGAATCTATTTTGGTTTCAAAGTATTGCAGCTTTACTGATTGGGAAAAACCATAGGAGAGACTTAATTTTAAATCATCACTGTTGTCATCAATACTAATGCAATCCACATCGAAATAGTCGTGCGGTTCAATAGCAATTTTATCATTAATACGATAGCTAAACTCATCCCGTACCAAAAAAGGGACTGGCTTTTCCGCGTACAGTTTGAATAATTGAATATAATTGTCAATCTGATGCCGTTTGATGCCCCAGGAAACTACTGTTCCATTTTTAAAAATAAAAATGACATACTGACTGCCCGCAAAGGGTGTCAATTTTAGCACATCACGGGATTTGACTGCCGAGTAACCCTGGACGCTTGTTTTAAAATAATGATCCAGACGCGATAAATCAATACTATTGGCTACACAATAACTAAGGCATTCCATCTGATAAAACCTGTTTTAAATCCCGTGACACGGCACCAGTCAACTAATATTGAATTATAACCTATGCAGTCTCAACTTCTTTCTTTGCTGGATAAGGTTTTTTTCTATCAGTTGCCCCGCTTAACCACTGAGGACAAATTTCTAGAATTTGTGCAATTTTATCCAATTGTTCACTGGAAGGCAAAAGATGGCCAAAAATCATCGCATTGGCCAAATGGCGGGTAACACCAAATACTTTTGAGACTGCTTTAATTTTTTCCGCCAGCTCTTCAGGAAAACCTAATAAGGATAGTTCCGAATTGAACCGTTGTGAAAATACTTTACTGTTCATTTTTCACTCCATGAAATTTCTATTTAATTAGAGCTATTATCTCTTTAAGACAATGGCCCCATAAAAACATGCTCTGCCAATCCCTGTTACAGAACACAAGGTAGATTAATGCCAGACTCTTTGCATTGGAAATTCTATCCGGGAATAACCAGCTTGCGGCAATGAATACTACCCATTCTGTTATAACTCATTTTATCGCAGTCGAAAAGTATTTTCTTTTGTTTAAAAACAATTAGTTAAGGTCAATTAAAAAGAAGCGTAGCCTTGATGGACCCGGCGCATCAAGGCTATAGAAAAATTATTCAATCATTGTATTTGAAATAATTCAAATCAAGTTCTCTGGCAGCACGTACATCATCTAATCGTTTGACAGGTAAATTGTACGGTGCACCCTTCAAGAGCTCTGGATTTTTCTTGGCTTCGTCACGAATTGCATGTAATGCAGCTGCCAGACCATCCAGTTCCTCCTTGCATTCCGTTTCTGTAGGTTCAATCAGTAAACACTCTGGGACCAGCAGGGGGAAATAGGTCGTCGGCGCATGGAAGCCATAATCGAGCAGGCGTTTTGCCAGATCCATCGCGGTTACCCCATAGTCTTTCTTTTCCTGGCTAAGCGTCAGAATGAATTCATGACTGGCTCGCCTTTCCGGATAGGCAGGATGGAAGCCCGCTTTTTTTAGAGCAGCAAGCAGATAGTTCGCGTTAAGTGTTGCAAATTCCGATACTCTTAAAAGCCCTTCTCTGCCCAGTACGCAAATGTAAAAATAGGCGCGTAAAAGAATGCCGGCATTTCCCATGAAGCAGGATAGACGGCCAATGCTTTGCGGATAATCATCCCTCGTTGCCCAACGGTATTTTTCGTCTGATTTTACCACCACAGGCATTGGCATATAAGGTAAAAGCCTTTTGTTCACCGCAACCGGCCCAGAGCCAGGCCCGCCCCCGCCATGAGGAGTGGCGAAAGTTTTGTGAAGATTCAAATGCATCACATCAAAGCCCATATCACCCGGCCTTACGCGTCCCAAAATAGCATTTAAGTTGGCGCCATCATAATAAAGCAGTCCCCCTGCCTGATGAACAATTGCTGCAATTTCCTTAATCTGCCGCATGAACAAACCGAGGGTGGATGGATTGGTCAGCATAATACCGGCTGTTCTAGGCCCGACCTTGCTGCGCAACTCCTCCAGATCGATATCCCCATCACGGGCTGTGCTAATCTCAATAACTTTAAATCCGCACATCACCGCAGAAGCGGGATTAGTACCATGTGCTGCATCTGGAATCAGCATCTCAGTCCTGGCGCTGTCCCCGCGCGATTGATGATAGGCTTTAATCATGGCCACGCCGGCAAACTCGCCTTGTGAGCCTGCCATTGGGGTCAGGGAAACGCCAGCCATGCCGGTTATTTCCGCCAGATAGGATTGCAGTTCGTACATCGCCTGCAGGAATCCCTGGCTATGTGCTTCGCCGGATAAAGGATGCCTGTTTATAAAACCGCCGATAGATGCGGCTTTGTGAACTCCTCTTGGATTATATTTCATTGTACAGGAGCCCAGAGGATACAGGTTGGTATCAATGGAGAAGTTATTTTGTGACAAGCGGGTATAATGACGTATCACCTGCAATTCTGAACAAGCCGGCAAGCGAGCTGGCTTCTCCCGCAGGAATTTTGCCGGAATGCCTGAAGTCTGCGGATTATCCGAAGGGAACTGGGCTGATGCTCGGCGCCTGGCTTGTGAGCGTTCATAAATTAACATAGTTTTCCCTCCGAATTCTGTATCAAATCTTTCAATGCAGCACAATGTTTTACCGGTGTGAATTCGATATAGGTATAGTCTGCAATTTCCGCCATGTAATAGGGATCCTTTTTCATCACCGATTCAAGATAATTTCTATCCGTCGTCGCGGCAATAATGATACCGCCAGTACGCGGCTTGAGCGGCCCGGAAGCGACCAGCAGCCCCTGCTTATAGTAATAATCGAGAAACTCACGATGCGCCTGAAGGTATTTATCCACTTCACTAATCGGCGTTTTATAGGTTAATTGAATGATAATCATTACTTCCTCACTTAGACAAAATACATTTCATTGTGCTAATGAAGTGATTAATTTCTTCCATTGAACGCATCTCGGTTGCACAGACCAGAAGACTGTTCTTCAAAGCCGGATAATGGGTTTCAACCGGATAACCGCCAGCTATTCCCGCTTGGTGCAAACTATCGAGAACTTTATCAACTGGCTGCTCGAGCTGCAGGAGGCACTCGTGGAAGAAGGGGGCGGTAAATGCAGTTCTGACCCCTGTTATTCCACTTAAACCCTGAACAAGCTTCTGTGTATTATCATGGCAATGGGCAGCAACCTGTCGCAGGCCTTCCGTACCCAGCAAACTAAGATGAATCGTTGCTGCGGTTACCAGCAGGCCCTGGTTAGTGCATATATTTGAAGTGGCCTTTTCCCTGCGGATATGCTGCTCCCTTGCCTGCAAAGTCAGCGTAAAGCCTGTTTTACCATCCCTATCCAGCGTTCGTCCTATGATACGCCCAGGCATCTGTCGGACATGCTCCATGCGGGTGCTGAAAAATCCAAAATAAGGACCGCCGGAAGCCATCGGGCAACCTAAGGGCTGGCCTTCGCCGCAAGCAATATCGACTCCCTCGCTTCCCCACTGGCCTGGCGGCTTGAGGAGGCCTAGAGAAACCGGGTTAACAGAGGCAATACTGATCACTTTATTAGCAGCTGCCCAGTCGGTCATGGCGTCTACTTCTTCAAGACAGCCAAAAAAATTAGGCTGTGGGATAACCAGTGCGGTAATTTCCTGACCGCTATATTTCTCAAGGGCAGAAAGGGGCGTTATGCCCTGCTGCATGTCAAGCGGTAGAGTAATGACTTCGATGTGCTGATTGCATACAATCGTTTCCAGCGTTTGGCGATAAAAGGGGTGAACGCTTCCAGCGATTAATATGCGGCTGGTCTGTTTATGCTTTTTAATACGCACAGCCATTAAAACCGCCTCTGCCAAAGCAGTGGCTCCATCATACATGGAGGCGTTGGCTACTTCCATGCCGGTGAGTTCCGCAATCATTGTCTGGAATTCGTAAAGCAGTTGAAGCGTACCCTGGCTGGCTTCAGCCTGATAGGGGGTGTAAGCGGTCAGGAACTCTCCGCGCGATGCAATATCCCATACTGCTGCCGGAATATGATGTTCGTAACTGCCCGCACCGATAAAGCAAATTCCATTATCATTCAGGTTGGCCATATGCTGTGCTTTTTTAAGCATTGCCATTTCACTGATGCCCGCTGGAAGATTTTTCAGTTCGTGATACAGCAACTCCCTGGGGATTTCGTCAAACAACTCCTGAGTCTGGCTTGCGCCAATCTCCGTGAGCATGGCTTGTATATCTTCTTCAGTATGAGGAATGTAAGGCATAATTAGTGATCCTCAGCAATCTCTTGCTCGTATTCGGCTTTATTTAGAAGCCCGTTGAATTCTTCTGGGTTACTCGCTTTTATTCGCACAAGCCAACCAGCGCCATAGGGGTCGGCATTTACAATCGCGGGGTTTTCGGTGACTTGATGATTAACAGCGACAACAACGCCGCTCACAGGGGCATAGAAATCAGAGGCCGCTTTGACTGATTCCACTACACCGATTTCATCTCCAGCGGAAACCTCATCCCCTTCTTCGGGCAACTCGACAAAAACCATATCACCCAATAGTTGCTGGGCGTGATCGGTAATACCAATGACACATTCATCTTCTTCTAATTGCAACCATTCATGTGTGCAAGTAAATTTAATATCAGCCATCACGATATCCTTTTATTAATGTTGTAAGACTTCAATTTTGCAAAAATGTTAAATGGGAAGGCCATTTTTAACAAAGCGTGGTTTTACCACCTTTGCTTTTAGCAGTTTGCCCCTGATTTCCACTTCAACCGCATCTCCCGTGGCCGCAGGTACCCTGGCCAAAGCAATCGATTTTTCAAGAGTAGGGGAATAGGTACCGCTGGTAATTACGCCGTCATTCTCGCCGGGGACCACAACGCGGTACCCCGAACGCATAATCCCTTTGTCTTCGAGGATCAGGCCAACCATTTTGCGTTTGACCGTTTGCTGTTTCTGGAATGTCAGAGCCCCCATGCCGATAAAGTCGCGATCTTCAGGCTGCCATTTCACGGTCCATCCCAGACCGGATTCAAGCGGCGTTGTCGTTTCATCCATGTCCTGGCCATACAGCAGCATGCCCGCTTCCAGTCTTAATGTGTCTCGTGCAGCAAGGCCGCAGGGCTTTACGCCAACTGCGATCAGCGATTTCCACAGGGTTCGGGCATCTTCAGCGGGCAGAATTATTTCCAGGCCTTCCTCGCCGGTGTAGCCCGTGCGGGCGAAAAAGCATTCATTCACATCGACACATTCGAAGGAAGTCAAAGTCGAAATAGCATCTGCCTGGGCAGGAGTCAGTATGGACATCGTTTTTTTCAGCGCTTGCGGGCCCTGTACTGCAATCATGGAGAGTTCAGTCCTTTCTTGCAGGCCGATGGAAAAACCGGCACTTTTCTCGCGGATCCAGGCTAGATCATGTTCCCGGGTGGCTGAGTTAAGCACTACCCGATAATTATCGGAAGCGCGTTGATAAACGATGAGATCATCAATAATGCCACCGTGCTCGTTGCACATACAGCTATAAAGGGCGCGGCCGGTGTGGGCCAGTTGATCGACGTCATTGGTGAGCAGTTTGCGGAGAAATTGACGGCCTCCTGCTCCCAGGATATCCACTACCGTCATGTGTGAGACATCAAAAATACCTGCCTCTTTGCGTACGGCATGATGCTCTTCCAATTGCGAACCATAATGCAAAGGCATTTCCCAATCATGAAAATTGACCATTTTCGCACCCAATTCAAGATGCAAAGCGTGAAGGGGTGTTTTCGCTACCATTTCTAATCCTTTAACTCGCAGGTGTGGGTTTGATTATACTCGCTTACGTCATGAGGACAAGTCTAATTAAGTTTATGTACCAGGTGAAACAAGCGGCCTCTATTAAAGAATATAGCATCTAGACTTGCTGTGGTTTCAATGGCATGCCAACATTATAGGAAAGGATAAAAAGGAGCTTGCAAGAATGGTTCAGGATTTACCCGCTCAATCCTGGGGAAGTCGGTTAAAAGATACCTTGGCCTGCCTGGCAGGTGGATTTGTGTGCCTCGGTTTAGCCAGTTATCTGATCTTCTGGAATGAAAAAACCGGGTACCGCTATGACAGTTCTCTTGAACAGACGGAATCGTTGGTTATAGCAGTGCCTGACAAACCTGTAAATAATGATAATAACCAAAGTGTTGTCTATCTAACGGGCGAAGCATTAACTAATCGCTCTCTTAGTGACCTGCAATTAAACATTACTGTCAGTGCACTTGCCTTAAAACGCCAGGTTCTGGTTTATGAGTGGTTGGAAGAGATTGACAATGATAAGGCAAAACCGCATTACCATTATTACACTGGCTGGCGTGAAAAGTTAATTCCTAGCAGCAGTTTCCTGGATCCCAATTCCCACCCTAACCCTGCTTCGCTGCCGATAGAGTCTTTGTATCAATATGCAGAAGATGCTGCATTAGGCGATTTCGTGCTTCCAAGCACAGTCATTGATGCCATACCCGATGCGGCCAAAGTCGATCTCTCTAAAGTCGATTTGCAATCGCTGCAGACTAAAACCGGCAAGCAAGCTGCGCTAGTGGGGAATGAAATTTATCTGGGTGCAAATCCCAAAGCCCCGCAGGTCGGGGATCTGCGAATCAGGGTTACAGCTGTTTTTCCACAAAAAATAAGTATTATCGCACAGCAGAATGGGAATACGTTACAGGCCTATCAGGCGCCTGCAGGGGATTCAATCCTCCTGGTTGCATCGGGAGAAGTATCACAGCATAGCCTTGTTGATGATGCAAGAGAAAGGAGCCCGGCCGTAGTCTGGTTTGTACGATTTATTTGCGTATTGCTTTGCATAACGGGTGTTTCGCTGCTGATGAGGATTATGATGGTTTTCGCTGACAAAATAAAACTTGCACACAAAGTTACCCGTCCAGGCGCATCATTGGTTTCATCCATTGCAGGGCTTAGTTTATGGTGTCTGATTACTGCAATCGCGCTTGCGCCGCTGCAAACCATGATGCCCATAATTCTATTGGCTTTTGCCATAGCAGGTGTTTACCTGTTAACCCGGCTGCATTTTAAGGTCTAGTAATAACTGTAGGATAAGGAGTTTGACAGTGGCCTGGCAAGGTTTTATCGATCTGATTTGGATGATAGTCCTGTTATTTATGCTGGGATACTTCTTGAAATATCGCGCACAATTCAAATGGCTGCAGACCTGGCCTTGGGTAGATGGCCATATCAGTGAATTCTCCTGGATTAAGAGAAACCATTTTCTCTGGGCGGATATCCAGTACACCTACCAGGTAGACGGCGTCAGCTACTCGAATAACAGACTGTTTGTTGAGCAGCGTTTCCGCTCCCCCAAATCGGCCTATGCGCGGCGTATAGCCTATCAGATTGCAGTCGCTTACGAGAAAGGGGAGGCCATTACGGTTTTCTATAATCCGGACAGCCCGGGGCAGTCGGTTCTGGATACCCGGGTGCCTTTAAAACTAACCGTTATTCTGTTGTTCCTGAGTGTATTTTTAGTGATTCATTTGGCTAGCGTTTTATTCCGTTACTTTGGATAGCGGCGACAATTATTTATTGTCCTGCCCCTGATGTTCCGGTTTGCTCTGGCATTCGCAGGGCGGTTCAATCACTTTAGAGGTGAGGCTTGTAATAGCAAAGCCCCGCACTCCCTGGCCTGCAGGGGCTTGTTCAAAGGTGATAGTTACATTTAAGTTTTGTTTTTGCTGATACTGGGGATTTTTATAAAGCACCAGGATTGGCATACTGGCCTGCCAATGCCCCTCGCCGGAGGCAGTAATCGTTGGGGGAAGGGTGGCGACAGCACTGACGTAATAGGCATTCGTTTTTACCGCATCCGGGAGTTTTGATTCATTCAGAGCCGTGCTATAGGCAATCCAGCCATTGGATGTGAAATATTTGGCGATTTGTTTCTGCCGCTCGATAAAGTTCTGATAGTTGAAGCTATAAGTGGCGATAATCGCCTCGTTAGCCCAAACCGCTTGTTGGGTATCATCTTCCGCTGCCTGGCAAAGGACTGACCAGCATAATAAAAAAGAGATAAGACAGGTTTTGGCTCTCATAGCAACTCCTTTTACGATTAGTCCGGTTACATGCAACCGGGAACGCGGATCTTACCACTAGTGTAACGGAATGCCTGAAATTGACAATTCTGTTTTCAGCAGATGGCTGCATAAAAAAACCCGGCCTGGGGCCGGGCTAAATAGTATCCCATAATGGCCTTTATAAGGAACTGACAGGATACGCGCGGCATCCAAGAGGGAAGATGCAGCGGAGCAATTTTATGTTGCTCACTTAGTTAGACGCTGCAAACTCGAAAAAGTTCATTTCTTTTTTAAAAAATCAGCTTTTTTTACGGTTTCGGATAGCCTGTATTTATGATACCCTAGGCTTCTCCTGCGCTTACTGTATGATTAATCGCAGAAAAGAGAAGCTGGCGTTGAATTTAATCTGATTCATTCAATAAAATTAAATCTTGTTATTCAGATTTGTAAGTATAGCTTGGAGACAATTCAAGCTTGTACAAAAATTGCATTTTCAATGCGGACAGGATTAGTAAAAAATCCTGACTCGTCATACTTATGATGGCTTGACCATCGGATGGATTTGCCTGTGCGGAACATAGGTTGAAGTGGAATTCGCTAAGACCATGAACGAGATTCCGTATGCGTAATAAAACTGATGAGAGGGGTGGCTTGGTGCGCAATAACCGATTCTACTTTGCCAACCGCGAAAATGTTGGTCGCTTCGTTAATCGCTGGGATTTACTGTTATTAATCCTGACCTTTTCGCTGTTATTTTTCTTGGGCTGGGCCGGCCAGCAAATGGCTGTTCCTTATCAATTGGGCGATCCCTTACCGATTTCGCTGGCCCCCTCCCATCTGCCCTTTTATGCATTGCGTACAGTGTTGCGCATGTTTATAGCGCTTGGCTTGTCAATTCTTTTTACCTTTGTGGTGGGGGCGGCGGCTGCCAAAAATAGAAGGGCGGAACAAGTCATTGTTCCAGCAATTGATATTTTGCAGTCTGTTCCGGTATTAAGTTTTCTGTCCATCACGGTTACCGGTTTTATCCATTTATTCCCCAACAGCTTACTCGGGCCTGAGTGTGCCTCTATTTTTGTGATTTTCACCGCCCAGGTATGGAATATCACCTTTGGATTTTATCAATCACTAAAAACAGTGCCGCATGACCTGAAGGAAGCGGCCGCCATGTTCCAGCTATCTTCCTGGCAACGGTTCTGGAAGGTCGAGGTGCCATTTTCCATGTCGGGTCTCTTGTGGAACATGATGATGTCCATGTCGGCCAGCTGGTTTTTTGTGGTTTTATCGGAAGCCATCTCGGTGGCGCATCAGGATATCCTGTTGCCTGGAGTAGGGTCGTATATCGCGCTGGCCATTGAACAGCAGAATCTGGCGGCAGTCGGTTATGCGATTTTAACCATGGTGATTGTGATTTTTCTCTATGACCAGATTTTATTCCGGCCATTAATTGCCTGGTCTGAAAAATTCAAGGTTGAGCAATCCCCGGATGAGGAGGAGTACCAATCCTGGCTGATTGACTTAATTCGCAGCAGTAAACTCATCAAGCGCATGGCAAAGCCGCTTTCGGCCTTGAAGGAGCGCTTTGTCAATGCGCGCTGGTTAAGCAACCGCGGACCTGCCGTTGTGAAGGATATTAATCCCAGGCGGCAAAAAAAACTGGACTGGCTGTGGAATGTGACGGTGCTGCTCATCATTTTTGTCTGCAGCTGGATGTTGCTTGAGTTTATTCTGACCAAGCTGCGGCTGCAGGATATTGCACATGCTTTTCTTTTGGGAGCCGCGACGGGTGCACGCGTTATCATCCTTATTCTTATCAGCTCTCTGATATGGATTCCAGTAGGTGTCTGGGTTGGATTAAGGCCGCGGATTGCGCAGAAAATTCAACCGATTATCCAGTTCGCAGCGGCTTTTCCTGCCAACCTGTTCTATCCCTTATTTGTGATAGCCATTGTCCGCTTTCAGCTTAATGTGGAAATTTGGGTGACCCCGCTCATGATTTTGGGTACACAGTGGTATATTCTGTTTAATGTGATTGCCGGCGCATCAACCATTCCACGGGATTTATATCTCGCGGCTGATAATTTTGGCTTAAAAGGCTGGATTTGGTGGAAGCGCCTTGCCCTTCCTGGCATTTTCCCTTTTTATATCACTGGTGCGATAACCGCTGCCGGCGGTGCCTGGAACGCCAGTATTGTTGCTGAATGGGTAAGTTGGGGAAGCACTACCTTAAAAGCAACCGGCCTTGGTGAGTATATTCACGCCAGTACAATTGGCGGCGATTTTCCCCGAATCGCACTGGGGACGTCAATGATGTGCCTGTATGTACTGGCCTTTAATCATTTGATATGGCGCCCTCTGTATCGACTTGCAGAGAATCGTTTTAATTTTAATTGAGGCTGCTTGATGTCAAAAACTATAATTAGTCTGGAAAATTGCCGCAAATCATTTAAAAAAGCCTCTGATCAGGATTTACTGGTCCTTGAGGATGTCAATTTTGAATTGCATGAAGGTGAAATTGTTGCCTTGCTCGGTAAATCAGGTTCTGGCAAGTCGACGCTGTTAAGGATCATCGCCGGCTTGGTTCCGCCGAGCGCCGGTAAGGTCAGCTATCGTGGGCAAGCAGTGACCAAACCGGTTGCGGGAATTGCCATGGTCTTTCAATCTTTTGCACTGATGCCATGGCTGACGGTCCTTGAAAATGTGGAACTGGGTCTGGAAGCTCAGGGCGTAAACCGCGAAGAGCGCCGCCGTAGAGCCATTGAAGCAATTGATACGATCGGACTGGATGGATTCGAATCTGCTTTTCCCAAAGAATTATCGGGTGGAATGCGCCAGCGGGTGGGATTTGCACGTGCCCTGGTAATTAATCCGGATGTCCTATTAATGGATGAGCCCTTTTCAGCACTGGATGTATTAACCGCGGAAAATTTAAAATCCGACTTGCTTGAGTTATGGCAGGAAAAGAAAACCAATACCAATGGCATTTTACTGGTCACCCACAATATTGAGGAAGCGGCAATGCTTGCCGATCGCATTATTATTTTTGGCAGTGATCCAGGGTATATTCGAGCGGAGCTGCAGGTTGAATTACAGCAGCCGCGGGATCCGGAAACCCCGGAGTTTAGTGCGCTGGTCGACAAAATCTATCGCCTGATGACTTCCGGCCCTAAAGAAAGGGCGAAACGGGCGCAGCGGGAGCGGCAGATTGGCTTAGGCTATCGCTTGCCGGATGTAGATCCCTCTGAGCTTTCAGGCTTGATTGACACCTTGCAAACCTATGAAGAGCGTATCGATCTTCCTGAGTTGGCCGATGAACTCATGATGAATATCGATGATTTATTCCCCTTGCTGGAAACCCTGGAAATACTTGGTTTCGCCAAGGTATCCGATGGCGATATCCAGCTAACCGAGCTCGGAAAGCAATATTCAGAGGCTGATTTGCAGGAGAGGAAAAAGATATTTGCCCGCCGCTTGCTGGATAAAGTTCCGCTGGCCCGCTATATTCGCCGTATTCTCGATGAAAAAATAGGCCATCGGGTTTCTGAAGAGCGATTCCTTAGCAAGCTGGAAGATTATCTGAGCGAAAAAGAGGCAGAGCGCGTACTGAAAACAATGATCGACTGGGGACGCTACGCCGAAATTTTTGCCTATGATTTTAATACCGGTATTTTAAGTCTCGAGAACCCAGGTATTTCTGATCATGCTGAAGAGGCCTGAGCAGACAACAAGTCGAACTGCGCATAGAGACTGCGAACAGCCACAGGAGCTTATTAAGAGTTTAACTTTAGCCCACTATGCTTTATAATTGTCACTTAATAAGTACATGAATAGTTCCAAAGATGCGCATACCCTTTAAAGAACCTATATCCCCTCGTTATATCCATATTAATAAGGGAAAGTTTACCTCATGGTTCCGGTTGTAGGCGGCGGTGAAATTAGCACTGACAACACCTGTGAAGCATCCGTGGCCTTAGACTGTTTTTTTGAAGGCAGAGCGCTTAAGGAATTAAATGCTTACAAGGATGCCTTAGTCCATGACATTGCCTTGCTTGAAGCCATTCCTTTTCTAAAAACAGATTGCCCGCAACGAATGGAAAAGGAAGAAAGGCTTGCACAGATAAACACCTACATAATAGCTGTTTCAGCCATGAAAGACTGCTATGTTGCTGCAATAGACACTTGTTTAGAAAAGCCTTCTAATTTATACAGCATTCAGTTACGCCCAAAAGAACAGGATTCTTTTTCCCACCCCATAAGTCCCGCTTTCAATATTGAGCGTAAAAATGATGACTCAGGTACGCCATTATCTGCCTTATATAACGAGATGCACGCAGAGGCGCAAATGCAGACCCGCATTGATGCCATAGAGGCCTCGGGACTTCGCTATCAACAACATGGCGAGGAACACTGCTCGGCTCATTTTGATTTCACCCCGTCCCCGCCGCCAATTTCCCAAAATAATCTTCAGTCAAAGCCTGTCAACACAATGCCCGCTTGTCTCTATACATTTTTTCAGCAGATCACGGCAAGAGCAGCAGCAAACCGTCTTGATCTTCACCAACAAGCCTGTTTAAAGTTAAATGGGGAAAATATAACCCCTTGGCGTCTTGAGGATTTGTGGCGCGGTGCCCCGCCCCGCAGCGAATTAGAACAACTATTGCAGTGGGAGCAGACAAGTGAACTACAGGAAATTGTGGAGCAGCCGCCACACCCGCCATACCGGTCAGTCCCCTGAATCCCGGGCGGACGAATTCCCGCGGCGAAGACCGCGGGATCCATGTCTGGTGCCGAACAAGCTCTTCAGAGGAATCCAATGTTGCCGTAAATAGCAAAAGCAGTTAGGAACAAGTCTTTCAACTTGATCCTAAATTAGCAAAACCAATATTTCTAAATAGGCCTCGTGTGGGCCCCGCGGTCGCAGCCGCGGGGATTCGAGAGGGTCGCAGCCGCGGGGATTCGAGGGTCGCAGCCGCGGGGATTCGAGGGTCGCAGCCGCGGGGATTCGGAGGAAGGCCTATATTTCAGTCTTGTTATCTTCAGGCGATACTCTTCGTCACCAGCTCCTTCAAATCATTGGACAATTTATGCCGGGCAAGTTCCTGCAGTTGATTTTGCATCATGGATTGACGGGGTAAATTATATTGTTGCCATCGGGTAAAAGGCGTCGCCAGCCGTGCTGCGATTTGCGGGTTAATTTGATCCATTTTTAGCAGCATTTCGGTCAGGAACTCATAGCCGCGGCCATCCATTGCATGGAAATTGCGTGGATTGGCCTGGCAGAAACTGCCAATTAATGCCCTTACCTTGTTGGGGTTTTTAATGGAAAAAGCCGGATGCTGCAGCAGCTTGCGCACTTGCTGTAAGGTGTCTCTGTCTTCACAAGAGGCCTGGATAGCAAACCATTTATCCAAAACCAAATCATTATCCGCCCATTGCTCATAAAAGCGCTTGATAGCCTGTTGCTTCGCTTCGTGGTGGTGCGAATTGACTAATAAGGCGAAGCTTGAAATTTGATCGCTCATCGTGCGGGCATTGGCAAATTGCTGCTGGCAAAGGGTCAGGCTGGTTTCTTCTTCAGACTTCATCATGAACCAGAGTACGGTATTACGAAGCCGGCGGCGGCTGTAGGAGCTGGCGTTCATCGTATGGTTCTCTTTCTGCCACAGGCTTAAATATTCCGATACCAGTGACTCATACAATGCTTTGCCCAGCTGGCTGCGATAGGCATCACGTGCTGCTTCGAGCAAATCCACATCAACTTCATTGAATTGGGTGACCACTTCTTCAAAACCTGGGGGAGACAGAAGCTCGGCTTTGAGGGCTCTATCGAGTGATTTATCATTCAATACATGCTGGCAGGCATTCATTAAATCATTGGGAATCTGCCATTGGGAGGGGTCTTGTTTCAGAAAGTGTCCCAGACAGTCTACAGTCAGGCACTGGGCGGCATCCCATTTGGCGACACCGTCAGTTTCAAAGCGAAGCAATGAAAGCAATTCGCGGCGGTTCAGCTCCCTTTTTAATTTAATGGGGGCGGAGAAATCACGCAGTAAGGAGACGATGGGTTTTTCAGGAAGATTGGGAAAACGGAAAGTCTGTTCTTTTTCCTTTAATTCCAAAATTTCCTCATCGATGGCCAACTCTTTGCCATGTGAATCGAACAGCGCAATGCGGATGGGAATATGAAAGGGTTCTTTATGTTCTAATTCAGGCGTTGCCGGACAATGCTGTTTCATATGCAGGCTGAGTTCGCCATTTTGATAGGAGGTTTTTACTTCCACTTCCGGCGTTCCTGCCTGGGAATACCAGCGTTTGAACTGCGTTAAGTCAATGCCATTGGCATCTTCCATGGCGCCGACAAAATCATCGATTGTGACTGCCTGACCGTCATGTCGCTCAAAATAAAGATCCATACCCCGGCGAAAGCCTTCTTTACCCAGCAGGCTGTGTTGCATGCGGATGACTTCTGCCCCTTTATTGTAGATGGTGGCCGTATAGAAATTATTGATTTCCTGATAGGAGTCGGGACGAACCGGATGTGCCATACTGCCGGCGTCTTCGGGAAATTGTGTGGTGCGCAGCATTTTAACATCGATGATGCGATTGACGTCCCTTGAATTCATATCGCGGGAAAATTCCTGATCGCGGAAAACGGTTAACCCTTCTTTCAAGCTCAATTGGAACCAGTCGCGGCAAGTCACACGATTACCCGTCCAGTTATGAAAATACTCGTGCCCGACAACGCCTTCGACATCAGCAAAGTCCTGATCCGTGGCCGTTTCAGGTCTTGCCAGGATGTATTTCGAGTTAAAAATATTCAGTCCCTTGTTTTCCATCGCTCCCATATTAAAATCACTGACTGCCACAATCATGAAGATGGAAAGATCATATTCACGTCCATAGACTTCTTCATCCCAGGCCATCGCCTTTTTCAGGGAACTCATCGCATGCTGGCATTTGTCTTCATTACCAGGTTCAACATAGATGCGGCAATCTACTTTGTTGCCAGAGCGGGTGATAAACTCATCCTGGATATGAACCAGACGACCGGCAACCAGGGCAAAGAGATACGAGGGCTTTTTGAAGGGATCCTGCCAGACTGCCCAGTGGCGGCCATCAGGCAGATCGCCAGAGTCAATGAGGTTGCCATTAGATAATAGAACCGGGTATTTCTCTTTATCGGCTTTAATGCGTGTGGTGAAGACGGTCAGCACATCCGGGCGGTCGGGGAAAAAAGTGATACGGCGAAAACCCTCTGCCTCACACTGGGTGCAGAATAAATGATTAGACCGGTACAGCCCCGATAGCTGGGTATTATCCTGGGGGCGGATGCGGGTAACGATCGTCAATTCAAATTCATCCGGGCAATCCGGTAAAATCAAATCAGAACCCTTGAAGTAATAGGCTCCTTCATTCAAGGGAATATTATTGAGTTTGATGCTCACTAACTCCAGCTCATCCCCGTTTAAATGCAAAGCACCAAGGCCTTGCCGCTTGAGCTGCATATGGTTTTCGACCAAGGCATGATCATCGTGCAAATCAAAATCAAGATCGATTTTCTGGACTGAAAACACGGGAGGCTGGTAGTTTTTACGATAAATGGTGGTCTCAGACATAAACTTTTCTCCCTTTAAAAAATAATTTTCATTTCAATAACAGTCAGTAAGGTCATCAGCTTGATTCTTTGGGAATTTTTTATCAAAGTACCTAGTCGGCAAGCATTATTTGATCCTATACTAAATTTAGGAAGATAGTGTCTCGCTTTTACCAGCGAAATGCAAAATTAGAATGAGAAAGACTCGCGGATTTCCCGGTAGGGATCTGTAAAAGGGGATAAGTGATGAATACGCAAGATTTTTTAGCAGGTTACACCAAACGCTATGTGGACAACAAAGAAGAGGAATTCACGCTCGACGAATATCTCGAGATATGCAGTAAGGATCCCTCTGCCTATGCGAATCCGGCAGAGCGTCTGCTGATGGCTATCGGCGAGCCGGAAGTGATTGATACCCGGCATGATCCTGTGCTGTCCCGCATATTCTCCAATAAAATTATTCACCAGTATCCGGTGTTCAAGGAATTTTTCGGCATGGAAGATTCCATTGAACAAATTGTCGGATTTTTAAAACATGCAGCCCAGGGATTGGAAGAAACCAAGCAGGTGCTTTATTTACTGGGGCCAGTCGGCGGCGGTAAATCTTCATTGGCTGAAAAATTAAAAGATTTAATGCAGAAAGTTCCCATTTATGCCATCAAAGGTTCTCCGGTTCATGAGTCACCGCTTTCTTTATTTGATCCCCAGGAAGATGCCGAACTCCTCTATGAAAAATTTGGCATCCCCTCGCGCTATCTGCGCTATGTGATGTCTCCCTGGGCAGTTAAACGCCTGCACGAGTTTAACGGTGATATCAGCAAGTTCAAGGTGATTAAGGTCAAGCCTTCCCGTCTTAAGCAAATTGCCGTCGCAAAAACCGAGCCGGGTGACGAAAATAACCAGGATATCTCTTCTCTGGTCGGTAAGGTGGATATTCGTAAACTGGAAGAGTTTTCCCAGGATGATCCGGATGCTTACAGTTTCTCCGGCGGTCTGTGCCGCGCCCATCGCGGTTTGCTTGAATTCGTGGAAATGTTTAAGGCGCCCATTAAAGTGCTGCACCCCTTACTGACGGCAACACAGGAAGGAAACTATAATGCGACCGAAGGGCTTTCCGCCATTCCCTTTGAGGGAATTATTCTGGCCCACTCCAACGAGTCCGAGTGGCAAACCTTCCGCAATAACAAGAACAATGAAGCGTTTATTGACCGTATCAATATTGTTAAGGTTCCTTATTGCTTACGTGTTTCCGAAGAAAAGCGCATTTACCAGAAATTACTGGATAACAGCTCGCTGACCGAAGCACCCTGTGCACCCGGCACACTGGATATGCTGGCCCAGTTTTCAGTATTGACCCGCCTGAAAGAGCCGCAGAACTCAAGCATTTACTCCAAGATGCGTGTGTACAACGGTGAAAGCCTGAAGGATACCGACCCCAAAGCAAAATCCTACCAGGAGTATCGCGATTTTGCCGGGGTTGATGAAGGCATGAGCGGTATTTCAACCCGTTTTGCATTTAAGATTTTGTCCAAGGTATTCAATTTTGATCATAGCGAGGTCGCGGCTAACCCCGTTCATTTACTGTACATTCTGGAACGGCAAATCGAGCAGGAGCAATTCCCACAGGAAGCGCATGAAAAATATTTAACCTTTATCAAAGAACATCTGACGCCAAAATATGTTGAGTTTATCGGCAAGGAAATTCAAACGGCTTACCTGGAATCCTACTCAGAATATGGTCAAAACATATTCGACCGTTACATAACCTATGCTGATTTCTGGATTCAGGATCAGGATTATCGCGACCCCGATACCGGTGAAATCTTTGATCGAAGCTCTTTAAATATGGAACTGGAGAAAATTGAAAAACCGGCTGGAATTTCCAACCCTAAAGATTTTCGTAATGAAGTGGTGAATTTTGTATTAAGGGCCAGAGCCAATAATCATGGTAAAAATCCAGTCTGGAATAGCTATGAAAAATTGAAAACGGTTATCGAAAAGAAAATGTTTACCAATACCGAAGATTTACTGCCGGTCATATCCTTTAATGCCAAAGCGTCTGAAGACGACAAGAAAAAGCATGAAGAGTTTATCGCGCGTATGGTTGATAAGGGCTATACCCGTAAACAGGTGCGTCTGTTGTGCGAATGGTATTTACGCGTAAGGAAGTCGCAGTAAGCGGCTCTATGGTGAGGATAGTTAATGCTTGGAAACTGGTATTTTGAATAGGATGAGCGTATGTCGCAATTAATTGATCGACGACAGAATGCCGGCAAAAAGAGCACAGTAAATCGCCAGCGCTTTCTGAGACGTTATAAAAATCAAATTAAACGGGCTGTCTCTGATGCTGTGGGTAAGCGCAGCATCACTGAGATTGATCAGGGCGAAATGATTAGCATCCCGGCAAAGGATATCTCTGAGCCGCAGTTTCACCGCGGCAGGGGAGGGCGTGTAGAACGAGTACTGCCGGGGAACGATCAATTCATTACTGGCGATCGTATTCGCCGTCCGGATGGCGGAGGAAGCGGCGGAAGCGGCAGCCAGGCCAGCGATAGCGGTGAGGGTGAAGACGAGTTTGTCTTCCAATTATCGCGTGAGGAGTTCCTGGATCTCTATTTTGAAGATCTCGAACTTCCTGATCTGGTAAAAAAAGAACTGGCGCAAATGACCACCTACAAGACTGTGCGCGCTGGTTTCACCAACAGCGGTATCCCGACTAATATTAACGTCGTTCGTTCCATGCGGCAGGCGACTGGCCGCCGTATGGCTTTGGGTGGCTCCCATAAAAAACGCTTGCGGGAGCTGGAAGCAGAACTGGAGCGTCTGCAGGCTAATCCGGATGCTGAGAAGCTGGAAATATTGAAGCTGCAGCGGGACATAGAGTTTCTGCGCAAGAAACTAAAGGCCGTACCGTTTATTGATACGATCGATCTGCGTTATAACAACCGGATCAAAATTCCCGCTCCCTCAACTCAGGCAGTCATGTTCTGTGTGATGGACGTGTCTGGCTCGATGGATGAGGCGAAAAAAGATATTGCCAAACGTTTTTTCATTCTTCTGTATCTGTTTCTGACAAAAAATTATGAAAAAATTGAATTGGTTTTCATCCGCCATCATACATCGGCGAAAGAAGTCAATGAGGAAGAATTCTTTTATTCCCGGGAAACCGGAGGCACGGTAGTTTCCAGCGCGCTGGAATTACTCAGCACCATCATCGAGGCACGCTATCCAGTGTCTGCCTGGAATATTTACGTAGCCCAGGCCTCAGACGGAGACAATTGGAACGCAGATTCCCCTTACTGCCAGGAACTATTGCAGGAAAAAATCATGCCCTTGCTGCAATATTTTGCCTATATTGAAATTATGCCGCGCCATCATCAGAGTTTATGGGAGGTTTATCAGAAAGTGCATGATCAGTATCCCAATTTTGCAATGGAAAATATTGATAATGTTGCCGATATTTATCCGGTGTTCCGAGAACTTTTTAAAAGGAAGACAGCATGAAGAAAGAGCCGCTGTCGAAAGGTGCTGAGTGGACCTTCGAGTTGATTCAGAGCTATGATCGCGAAATAGGCAGGCTGGCAAAAGATTTTAGATTGGACACCTACCCCAATCAAATCGAAGTCATTACGGCTGAACAGATGATGGATGCTTATGCCTCGGTGGGAATGCCTATCGGCTACCATCACTGGTCTTTTGGAAAACATTTTGTCGGTGTTGAAAAAAGCTATAAACGCGGACAAATGGGTTTGGCCTATGAGTTAGTGATTAATTCCAACCCCTGTATTGCTTATCTGATGGAAGAAAATACTATGGCCATGCAGGCGCTGGTAATTGCTCACGCCTGCTATGGTCACAACTCTTTTTTCAAAAACAATTATCTGTTCAAGATGTGGACTTCTGCAGATGCCATTATCGACTATCTGGTGTTTGCGCGTAATTATATTAGCGAATGCGAAGAACGCTATGGGATCGATGAAGTGGAGGCAATCCTAGATGCCTGCCATGCCTTAATGAACTATGGTGTCGATCGTTACAAGCATCCGGCTATTTTATCAGTGCAGGAAGAAAAAATTCGTCAACAGAACCGGGAAATTTATCTGCAATCCCAGGTTAATGAGCTTTGGCGTACTATACCGCAAAGCAAGCGCGTGGATGGCAATGGGCAAAAGCAGCGCTTTCCAGAAGAGCCGCAGGAAAATATTCTTTATTTCATTGAGAAAAATGCACCGCTTCTAAAATCCTGGCAGCGGGAAATCGTAAGGATTGTAAGAAAGATTGCCCAATATTTTTACCCTCAGGGGCAAACGAAGGTAATGAATGAAGGCTGGGCCTGCTTTTGGCACTATACATTGATTAATGCCTTATATGACGAAGGTCTGGTGACCGATGAGTTTATGCTGGAAATCCTGCAAAGCCATACCAATGTGATTATGCAGCCTTCCTTTAACAGCCCCTATTTCAGCGGTATCAATCCCTATACCTTGGGATACAACATGATGCAGGATATTAAACGGATTTGCCAGAATCCCACTAGGGAGGATAAACAGTGGTTTCCCTACCTGGCCAATACCGATTGGCTGAGCAGCCTTGATACGGCTATGCGTAATTATAAGGACGAAAGTTTTATTGCCCAGTATCTTTCGCCTCAGCTGATTCGCGATCAGAAGCTTTTCCACATAGTTGACGATGACAGACAGCCGGACTTGCTGGTTGGAGCCATTCATGACGAGCAGGGCTATCAGCTAATTCGCGAGGCATTATCCCGCCAATACAACCTGGGATTTCTGGAGCCAGACATTCAGGTGTATTCTGTGGATGTGGAAGGGAATCGAAGCCTTACCTTGCGTTACATGCAGCAGAACCGTTCGCCTTTGGGAGAAAATACCCAGGAAGTTTTGAAGCATCTGTATACCTTGTGGAAATTCCCAGTTCTCCTGCAAACGGTGGATATTCAAGGGGAAGTCATTGCCGAATATCATTGCCCGCCTGTAAACAAGGGAAATAAAACACATCATTAAACGGTCAATCCCACGGCGAAAGCCCACCCGAACCCCCGGGGCTTCGATCACCCGAATCCGCGTGTACAACCGATCACCCGAATCCCCGCTGTACAACCGACTATCCGAATCGCCGCGGCTGCGACCGCGGGGCCCATGCCTGTTGAAGTAGTATAGTCCTCAGACAAGTTTTAATGTTGCCAAAAAATAGGGTTTAACAGGTAGTCATAAACAAGTGTTCTTAACCTTAAATTGGCTTCGTGTGGGCCCCGCGGTCGCAGCCGCGGGGATTCGGATGGTCGCAGCCGCGGGGATTCGGATGGTCGCAGCCGCGGGGATTCGGGTGATCGGTTGTACACGCGGATTCGGATGGTCGTAGCCGCGGGGATTCGGATGGTCGGTGCCCCGGGATTCGGGGGTTGCCACGCTGGGATTCTGTGCTTTTCCGCAGATTCAAAGTCTTGACCGGTGGAATTTGACCAGCATGCATTAAGCATTGTGGTATATTGTACATTTACTAACCTGATAGGGGGCATCATGCAGTTCATTTTATATTTGGGATTGTTTTTAGTAACAACGGCTTATATATATTGGCGAATCACGGCTTCCCCTTTAACAATGCCAAACCCAGTCTCTTACCTCAAATTAGTGACAACACTGGTGAGCGAAAAAGTAAAATCAATTTATACCCAGGAATTGAATAACGAGAAGATTCAGGAAAGTTTTATGGCCTTAACCGTCGATTTGAGCAAAAAATCACTACAGGCTAACCATCATGGTATCAGTTTTTTTCCTTTACCTGATTTAACACGCGTCTATGTGGTCTCAAAGCCGAGCTTGATTGAGCAGATATACAATAAGCGGGAATTGGCTGGGAAATATGGTCAGGCGCCCTTGTTTAACCGCCTCTCCTCTATTCTGGGGCCGAACAATCTCATGTCCTCTGTCTCGCCAAGCCGGGCTGAGCTACGGGCGGCAATCTTGTTGCGTAATGAAGAGATGCGCCATAGAAAAAATGCGGAAAACCGCTACGAGCTGGAAGAGTTAATTGAAGAATTTTTTGAGTCACAAAGTGCTGATATTAATCCCAATAAAAAAACCTTGGGCCAAGTGATGGACGCCTTGTCCCGGCGCGTCCTGCTGTATACTTATTTCGGTAAAAAAAGTACGGAGGTCTTCGAAAGGCTTTACCAATCTGAGCTGACCCGTGAGTTGATGGGAAGTTTATTTAATATCGAACCCATATCCCAGAAAGAAAAACTGCGATTAGCCAATTTGAGGCAACGAATTTTCGATTTTGCCTATACGCTTTTGCAGCAGGACAATTTAAAAGAGGAGCTTTGCGCTTCTTATAGCTGGCTTAATCGATTGATTTGCATACATGTCCTGGGCAATGAAGATCTGCACGAGGCCTTGAGAAGCCGGGGAATCGTCCCTCACATGGCTCTCTCTGGAGAGCAATGCGAGGAGCTGGTCCAATTCGCAAAATCCCGGGGAGATGCCTGCCCTCTTTCCAGGGTAATCACTGATGCGGTCAATGAAAGCCTGTTTATTCCGCTGCTAGGCTTTGATGCCACAGCAACACTGTTAGTATCCTCCTTAAAGCTTAGCCTGCAGGATCCAAGAATTTATAAATTAGTGAAGCAGGAGCTTGAAGAGCAAGTTGCTGGCAATTCCTACAACTTCAATCATTCTGCCTGGGATTCCAGTAAAGAGAAACCCTCCTATATAGAGGCGGTTATTTTGGAAGCCTCGCGCGTTTTGCCGCCTGCCCCGGTTATTCCTGAGGTCGTTTTGGAAGCCATGGAGCTAGAGAATGATGGCCAATTAATTACCCTGCCGGCGGGTTCCCTGTTATTAATGCCGCTTGAAACCATTCATAAGGACAGCGCCAACTTTCCTGACATCCATTTGTCTGCTGAAGGAGAGTCTGTCTTTGGAAAAAAACTAGTCACTGCGAATGACATTTTTCCAGAGCGCTGGCTTCCTGTGGACCGCCAGAATAATCCCTATAATGCTAACTGGTTAAGTGAAATCAAAGGCGTGAATCCAGTAAGATTGGAAAAAGAGAAGCGATTGCTAACGTTTAAAACCGGCAAAAACCGTTGCCCTGGGCTGCGGCTTGCACTCAGCGAAGCAATGTTAGTGTTTAAGATGTTGGCTAAATTTGATTTTCAAATTGCGGAGGAAGGGGGCTTGGCCTTCCCGTTTGTTTATTCCAAGCCTTTACAAAGGTTCGGAGGTAAGGGGGTGTTGGCCGTTAGGAAACTGGTAAAACCTGAATCGGTTGCCGAGACGCTTGTGGTTGAGAAGCCAAACCCGCGAGTAGAATTGCCTGCTAATTTCAATGAAGAAAAGGAAATTGCCAAGGTTAGCAGGCTTCATCCCTGACTATGCCTTGCGAACAACGTGAAGCAGTCCTGCCTTCGGTGCCTCATTCCACAGCGCCGATATTGCTTTGCCAAGGCTCGCAATGACGGTCGAACGTCATTGCGAACGTAGTGAAGCAGATCATGTATTAATCGCTTGCCAACTCAATCGCAAAGGCTAAGCCTAATTTGGCAAAATTAACCATATGTTCTGGTGTCAGGCGATCCATGGTATCCCCGGCAGTATGAATTTTTTGGTTATGGTGTTCGAAATCCGTTTCACAAGGAAATGCTGCCGGAATTCCTGCTTCAGTCCAGGACGCATGATCGCTGCAACCATATCCACATTCTGATTCGCCAACTGGTACACCGATATAAGTCTTGATTAACTCAGACAGATAATCAGTCAGCATATCATTGGTGTAGTCGCGGAAGACCCACATGGTTGGATCATTTCGGTCATTGCGAAAACCCGTCATATCAAACTGGACGGCAGCAAGAACCGGAATTTTCTCATTCTGGAAATGCTCAACCACGTATTGGGAGCCTACCAGCCCACGCTCTTCAGCGGCATACCATATGATATAGATTGGACGGTTAAATTCCTGGTGGGAGTTAAGTAGCACACGTGCGATCTCCATGACGCTGGAAGAACCGCTGCCATCATCACCAGCGCCTGGCATGCGGCCATCAAGCGTGTCCATATGGGCGCCGATTACAATACCAGGAGAGCGGCTTTCTTTATTCATTACCGTAACCAGAGACGGTTGCTTATACCAGGGGCCGGTTTTAACAAAATAAGCATCGACATCAGTCCGGCCTGCTTCTTTAGCCATGTTCAGAAATTGGGACTTAAGCCATTTGGCGGCCTGAACACCGGTCGTTTTTGTCGCTGAGCGATTCTCATATTCGGTCAAATGTTTCAAGGTCTTCAGTATATTTTCGGATTTGACCTGATCCAGGGCCTCAACCACTGCTGACTGGTGTTTAACTTTGAACCCGCTCTTTAGCAGGCTGCTGGATTTTACTGCTGGTTTTGCCAGCAAATGATGCGCTGCATCTGCTTTTTGTTCAGCTGTTTTACCTGCCAGTTGTCCCGTTACGTTGACAAAGTGTCCGCAACGTAATTCATCAGCCAGCAACGTAATATTTTGCAGTTGGTCTGATGGGAGATCTATAATTTTGAACTGGTTATCTTCAGCAAGCACCTTAAACTGTGAAGGCATTTTGGCTGCAAGACATTGCGGCACCTGTATCTGCTCCATATGCGCCTGGCTTTGGGCCGCCAGGGGATTGGCTATCAGCATTAATCCAGTGGAAATAAAAGTCATCCATTGATTCAAACGCATCATTACTCCTTAATTGATAAATGGCTTTAATTCTTCATAAAGCGAGTTGTCTGTGATCGTGAAAAAATCCTGTTATCAACGAAAAACGCTTTATGATGCATACAGATAGTACATGATGACTTCAGGATTGTAATCCTAAATTTTTTTAGAGCGCCGCATAAACCACATTGATTGATCAATATGCAAATAAAATCAGCATATTGTATTGGGTTATGGCTTATTGGTTGTCCTTTATAAAGAACAATGTGTGTCAATTTTGCTCGTTTTCTTATTGATAATCATTTTCATTTGTTATAAAGTTGCAATTTCTTTGGATAGCCTCGGGCAAATAATGAAATCAAAAAAAATTCCCTATTATCTACTCCTTCTTCTTCTCACTATTGGAGCCAGCTTAATCCTCGGTTTCCTGAGTTTTGGAGGCATGTTTGCCCTTTGGCCCATTCTGCCCTTAGCCTTCAGCGCCTTTTTTCTTTCTGTTGCCTATGAATATGAAATTTATGTGCAAAACATCACCGGCGCTTTGGACAAATTGGGATTTAAGCGCGACTTCCTGAAACGGCATCTGGCTAAAGAATTTTTGCTTAATAATTTTCCTAAAGATCAAGAACTGGCCGACGGACCAGAATTTTTCCGTGATTACCAAAGAATGCTGCAACGTTTGCACCAATTTGGTCATGATCCTTTGGACAAGGCAAGCCGTCTTAAAAAGAAAAAGATCGAGAAAAAACTTAGCGATATGGAAAAGTGGTTTGCTGAGCAACTTTTTGCCAAAGAGGACGTGGAAGCGGATGATTTAACTCCCTACCAGCGTGAACTTCGAGCCTGGCTGAAAAACAAAGGCCAGGATGAGGTACAGGCTTTATTTGAAAAACGCCGAACCTTATATAAACTGGCCGGCGCATTCAGTATTCTGGCAGGTCTCTTCATGGGCGCCGGTACTACCTATCTTCTGGTTGGGGAATTTGCGGCTATTCCGGTGCTGGCATCCATCCCTTTTTCGGTATTACCGGCTTTCATCATTCCCATGGCTGTTATAGCGGGTGCCGCTTATGGTTTTTTAACCTATAACACCGTCACTGACATGATTAACAACGAGACTTTACGTCACTGGTATGAAAAAATCCGTGAAAATTTAGCCAAAGGCGTTACCCTGCGTAGCCTTTTTCTGGCAGTTAGTTCGCTATTATTGGTCGGCCTGGCGGTGGCGTTAACCATTTGTACTGCCGGCACCTGGTGGACAGTGGTCAAGAATTCGCGTCCTTTGTTCGCCTGGATGGGCAAGATCCCCACCTTCGTCATGGGAATTATCAATCCAGTCATCACCGGATTATCGGCTCTCTTTTTTAATCTCGAGAATACGAGCGAGACCTTTGCATCCCTGGAAAAAGCGGTTAATAGTAAAACCTCTCTTTTCTCAGAGCTTAAAAAAGACTTCCAAAAAGGCTGGGCCGAGCTTCGCGCCCGTGAAAACTGGCTGCAGATTTTAAATCCATGGCGTCTAATCATTAAACTAACGCTGACCCCTTTGCGGTTAATCCTCTTTTTAGGGCATTTAATCAGCATTGGAGTGACTTCTGATAGAGTACCCGGTATTCCGGAAATCGCGTCAGCAATTTTTGGGATTATTAGCGAAGGGTTTGAGGATTGGCATTATTTCTTTCCCGATAGCCATGATCATCACCATAAGAAATTCAAATTATCCCATGCCTTAGAGGAGCGTTTAGGCTCTGAAAGGGAGCATAGCCATGACAATGATGCACCTACCGCTATTTTGAAATTCCTGTTTACCCCCCTTTATCTTCTGGCAATGCTTTGGGATTATGCTGCAAGCCGTTTGAATAATCCCTTAAGTGAAGACCAGCCAAAAGATATTTTAAGTTTTAAACAAGCCTGGCACAAGCAAAGAGGCCAAATGGCCGAAGCGTCTGTCGAATTACAGGAAGCTCCCGAGCAGGTTTCTGAAGATTGGGAAATCGAGCATACCCTTTATAAGGTTGAGAACTTTCAGAAAAAACATTTATCTTCTGCTTTCATTAATTCAAAGACAATAAAAGAGAAAAACGACGGCTTGAATGCATTCCAGGAGGAACTGCGTCAATTTGCCAAACAGAAAAAAACAGCTGGTGAAGAGACCCCAAATTTGAATCTTAAAGCCAAAATTGAAGAAGAAGCCGGCAAAGGTTTCTACAACCGCCATCGCTTCTTTGATAACGGCGACACGGTGACTAAAAGCTTCCTGGAAGAATTGCCTGAAACGGTTTGCTCGGCCAGGGCCGCTTAATCCTGCTTGCTTCCCGCTTGTGAGAATGGTAGAAGGTAGTTTTAGATTTTAGAATTGAGGCAGTTATGACAATTAAATCGGATCGATGGATCACCAGAATGGCGTTGGAGCACGGGATGATTTCCCCGTTTGAAGCCGAACAGGTGCGTGATGCCGGCGATGGGCGCATCATTTCTTTCGGTGTATCCAGCTATGGTTATGATGTGCGTTGTGCGAATGAGTTCAAGATATTTACCAATATCAATTCAGCCATTGTGGATCCCAAGGCCTTTGATGCCAACAGTTTTGTGGATGTGAAGTCTGATGTCTGCATTATCCCGCCAAATTCCTTTGCATTGGCAAGGACGGTAGAATATTTCCGCATTCCCCGCAATGTGCTGACAATCTGCCTGGGCAAATCAACCTATGCCCGTTGTGGAATCATAGTAAATGTAACACCGCTTGAACCCGAATGGGAAGGGCATGTGACGCTGGAGTTTTCCAATACCACCCCCTTGCCTGCAAAAATCTATGCTAATGAAGGGGTTGCGCAAATGGTCTTCCTGGAGTCTGATGAGATTTGTGCTGTCTCTTATCGCGATCGTCGCGGGAAATATCAGGGACAGACAGGCGTAACATTGCCGAGAACCTGAGCAGTGCCTGTTGCTTTGATTTAAGGCAAGCATTCAATCAATAGTCGACACATCCCCTGAGCTGTGCTTGTTAAGTTGCAGCTCCGGGATTATTCGTCGTCACCCTCATTTTGCAAAGGGATACTTTCTCTGGAGCTGTCTACCCGTTCGCGTAATTCTTTACCCGGTTTGAAATGAGGGCTATATTTCGCCTCGGTGATCACTTTTTCACCGGTTTTCGGATTGTGGGCATTTCTGGGCGGGCGGTAATGCAATGAGAAACTGCCGAAGCCCCTGATTTCGATCCGTTGGCCGTCAATCAGGGCGTCACTCATTAATTCCAGAATCCGATTGATACCATCACTAACTTGCTTTTCTGGCAAGTGAGTCATTTTTGCAGCTAGGTTTGCTATGAGTTGCGATTTAATCATACCTACCTCGGTTGGCCGCGTTACAGGACGCTCTTGCCAGAACTCCAGCCAAGAGCTTAAGTACTGCTTATATTAATCAGTATAGACTCGCAAAAAAATTATTCAATCTTATCAATTAACTGTAACAAGATTTTAGAGGTCTGCCTATAGTTTAAAAAGATAAGTTATGTAGCCTACATGCTTGCAGCCTGCTTCTGTTGGATAAAAACACTGACCTCGCCCCAGTTCATTTGCACTTTGACAGTGCGCAACAGGGTAAACAGGGGGGATTGCAGCGGTTTGCTGGTACTAAGCACCAGGCTTTGCGCCGCAATACTTTCCAATAAATGACTCAATCGTTCCCACCGTTCGCCAAAGAAAGCAGTGGCATTGATATACACCAGGGTCGCATCTGAGAAATCAGCCGTAAAAATATCCTTGTTCTCAAAATGAATAGAGGCTATCTGCTTGTTATAAGCGGGGGTTTGTTCCAGTTTCCGCTGCTGTTGTAAAGCACAGTTATGAAGGCTTTCAAATAATTCAATCCCACAGCTCTTCTTCACCGGAAATACCATGGCTGAGGCGATGACTGCTTTACCAGTGCCGCTGCCCAAATCATAAAAGCAGGTTTGCGGGCCGGGGTCGCAGAGAGAAAGCAGGGCAATGAGCGATTGAAATTCAATTTCCCCATAAACATACTCGGGCGAATCATTGTCGGCGCGAGCCTGTTTAGAGAGATGAAAACCACTGACTGATTGATACAGTTGATTAAATACCTTTTCATGAGCGTCGAGATTCAAGCTGCTTCGCCATTTTCGAAGTAACCATTGTTTCCGCCACTTTTTAATATTAACCATTAAAAAGGGTATCAGTGCAAGGCCCAGTAGACTCCACATTCATTAGCTCTTATTAATGGGTGCATGGTTAAGTATCTTGTTTTTTTCCTGATGTGACAAACTGGGCCAGGCTTTTAGTAAGACTTTACCGGCTTCACGCTCATTTCTGGCCTGTTGATGCATTTCCCAGGGCAGTTCATTGCTAATATAAAGTCCGATAAACAGTGTGGTCATAAAAGTCACTATTAAAGCCATGCTCACTGAACGCCACTGAAAAGAACGCAGGAGGCCTGTGCTTTTTTGAATAGCCCGGGTGGCTACTTTTTCAACCTGCATGCAGCTTTCATTGGCTATTCGTTTAAAATACTGTGCATCGTAGTCCGCCAGTTGCTGATCAATTTTAGCAATTGACTGCTGGGTATGCTGTTCAATTAACCCCAGCTGCTTATGGAATCCCTTGTTAAATTCACGCAGCTGGCCTGCTATTTCGGCCAGCATTTGCTGACTGGCTTTTTCAAGCATGCCCAAATGCTTTTCGCCCTGTTTCAACGTTTGTTCTGCGTTCAGCCGAAAACGGGCAAGGCCTGCCTGGGTAAGGACTTCATGGAGCGACTCCAGTTCCTGATGCAGATTCTGTAATTTCTGTTCGATTTGTTGATGCTGTCTTTGTGCCTGCTCTTCAATTTCTTGCCGCCAGGCAATCATTTTTGTTTCGGCCAGTTCAAAATAGGCAATAAATTCCCCTGTATGTCTTAATAATTCTTTTAGCTTGGCTATTTCCTGGTCTCGCATTGGTTCCATAGACCCTCCTGGTTGTCAGAACTAACGCCTGCTAATATAGAAAACATGTGCATTACAAAGGTTATCCATGTTAAGAAACTTTGCGATTGGCAGCGTTTTATTTATTGTTCTGGGAATGTTTTTTATCTTTTTATTTCAAAGAAAACTAATTTATTTTCCAGCAAGACTAATGCCAAGTCCTGCCAATTTCCATGCGCAGGATATGCAAATAGTGTCACTGCGCACAAAGGATAGACTGGTATTGCAATCCTGGTACAAGTCGGCAGCGCCTGGACAGCCAACCGTACTGTTTCTGCACGGCAATGGCGGCCATATTGGGATGCGCATGCCGATGGCCCGGCAATGGATCAAGAAAGGATATGGCGTATTGCTCCTGGAGTATCGAGGCTATTCGGGTAATCCTGGATCGCCTTCTGAGAAAGGTTTTTATCAGGATGCCGAGGCGGCAAGGGAGTTTTTAAGTCAGCAGGGAGTGTCCAATAAGCATTTGGTTATTTATGGAGAATCCCTGGGGGCAGGCGTTGCAACGTATTTGTCGATAAAAAACCCGGCTTGCGCCCTGATTTTGCAAAGCCCGTTTACGTCCTTAACTGCCGTGGCCCGGTATCATTACCCGCTGATAGTGATCCCTCCCTGGGATAAATATGATTCGCTATCCAGGATTCGGCAAATTAAAAGCCCTTTACTGGTTCTTCACGGCGATCAGGACCGGATAGTACCCTACCTTCAGGGGGTTGAATTGTATGAATCAGCCAATCAGCCCAAGGAGTTTGTGCGTGTTTTAAACAGAGGGCATAATAATCTTTGGCAACAAGCATTTTATCAGAGGGTCATTCAATTTATTGAGGAGCACTGCAGCGTGAAGCCGCCTTAGAATTGTCGAAACCTAAAAGGCCATGCCTCATTAAACGGTCGTTTTTTGAGACGTGACAAGCCCATTCGATTCCAACAATAATTCCATTGTGGAAGCCATTGTCTCTATGAGACACGGCTTAAAAATGCGCGTTTAGCAGAGGGCATTCAAAACCCGAAGCAATTACAATTTCTCAAAGACTTAGGCGGTGATGAAGGCCAGATTTTTTATTTAATCAGGCACTTCCAGCAGAAGAAATAGCAAAATTATTTGCCTGATTTTATATCATAAAATCTATTGTTTTTACAATCAAAAATAAATAAGCTAAAATGAACCCCTTTTTAAGCAACAAGGTTAGCTAATGTTTCTCGTAAAAAAAGCCCGTCAGCTTTTTAAATTCACGCCTTCAAATCCATTTGATAATATAGATTCAGCGAGCCTTTATACCACATTATCACAAAGCGAATCGCCCCAGGAACAAGCCATTTATTCTTTTTTTACACGTAATAATACTATTGCCCGTTCATTGCAGGAAAAATTACTGTTTCTCTGGATTCAAAATCCTTCAAGATTAACCAATACAAATTGCAGTAAATTCTATGAGATTTTAAAGCACTCACTAAGCAATTTATCCACTAGTCCTCGCTATAAAATGCGTGCTGGATGGTTAATGGCTATTTTATCCAATACACTTTCTGAAGAGTTTAAAAACACGGTAGCTTCTCTTAACCAGGACTCTTTTATTCCTGGTTTCGCTGATTTCTACCCCACCGCGAAAGTGTTAGAGTTCTTGCAGACTATGCGAGTGAGCGATGAGAATCCATCAGGGTTGATTACGAATTACTATTTCGTTTGTGCAGCCCATCTTAAAGCCGAGGATATTGAGGAAATTTTACCCGTATACCTGGGAGATTTTAGAAAAAACCAGCCCACTGTTGATCTTAACGATCAGCTTTTTCCACTATTGGCTTTTCTTGAATGCATGAGTGAAGAACAATGTCTTAAAGTATTTAATCAGGTCGCAAAAAACATACAAATCGAACCCCTATCCTTCATAAAAGAAATCCTGACTCGATTTCTAGCGCAAGTCAGCGCTAATTTGGCCACCCAAATTAAAAACCAGATCACAGATGACTTTGTGAAAAGAAACTCTCCTGAGCATCAAGGCGCCATTAAGGAGAAATATTACTGTATCTATGATCTGCATAATTTCATGGATACTCTCATGAAGCAAACTCATCAAGAGAAAATAGCCCAGTTTGCTACACCAGCCAAGGAAAATGAATTATCGCGCCTCATTGATCATTTATTTGAAAATCTCCAATCGTATCCGAAAACATTAGCAGACTATGAAGGGGCTTTTAAAATCTTAATGCAACTCGTGTTTAGCAATGATCAAGCCAGACTAATCATTAAAGAGAAAATTGATCTGAGCTATTACGCTCAAAAATGCAATATCTATTGTCGTTTTCAGCAGCAGTTAAGGGCGGCCTGCATCTTGAAAACCTGCCTTCCAAACGCCCTTCAGGCCTGTCAGGAATCAGTAGATGCGGAAACCATGATGGCTGAAGCAATCGCATTGATTTAAGTTAGTTAGATTTAAAATAATTAGCAGAACCGATCCATTACATGTCTCACACTGATTTATAACTTACCAATCTTAGACCTTAGAGAAAAAATGAAAAAGTTTGAACGAATTAACAACAACACTGCAGAATCATCGAATAGTACGCAAAAAATACTAATAGAATTAACTCGATGTAACTATTATCCTACTTGCGTAGAAGGAGGCTCTCAATTCCCTAAGACACAAGAAGAAAATTTTGAAAGTAATCAAGATCCTAATGTTTTACTTCCTGATTTCTATCGTTTAGCTTTAGAAAAAGACCATGCTCAATTGCAGTCAATCTTTCAAGATCTATTTGAGGACTATGCTAATAAGGAAAAGCACCAAGCAATGCGAGAAAAAGGCAATACTGCAATTATTGCTTTAGCTAAAGAAGCAAAAGTTGATGCAGTAAATTTGCTCCTATCCTACCATTACCTTAGCCCATCTGCTGCTGCATATGGCTATTCCTTTAGTAAACATGGCTACTTTTCGAATATTAAAAATATTGAAAAACTGTTAGATACCATCAGAAAATCTTCTTATATTAGTCAAAAAGCAGAAATGTCAGCTTTAAATGAAACCAGTGAGGCAGCGATAAAAGGTTTTCTCGAGAATGGATACTTTGAAAATGTTGAATCAGCAGAGTCTGCCATGAACTGCATGGATGACCCGCTTTTGTTGCAAAAATTTTCAGAAAAAATGTGCGATTTAAATTTAAATAGAAATTGTATTTTGGATATGTAGTTACAGCTTAAACCGTTGCTTAGATGTTCATGAATCCATTAACACTACTACCAGTTCAGGCAAATTAGTGTTTCATATTTTTGGTGCTCTGGCTGAGTT
The DNA here is from genome assembly GCF_900452515.1 of Legionella birminghamensis. NCBI lineage: Bacteria > Pseudomonadati > Pseudomonadota > Gammaproteobacteria > Legionellales > Legionellaceae > Legionella > Legionella birminghamensis. The sequence continues at coordinate 243,893 of NZ_UGNW01000001.1, forward strand.
TGAGCGAAACCTTATTCGTGAGGGTACGCAAGCAGGGCAGACTTCTGCCCGCACTCGTGCTCGATTAGGGGGGACGAAGATCTTAAATGCAAAAAAACAGGCATAGCCAAAAAAATGTATGCTGAACGAGAATTTACGGTGGATCAAAGCGAGCTTTATTTCTCCCTACTTTCCAATGGCTTCCATAACTTTATTGACATCTTCTTCAATAATTTTATTAATTACTGAAATTTGATCAGAATAACCAACCGATTCAACAACCAAGTCAGCGATTTCCTCGTAAAATGCATCTCGTTCGTGATGTTGTTTTTCTAAAAAGCTTTTCATATCATCTACTGGAAGCGATGGAGTCCGGCCATTTTTCATACGGCCAAGTTGGGTTGGTATGGATACTTTCAAATAAACAACAAATTCTGTGGACAATAATTTTCGGCATTGCTCGCTTGAGACAATACACTCCTCCAATAAAACGACTACATTTTCTTTTCCGGCACAATGGGAAATGATGTCTGCTTGGCACCGATTAAATGCTGCTTCCCCTTGCTCTCCCAAAATATCTTTTGTAAGTCGTCCAATATAGCGTTCAATACTTGGATTTGCATCAACGAGTTGCCATCCTAATTTATTAGCCAAAGCTTCAGTAAATATAAACTTACCAGCCCCCATATGCCCTACTATGAAGATGCGCTTTATCATTTGTTAATAATCCTCTTAGCCGGAAATGTCAAAAACTCTTAAAGCAAACCACCAATACCATGTCTTTCTACAATATTGAGTAATTTAAGTATTGCGCCATGGGCATGCCGCTTCCCTTGCTCTAAGCCACGAATCATTGCAGGGCTAACATTAAGATATTTAGCAAATACAGATTGGCTTAATTTTTGTTTTTTCCGTAACTGTTGTATTTCCTCACCGGTAAATTCATGTAAAACAGGTAAATCTTGATCGGTAAGATTTCTTAATGTTTTTTTATCAATAATTTCAGCTTTGTAAAGACCTTGTGCAAGATCATTAATTGTATCTTGTATATTAGACATTTTTATTTACCTCAAACAGTTCCCCTAAAGTAATTAACTTATTTATTTGTTCATTATCAAGCCCAAGCATGATATCAGCCAATTGCTTCAACTTTTTAAGCTCGGAAGTTGTCACATTTCCTTTATTATTCTTAGAGAATAAATGTAACCAGTAAATGCCATTATCCTTCTTAAAAGCTAATATACTTCTTGAGCCTCCGCTTTTACCTCGCCCTTCATTGGTTGCAACTCTTAATTTATAGAGCCCAGCTCCTAATGAATATTTTAATTGCTCATCTCTGCTTAACTTAAAAAAACCATCTAAAGTATTGATAAGAACTTCATCCTTTAATCCAATTTTATTTGCTTCATTAGTAAATTTTTTTATTTTTAAGTGCTTCATGAATGCATGCCAAATTATAATACCATGTATTATAGTACATAGTACTATATATTTCCAAAGGTCAAATTAACGGGGTGACGTGGTCAAGTAAAACGTTACAACCCAGTTAAGCTATTTTTTGTAACAGCAATTTAGCTTGTTTTTCATACTGATTGGGAGAAACATATCCTAAGAATGAATGAAGACGCTTGCTGTTATAATGCATAGCAATATAACTCAGAATATCCTGTTGCGCCTCCAGACGAGTCTGGTAGTTTTTCCACTGCACTAACTCTTGTTTCAAGGAGCCAAAAAAGCTCTCAGCTACGGCATTGTCCCAACAATCTCCCTTGCGGCTCATGCTCCCTGTGCATCCGTGTTGAGTCAACAATCGAGTATAGGGTTTGCTGGCATAGTCGAGTAAGCTGAAGGCCTTTCAACCTCCAGCTCCTCTAAGAACCCACCGTACCCGTTTCCGTGTAGTGGGCTCAAGCCTTTATTAAGCCAGACTCTCTGACCCAGCTGTACGTACTCTAGTCGATTTTGCAAAGCGCTGAAGTTTTTCCCTTTCGGCAAAATATTGTTTGTACTTTGGGTCATAGGGTGTCGCCTCGGCGCGGATTTTGATATGGCGCTTTATAGGTGTTGCGTTGGCATTTAACAACTTTAGTGTTTTATAGTGTCCTTGATGCAGTACTAACCCTGCATTAAACACCCAGTTGTCGCCACCTGTCGAGCAGAAATATTTTCTGGCTATCCAGCGCCGCCCTTTATTTCGATGTCGTCGTTTAGCCCATGCCCAAAGGGCTAAAAAAATATCGTTATCTACCTTACTAAAGACCGCTTTAGAAACCGCATGACGATAATAATTTGTCCAACCTCTTATTTTTGGGTTTAAGATGTTAATCAAATCCTTAGCGCTTGTGGCTTTAGCACGTGCTATGATATCTCTGATATGTGCCAGAAAGGTCTTAACGCTGTCCTTCGACGGTTTGATTAAGAGTTTTTCCTTGTATTTACGAATATTGTGTCCTAAGAAATCAAATCCTTGGTCAATATGGGTAATCGTGGTTTTCTCTTCAGATAGTTTCAAGCCCCGCTCGGCTAGAAATTCCTCTACAATGGGTTTTACTTTTTGCTCCAAAATTCCTTTTGTGGCTCCCGTAACGATAAAATCATCCGCGTAAATATAAACTTACCAGCCCCCATGTGACCCACTACGAAGATGCGCTTTATCATTTGTTAATAGCCCCTTAGTCGGATATTTAGAATCTTGGCATGTTGGAACGATGGCATGCTTCAACTCCCCAGTCTATTGACTGGCTGGTCAAAATCCAAGCACACTAGCAGTGAGCTTTTATTATCTGATGGGAAGTTGAGCTTATTGTTGTTATTATCCTTTCAAATCTGACAGTATGTCCAGATTAAGTCAAAACTAATTCAGTTGATGCATTTTTCAAAACAGGGTTGGCAACTGCATTGATTACACCATTAACATAAGAATCTCGTTGCGATTGCGATAAAGCAGCGATAAGGCGTGCATTAATTACGGTATGTAGGGACACGGGATTTGATCGCTTTTTCTCGGTATCATACACAGATCGAAATAGAGTGACGCCAAAGGCGGGTGAGCGGGCTATATTACAAATTGAGAGCGCGTACTCCTGTTCATCGCTAGATAGATTAATTTGTACTGATTTATTAGCTTTTGGCATTACTTTCTTGATTAGATTAGCTTGTAATAAATCTTCCTCGACTTCAATGTCTTCTTCCGTATATTCATTCCTGAAAAGAAAGGAATTCAAATTGACTAGCTTTTTATTGAATGCGAGACTGTCCATATACATAATGAGCGTCGCTTCAAGAAAATAGGAGATTACGAATTTTAAATCACTTAACTGTTCTGGACTAAATTTCAGAGAATCAGACTCCACTAAGTTCATGCACTCATGAAGACTCTTGGCTGCTAAATGATATTCACGCTGTTTAATCAACTGCAGGGATTCGTCAAACTTTAAGATAATGTCATGCGGAATATTTATTGTGGGGAGATTCCTGGCAAGAAGAAATTTGTCATAGTTAGAAAAAGGTATCTGCATATTGTTGGCGCGGAATTTAGCCATTTCCCCTGTGATTATAGTTCTTTTTGTTATTTCATCTATAGCAGGTTTCTCCACAAAATACTCGAGGCGTTCCAAATGTGAAAGATCGACTAAATCCTCAAATTTTATAAATTTGGGTTTAAGAATTTCCTCATTCTCTTTTAATGAGTTCGGTTGGTTTTTAACTCCAAAAAATGTCAATTGGGAAGCTGGATTGTCTGCTGAAAACTTCTGTGGCGAAGTCGGTGTGATTGCATTATTCGGAGTAACTGCTGGGTCAATTTTGTGTGAACCGGCTTCCTCCAATTTCTTTTTTGTACGCATTCTTTCTTTCCGAAACCAAGCATTAACTTTTGCATAGCTAACTCCAATTGTTTCCGCTAATTGGGTTTGTGTATATTTACTGGGTTTCGTATCCTGCTGAAATGCCTCTTTTAATAGAAGACGCTCAGATTCCTTAAAGTGATTGCTTTGGCGCGGCGTCATGCTTTTCTTAAGACTTCTTCTTTTCATATTGAAGTTATTCAAATAATTTGATTTGTGAAATTATAATAGTAAAACATTAAGAAAAAATTAATAAACTTGATTGATCATTAATCAGTTGCCGGGAGTGTTATCGGTAATTCCTTAGTAATTGGGGTTTAACAGGTAGTCATAAACAAGTGTGCTTAACATTAAATTGGCTTCGCGGGGGCCCCGCGGTCGCAGCCGCGGGGATTCGATAGCTTTTAATTCTCATGCACTTGTGTAGATACATGGGTCGAATGCCGCGGGGATTCGGATGGGCTCCGCCGCGTGCTTCGATTCGTATTTCTATCAATTAATATTTCCTTAATCTATATTGATTAGAATGGAAGCATATAGGTAAAAGGAGGATGTCATGGCTACAGCGACATCAACATCGACATTTTTCAGACAAGCCCCGGGCATTAACCAGCTGGTGAGGCCTGCTCCCCAATCTGCTGAGAAGCAGCTTGGCGGGTATATTAATGTTGGTGATGGAAACGATTGTTTCTTTCGTTCAGTAGCGGCTGGCATCATCAGCAAGGTTTTAAAAGATCCAATAAAAAATGAAAGACTGATTAAACAGATCTTGGATTACCACAAAGAAATATTCCCTAAACCGCAGCAGCATGAACGCGCCCCTTCTTATGCTGCCCGTCTGAAACTTTTAATGGCTGCACAGCCAATCACGCAGTTCGTGAGGGATTTGGGATTCACCTTACGCCAAATAGCTGTGGATGAGATTATTTCTAATCTGATTGTGTATCAGGACGCATTCACTGATGACATGGAATCGGTGGATATGATGCGAAAGGGGGATACCTGGATTAATGATACTGTTTTGCGTGATGCCCTGGCATACCGCCTGGCTTTGCCTATTGATATTCATGAAATTGAACATGGAAAACCATTGCATGCCAGCCATCATTCCCTTCCGCCCGCAGGTGTCATTCCCGCTTCCAAGATAAAAATCCAGCTCCTGGGCAAACACTATATGCCTTCTGTAACCAACATAACTGTATTTGAAAAGCTTAATGCCGCTGCTTCCTTACCTCAGCTGCCTGATTTTAAACGATCAAATGATCCTGACATTAAAATGCTTAAAGCCCAGCTTAAGGAAATCAGACTGGCATTGCACCAAAAATATCAGCATCATGTGAAGAACTTGAATGCAAAAAAAATTGATAGAGAAACACTCATGTCGATTTATGAAACAGAAATGAAGATAATCGGCAATGACTCTCCTTCTGTTCGTTATCCAGGTACCGAGCATGGCCTCGAGCAGTTTTTCCGCAAGATAATGCGTCATACGCAAAGGAGTGAAGCAATCAATATCCAGCCCGGGGGAAATTTCCAGACTAATACGGCTCAGATCTTATCCATGCTATTTCACGCGGCTTAAGCCTGGGAATTTTCAATGAAGAAAGAGTTCTGGCGTTTCTTGACGAAGAGCCAACCGCAGATGAATCTGCGGTCAACGGATTATCTTATAAGTAGCCTCGTTCCTTCATCCACTCGTCACTGGCAAATTTAGTCATGTAATTGCGGATGGAATCAGGTAGTATCACCAGGCATTTATCCCCTTTTTTTAAAGATTGGGCTGCCTGTAAGGCCGCCCAGGCTGCTCCACCGCTGGAGCCACCTACCAATAAGCCTTCTTCCCGGATCAAACGCCTCGCCATTCTGAAAGAATCTGCATCGTTGATTTTAACATAGCTGTCAATTAATTGATTATTTAGAACATCGGGAAAGAAATCATAACCGATGCCTTCAACATCATAGGGTTTGATTTCATCGCCGCCACCCAGAATTGAGCCGATTGGATCAACGCCTACCACCTGAATGCTTGGGTTATATTCTTTCAGGCGTTTGGCAATGCCGGTAATAGTACCGCCGGTTCCCACGCCCGCGACTAGCATCGTTAGGCTTTTCCCAAAATCCTCAATGATTTCTTCGGCAGTGCCATAGTAATGGGCATTGGGGTTATTGGGATTGGCATATTGATCAAGAATATGAGAGTTCGGGATCTCTTTTTGCAGGCGGCTGGCGAGGGAAATATGACTTTCCGGATCATTCCAGGCGGCTGCAGTGGGTGTTCGGTATATTATGGCGCCCAGGCGTTCGAGAGCCACCTGTTTTTCCTGACTCATTTTATCAGGCATGGTAATAATCACTTTATACCCGAGCACTGCGCCAGCTAAGGCGATGCCAATACCTGTATTGCCTGAAGTGGGTTCAATTAAGGTATCGCCTGGCTTGATCCGGCCTTCTTCCTGGGCTTTTCTTACCATTTCATAGCCAATACGGTCTTTTACCGATCCGCCTGGGTTAAAAAATTCGCATTTGGCATAGAGTTCGCAATCGAGCTCTTTTTCCAGCTTATTTAAACGTACAACCGGCGTTCGGCCTATCGTTTCCAGAATATTTGAATAAATCATGAATGACTCAGATAAAGAAGGAGGAGCTTTACTTTAACAAGGAATTTTACCGGGAACAATTGCTAAATAATTCCGCAATGGCATCGGAATGAACTGTTTTCTTGCCAGGACCAGGTGTCAAATCAAGTATATTGATTTTACAAGTTAAATTACAACAGCTAGAATTTTAACTTGTATGGAACAACTAACCGCAAGGAAAAAGAATGATGAAAAGAAAACTCGCTTGGGTTATATTGGCAGCCCCTTTGGCATTAACTGGTTGTGAGGCAATGGACTCCATGTTTGGAGGATCCGATCATAATGAGCCGTATTACCAGGCTAAGCGTTCTTCCTCTGCCAGTAGCGACAAGAAAAACACCAGTTCTTACCAATCCTCATCCCATAACAGTTCGTCCAGTAGTAACAGCTCTGCTTCCTCCTCTTCTTCAACACAACCAGGAAGCGCTGCACAAAGTGTTACCTCTGTAAACGATAGTTCGCCTTCTGATATCAGTAATGCGGCCACTACACCAAAACAACCAGCACCAAGCGGCGCTGTACCCAACACTAGCCCGATGGTGGGTCAATAATCTGTTAGAAGGAAATGGCATGACTACTGTTGCTGATGTTTTTATAGATACCCTGGAAGAAGCTGGTGTTAAACGAATTTATGGAATTGTTGGCGATTCCTTAAACGGCTTGACGAATGCCCTGCAGAAAAGAAAGACAATTTCCTGGGTTCATACAAGGCATGAAGAGGTTGCGGCTTTCGCCGCGGGTGCTGAAGCGCAATTAACCGGCGAGTTAACTGTTTGCGCTGGCAGTTGCGGCCCTGGAAATGTCCATCTTATTAATGGCCTGTATGACTGTCAGCGCAGTAATGCACCGGTGTTGGCAATCGCAGCGCATATCCCTTCTCCTGAAGTTGGCGGTGATTACTTTCAGGAAACGCATCCCGGAATTCTTTTTAAGGAATGCAGTGTGTACTGCGAAGTGATCTCGTCTGTTGAGCAGATGCCGCGAATCCTGAAGATTGCTATGCAGACAGCGATTGCTAAACGAGGAGTGGCAGTGATTGTCATTTCCGGGGATCTGGCCATGCAGGAAATGCCGGCACAGCACGCCCCTGCCTGGACCCCGGCAGCTAAACCCATTGTTGTGCCCGATAATGCCCTGCTTAAGCAGCTGGCGAAGGAATTAAATGAAGCAGAACGCGTCACTGTTTTTTGCGGCATTGGTGCGGCAGATGCACACAAGCCGTTAATGGCGATGTGCGATAAATTAAAATCGCCGGTTGTGCACACGCTGCGCGGCAAACCATTTGTTGAATACGATAATCCCTATGACGTTGGTATGACCGGATTGATCGGGTTCTCCTCCGGCTATTACGCCATGGAATCCTGCGACCTATTGCTCTTATTAGGAACCAGTTTCCCATACCGGCAGTTTTATCCCGAACATGCCAAAATTATTCAGATTGATATCGAGGGCAGCCAATTAGGCAAGCGTACTGATATTAATCTGGGGGTAGTGGGTGATGTGAATGCGACGCTGGAAGCCTTATTGCCCTTGCTAAAACCCAAAACTGACAGTTCCCATCTTGAAAAAGCGGTTAATCATTATCGTCATGCCCGCAGAGAGCTGGATGATCTGGCGACCGCCAAGCCTGGTAAAAAATTAATTCATCCCCAGTATCTTGCAAAACTCATTAATGAAGAAAGCAGCGGCGATGCCGTCTTTACCTGCGATGTCGGCACGCCAACCGTGTGGGCAGCCCGTTATCTGATGATGAATGGCAAGCGCCGCCTGCTAGGATCTTTTAATCATGGTTCGATGGCGAATGCCCTGGCGCAGGCCATTGGAGCGCAGGCAAGTTATCCTGACCGTCAGGTCGTTGCCTTGTGCGGCGATGGTGGTTTTAGTATGCTTATGGGCGATATGCTGACCCTGATTCAAGAGCAGTTACCGGTTAAAATAATTATTTTTAATAATGGTACGCTTGGGTTCGTCGAGATGGAAATGCATGTTGGCGGAATGCTTGAGTACAGTACCGAATTGGATAACCCCAATTTTGCCCAAATGGCCGGGGGGGCGGGTATTCATAGCCAGCGTGTGGAGGATCCGGCTGATTTGCGGGATGCATTAAAGGCCGCCTTCAAGCATCAGGGGCCGGCGCTAATTGATGCCCGCGTCAACCGTAACGAACTGGTCATGCCGCCAGCAATCAATATTGCCCAGGTAAAAGGCTTCAGCCTTTATATGATGAAAGCGATTATCAATGGGCAGGGTACGGAAATTTTCAATCTGGTAAAAAATAATTTATGGCGTTAGGATTTTCATGGATACTTTAAAACAACAGGCTGCGAAAGCTGCCCTGGATTACGTGGATGACGATATGGTCATTGGCGTAGGGACAGGCTCAACGGTTAATTTTTTTATCGAGCAGCTTGTTGCCGTCAAACATCGGATAGATGCCTGTGTTGCCAGTTCGCTGGCAACTGAACAGCGCCTGCGGGCATTGGGACTGCCTGTTATCGACCTGAATGTCGCTGGTGAAGTGGCCGTTTATATCGATGGCGCGGATGAAGTGACTGCCAGTTACCAGATGATTAAAGGCGGCGGCGGTGCGTTAACCAGAGAAAAAATACTGGCAGCGGCCGCCAGGCAATTCATTTGTATTGTCGATGAATCAAAGCTTGTGAAACGCCTGGGCGCATTTCCGGTTGCAGTAGAAGTTCTGCCAATGGCGAGAAGCCTGGTGGCAAGGCAACTGGTAAAGCTGGGCGGTGATCCGGAGTACCGCGAAGGCTTTATCACAGATAACGGCAATATCATTCTGGATGTCTATAACTTTCAGATGGATGATCCGGCAGTACTCGAAGAGTCTATTAAATTGCTGCCTGGTGTTGTTGAAAACGGCCTGTTCACCAGGCAATTGGCAACTAAAATCATTGTCGCAGGTAAGCAGGGAATCCAGGTTGTTTGATGAATGATTCCTGGTATAAACTTGAAGCGGATCAATTGATCCTTTATCTGTATATCCAGCCTGGCGCCAAAAAAACGGAGATTTGCGGTCTGCACGGGCAAAGCCTGAAAATCAAATTGGCCGCCCCTCCTGTTGACGGCAAGGCCAATAAAGCCTTGATTAAATTTCTCGCGGTGAAGCTGGGCGTTGCGCTGTCGGCAATTAGCCTGCGGGCTGGTGAAAAGTCCCGTACCAAAACAGTGGGGGTCCAGAGCGCCAACATGGAGACTCTGTTAAATCATTTTAAACAGCTCTTCAGTATAGAATAAGCGTTAAAATCTGCTACACTGAAAGTTTCCTCTATTGATAACGGACTATCATGAGATTATTCCATTTTTTATGCTGTCTATTAATTTCTGCAACTTGTTTTGCACAGGCTAAAGAAATAGCCATTACAATCGATGACCTGCCTTTAGTGGGGGGGAGTATGAATACCCCCGGCAACCAGCAACGCTCCACCGAGAGATTCAACCGAATTGTGCAGGCACTGGTGGATAATAAAGTACCTGCGACCGGTTTCATTATTGCCGGCGCTATCGCCAAGGGGCAGTGGGAGTTCCTGGAAGAGTTTCGTAATGCCGGTTTTATGCTGGGGAACCATACGTATTCCCATTACAATTTAAATCGCATGAATGTCGATAAGTATATTGCTGACCTCGATAAAGCAGATAAAAAACTGGCAAGCATCATGACGGAACCCAAATATTTTCGCTATCCCTATCTGGCAATGGGTAATAAAACCTCAAAACCGAAAGTATTGGCCTATCTCAATGAGCATCACTACACCATTGCGCCGGTCACCATAGACAGTAAAGATTTTCAGTTTAACGAGCAGCTTTACAGAGTTCCTTACCGTATGCGTGAAAGCTATGTTAATAAATTGATACCACGCTATCTTGCCTACATGTGGAAGCAAACCTTAAGGGCAGAAAAACAGGCAGACGGAAGACCAGTTAAGCAAATTCTCCTGATTCACGCCAACCTGCTAAACAGTTATGCTATGCCGGATATTATCAAAATGTATCGTGATAATGGATATCAGTTTATCAGCTTAACGGAAGCGCTTAAAAATCCCGCAACAGAGATTAACTACGGTACTGAAGATAAGAACACCGATGATGATGAACTGGAAAAAGAATTAATGCCATTTGCATTTGAGTGACAAACCGTCTTTTCGAGCATAGCGAAGTAATCCAGATCAGGGCTAGGAAGAGGCACCGGAGACTGGATTGCGTCACTTCGTTCGCAAAGGCGATCGTTCCAAAAGTGGCAGCCTCCGTCTTTTCGAGCATAGCGAAGCAATCCAGAATCGGGGCTAGGAGGAGGCACCGGAAACTGGATGCGTCACTCCATTCGCTAAGACGGGGCTTCGCTCCCTAACTGGACAAACTAACTCGCTACTGTTTGCTTTTCTGTTCTAAGAGTTCATCAAATAATTTCTGTTTTTCAGGGGGTAGGGCAGCGCGCCTTAACTTCATCATTTCCTCGACTGTTCCCTGCACGCAATCCGGGGAAAGGCGATCAATAATTAAAATGCCATTCAGATGATCGATCTCATGCTGTAATACGCGGGCATAAAAGCCTTCGGCCAGCTGCTGGTGCTTTTGGCCCTGCTCATCAAAATAACTGACTTCAATTTTATTGAAACGGGGTACTTTGCCGGCTTTGCTGTTCACTGAATAACAGGCTTCAAAATCCGCTATTTTCTCTTCCCCTACCGCCCGGTATTCCGGATTAATCATAATATGCATGGGATAAGTGACCACATTTTCGCGCAGTAAAGCTGCGCTTTCCGGGATGAACAGGGCAATGATTTGCCGGGAGCTGCCGACCTGCGGAGCGGCCAGGCCCACTCCACCAAGATTTGCCAATTTTTCCTTCATTGCCGCGATGAGCCTTAAATCTTCAGTAGATAAGGGAAATGGGACTGGCTTGGCAGTGGAGGTGAGGACTGGTTTTGAGGCCTCGTCTTCAACGTGAACGATTGTCAGGGCGTGGCTTATATGACTGGTCATAAGTGCTCCAAAGATAATAATTGCCAGACTGAATATCTTCATTACTGTTTCTGATTCCAAATTTATGGCATATGATAGCACCAGATTCAGTAAAAGGAGGTAAAAATTAATGATTAATATGATTGAAGAGTTTATTGAGCACCAGAGGGAAATCCTTTTTTATTACTCGCCCTATACATTCCTTAAGCACATTGAAAAAAAAGAATTGACCGATCAAACAGTTGTACAACCTCTTTTGAAAAAAGTCATTGCAGACGACATGGAGGTTATTGAAATCTATGTAAAAAAAGAACCGCATCTTTTTATTTTTAATAAATTAAAATGGGATTCGGATTACTTTGGATTTGAAGTTTTCAAAATAGAACATGTACTGTACAAACATAACAACATGGCATTGTTGAGAGAGGCAATAAAAATATTCGCATCTGAATTTGAAGCGAAAGGTAACTGCTACTTGTTTTCTTGTATTCCCTGTGAGGATATTAATTTATCGCAGGCATTATGTTCTACCAGTTTTAGCTTGGTTGAAACAAGATTGAATTATTATTTGGAAATAAAAGAAGTGTTTGATAGCACTCGATACCCGGCAAGAAATGCCCGGGGTGAGGATATTGCGATTCTGAAAGAGATCGCTAAAAGACAAAAAAATATTTACGATAGGGTTCATGCCGATCCTGCGTTTTCCGATGAGGTAGCCGATGAGTATCTGGGTACCTTTATTGAGCAGGCCATCAATGGCTTTGCAGACTTCACCCTGGTTCCTGAATTGGATAATACCCCGGCATTCGGATTTTTGTCGTCAAATAATCCTACTGAAATTTTAGGTGAACGCATCGCTAAACTGGTATTAGCAGCAGTGGATAATTCTGTTCATAAGGGATGGATGTATAAGCTGTTATCTGAAGTGGTATTTCAGCTCAGACAAAAACAGGGAACGATACTCACTACAATCACGCAGTCAGCTAACAGGCCAGCGATTCGGACTTGGGAAAAAGCAGGATTTAAACTTGGGTTTACCAGCTATGTTTTTTCAGTGAAATATGATTAGTTGAGCCAAGTGCGTGACTACGGCTAACCGAATACCATGGCAACGATTTTCCGAGTCCCCGCGGCATACCCTCTCGAATCCCCGCAGCACACCCTCTCGAATCCCCGCGGCATCGACCGCGGGGCCCATGTCTGACTGACCCTCACAAATTTAGACAGCCAAACTCAGCTTATATCTCAATCCGTTCGGCCTGAGTGCCAAGCCTTCGAGACGGCGCTTTGCTCCTCCTCAGGCCGAACGGTGTTAATACAATTTGGGATAGACTGTTTCTATTCGTTAGCTAATGCATTGGTGTAGATAGCTATGGGTCGATGCCGCGGGGATTCATATCAATTACACTGCCGGTGGATGGACTGGCGGTATCTCCGCATCCAAATCATCCACATCGGGTACGCTTGCCTTGCGCCCAAATAAACCCTGCTTAACCAGCGGGCTTTGACCGTAGCCATTTGGATTTATGGGGGTTGGAAACTCCTTATGGGTGGCGGAATGTAACTGGTCATAGCTTTTGACATGCCCTGGCTTATAAAGGTGGAGCGCTTCAAGCAGGCCGAGAAAACATCGCTTTACCCAGGCAAGGCTAAACATATCCAAATGCTGTCTGGCGAAAATGATGGTTTTAAATACCGGGCTTTCGACACCTGATTTTAAAGTCTCCAGGCGTTCTTTGACAGGGATCGTCGTATCATCGGCAATGGTTTCCAGTTTTTCGATTTCAAGTTGTTTGGCACTCAAGGTTTTCTGGCTTTCATACAGTGATTTTTGATTTAACAAGGCATCACTGGCATAGTCAAAATAATTTTTAAAGGCATTCAGGGCGGTTTTAACTTTGTCTAATTGCTGGTAATAAGCAAAGTTTTCTTTTTGGAATTCGCGTGCTTTGACTATCAGTAAGCGAGCGATTTTCTTCTGAATGTCATTATCGTTCAATGCCTGAGCGACAATGTCTTCTTTAAAAGACATCAAATGTTCTTTCAGTTTTTCTTTATTAACCGTATGTAAGCCAACCTGACGGTTAATGATAAATGCGGTGTGTTTATCAAAAGCCTCACGGGTGTATTTTTCACGGAATGCCTGATTTTCCTGAGCTTGTCTGGCTTGCATCTGTTCAAGATGGGCCGCCTTTTCCTCTGCGGTTTTTTTGGTCAATTCACGACTGGCTAACTCACCCTGGAAATAGCTGTAAGTACTGCTTACCCGGGCTTTAATGTTGGCTAGCTTAACGGGGGTTTTAAGATTGGAACTATGGATTAACTTATCAATCAATTTATTTTCAGGACTGATATCCTTGGATACAGGCAGCTTTTTATGATGCTCCTCTAATAGGGGGTAAGCCTTCTCATAAGCTTCCAATACTGAATCACCTGCTTTGTTGAGGGCTTTATCCAGCCGTTCTTTCATTGCCTGATCTTTCTCAGGGTGTACCTGATTTCTAAGTCCGTTTAAGTGCAGATAATGATCAATTGCACCCATTAGGCTAGCGAGCGGCTTCATCTTCTCCTTTAGCGGCTCAAGCTGTTCTTCGGCCTCGTCCAAACGCTTATTAGCCTCGGCCAGGCGCTGGGCGGTTGGCGAATCAGAAAAAACCAGCTTCATGTGCTGCTCTGAGCGAAGCTCCAATGGTTCGAGCATGCCGTTGTAGAGCTCGTCAAGAATCAGTTTCATGGGGCCGGACAATTTACCCGGCTCTAAATGAAGCTTATCTTCCCATTTGTCTACTTCCAAAAGAATTTTGGCAAAGGTGACGGTATTGATTTCTTCCAGATGATCCATAATAAAGTTGTGGGTAATACCGGTAAATTCGCCCAACTTTACGCGAAGCTCCTGAAAGAGATCATACATCACAAACGTTTCACCCAGGAGTTTGCGAAGGGAGTCCGACTTGGAAATAATCCGTTCAATATTGATGACTACTTTCTTGGTGTTTGTCTGGATAGCCTGGCGTTGTTCGGCTGAAAGATTATGATCGCCCTCCAGGGCAGCTTTAATTTGTTCAGGCACCATGAAAAAAGCCTGCAGGGTATACCATATCGCGTTATAGCGCACTTCACCAGGAACTTCCTGAGGATCGACCTTGGAAGCATCAGCCAGATAAGGCTCGCTTTCCTTCATAACGACCTGTTTCATTTCCCGCGCTTTGGTCAGTAATTCTTGCGTAAGCATGGAAAGATGCGGATCGGATGTCAGCGATTTGCATAATTCATAGAGTTCGGAAATATGCCCGTATGCTTGCAGGAGATGATAAACATAAATCAATTTAGAACTGTTATTATCGAGTTTTTGTAATTTCCCAATAATATGCTCAAAATGATATAAGGCATTAAATAGCTGTTTAATAGCAAGTACCTGACGGCTTTGCGCAAGCACTTTATCCGGATCTTCAAGTTCCGGGTAAGGCAGTTTATTGGGCTGCTGGCTGGCCAGATGCAATTCATTCCTGACTGCAAGATTAAAGGATTGGGTCAGATTCATCAGGGATTGACGAAATTCACCAATCTTTTGCGCATAGTGATCATGCTTTAGTACATGATTTGCCCGGCTGCCGTAATTCAGATTGGGAAGCAGCCTCGGAGCTGTGTGGCCGCGGGCGGCGGTTACTGCTGTAATGAGCGGAGAGAGCGTTTGCAACTCCTCCTGCCTGAAAGGACTGGCCAATGCCTCGGCAAAATCAGATTTAACAGTAAATGGAGGCATTTCCGTTAGTTTTAATTCGTCAATGCGTATTGCTGCAGGAAAGTTAAGTTTTGAAGCCAGGCTTTCCTTCAGTTTTTTATGCCCCAATTCCTGATAGTGTGTTAGCTTCGCTTCACAGCTGGCATCAAGTTGTGTAAGCGTTTCTTTAAACCATGCCTTATTTTTCAGGAACGTGTCAGTCAGTACCCTGTCACCGGCTTGGGAGTTCAGGTTAGCAATGATTGCTGCATCGGAGTTCTGTGCGGCTTTCAGCCCCTCTGGACTGGCTTTGGCCATCGCTGCCAAAAAGAAAGGGCGGAATTGGAAGTAGTATTGGCGAGCGAGTAATTTCTCACTGGCAGGCAGGTCGGAAAGATGTTCGCTGTTTGTACTTGCTATCAAATGGATAAACTGTTCGTAGGCTGTTCCAGCTTGGTGTAAATCGTATGTCCTAAGGGTATAGTAGGCATGGAGGGCATAAGCCTGGTCATGAGATAGATCCTCTAATTTGGCGATTTGTACTCCATAATCCATTTGCTTGGCATTAAGCGCTGCGCTTTCTTTAGAAGATAGATTTAAAGCCTCTGGCTCGTTAAACAGAATAAGATCCTGTTTTATATCGACCGGACGCAGCAAGAAATCGGTGCCCTTAACAATTTCCTGCTCCAGTGCATAATTTGTATCGACAATATGCTGCTGCGAAGCCTCGGGCTGGTTTATCGCCTTACTGATTAGCTCTTTGTTAGCGATTAAATTAGTAATCCAGTCCATATTTTGATAATTATGAACATAATAATCATAAAAGGTTTTTATACCGTAAAATCTGGAGCGTGACTCCCCGTTGAGCCCATTGACAATGGCTTCTTCGAGATCGGAGTTTAATTGGAGTACATGAGTTCGAAAATAGACAAAGTGCTCTTTTAGCTGCTGCTTGGTTTCAGCAGGCAGGTCGATTAAGCGTTTTCCCTGAAACTGTTGATCCTCAATAATATTGTAGAAAGACTCAAAAGCAGCCTTTATCTGTTCGGATTTATTTAAATTCTGCAGCGCCAATTGCTGGCGTTGTCTGGCAGGCTGAATTCTTGTTTTCAATGCCGTCGCTGAACCTTGCAGCTCAGGCGTGCTGGCGGTCAGTGCGAAATGCCTCTCTGTTTCTTCAACCAGATTGTGAACCATAGCCTGTAAGTGCTGCTCAAGCGCTGAAGTTAAGCTGCCATGCGCTAATTGAGCCTCAACCTCCATTTGATCCGCTACGCTCAGCAGCTGGGGTATCGTTTTTTCTCTCATCACCAGGAGCTTATGACGAATAAACTCAGGGTTAGATGCATTATTTTGAGACAACTCTCTTAAAATATAAAATGTTTGACGGCTTATTTTGTGCAGTAGTTGCGCGCCAGATGCTTTAAGTGCTGGTGGAATAGAGTCATTATTCCATTCCTGGCTTGCTTTGTGCAGATCCGACAAGCAAGCGCCAAACTCTTTAACTCTTGCCTGGTCAATCGGCAAGGCTTTTATTCTCTCAAAATCCAGAAAAGGAATGTTCTCAGAGATCCCGGTATTTAAATCAGGCAAATCTTTCTTCGTAAGGAGATCGCTCACGGTTAAGCCGGAGGGGCTTACCACCGTATATTTAAGCCCCGCAGCGCTTGCTTCAAAATAAATAACTTCTTTTCCAGCAAAGCCATAATTCAGCGGTTCAGCTGCAATATTGGCCAGCGGGTTAGTAGGGGAAGTCGTCCCATTTCTGAGCTGTAATTCAGGAGCCGAAGAGCCGCCGCTTAAATCCAGCTTCGAAGATAAAGCACTTGTTAATTTGCTGGCAGAAAGATTGGCATACGTCTGCTCCCGCTGCTGGCAAATATCGCCAATTTTTTGCAGATCACGCTTAAACTGTGTTTTTAAATCAATGAAAAAGGATTTTTCTATACTGTTCTTAACAGGACCTGTACCTAATGCTTGAGATAAGTCAGAGTTCAGATTTTCTAAAAGATCTGCTTCCAGTTTTTCAAGCACCTGTCTCGAAGCGCTCTCGCCGATAGAGGCCATCAGGTAAGGCTGAAATTGATAAAAGCATTGCCTGGCAATTGATTGATGTTCCTCACCAAGATTATCTAGCGTCAGGGCGGGAGATTTCTCCAGCAAGTCAATCAATTGGTCAAAAGCCTCAATAGCCTGCTCTATGTGAATAGACTTGATTGCATAATAGGAGTGTAGTTGCTGCGCCTGTTCAAACGACAGTTTACGGGTAGCGGTAATTCGTTTACTGTATTCTTCTTTTTTATATTCAAATGCGGGTGATTTCTGTTCAGAAAACCCCAATACATCCAGTTCATTGAACAGTATCGGATTAGTGACCTGGGCAACTGGGCTTAATACAAAAGTGGTTGTCTGCAGCAGCTTCCCGGCAAGTTTGAAATTGGCTTCACGCTCATCGTTTTGCTGCTTTATTTGATCTTGCAAAACTTTGCCGATGGCTTCTTTATTTGCCAGCACATGGACAATCCAGTCATTCGTCTGATAACCATAGGCATAATAATCCCAGTGCTTCTTTAGCATGTAGAAAGGCGAGCGGCCTGGGGAGTTTAATCCATTGGCAATGCTGGCCTCCAGGTCAGGGTTTATGTCAAGTAAATGAGAGCGAAAATAAACAAACTGCCTTTTCAATAATTCTTTGGTGTTAGGAGACAAATCAATAATTCGACGTTCTTTAAACTCATCTTCCTCGAGAATCTGATAAAACGCTTCAAAGGCTTCCTGTGCTTTGTTGAGCAAGACTGAATTATAATGACTAACCTCCATTCTTTTTTGGATGGGAGCAAGCCGAGTCTCCAGTGCAGGGGCAGGAACAACCCGCAGGGGAGGGGTAGTTTTCAAAGCAGGGTATTTATCGTAAACAATCCGCGTTATTTCATAATGGAAACCGCAGAGATTATTAAATACAGGCGTGGTAAAACTGTTCTGCACGACTTTTGTATGAAGTTCAATTTCATCCGTCAGACTTAAGAGTCGGGGGATAAGTTGTTCGCGCAGATTTGTTAGTTGTACTCTTACAAAGTCGTAATTTGCCGGGCCATCAGCAGCAAGTGCTTTAGCCAGTATTTCCAGGTACAGGTTACCTATTTTTGCCAACAATTGGCTGTATTCCTGCTTTAGCGCGGCATCTAGCGCCGGGTGTTGGTTTAGCTGTTCATCCAGTTGAAACAGTCTGACGATTTGATTTTCAAGCGGTGAACGAACTTGAGGGTCTAAAGGAAGTGTTGACAGGGTTTTTAGCTTGAGACGCTCCAGAATCTCCTTAATGGCATCGGGTACGATTAAATGAAATTTGTAACCATTGTGCTCATTTTCAAAATGGAGCTTAACCGCCCCGGAAATGGTTTTAGCCTGTTTATTTTCAACGAAGGGAAACTGGGCCTCCTCTGTTATTTCCTTGCTTCGCTGCAAGCGTGCCAAAGCGCTATATTCTTTTTCCCGCTCTTCGCAAACGGATATGGCTTCAGCAAAAGGGATATTCATCATCGGTTCACTCATCCCAAGCAGCTGGGAATTAATCCGATGCAGTTTAAGGTCTGAGGGGGTGTCTGTTTTGCTATTTAAACTGTCGATAATCTGCTTGTCCAAAAATTGTATATTGGGCAGGGCAGATAAGATCTGGCAAAAACAGGGTTGAAAAATGTTATACCAATTTCTTAATTGGGCTTTATCTTCTTCTGTAAACCGGAAGAGGGGCAGGCCGGGATATTTGTCCATTAAGAGCATAAAGGACTTATAAGCCGCCCTTGCGCTGAGCAACTGCTCCTTTGTGCTGGTATAAAAACTGGCTAGAGCAACGCTTTGTTTTGAATTCAATTCGCCCAGCCGGGTAACCTTTGCTCCCCATTTGTCT
The DNA here is from genome assembly GCF_900452515.1 of Legionella birminghamensis. Lineage (NCBI taxonomy): Bacteria > Pseudomonadati > Pseudomonadota > Gammaproteobacteria > Legionellales > Legionellaceae > Legionella > Legionella birminghamensis. The sequence continues at coordinate 262,961 of NZ_UGNW01000001.1, forward strand.
TTGGCGTCAAAGCCATAAGCCGGCGCGTTCTCATCGCTTATTTTCAATACTTTTTGCTCGTTAAAGGTGAGCGGTTGACGCGCAGGATCATTCGGGGAAAGTGTTAACTTTGCATTGGTGTAGATGGATTGAACCAATTCAATATTAGAGTTGATGTGAAAATTCTGAGTATTGATTTCCCGATCGAGCAGGTTGCCCAGATTGACTGCATGGTTCAGAAGATTGGCAATCCAGTCCACATCCTGGTATTTTTTCCACCAGCCTTCGTAAAATTCATTAACCATGTAGAGCTGGCTTTTCTCTCCGCCATAAAGACCACATACAATTGCATTTGCCAGACTGACATCATACTGCTCTACTGTATGCTTAAAATATGAAAAATAAGTGGTCAGTATCTCTTTTACAGACGGCGGGAGATTGTCTATACGCAGGCCGCGATACTGGGGGGAACTGATGATGTTATAAAATTTGAGAAAAGCGACTTTAGCGTCTTTGGCGTTGTGTAATTTTTGCTGGGCCTGATCAATCCTGGCCTGCGTTTCCTGAATTCTCAAATCAAGAAGTTTACTGTCCTCCAACACCATTAATGCAGGGGCCTGCTGGACAAAATCAACGTATTTGCCCGTATATTCAATAAGGACATCGTAAAGTGCTTTTATCTGCGTATTTAAAGGGGCGGATAAAGAGCCGGGCTTCAAAAGAAACTGATCTTCAATTTTATCGGCCAGTGCAAAAAGGGGCGGCAGCAACTCATACTTTAATTTGGACAACTGCGCGCAAACTGCAGCTTGTGAGGCCTCATTCATATTCAGAGCCTGCTTCAAAATACTGGATGATATGGTCACTATATTATTGAGGACACTGATATAATGGATGACTTCCAGTGGTAAAAACAGGCTATTGTCCCGAAGCAACATAAGCGAATTTCCCATGGTCATCGCACTGGCTTCCAGGGAGGCAAATGCTTTTTTGTCGAGACCATGTTCTTTTAAGGTCGCAATGGCTATCGGATCAAGAGGCACTCCTTTCTCAATGACTTTTTCTAATAAGCCCTCTGTGTAATCTTTAATCTGCTGGGTATAGCTCTGAAGATATTTGGGGAATTCATGACAGAAAAAGCTTAGGAAATCATAATCGACCTTACCATCCTTTGGCTGCATCTGGGCAACGGCGACCCCAGCAACATAACCTGCATCATGCGCATGGTTTCGGGCAAAATCACTGGCTTTCTCAAGCATCTTCATGCCTCTTTCCGGCGAATCGGCATAATTTTGTATATCAGAAAGCAGGTTTTCACCTATGGCAAATTCACGGGAAAACATTTCAACCAAATCCAAATCGAGATGGGTAGCCAGATAGCAGGCAGTGTAAGCATGTTCAATAGTGCTGTTGAGCAGCCTGGATATATCAATTTCCCGTTGCGTTTTCACATCCACTGTCTGATTTCTCTCTTTGGCAATAGCAATAATGCCATCTTTTAACAGTGACAGGTTTTCTACTTCATTTTCCTCAATCGCAAAGCATAGCCTGTCAATCTCTTCTTCAGTGAAAACCTTTTTCAGTTCATCGATGAAGACTTTGTCGACAACGAGTTTTTGATTGAGCGTATTAATGACATAGTAAACAAGAGGCAGTTGGCCTGCTTTAAGTAAGTTGGACCCCAATTTTTTTTTGAATGCATCTATTTTTTCAAATTCGCCTGCTTTTAAGGCAGTGAGGAATTCGATGCTTCCTTCCTGGCCAAACATGATTTTAAGATCATCGGCATTAACCGAGCCTTTAACAACCTGCTTTTTGTCCATTGGATGAAGAAAGGAGTAATGTATGATGCTCTCTCCTTCTTTAACTTCCTCTCTCAGATAAAGCGTGTCTGCATTAAGATTGTCGTCCGCAGGGGCTGCCGCAATCCTAAAATGGTCCAGGGGGTTGCGCAGATAGATTTTACCCGGCACCGGTTTTTTATTTTTTTCGACCAAATCAAGATGGTAAGTGCCGCGGATATTTAAGCTTTCCAGGTCAAGAAAAGCCATTTCACCATGATATAAAGCATTGATGAGATCTTTGATCTGCACCACTTGACGCGGTTCGCTACTATAGTCCTTAACAGTATGGCCTGCTTTGGTGGTGGCTTGTAATATAGTTGGCAGAGCTGCCTGGATACTTTCAATACTTAAGGGGTTGCTTAGTTGTATGTTTAAACTCTTGGGATTAAGTAAAGCGCTGATTTTCTTGTTAGGCGGTGCGATGACCGTATATTCGAGTTGATCGTCTTTTATACGAAAATAAATTTTTCCAGGCTCGATTGCGATGTTATCCGGCTCGGCATCGGCCGCAAGCAGAATAGGCAGATAGGATTTCGGGAAGGGAGTTCCTACTGTGTACATGGTGGAGAGATGGTAGCTCAGGTGATCATGGAAGCGAAGTGAAAACTTGACCTCCCCTTCCTCAGAGATATAATCGTAGCCTTCTGCAAGTTTCTTGCAAATTAATTCCCTCTGAGCGCGCAGAATGGCAGCCACTTGTTTGTCTTTAAACGATTCAAGTGTAGCCAATTGCCTGTCAGTGAATTCCGTAACAGGATTAGAAAAAATATTTATGAGGGCTTTGAGCTTATCGAGCACGATGTTATCACTTTGAAATATTTCATACTCTAATAATATATGCTGAACATTAAGTAAACCTTAAAAATGGTTTTATTTATCCAGAATGCCCTTTAAGGATGAATACTGTTGTGCAGAAGGTAGTGTTTGCAAGTAAAAAGTATATAATTCCCTGAAACTGCGCAAGAATAATTAAAAATGAATTCAGACAAGTTTGCAGACATCCGCCGGGAATATGGCAATCTCACTTTGGACGAGCACCTGGAACGAGATCCCTTTGATTTGTTTCGGCGATGGTTTAATGAGGTGATGAGCGTAGAAATCCACGATCCAACGGCCATGGTTTTATCCACTACTGATGAAAAGGGCTTGCCTGATTCACGTGTGGTTTTACTCAAGGGAATCGAGGATAATGCGTTTTTGTTTTATACCAATTATGACAGCGCCAAAGCAATGCAGTTAATTCACCTGCCTTACGCGGCGCTAAACTTTTTCTGGCCGCAGTTGGTTCGCCAGGTCCGTATCCGCGGTCGGGTCCAGCGCAACTCTCCTGAGCAATCCGATGATTATTTTAGCAGTCGACCGCTTGCCAGTCAGGTCAGCGCCATCGTTTCTCCGCAAAGCAAAGCCATTAGCAAGCGCTCCCAGCTGGAAGAGTCGTTTAATGAACTTCTTGCAAAACACAGCCAAAAGCCGATTATCCGTCCCTCCAACTGGGGAGGTTATTTAGTACTTCCTGATGAATTCGAATTCTGGCAAGGACGGGATAACCGCCTCCATGATCGCCTGCATTTCCGGCAAGAAGCCGGCCAATGGATCTGCCGCCGATTAGCCCCGTAGGTTGGGCTGTAAAGCCCAGCGTTATCAACTCATAGGTATCTACACCTCTTTGAAAACACAGTCTGTTCTTAGCTTCTACTACCCTCGGTTTTGTCCGAGGGATCCAGACGACTCATAGAAAAACACTGGACCCCTGCGGACAAGCCGCAGGGCTAGTGGAGATGTGTAGATACCTATAGGCTGCGACCGCAGCCCGCACGAAGCCAATTTAATGTTAAGCACACTTGTTTATGACGACCTCTTCAATCTTATTTTTTGGCAAGATTGGAACTTGTCTGAGGAGCATGCTACTTCAACAGGCAGGGGCCCCGCGGTCGGTGCCGCGGGGATTCAATAGCTAATATCAAATCTGGGGTTTACAGCCCAGCGTACAAACGAAGCCCAGCCTTGCCGTATCCAACGGCAAATTTTGCTAAGCAAGAATAATTGTCAAGATTTTGTAAATTGTGTTCTTCGCAGAGCACGTTGAATTTCATGAGCGTAGAATGGAACCATAAGCTTAAGAAATTGCTCCTACAAACTGGTGCGATAAATGCTTAAGTGATAATGAAACAATTTTAGCACGCGAAAGGGGTATTGACATGAAAGACACAACCGCTCTTACACCTTATTTACGATTACGTTTGAACATTGATCATCCGAGTCTTGAAGAGTGTTATGTTTTCGGTTACGAATGTGCAGTAGCGGAACTCTCTGAGGAAGAAAATCCCTATGTTGAGGGTACTGAAGAACATAATCAATGGATGGAAGGCTGGTGGGCAGGATTCTATGGTGAGGAACCATTATTTTCTTTAGCTGAAAATACGGAAGAAGAAAAGGCACCGCAGGCAGCAGCCAATGATCAATGGTATCACCATCCATTTCAGACAGCGTTTTTTACAAGCTTTTTGAAAATCACCGGGGCTTTGGCAGCTACTGCTGTAGTCGGTTATCAAGTTCTGGATCTGGTGGCCTGATGATAGTTAAAAAATAAACGGCCTCTTGCTCACAAAACAAGAGGCTGTAGCGTCTACTTAAACAGCTTTAACACCATACTTCGCATTCTTTCCAGCTCCGATGGATTAAATTCCTTATAAATCGTACTGCCGATATTCAGGCACACCGTAACCTGATCGCCAACTCCTTTAAGTAAATCGACCCCAGATAAACGAAGAATTTGAATTTCATCCTTAATGTCCTGTGCCCATGGATGGAAATAGCTCATATCTGAAAAGACAGGTAGGAAACACTGTCCATTTTCAATTAGGTAAAGCACTTCCGGGTTATCTTCTGAGGACTTTTTATCAATAGGAATAATAAAATTGGCCTTAATAAATTCAAGATAAGCCTTATTCGCTTCTTGGCTGCTCCCAGATAAAGCCAAAGCCTGCTTTACCGCGTTTTCTAATGCATTCATGGTCAAATTCTTCTCAAATTAAAAGGGGCAGAGTATAGCAATTTTTCTTGCCGTCAACGGCAAATAAGGGAAATTATTTCCGCCATTGCGGTGACTTCCTTCTGGTTTCGCGCTGGAAGCTTTGCTATGCCCGAAAGACAGCCATCGTCTTTGGGGCATAGCTGATCCTGCACAGTTTGGCGATTTAGTCTGCTTTCTGAAGCTCGTTGGCCCGTTCTTCTAAAATAGCCACTGCCGGGAGGGTTTTTCCTTCCAGGCATTCAAGAAATGCTCCGCCACCGGTAGAGATGTAGGAGATTTGCTGATTCAAATCGTAAAGGTCAATAGCTGCCAGTGTATCGCCGCCGCCGGCAATCGAAAAAGCATCGCTGTCAGCGATGGCAATCGCTATTGCGCGCGTACCATAGGAAAATTGTGGGAACTCAAAAACGCCGACTGGACCATTCCAGATAATGGTTTGCGCTTTATCAATAATATCCAGATAATTGCGGACAGTTTCCGGGCCAATATCCATAATCATATCGTCACTGGCAATATGATGGAGGGTTTTATTGAAAGCGGGGCAGTTTTCATTAAAGCTTTTGCCAACAACTGCATCTGTTGCCAAGGGCATTTTACAGCCTTTTTCAGCAGCCAGCTGCAGAATTTCCCGCGCCTCTCCCAGCAGTTCATCTTCACACAGGGAAACGCCAATTTCATAGCCTTGTGCTTTTAAAAAAGTATTGGCAATACCGCCGCCAGCAATCAGGTAATCAACCTTGGTCACCATTTGCTTTAGCAGGGTGAGCTTGGTCGACACTTTAGCGCCGCCTACAATTGCCACTATCGGTCGTTTAGGCGCTTTCAAAACCTGTTGTAAAGCTTCCAGTTCGCGCACCAGCAATGGTCCTGCTGCTGCAATTGGTGCAAAAGCAGCAACACCTACCGTAGAGGCTTGGGCACGATGGGCGGTTCCAAACGCATCCATAATGAAAATATCGCATAATGCAGCAAGTTTCTGGGATAAAAACCGGTCGTTTTTCTTTTCACCCATATTAAAGCGAACATTTTCACAAATGACTAACTCTCCCGGGTTTGTATTTATTCCATCCAGGTAATCGCTGACAAAACGGACAGGATAATTGAGATAGCTGGCAAAATAATCGGCTACCGGTTCAAGAGAAAAACGTTTTTCAAAGCGTCCTTCTTCCGGACGGCCCAGATGTGAGAGGACAATTACTGCCGCTCCCGCATCCAATGCCTGTTTTATAGTCGGAAGGGCAGCTTGTAAGCGCTGATCGCTGGTAATAATACCATCCTTGATTGGTACGTTGAGATCCTCACGGATTAGAACGCGTTTATTCCTGAGATCCAGGTCGCTCATTTTTAAAACATTCATGTTTTCTTCGACCCCTTAACGATTCATCATACACTTGGCAGTGTCGAGCATACGGTTAGAAAAACCCCACTCATTGTCATACCAGGCAACCACTTTCACCAGATTACCCATGACTTTGGTCTGGGAAACGTCAAAGATAGCAGAGGCAGGGTGGTGATTGAAGTCGCAGGAAACCAGGGGTTCCTCATTGATATGCAATATATCATTTTTTGCACGGCGCATAATATCATTGACTTCGCTGACTGAAGTTTCTCTGGCAGAAATAAAAGTCAGATCAACGACTGAAACATTTAACGTGGGAACGCGCATGGCGAAGCCATCGAGTTTGCCGGCCAGTTCAGGCAGTACCAGTCCCACAGCAGAGGCCGCACCCGTTTTGGTGGGGATAATCGACTGAGTGGCTGAACGGGCGCGTCTTAAATCGCTATGGCTGCCATCCAATAACATCTGGTCTTTAGTATAGGCATGCACTGTGTTAACCAGTCCCTGGGTAATGCCAATATGCTGGTGCAGGGGTTTGACTACTGGAGCCAGGCAGTTAGTCGTGCATGATGCATTAGAGACAATAACATCCGTTGCACGCAAGCTTTGATGATTTACACCATATACAATAGTTGCATCGGCGTCTTTTCCGGGGGCTGAGATAAGCACCTTTTTAGCGCCGGAAGCAATGTGCTGCATCGCTTTTTCCCTGGAAGTAAATGCGCCAGTACATTCAAGTACGATATCGATATCAAGTTCACCCCAGGGTAAAAGGGCTGGGTCGCGCTGGGCAAATACTTTAATGCGCTGGCCGTCCACAACCAAATGATCGCCATCAACAATGACTGTGCTCGCAAAACGCCCGTGCGTTGAGTCATAGCGAGTCAGATGAGCGGTTGTTTCAATACCGGAAACATCATTAATTGCAACAATTTGCAGCTCGTTCTGGCAGCCATTCTCAAAAAAAGCACGCAAAACGCAGCGTCCGATACGGCCATAGCCATTAATTGCGACTCGTATAGTCATAAAACTTCTCCGAATTATACTGACTCAATCTAAGAGCCATTATTACAATGTGTCAATTACTTTAATAATGTTATCTACTGTCAGCCCCAAATATTCATAGGCTTTAGAGGCCGGTGCTGAAACCCCAAAACGCTCCAGGCCGATGACAGCGCCGTCAAGACCAGTGAATCGATACCAGTAACCGCTGGCGGCTGCTTCAATGGCAATGCGCTTGCGCACTCGATTAGGCAATACCTGTTCCTGATAAGCCTGATCTTGCTGTAAAAAACGTTCACAGCAGGGCATAGAGACCACACGAACCTGCTTGCCGTTCGCCCGGGCTTTTTCCGCTGCAGCTAGAGCTAGCTGAACTTCCGAACCAGTCGCCAATAGAATAATTTCAGGTTCTTTTGAACTGTCCTGCAGAATGTATGCGCCTTTACTGATTAATTCAAATGCATTTTCTGAGTGGGGCAATGCGGGTAAATTCTGGCGGGAGAGCAAAAGGGCGGATGGGCCTGACTGATGCTGCAGTGCCTGTGCCCAGGCTACCGCTGTCTCTACCAGATCCGCAGGGCGCCATACCTGCATGCCGGGGGTCAGACGCAGCATGGCTGCATGTTCAACCGGCTGATGGGTAGGGCCGTCTTCGCCGAGGCCAATGGAATCATGCGTTAAGACATAAATAACCCGCTGATTCATAATGGCGCTTAAACGGATAGCATTACGGGCGTAGTCAGTAAACACCAGGAAAGTGCCGCCATAGGGAATAAATCCGCCATGCAGGGCAATCCCATTCATGATTGCTGCCATGGCAAACTCACGCACGCCGTAGAATAAATAGTTTCCTGAGAAATCCTCTGCCGTAATGGCCTTGCTGCCTGACCAGTCAGTATTATTTGAACCGGTTAAGTCAGCCGAACCGCCGAGCATCTCGGGTAATTGTTTGGCAAAATGTTCAATGCAGTACTGGGAGCTTTTACGGGAGGCCATTGCCTTATTCTGCTCCATGCAATGCTGGATAAATTCCTGTACATCAGCAGGCCATGTATCAGGCAGGTCACCATTGATGCGTCTTAAAAATTCCTCATAGTCCTGTTTGTACTGCTTTTGATATTGGTGACAGGAGGAAAGCCATTGCTTTTCATCATATTGACCCTGTTCAACATGGTTCCACTCTGCATAAATCTGATTAGGAATTTCAAAGGGAGGATAGGGCCAGTTTAAAGTCTTGCGAACTTGTTCAACGCCTGACGCGCCAAGCGGTGCGCCATGTGATTTCTCGCTGCCGGCTAAAGGAGAAGCAAAGCCGATCGTCGTCTTGCAGATAATTAAAGTGGGTTTGGTGGTCTCGGCACGTGCCTGTTTAAGCGCCTTTTCAATGTCAACGGGATTGTGGCCGTCAACAGGGCCAATCACCTGCCAGTGGTAGGCTTTGAAACGCTCGGCTGTGTCATCGCGAAACCAGTTATCCACCTTGCCGTCAATGGAAATGCCATTGTCGTCGTAAAATACAATCAGCTTGCCTAATTCCAAAGTCCCCGCAAGGGAGGACGCTTCATGGGATATCCCCTCCATCAAGCAGCCATCACCTACAAAGGCATAGGTAAAATGATTGACCAGCTCAAGCCCTGGGCGGTTAAACTGATTGGCCATCAGTTTTTCAGCAATGGCCATGCCGACTGCGTTGGCGAGTCCCTGACCCAGCGGTCCCGTGGTCGTTTCAACCCCGGGTGTTTCAGCAAACTCTGGATGGCCGGGGGTTTTGGAGTGCAGCTGACGAAAGTTTTTGAGTTCTTCAAGGGGTAGGTTATAGCCGCTTAAGTGTAATAGCGAGTACAGCAGCATAGAACCATGGCCATTGGATAATACAAATCGGTCACGATCATACCAGTGTGGATTCTTTGGATTGTGTTTCAAGAATTTTTGCCATAGGACTGTGGCGATATCAGCCATTCCCAGCGGCATTCCAGGATGCCCAGACTGAGCCTGTTCTACAGCATCAATACTCAAAATTCGAATAGCATTGGCCAAATCACTTAATGAGTGCATGTGTTACTTCCCCTATTTTCAGGTTGCCTATTGTCGCTCAGAAGCTTTTAATCAGCAAGGTTGCCGAGATTGTTTTATTAGTATTGTACAAATCTTGTTCGTCGCTGCTCTTTTTCTATATTTATTTTACTTTTTGTGTAAAATTTGAGATCATACTGGCCTTGGTTTTTAACGATAGGAAAGCATGCTGTGATGCGGCAATTGCGGCAGGTTGTACAACTGGAACCGTCAATTACACACGAAGGCAAAGAGGTCTGGCAAGCGGCGAACTTGCTGGCTGAGAAACCGCAGGCTTTTTTTGAGCCTTTTGTTCAAGATCACCTGAAATGGACCCTTGATTACAGCATTCTTTGTACGCATTTGGCGCGGGAATTCGTGCTGCGTCCCGATTCGCCGGAATTAACCGAACTGCTTGCCGTGGCGCTCTTATATGCCGAGCTGCTGGAGTATGTATACCGCTATTATATTAATGTACCGCGAGAAGTGCTGCGCCTCAGAAAAGAGAAGACTGTCTACCGTCATTACCTGGAAAAAAGAGGCTATCTTTTCGAGCCCGAGGGTGAGCTCAAGCTAGAAGCCGATACGATTACGCAAAAAATGCGTAATGATACCGCCTGGATTAATCCCTATCGCCTGATTTTCATTCGAGGCAAGCGCCTGCTGAACGCACTGGTACCCTTATTAAATCGTGTGGAGCGATATGGCCAAGTTATTGCAACAGCGGATAAAATACTGAATCCGGCTCTGGCTTATCTTGGGTGGATTTTCTTCGGGCCCCGCTTGTTTTCCAATCTATTTATCCTGATCAAGCATTCTGTCCCGGGTCCCTGGATGACTGAGCAGGAAAAAAATCTCGGCTTCTGGTTCCGCTTTCTTGCGCAATTACAGCGTCGTTATTTTGAAATTGGCAATGATGTCGTCTGGTTTGCGGCGGGAATATTAAATTGTTTTGTCTTTGTAGGGCCCTTAGCCCCGATTGCCGTTTATTTCAGCTTAGCCTGCTTTGTCTATGATATTATTTGGGCAAGCGTCAGGGCAGGTATCGAGATTTATCGTTTTAATCAACTAAAGGCTCAATATGCTGAGATGGCGGAAGACATTAAAGATGATGACTCGCGTCGGGATGAATACGAAGCCTTACTCCGACATCAGAAAATACTGGATCACCGCATCCGGATGGAAACCTACCGCGTTCTGACGACGGTGGCGACGACTACTGGCGTTTGCCTCGGATTTATCCTGATGCTTCCTCTCTTTATGGCTAATCCGTTAATTCCCGTCATTGGCGCTATTCTCTTTTTAAGCGCCACTGTGGCCGGCTTTCTGGCAACACGCTATTTTGAGGAACAAAGACCGCGGGATCAGCTGCAATTACCTCAATCACCCAAAGCAGAAAAGCCGGGTATTGCCTCTTCGCCCTATTTGTTTTTTAGTTCCAATGATAGAAAAGAAGATAAAGAAATCGATTTTGAATTTGACGAGACCCTCCTTCCTCAGCCCATGAGCTAAGCATTGGAGCATTTTTCCTGAAAGTGCTATGCTCTTCTTTTTATCCCAAGAGATCTTGTAATGGCTAACATTCAATTACCGTCTTTCAAATCGATTGATCCAGAGAGTTTTGCGAATGATTTGGGAGATATGCTGCAAAATAATTTAGAGCGTATTAACGCTTTGCTGCAACAGGAAACTGCATTTACCTGGGAGAATTTAATTGATCCGCTAGAGGATATGGAGGATGAACTGGAACGTTTCTGGTCTCCGCTTTCCCATCTGCATGCAGTGGTCAATTCACCGGAATTACGCGCTTGTTACAAGGATTGTTTGCCAAAACTGTCTGCCTATCAATCCGCAATAGGACAAAACCAGGCCTTATACGAGGCAGTGCGTTGCTTAGATACCAGCCATATGAATGCCGTGCAGAAAAAAATGCATGAGGATATGCTGCAAGGTTTTGAATTATCGGGCGTGGCTTTATCCCCTGAAGATAAACAGGAATTCGAACAGATTCAGGCCAGGCTCTCTGAGCTATCCAATCAGTTTGAGAATAATGTGCTGGATGCCGGCCAGGCTTTTACCATGCATGTTACCGATGAAACCAAGCTTAAAGGTCTGCCGGAGCATGCCCTGTTAGCTGCTAAAGAACTGGCCGAGGAAAAACAATTGCCGGGCTGGGTACTGAATCTGGAGTTCCCTTGCTATCTGGCCGTGATTACCTATGCCGATGACAGGGAGTTGCGGGAGACTTTTTATCATGCTTTCGTAACACGCGCTTCCGATCAAGGGCCGACTGCGGGTAAATTTGATAATTCTGCGATCATGCAGGAGATCCTGGCATTGCGTCATCGCGAGGCACAGTTATTAGGTTTTAAAAATTATGCCGAATTATCAATAGCGACCAAAATGGTCGATTCAACCACGCAGGTCACCGATTTCCTGCTTGATTTAAGCGAACGGGCCTTTGATCAGGCCAAAAATGAGTTTCGGAATCTGCAGAAATATGCGCGCGAGGAATGGAACATCGACCCGATTTCACCCTGGGATATCCCTTACTTATCAGAGAAATTAAGTCTGCGCGATTATAATTTTTCCCAGGAGGATTTACGTCCTTTTTTCCCGCAAAACCAGGTAATGAGCGGGCTTTTTAATATTATTGGGCGCTTGTATGGCATTCGCCTGCAAGAAGTAAAAGATGCGGAAACCTGGCACCCTGATGTCATTTGCTACCAGTTAATTGATGAACATAATGCATCACGGGGATTCATGTATGTTGATCTTTATGCCAGACAAAATAAACGTGGCGGCGCCTGGATGGATTCCTTACAAACCCGAAGACGCCTGCCGAATGGTGAAGTGCAATTGCCTATAGCCACACTGACCTGTAATTTCGCTAAACCGGCTGGCGACAAGCCAGGCACCCTGTCGCATGAAGAAGTGTCTACTTTATTCCATGAATGCGGCCATTGCCTGCATCATCTGCTGACGCAGGTTGATTACCTGAGCGCTTCTGGGATCCACGGCGTCGAATGGGATGCCGTTGAGTTGCCCAGCCAGATTTTTGAAAACTGGTGCTGGGAGAAAGCAGCCCTTGATGAGTTAAGCAGCCATGTTGAGAGCGGCGAAAAGCTGTCTGAAGACTGGTATAAAAAATTACTCTCCGCAAAAAACTTCCAATCGGCAATGGCTATGATGCGCCAATTGGAGTTCTCACTGTTTGATTTTAGAATCCATCAGCATTTCAACGAGGAAGCTGATTTTATAGCAAACACTTTAAAAGAGGTTCGCAGCATCACCGCTGTAACCCCTTCCACACCCTACAACCGATTCCAGCATAGCTTTTCCCATATTTTTGCGGGGGGGTATGCCGCGGGCTATTATAGTTATAAGTGGGCAGAAGTACTCTCCAGTGACGCCTACTCGCGCTTTGAAGAAGAGGGCGTTTTCAACCCGCAAACGGGCCGTGATTTCCTGCAATGCATCCTGGAAGTAGGCGGCTCCAAAAAAGCGGCAGAAGCCTTCATCGCCTTCCGCGGCCGCCCCGCTAAAGTAGACGCCCTCCTAAGGCATAATGGGATAAAAAGCTAAGAAAAATCCCTTCTCCCGAATCGGGAGAAGGTGCCCGCAGGGCGGAAGAGGGCAAAATAGCAAACATAAAATTTTCACCACGAGATCAAAACTCAAATACTTATGATATAATAAAAACAAGGGGGCGACCTGGCTTCGACGCGGGTTGCGAAACCGGAGGTGCATGCCGAGAAGGAGATCTCTCGTAAATAAGACTCAGTAAATATAAATGCAAACGATGAAAACTTTGCTGGTGAAGCTATCGCTGCGTAAGCTTTGATAGTGTAACCTACCGTGTGCTGCCAAAAACCAGCACCCCGTTCGACCGAGCCCGCTTATCGGTATCGAATCAACGGTCATAAGAGATAAGCTAGCAATCCCGCCCGTCTCGAGCGAGCTTGCGAAATTCAGAGAATCGCTGTGTCTAATCCTGCCTGTCGGAGGAGCCACAGTTAAAACCAATCGACAAGGCTAAGCATGTAGAACTAAAGGCAGAGGATTTGCGGACGCGGGTTCGATTCCCGCCGCCTCCACCATAACTAATTGATTTATAACAATATTTTTTATTTGTTTTCTCAATCGGCACCACTGCGGCACTCACAGCGCATTAGTCAGAAAGGTATAATGACGCTTTTTGATCAAGAAATGCTTTTGTTTTTTCCCAGTAGGGGATAACTTTGCTAATCAGTCGATAGAATTTGTCGCTATGATTATGTTCTGCGATGTGGCATAGTTCGTGAATAATTACGTAATCAATGCATGTTAATGATGCCTTAATCAGATGGGTGTTAATCGTTATCTTGCCATTGACAGAACAACTACCCCATCGAGTTTTCATCACTCTTAAATGAATGACTGGTCGTTCTTTTACCCAAGGTACTATAGGTAAAAGTAGCTCCAATCTTTGGTTAAAAAGCTCAGAAGCTTTTTGTCTATACCAATCTGTTAATAATTGTTGTCTATGTTTAATCGACCTGGATCCAATTATCTGCAGTTGGCCACGCAATAACTTAACTTGAGGCTTAACTTTGGGTGCATCGATCACCTTAAGTACATATTTCTTCCCCAAATAGTAATGGTTTTCACCGCTTATATATTGTCGATGGGTAATATAATCTTGTTGAGATTTGAATACACGTAATTTGTTATACACCCATTTTGCGCGTTTATTAACAGCCACAATAATTTCGTCATGGGTTGCGGATAAAGGTGCAAAAACAATAACCTGACAATCAGGTTTGACTTTAATTGTGATGCGATGGCCTTCTTGCTTTTTGGGTCGAAGCTCGAAAGGAATTTTATCTATCCCGAATGTAATATAGGATGTGTCTGCAGACATTAATTATCCTTAATCATATTGAAATTAGACCCACACGAACAATTTGAATAATTTGTTCAATAATGTTTTTTGCATGTTCCATTCCAAAACCTAAATCTTTACACGCTTTGAAAAAAATAGGTAATAATTTTTTTCGAATGTCTGCTTCTGTATTTTGTTGATTCAAGGAATGTTCCGCAATTGAAACATTAATTAGTTCATCCACAGTAAAGGCAAGATCAATCCATTTTTTTTGTTCTTCTTCTGTGAGAGTTGCAAAAGAAACAGGAAGTTGAAGCTTGAATACTCCATAATAAGCTTGTGCATGGTGATTATCAGAAAAATCTGCTGGAATTTCCTTTAGTTTTCTGTTCAGCACATCATGTTCAAATTCTTGAAATAGTAAATATTGTTTTAATGGATGTTCAAATAGTTCGTCTGCCTCTTTTATGGCTATTTTTAAAAGTTCTGAAAATGTTTCTTGCGCATAGGGATCATCTCTTAAATCCTGTTCTATCATTTTAGCGATGCGTGTTTTTATGATATCTGTTTCGTTTCTTGTTTTTTCTTCATTCCATTCTTCAGGTCGCTCTTGACTTCCCATTTTGCCAACTTCATATACACCTTCTGGCTCTTTAATTTGCACACCAACAACATGTTTATCCATGAGTTTTTTTACAAGATCGGCATATTTGTCATATATAATGATTTCACCTGCATCGAGTTTTGCAATTTGGCGCAGGCTGGTGAATTGTTTTAATGTCTCTTTATAGTGGGTACGTTGGGCATCAGTAATACTTTTATCATCAAAAAAGCTATCAGACTGTAAGGCAACTTTGAGGCAATTCGCAAATTCACTCAGTGCATCGTAAAAATCCTCTCTAACTTTCAGATTTGTATCGACGAGATCGCCATCAACTTCTTGTATTTTGGGGATAAGTACTTGCCTTAGTTGTTCAAAATCGCCTTTGTTTTTAACTTCTTTGAAGATTTTCCATAATGCATCATAGAGCAGGGGAAGGCGTTTATATTCACTAGACATTTGATGATACAGGCCATCAAGATCAGTAATGTCATAACCTTGCTGTGTTCTGGATGCTAAATCCTGATATTTGGCAATGGTGGTATCAAGCTCTTTAAGGATTCCTCTATAATCAATCAATAATCCAAATTTTTTCTTTTCATGTAATCGGTTAACACGAGCTATAGCCTGAATTAAATTATGCTCTTTTAGCTGCTTATCAATATAGAGCACCGTATTTCGCGGTTCATCAAAACCAGTAAGCAGCTTATCAACAACAATAATTATTTTTAAATCTTTATCATTGGCAAAATGCTCTATAACCTGTCGAGTGTATTCACGTTCATCTTGATTACCAACATTATCTTTCCACCATTTTGTTACTTCTGGAATTTTAGACTCATCGACTTCAGTATTTCCTTCTCTGGTATCAGGAGGTGACATCACAACAGCCGAGTCAAATAACCCAACTTCATCTAAATATTTTTTGTAACGAATAGCGGACAGTTTACTGTCGCAAGCAATTTGTCCTTTTAAACCCTCATCAATATTTTTTACAAAATGATGAGCTATATCTAGAGCAACAAGCTCAATTCGATTTTCAGAGCGGTAGATTTCGCCTTTTTTGGCATATTTCTTCTTTAAATCTACCCGTTGTTCATCAGAAAGTTCCTCAGTTATTCGTTCAAACCAAGAATCAATTGCCCGGTCATTGACCATGAGTTCAGGACGTCTTTCTTCGTACAAAAGCGGTGTCACCATTTTATCCTCTACAGCACGCTGCATAGTATAAGCATGGATGATAGACCCAAACTTATTTGTGGTTTTATCTTCTTTAAGCAAGGGCGTACCTGTAAAGGCAATGAAAGCAGCATTAGGCAAAGCTTGTTTCATGCGAATATAATTTTCCCCACCTTGTGAGCGGTGGCCTTCGTCTACTAAAACGACAATATCACGACTTAAATTCTTGCATTGTGGCAGTTTGGCTGCGGTATTAAATTTTTGAATGAGAGAAAAAATAACACGTTCAGTGCCTTTGCTGATTTGCTCCGCCAGCCGCCTGCCGGATGTGGCTTTTGCATTTGAAAACTCTGTTTTTCCAGAAAACTCACCACCAGAATGAAAGGTATTAGATAGTTGTCTTTCCAGATCGACGCGATCAGTGACTACCACGATGCGACATTGTTTCAAACTGTCATGCAAAATGAGTGCGCGCGATAAAAAGACCATCGTTAGCGATTTACCAGAGCCAGTCGTATGCCATATCACCCCACCTTCTCGCCCACCCTCCAGGTTAGGTGTATTAATCCGTTCAATCAATCGCTGAATACCAAAAAACTGTTGATAACGTGCAACGATTTTTCCTGCTCTCTTGTCAAACAACATGAAATAACGAGTCATATCGAGTAATCGTTGGGGTGATAATAAACTGATGAGCAGTTTATCTTGTCCTGTTACTGCTAATTGTCCTTGCGAAATGAGTTTTTCAAACCAAACTCTATCTGTTGTTCGCCGATGGTTAAAAAAGCTGTCTAATTGTTGCGTGGTAAGGGCTAAGTTTTTAATTTGATTAAATTGATTCTCGTCTATATCTTCATCTCGCCAAGTCGCCCAAAATTTTGCATCTGTGCCCTGTGTTCCATATAAGCCATCAACGCCATTAATGGATAATAAAAGTTGGCTATAGGCGAATAACTGAGGGATTTCGCTTAAACGCTGGTTACGTAGATGTTGTGATATCCCTTCTTCAATGGTTGGGCCTTTCTTTCCATCAGGACGTTTCGCTTCAATGACCGCGAGTGGTAAGCCATTAACGAAGCAAACAATATCTGGACATCGGGTTTGTACACCTCCAGCACCCAAAATAGAATATTCCTCTGTAAATAAAAAACTATTATTTTGGATATCATGCCAATCAATCAGCGGAATAGTCGGATTTATTTTTTTACCACCAACAAATTCAGTGACAGTAATGCCATATAAGATGTGGTTATATATCCGTTCGTTTGCCTTGGTTAATCCCTCATTTAATGCGGGTGTGCTAATTTCTGCGACAATCCCATCAATCGATTTATCAGAAAGCGGGTACTCGTTTCCTGCATATATAAAACGGCGTTTTCGTAATACATCATATAGCGCACCTTTTAAGACTACTTCACTGGGTTTATTCCCACGTAAAGTTAGCGCTTGTTCTGGAGATAGAAAAGTCCAACCTAAATTGTTAAGAACAACAAGCGCAGGTATTTTTGCGCTGTACTCTTCTTGAAACCGAGGTAATTGGGTCATAGTTGCCCCTTATTTTTTAACCACTGCTTTCCTCTCTCGGTGATAGCGTAAGCTTGATTTGGATGATTTCGTACCTCTGGATGGGTATACGTTATCAAACCTTCTTCACACATAGGTACCAGTTGTTTCGTTTTTAAAGCACTCGCGTTTCTATTAAGAATAGTCGCCATTTGATCCGCTGAATACGAGTAATGTAGGCATAGTTTCAAAATGATGGGCTTTATCTGACGAGACTTTGGAGTCAATCGTTCAATTTCCTCTCGCAAAGCATTAGGTAAGTGACTACTATTTCCATCGAGGTCACTACCATTTCGATTGAGGTCATTACTATTTGCCATGAGGTTACTATCATTTCTATTGAGCTCATCTCTATTTTGATGCTCAGAAGGATGATAGCTCATTAACAAATGGGTCGGTTTATAATAAGTATTACGTCCACTTCCACCTTTTTCAATCAAATGGTATTGTTGCCAAAGGCGACCAAGTACTTTACTTGCTGACAGCGTATCTAAGTCTGTAATTGCCCGCAGAGCCCCATTGTCTATGGCACCCACCTCTCTAATTAAGACCAACGCTTTGGCTTCATCGGAACTTAAATTCAAGTCTCTAAACTGCTTTAACCAAAGCAATTGTTCTTCATTCATGAGTTGATGGAGTAAAAAGGTTGCTTTAAAGTAGTTGCTTTGTCTACTCGATAACAATATAGGCTTAGTTAAACCCGCATCGTTTAGCAAACGCTGCATTGTGCGAAATCCGGTTCCTTTCGTTTCTGCAAAATCTAAGTCATATAAAACATGAGAAAGGATAGGGTTTCTCAACTCAGAGCCTGTGTCATCATATTCGTCTAAAGACTTCAAAGAATAACCCGCATTTCGGATCTCAAGACGATTGCTGTAGCGCACAACCATTGTTGGTTGGTGTATATGGTAATCTCGATGCATCACTGCGTTCACAATCGCTTCGCGAATCACTTTTTGAGGTAAGAACGGCTGATCAGAACGTTGTAACTGTCCTTCCTCTAAACGAAAATAGCGGGGCATGTCATCTAAAATCACATTTTCAAGTTTAGGGATAAGAGTTAATAATGGCTCTCGCAGATCAAGAGAGTACTGAAAGCGTTGTTCTGGATCTTCTACCCATTCAGTGCCAGCAACGCGAACATAATCTACACGCACAGCGGGTAGTAATCCGCGCAAAGAAAGTGTTTTGCCAAATAAAAGTAACCCGGCAATATTGGGGGCATACTCGCCACCATGTTTTTTAACTACACGCAGCGCACGGAGTAACCCTAAATCATCAGCTTGTAACTCTTCGGCATTAGGACGAACCTTTGCACGTAGTTTACGGTACAGGGCGATAGCATTTTCATCCAAATCATCGAGAGTGGTATCCGGTAAAATAATTTGTTCATAGCTGATGCCAGCCTTTGCCATCAAAATAGGCTCCAGCTCTTTTTCAGTGCATTCATAATCACCATTTGCCCCACGTCGCCAAACGCCTGTTTTACGCTTGTTATGTTTATCAGGTTTTCCAATAAAACGGCATGGTTTTGCATTAGGTTCAAGTTCATGTACAAAAACACCAATGACTGATTTACCATCAAATTTTTCGTGCTTACATTCAATACGGATGGGTTGTTCAAACTGTGTACGGCAATTATTTTGCAGCTCGCCTAATAACTTGTCGATATTATCAACGCCACTAACCCAATGTGTGTTATGTTCATCGTTTGGTTCATCAACACCAAGAAGCAGCCAGCCGCCTCCTAAACCGGGTTCGTTTGCAAAAGCACAAATAGTTTGCATCACCGAAGGTCCAATTTCACTGGAGCGTTTAGCTTCAATACGTTGATGCTCATCGAGTTCGATGAGTTCGTTTAAAATTAGTTCAACTGTCCATGTCATGATAGAAGTCTCTTTTGGATAGCAAAGAAAGCGGTCTTTTGATTGAAAATCATCATGCTCCCCATACATTAGCGGATAATGAGTCATAAAATGCTAAATTTAAGGGATATTTTTTATCCCTTAAAGCAGCTAGTTTATTGGCCTGTTGAATAATGTACTTGTTTCCTTGATTGGATGGGTCTCCGTATAATCCTATGTACAATTTAGGGAATTTACCTTTACCTATCTTCTTTAAAATGTGATTATCATTTTCAGCAAGGGAGTGTCCATAAATAAAAACACAAGGCTCTTTTTGCTTGCAGTTTGCGATCAAGCTCTTATAGCTATGATAAAGATATGCATGATGTTCAATTTTAGCCATTTTTTCTTGGCTGGTACCTTCTGTAACAAACAATGGAAATTCATTGTTTTCAAGTGATTCACGGATTTGATCAATAAGCCGAACACCACTTCTGAGCCAGGTGTATTTTCTTAACTCATATCCTGCATCGAATAAATGAAGTGCACCATGCAGATAGTGAACGCGTTGCTGTCCTGAGTTAGAGTGACCTTGCCAAATGACATATGAAGTATCAAATTCATCTTCAACATTTCCAAAACCATCATTTTTGTTTATTTTGTTTGCTGCTTCATCAATAAAATCACTGGAGTGCATTAGAACCCAATAAAGAAGCAAGTCATAATTAAGTGTATAAACTTGTCCAGAGGTTCCTTCTCCAAGGAAATAATTAATAAATTTCTTACAGTGCAGATATTTCGTTTCTGAAATGTCAGATGGAATCTTCGGGTGATTTTCTGAAATAGTCTGAATTAACACTTCCTTTAAACAAGCAATATGTGCTTCTATTTTTTTTATGAATGCTTGATGATTTGGTACATAAATAGGTAATAGGTTAATGCCATTAGTGAGTGCTTTAAGAATGATTTCGAAATCTTGTGTATTAAAAGCTTCAAAAGCCTGTTTTAATTCTGGTGTGTTAGAAAAGTCCGCTTTATTATATAAAGAGTAATAATGAAAAATATCAGGGAAACAGCCTATACTGAAACCATTTCCTAGAATTAAATGCCGTTTAGAATAGTTTTGTGAATCAATAATAGCTTCTTCAAAGGAAAGTAAGTTAAGCATTATTTATCTCCGCTACTTTAACCCGTTTTTTCCCTGTTAAAAGTTGCTGCATTAATGCTTTTTTCTCTTGTTTCAAATAGTCTAGTTTTTTTTGTAAGAATTTGATTTGTTGATCTGATAAGGATAAAACATTAGCTATTTTATTTTGTTCTTCGATTGAAGGGGTTTTTATTATAATCTCATAAATTGTTTCTCTTGAAAGACTTGGTACTCCTGATGCCTCATTGTAGTTAAGTAAATTAATTATGTTTAGATAATAAAAAAACCAACAGATATTTATGTTAATTTTTGCAAGACAATAGAAAGTTGTATCAATTGCCCAAAATGGCCCATTAATTAACTGGGGTTTATTAATAGTTCCTTTTCTTCCAATAATTACTGACGCCCCTTTAGCAATATATTTATTGGTATATCCAGTTATGCCGCTAGTACCAATAATTGGAAATTTGCCTGATAGCTCTAATATGTCTTTAGGTGATTTACCATAATAAACATTCACAATATCTTTAAGCTTATTTTTTTGCCAGATACCATTGAACTCCGAGAATCGTTTTTCTCCAGTCAACAACTGCTGTACTAAGGCTTTTTTCTGTTGTTCGCTGTTGACTAATAATTTTTCGGTGGTGGTGATGGCTTTATCCCATGTTGATAGGATTTGGGTGATTTTTTTTTGTTCGATAAGCGGTGGAAGTGGAAATTTGTACTTAAAAAGTTCTTTTAAAGTAATAGAAACCTGGTTTGCATTCCCACGAATCAGTGTAGAAATGAAGTATATGAAACGGCTTTTTTTAACCATTAAATATAAATAGTCATTAATTATTACTGATTTTTTGGGAATTAGCTTCACTAAATTCTGATTCAGTAGACTTCCTTCAGTTTCTTTAGGAATTCGAACAGCTTTTCCAACCATTGAGTCTACGAGATGTGGGCGAGAACCCACGGTAGATAAGACAATATCACCCTCATGAACAATGAAAGCGGTTAGTTTAGCAGCAACTTCTTTGCTAACATAAATAGGGTTTTTCAAAGATATTGAGTTGCTTGTTGTATCCGATATCCGAATTATTTGTACACCATGAGACTGAAAATTTGATGAATCAAAAGCAAAACCTTTCTTATATGTTATGACGTCACCTAGGGAGACATTTATCCATTCTTTAGGAACCATAACCAAGCTCCTTCAAATAAGTTTCCATTTGAAGCTCAAGCTCAGCCAGTTCTTTTTTAAGGAGTAAGCGTTCAGCTCTAACCGCCATCAAGTCAATTTCTTCATCCTCTTCAAAGGTATCGACATAGCGAGGAATATTCAGATTGTAATCGTTCTCTTTGATTTCATCCGGGTTCGCTAGATAAGCATATTTATCAATAGATTGACGTTTTTTGTAGGTCTGAATGATTTTATCAATATTGGTTTGAGACAATTGATTTTGATTTTTGCCTGACTTAAATTCTTTAGAAGCATTAATAAAAAGTACTTTATCATCTGTTTTTTGCTTTTTAAAAATAAGAATAGCCGCAGGTATACCGGTACCATAAAAGAGTTTTTCAGGTAGACCAATCACAGTATCAAGTAAATTTTCTTCAATCAATTTTTGTCTGATTTTCCCTTCGCTTGAGCCTCTGAATAGAACGCCATGGGGCACAACTACACCCATGCGTCCAGTTTTAGGCTTAAGTGTTTCGATCATATGTAAAATAAAGGCATAATCGCCTTTGGTCTTAGGTGGTATACCCCGGCGAAAGCGGCCAAAATGATCATTTTCAGCCTCTTCATGCCCCCATTTGTCGAGTGAGAAGGGTGGATTCGCTGTGACGATGTCAAACAACATCAAATGCCCTTTACTATCCAATAGCTTTGGATTTCTAATGGTATCGCCCCATTCAATCTTATGATTATCCTCACCATGCAAAAACATATTCATCTTGGCGAGCGACCATGTCGACCCAATCGCTTCTTGTCCAAAGAGCGCATAATTTTTTTGATGATGGTTTTCTCTAATCAGTCGACCACATTTCATCAATAAAGAGCCAGACCCACAAGCAGGATCACATATACTGTCACCGGGTTGAGGATCGAGTAATGTTGCCATCAAGCTGGATACTTCGGGAGGAGTATAGAATTCCCCGGCTTTTTGCCCACCACTTGCTGCAAAGTGTTTGATAAGATATTCGTAAGCATTGCCAATAATATCTAGTCCTGCAACACGAGAAGGTCTTAAGTTAAGTTCAGGTTTAGCAAAATCCTCTAGTAAATGTCTTAATATAGTGTTTTTCTGCTTCTCTTCACCGAGTTTATCGGTATTAAAACTGATATCTTGGAAAACACTTTTAGCGTTATCGCGTAGTTTGGTACCATTTGCTTCTTCTATAGCATGTAAGCACAGGTCAATTCGTTCACCATTGCCGGGCTCATGACGTCGTTCCCAAAGGTTTTTAAATGTTGCTTGAAATTGATCTCTAACAGAGCCATCTTCATTTTTAAGAATAATTTCAGGAATCACAAAACGCTCATTTTTCATCATTTCATGAATTAATTCCGGCTCATCACCATATTGTTTTTGATATTCGTCAAAATGATCTTGCCAGACATCTGATATATATTTCAGAAAGAGCATGGTAAGAATAAAATCTTTATAGGTATCAGCACTAATTGTTCCCCGAAATGTATCACACGCTGCCATCAGCGCTTTGTTGATAGCGTCTTGATTAACAGGATCGGCATTGATGGCTGTAGTGTTTAACGCATTGCTATTTAGCATGATGTAACTTCCTCTTGATTCAATTGGGTTTGGCTGATTTCATTAAGCAGTGTTTGCATAAGTAACTCACCATTAGCGATTATTTTGTGTGCTAACTGTTTTTCTTTGCTAATGGTTGTAGCTAATTCCATAATAGTTTTTTGTTGCTTCAATGTAGGTAAAATAATTGGAGTGGCTTCTAATACCTGTTTACGAATACTTGGCGTTGTACTACCCTCAGCATTACTGAGAAAATAGCGCTGTGCGATAGTTTGATTTAAAAACCAAGCTATATATTCTGGAAGAACATCAGGAACATTTAAACGAATTACAAAGAATTGAGGTGCTGCAATCGCAAGACGCTCTTTTAGCTCAGCATTTATTAATGCGGCGTAATTACGCTGGCCACGTGCTGCGAATAAAATATCCCCAAACTGAAGTGATATCTGAGATTGGCGGCTAGGTAATATAGTCTCTATTACTGTGCTCCAGTTTACATTATATGTTTCATTAATGTCTTTCATTTGAACACAATAAACGCCTGAGTTTTTAAGTTCAGGAATTTTTCCGCGAAATGAATAGCCTGCGCTAATTGTTGATATGTTTATCAGCTCCAAAATATTAGCATCCTTTGTAATGATGTTCGTAATTATTGAGTACAAAGCAAATCTTGTCAAATTTATTTTGCATCAATAACAAGGATGTAATAATATCCAATCTTTAAAAAGGAGTTTATATTATGACAGCAAGCATCCGCACTATAATCTCTACGCTAGAGCAATTGTCCTTGGAAGGGTATGTTTTCAGAGGACATGAAGATTTTAGGTATCAGTTAACACCAAGTGCTTTTAGAAAGCATTCGATTGCTCAAATGAAGATAGACTTTAATATTTCCCCAACGATCCTTGGTGAATGGTTCAATAATAAAGAAATTAAAAAAACTATAGCATCATGGTATTCGTCCAATCCTATTCATTCGCAACATCCAGCAATATACTTATTAAAAGAATGGTGCCTTTATATAATGTGCTACAACCATTCTCTCCATCTTTTTGTTAAAAATAATCCCAATAACGTCTCTGAACAGGATGCTGCCAGCTTTTTATTACGTGACGCTGAGTATTGGAGGAAGGAAACAACTTTTCAACAGATGTTCGAAAGATACCTCCCAACCATTATTAACCGTCACAGTTTAAAGGATGGGGCGCTCATTCAACGAGCTAATCCCTATGAAGATCTGGCTGCTGTAGACGAGACATTGCCCCAACATTATGGGATCCCAACTGCGGCATTAGATTGGTCATATAATTTTCATATGGCTATTCATTTTGCTTTAGGAAATGAATCTGAGCAAAACTCCAAATTTCTTGCTTTATACGCTCTTAAAATCCTTGATCCACAATCGCCAATTAAAATGCTTGATAGAAATATAAACATAGAAAACATTAGGGCAGAAAGACAAGAAGGTACTTTCAGCTATTTTCGCAATCCGTGTTCTTTCTTTTTGCAAAGCGGAACCTTCCCGTCAGTAAATTATTTTAATCAACGCTATAAAAACCAGCTGGACACCTGTAGATTTGAACTGCAGGAATTTTTGATTGAGCGAACGGAAAGCAACTTATGCTATCTTAATGAGTTGTTGAGAGAGAGGGGAATAAATAAGTCGTATCTTTTTCCTGAGATGATTGATCAAGCGGAACTCCTTTCTTAATTGGCGGCACCAAAACGGCACCATCTGAGAACAATTTCAGACAATGAAAGACAACTTGATGCATTTTGGAGAAAGAGTGATGGCTCAGAATTGACGTGGTTTTTCATGGTCTTTGATAGTATTTCATGAAAAACTAAAAATATATGGTAGCGGGTTCGATTCCCGCCGCCTCCACCAATTCATTATCCGATACAGTCCAATATCATCTAAAAATCCTTGTAAATACTGGAACTTACCTTTATCATTCGTCCATTGTTGTCCGATATATATCCATGCTGACCATATGCTAGTGGGGGTATAAATCGGGGTATATCGAGTTGTTGGAAAGGAGATACCCCCAATGGCGTTAAATCACAAAGCGTTAATGTCTATAGCGCTAAAAGACAAGCCTTATAAAATATTTGATGAAAAAGGTCTATTTATTCTGGTAAATCCTAATGGAAGTTTATATTGGCGTTTAAGATATAGGTTTTTAGGTAAAGATAAAACACTTGCCTTGGGCACTTTCCCCGATGTTTCTCTAGCTTCTGCAAGAAAGAAACGAGATGAAGCCAGACGACTTTTGTCAGATGATATTGACCCTGGTATACATCGCAAAGTAATGCGAAATGTCGAGATTGCTAAATCCTCAAATAGTTTTGAAATGATCGCTCGTGAATGGTTTGCAAAACAAACTACACAATGGTCGAGAGTGCATGCGGATAAAATACTCCGCTTACTTGAGCGAGACATATTTCCTTGGATAGGTGCAAAACCGATTACTGAAATCCCTCCCACGACACTACTTCCAGTTTTAATGAGAATTGTGGATAGAGGTTCTATTGAGACCTCACATAGAGCATTAAGCAATTGTAACCAGATTTTTGATTACGCTGTCGCAAGTGGCCTTTTACAATTTAATACATCTAAAACCCTTGGTAAGTTATTGCCAGCAGTTAAGGGAAAGCATTTTGCAGCGCCTACCGACCCAAAACGTTTAGGTATACTACTTAGAATGATTGATGGTTATCACGGAACTTTAATTGTTAAATGCGCCTTGCGCTTAGCTCCGCTTGTTTTTGTAAGACCTGGCGAATTGCGTCATGCTAAATGGGAAGAGATTGATTTTGAAACCGCAGAATGGCGATATCTGATAACTAAAACAGATACTCAACACATAGTACCTTTATCAACCCAAGCCTTAAATATACTCCAGGAACTATATCCCCTAACTAGAAATAGTGAGTTTGTTTTTCCGTCATTAAAAAAAGGTAAATCACGCACCATTAGTGATAACACTCTTTTATCGGCATTAAGGGAGTTGGGAATATCCAAGGAAGAGCTTTCTATTCATGGTTTTAGAGCTACTGCACGTACTTTACTAGATGAGGTATTGGGAGTTCGTCCGGATTTTATTGAGCATCAGCTTGGACATGCCGTACGTGATCCTTTAGGTCGAGCATATAACCGTACCAAGCATTTGGTTGAAAGAAAAAAGATGATGCAGGATTGGGCTGATTATTTGGATGATCTTAAAAGTTTATAGGAGGTTTGACATGAAAATTCCACCAAAGCTCGCAAAAGATAAAATTACAACTATTCAAACGCTCTTCCAAAAAACAGAGCGAAAAGATTTCAATCAAAACTATAGTATAAAACAACCAGCCAGCTTTAAGATTGGCTACACCATTGAAGAGTTAGGACAAAAGAATGATGAGGAATTGGATAAGATTCTCGGTCAGTTTGTTGATTTTAGGGAGTATTTTCAATTAGAAGAAGAAAAAAAAGCATTCTATAGTCAACCCGATGCATTTGCAGACTTTAAATATTGGGCAAGACAAGCATACTGGACAATTGATGAGGGTATTGCTTTGATTCTTGGAAAAGATCCCAGAGTAGTTAATTGGGAGAAGATTAATGGTTCTCCGACTTTACCGTTTGTTACTCGATACGAAGAAATTCATAACATTACAGTGCGATATGAAGAGGAAGGTATTTTACTCAATCAATTACCTCCAGCGACCTTTTTAGACTGGGTAAAAAAAGTTGGATACTCAATACCACCCGAATTAACTGAGGAAGTTGGAAAACAAGAATTACAAGGTACGGATTGGCATTCCTGCTTCTTAAAAGAGTTTTATAAAAACAAAGAAATGGAGGAAGAAGCAAAGCAGCTTCGTAACCGATTAGAAGATTTAGAAAAGAGAGTTCTCTCTGAAAAAACTTTGTTAAATATTTTGGGAGTGGCCATAAAAATTCTGCAAATGGATCCTCAAGATGGACACAAACCTTCTTTTTTTAAAGATCAGAAGGAATTAATAGATTTTATGACGGATAGATTCTCTCTGATCAAAGGTATTTCTACATCAACTTTGTACGACAAGTTTAAGAAAGCAGCAGAAAACGTATAAATAATCTTTCAAATTCCAGCTGGAAAAAAAGTATTCCAGCTGGAATGACGATCTTCCTTAATCCCAATAGCATTACCCTGAACTTATTAGAGAAGGGTGATACCAAATGATACTTCCATCAGAAGGGTTTGTAAGAGAAAAACAAATAATCGGTGATGTTAAAGCTAACCCCCCAATTATTCCTATTATTCCTGTAAGTAAATCTGCTTGGTGGGCTGGAGTTAAATCAGGGGTTTATCCCCAGCCACTAAAACTCTCTCCCGGTGTGACAGTCTGGCGTGTGGAGGATATTCGCAAATTAATTGAAACGAAAATTTAGTAATTTTGCAATTTCCAAGATGGCCATTACAGGCTGCAACCTTAAATGGCCATAGTTTAAATAGTTGGAGAACTTATAATGGATTATAAGAATATAATAGTTAACGATTTGGTTGAACAATTTCGAAATGAAATTAGAAAATATAATCTAGTGCCACCAGAAAAAATTGAGCCTGGACGAATGTATTATTTTCCGGGAGTTGGGAAGGCAAACAATAATAAAGATGGATGGTGTAAATTATTACCTAATTACAAAATCGGAATTTTTGGAGATGTCTCAACCAAATTTGAGGTTCTTTGGACCTCTAACGAAGATCATGGTTGTATTCAAGAGGATAAGGGAAAAGCAGTTAAGGCATTTTTAGCTAAAAAATCGTCTAGTTCGGTAATTTCCTCCTTTGAAGCCAACCAAACAAACAATGCCAAAGATTCTATTGATTCGGCTAAATGCGCGGACATCAAGGAAGACGGAAACATTTTTAATAGTACTTACGACAAAAAAAAGCCAATTCCTCTGCCAGATGACATACCCCCTGTAAAACCACTTTTACCTGAAATGTTACCCGAATGCATTCGAGACTTCATCTTTGATGTGGCCAAACGTCAACAATGTCCTCCTGATTTTGTAGCGGTTACTGCTTTAGTGAGCTTATCGGGGTTGTTGGGGCGGAAAGTTCTTATACGGCCAAAACAAAAAGACAATTGGACCGTAACTCCAAATCAATGGGGCGCAATAATTGGCAGACCTTCAGCGATGAAGAGTCCAAGCATGAAAGAAGCTTTAAGACCGTTGCTTCTGTTTGAGGCGGAGGCAGCTTGTCAATACAAAATTTTGCAAAAGGAATATGAAGAGGAATTTCAATTTAATGAATTGGAGAAACAACGGAATAAGAATATTGCCAAAAAAGCCATAGAGCAAAATCGGATCGCGGAGGCAAGATTGGCACTAAAGATGACAGATGCTTCCGAGCCGCCAATACGGAAAAGAGTAATAATAAATGATTCTTCTGTTGAAAAATTGGGAGAATTATTAAATGAAAATCCAAATGGCTTGGTATTGGCCAGAGATGAATTATTTGGATGGCTTTCCAAGCTGCTCAAGGAAGAAAACCAGTCAGAACGCGCATTTTATCTTGAATGCTTTGATGGTAATGGGCATTTCACATACGATCGGATAGGCAGAGGCACTATTGAAATAGAAAATTGCATTCTTTCTGTTATTGGAGGTATTCAGCCCGTCAAGCTTGCAACATTAATTCGTTCGGCAATACAGGGCACAGGTGATGATGGCTTGGTTCAACGCTTTCAGCTAGCTGTATGGCCAGATGATATTGGTATTTGGAAATGGATTGATCGAGAGCCGGATACCTTAGCCAAAACAAAATACTTTGATGCATTCGAAAGAATTAGAAATAGGTTTTCCACCTCAAGA
Source organism: Legionella birminghamensis (assembly GCF_900452515.1). Lineage (NCBI taxonomy): Bacteria > Pseudomonadati > Pseudomonadota > Gammaproteobacteria > Legionellales > Legionellaceae > Legionella > Legionella birminghamensis. Next base: position 292,019 of record NZ_UGNW01000001.1, read on the forward strand.
TGAATCTCCTCAGCATCTCTTTTTCAGTGAAGAGGCTCAAAAGCTATTTATTCAATGGCTTGAAGAGATCCAAATTAAAGCACGTGAGGAAGAAACGCATCCTGCACTTGAAAGTCATATGCTTAAAATGCCACAGACTATCGCTGGCATGGCTTTATTATTTGAATTACTTGAAGGTTTTGGAGAGTCTGTTGGAGTAGCAGCCACAGCTCGTGCTCTGGAATGGGCAGACTACCTAATTAGCCATGCGTATAAGATCTATAGTGTGGCAACCAATCAAGGTTTATCAGGGGCAAAATTAATTATTTCAAGAAGACATAAACTTCCAGCTCTATTTTCAGTGCGTGATATTCAACGCAAAGAGTGGAGTGGGTTTAATGATCTGGCTTCCGTTATTAATGCCTTGAATTGGTTAATTGATTATAACTACCTTCACACCATCGAGGTACTATCAGGGGCTAAAGGCGGTCGTCCCGCAACTCTGTATCAATGGAATGATAAATTTTAAAGGAGTTATTCGAATGGGGCGCTGGCTAAAAATGATAGAAAACATCTCCGAAACAGAACTGACAAAACCGGGTTATGTCAGTTTTGACGGTAACACTCAAGCCAATTTATTCAAAAAATCGAGAGAGGAAATTTTAAAAAATTTTGTTGATGATTGCTGTCTTGGACTGGGCGTTAAATCATTATCGGTTATTAATCATTTAATTTCAAATGAAGATGAGGAAGATATATTAAATGGACTTATACCAAAATCATGTTTGGTATTGCACATCAAATTATGGATTGCTAATGGTCAACCTGATTATTCAGGAAGAGTTAAAAAATAAGGAGATATTCTATGAAAGATAAGAATCAATCAGTTGTAGACGATGTCATACCTTATGACCCAACAGATCAGGATAGTTTTTCGAGACAGATAGTAGCCAAAAACATATTGGCTAGCATGATTACTGAAGAGAACTTTGTAGAGTTAGGGATAATAAAAGATTTGAGTTATCAGGCTATAAAGGCACTTGGTGTAAAAAGTGGGCTTCAAGCTATGCTTGTCTCTCAAATGCTATCCATCCATGAGTTACAGCAAAAAGCCTTGCAGTATGCAAATAACACACAACACTATTCAGTTAAGGAGCGCTATATTAGCAGTGCTGTAAAATTATCAAATTGCTTTGCTAATCAGGTAAATGTTTTAACCAAGCTCCAGGATAATGATTACTCTAGCAGGATTTTGGAGAAGATGAATTGTTCTTTTTAATGGATGAATACAAAAAGTGAAAACGACCTCAAGAACCGGGAAAAAACAATATGCTTTTGTTCGTGCCCCAAGATGTGGGGCACGAACAAAAGGTAATTCTGGTAAGCCTTGTCGTTGCCCTGTAGTTAAAGGCAAATCCAGATGTCGTGTTCACGGAGGTGCCAAAGGTTCTGGTGCTCCCAGAGGAAATCGTAATGCTTTAAAAAATGGTGCTAATACGGCTGAAGCTAAGGAATTCCGAGTACAAGTTAGATACATGATCCAAAATAGTAAAAATATTATTAGGGACATTGATTAATTAATACTCTGAAGCCTGTTTATTTTTGATCTTCATGTTTTTTCTAAAGTAGTTCTCATGATTACCGATATGATATTCATCTCCTGCAAAAGAATTGGAAAATAAAGGATGTCCAACTCTGATGATAATGTTAGTAAGCTCGAACTTTATTGGCCAGGCAAAGGCGCTAGTGGGCCTATCTCATTACCTTTTCAAACTATTGAGACAATTAATAGTCCTATTATCGAGGATCAGCATAGTAATTGGAAAAATCGCCTAATTTGGGGTGAGAACTTTTTAGTTATGAGCTCATTGCTTAAGGAGTTCGCTGGTAAAATCAAGCTTATTTATATTGACCCTCCTTTTGCTACAGGACAAGACTTTTCATACACAGTAAATATTGGTGAGCACACAGATGCTACAAAAATGCCTTCGGCTATTGAAGTGAAAGCATATCGGGATACATGGGGTAAAGGGATACAATCATATCTTCAAACGATGTACAGTCGCCTTTTTTTGATGAAAGAATTATTAGCAGATAATGGCTCGATTTATGTGCATTTTGATCTTGCCCGGAAAAATCAGACACCTTGCTAAGCAACTTTTCTAACTTCATACGAATCTGGTGTTTGATACCCCAGCCTTGAATGAAGCCGTTTTCGATTATAGTAAATTTCAATATATTCGAATATATGATTTTTAGCGGTAGCGCGTGATAAAAATCTCTCCCCATGAATAGCCTCAACTTTGAAACTGTGATTCCAGCTTTCCATTGCAGCGTTGTCATAACAATCGCCGCGTTTGCTCATGCTGCAAACAAGACCATGACTATTCAAAAGTTTTTGATAATCATTCGAACAGTACTGGCTGCCTCGATCCGAATGAATAATCAATCCCCGCGAAGGTTTACGTCTCCATATAGCCATTTGTAATGCATCAATCACCAGTTGTTTGGTCATGCGTTCAGATAGCGCCCATCCAACGACCTTTCGAGAATATAGATCCATCACCACCGCCAGATAAAGCCATCCTTCTTCTGTATGACAGTAGGTGATATCACTGACCCATTTTTCATTTGGGGTATCGGTATTGAAATTTTGTTGTAACAGGTTCGGCGCAACCGGTAATTGGTGATTGCTGTTGGTTGTTGCCTTGAATTTTCTTGAGGCTTTTGCACGCCAACCTTGTTCACGCATTATCCGGGCAACACGTTGTTTGCCGACCCGCTCACCTTCATTGTTTAATCGTTTGGTAATCCGGGGTGCGCCTACTCTGGAGCGTTCCTCATTAAAGATACTCCTTATTCTTTCAGCCAAATCACGATCCCGCTCAGACCATCTTGATGGCTTGCGGCCAGCCCAGGCATAATAACCACTGACTGACACGGACAATACCCGGCACATTAGTTTGATTGAAAAGTGTTTCGATTCTTCCTTTATCATCGCGTACTTCACTCCGTTTCCCTGGCAAAGTACGCCGCCGCCTTTTTTAGAAAGGCATTCTCTTCTGCAAGTCTTGCACATTCTCGCTTTAAACGTGCCAATTCAGCCTGCTGAAGCTTTTGGTGTTCAAGTGTAGTGCCGCCTTGTTGCTTCTTTGATCTCCACGAATACAATATCGCTTCGGATACACCAAGATCTTTCGCCACTTGGGGGACACCGTCCTTCTCCGCTCGCTCTACCGCTTGATCTTTAAACTGTGGACTATATTTATTTCTGCTAATCTTTTGTTCTGTTTTATTATTGTTCATTCTTCACCTCTGTTAAGATTTTACTCTCTTAACAGGGTGTCTAACAAATCAGGGCAAGATCATTTAGACTATCATGTCGGACATTATGTCAAAATAATAATGGATGAGATTTTTGGAAGAGATAATTTTATAAACGAAATTATCTGGAAGAGGTACCACGGAGCAAAAAATAATGCCGGCTCTAAATGGTGGCAACAAACTGACACAATTTTATGGTACGGAAAGAGTGAAAATTATATATATCATGGAGAATATACCCCTTTGAGTGAGGACTATATTAAGAAGGAGTATAAGTTTGTAGATGAAGATGGGCGACGCTACAGAGAAGCTAGGCGGAGTTTGAGGAGTAAATATAAAGTTGAACAGAATCGATATTATCTTGATGAGGCGAAGGGAGCAGCGGTAAGTAATCTATGGAATGACATTACACATGTAGTAAGCAATACACAGGAATATACCAGATATGCAACACAAAAACCTGAAGCACTTTTGAATCGTATTATAAAGGCGTCAACTAATGAAGGCGATTTAGTTGCTGATTTTTTTGCTGGTTCTGGTACAACTGGAGCTGTAGCAGAAAAGTTGGGTAGACGCTGGATAATGGCAGATCTTGGTCGCTTTGCTGTCCATACATCAAGGAAACGGTTATTAGATATTGATGCAAAACCGTTTATTGTACAAAATTTAGGAAAATATGAACGTCAACACTGGGTAAAAATGAATGGATGCTATACAGACTACCTTAAGTTTATTCTTGAGCTCTATCATGGAGACGTTTCAGAAGACATTGTCCGGCAATTTAGACAGGCCTTTAGATTATTGCATGGCAAAAAGAGTGATGAGTATATTCACATCGGCAATGTTGATGCACCGATTACTCTTTCGGAAATTAGAGAAGCTCTACAAGAATGTAGAGAAAATAATATTTCAAAACTTGTTGTTTTAGGCTGGGAATGGCAGTTAGGTCTGCATGAGCTTGTTTATGATGAAGCGCATCCATATGGAGTAAAGCTTCGCCTCTTGCAAATACCTCGCGAGGTTATGGAATTATCCGCCAACGATCTTAAAAATCATGAGATTCAATTTTTTGAACTAGCATCTCTTGAAATAGACGCAAAAATTACAAATAAAAATGTCATAATTACCTTAATAGATTTTATAATCCCACACCCTGACTTATTACCTATTGAGGTAACAGAGAAAGTTAGTAATTGGAGTGATTATATTGATTATTGGTCGGTTGATTGGATGTCAAACCAGAGAAGCTCTACAAATAAAACTATTTTTCATAATATGGATCAAAAATATCGTACTAGGGAAAATTCGACTCTGAACTTATCTATGAACCATGTATACGATAAATCAGGTAACTATCAAATTTTGGTTAAAGTTATTGATATTTTCGGTAACGACACTACCAAAATGATAGAGGTAAAAGTGTCATGAAGATGGATAATACTGTTTCAATACTTCCAATTCCAGGTACATTACATCAATCTATTAAGATTTGGCGTAACGGCGGTTATAAGAACGTAACGAATACTACCAAACGATTATTGGAATGGTGGTTTATAGAAGAACATGAATTAGATAACGGTATCCCTTTTCGCTTTTGGGAAGGACAACGAGAAGCAATAGAGCATTTAATTTATTGTTATGAAGTATTACAAGCCAAAAGTTTGTATGAGTTAGTAAGACAACTCGATGTCAAAGTATTTATTGATCCAAGAGAAGATAAATGGACAAAATATGCCTTTAAGATGGCAACTGGTTCTGGTAAGACTATTGTGATGGCAATGGTTATTGTTTGGTCTTATTTTAATGCTCAGAAAGAAGATAAGAATAAGTTCTCAAAAAACTTTGTATTAATTGCTTCTAATTTGATTGTTTTGGATAGATTGCTTGGTGACTCTGCAAATCCAACCTTTTTTGGAGGAGGGGTTTTTAAGCAATACCCTTTTATTCCATCTGAGTGGATATCAGATTTTCATGTTAACGTTATGAGTGAAGATGAGCTGCCTGTTCATAGCAAGTCGGGCCTAATTTATCTTATAAATTGGCAAAAATTTATTGAGCGGGATTCAAAATTAGAAGACAATCCTGTTCAAGTTGTTTTAGGTTCTAAGCCTCCAAATGATCTGCACCCTAAAACAAAATTGAAAGACATACTAGCTAATTTAAAAAATATCCTCGTTATTAATGATGAGGCACATCATGTTTGGGACGAAGAATTAATTTGGTATAAGGCTATAGATTCTCTGCATAACCACAACTCTTTAATGTGTCAGTTAGATTTTTCTGCGACTCCTAAAGATCAAGATGGGAATTTATTTCCTCACATCATTATGGATTATAATTTAGGTCGAGCTATAGAAGATAATATTGTAAAACGGCCTAAAATAGCAGAACTTAGAAACGTACCAGAAATTGCTAGTCAAAAAGCCTCTGAGAGATATAAAGTTCAGATTGATGCTGGAGTGGCGCAATGGAGGAAAGTTTGGGAAGTCATGATAAAAGCAGGTAAAAAACCTGTCTTATTTATTATGGCCGAGGATAACAAAGCTGCTGATGATGTAGCAAATTATTTAGAAAATTTTTCTGATTTAACTCACCAAATATTAACAATCCATTCTGCTCGTACAAAAGGTCAAATTGCTGATAAAGATCTTGATATGGCTCGTAAAGCTGCACGAGAAATTGATTCATTGGATAATCCCTATCGCGCCATAGTATCAGTTTTAATGCTCCGTGAAGGCTGGGACGTTCGTAATGTATCTGTTGTAGTACCTTTACGTTCTTACAGCTCCAAAGCAAAAATTTTACCTGAGCAAACACTAGGTCGCGGATTAAGACGAATGTGGCCAGAGCAAACTGATTTAGAAGAGCAACTTATTGTGATTGAGCACCCACAATTCCATAATTTAATAGAAGAGGCTCTCAAGGAGCAAGGAGTAAAAGCAAAATTTTATTCTCTAGATGATGTATTTGCATTGCCTGAATTGATTCAAATCGATAATGAAAAATTACAATATGATATTGAAATACCCATCTTAATCGGTGGATTAACCCATAGTATTACTGGCCTTGAAAGGTTAGATTTCAATTGTTTTGATAAAAAGGTATTTGAATATGATTCTTTACTTCCTAATGAGATAATATTGCAAAAAGTGGACATGCTGACTAAAAAACTTGAATCAGAGGAAATATTAGAATTTCCGTTTGCTAATAATCCACAAGTTTATATTGCTAGTATTACACATGCGATAATTAAAGCGACCAAAATTCCTGGGCAATTTTATAAAATTGCTCCAATCGTTAAAAATTATATAATTAATAATCTATTTGATAAAACTATAGAATTAGAGAATATAGAAGCTCTTAAAAAATTAAATTTACCGGTTGTTCGAAAAGTAATAATTTCAAGTTTTATTGAAGAAATAAACAAACTTGTGGTTGTTGAGGAAACCCCGATTTTAAGCATGTTTTTACAGAAAGCTTCTGAAATTAAGCCTTTTCAAAGCTCAGTTAATACAATCAGCGTTAGAAAAACAATTTTAAATAAAGTTCCATATTCCAATGAATTAGAAAAGAATTTTTTAATATTTTTAGATCATGCAAATGATGTAAAGGCATTTATCAAAAATGAAACTAGAACAATGAATTTAAAAATCCCATACGTGGATCATGCAGGATTTCTGCGGAATTACATTCCAGATTTTGTTGTGAAAACTCCTGAAATGATGCTTGTTGTTGAAACTAAAGGACGAGTAGATATAGATGTAGCAGCTAAAGATGCCCAAACTAAGCGTTGGACCAAAATAGTTAGTGAAAGGACTAATGAGCATTGGGAATTTTTACGTGTTAATCAATGCGATTTTGATGGGGGCGGATATAATTCCATTCATGATTTTTTGATATTGGCATCAAAGCAAAAACATTGAAATGATTTTTGTCAAATTAATAGCTGACCAATAAAAATTCATCTACTTTATATTTTACTAATAAGGTGATGCTCCCTCGCTCAAAATATCTAGATATTTTTGATAAACATAAATTTTATTACGGGCTTTACCTGTTATTTCTTTTACTATCCCAATTTTCAACAAATAATTTAGTGTGCTGTTAGCTGTAGGTAGAGAAATATTACAGTTCTTCATTACTTTCTTACTATCTGTGGTTGGATGTTTTTGCAAATAATAATGAACTAGCATCAGAGATGGAGCCAACTTCCCCGCCAACTCTATCTGTTTTCTGTCTTCTTTGAATAAAGCAAGAATCGCTTGAGCTGTGGACACAGCTTGATTGGCTGTGAGTTATAGTCGAAAGTGGTGTATGACAAAATAAATTAGGTGGCGTATTCTGTTGCTTGTTCTTGTCGGAACACAAATCAACAAAGGAGATACGCCATGAAGGATTGTAATCTAAAGCAGTCATCGACACCAGCGGTAGCCAAGGGCTTTGAAGACCCGTTAACGGAGGTGTTGAGACAAGGAGCAAAAGAGTTGATAAGGAAAGCGGTTGAGGCCGAACTATCAGAGATGCTCTCAGCGTACTCAGACGTGCGTTTACTGGATGGTCGTCCAGCAGTAGTCAGGAATGGTTATCTCCCCGCGAGACAGCTTCAGACGGGGATAGGAGAAGTAGAGGTTCAAGTCCCGAAGGTACGAGATCGTAGCGGTTCAGGTATTCATTTTAGCAGTCAGTTGTTGCCGCCCTACTTGAGACGGACGAAGAGCATGGAAGAACTCATTCCTTGGCTGTATTTAAAAGGGTTATCAACAGGAGATTATACAGAAGCCTTATCCGCGTTAGTTGGCGAGAGTGCGCGCGGACTGTCAGCCAATACAGTGTCGCGATTAAAAGAAAAATGGCTTGATGAACACAAAGAGTGGCAACGCCAGGATTTAAGCGACAAACGCTATGTTTATTGGTGGGCTGATGGTATTTACAGCAAGGTTCGCATGGATGACAAGGTGTGCCTTCTAGTCATCATTGGTGTTACTGAGAGCGGGGTAAAAGAGCTTGTAGCGGTTAATGATGGGTATCGAGAGTCCGCAGCGAGCTGGAGTGAGGTGCTTACTGACCTGCGCCAACGAGGCCTTCCAACGGCTCCGAAGTTAGCCGTGGGGGATGGGGCATTGGGATTCTGGAGTGCCCTTGGAGCCATTTACCCTGAAACACGGCAACAGCGGTGCTGGGTGCACAAAACAGCGAATGTATTAAACAAGCTACCCAAATCGATGCAGCCAAAGGTAAAGGCCGCTTTGCATGAGATTTGGATGGCATCGACCAAAGAAGAGGCCTATAAGGCGTTTGATAATACGGTGGAGCTTTACAGCGCTAAGTACCCAAAAGCGATGGAGTGCCTGGCCAAGGACAAAGAGGAACTGTTGGCCTTCTACGATTTTCCGGCCGAACACTGGATTCACATACGGACAACCAATCCCATTGAATCTGCCTTCGCTACAGTGCGTCTGAGGACTAATAAGTCCAGAAACTGTGGCTCCAGAGACACCACCCTGGCAATGGTCTTTAAGCTCATGGAAGTGGCTCAAAAACGATGGATTAAAATTAGAGGGTTTAACCTATTAACATTAGTTGTTAATAATGTGAAATTTGTAAACGGAGTGCAAGTTAATGAGCAGTCAAACAGAGTGGCCGCCTAATGGGCATACACCAGATTTGACAATAACTCATTGGCTGTTTCAACTACTCCTTTCAAGAAAAATTGCAGCCACTCTTCCCAATCTCCGGTGTCTCTTACTAATTGCAAATGATCATAATATTGCTGACGATGAGTTTTGAAATATAAACTCAGATATAGCATTGGTTGTTCCATTATGCCATCTACACATAAAATAAAGGTAATCAATAATCGACCAAGACGACCATTACCATCTAAGAATGGATGGATAGTTTCGAATTGATGGTGAGCTAGAGCAGCCTTAACTAAAGTAGGTAGTTTGATTGTTTCATCATGTAAAAATTTTTCAAGAGCGTCTAATGTTTCCATTAATCTTTCTGGTGGGGGTGGGACAAATTTGGCATTGCCAGGGCGGGTACCGCCTATCCAGTTTTGTGATCGGCGAAATTCTCCAGGTTGCTTAGAGCTCCCGCGACCTTTACTTAACAATATTTCATGCATCTCACGAATCAATCGCAAGGACAGCGGAAATCCATTTTTAATGCGTTCTAATCCATGTTCTATTGCCGCCACATAGTTGGAAACTTCAACTACATCTTGATCGGGAACACCTTGAATTTCTTGATTTTCATATAGTAATAAATCAGATAATGAAGATTGAGTTCCTTCAATCTGAGAAGATAATACCGCTTCTTTTCTAATGTACATATATAGAAATAAAGAGGGATCAGGTAAAATAATGCTTAAACCATCTAAGCGCCCTAATGCAAGGCTTGCTTGATCAAGATAAGGATATATTTTATCCATTTCAATCGATGGGCTTGGTGGAAGTGGTTTCGGTACATAGGCAGTGTAAGTTTCACCTGCCACAGAACTTTTAACTTGCTCTCCAATTCTTTCAATATATTCAGTCATTAATAAAAGATAGGTGGTTTTGTTTTATTAGTTATTAATTTAACTTAAAGATCTTTATTAAGCAATATCTTTAATTAAAGAAAATGGTTTTTCCTTAATTAATTTTAATTTATAATTAAGCCATTTCAATATTTACAGCTTTATTAATAATGTCAGAAATTTATCAAAACAGCATTGTTGCCTTTATCGATTTACTGGGTTTCAAAAGTGCATTAAAGAAGGAAGAAAACGCTAAGGAAATTTTAAACATCCTTTATCAGATGAAAGAGGGTGAACGAAATGGTTGTAATGTAATTACACAATTTAATGGTTTGAATACAGAAATACAAGTTCAGCCAGCAGTTTCTGTTTTTTCAGATAGCATGGTTATATCAGTTTCGGAGAAGGTATTTAATAATGATGTATCGTGGCGGCATGCCGTTATTGAAATTCTAAATATAGTGCAACTGATCTTGCCCTGATTTGTTAGACACCCTGTTAAGAGAGTAAAATCTTAACAGAGGTGAAGAATGAACAATAATAAAACAGAACAAAAGATTAGCAGAAATAAATATAGTCCACAGTTTAAAGATCAAGCGGTAGAGCGAGCGGAGAAGGACGGTGTCCCCCAAGTGGCGAAAGATCTTGGTGTATCCGAAGCGATATTGTATTCGTGGAGATCAAAGAAGCAACAAGGCGGCACTACACTTGAACACCAAAAGCTTCAGCAGGCTGAATTGGCACGTTTAAAGCGAGAATGTGCAAGACTTGCAGAAGAGAATGCCTTTCTAAAAAAGGCGGCGGCGTACTTTGCCAGGGAAACGGAGTGAAGTACGCGATGATAAAGGAAGAATCGAAACACTTTTCAATCAAACTAATGTGCCGGGTATTGTCCGTGTCAGTCAGTGGTTATTATGCCTGGGCTGGCCGCAAGCCATCAAGATGGTCTGAGCGGGATCGTGATTTGGCTGAAAGAATAAGGAGTATCTTTAATGAGGAACGCTCCAGAGTAGGCGCACCCCGGATTACCAAACGATTAAACAATGAAGGTGAGCGGGTCGGCAAACAACGTGTTGCCCGGATAATGCGTGAACAAGGTTGGCGTGCAAAAGCCTCAAGAAAATTCAAGGCAACAACCAACAGCAATCACCAATTACCGGTTGCGCCGAACCTGTTACAACAAAATTTCAATACCGATACCCCAAATGAAAAATGGGTCAGTGATATCACCTACTGTCATACAGAAGAAGGATGGCTTTATCTGGCGGTGGTGATGGATCTATATTCTCGAAAGGTCGTTGGATGGGCGCTATCTGAACGCATGACCAAACAACTGGTGATTGATGCATTACAAATGGCTATATGGAGACGTAAACCTTCGCGGGGATTGATTATTCATTCGGATCGAGGCAGCCAGTACTGTTCGAATGATTATCAAAAACTTTTGAATAGTCATGGTCTTGTTTGCAGCATGAGCAAACGCGGCGATTGTTATGACAACGCTGCAATGGAAAGCTGGAATCACAGTTTCAAAGTTGAGGCTATTCATGGGGAGAGATTTTTATCACGCGCTACCGCTAAAAATCATATATTCGAATATATTGAAATTTACTATAATCGAAAACGGCTTCATTCAAGGCTGGGGTATCAAACACCAGATTCGTATGAAGTTAGAAAAGTTGCTTAGCAAGGTGTCTGATTTTTCCGGGCAAGATCAAACAGCTCGCCAATTTTGTGATTGAGAGAGGCTTTTTGCTTCGTGGAGGGATGTCTCTTGGTAAGCTTTACCATGAAAAGGGAGTGGTTTTCGGGCCAGCCTTAGTTGAGGCATATACATTGGAATCAGAGCACGCAAAAAATCCAAGGATTTTAGTTTGTCCGAAACTCGTTGATTGTTTTAATGAAGATAAAAATGGTGGAACGTTTAACTGCTTTTTACAAGATGAATTAGATGGTGAATATTATTTAGATTATTTGCCGACAGCTCTTTTGTATTCTAGTCAAAATCATACCTATCAGAGTGTTATTCAACAAAAAATAATAACGATGATGAAAGCGGCATCCACTGATAAAAGGGAAATCAAAATTTTGGAAAAATGGTTTTGGTTCGAAGCATATCATCAAAGAACGATTGATAAGATTGCAATCCCTGAAGTTTGTTAGATGCTTTTTTACTATCAATAATATGGAAAATTAATGAAATTACTTGATCAGCATGTTTCTCAAGCTTTAGATGACTATGGAACAAAGTTAGAACAACATTTTGAATGCAGTGTTCTGGCGTATCTTGGTGCAATTCATCCCGCACTTATTCCTCCATTTATGGAGTATATAGAACGGATAAGCAAACGTAAGTCTGAGCATTCAGCGCAGGATCGGTTAGTAGTGATTTTAACTACCGGTGGCGGTGTTGTAGAGGCTGTCGAAAAGATGGTTGAAATTATGCGTTATCATTTTAACGAAATTTTTTTTGTGATTCCGGATTCAGCAATGTCTGCTGGCACTATTTGGTCTATGTCCGGCGACAAAATATATATGGATTATTCTTCATCGCTTGGTCCAATAGATCCCCAAGTACCAAATTTAGAAGGTAAATTAGTCCCAGCTTTAGGATATATTGATAAGGTTGATGAGTTTATTGGGAAATCTAAAGTAAATAATTTATCTCCAGCCGAATATATGTTTTTAAAAAGTTTGGATTTGGCCAGTTTACGTAGATATGAGCAAGCTCGTGATCTTTCTATATCATTATTAAAACAATGGCTAGTAAAGTACAAATTTAAAGATTGGGCCGTTCATCGTACCAATAAACCAGGAACACCAGTTACACAAGAAGAAAAAGAAGCTAGAGCGGAACAGATTGCAAAAATGTTAAGTGATAACAAAATGTGGCACTCTCATGGCAGAATGATTGGAATTGACACAATAAAAAACGAACTACGATTGGAAGTTGAGGATTTTTCAAAAGATGAAGATCTGCGCTATAATTTACGAGCATATAATGGATTATTGACAGAATATATTGAGAAGGAAAAACTACCCTATATGCTTCATTCACCGAGGATATAAGATGAGCTTACAAAATGTTGTTAAAGACGCTTTAGAACAATATGAGCAGTCCATGCCAGCATCTCAACTTGAAAAATTAGATGAGCTCAACGCTTTATTTGAAGAAATGGTAGCAAAAGGATTAGTCTCATCACCTTCTTATAACCTTGAGCCTATAAGTACTCTGTCGTTCAATTTAAACAACCCCGTTAAGTAATTTTATATTTGAATACCATTTTGCTGACTCCGGCAAAATGGTGGGTACTTTTAATTTAAAAGCCGTAAGAAGTTTTACTTGGGGGTACATATGGGGGTATGTTTTTGTAAAATATAAAAATAATCCTTTAAATACAATAAATTAACCAGTAAATTAAATAGCCGCCGCCTCCACCATTATCAAACACCATAAAATACTATCAAAGACTACTAAAAACCATTGCAAATCAGTTTGTTACAATGAGATGTAAGTGGTTTTTGATTGTCTTTTGTTGTCCTCAGAATGTTCCAAAAAAGGCCCTAAACTTAGAATAATGCCCCAATGGTGCCCCACATAGGAAGGATTTCTGGGTTCCACATTATGGGTCTTTCCCAATTAGGGGGCAGCTTTAATCAGCCGCAAAGTCATAGAACAAACCTTTCAAGGGCTTTATCTCGCAACTTAACTATCTACCTAATAAGCTTAAAATTAATTTTAATAAACTTCATTATTCATCAATATGATAAAGTCCTGTATTTTCAATAAAAACAGTTTATTGAAGAAGACATAACCTCCTTATGTTTCATTAAATAGTCCTCTCTAAACAGGCAGCCATCGGAAAATATATGGATTAAATGTGCAATTTCGTTTGAGGGATCTGTTCTTTCTAACATCTTATTAATTACTTCTAAGTGGCTTGCTTTATGTGGGAGCGCAGTGAATACTAAGTGGCTTTCTCTATCTATACCAACAAGACTAAAAAAAGTTACATAAGGCATATTGCAGAAAAATTCCGATATGACCATCTTGACCCCGAGTTTTACCGCAACGGCTATTCCTACATCAATAACCATGAGAAAACTCGAAGTTCAATTCTGGAGTCCTTCTCCGGCTATTTAGAACTCTTTGACGATCCATTCATCGATGCAGCGACTAGCGCCAGTGATTTTGATTTCAAAGAGTTACGGCGTAAGAAAATGACGATTTATGTCGGTTTCACTGATGACGACATGGAACGCTTAGCCCCTTTACTCACGTTATTCTGGCAGCAATTAATTTCAGCCATGATTCGAGAAATTCCAGATCCTACAAAAGAACCGTTTCCCTTATTGTGTCTCATTGATGAGTTTTCCTCTTTAGGCCGTATTGAGCGCTTAAGGCGTTCATTAAAGCTGCTTCGCGAATACCGGGTGCGCTGTATCCTGATGTTTCAATACATTGCCCAAACCTATGAAGAATACTCGCAGGACGAAGCGAAAGCGTTTACCAATATCAAAACGAAAGTGGCGTTTACGACTGAAGATTTAGGGGATGCCGAGTTCATCAGCAAAATGTTAGGCACTAAAACGCAACGGGTAACGAATGAATCCACTTCTTTACAGGCACAAGGCATTAGCAATAGTCATGGCAAAAACTATCAGGCCGTGCCGTTAATGCGGCCTGAGGCGATTATGAAGATCCCGGTAGAGAATACCTTAATCATGCGTTCCGGGTTTCCTTCGGTAAAAGCTTCTCAATTCATTTGGTACAACGAATCGATGAAGGCTTTAACCCATCCCTGTTTGCAAATGCCAGTTCAATCTATCCAAAGGAATGCTTTTAAAAGACATGCCAGCATTACCACCAATTCAGAAATTTTGGATCTCTTGTGAGTGTTTAAGGAGCTTGAAGGTAATTACTTGCGTATATTTCTTTGGGCATTATAGAAACTATAAGGGATTACAGTTGCAAGCTATATTATAAAAAGTCTCCTGCTTACACAGATGCAGAGAATCGTGACATGTTAGAAATACGTTTCTTATCCTTGCAATGCTTGTGTTGTCAAATAAAAAATTTTAGAAAGTATCTTTTTTCAAAGAACTCGTTAACCATATTTCAAGTTCTTTATTCTATGTATATTACTAACAATTTTGCAAGTGATTTTCACTCTTCAATTTTTGAACCAATCAAACCCATAAGATTGTTTGGGAGATTAGATTACTACATACCAGGTGCAGGAGAACGATTCAAGCTTTGCATAAGCTCTGATACGACTTGTTTATGTAAAACACGAATTTCATCCAAATATTTTTTAGCTTCCAAGCGGCTCTCTTGGGGAAAAGAGTCTTCGCAATCTTTCAGTATCTTTTCCGCAGCCGTTTCTTGTTCTTGTTCAATAGTGCCCCTAATTTCGTCAAACATAGAAGCATCTACTTCGTTATTATCTAAATTTTCTTTCAATTGATGCAAGTTGTTAACCAAATCAATTGCAACCGCAATTTTCATATCGTTTTTAAGTTGATTGCCGGAATCTTGTCCTAATGTTTTTTCAGAAAGCTCCTCTAAAGATTGCTTTAATTGATTTAGTTTCATTCTATTGTTAGACCAGTCAGGTGATGATTCCTGCGTTATGGCAGGAGATTGTTGCATGTCTTTTAATTGTGTTCGAAACGCATCATGCCTTTGCCGAGGGGTTATATCTTGCCTATGTTGACTAATTGATTGATCAACTAATAAATTAAATTGCGAAAAAGAGTCAATTACGTCTAGTATTTTACTCGCTGCGGCTTTTTCATCCTGAAGAATGGCATCAAGCTCATTTAACTGTTCCTGCGCCTGCTTGGCAAGTGATTGCAAACGAGGATTTTCTAGTCGTGTAGCATCTGATTGACACCGTTGTTGCTGTTGACGAATTTTTCCTTTCATATATTCAATAATCTGAGATTTTTGTTCAACAATCTCTTGCTGTATGGCGGTAGCTAGCGTTGCTTCATGCCCATGGATTGACTTTTTTGTAACATTAATTCTATCCTCTACCCCCCATGTAGTGTGCCCAATACGTTCATATTCATGAGACTCTAAGACTTTTCGCATAACCGAATTTAAAACTTTGGGATAATATAGACTAAAGTGAGGTTCCCCCTCTCCCCTTTCAATCTTAAAAAGTCGATTATTACCTTGAGTAATTAAATTATAGTCAATAGGTATATCTGCCTGTCTCCCTGATAAAATACCTGTCGTAATCTGTAAAAGATTATCAAGGCCACTCCGAAGTTTCGGTGGTATAGCTTGAGCCAACACACCACCTATACTGGCTTGCAACCTGATTAACGATTCTTGACTTTGCTTTTTTAATACATTCTCTTTTTCCCATGTATTATACAGTTTTAGCAGCTCGCTACGAAATTTGGCTCGTTGATTGGAGTCACTTATCGATTCATATTGATTGTCCAAAAGACCCATATTCTTGCTCAGTTGTTGTCATGCTTAAAGTATATACAGAAATTATGACCCTTGTATGTTAAAATTGGACCATCATTAACCAATTGATTTGACTTTAAAATGCTGCCGGCTTGATGAAACATCGAATAGGGATTGATTGACTTCATTTCTAACGTGCACTGTATAAGACAAACATTAGTTCCGTTAGACTCTCTCGGTAGTTACAACATTACATTTGAACTACAACTAATTATCTAATGTGTATATCTGAAAAGAATAGATAGGGGCTGCATTGTTCTATCTTGTCTTATTAAGCTAGTTGTTTTTAATATTGGTGGTCTTTATCTAAATTGAAGGTTAGAACCTTGTTCTTGCAGCTCGTGTGTAAACCTCCCCTTATTAGTGCCAACCGAAACTAGAGTTTTCCGACTTATTTTTAATCAATCTATAATCAAATGGTGACAGATCTCCCAGTGATTCATGCGGTCTTTCTTCGTTATATTCTTTCATCCATTTCCCGGTTATTTCCCGAACTTCATTGAGATTTCTGAACAAATAAAAATCCAGTATTTCATTGCGATAAGTTCGATTAAACCGTTCAATAAATGAATTTT
The DNA here is from genome assembly GCF_900452515.1 of Legionella birminghamensis. Classification (NCBI taxonomy): domain Bacteria; kingdom Pseudomonadati; phylum Pseudomonadota; class Gammaproteobacteria; order Legionellales; family Legionellaceae; genus Legionella; species Legionella birminghamensis. The sequence goes on from NZ_UGNW01000001.1 coordinate 308,901, forward strand.
GAGTAGGTTTTCCGGGTTGAATAAACTCAAGAGTAACTCCGTGTTTTTCAGCCCAGTCAGCCAATACCAGAGAGATAAACTCAGGCCCATTATCAAGACGCAGTTTTGCCGGATATCCTCGACTGGCAGCAATGCTGTCAAGCACCCGGGTAACCCGTCGGGCAGGCAGGCTCAGATCCACTTCAATGGCCAGTGCTTCCCGGTTGAAATCATCAACCACATTAAATGTCCTGAATCGTCTGCCACAGTTCAATGCGTCGCTCATAAAATCAGCAGACCAAGTATGGTTAACTGTAGCGGGAACCGCAAGAGGCTCTGGGTTGCGTGTAGGCAATCTCCGCTTTCCTTTACGGCGGATATTCAACTGCAATTCACAGTAAACCCGGTAAACCCTTTTGTGATTCCATGTAAACCCCGCCTGCCTCAGTTTGACAAACACTTTCCTGAAGCCATAACGCGGATAGCGTTCGGTAACTTCCATCAGCTCTTTAATCACCGTCTCATCCTTATTTACTGCCGGCTGATAATAGTAACCTGTGCGACTCAGGCTTAAGGCGGCACAGCTCTGTCTAAGACTCATGCCGTATTCATTTACCAGATAATCAGCCATTTCCCTTTTCTCTGCCGGCTTTAAAGCTTTTTTTCTATCACATCCTTCAACGCACGGTTTTCCAGCGACAAATCAGCGAACATCCGTTTCAGCTTTGCATTTTCTTCCTCAAGTTGCTTCATTCGTTTAATATCTGAGGCCTCCATCCCGCCATATTTAGCTTTCCAGTTGTAATACGTGGCATCGGATATTCCATGCTCACGGCAGACATCCTTTACCAGACGGCCATTCTCTACATATTTTAAAATATTTAATATTTGATGCTCTGTAAATCGGCTGCGTTTCATCGTTTCTCCTCCTCTTGCCTATTATGCCGGAGAAACTCTATTTTTGAATGGTGCTATTTTACGGGAGGGTTACACGTGGTATTTGTCTTTTACCTCTTCAGGATTCTTGCTTTCTGCAATGGCTTTATAAATGTTCGCTACATGAGGCGCGCGATTAGGTGAGTCTTTAGCTAGGGCACGACGAGCGATGGCTTGTAGCCCCTCAAAATCTGTGGCTTTTTGCATTTCTTTGATATGAGTTGGTGTAATAGCTATACCAAAAATGCCTTTCCCTGATTTATTAAAATCAGCGCCGATAACAAAGTTTTTTAACTCAATAAATTTAGATTGTTTAAGATCACGCATTTGTTGCCTAAAAAAGCTTGTAGCTTCCACCTCAATTTTTTCCAAACTAGTCAATGCCGATGTAATTTGCGTATTGAGCTCATAGGGTAATGCAGTGTCTTTAGGGAAATGACTTAATCTTCCACTTTGGACTTGATCCTGCAAAGAAAATAGTACATGTCGTAACGCTTCCACATTTTTTTCAAAATCCTTCTCTTGCCCAGTTATACTTGAAATTTGCTGAGCATATATTGTTAATTCTTCGGGTGGTTTTACTTTTGCTCTTTTAAGGAGTTCTATGAGGTTTTCTAAAGAAGAAGTTAATTGTTGAAAAGCAATTGTTTTGGCTGTTTTCCTTTGAGGCATGGGAGTCATATTCTTATACGGTGGGACAAAATGTCCAAATATCTTTAAAATTAATATAGGCAATACATTGTCATATTGCAAATAATACGGTCAGCTTGTATAAGGCTCCCATCTTTAGTGGCAACCTAAATTAGAGTTCATTGTCTTATTTTTTGCCAGATATTCCCACAGTGTTAAATCATTTAGCGAATCGTGCGGTCTCTCGTCGTTATACTCCTTTATCCAGTTTTCTGTCAGCTCTCTGACTTCTTGTCGATTTTTAAACGCGTACATAATTTAATATTTCCGTGGGTAAATTCTATTGAATCGCTCAATAAATGAATTTTGCGTTGGTTTACCTGGCTTAATAAATTCTAAAGCCACTTGATGCTTTTCAGCCCAGTCTGCTAATGTGCTTGAGATAAATTCAGGGCCATTATCCATGTGTAATTTAGCAGGGAAACCTCGCCATGCAACAACACGTTCTAATACGCGCATTACTCGCTGAGCAGGCAGGCTTAAATCGATTTCAATAGCCAACACTTCACGGTTAAAATCATCTACTAGGTTAAATGTTCTGAAGCGTCGGCCACACATCAATGCATCACACATAAAATCCATAGACCAACACTGATTAATGGATGCTGGCACACTCAGGGAGGCAGGTGAGCGATTAGGAAGCCGTTTTTTGCCTTTACGGCGCATATTGAGCTTCAGTTCACAATATACCCGATAAACGCGTTTATGATTCCACCTATGCCCCTGACGGCGCAAGACTTTAAGCAATTTACTAAAGCCATACGCCGGATAGGGATGATCCCTGCAATGCCACAATAACGTCTTCATCGGATTGGCTATCCGGCTTATATCGATAAACCGAGTCGCTGATACCCACAACCTTACAAGCATGGCGTAAACTCACAGTATGAGTATTCACTGCATAATCAACCAGCTCCCGTCTCACAGATGGCTTCATAGCTTTTTTTCGACAATATCCTTCAGGATTTTGTGATCAAGACTTAGCTCAGCATACATTTGCTTTAGACGACGGTTCTCTTCTTCAAGATCTTTCAGACGTTTTACGTCGGATGCCTCCATGCCACCATATTTTGCTTTCCAGTTGTAATAGGTTGCATCTGAAATCCCATATTCACGACAAATTTCTTTAACCAGCCGACCTGCTTCGACTTCTTTTAGAATTTTTACAATTTGTGTTTCTGTATAACGCGATTTTTCATTTTCGTTCTCCTCAAACATAGTTTAACTTGGAGAACTCTAATCAGAAATGCACCTATTTTAGGGGAGGGTTACAAGCGAAGGTTTGCCCCGAGAAATCGAGCTGTGCCAAAAGCAATACGAATATTACCGCGATTTGTTGCTGAATTTCCCAAGGCCTGCAGAGGAAGGGGTGTAAATGAGTAGGACGTTAACGGAGATCGCCCAGCAGCTAAAAGACACCAATAAAAAGGTGCAGTTGATTTATGCGTTTAATGGTTCAGGAAAAACGCGCCTTTCCCGGGAATTCAAAGATCTCATCGCCCCTAAAAATAATGATGAGGGAGCAGAAAGTAACTTAATAAAAGTAATTTATTACAATGCGTTCACGGAAGACCTGTTTTACAGGGATAACGATCTTAAGGGCGGTACGGACCGAAAATTAAAAATACAAGCTAATGCTTATACGCGATGGGTGTTGCAGGAACAAGGGCAAGATCGAAACGCTATTGCTAATTTTCAGCGTTACACTAGTGATAAGCTCACGCCTCGATTTAATGAAGAATATATAATCAAAGACACAGCTAAAAAAGACATTAAAGTACCTGCGTTTTCGGAAGTCACTTTTTCCTTCGAGCGCGGGAATGAAGAGAGAAGCGAAAACGTTAAAATTTCAAAAGCCGAAGAAAGCAATTTTATCTGGAGTATTTTCTATAGTCTGATTGAGGAGGTCATTTCGACCCTGAATATTGCCGAAGCTAGTGAGCGCGACACCGATCGGTATAATCAGTTGGAATACATATTTGTTGATGACCCCGTAAGCTCTTTGGATGAAAATCATTTAATTGAGAGGCAGTCGATCTGGCAAGCCTAATCAAATCCAGTCAATCGAATCTGAAGTTTATTATCACCACCCACAGTCCACTTTTTTACAATGTGGTGCACAATGAGTTGAAGAATAAAAGTTGCTATCTGCTGGAGCGCTCAGAAGATGGCGGGTTTGCGCTTCTTGAAAAGGATGGCGACTCAAATAAAAGCTTTTCTTATCACCTTTACTTAAAGCAGCTTTTAGAAAAAGCAATTTCAGAAAACCAGATCGAGAAATATCACTTTACTATTTTGCGTAACCTCTATGAGAAAACCGCTCATTTTCTAGGGTATAAAGACTGGATGAAATTATTGGACACAGTTCCTGGTGAAAAGGATGCTTATTTAAAGCGTATTATTACCTTCAGCAGTCACCGCACTTTATCCCACGAAGAAGTTGCTGAGCTAACAGAGCCTGAAAAGCAAACTGTTAGACTTCTGCTTGATAACTTGCGAGATAATTATGGCTACTGGAAAGGGCAGGAGGAATAAAATGGTTGAATTTACCAAACCGATTGCGCAATCAAATCGCTTTATTGTCCTTGATAGCTATACCCAGGAATGGGAGGTAGCCGAAAGCTACCAAGGTGAAGCTGCCCTTGAACGTGAGTTGATTGAAGATTTGAAAAATCAAGGTTATGAGTTCCTGCTAAATATAACCACACAAGATGCCATGCTGACCAATGTGCGGGTAAAGTTGCAGGACTTGAACAATGTGCAGTTTTCTGACGGTGAGTGGCTGCGTTTTGTTGAAACTTACCTGGATAAGCCCAGTGACGGCATTATTGAGAAAACTCGTAAGATTCATGAAAATTATATCCATGATTTTGTCTTTGATGATGGCCATATTCAGAACATCTATCTGGTGGATAAAAAGAACATCAGTCGCAATGCACTGCAGGTGATCAGGCAGTTTGAAGTGACGGGCAAGCATACTAATCGTTATGATTTGACTATCCTCGTCAATGGCTTGCCATTGGTACAGGTGGAGCTAAAGAAACGGGGTGTGGCAATTCGGGAAGCGTTTAACCAGATACACCGCTACAGCAAAGAGAGTTTTAACAGCGAGAACTCGCTTTATAAATACCTGCAGATATTTGTCATTTCAAACGGTACCGACAGCCGCTATTTCGCCAATACCACCAAGCGCGACAAAAACAGCTTTGACTTCAGTATGAATTGGGCGAATGCCCATAATAGTTTGATCAAAGACCTTAAGGATTTTACTGCAACTTTTTTTCAGAAAAACACTTTGCTTAATGTGCTGTTGCATTATTCGGTGTTTGATGTCAATGATACCTTGCTGGTGATGCGCCCCTACCAAATTGCAGCGACCGAGCGTATTCTGTGGAAAATAAAGAGTGCTTATTACGCCAAAAACTGGGGAAAGCCTGAGGGTGGCGGCTATGTATGGCATACCACGGGGTCGGGCAAAACGCTCACCAGTTTTAAGGCTGCGCGCCTGGCGACGGAGCTTGATTTCATCGATAAGGTTTTTTTTGTGGTAGATAGAAAAGACCTGGATTACCAGACCATGAAGGAATATCAGCGCTTCTCGCCTGATAGCGTCAATGGTTCCGAGAGTACCGCCGGGCTTAAACGTAACCTGGAGAAGGACGACAACAAAATCATCGTCACCACCATTCAGAAGCTCAATAATCTGATGAAAAGTGAGGACGAGCTGCCCATTTATAATAAGCAGGTGGTGTTCATTTTTGATGAATGTCACCGCAGCCAGTTTGGTGAGGCTCAGAAAAATCTGAACAAGAAGTTTAAGCAGTTCTATCAGTTTGGCTTTACGGGTACCCCAATCTTTTCTCAGAATGCACTTGGTGCGGAAACTACTGCCAGCGTCTTTGGCTGCCAGCTGCATTCCTATGTAATCACAGATGCCATCCGTGATGAAAAAGTACTTAAATTCAAAGTGGATTACAATGATGTGCGTCCGCAGTTTAAGGCTATTGAGAGCGAGCAGGATCTAAAGAAACTTAGCGCCGCAGAAAATAGACAAGCCCTGCTGCATCCGGAGCGGATTCGCGAAATATCCCAGTATATACTGAATAACTTTCGCCATAAAACTCACCGCTTGCAAGGAGGCAACAAGGGCTTTAATGCCATGTTTGCTGTGAGTAGTGTAGACGCGGCCAAACTGTATTATCAGAAGCTGAATGAGTTACAGGCAGGGAGCGATAAAAAGCTCAAAATAGCAACGATCTATTCATTTGCAGCCAATGAAGAGCAGGATGCGGTTGGTGAGATTCAGGACGAAAGTTTTGATATATCGGCACTGAGTAGCAGTGCCAAAGAGTTCTTGAGTGCTGCAATCGATGATTACAATGCTTTCTTTAAAACCAGTTTCAGCGTAGATAGTAAGGGCTTTCAGAACTATTACCGTGATCTGGCTAAACGCGTGAAATCCAAAGAGGTTGATTTACTGATTGTGGTAGGAATGTTCTTAACTGGTTTTGATGCCCCTACGCTAAATACCCTTTTTGTTGATAAAAACCTGCGCTATCACGGTTTAATGCAGGCTTATTCACGCACAAATCGCATTTATGATGCGACTAAAACGTTTGGGAATATCATTACTTTCCGCGATTTAGAGCAAGCAACAATTGATGCAATTACGTTGTTTGGCGATCAAAGCACTAAAAATGTGGTATTGGAAAAAAGTTATACGGAATATATGAAGGGCTTTACTGACGCAGCTACTGGTGAAGCCCGGCGTGGTTTTATAGATGTAGTTACGGAACTTGAACAGCGTTTTCCAAGCCCTGATTCAATTTTTAAAGAGACAGATAAAAAAGCCTTTGTTAAATTGTTTGGCGAATATTTATGTGTAGAAAATGTGCTGCAAAACTATGATCAATTTGCAAGTCTTAGAGCGTTGCAGAGTGTTGACCAACTTGATGCAAGAGTAGTTGAGTCCTTTAAATCAGAGCATCATTTAAGTGATGAGGAATTTGAGGCATTAAAAGGGGTAAAAATCCCAGCAGATCGCAAAATCCAAGACTACAAATCAACTTATAACGACATACGCGATTGGTTGCGGAAAGAAAAGGCGGCCAATGAGAAAGAACAATCTACTATCGATTGGGATGATGTGGTGTTTGAAGTGGACCTGCTAAAATCTCAGGAAATCAATCTCGATTATATTCTGGAGCAGCTTTTTGAGAATAATAAAAAAATAAAAGATAAAACTGCTCTGGTCGAGACTATTCGGCGTATGATTCGAGCCAGCCTGGGTAACCGCGCCAAAGAAAGTCTGGTGGTTGATTTTATTAATCAAACCGATCTGGATAAGCTTGATAAGGCCAGCGTCATTGAGGCCTTTTATATTTTTGCCCAAGCAGAGCAGCAGCGCGAGGCTGAAGAGCTCATTAAAGCTGAGGATCTTAATGTAGAGGCCGCAAAGCGTTATATGACAGTTTCAATTAAACGTAAATTTGCCAGCGATAACGGGACCGAATTAAACGATATACTACCTAAAATGAGTCCGCTAAATCCCCAGTATTTGACTAAAAAACAAAGTGTTTTTCAAAAGATAGCCGCTTTCGTTGAGAAGTTTAAAGGGGTTGGCGGGCAAATTTAGTAAAGGAAAAAAACATTATATTTTAGAATGAGGACAATAAAATTATTGACTATTATTTAACCAAAGATTCATTGCCTGTGAACTCGATTCAATAGTCCTCAATACTTGCTGATAAAGCAACTCTAAGAGATCTCGCTCGCCTGATTTCCAATACTGGTCGAAATATTGGCAAGCCATTTTGAGTTTGATAGTGCCTACATAAACAGCGCCTCCTTTAATTTTATGCACGAATTGTTGTGTCTTTTCCCAGTTTCCATCTTTATGGGCTGAAATCAATTTGTTAGTGTCATCGGGTAGTGATTCAGACAACATGAACTTGAGCATCTCTGTTAGGCTTTCCTGATCGCCTATTGTTCTAATCCCTTCATCAATATCGAGGAGAGAGAAACCGGAAAGTTCAAACCAGTGGTCTTCATGAGTTGAATGTTTGGATAAGTCATTTTGGCCATTTGCAACGGGCTCATCTTTTTGCTGGCGTCCAGGGATAAACGCATCTAGCATGTCTTCACAGTTTTTAAGAGTGAGCGGCTTGGTTAACACCGCATTCATGCCTGCTTCGATACATCGTTTCTTGCTTTCATCGCCTGCATGGGCGGTAAGTGCGATAATAGGTACATGCGTTTTTCGAGTTAATTCCTGTAATCTAATCTGATGAGTGACTTCGTAACCATCTAAATCGGGTAAGCCAATATCCATAAGAATTAAATCGAATCGCCCGTTTTCCCATAAGTCTATTGCTTTCCTTCCCGTTTCGGCGATTTCAGCAACACAATTCAATTTTGCTAAAAGCGAGCGGGCAACGGTTTGTGCTATTCCATTATCTTCCACAACCAAAATATGGGATGAATAATTTGCCAGATCGTTAACGCATGGCTTTATTAGCTGCGCATATGTAGTTTCATAGGGGGTATCAATCGTTGTATCCAACAAATGGTCGACTCCGAAGTCGTCATCCAATAGCGGTATTTGAAGTGGAATGATACAAGTAAAACATGCCCCTTTGCGAGGTTCACTCTCTACATAAATTTCTCCGTTCAATTCATCGATAAATTGTTTAACTACCGCCAATCCTAAACCAGCCCCTTTGTAAATTCCTTGATAGGACGGGGTAAGCCGTTTGAATTGCACATAGATTTCTTGTTGTTTGTCAGCAGGAATACCCATTCCTGAATCCTCGACAATGATCTTCACCACCAGTTTTTGCTCATCCTGTTTTGCAAGACAGGCTGATAATTTAACAAAGCCGGTGTCCGTAAAGTTCAATGCATTCGACAATAGTTCCAGCGCAATGCGATGAATTCGCACCTTATCACCAATAACATATTGAGGGATAGTTGAATCGAAATGCAGGGAGAGTGATATTTTCTTTTGGGCGCTTTTCGCCCTGTTTAATTGGATAACTTGTTCCAACACCTGCTTTAAATTAAATTTTTTCTTAAGCTTTGGAATTTCGCCAGAACTCACGCGAATGGCTTCAAGTACTTCATCGAGTAAATCAAGTAGTGCATGGCTTGACGCAATTAAATTGTCTGCATATTCTTGCACATGGCGTGTATCGGGCTCCATTTTCAGTAGCTCGGAGAAGCCCACGATGCCGGTCAAAGGGGTTCTAATATCATGGCGCATGTTTTCCATGAATTCATTTTTCGACTGGTTTGCGGCTTCGGCACGTTCTTTGGCCTCTTTAAGGTCTACCTCCATGTGTTTGCGATCCGTAATATCAAGAGAATTCCCAATTACACCGATAAGGCGATTGTGCACATCTAGAAAGGGTCTTTTTTTTGAAAGAAGGGTAATTGTTTCTCCATTGGGAAGATGTGTTTCCTCTTCTCTTGTGATTTCCATAAGATTTCGCATCACCTCTAAATCATTTCGGCGATAGCCATCGGCTGTTTCTTTGTTGAAAATTTCGTAATCAGTTTTACCTAATACAAGTTTTTCATCTGCTTGACTTATAAACCCCATCCTATGCAAGCTATCTACACAATGCTGATTTAATCCTGACCAGATGCCATTGATATCTTTCCAATACACATCCCCAGGCAGGGCATTCACCATGCTTTTTAATTGAAAAATAAGGTCTTCTTGGTTGCCGTATTGATTCGTCGGCTTTTCCATAAAGGGATCTGATTCGTCATTTGATGTTACCATAAGGGACCTCTACTACCTTCTTTACCTAAATCATAGTTAAACTGCCCCTGATTTTCACATTGAGAAAGGTGTTTGTGATTAGGGCTATTGGTTTAAATATTGCACACATCGTTTGTTTCTGTTAAAATTTAGACCAATTCTCGGATTGGAGCTAAAATGATTTTAACCCCTTATGGACAACCCGCTGAGCAAATTGAGAAAGTCATGTTACTGTCCATGTGGGCAAAGCATTTAGGGAAATCCTTAGAGAATGATGATATAAGTCGAAAAATGCTGTTCGCAGGCTTAGGTAAACCCACCTATCCCATTAACCGTCATACAATCCAAGCCTATAAACGCTACTGGAATGAGTTAGAAACGATTGCAAATCGTTGGCATGATTCTTCGGATTTGGATAATAATGAATGTGCTATTGATTATGTCGATCCCTATGGCGATTATCAGGCCAGGATTTTGATGGCCAAGGCGATGTCCGATTGGTATGATGCCGAAGTCACTGAAAAAAATATTCTTTTCACAGTAGGTGGAATAGGGGGACTGAGAATTATTTTTGAGGTGCTCAATAGCCTCTATGCCAAACACTCCTCTTACCGGGTAATCACTCCCTTTCCCCATTATTCTGCTTACACGAATAACCCTCACCATACCCTGCATCCCGTTGATGTAATGAGAGAACCCGGCTATCAATTAACGGCAAAAGCACTGGAGAAAAGCATCCAGCAAGCTCTCCATTTAGCTGAAAACGATGGGATTTATCCCAAAGCCGTTTTAATTTGCAATCCCTCCAATCCATTGGGGACAATCATCAACGAAGAGGAGTTTCAAAAGATAGCTGATGTATTAAGGCAATACCCTGACTTACATATCATTTTGGATGAGGCTTACGCTGAAATGTGTTTTAAGGAGCTCCCGTCCGTTATCAAAATAGCCCCTGATTTAAAAACTAGAACTATTATCTTACGCTCTGCAACGAAGGCTTTATCCGCAGCGGGTGAGCGAATGGCTGTAATTCTCGCGTTCGATGAGTTCATAGTCAGTGAATTAGTAAGGCAGCAAATTACATCCTATGTTCACCCACCCCGTTCGGGTCAAATTGCGTATGCCGAAACAATGCTGAATTTTAGTGAGGAAGATAGACAGGCCATGTCTTCCTACTATAAGGAGAAAGTGGAATATGTTTCGGGGCGCTTAAAAAAAATGGGGGCTGCAATGGAATGCAGTGAATACCAGGTTGAGGCTACCTTCTATGTGTTAGGTGATTTCAGCGATTTGATGGGTATGCCGATTCCGATGGCACTTGAAAAGGTGATGAATAAGAGAGGGTTAGTGCAGACAGGGGAAGAACTGGCTTATTACTTATTATTCAAAGCGTCAGTCATGGTTGCCCCCCTGAGTTACTTTGGTATGGCTAAAGATTGTGGGGCCATACGAATTACTTGCAGTGCGAAACCGAATGAGCTCGAAGAAATGATGAATCGACTTGAGCGGCAGTTATTTCAAGCGAGATCCATAAAAAACTCCTTTCTGGTCAGTGAAATTCAATCCGAAATTGAAATTTTGGAAGCAAATGACCCGCTGAAAAAGGAAATATCCAGGGCATTAAACGAGGTGCAGAAAGTCCTTCCCACATGCGCTGGCTTAAAACAACAGAATAGCCAATTGACTCATTTACTAAATCGATTGGAAAATGGCATTAAGCAGCGAAATGACTTGATCGATAAAGAAAATCGTTATTATATCAATTAATAAACTTTAATTCTCACTCCATGACTAATTAAGCTCCCAGGATAAAGCACTACTTTATCTCCTACCCTGAGCCCATCCATCACAATTGCTTTATCAGAGTTATGGCGTTTAATTTTTATAATACGCTTGATAGCCCTCCCTTTTTCAACGACAAATACCGCCCAGTGTTCAGCATCTCGAAACAAGGCGATCATCGGCACTAGTAATTCTTTTTTGGATTCATATATAAAAATATCCACATCAACCCGGAATTTGTCCCCAAGACTTTTCCATTGGTCATAAGGAGAAGTAATATCAATAATGACATTTACCCGTTGTTCTTCTACCCCCAGGGCTGAAATTTTAGTATATCCACTTGGCTCTATTGTGCGCACTATACCCCGCAAATCTATAGTTCCTCCCCATCGTTTAATTAAAACGTTTGCTTTGTCAGGAATTTTAGCTGCGTCAGTACTCAAGACATCAGCTACTATCTCCAGTTTAGAGACATCAGCAAGCTCCATAATATTGGCACCTGCATTCAGGGTAGTTTCACTTTTTTGGTTAATACGTAATATTTTCCCTGAGACAGGCGCTGCAATGTTAATTTGCTCTTGAGTGTCATTTTGATTAGATGAGGTCGCGGCTAAGGACGCTTTAATTTTTTCAATATCGTGTTCTGCACTATGGACCTTACGCTCAGCGGCATTAACGATTTTCTGTTTGAGCTGGTATTCCAATTCGGTATGCTCTATTTCACTTGGAGTGACATATCCTTTCGGTACGAGCGCTTTTTTTCTGTTTAAATCAGAATAAGCCGTTTCAAACTCATTACACTTGAAATAATTACTACAATTATTGATATTACATAGGTTTTCGGTTCAATTATAAATGGAATTTTAAACCAATCAGTTTGCATTAGTTCTAATATAGACCATGAAACCCAGTATCCAAAAAAAATACCCATCGGGATAGCTAATAGTACTTCAAAAATAATATTATAAAAGAGGATGTTAGAAACCTCTCGCTCCGTAAATCCCAATACTCTTAAAGTAGATAACTCCCATGAGCGTTCAGCAAGAATTATGATGGCATTGTTATACACCACAGCAATTGCAATAACTATTGCGAAGCCGGCCAAGATCGAAGTAAAAACCAGTATATGTTTTGCAAAGGTTTCTTTGAATGTTTGAACAATTGACACATTAAAGGTTATCGAACTTACTTTAGGTATCTTTTTTAGTTCTTTGTATAATTGATTAATATACTTATGATCAATGGAAATGCCCGCCTGGTTGATGAGATGATCCTCGTTCAGTATCCGATTGATTAAAAAAATATCGGTATATGCGAACATTCCTACATAATCATTAACTATTCCTTGAACTTTAAGCCTGGTTTTTGCTCTGTTCCCTTCAAGCATATTGATCTGTACCCAGTCCCCGAGGGTTACATGCAATCGCTCAGCAAGACCTTTGCTCAAGAGAAGGGCATTCTCAGGTATAGAGATTGGATTTTCATTTTTATCAAGAATCGTCTTTAATTTTGCATCAGGTGGTATGCCAAACAGTGCAGTTTGTTCCGAAAAATTTTGATTTCTTAATAAGGCAGGGGCAATACGGTAGCCTTCAGCATTGATTACTCCATTAATATGTTTCAGTTCTATTAGTACTTTATCTTGTAATTGTTGAGTAAATGATACGGTTGCATCTTGTTTTTGCGGCATTAAAAATTGTGTTTTAATCAAATATTGAACTGCATCATGCCAAAAGAGACCTAATATGACTAAGGCCATAGCCAAAGCAATTCCGATTGAGGTTATTAAAGTACGAAATAAATGCCTAAAGGTATGACGATAAAACATTTTCGCACTTGCTGAAAGATGGGAGATTAAATCAAACCGTTCCAAACGGAACATTCGATAAATGGGTGGGGCAGGAGGGCGCATCGCTACGGCTGGGGCTAAATTAACTACTTGATAGATTGACCTCAAAGCTCCAGAACCAGCAGCGAACAAGCTGACTAGAACGCCTATAAATGCAGCTTGAATTGAAAATAAATAGTGGAAGACAGGGAATCTAAAATATTCAGCATAAAGCTGTGTCATTAACTTACCAAACCATGCGCCAAGACCTATTCCTAAGATCGCCCCCAAAAGTACAATCACCAGGACGAGTTTTGAATAATATAAGACAATTGATGAGTTGGTGTATCCAAGAGCTTTTAATAAAGCAATTTGTTCTCGTTGGTTTTGAACTAATCTGCCTGTTACTAAATTTAATAAAAATGAGGCGACAACCAGGAAAATAGGAGGGATAAATGTAGCAATAATCTTTTGTTGATTTATTTCGTTAGTTACGAACCGATCCGAAACTTGATCTTTTCTGTTATAGGTAATTGATAAGCCATAATCCAAGAATAATTGTTCTAAATCGTTACGCACCGACTGTTCGGAAGCATTGGGTGCCAGGGTTAAACTAATGTCATTAAACCCTTCTTGCATTCCGAGAGCAGCGCTTAGGGCTTTGTGATTCATCCAGAACACACCAAAATGTCTATTATCTGGGAGAAGATCTTCACCACGAATCGCATATACATATTCTGGAGATAAGACGATCCCGACGATACGTAATAGTTGCCGATGGCCATTTAGGAGTGCATAAATTTGATCGCCAGGTTTTATAGCATTTGAATCGGCGAACCCCTCATTAACTAATACCTCGTTCGCATTGCCAGGCTCAAGCCAACGTCCTTTACGTAAAAATAGTTGATTTAAATTGGATGACCGCGAATCGGGTATGGATATAAAGCGTCCTATGGCAGGCTCTTGTAACCATGGCAAATCTAAAGTGACGTCCTCAACAATACGCGTCTCTACTTGCGATACCCCTGGTATCTCCCCAATCCTTTTCTGCATATAAACTGGAGCTCGTTTCAAGGTTGCGAACACCTCTGCAAAATGATAATCGGAGTAAAATTTGTGTTGAGCCTGAGACAACGACAGGTAGGTGCTGATGGATGAAATCAATACACTAATACCACTGCAGACAACCAAAGCAATAGTAATAACCTGTCCTTTAAGTTTGAACAAATCACGAAATAACTTCTTATTTAAGATCATTACCATGATAAATCTGCGGCTTTTTGTTTCGTTTTGTTCTCGATGACCTGGGCGATTTGGCCATCTGCAATATGAATTATCCTATCGGCCATCTCGCCTATTACTAAATTATGGGTAATGATGACGACGGTAGTGTTTAATTTTTTATTTGCTAATTCAAGTGTTTCCAGTACTATTTTTCCTGTTTCACAATCAAGGGCTCCGGTGGGTTCATCGCATAGAAGTACATCCGGTTGTTTTGCTATGGCGCGGGCAATGGCAACACGTTGCTGTTCTCCTCCTGATAATTGCGAAGGAAAGTGTGATATTCGATTTTCAAGCCCTAATAGTTTGATTGCTTCAACCGGATCCATGGGATTATCTGCAATTTCGGTAACTATCGATATGTTTTCTAAAGCTGTTAAATTGGATATTAAATTGTAAAATTGAAAAACAAACCCAATATGCTCACGTCGGTAACGGGTAAGCTCATGTTCACTTGATGCAGTAATAATGTGATCTTTATAAATTACCTCTCCAGAGGTAGGTACATCAAGACCACCGATAATATTGAGTAGGGTAGATTTACCGCTCCCTGAAGGGCCTAGTAAAACAACCAGCTCACCCTGATATAAATCCAGGTTAATCTGTCGTAATGCATTGATTTGCACCTCACCCATCTGGTAGGTTTTAGTTAGATTGCGGATTTTAAAGGCTGGATGGTGGTTCATCAAAAGTCCATTTAGCACATGTCGATTAGTCTGTTCATGAATAATCTAGTATAGCGCGTTTTCTGGCCCGTTTAGGTATAATTTCATGTGCTTGTGATCTGGAATGTTGATTGAATGCCGGATTAGAAACGATTGCAAATCATTGGCATGACCCTTTGGATTTGGCGAATCAGCCTCTTTAGACAAGATACCTAACCTAAAGAAGACAAGAACTGCATAATACCGGCATAGGAAATGTATTCCTGCTCCAAACGCAGACGGGTGCCAAAACGCTGGGTTTGCAAGGCTTCATACAATAATTGTTCGTCTGCAGTTAAGTAATTGAGAGAACTTTGATTCTGTTTCGGCTCTATTGTCCAATGCATTTTATGACTCAGCAGGGTATTTTCATCCATAAGGAATGATTTGGTCTGAGGGAGAATTTTCCTGCACTGATTTAAAATCGCAAAGCCATGCGTATCAATGTCCCCCCAATACCAAACCGCTTTATCCGATAGCCAGGAGGCTTGTTCGAGAAAATCAAAACCATATCCTCGTCCGAAAATTACCAGAGATCTGGGAATTCTGGGAAAAACCAGGGCATTGATATCATTTTCGACTATAAATACAGTTTGTACGGGTAGAGCAAGCTTGGAAAAAGCCTTTGTGGTAATACTTAGATCCGACAAGCCCTGGATATGGCAGGTTTCATCCAGAATTCGAAAACGAACCAGATTAGGTTTTTCATTAAAGCCATATCGTGCTGCAAAATTCGCTCTCGCGCTCCATTGCTGCTGAATGGCATCTACTGGCAAGAGCAGATCGAACCACTCGCTTAAAATAGATTGATGCTGCTCTATAAATTTGGAATCTATTTCAGGCAAACTAAGCTGTCTCATGTAAATACCGGGCTTTGGATTTTGTAACATCCATTGCATGACCCGCAATAATCTGGGCATTACCTCATGATAAATGAGTACCTGATGGGGTTTTTTTATGATCCATGTTCTCAACGCAGGGATCTCGGCTAATATCTGGCTCGCCACACGCAGAAATAGTTCTCCTTTGCGGCGCTTTCCCAACCAAGCCAAAACATCCTGCACAGAAGCGATAAAGAGAGATTTTGGCAGCTCATTACGACCTAAAAGTCTGTGATTTACAACTTGCCACTCCAGGTGAAATCCGGGAATGGATGACAAACTCCGAATTTCGGAAACCCAATTCTGAGCGTCTGCAAAGCGCTGCCCTAAATCAGCCGGAGAAGGGGCTTTCAAAGGAAAGCGAAGCGGAAAGAAATCGGAAGGCTCTAAGAGCTCTGTTAACAAACGACCGGAATCCCAAAGCGCTTCAAGTTTTTTTTGGATTAAAAGTTTACTCGCCCATCGTTTATCAGGTTGCAAGATAAGCCTCTTTTTCTTTTTTATATTCTTCTATCGTTAAATGTCTTAACAGAGACTCGCCTCCTTCCTTACTATGTACAAATCCTACCGAAGCGACATAAGGCTCTATGATATGAATCTTTTGTAAAGGCGTTACCACCAATAACTGTAACCCCATTGTTTTAAACAAGTCCAAACCAAAACGTGCTGATTCATCGGATCCTCGCCCAAAAGCCTCATCGATAACGACAAAACGGAAACTCTGCTGGGAAGCCCTCTCTGCCTGTAATCCAAATTGATAGGCAAGGCTGGCTGCCAAAACGGTGTATGCCAGTTTTTCCTTTTGACCGCCCGATTTACCTCCCGAGTCGGTGTAATGCTCATGTTCACTATGATCTTCCAGCCATCGCTCAGAAGCCGCAAACACAAACCATTGGCGCACATCGGTAACTTTGCGGGTCCAACGTTTATCAAGCTCTGTTGTTCCTTCTCGTCCCCGAAACCGCTCGATAATGGCCTTCACCTGTAAAAATTTATGTTCTGCATACTGAGCCGCTTCCTGACTGCTTAAACTCCCTTCAGTGCACTGGCGCAAATCCGAACGGAACTGACGCAACTCCATATCACGAGTATCTTGAATTTCTAAAGCGATGTAGCGTCCAGGATTATACTCTATTTCTTCAAGAGAACGGTTGATTTGTGCAATGCGTTCTTTAATATCCTGTACTTCCCGATTCAGTTGTGACTGGAAATTGGCAATTTCTCTTATGGTATTTTCGTTCAATAAGGCCTTAAAACGTTCTTCAAAACGAGGTAAATCATCGGCCTGCAAACTAGATAACATGAGTTTAAATTCATTCCCTGCTTCTAGACGTGCATCAACCTCTTGTGTTTCAGCAGGGTAGTCGCGCCGATATCCCTCCATCGATTTAATAATGCGTTCTTCCAATGTTTTTATTTTACTATCCTGGCTATCAATTTTCTTTTGAATCCAGGAGCGTAAGTCCTGCTGTTTATTATCGCAGGATTCTATAGTGAGCTGCTGACTTCCTAAAGCCTCTGTCCTATAGCGCTCCAATGCTGTAATGAGGGCCGCTGCCTCCCCACACTCCTTTGGTAAGCACTCTTGCTCACAGATGGATAACTGCTGTTGTGCCCACTCCATTTTAGCTTCGCTTCTGGAGGTTTTATCTTTTTGCTGGTCTAATTGCTGTTCCAACGATTTGATATGCGTTGTAGTTTTTTCCAAAGCTGCATTGAGTTCTTTTAGTACATCAGAAGCCTGCTCCAGACTTTCTTTTTCCTTTTCCAGAGACGCAATAATGCGAGTTAATTCTTGCCAGCACAGAGCCTCGAATTCTTTAAAAGCTTCAAGACGCAGAATTTTGATTTTTTCCTGGTCTATTGCTTTTCTGGCATTTTGTTGTCGGCTAATCTGAATAGACAATTGATGCAAGTATTGTTCTTGCTCTTGTCTTTGAAGTAGCAGGGTTTTGATTTTCTTTTGGTTACTCCAGCCCAAAATGTAACGGCTTTTGTCGTTAATTGGAAACCTGTCGTCTTTTTCATGCCGCTGACCAGAAAATTTTATTTGTCCCGCTGGTGTCACTGCCTGTTGCGCTTTGCGAAAATCATCAAGGTCCTCACAGCATAGAAAATCAAAACGCTTGCTTAATTCCATCTCCAGCCAGGTATAAAACTCTGTATCAGGTTTAATCTGTATTTTTTCTACCAGGGAGCCTGGCTGAATTGTCTTTAGCTGTCTGGCATCAATCGCAGCGGGTACACGGTAATATACCAGCCGGCCTTTCAAGTGAGTGCCCTCTACCCAGGCGCTGACAGTTTGATAATGCCTGTCTGGAACTAACAACGATAAGCCAAATTGATGCAGCAAACGTTCGGCAACTCCTTCCCAGCGCGCTTCACTTTCCTGGACTTGCAATAACTCGCCTATAAACGGCATATCCTCCTCTGGAAGTTTTAAAGCCTGGCATAGGTGGGTTCTGAGTGCGATTTGTTGCGCACTGATATTACTTTGCCGTTGCTGTAAAGATTGAATTTCCTCTTCAAGTACCCTATGTCGCTGTTGCTCTGTTTTGAAGCGTACCGTCAATTCGGTGATTTCATTCTGAATGGCGCTTTCGCGAATTTCTCCATTTTGCAAACGCTCTTTTAATGCCGCCTGGTTTTGGATGAATTGCTCAAAACTGTCTGGAAACGGCAACTCCAAGTCTCTCGCCAGGAACTCATAGTCTTTTGCTGTTTGTTTGCGCTTATTCTGCTCACGTACATTCCCTTCAATTTCAAGGCGCAAACGCTCAGCACGGTCACCTCCATTCACCAGAAGTTCTCGTGTGAGATGATCTCTTTCCGCCAAAGCACTAGCCCGGGTTTCATTTAAAACAGCAATCCGGTTTGTCCCTTTTTGTATCTCTTCCTGCAAATTCTCTAGACGTTGCCTCAACAATCCCGATTTGAGATGGGCAAAATAATATCGTAACCCCTCGCGGCATATACGCCAATGTTCCTTTTGATGGATAACCTGGGAATGCAAATCCAAATCCTTAACCAGAGGACTAAGCTTTTGTATTTGCGCTTTCGCTTTAACCACCGCATCATGCGCCCGGTTTAAATCATCAAAATGCTGAATTAAAGATTCAATACGTGAGGCGACATCGAACGCTTCCAGCATGTGATCGCGAACAAACTCTGTTAAGTTCCCTACAGACTTCATAGATACCGTTTGATGAAAAAGCTCCAGCGCCTGATCATGTTGAATTCCAAAGCGCCGTTTGAATGCGGCAGCATAAGGGGGAAAGCTATCAAAAAGTAGTTCTGAGGATGAAAGAAGACGTAAGCGCTTTTTGAGTTGATTAATATTCTGGCCAAAATGGGTAAAATGAGATGCAATACTCAGTACCTCATCGGCAACCACAAAAAAGCGCGCTGGCTGTCCCCCGCTATCTTTAATCCAGAAGACTTGAGCGAGAGTCACGGATTGCTGTGTAGCCTGATTATGAAAAACCCCTAAAATGACTGAGTAATGGCTATTATTTCTTAATGCCACAGGTTTTGCAGACTGACCAGCCTCACTACGCTCTGACTTATAATACCCCAGCACATAGGAAAGCAGGCTGCGCTCTTTTGCTTCAGCTCCTGCAGCCTTGTTATATGCGATACGATGCGCGGGGACTAATAAAGTGGTAATGGCATCAACTAATGTGGATTTTCCTGCGCCAATATCTCCTGTCAGCAAACCATTCTTGCCTTCCAGGGTTAAACGCCATACCCGCTGGTGGAACGTCCCCCAATTAAATACTTCTATTTGCTGTAGACGAAATCCATTCATGGTTATTCTCCCTGCGCTGCGCCAGCATGCAGTGCATAGGCTTGCAATTTTTGTTCGAAATCATGCAGCCATTGGGCATCGACGAAGGCTTTAATAATACGTTTTACCTCGATTTTTGAACTGTCATTGTGTAAACGGCGCACAAAGCCGAGCTCAACAATTTTATTAATATAAGTATCAATCTGATCCATAATTCTGGCTTCATTACTTCCAGGCGGCAAGAACAGACGAAGCTGCTCAACAATGTCTTCTTTATTCAAAATCAGGCGTGAATCTCCACTGCTGGCATCATGCTCCACCAGTTTTCGTCTAAAAAGAGCTAACAATAAGCTGACTGGATAGGACAACTGACGTTTTGGCACCAATGATGGCAAAGGCTCTTCGCCGTCTTCAGCGATTTTAGGTTTAAGCCATGCAACTCCCTCATCTTCCTGCAAGATCAAATCCAAACCAATGATCCGTACATAATCTCGCACTTTCGCTTGCAGTTTAAGTAAATGCTGCCATAAGGACGGTTCTTCCTCTAAATATAAGACACCTTTAAACAGTTTAATTAAAACAAGAGACAGGGTATTGGATTCTTGGTTCATGTCAGGTCCGGGTAAAAATAATTCTTGGAAGAGAGGCCTGGCGCACAATCCCGTGCTCGTCAAACCATGAAATTACTTCTTTATTCTCTTCATCAAAAACTGCATGTTTGTCATTGGCTGCAATAGATAAATAAGTGATTAGCTCGGCTAAACCATGTTCTAATGGATAAGTTTGTATTACATGAGCCAGGCTTATCTGTGGAGCAAGTCCTCGTGCACGCTTAATTTGTGCCAATAACGCTTCCTTATCAACAACCATCTGGTTGTATAAAGTCTCAGGTACAATATTGTCCAGCTCATCTGTATACATATGAGTCTGCAATCTGATCTTGAGTGGCGGAGTAAATAAAGGCCTGCCCATAGGAACATGCAAACTTGGAGCTGCCCCATCCAGGCTCATAAAATCCTCTTTAGGAGGGCATGACTTAACTTGCAAGGCATGAAGGTTAATACGATCCAGAATCTGTATGATTCTTTTATTCTCAAGATAGGCCTGATCATCTAAAAAGCGTCTCAATTGCTGCGACAATTTCGCAACTGTTCTTTGCGTATATTCTCCTGCTTCAAGCCAATCAAAATGTATCCGCTGTAGACGCGTATCCTTTGCAAATTCAGCCAGAGAGTCCAATTGCGTTACCTGTTGCAGTAATGCACTTAACTCATCCTGGCTTGCTGGAGACATTAAAAAGTCCCAAAAGGCTCTGAAACTCCGGCCTTGAGCTGAATCTGAAATGGCATCCCGCTCACCAAAAATCTGTTGTAATAATTGCCCTTTACTTCCATCCCAGGACGCAATTTGCTCGCGGACATCTCGATCCAGCACTCTGAAATTATGTTCTACCGTTCTAAAATCACTCAGCAAGTCTCGAGCAGTCGATTGCACCTGAAAGAATCGATCTTTCAAGGCAGCATCATCCATGACAGCAAGATCACCCATCCGAAGAGACTGAATTTCCTTGTCTATATCGCGTTTTTTTTTCTCCAGTTCAGCAATACGCACTTCTACATCTGTTTCAATCCCATGAATGATTTGTCTGAGCAGTTCAAAAACGATTAAAAGCCTCGACTCCGTACCCACAAAGTTTTTTTCTGCCAGGTTTTCAAGCCAAACCAATGCTTTCTCTGTCGCGGGGGTCAAATCATAATGAGGCTCATCAGATCCTTGAGGATAAAACTTTCGTAACCAGCCCTTGTTATTTTGCGACCAGTCATCCAGATAAGAAGTTGCTGATTTTGAAAAAACTGCAGTCCCGTCTTCATTTTTTAATTGAAACAATACATCGTCTAAAATAGAAACCAGCTGAGATTGAGCTAAAATGCGCTCATTAGTTTGAATAAACGCCTTGTCTAAGAAGCTGGCTATCAATGGTGCATGATCGGCCTGCAGTAAACGCCATGCGGGATTATTTTTTTTAAGCTGATTCAAATAATAATAATCGAGAGCCATTGGACAACAGCTAAAGATAAAATGTTCAATATTCTATCATGCATAGCCAGAATAACAACATGAACTGTAACTGGTCGGAGCTTTCCGCTGGTAAAATGCTTGGGGGGCGCAATTATAAGATTGAAATGAGGCTTGGATTTAATCTCCACATCACACAAATGAGTTGTGGAATGTGGAGATCCCGGAGTTCCAGATCTGAGGGGATAAACCGTTTTAGCTTAACGAAACATTGTGGCGCCGCTCTTGGGAGCTGCTGGAACAGGTTTGGGTTCTGGAGCAGAAAAACCCAGATCCTGAGAATAACGCTTAACCATCTCAGCTTTTGTATTTTCATGGAACTTACTCGACAACGCTCTGCGCTCAGTGGTTGGCAGTTGGTTAATCGTTTCAAATATCCCATCCAGAATCGTGTTTATAGGGTACTGAAAATTATGGTTAATTTGAAAACAAGAGCCTGCCAGGAAGGGATCTGCCCCAGCCAGAATCAGTTGAGTCCTTAGTGTGGACAAGGTTTCAACGGGCAAGGTACCCCAGCAACGCGGTTGTCCTGCTGCCATGGGAGGATTGGTGTACAATCCGCTACGACCCTTGGATGGGTCTCTATTATTGAGTTCGGCGTTTTTCTCAATTAACTGTTGAATGATTAGCGCCATATTTTCACCCAGAGCGATCTTATCGTTTTCAGAAAGTTCATTGGTATAATTAATGTACTTGTCGGGATGTACCCTCAACGCCAATGGATCTAGTGCCTGATGCATTAAGGTATATTGTTGTCGATATCCAAAAACCAGCATGCTTTCACTGTTGATATCATTTGTATCCAGATGCGCTAAAAATAAACTACAGGCATCAACATCTCCTAAGCTAATAGCAAGATTTAAAGCATGTGTTTTAGAATATTCATCGGGTGCCTTCACCCCATCATTTTCCAATAATGAGTCTAGTAGACCTTGAAACCCGGTCTCGTCCGCTTCAAAGATAGGTGCCTTACTGAATGGCCGCAAAATAATTTTTCGTTTTTCCTCAGGAGTCTTTGCCTCCTGGACCTGGTCAACAATAACTTTAAGGATACTTTCGCATCTTTCAGTAAACATAATCTTCTCCAAATAAGTGGGTTATTGGGTGTGTATTATACACTTTTGCTATTTTTAATCAATCAAATAATGTTCTAAATGTTCAAATTAACTTCAGTTGTGGTGGTTACTATACCCGGCTATAGAAGACTATGACTTTGAGGTGAGTTAAGCGTGCTTACCTGCCCTTCAAATACTCGCAGAGAGTTTGGTTTGCCAAAAAAGCCAAGACGGCGATAGGCGAATGCTTCAAGAATAGATTTTGTCCCCTTCTCTTTATGGTTTAAGAATTCATATAAGCTTGCATTGGCGCCAAGGTTTTGGGCGTTATCGAAAGCCTGTCGCAGCGCATTTCCTTTTTTCTGATGGTTTATACCCAGACAGGCCTGACTGTGGCGTTCGTATTGTTCAATTTTCCTTTGCACCAAAGCAGATAGTTGCTGTATCGCCACATAATCCTTCGATAATTTCGGTTCCTCAGCCGCATCAGTCTGGGTGCTTGGCTCCCTTAGGGTAACCCAGGAGGAAGCTGGTGTTTCGCTAAGGGCTGCGCTGTGGTTTGCGGCTACATTAAAGAAAAATACATGGCGGGGATCATGTGGTCCCATCACCCGGACACGCTGTATGGGGTCGAAATAGTGCGGCTTCGGCTTAATATCTGTATGAAGAGCTATAAGAAAATGGCTATTTCGAACATGGAAGTCATTTTTAAAAGGGCTAAGAATATTGAAAACACCATGCTTTTGATAAATCTGATCGAGGCCGTCAATCACCCAGATTACCGGGTGTTTTTCCAATAGATGGTAATCATAAGCACTGAATTCATAAAAAGACAGTGCACTGCGCATCAAAGAATCCGGCGTGGTAAATTTTGATAATGGGCAATAAATAACAAAGGGCTGTCCCTCTCGGTAATTATTTAGGGCGTCCAGAGAAAATTTCTGCAGGAAATAACTTCGCTGCTCGGCTGGTAAATCGCTTGATAGTGCGATAGTTGTGCTCAGTGCTTTCTCTTTGTATGTTTGATGAAGAAGATTCTCCAAGGGAAGCTCGCACTGAGTTTCCATGAAAAATAAATCCTTGAATTCGCTGCTTGTTTCCAAGGTTTTGTTTAAATACTCCTTCATGCGTATGAACCCTGGAATGAAGGGATAATTTGGGGTATTTTCATCGCTAAAGAAATCAGACAGTAGCGGAGGAGGGAAGACAATTTTTAGCGTTATTTCCCCTTCAGCATTAGAATGTGTATACGCCGAAAACAGTTTATTTTTTAAATAGTTCCTGATTTCACCAATCGTCAAACAGTCAATGCCTTCCCAAAGTATCCGTTTAAAGCGGATGGTGCCATCCACATTCTTCAGTTTGGCTTTGATGGTTTCAAAAAAATTGCCCCGTTGAAAATCAAGTTTTAAACAATCACCCTCGACTGAAACATCGCGTATGTTCAGCTGATATCCAAATCGAATTACTTCCTTGTCCGATGGCATTTCCGGCCTTATCTAGTAGTTCAAAATAAAAGAATATACAAATCTTGATCGGAAAGTAATACCAGTCCCGCTCAATGAGGCAGATCATTTATACCTTCCTGTTTATGACATTTGATCTTGCTGGCTAATGATGACATTATTCGAAATTTTATTGTAGGGATAAGCATGTCTTTATCGAAGTGGGTCAAACGGATATTTTTTATTGGTCTGGTTTTCAGTGCCTGTGCAAGCGCTGCCGGTTCGAAAACCGAAGAAGCGGTGCTTGTGGATCACAGTTATCTGGGAGTATTTTTACAAGACTCTGCGCGGTTGGTGTTAAGTAAAATGCCGCCTCTCAACACCCTGGAAGTTCATTATGATCTGAATCTTTACTCCATTCATTATAAAACCCACGATCCTGATGGCAAAATAACTATCGCATCGGGTCTCGTTGCCATGCCAATCTCTGATAAAAAAGTAAGCATAGTCAGTTATCAGCATGGAACCCGTTTTAATCGGGATGATGTCCCCTCTAAAAGTATGGAAAAGAATTATATGCTTCTGGCGGGTATAGGCAGTCATGGCGGTTACATGACTGTGATGCCGGATTATCTTGGACTGGGTGATAATGAGTTGCCTCTGCATCCCTATGTGCAGCCAGAAACGCTTGCCGGAAGCAGCGTGGATATGTTGTTTGCTGCCAAAGAACTGGCAGCCCATTTGCATTATCCGCTTGATGACAAGCTTTATCTGACGGGTTATTCAGAAGGCGGGTTTTCGACGTTGGTGATGTTCGAACTGCTGGCTAAAAATTATAAGGATTTGCCGATAACCGCAGTCGCTTTAGGCTCTGCTCCCTATGACTGGGATGAAACCATCCGCTTTATTCTTACGAAACCCGGCCCCCGGGCGAGTGCCTATATGGCTTATTTTTTCTATTCTTTGCAATACTACAAGCATTATTGGGCTAGTCTGGATGAGATTTTTGTATCCCCTTACAATACGCTCGTACCCCAGTTATTTGATGGGAAACATGCCAACCAGGAAATCCTGGATGCTTTACCCAAAGACCCGAAGCTGCTGCTTCAGCCTGCATTTTTTAATGCGATTCTTAACGGAACGGAGACCAATTCCGAGAATCTAAAAAAACTGTTCAACCATTATCACTTCACACCAACTGCCCCCTTACTTTTAGTGGGGACAAGAGGCGATAAAGATGTGCCCTTTCATGGCTCTGAGATTGCCTATGATGTTTTTAATCAATTGAGTGATTTTGTGACCATTCTATCTGTCAGCGATGAACTTGATCACGTCGATGCAGCGCCTTATGTATTGAAAGAGCAATTAAGTTTTTTTTCTGAATATTGATAAGTTACTCAGCCCGGCAGGAAGTGTCGGGCACATAGAGTGTCAATAAATTTTCGCCAATGTGCTTAAAATATTGGCATGTTTTCCGTGATTTAGCTATAATCCTCGATCAAAGTGTTACGCAAATACGGAGTATTTATGCCAGGGAATACCCCTCCTTCCGAACAGGAAATATGTCGCCAATTACTCACCAATGCAATAAGCAATTATCGCCTGGGTGAGGATTTAGTAATACCTATGCTTCGCGACGATGAAACAATAGAT
Organism: Legionella birminghamensis; assembly: GCF_900452515.1. Classification (NCBI taxonomy): domain Bacteria; kingdom Pseudomonadati; phylum Pseudomonadota; class Gammaproteobacteria; order Legionellales; family Legionellaceae; genus Legionella; species Legionella birminghamensis. The sequence continues at coordinate 334,763 of NZ_UGNW01000001.1, forward strand.
GGAATCGATGTAAGAAAGAGAAGTTTCGCTTTAAGGAAGTTTATAAGCGAGATTATTGAGAGAAAGGGGTTTTCAGGCATTGAAGTAGGCTACACTACAAATGTAGTTACCGGAATTCTGAGAATGAATGCGCCTGTGGTTGCCGCATTACTTCGAGATGATTTATTGGACAAGCCGAAATTAATGATTGATATCGATAGCATCAAAAGAGCCATTGCCAATGCCCTTAAAAGATACTATCAGGAAAGGCAATCAGGTAATCTCATTATTGATGCCATTTCGGATGAGCAAGTTACAGAGTTGACTGCTATTTTTTCAAATGAAAAATACCAGGTTGGACTAGAGTTAGACATGATTGGTCGCACTAACCATACAATTATCTTGAAAACAATAGTGAATTTTGAAGACGTGTCTTTCTATGCAGAATTTACAACACCCGATAGCCGGTTCCAGGAGCATCTCCCTGTAATCCCTTCGCGCTTTACTATAACAGTGGAGGAAGAAGGGGTTCATAAACTGGCAGCCGAATTGAAAAATGCTGGAGAAGATATTGGTGTTTCTACGTTAGATCAAATAAAAGCGATGGTTAACACCTTAGCGGATAATATTAGAGATAAAAAGAATGGGCGGGAGCAATGGTTTGAAACTGGTTCTCAAAGCAAAGAAACATCGCTGAGAAAAGTCGTGGAATGGCTTGATGGAAAAGCGTATTTAACTAAGTTTGAAACGGATATGGTTTTGTCGCTTGTAAAAGCCGTTTGTGCCAGTAAAAGAAATAGCTATGGTATATTTTCACCGCATAGCCTCCGTGAATTTAATCAACGGATTGCTGATGACGGATGGAAAATGGCAGAAACAAACTTTAGCGCCAAAGAGTTGCTGGGATTGTCTGACTCTGAAGCCATAGAGGGCTTAATCGAGCAGAAACTGGTTGAGCAGCGTGTAAAGGGCATGGGCCCGGAATAAGCCTCATCTGCTAAACTCAGATTATGTGCGCTCTAATTTTCAGGAGCTGAGGATGCCCCGGTATCATTTTGAATCCTACAGGATCGAGCCAGAGTATTTCGTCTTTTGGAAGAACATCAATTAACAGCAAGTCCTGCGTCCTCTATAAAATATAAAACGGAAAAAGATACCCTATTTGATAACCAGAATGCTCAGGATGGTATACGAACCTATGATCAGGTTTCTCATATCGCAGCGCAGGTTCCGTTGATGGAAGTCCTTTTAAAATTAAAAGCCCATCATTATGTTTTACATGGCGGAGGCAAAACGATTCAAAATAAAAAATACGCTGAGAGTGCAGGGCAAATAGTGGAAAAGATTGAAACCCTACTCAGTAAAAAATTAACTTCAATGATCCCGAACAAATAGAACAGGCTGAGTCCGAATGCGAGATTTTAACGGCAAGCATCCAAAGGGAATTGAGTACAAAAACAAGTCCAACAAAGGGTAGCTGGTTTTTTGGCCTGGGTGGCCGCGATAAGACTACTGCTGCTTTATATTCTGAAATACTTGGCTTACTCAAGCCTTCTGTGGATAATTCTTCAGAAAAAACGCCGCTGATATCATCCTAGCGGGCTATTTTATCTATAATTAATTAAGTTAATTTCTTATGCTGGTTTATTGTGGATGTCACACAAATCCTGTTTGCATTTTTTGAAGGGTTGACGCTTGCCTTTTCACCTTGTATTTTGCCGATTTTACCCTTTATGTTTGCTGCTTCTTTAGCCGGTGGAAAATTACGCCCACTGCAGATTGTGTTGGGATTTATCTTAAGTTTCAGCTTCTTTTCCCTGCTCTCAAGGCAATTATTATTTGCCACCGGTTTCCATGTGGATCAGATTCAATGGTTTGCCTATTTGATTTTGCTCCTTCTGGGATTTGTCATGATTATCCCCATTCTGGAAGAACGGTTTGCCGCATTGACCAATAGGTTGGCTAACCATGCCCATATAGCAGACAAGGCGAGGTTTTTAGAGCAGCCAGGAGGCGCCTTTATTATAGGGGCTTTGCTTGGTCTGGTGTGGACACCTTGTGCCGGTCCTATTCTGGCAGTGGCTTTAATACAGGTTATACAAGCACAAACCAACTGGCAGGCTGTCCTGACTATCATTGCATTTAGTATCGGTACAGCGATTCCCTTATTAGCACTGGGTTATTTTGGCCGTTACTTTAGCAAGCAGCTCGCTATAATCAACCGCCATAGCATCTTAATTAAGCGCGGTATGGGGGTATTAATAATCCTTTTTGCCTTATTTGGCCTGGCAGGGATTAATGTCGGTGAGTGGCTTATAGAGAAGGAAAAAAATTCACAGGGGATAGTCACTGAAAATCAATTAATCAATCCCTTGCCGGTATCCTATGCCGCCCCGCAAATTGCAGGCGTTGACAGTTGGATTAATTCAGCGCCCCTGACACTTAATTCTTTAAAAGGTAAAGTGGTGTTGGTTGATTTCTGGACTTATTCCTGCATCAATTGCATTCGGACGCTGCCTTATATTGAGAACTGGTATCAGAAATACCAAAAGGATGGACTTGTAGTGATTGGCATTCATGCCCCTGAGTTTGGCTTTGAACAGCAACTTAATAATGTTAAACAGGCGGTGAAAAAATTTGGAATAACCTATCCCGTTGCCCTCGATAATCAATTGCTGACCTGGCAAAATTTTAATAACCATTACTGGCCCGCGCATTATTTAATTAATCAGCAGGGGGAGGTGGTTTATATTAATTTTGGCGAAGGCGGATATGATGTAATGGAAAATAATATTCGCTATTTATTAGGCCTAAACAAGCAAAAAGAAAATACAGATGCCAATGTACCTATCGCTTCTAATCAGACACCAGAAACGTATCTCGGAAATGCTCGAGCAGAGCGAAAAACGGATACTGCAGTACTTCCCCTTCATTTTTGGCAGCTGACCGGGGATTGGCAAAGCACTCCGCAATATATTGAAAATAAGGAGGCGGGCGGCAGAATTATTTTCCATTATCAGGCAAAGAAAGTGTTTCTGGTCATAGAGAGTTCGCAAAATAAAATGGCGAATATTGAAGTGACCACTGAAAATGGTCAAAAGTCAGAGATATCAATTACTGATGCCAGGCTGTACCAATTGGTAACTCATAAAACTGCAAAAGAAGGGATTGTCAGTATCAAAGCATTAACACCGCATTTGCGTTTTTATGCGTTTACTTTTGAAAGTTAAATAAAAACAATTTTCATGTTAAAGTACGTGGCACTGACTTATCACAGGGACGATCAGAATGTCGTTTTTAAACAAATTGCCGGTCTTTTTGTTATCTTACTCAGCGGCGGTTTCCGCATTTAATTTCAACCACCTGGTAGGCGTTGATTATCAACCCAATCATTATGCTGGTAATGTTGCCTTAAACAACCATGATGTATTCATTGTAGGCAATGATGGCGCGGGAACGCCCATTAGTAATGTCTATATGGAGTTGCTGCAGTTGCGGGAGGCTGGATTTTCTACCGTTCGTTCGTATCAGACCACCATCTACTCCTGGGCTGAAATTATTAATCAGGCCCATGCATTGGGAATGAAGGTTATTTATGAGGCAGTCATTCCCCAGCAACCGGCAGATTCGCCAGTTAGTGGTGCATGCCCGGTTCCATCGGCAGGACAGGGTTATATTCCCTGCGCGCAAGCCACCCTCAATGCAGTGATTGCGCGGGTCGGGAAGTCTGTTTTCAATGACACCGTCATCCTGGTTTTTGCGGGTCATGAAAATTACTGCGAGGCGGGAAATGTGATCCCCCCTTGTAACAACCCAGGCGTATCCAATATCACTTATCTGACTTCCGCAGTAACAGCCCTGCAGAGCAGCCTGACCGCGGCAGGACTTGCTACCCCGGTCAGTTCCGCACTGGTTAGCGGGAATCTGGTGACTCCAAGCGTGGCAATTACCAATGATATGATCACATTAGCGAACAGCTATTCACCGACTGCCCCTTTAGCCTTTGATCCTTATCCTTTTCAATGGGGCGTGCCAGTGGCCAGCTCGGTGTGGACCCCGCCTTTAAGTACAAATAATCAGGCACAAAACTCATTAGCCTGGGATTATCTGCGTGTAGTTGGCTCCGCCAATCCTCCCGCTTTACCGGCAGCCGCCCAACAGCCATTTTATACACCCGGCCGTGTACTGATGTCTGCGGAAACGGGTTGGGCAACAGCGGGTTCCACCGGTGAGTATGCCTGTAATTCCCCTGGTCCCTGTGCCCCCAGTGTTGCCAATGCCGCAGCTTATTACCAGGCACTTTATCAGGCTGGCACCGCGAATTTTGTAGCAGCTTCCGGATATGCAATTGCTGTTCTGGCATTTGAAGCTTATGACGAGCCTAATAAGGGCAGCACTTCCGCTGAAGGGCATTATGGGCTTTTTGACGCTAATTGTGTGCAGAAAGCAGCCGGAATGGTTCCTGTGAATAAAATAGTCTCCTCAAAGGCTTGTCAGGGTTACTCAAATGGCAGCCTGCTAACCATTGTCGGGTTTGGCCATCCTTACACGCTTGCCATCAGGCAGACAAATCCCGCTACTGGCGTTCCAGTGACGATTACTGCCAGCAGTGCAGGGAAACCAGGGCCAAGTGATGCCACATGGCCTCAATATCTGCTTTTCCCAGGGGCGACAATCACTATCAGGGGAACTCCCTCTTGTACGAGTACGGTGCAATCGATTGTCAACGGACATATTACTTTTTCGGGTACTTGTAACTGTCCGAACGATAACTTAAACAATTGTTACTATTAAGGCGGCGACTTATATGAAGACCGAGGGAATTGGCCTATTGGCATTAAATTGTTTTATTTCAACCGCAATTGCAGGCAGCGTCGGCGAAATTGGACCTTCCTCACCGGCAATGGGCGGCTTTTTCCTGGGGGTGGGTGCTGCCTACGAGGATTTGCGGGTAAAATCCAATGCGTCTGCAACGCTTGATGCGGTCAGCGGTTTTCCACCCCTGGGAGTGTTCACGGGCGCAAGGACAGCCGATAGTGATTCGGATGACCGGATTGTCCCTCAGTTTCAGGCAGGTTATTTCAGATCGTTTAGTGAAAACGGTTGGCTGTGGGGCCTGGAGTTTGTCTATCAACCTTCGCGGTTAAAAACGACTGGAAAAGCTGCGTCAGTCCATTTTGTGAATGCACTTGAGAATGTGAGCAATGAGTTACTGGTAGATGGTTTTCAAACCAAAATGGATCAGCAATTTCTATTGCCGGTATTGATTGGCCATTCATTCCGAAACAGTTTTCTTTACGCAGGCATAGGTCCCTCCTGGCAAAAAGCGGAACATACTGTCTATGGCAGTTCAGACACACTCTCGGGTTATTACATTGGTAATTTGAAGGGCTTCTCTCGAGAAAAATGGTTGTGGGGTGGGGCTGTTCAGGCGGGTATGGCGTACTACCTCAATCCTGCCTGGTTCCTGATGGCAAATTATACCTATTCACGGACGGAAAAGTTCAGAGTGAATCACTCGCTGGCATTCACACCAGAAATAAATCAGGGCTTAAATGGTGGTTTTGTCGCCTTTAATTCCTCCCTGCGTTTGAGTACGCAGTCCGTGAGCCTTTCGATTAATCGGGTATTTGGTTAAAATCTGCAGATCCAGCGGCAAAACGCCCGCCGAATCCCCGCGGTGGCAGCCGTAGTTATCTACACCAATATTTTCTCCGTCCGAATCCCCGCGGCACCGACCGCGGGGATTCGATAGCTTTTAATTCTCATGCACTTGTGTAAGCTATGGGTCGGTGCCGCGGGGATTCGAACGGGCTTTGACCGGGACCCTTTGTTCAAGGTTGCCCTTATACCAAACTAAGACTTGCGCTAGCCGATATAGGTGACCCGTCGTCTCTGGGCGAAGTTCCCATTCTTTCAAAAAATGTCTGAATATTGGGCTTTTTATCTTCAGATCTGGATTCGACTATCCGGGCGTTTTTAAGTTTCAAGGGGAAAAACTCATCGACGAGTTTGCCTAATATTAGAATGCCCTGGTCCTCGCTTAATTCAGGCTCAGACTGGGCTGAGCATCCATGCTCCGTAATGGTGTTTTCCAGTTGGAGACCTGTAGAAAGTAAGTGGTGAATTGATCTTCTAAAGGCTTCATCTTTTGTTACGGGATAGAATATGTCCCTTTGCACATGCCGCTCCCCTGTTAGAGATTCTGTACAAGAGGAAGGTGAGGAAATCGATTGAAGGGCATTTGTAAGAATGCGTCTTTGGATGATTTGTGATTGACTGTCCTGAGGCGATGCTTTCTCAACAAAAACCGGGTTGATAAACCTCAATAAAATAAAGGCCAGGAACATACGCATAGCCTCCTCTGGGGTGGGGCATTTACGGGCCAAATCGGCGTAAGCTAACTTTAAAAACCTTTGCATTAGCGGTGGAAATCGATCAGGAGACAGCAGGTATTGCAGGACATGCCTGAATTGATCCTGCAGATTGCTGATATCCTCGGGCTCTGCCTGAAAATCTATCTGCTGGGTCGTATAATTTTCAATATCAATATTAATTCGAGCGATAAAAGGCGACAGGGAAGAAATTTGCTCCCATGTGCTTTCTTTAAATGCGACTTGCTCCTGTTTTGCAAGAAATAACTGAGGCAACAAGTTATCGCTACGGCACCAGGTTTCCAGCGGTTCAAATTTCAGTAAGTGGCTGTAAACCGCTAACATTTCATCCTCAGATAGATGCTCAGATAAAACCTGCGAAATTTTCCTGTTTTTACAAGCCAGGTTAAATATCTGTAATATTTGTGCAAAGGTATGTTTGTCTTTTTTTCGTACCAGATCCACGATAAATTTGCTGGCTTTTTCATCGTCTATAGAAAACAGGGCTTCAAAATAACCTCCGAGAGTCGTAAAACCCTTGTCCTCTATGGTTTTTTTCTCGTGGGCTGGCAGGGGGCGCCTCGTCGGGAGAGGCGATGTTGGCGGCGATTTATAAAAAGTGTGTTGCCTGGAATGGTTGCCTCGTGGAGAGATCGGCTCCTTAAATTCCTCCCCTCTTTTTTTAACATAGTCCTTCAGTTTTAAATTGGTATGATCCTGAATCAACTCGCCGCTTTCGAGGGCAGTTTTATTTTTGAGTGACTTATTCAGCTTCTTGTCGCTAAATAAAAAGTCAAAATTCTTCATGGCAGGTGAAATTTGAAATAGCCTTGAGAATAACTCAAACAGGCTGGACTTATATTCGTCTATAAAATGCTTAAAGGATTGTTTCTCTTCCGAATGCTGGATTTTGGGCAGGAGATTCTCTGAAACTAATTTTTTAAATGCCTGGAGTTCGGTTACGTCTTGGGGCGTACAATGCTGCTGCGCGAGGTTTAGCCCGACTTCAATAATGGACAGTAATAAATAGTACTCATGCCGTGGTGTAAGGCTCATACAAATAACCTCTTGTAAATCTTTCATTTAAGAGGCCTAATATTAAGCTAAAATTAACAAATATTAAACAGATAATATTATTTTTGATTCTAATGTAAATTTAATCTCATGTAATATACTTCAATAAAACCTGTAAAATAAATTGCTTGCCGTAAAAAGCGCATGGATTGACGGATAATGGGGCGAACATGAAAACTTACCAAATGTATATTAATGGCGAATTTACCCAGGCAAAGGACGGTGCGACCCGCGATATTATTGATCCAGGCAATGGCGATCTCATTGCAAAAGTGCCTGAAAGCACCAAAGATGATGCAGTGCTTGCCATTGAGGCTGCGCGCGCTGCCTTTGATAATGGCGAATGGCGTAAAGTATCGGCGATTGATCGTGGAAAACTGCTATTTAAGCTTGCCGACCTAATTCGTGAAAACGCTGGCCGCCTGGCTGAACTGGAAACAAGAAATTGCGGCAAACCCCTGGCTGAGGCAGAGTATGACATTGCGGATGCTGCAAACTGTTTTGAATTCTACGCAGGGCTTACCACCAAAATTCATGGCGAAACTATGTCAGTTCCGGCCAACTCATTCAGTTATGTAGTTCGGGAACCAGTCGGTGTCTGCGGCCAAATAATTCCCTGGAATTTTCCCCTGCTGATGGCTGCCTGGAAACTCGCGCCGGCATTAGCTGCTGGCAATACAGTGGTTTTGAAGCCCTCGGAATTAACCCCCATCACTGCACTCGAATTATTTGAATTGATTGATCAATGCGGATTTCCGCCAGGGGTCGTCAATCTGATAACCGGCCCAGGCGCCGGAGCGGGGGAGGAATTAAGCAGTAATCCATTAGTGGATAAGATTGCCTTTACAGGCGGGACATTGACGGGTAAAAAAATCATGCAGGCAGCTACCGGCAATCTGAAAAAAATCTCGCTGGAGTTAGGCGGTAAAAATCCCAATATTGTGTTTGCCGACTGTGACCTGGAAATGGCAATTGACGGTGCCCTTTTTGGGGCATTCGCCAATCAAGGGGAAGTTTGCTCAGCAGGCTCGCGTTTAATCGTTGAGCGTTCCATTCATAAGGATCTTATCGAAGGAATGCTTAAGAAGATTCCCAATATCAAGTTAGGCCATGGGCTGGATGCTGGTGTCAAAATGGGGCCTTTGGTTTCCAGTGCCCACCGGGCTAAAGTAGAGGATTATATTCGAATTGGCATAGAGGAAGGCGCCAAATTGCTCTGCGGCGGAAAAAGGCCAACCGGCGAAGCGTTTTCGAGGGGAAATTTTCTTGAGCCCACTATCTTTGATGAAGTGAAAACAGATATGCGTATTGCGCGAGAAGAGATTTTCGGCCCTGTCCTCGTTGTTATTCCTTTCGATTCCGAGGAAGAGGCCATTCGGATTGCTAATGATACCCATTATGGTTTAGCCGCAGCAGTCTGGACAAAAAATATCACACGCGCCCATCGAGTCACATCGCAGCTGCGTGCAGGCATTTTATGGGTTAATCATTATCACCCCACTTATAATGAAATGCCCTGGGGAGGGTATAAGCAAAGCGGTTCTGGCCGTGAGCTTGGATTGTATGGCATTGAAAGTTATCTTGAGGTAAAACAGGTTAATATTAATCTGGATGAAACACCCATTGGATGGTATGAATGAAACAAATCAGCATTAAAACAGCAATTCCCGGCCCCAAATCAAAGCGGCTGATGGAAGAACGCCGCCAGCATGTTGCCCGCGGGCCTTTCCATGCGACCCCGGTTTTTGTGGAGAGGGCAAAAGGGATATTTGTAGAAGATGTTGATGGCAATGTCTTCATGGATTTCTCATCGGGTATTGGGGTGGTTAACACAGGCCATACTCCAGAAAGCCTCGTGAATGCCGTCAAGGCGCAGGCGGAGAAATTCATGCATACAAGTTTTAATATTCTTCCCTATGAAAATTATATCCGGGTATGCGAAAAGCTGAATTTCCATGTTCCGGGAACATTCGAAAAAAAATCGCTGCTATTAAACTCAGGGGCGGAGGCGGTTGAAAATGGAATAAAGATTGCTCGTGCTTATTCCGGGAAACAGGCCATTATCTGCTTTGATCATGCTTACCATGGGCGTACCTATATGGCGATGGCACTTACTGCAAAAAACAAACCCTACAAGCAGGGTTTTGGCCCCTTCCTCTCAGAGGTTCATCGCGCACCATTCCCTTATGAATACCGCTGGTGCGGGAAGAACTGTGTGGAAGAAGCATTTAATGATTTTGTCGAGTTGGTCAGTTTTCGTGTGGGTGTTGAGAATGTTGCAGCAGTGATTCTTGAGCCTGTTCTTGGGGAGGGGGGATTTCTACAGTTTCCGACTGCTTTTTTGAAAATGCTGCGTGAATTCTGTACGGCCAATCAGTTAATTCTGATTGCTGATGAAATCCAGTCAGGCTTTGGTCGGACAGGTCAGTTGTTTGCCATGGATACGCTTGGGGTTGAACCTGATCTCACCCTCACTGCCAAAGGACTCGGCGGCGGTACAGTGATTGCTGCGGTAACTGGCAGGGCTGAAATGATGGATGCTGCCATGGAGGGAGGGCTTGGAGGCACCTTTGGTGGGAATCCTTTGAGTTGTGCGGCAGCCCTTGAAGTATTCAAACTATTTGAAGAGGGGAGTCTCCTGAAAAATGTCACAGCACTGTCCGCTGTGCTCGAAGAGCGGCTCCAGGCATTTAAAGAAGGCTATGACATAGTAGGCGATGTCCGCGGCCTCGGAGTGATGCGGGGCATTGAGCTGGTGAAGGATAAAGACAGCCGGGCGCCCAACAGGGAAGCGGCTGCCAACCTGGCGCGCTATTGCCTTGAACATGGCCTTGTCATACTGAACTGTGGAACCTACAGCAATGTTATCCGCTTGCTCATGCCGCTTTCTACCAGGCTAAGCGATTTAAACACCGGTCTTTCAATTATTGAAGAAGGATTAAAACGGGAGTGCGGATTATAGCTGGACTCCACGGGGTCTTTGCCAGAGGATCTTCACTGCAAATGGATTGAATCTTTATTTCTGCCTTGTATGCCTGCTACACTCAGTAACTCCCTCCTTCTTTCTAATTAACATGGAACCAGTAAAACCCCCGTATCGTAAATTGTGGCGTTCACGTAGAGACAGAAAAATTGCCGGTGTTTGTGGCGGGCTGGCGGTTTATTTTGGCGTCGATCCATTTTGGGTTCGTTTTGCCTTTGTTTTATTTTTTATTTTAGGAGGAGCGGCTTTTCTCTTATATCTGCTGATGTGGTTCCTGATTCCATTGGAGCCGAGAGATTGGTATTAGTACTCATAAAAATGATTGCCCGGCGTCAATTTAAGCTTGAATTAATGCCTGCTTTTGAGCACTATGTAGAATTGTTGAAATATGATGGGTTCTCAGTATAATGTAAGCTCAAGTCTGACGATTTTCTAATCATAGTGATGGGTTTTTATGATTGAGATCGCGTGATACTAAAGGATTAACCAAGCAACCACAGTGAATATATGAATAAAATTGCCCTCTCACAAAATGAAAAAATAGGTTGTAAAAAGCAGCTGGCATTTGCCTGGCTGGTATGGGGATTAGCCGCCGCTTTTTATTTTTCGGATTACATGGCCAGAGTCGCTCCAGGAGTAATGCATCGCAGCCTGCAAATTGATTTTGGAATAAATGAGGCCGGTTTCGGCATACTTACCGCGTCATTCTATATTCCCTATATCATCATGCAGATCCCTGTAGGGTTAACCGTCGATCGTTTGAGTATCCGCGGCATATTAACGGTGATGTCATTAATTACAGCCCTGGGATGCTGTGTATTTGGCCTGGCAGATGGCTTAATGATGGCTTCTGTTGGCCGTATGCTGATTGGTTTCAGTGCGGCATTTGCTTTTGTAAGCTCATTGAGATTGGCGACTTCCTGGTTTCCTCCGGCAATGCTTGGCCTTCTATCTGGCTTGACTCAATCACTTGGGATGCTGGGTGCGGCTGCAGGTGAGGCACCAGTATCATTCCTGGTTTCAAATGTCGGTTGGCGCCACAGCATGTTAATCATTGCATTTTTGTTCATTGCTTTAGCCGGTCTTCTCTATCAGTTTGTACAGGATCAACCCGGAATACCAAGACGGGAAGTCAAAAAGCAGCCCGCTAAAATCAGCATTCTGCAAAGCCTGGTGATCGTTCTGAAACATCGTCAAACCTGGTTAAATGCCCTTTATGCCGGATTTCTATTCGGCCCGACTGCTGTAATCGGCGAAGCGATTGGACCCGCTTATTTACAATATGGAAGGGGATTGTCAGCACATTCTGCAGCTTTCGCAACGGGATTGATTTTCATCGGCTGGGGGATTAGCGGCCCGCTTTCCGGATGGCTTTCCGACCGTATGGGGCGGCGCAAACCGCTAATGATCGCATCCGCTATTTTTGGTCTGATTTTAAGTTCGCTGTTTGTTTTCATTCCTTCAATGGATACCGCTACTGCTTATTTCTTATTCTTTGCCTTTGGGATTACCAATACAGGTGTGGCAATTGCCTATGCTGTATCTACCGAGATTCAGGATGGTAAAGTGCTGGGAACGGCAATCGCATTCACCAATATGGCATCCATTTTCGTCGGGGCCTGTATGCAACCTTTAGTCGGCTGGCTGGTAGATAAAGCAGCCGGCCCCAGAGCTTATAATCTGGAAAACTTATTACTGGCTGATTTCCAGGCGGGACTGAAGATTTTGCCTCTTTGCTCATTAGTTGCGCTGATTCTGGCTCTAACAGTCAAAGAAACATACTGTCATCCGGTTCGCGAAGTGCATTAAGGAAAATAAATAATTCGCCACTGCTCAGCCCATCCTAGGCTGAGCGGTAAAGCCCAGCAAATACCAAGCCTATAACTAGACCCTAATTTTCACAGCCTGTTCAATTTTAAAGATTTTTATCGTATTTCTTTTGCTAGTTAGGTCATCTCGTGTTTTAATTATCTGGAATTCTTTCGCTGACTTTTATTCGTTTTAATAACTGATGAGTTAGACTAACACGGAGATAATAATGAAAAAACTTTTGGGAGTGGTGGTGATATTGGCCGCTCTAATCATTGGTGGTTATTTTGGTATGGGTGTAATGACTGAACGCACCATAAAAAAAGACGCTGCAATTGTCAATCAGTCCAACAATATATTTATCGATATACCAGAATATCATAAAGGATTATTCAAGTCAGATGCTAAACTGAACTGGAAGTTTCACGCGCCTGAGCGTGTGGAAACCGATGAAAATGGCCAGACAGTAACAATTCCTGCACAGGATTTCCAGGGGCAAATGCCTTTGACTGTTTATCATGGTCCTATTATTTTCCACAAAGGCGTTCGTTTTGGTCTCGGTTATGCGGAAACAACAATTCCATTACCTGATGAGGCGCAAGCACAATTCAAACAAATGTTTACTGCTGATTCTACCGCTCCTCAGTTGAAGTTAAGTTTGTTTGTAAATTATTTAAACAACAGCCGTGTAAAAATGGAAATACCTTCATTCAAGATGGTTGCCCAGCAAGGCGGCGGTGAGTTTGAATGGTTAGGTATGAGCAGTGCAACGACAATTACTTCAAATATCGATAAGGTCAAAGGGGACATTACGATTGAGGGAATGCGTTTTGCCAAACCAGATGCCAAGGTAACTGGCTCAATCGGTGAAATCAGTTCTGAATATAACCTTTATAAAGCGGATAATGGTTTGTACTTTGGCGATGCCAGCATTTCATTTCCTTCTGTGGTGGTCAAGGCTGATACAACAAGTCTCTTCGAGCTGGATGGTTTGGATATGTATTCCAGCAGCGATATCGATGGTGACTTATTCAATTCTCATTTCAAAGTGTCCTTAAATAAAATGCTCATTGAAGGGCAAACTTATGGCCCAGGCAATTTTGAACTGGCAATAAGAAATCTTGACGCGAATGTATTGGCTAAATTAAATCAGCAGATCCAGCAGGCGCAGCAAGGTAGTGAGCAGGAAAAACAACAAGCCCTAATGGCGATGTTGCCTGATGTACCCAAGTTATTTGCCCGTGGAGCCGAGTTTGAAATATCAGAACTGAGTTTCGCTATGCCCGAAGGTACAATCGAGGGTACGCTGTTGGTCAGCCTGCCTAAGGGAGATATCGGCAATCCATTTGAGGTAATGCAGAAAATTCAGGGTAATGGCAAATTAAAAGTGCCAGCTCCTATTCTGAAAAAGCTCATGACACAATCCAACAAACAACGTTTGGGCTCCCAGGCTGCTCAGCAGGAACTCGTTCAGCAAATTCAGAATGCACAGGCTCAGGGAGGTAATACTGCCGCAGCGACTACTGCCAGTACCCCCGACACCACTCAACAAGCAGCTGCTATGACTGATCAGCAAATTGCATCGATGCTGCAATCAGGCCTAATCGTTCAACAAGGCAACGATTATGTTGTTGAGTTGAGCCTGAATCAGGGACAATTTATAGTGAATACCAAACCATTCACTCCAGCAATGCTGAAATTCTAATCCCGTGGAGTGATCTGGAGGCCCAGATCACTCCATTTCATTAAAAATCAACGGCTTGATTCAAATTTATGCTGAGCAGGTGATTTTTTGTGAGTAAAATTTGTAAATTACTAAACCTATACTTGTCAGGAATTGCCCAATTGGGTAAGATGCTGTTTTTCTAAGGAGGAGTTAATAATAATGACAACAATCAGTAGTGAAGCCGGCGATACAACTTCGTCACTGGCGGCATGTGTGACTCAATCTGTACAGAAATATTTCTCCGAGCTGAAGGGCACTGATCCTGTTGATTTATACCAATTTGTTCTGGAAGAAATTGAAACACCATTGTTCAAAGCAGTTATGGAACATTGCAAATATAATCAATCGCGCGCTGCAGTGATGCTGGGAATCAGCCGCGGTACATTAAGAACCAAATTGCGTCGCTATTTCGACGACAAATACGTTGGAACAAGGGATTAATTCAGTAGGTTGGGCTATAAAGCCCAACGGTAGTTATAGCTGGGCTTTACAGCCCAGCCTGCCTCAGTCTCTCATCTTCTGGTTGTATCTCATCATTTCTGTGGTTACTGAAACAAGAGCTTACTCTTACCATACTATGAAATAATTGGTAAAAATCCTTTGTAAGCTGATGCCTTCCCCGAATGGCAGTCCATCGATTTTGATTTTTTAGCCCTGCTTCAAAACCAATGTAGCACATCTCATTAAGCATGCTTACATAATCAACGGGTTCTTTTTTCAAATGCTTTTGGTGAATCGCTACCATTCGGGCCATATTTCGCGGGACTCTTTTATGAGTTATCTCACCATTCCCTGGATCTTGAATCTGGATGATACTCCCGCCGAAGTATTGTAAAGGCCAGTTACTGCCCTTGATTTTACTGATTACTGTGTTAGCCACTGCTTTTGCGGTGTAAGAATCAAGCTGCCCAATTTTCTGAATAAGCGTTTCTTGTTTGTGTAATGAATGACTAGTAGATGGATGCTGCTGTTTAATTTCATCTAGTTTTTTTTCCAATCGCTCTTTTTGCAAAGGTTTCTGCCAAATATAGAGATTCCCAAGATTGGAGATCATTTTATCAAGCAGTTGTTCCGTCCCATTGCTTTGGCTGGTCCATTCCTGGATGGGGATGGTTTTAAATAAATTCAAATCAGGATCTGATTCAGTAGAACTCGAATAGTCAGGGGGCGTCCATTGGCTGAGATCCAAGGGTGCGAAATCAATAAGCGCCTGCTGTAAAAGCCGATGATTAGGAACGCAGAAACCATCAATTTCTTTCAAAGAGGCACCTCCGGCCAGAAGGATCTGTTTGCAAAAATGAAAACAATTATGCAGTGGACCACCCCATAGCCAGGTTTTCTGACACAGCTGCACTAGTTCACGCATTGCCCCATCTGGATTAGGAACATTCACCTTTTGAATAGCGATGACCCGCTTTTGCCATTTATCAAGATAGAAATCTCTGAAATGCGCATCGCTAACATAAATTGGATAATTATAAAGTCCATTAATATGAACATAGCCCTTGTCTTCTCCCAGATGCAGCAAAGTATGGCCTAATCCCGGTCCTGCGCCAAAACCTGTGGAAACATAGACAATAGAGAAATTGACGGCCTGCAGTAAATGATGAAGCGGTGGGCGAACATTTCGCGCATTGAAAGGGCTTTCCAAATCGTTTGGATCTGGGTGAAGTTCACTGAGCGGCCATAGATAGCGCCTTTCTCGAAAAAAACGTCTGTTCTTGCAAATCTGGACAAGATTCAAAATGCTATGCTGTTCTTCATAACTTAGAGATCGTTGTGATTGCAAATAAGCAAGCAAATGATCACCAAATGATGCGAGATTGTCTCTCAATTCGCCTTTTTCCAATACCATAAACTGTCGGAGCTGGTTCGAAAAATCGACGAAGGTTTTGTTCTTGTCTATAAAAGGCTTGAGCTGTAAAAGCATGTATTCAAGCAAATCCAAATCGCTGTAAATCCCCAGATTGCGTTTTATGAGAACTTTTAATTTTTTTTTGAACAATAGCGGGTCATCTCCCACTTCTGCCAGAGTAAAATTTTTTGCAAGAGCCAATTTCTTAATTTGTTTTATGGATGAGGTGGGTTTTATATACAAATAAAGGCCTAGCATTGAACGGGTATTGTAAAGAGTAGTAAGGCGTGATTGGGTAATTGGCAGCACACCCGTTTCAGCATCCTTTATGAGCAGGTTTAGTTTTTCTAATTCAGATTGATAATCAAGCATTTATATCCAGAAGCTTTCTACGTTACAGCCTGTAAACGCTCTGTTTGCCGTAAATATTAAATGTCCAATAATTATCTGTTAATTTCAAATTAAAGTGAATAATTATTTTATCAGTTGATTAATTTGTGGGAGTGCTGGCTGAGTTATAATGCATAGCCAGCGCTCCAGGCATTGTGGTCTTTAATTTGAGAAATAATTATTTAATATGTTCATTGTGATTGGTTTTAATAACTGGCTGCCGAATGGTTTTAAACTACCATCCAATTTATCGATTGATGCTTGTACCTGTTTGTCAGTTAAATTACTTACGAAAATATATTGTTGATTATTTTTTTGAATAAATCCGACAAACCAGCCATCACGCAGTTTACTGGGATTGCTTAATCGTTCGTTACGGCCATGTCGACCGGACCCTGTTTTACCGAAATAATCTGCACCGTTATCTAATTTTCCGATATACAAATTTTCCTTTGTATGTAACACCGCTACGGGCGAAACGGGCAGTTCGTTGCTGAGCATTGATTGTAAGAAATGAAGTTGCTCCATAGCAGAAATTTTTAAGCTGCTGCTAAGCCAGGCATGGGTGATACCATTATTCATGCCTTGATCTCCATCAAAATTTTGATTGCCATAATCAAAACCTGCCAAATAGTGCTTGATGCGAGCATAACCTAATTGGGGAGTAATTTGCTGAGATACCCAAACAACTGAATATTTTAGCCAGCTACTAGGGGTTTGATCGCCTTCATGTTCAGGTATCACCCCTTTTTTGCCATCCCATTTAAAGACAGTCTCCTGGTTTATGATCCCTTGATTAAAAGCCATTAATGATAAAGCAATTTTGAATGTCGAATCAGGAGAAATTCTCTGGTTACAATAATTATTCGGATTATATTCACTCACTATTTTATGCTCATTAACGCTGTAAAGAATAAAGCAGGCATCATAGTTTTTAAATAATTCAGAATATTCCAGTGTGGTTTTTGCATTCACTTTTATGCAAATTGAGCTAGCTAGGAGGATTAATAATAGTTTGTTCATTTTAATATTTATTCGATTTGAGGATTATGAATGTACAGTAATTTGCAGCAAAAGTAATGATGAAATTTATGTGAATACTCTTCGAGACCCCAGACATCGACTGATAGCTATCACACCAAATGCATTAGCTATCGAATCCCCGCGAAAACACCGCGGGGCCCACAGGATGCCTATTCCGGGTATCTGTTTTGTGCCTTTTCATTCTCTATTTTTCGGCCCCGCGGTCGATGCCGCGGGGATTCGATGGTCTGCGCTGCGGTTAGTTGATTAGTTCAGCATTCACCGGGAGCCGATTGCCAGCCCCTCGATCATTCCATCAATGATTAATCAGCAAACATAGAGCTAACTGATTCTTCAACATTCACCCGCTTGATTGCCTGCGCTAACATGTCAGCCAGGCTGACGGTGCGAATTTTCGGGCATTGTCTGGCTTTCTCTGATAAAGGAATGGTATCAGTCACTACCACTTCATCAAGAGAGGACTCCATAATATTATTCACTGCAGGACCAGACAGTACAGCATGTGTAATATAAGCCCTTACGCTGATGGCACCATTCCGTTTCAGCTGAAGTGCAGCTGAGCAGAGAGTGCCTGCGGTGTCGACAATATCATCAATGATAAGGCAATTTTTTCCGTTTGGTTCGCCGATAATATGCATTACTTCTGACTTGTTAGGGCCGCTTCTTCGTTTATCGATAATTGATAATTCGGCGTCATTCAGACGTTTGGCCATTGCACGGGCTCGAACCACGCCGCCAACATCAGGGGAGACAACCATCAGTTTATTCAGATTCTGCTGTTTAATATCTTCCAATAGAATTGGCGTAGAATAAACGTTATCCACTGGCATATAAAAAAAGCCTTGAATCTGATCGGCGTGTAAATCAACGGTTAGTACACGGCAGATCCCCACCGAGGCCATCATATCGGCAACGACCTTAGCGGTGATGGGAACCCTGGCAGAACGTACCCTCCTATCTTGTCTGGCATAGCCAAAGTAGGGGACCACTGCAGTGATACGTCCCGCTGAGGAACGTCTTAATGCATCAGCCATAGTCAATAACTCCATGAGGTTGTCATTGGCTGGGGCGCAGGTGGATTGGATAACAAAAATATCCTTGCCGCGGACATTCTCAAGGATTTCAACCATGGTTTCGCCATCGCTGAAAGTTCCAACAGAAGCTTGGCCTATAGGAATTTGCAAATAAGTAGCAATACTGAGAGCCAATTCTGGATTGGCATTGCCTGTAAAGAGCATCATAGTCGACATGTGTAACAAGCCTTCGATTAGTTTAATCAGTTAACTTAAACACATAGCAGAAGACAGCCAGAAAGATATAATTATTATTTTAGCGATCCGGTGAACGCATCCTTCCCGGTTATCTTCTGCCGTCTGTTTACTTGAATTAACAAGAAAAATGGCTGGGGTGCTAGGATTCGAACCTAGGTATGCAGGGATCAAAACCCTGTGCCTTACCACTTGGCGACACCCCAATAAACTTTAGATTCCTTCATTGAGACATTGAGCGCTTCGCTGCAATGTGCTGCGTATTTTGCAGATAAATCGCATCGATGTCAATGATGATATCTTAAAAATTTTTCCTGCTGTCAAAAACTATAGAAGACGCGGGAAAAAAAAGCGAATACCCGTACTGCACAGCCCGCTTGCAAGCAAACGGGCTGTACTGTTAGACTTTCCAGCGCTTGATAATAAATTTGATAAATACGCCATTGCCCTGGAGTTTGATCTGGCTGGGCAAGTAGGCATTGCCTGCTTTGGTATAACCCAAATATTGAATGGTATAGCCTGCCTGCCTCAAGAGACTCAGATAACCGGAGGAGTCTTTTACGGCTGACTGTACTTTGCCAGGGGCGGGTACGCCGCGTACCCAATAATAGAGGCTGCTTACTGGCAAACGAACGCCGGTTTGCTGCAGCAACAGCTGTTCGGCATTACTGGAGCTTGCCGATTTTGGACCGTCACGGAAACTAACTTGCCCGCCTTGTTTTTGAATCAGCACTGTACCGCTGCCCAGAGGTCCGAACAGTCGAATCTGATAATTGCTGGCTCCGCGTTGAACCCAGTTCACTGAGGCGCTCCAGGCTTTATTTTTGCTTCGAGCCGCCATCGCCCCGGATACTTCCCAGGAGGAAATGGAATTCGCTGCCGTTTTAGCCACTGCGGTGCTGCTGTTTGCTTTTTCTGCTCTTGCGTTTTTACCGATTACGCCTTTTCCTGCGTCGGTAGTTTTTCCATCATTAGTAATTACATTTTTTGCATTCTTGAGATCCGGGACGGATGGCGGGATTGAGGAGTCTGCTGGAGGCGGCTCAGCAGCTGCCAGTGTGTCTGGCTGCATCTCGGCGACCGGCGGCTTGGGGGCACAGGCAGCAAGGCAGACAAGTGATATGAATCCTAAATATTTTAATGCATTCATTGCATGTCCCTTAGAAGATGATGGTAGTGAATCCAATGAGCAGCAAGATATGGATAGTCTTTTTAAATACAATACGCTAGACTGAAACAACTTGCAATCAAGACTAACATTATGAAACATCGAGCAGTTTATCCGGGAACTTTTGATCCAGTAACCTACGGGCATGTCGATATCATCAGCAGGGCGGCAAAAATATTTCCCGAGTTGATCGTCGCCGTGGCCGGAAATGAAGCTAAACGCCCTTTCTTCTCTCTGGATGTGCGTCTCGAATTATTAAGGGAAGCATTAAAAGATACTCCTGGAGTCACGGTTGTAGGCTTCAACAGCTTGTTGATTGATTTTGTCCAGGAACAGAAGGCCGGCATCATATTGCGCGGTCTGCGTGCAGTAAATGATTTTGAGTACGAATTCCAATTAGCCGGTATGAACAGGAAATTGTGCCGGGATATAGAAACCCTGTTTTTAACGCCGTCTGAAAATCTATTATTTATTTCATCCACACTGGTAAGAGAAATTGCCAATTTAAATGGCGATATTTCCCAATTTGTACCGCCTTGTGTTGTTAAGGCTTTTGCTGAAAGGAAGAGCTGCTGACGATGAAGGGAATGGTTTTCTCGATATGTATACTGATTTCAGGTCTGTCACTGGCCGCTGCAATTCATGATAAACCCGCTGGTTATGCCGTTGCCTCGGCCCATCCTCTGGCAACAAATGCCGGTCTTGAAATATTGGCGAAGGGTGGTAATGCCTTTGATGCAGTGATTGCTGTCAGTGCGTCCCTGGCTGTTGTTGCCCCCTATCATAGCGGTTTAGGCGGTGGCGGATTCTGGTTGTTGCATCGGGCAGAGGATAAAAAAAATACACTTATTGATGGACGGGAAGTTGCCCCGCTTGCGGCACATAAAAAGATGTTCTGGGATGAAAATGGTAAATTGATTCCTGAGCTTTCATTAAACGGGGGGTTGGCGGCAGCAATCCCCGGCGAGCCGGCAGCACTTGCGTATATCGCCTCGCATTATGGGCGTTTACCTCTATCTGAGAGCCTCGCCCCGGCAATCAGGCTTGCGGAGGAGGGTTTCACGGTCGATGTGCACTTTTATCAGTTTTCAACCATGAGCGACCGCCTGGAACAAATGCGAAAGTATCCTGCAACAGCAAAAGTGTTTTTGCACGAAAACGGTGATCCCTATACCTTGGGTGAATCTTTGAAACAGCCTGATTTGGCCAAAACCCTGAGACTGCTGGCCGCTAAAGGGCAACAGGGATTTTACCAGGGAGAAATTGCTGAAAAACTGGTGAATGGCGTAAAATCTGCCGGGGGGATCTGGACTTTAAACGATCTGGCGAAATACCAGGTGAAGGAGCGTGAGCCTCTGCAAGGCGCATTCCATAACATGCTTGTTGTTACCGTGCCGCCCCCTTCAGCGGGTGGTGTTGAGCTGCTGACGATGCTAAATATACTAAGCGCTTTTCCCCTGGAATCCCTCGGGCGGGTGCAATGGATCCATCATGTGGTGGAAGCCATGAGACTGGCCTATTGGCAGGCAAACCAGACACTTGCCGATCCCGATTTTGTCAAAATCCCGGTAAACCGTCTGGTTTCTGCTAAAGAAGCGAAGAAATTGCGCCAGTTTATATCAGCCGATAAAGCAACGCCCAGTCAAACTCTTTCCGAGAGCCGATTTTTTCACGAAGGGAAAAACACAACCCATATTGCCATACTGGACAAGGAAGGGAATCGGGTTTCTGCAACTCTGAGTGTAAATTACATTTTTGGCTCCAGCGTGGTGGCCGAAGGGACGGGTGTACTGCTTAACGATGAGATGGACGATTTTTCTGCGATGCCTGGGCAAAAGAATGTTTATGGGCTGGTGGGTAGCGAAATGAATGTGATTGAACCGGGAAAAAGACCATTATCCAGTATGACGCCAACCTTTCTGGAAATGCCGGGCCGTCTCGCGATTGTTGGAACCCCGGGAGGCAGCCGCATACCCACCATGGTATTACTGGCAACACTGGCTTTCCATGATTATGGCGGTGCGATTAGTATGGTCTCTGCAATGCGTTTTCATCACCAGTATTTACCCGACTGGTTGCAATTTGAGCCTGATGCTTTCCCACCCCAGACTCAGGAGCAATTAAAAAAGATGGGTTATCAACTAATGCCTTTGGATCGAAGCTATGGCGACATGCAGGCGATAACCTGGGATAAACAGAGGAACATTATTATTGCTGCCTCTGATCCAAGGAATATTGGATTGGCAGCGGTTATTTCTCAGACTCCGACAGGCTATGGCCTAAAACATTAGCCGGTTCAGCTGGGGAGGCTTCACTTTCACCAACCAGCTGCTTCATAATTTTGTGAACCCTCTTAACCAGCTCTTCTTTATTTTCCATACTGTATTGGGATGCATCGACTGCTTCCCCAACGTGGATTTCAGCAACCTGGTTCAGATTGAATTGCATGGTCCGGGCAGGCAGAATATCGTATGCGCCGCGAATGCCTATGGGAATGATCATGGCCTGTGCCTGAATGGCAGTAATAAAGGCCCCTTTTTTGAAGGCAGCGAGACGCCCATTTTTTGAGCGTGTCCCTTCTGGTGCAATCCATATGACGATCCCGCTTTCCATTAGCTTGCGCGCCTCAGCAAGATCTTTAATCGCCTGATGCCGATTATGCCGATCAACAAATGGAAATTCCGCCGCTGCCATTCCTTTGCCCATAATCGGGATTCTGGATAATTCCTTTTTGGCCAGCATGCGTATGGAATGATGGGGGAACGCTTTGAAACCAAGAGGAATATCATACAAGCTCGTATGATTACACATCAGGATGGTAGGCTGGCCTGCAACGGGAGCAACATTATTGGGATTAATTATTTTACATTCCACACCAATCAGACGCAGCAGATTATCCGACCAGCGATGAATGACCTGATCAACCCAGGGACGTGTAATGGTTCCACGCCAGTTTTTGACAATAGCGCGGGCACAGGCACTAGCGGTATAACCCACAGAAATTAGCGAAATCCATAAAGTACGCAGCTTGCTAATCTTCATAAAAGCTCTAGAGAAAAAAACCTATCCTGATAATACTTCAAGAAATTCAAATTGTCTCTTGCTAAGTGCTAAGTAAGCTTTAGTGCGCTTCGCTTGTCAAGACTGGCTCAGCTTCTGGCATACAGGGCAAAATGCAGAGCTTCGACCACCAATACGCGTGCTTTCAATCGGGCTGGAGCAGGTCAAACAAGGTTGCCCTTCCCGGCCGTACACCTGTAGATCAAAGGCGAAATATCCGGGCTTGCCATGGGGTGATATGAAATCTTTTAAAGTCGTCCCCCCGGCCTCTAGCGCCCTTACCAGCACCTCTCTAATCGCCTTGACCAGGCGGTCATAATCGCTCAAATCAAGCACATCAGGAGAGCGTAGGGGATTGATTCCAGCTATAAACAGGCTCTCGCTAGCATAAATATTCCCTACTCCAACAACGACATCATTATTCATGATAAAGGATTTAATGGCCTGTTTGCGCTTGCGGCTAATCTGATAAAGATAGGCTGGAGAGAATTCATCAGATAAAGGCTCAGGGCCCAGATGGGCAAGGAGGGGATGCAGTTCTGGCTTAAGCTCAGTATAGAGGCATAGGCCAAAGCGGCGGGTATCGTTATAACGCAGGATCTGGCCGTCCTCTATCAGAAAGTCAATATGATCATGTTTACCTGGTAATAACTCTTTCGAAACGATGCGGAAATGACCGGACATGCCAAGATGAATAAGAATATATGCCTGATTAGATAAATGCAGCAGCAGGTATTTACCACGGCGTGAAATTGCAGAGATACGCTGACCTTTACACTGTTCGGCAAATTGGGCATTGACAGGTACACGCAATTGAGTGCACCGGAGAGTACAATCGATGATCCGCTTGTTTAGTAAACAAGAAAGAAGCGCTTTCCGCGTGGTTTCTACTTCGGGCAGCTCAGGCATTAGTCGTGATCTTTGTGTTCAATAATTCGACCGGACGTTTTTACCACTTTTTTTGAGGGAAACAATAATCGTTTTATGGTTGCAAAGATCCATAAGGTGCCGCCAATCAGAATTCCCCAGACGAGAACGTAAGAGAACATGATAAATAAGCCAACCAGCAAAGAAATGGCGATTCCTAATAATAGAAAAGGAATAAGTGTCTGGAATAATTGCTGAAATTTCTCATTCATTCGTAAGCCTATGCAAATTCGGATAATTATGATCGACTTCGATCAGAATTTATAAATATAATTAAAATTATCGTTCACAATCTGCAAGGATGCAATGCGAATTTGTGCAAATTATGTTATGATTTAAAAAAGCATTCAAAAAATGGATAATTTATCCATAACATTTCCTTATTGTTTATAGAATTTTCAGCCGTTCTAACTATTTACTGTAAGTTTTACAGGAGAGCTTCATGATTTATGGCCTTTTAAATCTTTCATTCTGGGGATATGTAGTCGCAGTCCTTCTTTTGACTCAAATGACTATCGCCGGCGTGACCTTATATTTACATCGTTATCAAACCCATCGGGCATTGACTCTTCATCCTGTCGTCAGCCATATCTTTCGCTTTTGGCTGTGGATGACAACGGGAATGGTAACGGCAGAGTGGGTGGCCATTCATCGCAAGCATCACGCAACGACGGATGTAGAAGGCGATCCGCACAGCCCTAAAGTTCTAGGATTAAAAAAAGTGCTCTGGGAAGGCGCTGAATTATACAAGCAAGCATCCAAAGACAAAGAGATGGTTGAAAAATATTCACACGGTACGCCAAACGATTGGGTCGAAAGAAATGTATATAGTCGATTTTCTTCCCGAGGCATTTTGCTGATGTTCCTGATTGATTTACTGCTTTTCGGTATTCCGGGGATTACCATTTGGGCTATCCAGATGGTCTGGATACCTTTCCATGCAGCTGGTGTCATTAATGGAGTAGGGCACCACTGGGGATACCGTAATTTTGAATGCCATGATGCCGCAACCAATATTTTCCCCTGGGGATTCTGGATTGGCGGCGAAGAGTTACACAATAACCACCATACATTTGCCTCTTCAGCCAAATTCTCAGTAAAATGGTGGGAGTTTGATATTGGCTGGTTTTATATCCGCTGCCTGTCTGCTGTTGGCCTGGCCAAAGTAAAAAAACTGCCTCCTAAACTTGCTAAAGATGCAGCCAAGGTTCACGTTGATCTGGATACTGTCCGAGCTGTCATCAGCAATCGCTTTCAAATCATGTCTTATTATTACAAGCATGTTGTCCGTCCTGTTCTGAAGACTGAAAAAAAATCGGTCATTGCCAAAGACAAGTCACAGAAAAAATTGTTCCAACGCGCAGGGCGCTTACTTCGGTTACAAGACAGCTTACTGTCATCAAAGGCGAAGTCCAGGCTGCAAGCACTGTTGGCCAGCCGTGAAAAGCTGCGGGTAGTCTATACTTATCGCCAGTCCCTGCAAAGTATTTGGCTAAAAACGGCTTCTTCGCAGAAAGAGTTGGTTGAAGCGTTGCAGCATTGGTGTAAGCAGGCTGAGGAATCCGGTTTAGAGGTATTACATCAGTTTGCGCAACAAATCAAAGCCTATGTGCCCAAACCAGTTCGCGTATAATCCAAGAAAAATATCAGGTTGACAGAATGTTATCCTGATTGATGGATCAACTGCTAATGGATTAAAAAAGTTTAAATGAGGCGGTTACCCTGTCTCATTTATTTTCATTGACATTAAACGGATTTTCCTTTGAAGTAAGGGTATTCGTTCAAACACAAGGGAGTTTCATTTATGGATAAAATGATTGCCTTAGTTACCGGAGGTACAGGCGGGATTGGCTCCGCCATCTGTCAAAGGCTGGCTGCAGATTATAAAGTGATTGCCTGCTATTACAAGGGCGGTAAACACGAGGAAGCAAAACGTTGGCAGCAGGAACAAAAAGAAGCTGGCTACGATATCGATATCGTTTATGGAGATATCGCAAACTATGCGGACTGTGAAAAATTAACTGCACTGGTTAATGAGCGCTATGGCCGTATTGATGTGTTAGTGAACAACGCCGGAATCACTGTTGATACCAGCTTCAAGAAAATGACACCAGAGCAATGGCAGCAAGTTATCGATGCCAATTTGACCAGTGTTTTCAATATGACCCGCAATGTGCTTCCCGGCATGCTCGAAAAAAATTACGGACGAATAATTTCTATTTCTTCAATTAATGGCCGAAAAGGTCAATTTGGGCAATGCAATTATGCAGCCAGCAAAGCGGCTCTATTCGGCTTTACCAAAAGTCTGGCGATGGAAGTGGCTAATAAAGGCATTACCGTTAATACCATTGCCCCAGGCTATATTGAGACACCAATGTTAGCCGCAATGAAGGAAGAGGTATTAAAAAGCATTATCAGCAATATTCCTGTCGGACGATTGGGAACTCCTGAGGAAGTGGCTGAGGCAGTAGCTTTCCTGGCAGCAAAAACCTCCGGATTCATTACTGGCGCCAACCTGGACATAAATGGCGGGCAATACATGTCATAGCTTGAATGGGAAACCGGTTTTTGCTATTCATGTAAATGATTTATTTAGCGATAACTGCTCATAATTCCATTGAGTATTAAGCTTTGTCAGCTACCAAGAGTGAGGAAGTATGGATCGAAAGAACATGGCATTGATTACCGGGGGTACCGGCGATATTGGTACTGCAATTGCAAAAGCGATCAATGGAAAATACAAGACAGTTGTGGCTTTGGATATTTTGCCTGCCGATGAAGGACCATTATGGCAGGCAGCATTAAATGAAGATGGATTTGATAATCTGGTGTTTCGCCACATGGATGTCACTAATTTTGATGGTTGCCAGGACGTTATCAGCACATTGATAGAAGAGTTTGGCCCAGTCAGCGCATTAATTAATAATGCGGGCATTACCAGAGATGCAGTGTTCAATAAAATGTCGAAGCAGCAGTGGGATGAGGTGCTGCGCGTCAACCTGGATGGCATGTTCAACGTCACACGGCAGGTGGTTGAGTCTATGCGAAACGAGAGGTATGGTCGTATTGTTAATGTCTCATCCGTTAATGCCCAAAAAGGACAATTTTCTCAGGCAAACTATGCCGCTTCAAAAGCGGGTGTTTATGGCTTTACCAAAAGTCTGGCGCAAGAATTAATGCAGAAAAATATTACCGTGAACAGTATATCGCCAGGTTATGTTAATACGCGGTTAATGAAAGGTATACGTCCTGATATTCTTCAATCAATTATTGAGTTGATTCCCGCAAAACGCTTGGCAGAACCCGAGGAAGTCGCCTGGGTAGTAGAGTTTATATTAGATGATCGAAGCTGTTACCTGACGGGGGCAAATCTCAGTGTTAATGGCGGTTTGCACATGTATTAATCCCGTTTATCTGTAAGAGAACTTTATGAGCCGCCTTATAAAAAAATATAAAAACCGACGTCTGTATGACATGGAAAAAAGTAAATACATTACTGTAGAAGAACTACAGCAGTATGTTATCGACGGTATTCCATTTCGTGTTGAGGATTCCACCACCAATCAGGATATTACTAATAGCACCCTCTTGCAGATTTTCATTGAAATGGAAAATGGAACCACACAATTCCTCTCACCAGAAGTATTGAGGCAATTAATTATATTATCTAAGCATCCCATGCATCAGCTTTTTGCCAATATGCTCGATCAGTTTTTTAATAATATGGCCAATTCGCTCAAAGCCAATCCATATCTTAGCAATGCTCCGCAAAGTCATTTAAGCTGGCAGCAGCAAATGCAACAGATAGCTATGCAATGGCAAAACCTGTTCAAAACCTGAAATGTTGCAGTGCAAAAAAATATTCCCCAACTCCTTGACATTGATATACAGACGATCTAATCTATTATTGTGCAATGCAACATAATTGGAGAATGTCATGAGTCACGAATATTTTGAAAAATGGACCGAAATGGCTAGAAAAGTTCAAGCTCCTTGGCAAGAGATCGTTGAGTTGAATGTAAAAACTCTGCAAAACATGAATTACATCAAACCAGAAGAATTGGCTAGCTTAAAAAAACCTGAAGAATTATTTGAAAAGCAAATTAAGCTGCTGATTGAAAATGGTCATAAAACGCTTGATCACATGCAAAGGTCATTTGAAATTGTTGAAAAAGCCATGCTTTCTTTGGTTCAGGAAGCACGCGCTAAACGAGAAGAAGTACAACATTAATCGCTTAAGGTCGATCGCAGTCAACCATAAGGATATCTGTACCGTCTTTTCGAACGAAGTGAAGATCCAGTTCAATGCCTGATAAGGCATGGATCTGGATCGTCTCACCAAGTTGCAAGCTGTCAGAAAGTTTCTACTCCTCAATAATCTTTTTTACCGCCTCTAGACCCAGCGTTCTCAATAAGCGCATATTATTTTCAGGAATTGATTCAGTGTCGCCATAGCGCTCGATCGCTTTTTCCAAATTTGCTTCACGTAAAAGATGCAGCATTGGATAGGGTGAGCGGTTAGTGTAGTTGCATACATCATCGCTTGGCGTATTGGCAAAATAGTAGTCAGGATGGAAGCTGGCTATCTGGAAAACCCCTTCAAGGTTCACTTTCTGTATCAATGAATCGCCGCGTTCCACCAATTCGAGATAATAAAAAAAATCTTCAAAATGCTGCGGATAAATTAAAAAGCTGGTCTCAATTGCAGGATTGGATTCGAGATAAACCAGTTCGTCAAGCAGGGCTTGCAAGGCTTCTTCCATATTACTTACCTCAGCCACTTGAAATCTGACCGATTTTTTACGCATTTCTTTTTTAGCAAAAGGACATAGATTAAAGCGGATTATAAAATTTTCAATCCACTGTTTGGTTTTATTCACAATAAGTTTTTGAGTTAATTCTTGCATAGCCAAAAGCCTTGATAAAAAAGGCCTATTTTTTACCCATTCTGCATAATATAATAAATATATAGGATTAATAAAGGAATTGATCATGAATCAGGAAGAATCGCTGCCGTTCATTTTATACGGCACAGCCTGGAAAGAAGAGAGAACCCAGGCGCTATGCTATCAGGCTTTGAACGCTGGATTTAGAGGTATTGATACAGCAAATCAACGCAAACATTATTACGAAGAAGGCGTGGGACAGGGAATCAGTCAGTTCCTGGCCCAGTCTGAGGTTCATCGTGAAGACCTTTTTTTGCAAAGCAAGTTTACTTATGCCCAGGGACAGGATCATCGATTGCCTTATGATGAAAAGGATTCTCTGACTAATCAGGTTAAACAGTCTCTTGAAAGCTCTTTGCAGCATTTAAAGACGAGCTATTTGAATTCCTATATTTTACATGGACCATACTCCAGCCAAGGGTTAACCGAACAGGATTGGGAAGTTTGGGGAGCAATGGAGGATTTGATTCGCATGGGAAAAGTACGCCATCTGGGTGTTTCTAATGTAAATTTTCTTCAATTGAAAACACTTTACCTCCAAGCGGCTATCAAACCCCATTTCGTACAGAATCGTTGCTTTGCGGTAAAATTATGGGATCGGGAAATCAGACAGTTCTGTGCGGAAAAAAAATGCATCTACCAGGGATTTTCACTGCTGACCGCTAATTATCCATATCTTGCACATGCGGAGATCCACGAAATATGCAAAAAATACAACAAAACCCTGGCGCAGGTAATCTTCCGCTTTGCCAGGGATATTGGCATTTTGTCACTCACCGGTACGACGAATGTGCAGCATATGAAAGACGATTTGGATACCGATTCGTTTGCCTTGACTCCTGCTGAGGTGGCTTGCATAGAAGAAATTGCTCTGGGTTAGATGCTGAGAGTTCCTCATAAAATCTAAGGATAATTATTAAAAAACGCTACGTACCGCGCTTTATGCGCGGTATCCATGCAAATGTTTCTGATGAATAAAAAGTATTAGAGTTTACCATCCTATATGGTTACCGCGCATAAAGCGCGGTACGTAGGCACTTATAGGGAGGTAGGCACTGAAAAGATGGTAAAATTTTGTGAGGATCAAGGTTAGACGGGGGAAACCCCCCGCTTTATAAAACCTGAGCTGCCGTCTGTAATTTAACTGCCCGCGAGATCCTGTAGGCAAGTCCGGCGATCAACGCGACGCCTAAAAGCGCACAGAAGGGAATCAAGCTAAGAGCGCTTTGGTAAGCGTTCAGGCTGTAGACCGTTTTTCCTGACTGTGTGATCGCTTCATGCTCCATTAACCGGCCAATCAGGGTATGAAAAAATGAGCCGCCGAGCATGTTGATGCAATTGAGAAAGGCGACGCTGACCCCCAATAACTCCGGCTTCACCAACTCACTGCCTGCAGAGAAAACGATCACCTGATAGCAACAGAGCATTCCAACAAAAAACAGTAGGAGTTTTAATTCAAAAGCAGTCAATGTAGTAATACTTAAAAGCCAGAATAAAGCTGCGGCCATGCCTAGGCCGCTAAGGGCAATCACGGAAAAATTTCCTAATCTGCGAGCAAGCAGGGCAAGGAGTGGACCGCCTGCCAGCATGCCGACAAATATAAATGACATAAGCTCGGCTGCCTGGTTTTTACTGAAATGATAGGCCGTCATCAGATAGGATACGCCCCAAACATCGGCGAAGCCTTCCAGTGAGCCTACCATCATAAAATTAGCCAAAGCCAGAAGCCAGATAACTGGTGATTTTAGCAGCGCTTTAAACTGTTGGCGGTTAAAGCAGGGTTCTGCCTGTTTATTTGCCGGCACTGGTTTAGAGCGCAGAAGTAAAAAGATACTACAGCCTAATACGATAGCAAACAGTGACAGGCCAAAGGCCACTGGCAGCCACCCCTGGGACTCAATCAATTGGTTAACCGGTCTCCCGCCATAGATAGCTCCGGTCAATCCAAGGGTAAAAGAAAAGCTGATCATTCTGGAGTATTGGGAGGCTGGAAACCATTCTGAAACCACTTTGGAAACCCCGAGAAAACCGACCGCCGAACCTGCGCCAATTAAAAAACGGCTCAAGCAGGCCAAATACCAATTGGTGGTAAAACTAAATAGCAGTGCAGCAAAACCGCATAGAATCGCAAACCCTGAGACCACGCGGCGGGCATCCCATTTCTCCAGCATAATAGCAACAGGAATCTGCATGCCGGCATATCCATAATAATACAGGGCTGCCAATAGGCCGAATTGACTGGCGTCTACCGAAAACCGGCTCATGATTGGCTGCATCATCAACCCTGGCCACAGGCGTAGAATGAATTGATAAGTAAAAAATGCCAGAGGAAAAAGCCACATTAAAAAAGGACGTAGTTTATTAAAAGTCATCTTCTGTCTCTCTTGGAGAATTTATGGAATTAGCTGGATTTTAAGGGCGTAAATAGATAGTCGGCTTTTCAGCCGATAATAATTGAAGGAATAATGGTTGTTAAATAGTTGTCAAACAGCATTGGTAATGTGCTTATTGCTTGTTAGTCTGTCAATTATAAAGGAATTTATGTGGCTTGGGAAGCCCCTTTAGTGCACAGATAGATCGCCCTGGGTTCACAAGCATAGCTATCTACACCAATGCAGTCGAATCCCCGCGGCATGCGACCGCGGGGATTCGATGCGGGAAAAAAATTTGTGTAGATAGCTATAATTCACGAGAGGGGTATCATCCCTCATTAAGCATATTTTTTAATGCCGCTAAATGAGATTTTGCCACCGCTTTGGCGCGCTCTTCATTTTTCTCACCCGATTTCCCATACCATTCAATATGATCGCCGGGTAATTCCTCCAGGAAACGGCTTGGCTGACAATCCTGGACTTCCCCGCCACGGCGTCTTTGCCGGGCGAGGCTTAGACAGAGTTCACGCTGGGCTCGGGTGATGCCGACATAAGCCAGACGACGCTCTTCTTCAATCTGATCCTCGTCAATACTGACCCGGTGCGGCAATAAATCCTCTTCCATTCCTACCAGATACACAAAAGGGAACTCAAGGCCTTTGGAAGCATGCAGAGTCATCAGCTGGACGGCTTCCTTATCTTGTTCATCGGCCTGCTCGAGAATATCAATCAGAATTAGTTTATTAATTATATCAACCAGATTCTGATCGGGGTTTTTAGTGAGCAGGCGATCGATCCATTCCAGCAATTCCCAAATGTTGTCCATGCGTTTCTGCGCTTTAGCGGGGGTATCGCATTGCTCATAAATATAGGCTTCATAGCCCGATTCCTCAACCATTTCGCGCAGTGTTTCCGCTACCGGTTGGCTTTCCAGCCTTTTGTTAACGCCCAATATCCATTGCTTGAATTGCTGTAATGCCTGGCGCGGCTTGTCGGCAAGTGTTTCAGAAAGGGCAATATGGTCTGCGCAGTGAAACAGGCTGTCACCACGTTCCTGTGCGTAATGACCGAGGCTGTCTAAACTGGCTTCACCAATCCCGCGTTTTGGGGTGTTGATGATGCGAAGAAAAGCCGCATCATCCTGGGGATTACAGAGTAGTTTCAAATAAGCAAAAACATCTTTAACCTCGCTTCGGGCAAACCAGGACTGTCCCCCGCTTAAACGATAGGCAATACCGTGGTGACGCAGTAATTTTTCAAACACGCGCGACTGATGGTTGCCGCGATACAGAATGGCATAATCTCCGTATTGCTTGCCGTGGCGTAAACGATGGCTGATTAAATCAGCAATTACCTGTTCCGCTTCATCCTGCTCATCCTTACAGCAAAGAACACGCAGCATTTCACCATAGCCTAATTCGCTCCACAGGGTTTTGTCGAATAAATGGGAGTTATTTGAAATGAGCGTGTTGGCGACATGTAAAATGCGGCCTGTTGAGCGGTAGTTTTGCTCCAGCTTAATAATTTTTAGCTGTGGATAATCCCGTTGCAGCTGCTCGAGATTTTCCGGTCTGGCGCCTCGCCAGGCATAAATGGACTGATCATCATCGCCTACCACGGTGAATTGTGCACGAAGCCCGGTGAGCAGCTTCACTAACAAATATTGACTGAGATTGGAATCCTGGTATTCATCAATCAGTAAATGGCGAACCCGGTTTTGCCAATAATCCTTGACCTCTTCATGATCGCGCAGAAGATTAACGGCAAGCATGATCAAATCATCGAAATCCACTGCATTATAGGCACGCAGCGCATTTTGATAGCGCTCATAAATAGCCAGGGCATCTAGGAAAATGGGGCTGTCGGGCGTTTTACTGGTCAAATCTCCGGGTTTTAACAGGTCGTTTTTCCAACGAGAAATTTGCTGCTGGATCTGAGCCAGGTAATCGCGGTCATTGCCTTTAGCTGGCGGCAGAAAATTGCGAATTAACTGCAGACAGTCTTCGCTGTCAAGGATGGAGAACCCTGGTTTTAAATTGCAGAGTTTTACATGCTTTTTAATCATCGTCAGGCCAAAGGTATGGAAGGTGGCGACTTTAAGCCCGCGGCGATTATGGGCAGACAGTACGGAGTTAACCCGTGATCGCATTTCATTAGCCGCTTTATTCGTGAAGGTTACAGCAAAAACAGAGCGTGCCTGATAACCACATTCCTCAATCAAATAGGCGATTTTCTGTGTGATAACGCGTGTTTTGCCGCTACCTGCGCCGGCTAATACTAGTAATGGCCCATCGATATAACGAACTGCAGCCATTTGCTGGGGGTTTAACATAGGCGATCCGAAATTAAAAGATGAATTATCGCCTGACATTCCTGAGCAAACAATCATAAATGTGCTAGAATTACCAACATTTTTGAATATTCCTATTTTGTAGAGAGAAAAGAATTGGATAATCTGCAGCGTTTTATATTTGAGCATGCCAGTATTCGTGGAGAGATCGCTCATTTGCATGAAACCTATCGTACGATTATGAGTCAGCATGCCTATCCTGAGATGGTCAAGTATTTGCTGGGCGAAGCATTAATATCCTGTCTGCTATTATCTGGCAGCATTAAATTTGAAGGGGATTTAAGCCTGCAGTTTCAAGGTGACAAACGCTTACCGCTGCTGCTGGTTCAATGCGACCATCAGCTTAATCTGCGCGGTTTTGCCAAATTTCAGGAAAATCTGGAAATTGCTGATTATGCCGAAGCTTTCCTGCAAGGCCAAATGGTTCTGACTATTAATCAATACCACAACACTCAGGTGTACCAAAGCGTGGTTCCTCTTTTGGCGACTTCCATGAGTGAGAATTTAACCCATTATTTTTCACAATCGGAACAGGTTGCTACCCGCGTTTGGCTTGCTGTTAATGAAGATCGCGCAGCAGGAATGCTTCTGCAGCTAATGCCTGGACAAGACAGTTTACAACGCGAGCATTTCTGGGAGTATGCCGTCCATCTGGGCCAAACTGTCAGTGAGAATGAGCTATTAACCCTGGATAATCAAACCTTACTCTATAGGCTTTACCATGAAACAGAGCTTCGATTATTTGACGAAAGGGCAACGCAATTCAAATGCCGCTGCAGCCCTGAAAAAATGAAACAGGTCATCACCGTTCTGGGTGAAGAAGAAGCAAAAAAACTGTTAGAAGAGAAAGGTAAAATCGATATCAGCTGCGATTTCTGCAACAGCCATTTCTCTTTTGATTCCATTGACGTTGCCATGTTGTTCAGAACCTAACGACTGGGGTTCTCGCCCTAGGGGAGGCTTGTTTTAACGTTACCTAGTCCAGGGTAGACCAACCCGCCCTAAATGCCGGCTTGTCCTGAGAGTTCCTCATCTTTTATCTCAATCCGTTCGGCCAAAGGAGGCGCTTTAGCGGCGTCTCGAAGGCTCCATTCAATGCCAAGCCTTCGAGACGGAGCTTTGCTCCTCCTCAGGCCGAACGGTTCCGATACAATCCGATCCAAGGTGAAAATAGGCATTCAAAGCTCTGCTCTCTGGATTAATCCTCTACTTTTACCTCAATACGTTTTTCCACCGCATGGTTTTTCTTGGGAATAATCACCTCCAGGACACCATGTTTGCACTTGGCGCTGATTTTTCCTTCATCTGCGGTTTGGGGAAGACTAAAGCGGCGATAGAATTGCCCTTGGCTACGCTCCATTCGGGAATAGCCTTCTTTCTCTTCCGATTTTTCAAAATAGCGCTCCCCTTGGATAGTTAATAGATTGTTTTCAAGAGAAATATGAATATCCTCCGATTTCACCCCCGGGATATCAGCGATAACGACAAAACGGTCTTTTTCTTCCTTAATATCGACTGCAGGAGCCCAAGTACCTGTATCGACAAAAGAGGCGTCTTGAGTCTTGAAAAAATTTTCTAATAAACTGCCAATGTCTTTCCGAATTGGAAAATAATCACGTTTTATACCATTCATTACGGTCTCCTTTTGTAATTGGTTCATGTAATTAGTAGTTAGGGTCTAATTTATATTTTTCAAGTACTGATTGCGACTATTGGGTGCTTTCATTAGGGTCAATAGATAACTGCTGATCTGCATTAAGCGGCTTGGCCTTGTAAGTGTCGCAGGTGTCAATTTCGAGCGTTTTTCCCCCTCTTAACAAACAAATAATCCGAAAACCTTTAGGATTATAGAGATAAAGGGTCAAATGGTGGGGCTCTTTACCCTCCAGATTAACAATATAATTTTCAGGATTCGGAATTATTTTTAACTGGTCACTGATGCATTTCGCCAAAGACAGGCCATCGTTTTTATTCGTTTGCTGTACGTAACATTTTTGCATGCTGTGGACTGCTGTCTCAATGAAAGCATCATTTGCAGCACTGGCGACAGAGAAATGCAGAAATAATGCAATTAAAGCTGATAAGCGTCCATTCATAATCTTGCTGTAATAAAAGAGGTTTATTAAATTATACATTATCCAGCGAACAAAGATATTTTAGTTTTGGCTGGAAAAATCTGTATTGATCAAATCAATCTGCAATGATTCAATTTCGCGAAGAGCATTAGCTTTCAAATTCAGCAATTGTGTGATAGCCGTTAAATCGAACTGAAATCGTTCCGGGGATAGATGAGTTTCACTGTTATTTTCAATGATTATATCCGCGCGATTTTTATAAGGTTTTACATATAGCTCATACATTGGCTTTACATAACGCCTGTATTGCGCAATCACTTTCTCAGTTGTTAAACCGCGCTCGGCAGTATCCCTTTCAATGCGCCTGATTAAACAGACATCTGCCTCTGCTTTTACAAATATTCTCATGTTGAATAATTCAGCGATATAGTCCGGATAAAAAATTAAAATGCCTTCCACAATAATGATGGGTGTGGGGGTAATTAATTGAGTCTCTTTTTTGCGGGTTGATGTGGAATAATCGTATAGGGGCATTTCAACGGATTGCCCAGATTTTAATTGCTTCAGATGCTCTGCCAAGCGCTCAAACTCAATACTGTCCGGGTGATCAAAATTAACTTCCAGCCACTGCTCAATAGGAGTGGTTCCCAAGCCTTTGTAATAGTTATCAGATGAAATAATGCTGCAGTGATCAGCACCATAATATTGCTGTAGTTCAGCGGCAACCGTTGTCTTGCCGGAGCCGGAGGCACCGGCTATTCCTATAAGAATGATATCCACAATTCACTCCACAGAGGGTTATGGAATAGCAAAGAATCGCTGTCTATCAAAGTATATGCAGCTTTAAGAAAAAATGTGGGGTTTTTAGCTGGCCACTCGAATGCTGATGTCCCTGGCATCGGAATAACCATGGTCGTCAATTACCCGTACCACAAATTTGCCGGGCTTGGCAGACCATAATAAGGGTTGATCATTAGTCGTCTGGCCGAGATAGTGATCATTAATAAACCAGTAGAGAGTTCTCACATCAGCATCTGTAACCGCTGCAAAGGGTATGAAGGTTTGCTGGTCAGAGTTAGCTTTGACAATATATCTGAGCTCGGACTGTGGGGATGTAATCTGCGGTGCCAATGATTTACTGGCCGACAAATTGCAGTCTGCTTCATAGGCAGGCGGAACGCGCCGCTGTATTCCGGCCTGTCTAAAAATTCTGGCCAGATCCGAAGGCCAGAATTCATAAATTTCAAAACGGGTATTCTGATCAAAATGGCAGGTACGAAGGCCTGTCCGTTGATTAATGGCTACCTCGCGATAGATTGTGTCTGTTTTGATGGGTGATTTTCCCGGAATAAACCAGCTCATTTCCGTATCTTTGCAGTAACGGGTGGGCAAAAGCCCTGACGCTTTACAAACAGGAATCCGAGTCAGATTCATCCTTTCAGGATGTTTGTCGATTGGTTTCAGCGGACCGTTTTCATGCTGAATTGCTTCAACCAGTTCGAAGAACAAAGGGGCTGCGATATTTTTGCCTACAAAAGCCGGATTTCCCTTATTATTAAAATTGCCTATCCAGACGGTTAGAACATAGGGTCCGAATATACCTACGGTCCAGGCATCGCGATATCCTGAGGAGGTTCCTGTTTTCCAGGCAACAGGCAGGCTGCGTGTTTTAAACAGCAGATCACTTCGTGGTGTTTCCTTTAACATTTCCATCACCAGAAAGCTGGCTTCCCGACTTAACAAAGGCTTTCCAGTAACGCCGGGTGTTTCTTTTAACATGCGCAATGGCCGCCATAAGCCGTTATTGGCGAGTATGGCATAAAGGGTAGTCAATTCCTTCATGGTGACTTCGGCGCCCCCCAGGGTCAGCGCAAGGCCATAATAGGATTCAGATTTAAGCTGGCTGATTTGTGCCTGTTCAAGTAATCCAAACAAACTGGGTTTGGATAATTGACTGGCTAAAAAAATTGCTGGAATATTTCTGCTTAGGATAAGCGCATCCTTTGCCCTGATAGGCCCCATAAAATCATTATCAAAATTTTCAGGATTATAAGCGCCGAAACTATGCGGTACATCTTTGAGTACGGTCGAAGGATGAATCAAGCCCTGATCTAGTGCCAATGCATAAATAAACGGCTTAAGTGTTGAGCCTGGAGAACGCTTAATCTCCATGCCATTAATTTGACCGCCAATGCTGGAATCATAGAAGTTAGCCGAGCCCATCGCGGTTTTAACGCTCATATCGCGCGTATCAATTAATAAAACTGCAGCATTAAATACACCGATGCCTTTTTTCCTCTGCAAATAGCGTTGTGTGATTCGTTCAACCAGGGATTGTAGCTTCAGATCCAGGGTTGTATGA
The DNA here is from genome assembly GCF_900452515.1 of Legionella birminghamensis. Taxonomy (NCBI): domain Bacteria; kingdom Pseudomonadati; phylum Pseudomonadota; class Gammaproteobacteria; order Legionellales; family Legionellaceae; genus Legionella; species Legionella birminghamensis. Next base: position 372,525 of record NZ_UGNW01000001.1, read on the forward strand.
ATCTGCTGCTGGCCGCCATTGCTGGCTAGAAGACTATTTACAAAATGAGGGGCCGCGAAGGGAAGATCACGGATAGTCTTCATCGCCAAAGGCAGTGCCATGGCATTTTCATAGCGCTTATCTTCTGGATGGATTTGCAGCCAGCGATTAAAAAGTTTGTTCCGAATTCCCTTGAGTTGCTGGTTTTTTGGCGTTCGTTTGCCGGGGTTTTGCGGGATGACGCTTAGTGTAAGGGCTTCGGGCAAACCCAATTGATTTGCCGAGTGATTGAAATAAATCTGGCTCGCTGCGCCAATGCCTTCAATATTGCCGCCGTAGGGCGCCAGATTCAAGTAAGCTTCCAGAATCTGTTGTTTGCTATAGTGCCGCTCCAGCTGGATTGCACGAATCATCTGCAGCAGCTTGCCTGTCCATTTTTTAGAATTGACATTAAATCGTATTCTTGCCAACTGCATGGTAATCGTTGAGGCGCCTTGCCGCCGCGATCGAATTACATAGGTTTGCCAGCCGGCTTTTAGCATGGCGACGGGGTTTAAACCGGGATGTTGATAGAAATACTGATCTTCCTGGAGGAGCGTGGCCTCAATAAGCTGCGGCGAAATATCTGAAAGCGGTAAATAAAGCCGGTATTTCTCATCCCGGCTTAAGCTAAGGCGCAGGAGATGCCCATTTTCATCCCAGACTGCGGTGGAAAAGGGAATACCTTGCAGGAGCGGTGGTTTGGGCAAGCAATAATAAGCCAAGGCTAGCGCGGCGCTAAGCAGAAGCGAAAAAATTATTGTCAAACGATATTTCATAATTAATGAAGTGGTGATAGACTAAAACCGCGCAGATTAGAGCAAATTTAAAGCAATTCGAATGAAATAGCCAGTAAAATTTCAATTCAGTATTGATTTAATATCGAATATTGCGAAACGAAAAAGACTTCTTTCCAAAGTCTGATAGTTCAACTCCTCCATTTCCGGGTCATTCCCATGAACAAAAAATCGTTGTTTAAACCATTTATAGCTGTCGGCGCTTTTTTTGCCCTCTTGTTTGGCCGTGTCCAATGGAGCAGCCCGCCATGGATGACCGGATTAAGGCAGAGGGCAGTGTCCAGGCCAGGGCTGTTTTGGGGAAGCACTGTTGCAATTCTTTTGCTATTATCCGGCGCTATTTATGGCTACGTCTGGTATAAAAATTTACCCCAGCCAGAGCTGATCTCTGCAGTGATCACTCCTCCGGACATTACGCCGCTGGAAGAGGAGCTGACCCCTGATGATCTGGTTATTAATTTCGGTATTCAAAAAGATGAATTGATTCCACAATCGGTTGCGCCGCTCAAACTCATTGGCAAAGAGGTAACTGAGGGAATTGAGTTGGTTCCGGATATGCCGGGTGAGTGGGCATGGGATAGTGACAGCCGCTTAATATTTACGCCTGAAAAGGATTGGCCAGCCGGTCAAACCTATGAAATTCGCTTCAATAAAGACGTATTTACTGCCAATGCAAAAATGGAGAAATTGCGCTACCAGTTTTCAACCAAGCCTTTTGAGGCCAAAATAGCGGCGCTTAGTTTTTACCAGGATCCGGTTGATGCCAAAAACAGGCAAATTGTTGCCACGGTGAACTTTAATTTTCCTGTCGACAGCAACAGTTTTGAAGAGAAAGCCGCCCTCATTCTGCAGGAGATTAAAAATAATCAATTAAACCTTGATGCCAGGCATTATAAATTTACTGTAAGCTATGATAAATACAAACGCATTGCCTATCTTCGATCAGAGCCGCTCTCTTTGCCGGAAGTGTCCCGTTATGTGCAATTGCTTATACCAAAAGGTATTGAAGCAGAAAGCGGCTCCGCTAGAACCGCGCAGAACATTAGTCAGAATCTGTTAATTCCGGATGCCAGTAATTATTTCAAGCTTAGCGCAGCCGATGCATCGATCATTCGAAATGAAAGGGACAGACCCGAACAGATTTTAAATCTGGAAACTACATTGGGGGTAACGGAAGCGGCTATGAACAAGGCTTTGCATGTTTATCTGTTGCCGCAGAATTATCCCGCTACTGCATCGGAACCAGAAAAGCCTAATTATGAATGGCAGAACCCTGGCGAAGTGAATGCTGCCATTCTGGCACTGTCCAAGCCCCTTGCCATGCAGGCTCTGCCGCCAGATCGTAACTATGCCTCATTGCACAGCTACCGTTTCAGCAGCAATACCCCCCAGTATCTCTACCTCAAGCTTGATAAAGGCTTGCGTGGATTTGGCGACTTTGTCCTCTCGACTGATTATGTGGCAATCATTAAAGTTCCAGAACTTCCCAAAGAAATCAGTTTCCTGCACAAAGGGGCATTACTGGCATTGGCTGGTGAAAAAATGCTTTCTGTGGCAGTTCGCGGTGTCCCGGCGGTTAAGTTTGAAGTGGCCCGCGTATTACCCGACAATATCAATCAGCTCGTTACTCAAACCCAGGGCGATTTTAATAATCCCTATTTCATTAATCAGAGTTTTAACCAACAAAATATCAGTGAAATTTTCTCGGAAATCCAGCAGTTTGATACCTCCGATTTAACCAGACAAAACTATACGGCATTGGATCTTGGCAAGTACCTCTCCGCGCAGACCAATACGGGCGGACCGCAGGGTTTATTCCTGTTGCAGGCCACTGGCTGGGATGTTCAGCAAAAGCAAGCGCTTGATGTTAAAACCAGCCGCCTCATCCTGATGACTGATTTGGGATTATTGGCAAAAGATAATAATGACGGCACTCACGATATATTTGTTCAGTCTATCGCTCAAGGCGTTCCTGTTGCCAATGCAACGGTTTCAATTCTTGGGAAAAATGGCCTGCCATTATTGACGCGGATGACCAATGAGCAAGGGCAAGCGAGCTTTCCTGTGTTAAGCGACTATGTCGATGATCGCGAGCCTACTGTTTATCTGGCCAGTTTGGGTAATGACGTTTCGTTTATCCCTTACAACAATTCCAATCGGCAGTTGAATTTTTCCCGGTTTGACGTGGGCGGTCTTTATATTAATAACCAGGATTTGAATAGTCTGAGTGCTTATCTGTTTTCCGACCGGGGAATTTATCGACCTGGGGATGAAGCGCATTTTGGGATGATTATCAAACAGGCCTATGCATTTTCACAGCCTGCAGGATTGCCCTTGCAAGTGACGATTACCGATCCGCGCGGTACAACCGTTCTGGATAAAAAACTAACCCTGGATAACACCGGTTATCTGACGCTTGATTTCCCTACTACCGCAACGTCCCCTACTGGGCAATACCAGGTGAGTTTATATGTAATCAAGGACAATAATCCGCAAAGTTTACTGGGAAGTACCAGTATTCGGGTTGCCGAGTTTCAACCTGATCGGATGCGAATCACTTCAGCTTTTTCTGAAAAATCAGCGGAAGGCTGGGTTTCTCCCGATCATTTAAGTGCCCAGGTGAGTTTGTGGAATCTGTATGGAGCGCCCGCTGCCGATCGAAAAGTAAGCGCCCGCATATTGCTCTCTCCACAGCGGGTACAATTTTCAAAATTCCCCGAATATATTTTTATCGACCCATTCCTCGACCCGAACAAACCGGCAAAGACTTACACAGAAGATTTACCGGATACTCGTACCAATGAAAAAGGAGAGGCCGAACTGGCGCTTAACCTGAACCGCTTTGACAAGGCTACCTATCAGCTGACATTCTTTGCAGAAGGATTTGAAGCGGAAGGTGGACGCAGTGTAAGCACACAAAGTTCCGTCCTGGTGAGTCCTTTAAATTATTTTATCGGCTATAAACCAGATGGCGATCTGGCATACATCAAACAAAATGACAAACGCCGTGTTGATTTTGTTGCTGTTGATCCTCAGTTAAAGCAGTTAGCTGTCGATGAACTTAAACTGCAATGGATTTCTTTAAGGCCGGTTGTTACGCTGGTGAAAAACCCCAATGGCAGTTATCAATATCAATCGATTATCCAGTCGACAGTACTTGATAGCAAAGCATTTAAAGTGGATGTGCAAGGTACTCCCTATGAGTTACCCACGCAGCAAATTGGGGATTTCGCGATTAAGATACTGGACAAGAACAATGTTGAATTGAGTCAATTCAAGTACAGTGTTGTGGGTAACAGCCAGGTGCCATTAGCTCGAAATGCGGAACTGAGTATCAAACTCAACAAGGAAGAATACAATGCCGGCGAAGATATCGAGCTGCAAATCACCGCACCTTATACCGGCGCAGGCTTAATTACGATTGAGCGTGATAAGGTTTACACCAGTCAGTGGTTTAAAACGGACAGTACCAGCTCCATTCAAAAAATTCGCATCCCTGCGGATTTCCAGGGAAATGGGTATGTGAATGTCGCTTTTGTGCGTAACTGGGATTCACCTGAAATTTTTATAAGTCCCTTGAGCTATAGTGTTGTACCTTTCAGTGTGAACCATGATAACCGCTCCATTCATATTGCCTTAAAGGCTGAGGATGAAGCGAAACCCGGTATGCCGCTGACTATTGAGTATCAAAGCGATAAGCCTGGAAAGATTATTGTATTTGCTGTCGATGAAGGTATTCTCCAGGTTAGTCGTTATGCGACTCCAAACCCGCTGGCATTCTTCTTCCAGAAATACGCTCTGCAGGTGTTAACGCAACAGACCGTTGATCAGATTTTGCCAAAATATATCCGCGAGCGGGAATTATCAGCAGTTGGCGGCGATGATGGTGAAGAGTTATTAGCCAGCCACTTAAATCCTTTTAAACGCAAAACCGATTTACCAGTGGTATTCTGGTCTGGACTTTTACCGACGGATACAATGCCGCGGCAAGTAACCTATGAGGTGCCTGACTATTTCAATGGCAGCCTGCGCATTATGGCGGTGGCTGTGGGTGACAATGATCTGGGCTCTGTGGAAAAACAAGTGAAGATCAAAGGGAACTTCATTATTAATCCCAATGTACCCAATTTTGTGGCGCCAGGGGATGAGTTTGATGTAACCGCAAGTATTGCTAATAATGTCAAAGATTCAGGGGCTGCTGCTAAAATCAGCGTAGAGGTGGTAGCTTCCCCTGCGTTGGAAATTGTTGGAAGCGGCAAGGAAATCATTGAAATTGATGAAGGCAAGGAAAAAACGGTACGATTCCATGTTAAAGCCAAAGCGGAGTTAGGCAATGCTGATTTAAGCTTTAGCGCAAGCCTGAACAATAAAATGAGCAAAATGAACGCCAGTTTAAGTGTTCGTCCGGCCAGCAGTTACCTGACCACGGTGAAAAGCGGCCGTAACACAGCAAAGACGATGAACCTGGCGATTGATCGTGCGCTATACCCTGAATATCGCCAGGTGCAGGCGGCTGTATCCAGCAGTCCACTCATTTTGGTTGCAGGCTTGCAACGTTATCTGGATAACTATCCCTATGGCTGCACTGAGCAGCTGACCAGTAAAGCCATGCCTCTTCTTGCGATGGGCAATCAGCCGCAACTGGATAATGACGGCCAGTTAGTCAGGCAGCGGGTTATTGAAACCATTCAAATGCTGGGACAGCGTCAGATGACGACTGGCGGTTTCAGTTATTGGCCCGGGCTTGGTGAAAACAGCAGCAATGATTTTGCTTCGGTTTATGCAATGCATTTCCTGACTGAAGCACGAGAGCAGGGCTATAGTGTTTCCAATGACATTATTTACTATGGCGTAAACTACTTAAAAGAGTTGGCCGAACGGAAATATACCGATCTGTATCAAGGGCGCATTCAGGCTTATGCTATTTATGTGTTAACACGCAATGAGATTATTACCAGTAACTATCTCACCAATCTTCAACTCAGTCTGGAGCAGGATAAAACGAGTAATTGGCAGCAGGATATCACTGGAGCATATATTGCTTCGACTTATCAGCTGCTAAAAAACTTTTCTGAAGCGGAACGGTTAATCAGACAATACAAGATCAATAAGCAATCTGTAGATTTGGGCGACTTCTATGACGGCAGCATCGCCAATGCCCAGTATTTGTATCTTGTTGCGCGCCATTTCCCGCAGTTATTGGCGTCAGTGGCCGATCAATTAATTATGCCTCTGGTTGAGTCAATTAATGCCAATGAAATAAATACTGTGCTGTCGGGTTATACCAGTCTGGCTTTAAATGCTTACAGCCAAACTCTGCCGCAAGCGCAAAGCCAGGGTTTATCCATACTGGCTACTATTGCGGGTCAGCAAAGGCCTTTACAGCCTATGGACAAAGCGTATCAAAAGGTTGATATTAACAATCAGACTACGGCAGTTACTATTGATAATCCCGACAATATTACGTATTTCTATCAATTAACTCAGGCTGGTTTTGATAAAAACAAAACAGACAAGCCTTTAAGCCAGGGCATGGAGATATTGAGGGAATATCGTGATGACGAAGGCAACACGATAAGTTCTGTTACACTGGGATCTGAAGTAGAAGTTCATATTCAGCTGCGCAGCCTCGATAACCGCTATATAAACAATATTGCTGTTGTCGATTTATTGCCGGGTGGATTTGAGGTCGTTCGTGATTCCGTAAAAACAGAGAATATGGATTATGCAGACATACGCGAGGATCGGGTTATCTTCTTTGGCAGCTTGGGTAATGAAGCGAAGGAGTTAAGCTACCGAATTAAGGCTGTAAATATCGGGCAGTTTACTGTACCGCCTGCTCTGGCTGAATCAATGTACGATCCCGCAGTTAAAGCCTTGGGAGTCAGTTCCGTATTTTCTGTTAATCAATAGATGACGGATCATATTCTAGCCTAAGCTGTTATTTTCATTAGCCAACGTTCCGCGACTTGTTCGCGGAATCCGGACTGTGACGAGCAGCAGGCTCACACGTACTTAACAGTGGTAACGAGGTTCTGCACCATTACCAGAAGGGATGAAATGGTAAATCTGGTTAAGCTTAGCCATAAAACACGAAATTACATTCAGCAAATGAATAAGTCCAATCAGGGTGTAGACTATTTCCCTAAGGAGTTTTCTGAAGAAGAGTTGCCATTATCGTCAATCCTTCCATGGCTAAAAAAAAATCCGGTCACCAATTCTGACCAGCAATTTATTCTGGAACAAGTACAGGCTGCTTTGCTGAAGGATATATACAGGACATTAGACGATGAGCCTAAGGCGGTCAGAAAAAAAAACAAGTGGGGACAGTTCAAATTTATATTTCTGCTTATTTGTGGAACTCTTTATTTTATTTGTGAAGGCTTTGACGGTGTGAGTAATGTCCTTGGGCTTTTTTCAATTCCTACTGCAGTAATTTTTTCAGCCAGCCTTTGTTTTTCTATTTTTTCCATTTTGCTTTTTTATGGACTCAATATAAGGGACTTGTCAAAAGAGTTCGGTGTTAAGATGCGCCAGGTTCCTGAGCTTACCAGTACTTATGCAAAGCAGATCAAACGAATCACTGCAATTCAGGCAAAGCTCGAAGAGATTTATGAGGAGCCGGGGTCTGTGGAATCATTGCAGGACTATCTGGCTCTTTCACAGGCCCTTAAATTGAAGTTTGCTGAGTTGGACGATGTGCGGTCCGCTTTACGTGCCAGGTGGTCGCATCCTGTCAGCAAAGGATTAAAATTATTGGTGGCAACCCTCCAGGGAATTATCATTTTCAGCGGCGCTTTTTGCGCTGGACAAACTTTGGCAATGTTTATTGCAGGGTGGATATTAAGTTCGGTTAGTCCAACTTTCTGGCCTGTTCTGCTTGTCAGCATTCTTGTTGGGCTCTCTGCCCTTGCCTGCTATTGGTGTTCTGAGAAATCAGAGATTGAAAACATGGTTGGAAGGCAACTGAACCTGGATGAAGAAACTTTCAGTTTAATCTGTGAGGAAGAGACCGTCACTAAACAGAAAATTCAGCTGGAAAAACTGGAGGGAAAGCTTGGGAACAAATTACAGAAAACAAAGAAACAGGCAAAGGCGCCTGAAAAGCAAGGGAGCAAAATTCCCGGTTTGACCCGCAGCACTTCATTCAATAGTTTTTTTCGCGATGAAATGTCAGATGCAGCCTTGATTGGCGAAATGTATCAAGGGGCAACAGCTTTTCTAAGGCCTTGATAGCCTTTGCTTATTAACGCTACAACAAGGAGGGTGTTGAAACGACCTGCTTAATACCCATTCCAATAGTCGCCAAATTTAAAGGCAGATACACCAGCAATGAATTGCCCAGATGGTAGTCTGGATTGATGGAAACATAATATTGATGCAAATGATTATTTTTATCAAAATGCGGATCTGTGCCATTGGCTAACGCAACCTGATGTTCAATAACCATGGGGTGTTCGGTATGAGCTACCCAGTGGTTATCTTCAATCAGGCAGGCTGCTCTTTCCAGGACATAATCTGGGGTCCTGGCATCCATTTTAGGATAAATATTGCGGTTAAAACTGTTTAAAAAGTGATAGCGGGATGGCGTATTGGTATGTGCAAAATAGATGAATTCATCCTCAGGATGCGCCAGTTTATCTTTCATCGCATGTGCAAGTCCGAATTTGGCTGCCACAAATCCTGGATTTACCCGCTGGTTATAATATGTTCCTCCCCAATAGGCAATCACTGGTTTATTCATAGGATTGATAACCTGCCGGCAAACACGCGTAAATCCAGTGAGATGATTGAATTGATCATAGTACAGGGCAAGCGCTCCAGGTTTATCAATGCCCAATACATCGTTTCGAAATTGTTCTGGACTTGGAATCTGATAATGGCGGCGCGTAAAGTTCTCAAGTATTGAAATGAGGCTTGCCAGCTTATCTTTTTCGCTGGGAAGCAAAATAATATCTGTTCTGGATATTATAGATTCAATCATTATTTTTCTCTGGAATCAAATACTTATAGACTTATAAGATGCAGTGGAAAAAGTCAACAAAGAAAGTGTAATAGAACCTTTCTCTATTAAAATGTGCTTCAAATAATTTCAGTCTGCACACAAATAAAATAAAACTCAGGGTTTGCAAAATCGCTAAATGCCCAAAGTCTCTTTAACAAACGGGATAGTAATTTTCCTTTGGGCGGCGAGAGAGGCTTCGTCTAGCTGCTCAAGGATTTGCAGTAGGTCATGCAAATTTCGGGTGCACCGTTTGATTAAATACAATGCAACACTGTCTTTCAATTGGAACCCTCGTTTCTCTGCAGCTTGTTGCACTACCTTAATTTTAGAATCATCGTTAAGTGCTTCCAAATGATAAGTGAGTCCCCAAGCCAGGCGTGAGCGCAGATCAGGCAAGCTAATAGCGGAAGCAGCTGGAGAGGTGGTGCTGGAAATGAGCAGGTGGGCGTCATTGTCACGAATTTTGTTAAATAAGTGAAAAATTGCCTCCTCCCATACACTGTCCCCTGCAATTTCATTAATGTCGTCGATTGCAATGAGCTGTTGTTGTTCCATTCCCTCCAGACAGGCCGGCCCCCATGTTTTTAACAGGCTTAATGGAAGGTAAGCTGATTGAAGATTCTGGCTGTTTGCCATTTGACAGCAAGCCTGTAGCAAATGGGATTTTCCACTGCCGGATTCTCCCCAGATGAAAAGATAGGGCTCTGTCTTATTATCAAAAAGGCTGTGAATTTGTTGGGCCAGCAGGGCATTACTTCCCCAACAAAAGTCAGAAAGCCTGGCGTCATAATTCTGTTGAATTTCTAAAACTAACTGACGGGTCATTGGCTGGTTTGACTAACTGAAAGGGCTTTCCGTCCCCAAGTCCACACATAATCAATATATGTTGCCGTAGTGGTGGCGGCGGTAAGAATAATTAAACTAAAAAGAACATAGCTTGAAAATTCGGAAAAGGCCAGTTGAAAAAGGCAAAGCGTAACCAGGAGCAATTGCAGGCCTGTATTGAATTTACTAAGACGAGTCGGTTCAAAATTAATGGGCTGGCGGATAAACACATACCAGGCCAAAACGCCAAAGGAAATTGTCAAATCTCTTAGAAAAACAAGAATAACCAGCCACCAGGGTAAAATTTCAAGTAAAGCCAGCGAAATAAAACTGGATGCAATCAGCAATTTATCGGCCAGAGGATCAATAAAAGAACCAAATGGGCTTGACCAGTTATAATGACGCGCAAGCCATCCATCCAGCCCATCGGTAAAACCGGCCAGCATGAAAATATAAAAGGCTTCCACGTACTCGCTTGCATATAAATGCCACAGAAAAGGCACAATTAGCAGCAAACGGCCTATGGTTAGCACGTTGGGTATATGTCTCAGAATGGAATGTGACACGCTATTTCAAAATGCTCCTGTATAAATTGGACGCTCAGCGATTTAAATAAGTTTATACAATACCATTGCTGCTGTCACCTATTCCCCGGGGTGCAAGAAAATGCAATGGCTTGTGGTTTATCCCAGCAAGGGATTCGCTATTGGATAATATGTACTTTCATTGACAGGCCTTGGCTGTAATCTTAAGCTTAATCGTTTCCTGACAAACCAGTTATCGGCAAACAAATAGTCTCGAATTTGCACAGCTCTGCAGCTATTTTCACTGAGGTGGGCTAGCAGCGTTTCTTTGATGATTTTCCAGAGAAGAGAAGGCTTAAGTTGAAAATCCCGGCATAAGGCCTGGAGTAAAGGCTGCAAGTGCCCCAGTAAAATCGTATTAATAAAGCCGGGCATGACCTCTGTGATGAGCCTCGCATCGAGACACTGCGTTTTTTTTAAAATAATTCCTTTAGGAAGACTTTTATCAATAATAAGCAGAACATCGCCCGAAGAAAACATCAGGCTCACATTCTCCTTCAGCAATAAATTCAGGAAGCTTGCCAAAAACTGCTGGGCGTATTGTGCAAAAAAGCGGAGCGGTGAAATGGCGCTGAGATGAACCATCTCTGTAATCAGTACCAGACCACTTGTAGGGCAAGGCTTAATTAATGCGTCAAAAGGAACGGCCACCTGATCATTTTTCAAAAAAAACAAAGGATTTTCTATTAATGAAGGTTCGAAGGAGCAAACCGGCGCTGTGTCCTGGTTCAATGATCTCACAACAAATAATCCATGTTCAAATTGATTTGCCTGCTCGAGTAACGTCTGTAAATTACCGGAGCCGGTTTGTCCGGATACAAACTGGCTGGCCAATGGCAGTTCCAGTTGTGCTTTGCTCTGTTTCGCAGGAATTAGCCAGGAAGGTGACATTGCCGGTTTGACCAATTGGTGATGGGGAACAAGCAGTAACGATTTCTGATCGATCAATTGGCTGTATTCAGTCTGAATAGCATTTCGCCATTGCCAGGGATGGACAGGAAGGGGGGTAAAATGGTCGGGGTTGTGCTGCATCCTGGCTATTTTTTCTTGCCAGGTTTTGTATTCAACAGGAAAACAACGCTGTATTTCCTGTGAAAACGCTGAAGCGGTGACGCTCTGCTTACGCAAAGCACACCAATGAAGGCTTGGCTGCGCATTGAATTGTGGTGCATACTGGAGAACTTCACGCGGTTTAAATGCGGAGGGGATGAAATGCTGAGACTCCAGGAATTCATAGGGGGAAGCCCATTGCTCGAGAAACACCAAGAGATTGTGCGGGTCATGTTTTATCAATAGCCGGGACCAAAAGCTTGTGGCATTCCCCATTTCACGGGCCAGCTCCTGATTCCAGCGTTGCTGGTAAAGTAGTATCATTGCTTGATGGGCAATGAAATTGTCGACATAGAGAAACAGTCGTTCCCATTGAAAAAAAGCGCTTTGAGCACTTTGCCGATAGAGGCGTTCTTTAAGTTGTGCAACAAAATCACGTGCTTCATGGCTGATAATTCCTGCTCCAAGATTTTCAGCTGTTGCCATTTGCTGCAACTGGCTGAGACAGGCACTTTGCGAGTGGATTATCGCCGTTTCAGTCTGCTGGTGGGAGCAGGCAATTCCAATTTCGAATAGAAGAAAGCGCAACTGATGGGTTAATCCATGGTAATCACCGTAAGCTAAAGCCATGACTCTCTCTTGCAGGTTAATGTCTGATAAATATAAATGATAATCATTCGCATTTGCAAGCTGCAGGCACAACTATTTGTATCCCGGACTCGCTACGCTACATCCAGGCTACAGACTTGGGAGAAGTATGATAAATGAGAGGGAGGGTATGGGGTTATTCTTCGTTCTTGCGGTATAGTACTGCCATGTTGCCAATGAGCTGAACCAGTTCAGCATGAAGGCTTTCACAAAGTTCTGAAAACATGGGTTGTCTGTCTTCTTTTTCAACGCCATAAATTTTGACCTTGATAAGTTCATGAGCCGTCAGTGCAATATTTGTTTCATCAATGACTGCTTGCGTTAAACCTTTCGCCCCAATTTGAATCACCGGCTTCAAATGATGTGCTTTTGCCTTTAATGATTGCCTGAATGCAGTGTCCATTTGTGGTCCTGATTAAAAAAAATCCAGATTATTGCACGTTTCGCTGGGAAAAGGTAGGAATTTTGAGTATTATGAAGCATTCTATGTTGAAATTATAAGTTTTATGCCGCGTTCCAAAAGTAGTAAGCGTTGGTTACAAGAGCATTTTGATGACTTTTATGTCAAAAAAGCGCAGGCGGAAGGTTATCGTAGCCGCGCCGTTTATAAACTGAAAGAAGTCGATGAGCGTGAGCATTTATTGCGGCCGGGCATGACCGTCGTTGATCTTGGCGCAGCCCCTGGCGGTTGGACGCAATATATTAGTGAAAAACTAAATGGCAAAGGGAATATCATTGCACTGGATATATTACCCATGGATCATCTTGCAGATGTTACTTTTATCCAGGGTGATTTTCGCGAGGATGAGGTCTTGCAGCAATTGCTTGCCCTAATACCTGCACGCAGTGTGGACTTGCTTTTATCGGATATGGCCCCAAATATGAGTGGGAGCTATGCAATTGACATTCCCAAAGCCATGTATCTGGCTGAACTGGCATTCGATTTTGGCGATAAAATGCTAAAACCTGGCGGCTCAATGCTTATGAAAGTGTTTCATGGGGAAGGCTTTGATGAACTGGTGAAGCTGATAAGAAAAAAATTTGGAAAGGTTGTTATCCGGAAACCGGCTGCGTCGCGTTCACGATCTCGTGAAACCTATTTGCTGGCTAAGGACTATAATTTATAGTAAGTTAATTCGTTCTGACGTCGTAGAATAGTTTTTTGCACGTTAGGAAGACAGGCAGATGCTTTTAAAGACATTTTTAGCATAATGCCGCCGTCTTAACTGGACAAAAGAGCTAAAGATACGCCCTTGAAGAGGTAAATGCTTTGAACGACATGGTAAAAAATTTATTTCTGTGGCTTGTAATCGCCATTGTACTGGTTTCTGTATTCAGTAATTTTGGCCCTCGGCATGCTGCAGCTGAAAAAATCTCCTACAGCCAGTTTCTAACCGAAATTGATCAAGGCGCTGTAAACGCCGTTACAATCGAAGATAATAAAATTATTAAAGGGGTTACTAAAAATAACCGCCGCTTTGTTACATACATGCCCATGCAGGATAATGCTTTACTAGGGCAATTGCTAAAGAACAAAGTCGATGTAAGCGGCCAGGAAAAACAACAGGAAAGCTTCCTCCTGCATATCTTTATTAACTGGTTTCCCATGCTATTGCTCATCGGTGTATGGATATTCTTTATGCGCCAGATGCAGGGCGGCGGCGGGCGCGGTGCTATGTCGTTTGGCCGTTCACGTGCGCGTCTCCTGGGCGAAGATCAAGTCAAAGTCACTTTTGCCGATGTTGCGGGTGTGGATGAAGCGAAAGAAGAGGTCAAAGAACTGGTTGATTTCCTTCGTGATCCAAGCAAGTTCCAGAATCTGGGTGGCCGCATTCCCCGTGGTGTGTTGCTGGTTGGCCCCCCGGGAACTGGTAAAACACTACTGGCAAAAGCAGTGGCCGGAGAAGCCAAAGTTCCCTTTTTTACCATTTCCGGTTCGGATTTCGTTGAAATGTTTGTCGGGGTGGGCGCTTCCCGTGTCAGAGATATGTTTGAGCAGGCTAAAAAGCATGCGCCCTGCATCATCTTTATTGATGAAATTGATGCGGTAGGAAGACATCGAGGTGCTGGCCTAGGCGGCGGCCATGATGAGCGGGAACAGACATTGAACCAGCTTCTGGTTGAAATGGATGGATTCGAAGGCAATGAAGGTGTAATTATTGTATCGGCTACAAATCGGCCCGATGTACTGGATCCGGCCTTGCTGAGACCAGGCCGATTTGATCGTCAGGTGGTAGTTCCTTTGCCAGATATTCGTGGCCGAGAACAAATTCTGAAAGTGCATTTACAGAAAGTGCCAATTGATAAAAGTGTCGATATTCTCCCTATTGCGAGAGGAACACCGGGATTTTCAGGTGCAGATCTTGCCAATCTGGTGAATGAGGCCGCTTTGTTTGCTGCGCGGGCCAATAAGCGAAAAGTAGGTATTTTAGAGCTTGATAAAGCCAAAGATAAAATCATGATGGGTGCGGAGCGTCGTTCAATGGTCATGGACGACAATGAGAAGAAATTAACAGCTTATCACGAAGCAGGTCATGCTATTGTGGGACTAATGGTTCCAGAGCATGATCCCGTTTATAAAGTTACAATCATTCCTCGAGGAAGGGCCCTTGGAGTAACCATGTTTCTTCCTGAGCAGGATCGTTACAGCCACAGCAAACGCCGTCTGGAGAGCCAGCTTTCAAGCTTATTTGGCGGACGAATTGCAGAGGAATTGATTTTTGGAGCGGACAGCGTGACCACTGGTGCTTCAAACGATATTATGCGGGCTACCGAGATTAGCCGAAAAATGGTTACCAGCTGGGGACTCTCTGCAATGGGACCGCTGACCTTTGGTGAAGAAGAAGGTGAAGTCTTTTTGGGACGTAGTATGTCTCAACGCAAGGAAATGTCGGATAGTACAGCTTATCAGATTGACGAGGAAGTGCGTCAGATCATTGATAGAAATTATCAGCGCGCGAAAGAAATTCTGTCTACCAATCTGGATAAATTGCATGTAATGGCGCAGGCATTAATTAAATACGAAACAATTGATTCCAATCAAATTGCAGAAATCATGGCAGGCCATGAACCATCACCCCCAGAGGATTGGACAGGACAAAAGCCCGATCCGAATGCTTCACCGTCTTTGGATAACCAGAAAATTAATGGCAAGCAGGTGGATCATCCGGCAGAGGGCCACTAGCAACACTCTACAGGCTTCCAGCGATTAGAATCATTGGAAGCTTTCATGGCTTTATTCTTAGATATAGACACTTCAGACATCTCAGGACTAACTTGAACAATCAGCAATTCAAATTCTGGTGTGAAAACTATTTCACATCGGAGAACCGTGTCTCTCAGGCACTTGTTATGGGCATCGTAAATGTCACTCCGGATTCCTTCTCGGATGGAGGCCAATACAATGAGTTGCCCAAAGCGCTGGCTCATGCACTGCGGCTGGTTGACGAAGGCGCAGACATTATTGATGTGGGCGGTGAGTCAGTCAGGCCTGGTGCCATGCCGGTCAGCGAGCAAGAGGAACTGGATCGGGTTATACCCTTTATCGAAAGATTACGACAGGAAAGTGATATTTGTATATCGATTGATACCACTAAACCTGCGGTAATGAAAGAAGCAATCAATGCCGGCGCCGGACTGATTAATGACATTTCTGCGCTGCAGGAAGATAAAGCCTTATCAGTTGCCGCATCAACGGATTGTGCGATCTGCCTGATGCATATGCAGGGAACACCCAATACGATGCAGGATAATCCGCATTATGGAGACGTAATCGATGAGATTAATGAGTTTCTGAAACAGCGAATTGAGGCATGCGTGGCTGCAGGTATAAAACGCGAAAGGCTAATTGTTGATCCAGGTTTTGGTTTTGGCAAAAAAGTGGAACATAATTTGCAGCTTACTAATCAGCTAAGCCGTTTTTCAATACACCAAAGGCCTATACTTTTAGGTGTATCCCGGAAAACAACAATTGGAAAAGTCTTAAATAAGAACATTGACGAAAGGCTTATTGGCGGTTTGGTGTTAACCACCATTGCTATGGAACAGGGTTTGGGCATCATCCGCACCCATGACGTAGCAGATACAAAGCAGGTGGTAACGATGATGCAGGCAGTCAATAAATCCTGGAGCGATACTAACAAAATGGGGGCATAAGATGGATCAACGAAAATATTTTGGAACGGACGGGATCCGTGGACAGGTTGGTTTATCAAATGTAAATCCGGAGTTCGTTCTTAAGCTTGGCTGGGCGGTAGGCCGCGTATTGGCCAATGGGCATCGTAAGCATGTATTAATAGGAAAAGACACAAGAATTTCCGGGTATATGCTGGAGTCTGCCTTAGAGGCGGGGCTGGCGGCAGCTGGCGTAGATATAAGCCTGGTGGGCCCCATGCCTACCCCCGCGGTGGCGTATCTGACGCAGACATTACGCGCCAATGCCGGGATTGTAATTAGCGCTTCACACAATTTATTTGAAGATAATGGCATTAAGTTTTTTGCAGCCGATGGAAGCAAGTTGCCAGATTCAATGGAGCTTGCGATAGAGAGAGAATTGGAGAAGCCGCTATTGACAGTTAGTTCTGTCAAACTTGGAAAAGCCAAGCGAATCAGTGACGCTCAGGGGCGTTATATTGAATTTTGTAAGGCGACGATACCCTCCCTAACCCGACTCTCTGGTTTAAAAATTGTAGTAGATTGCGCTAACGGTGCAACATATTATGTAGCCCCAAATGTGTTTGCGGAGCTGGGTGCTCATGTCACTTCTATGGGTGATAAACCGGATGGGTTTAACATCAATGAAAACTGCGGCTCGACTGCGCCTGAAGCATTGCGCCAAAAGGTTCTTAAAACGGGCGCAGACATTGGTATTGCCTTGGATGGTGACGGCGACCGTCTCATATTGATCGATGCAAAAGGGAATATTGTTAATGGTGACCAGGTATTATATATCATTACTAAAGACAGATTTCAGCGCGGTATTCTTCATGGGGGTGTTGTCGGTACTTTGATGAGCAATTATGGTTTGGAAAAAGCAATTGCCAACATGAATATTCCCTTCCTCAGAACAAAAGTAGGGGACCGTTATGTTCTGGAAACTCTAAAAGAAAAGGATTGGCGTATCGGCGGTGAGTCTTCAGGCCATATTGTCTGTCTGGATAAAACGACAACGGGTGATGGAATTATTGCTGCCCTGCAGGTTTTGGCATGTATGGTGAAACAGGAAAAGACGCTTGCCGAGCTGACAGAAGGCTTGACTTTACTACCACAGACGTTAATTAATATTAAAACCGAGCACGCTGCAAAATTACTCGAAGATCAAAGAGTACAGGCTTCAGTGCGGGCACTGTCTGAAAAGCTGGGGAATGAAGGACGCGTTTTATTACGCCCATCGGGTACAGAACCTCTGTTACGTGTAATGGTGGAAGGTTTGAATCAGGATGAGGTGATTGTTCAGGCTGAGCACCTAAGAGACAATATTGTTACCATTGAGCAGACATTGCACTGATTGAGATGAGCCCGGTGTGGGCACCGGGCTGCCTGAATGTCTCTTCATACTTTTGCCAGAAACGCAGACTCAAAATCTTCCTGTATACAATGTACAGTCGCCGTGCGCTTATAAAAAATACTTTGCTCAAAACTTGATGGCGTTTTTGAAAAGAAGTTCCAGACTGCCGTACTTGCTTGTGCGGCCCACTGCGATAATATCCAGAATCCCCGATGCTCATAAAGGCTTTTATAACGGGGGTCACTCAGGCAGGCTTTGATATTCGCAGTGCTGATACCCTCAGTCTGTTTTTGCAATTGATGAGCGAGATCGGCTAGAAGCCTTGCTTCGCGTAAGTATTTTCGATTCGTCAAGCTTTCAATTTGCCTGTTTAAAAAAGCATGCAATTTTCCAGTTTCCTCTAAATCAGGATTGACAGCGGGTTTGAATGCCAACAGATTGCGCCACTGTTGCTGAGGGTTGGGGCATAGTAATTTGTAATGATACAGTGTTGCATGCGGCATTTGGGCCTGCGGCTCATTGAGCTCGAATAGAATATCTTTCAATAATTGATACATTTGCAGTTTGGTTGCTTCATTAACCCGCTGACTTTGAAGGCACATGTACAATTCAACATACCATTCATTTAGATCGATAGATAATTGTCCAAGTTTTTGGATAATCATGCTGTTCCAGTATTGTAAGCGTGTGATGTGAGAATCCATTGTATCTGCGCGGCGAATACGTGCCTCGGCTATCGCTTCATCTAAAGTCTCTTTTGATGTATCACGATGCTCATTTACTGGCTTAAGGGTTGTTTGCAAAAGCTTTAATTCAATTATAATTTTGGCCGAATACTCATCCATTTTCTTTGTATCTACGGGTCTTTTTTTTAACCTCAGCAACTGAGTTTCCAACTGCAACAACTGATTTAAAGTTTTGGATTGCAAACTTGCGCTATCAAGTAACTGGTTATGAATTTGATTCTGCTGTGCGTAAAGCGAGAGAAGATTTTGGCATTTGCTTATTAATCCTGCCAATGTACCCAATCTGTTCTGCCTCTGTTCCGATTCTTTCTTCAAAACGCTGAACTCTTCTGGAGAAGGTTGAGGCTGCGGCGTGAAACCAGGGTGCCGTTCGAGATCCTGCATCGCTTTTTTGGCATCTGCAAATTGCGTAAGCAGCTGATGAGTTTGTGCGTATTTTTGATGGGCTTTCTGAACCAAAGGTATAATATCAGTCAAATCGACTAACAGAGAAACGGAAGAAACCGGCTCTCTTGCTTTATATCTCGGGATAAAGTCTCGGATTGAGTTGATAATCATGTTTATTTCGTCAGATGAAATATCGGCATGGCCGGTTTCAGGCCATTTTTGCGCATCACTGACAAGAAGCGTTCTTGTCGCATCGATCATTTTATTTAATTCTATTAACTGGCAGTCCAATTTAAATTTTTCGTTGAGTGATTCAAGATATTCCAACTCTTCAATTTCTCGGTTTAATTCCTCCTGATGGTTCGGATTAGTGAAATAAGAAAACAATGCACCAGGCCAATAAGAGTTTAATTGATCGATTTTTTTCCTTCTTTCCTGCAGTAAGCTTTCTTTATCGGCAATCATTGAATAAAGCGTATTTAACTCATCAACATTCTCCAGTTCACAGCTTAGAATTGACTCCGACAAATTAACTATTTGCTGTTTGGCTTCTTTAATCATTTTGGTGAGGTTAGAAATCTCAGCACTGATTGAGTTTTTTGAAATGATATTGGACAAGAGGCTGCGATGACTTAGCAGACTATGGAGGATTGAATTTAGACGTCTTGATTCTTTCAAAGAGATCCCTGATAAATGCATTATATGTTTCATGTCAGTGGATGGTGTAATAAGCATGTCTAATTCTTTCAGCTTTTGAGTGGATTCATTTTGCTGATTCAGCTTTTCCCCCATTAAAACCTGATAATTCTGACCTAATAATTGCTGATATTCCTCTTTTAGTAACAGCATGAACTGCCTGATCAATTGATCTTCCGCCGTAACAGTCATTTGTGAACGCCCTCGGTAGCTGTCATAGGCGTTTGAGAGTTCGGGGTAAAGAGTTGCAATTTTTTCCTGCACGCGGTGATGGGCTTTCTTCAGATCATCCATTTTGGATTCAGCCGATAATTTTATGTCGTTTAATTCTTTAATTCTAAGCGGCAGAAGTTGCTCATCTGACAAGGCTGTTTTGAGTGCAACCAGCTTTAAATAAGCATCATAGATTTTCTGAATGATGCGCCATTGTACTCTTGTTTCAGAATCAATTTCGAATTTTGCCTGAAATAACTCCTGATGGGTTTGAAATAATTTACCAGCTTCTGCAATATTAACTGGATGCTCCAGCATGGAAAGCTGTCTGGCCAGCTCATTAATACGTCCCTTCATACTGTCCTCCCTGAACAAAGCATCATAATGAAAAGAATTAGAACAAATTTAATGAAATTTGAGAACAATAGCCAGTACTTTTTCAAAATTCGCCCATTAATGAAATCAGCGTTCTTAACAAGAATGCAAAATAAGCTAGAAAATGCTTTGCTTAACATACTGGTCTGAGGTATAGTCGCCAAATTAGATTCGAGGTTAGCATGCGAAAAAAGATTGTTGCTGGCAATTGGAAGATGAATGGTCAAATTGATCAGGTCAGATCCCTCTTGCACGCCATAGTGCAAGGCTTACCAGAAAATTTGACAGTTGACTGTGTAATCATGCCTGCAATGCTGCATCTGCCACTGGCAAGTGAAATATTAAGGCAGACCCCCGTGTTCCTTGGCGCACAAAATTTGTACCCTAAGGACTATGGAGCTTACACAGGCGAAATTTCTGCACCCATGGTGAAAGAATACAACTGTCGTTATGCAATGGTGGGGCATTCAGAGAGAAGACGTTTTTTTTCTGAGAGCGAAAATTTTGTCGCAGATAAATTCCACCATGTTAAAGAACATGATATGATACCAATTCTTTGTGTGGGCGAGACCCTGACTGAGCGTGAGCAAGGTTTAACGGAGCAAGTAGTTGCCAGGCAAATACGAGCTGTCGCTAACAAAGAAGGTTGTTTTAAAAATTGTGTAATTGCATATGAGCCTGTATGGGCCATAGGAACAGGTGTTCCGCCTTCACCCGAAGAGGTTCAGGCAGTCCACCAGTTTATTAGAGAGTTGGTCGCTGAATACGATAGCGAAGCTGCAGCACTTGTCACAATAGCCTATGGCGGAAGTGTGAATGACAAGAACGCAGCCGCATTATTTGGCATGTCTGATGTGGATGGCGTTTTGGCGGGTGGTGCATCGCTTAATGCACAACAGTTTGTGGAAATTGTTAAATGTATCAACTAATTTTAATGATTCATGTACTTGTTGCGATTGCCTTAATCGGTCTGGTATTAATCCAGCACGGGAAAGGGGCGGACATTGGTGCGGCATTTGGTTCAGGCGCATCAAATACGGTGTTTGGTAGCCAAGGTACTGGTGGTTTCCTTTTTCGGTTCACCGGCGGTTTGGCAATAGCTTTTTTTATAACTAGCTTGACTTTGTCTTATATTGTTTCGATGCAATACCAAAAGGCAGGGCAACAGGCTATACCTCAGCAGACCAGCGTACCGGAAAGCAAAATTCCAGTGCCGGTTGATAGCAGTACAAACGGAAAACAATAAAACTAACATGCCGAAGTGGTGGAATTGGTAGACACGCCGTCTTGAGGGGGCGGTGGCGTAAGCCGTGCCGGTTCGAGTCCGGCCTTCGGCACCATTTATCCAAGCGATCAGATGATGCTATCACAATATTTACCTATACTTGTTTTTATCATAATTGGTTTGATTCTGGGTGGAGCAATGATAACCGGCGGTTCGCTGTTATCAAAGAGTAATCCAAATTCTGCCAAAAATTCACCTTATGAGTGCGGCTTTGATGCCTTTGAAAGTTCTCATATCCCTTTTGATGTCAGATTCTATCTGGTTGCTATACTATTTATTATCTTTGATTTGGAAACTGCGTTTTTCTTCCCCTGGGCTTTGGTTTTACGCAAGATAGGCTGGTTCGGGTTTTTCTCGATGGCGATCTTTCTAGGGCTCTTGGTTATTGGCTTTATTTATGAGTGGAAGCGTGGTGCGCTAGAATGGGAATAATAATTCCTTCACAGCATACAAATCCAGTATCTTTAGTTAGGAATAACAATAATCGTTCATTGTAAAAATGAACGCTTGGCTGCTTATATCCATACTTATTCAGAGGCTTATATATGGCTGCTGCAGAATTGCAAAAAAGTGGTTTCATTACAACCAGCGTTGATAAATTATTAGGTTGGGCGCGAAGCGGCTCGATGTGGCCTATGACTTTTGGTCTGGCTTGCTGCGCCGTTGAAATGATGCACGTGGGTGCTGCCCGTTATGATCTGGATCGCTTCGGGATTATTTTCAGACCCAGTCCGCGTCAATCAGATGTCATGATTGTTGCAGGCACTTTATGTAATAAGATGGCTCCTGCCCTGCGTAAAGTTTACGATCAGATGCCAGAGCCGCGCTGGGTGATCTCAATGGGTTCCTGTGCAAATGGAGGAGGATATTATCATTATTCTTATTCCGTAGTCAGAGGTTGCGATCGCATAGTACCCGTCGATGTTTATGTACCTGGTTGCCCTCCAACAGCAGAGGCACTTCTTTATGGCATTATTCAATTACAGAATAAGATAAGACATAAAACAATTATTGAAGCTTAAGAGCAGGTAGATAGCAAATGACAAAATTAACCGGCTTGATTGAACTCTTTGAAAAAGAACTGAATGGTATTACAGAGTCAATTTCCCTGGCCTACGATGAAATAACTATAGAATGTCAGGCAGCACATGTTCGTAAAGTGCTGAACCAATTAAAAAATTATGAAGAATTTTTGTTCGATGAGTTAATCGATGTCTGTGGCGTTGATTATCTGGATTATGGACGTTATGACTGGGAAACAGAAGCAGCCACTGAAAAGGGGTTTTCGCGTGCGGTAGAGCCGCAGGAAGAGCGTGTTTGTGTGTGGGCCAAGCCTCGTTTTGCAGTTGTTTATCATCTATTGTCCACTATTCATAACCATCGAGTTCGAGTAAAGGTATTTCTTGAAGAGAATCACTTAATCATTCCTTCAGTACATGATTTATGGAAGGGAGCAAACTGGTTTGAAAGAGAAACGTATGACCTGTATGGCATTTTGTTCGAAAATCATCCTGACCTGCGACGCATACTGACAGACTATGGTTTTATCGGCCATCCATTCAGAAAAGATTTTCCGGTAAGCGGCCATGTTGAAATGCGTTACGATGCCCAATTGGAAAAAGTTATTTATGAACCCGTGGATATTGAACCACGGGTCATAATACCTAAAGTAATACGCGAGGATAATCGATACATTGATACTGCGGGGATAAGTCATCATGATTGAGCTTAAGAACTATACTCTGAATTTTGGTCCCCAACATCCTGCAGCACACGGCGTGTTGCGTCTAGTCATGGAACTGGAAGGGGAGACTATTGTAAGAGCGGATCCGCATATCGGGTTACTGCATCGTGCAACCGAAAAGCTTGCTGAAACCAAGCCCTATTTACAGAATGTAGGCTATATGGATCGGCTTGATTATGTATCGATGATGTGCAATGAGCATGCCTACGTTATGGCTATTGAGAAACTGCTGGGAATTGAAATTCCCATTCGAGCACAATATATCCGGACAATGTTTGATGAAGTCACCCGTATTCTAAATCATTTATTATGGTTAGGCGCTGTTGCCCTGGATATCGGAGCAATGACTGTCTTTCTCTATTGCTTTCGTGAACGGGAAGATCTGTTTGATTGCTACGAAGCTGTATCGGGCGCCAGAATGCATGCCAAGTATTATCGCCCAGGCGGTGTGGCCAGAGATCTTCCTGAAAGCATGCCTAAATACAAACCCTCACGCTGGCATAATGAACGCGAAGTAGAAAAAATGAACCACAATAGAGAGGGCAGTTTGCTCGATTTCCTGTGGAGTTTCACTGAGCGCTTCCCAAAATGCGTTGATGAATATGAGACACTGTTGACTGACAACCGTATCTGGAAACAGCGAACGGTTGATATCGGACAGTTCTCTGCCGAACAGGCATTGCAATGGGGGTTCACAGGTCCTATGCTTCGCGCTTCCGGTGTCGCCTGGGACTTGCGAAAAAAACAACCCTATGCCGCTTATGATAAAGTTGAGTTTGATGTCCCGGTAGGGAAGACAGGTGATTGCTATGATCGATATCTGGTGAGGGTAGAAGAACTGCGTCAATCAAACCGTATCGTAAGGCAGTGTATTGAATGGTTAAGAGCTAATCCTGGACCTGTCCGTGTGAATGATTATAAAGTGACTCCTCCACGTAGAGAGGTTATGAAGCACGATATGGAGGCTTTAATCCACCATTTTAAATTGTTTACAGAGGGTTTTTGCTTGCCTGCGGGTGAAGTATACTCCGCTGTGGAAGCCCCGAAAGGTGAGTTTGGCATTTATTTAGTGTCTGATGGAGCAAATAAACCGTACCGACTAAAAATCAGAGCGCCTGGATTTGCACACTTGTCCAGCTATGATGAAATGGTCAGAGGGTATATGCTGGCAGATGGCGTTGCCATTTTGGCAAGCCAGGACATCGTTTTTGGCGAAATTGATCGATAGCAATCTTGAGTTTACACACGCTTTCTTGCGAAAGAGTGGGACTCTTTGAAATATAGTTAAGGCTAGTTAGTATGTCTGAAAATTCAGGTAAGTTGTTATGTCAACTGGTTACATCAAAGCGAATTGATGAAATTGACCAATGGATAAAAAAATATCCTGCTGACCAAAAACAATCGGCTGTGATGAGCGCTCTGCGGATTGTTCAGGAAGAACATCATTTCCTGACACCAGAGTTGATGGACGCTGTTGCCGATTATCTTGAGATGCCGTCGATTGCAGTCTATGAGGTTGCAACTTTCTACTCTATGTATGAGCATAAACCGCTGGGTAAACATCTTATAAATGTATGCACGAATATCTCGTGCAAATTGCGTGGTTCAGCAGAAGTAGTTGAGTATCTTGAGTCCAGACTTGGCATCAAGCTGGGCGCGACAACAGATGATAAACGCTTTACTTTACGTTCAGTTGAATGCCTTGGGGCTTGTGTGAATGCACCGATGATGCAAATTGGCAAAACTTATCACGAAGACCTGACTACTGAGAAAATTGATCAAATTTTGGAACAATACCAATGAAAGATAGAGGTAGTTGTCATGGTTGAACAAAATCTAGTCTGTTACCGTACATTTCACTTAGACAAACCCTGGACCTTAAAGGCATATGAAAGTATAGGTGGTTATAGTGTATGGAAGCGTATTTTGGCTGAAAAAACTCCGCCTCAGCAGATCATTGATGAGTTGAAAACCTCAGCCTTGCGTGGTCGCGGTGGTGCTGGTTTCCCAACCGGACTCAAGTGGAGTTTCATGAACCGCAATGCGCCTGTGCAAAAATATGTTGTTTGCAATTCGGATGAAGGGGAACCAGGAACTTGTAAGGACCGGGAAATCCTAAGCTTGAATCCCCATCAGTTAATTGAAGGGATGGCTATTGCCGGTTACGTTATGGGTGCCACGGTAGGGTATAATTACATTCGTGGTGAATTCTGGCTGCCTTATGAGCGTACAGAGCATGCATTGCTCGAGGCTTATGAAGCGGGTTTGCTGGGCAAGAATATATTAAACAGCGGCGTGGATTTTGATTTGTACAATCATTTGGGCGCCGGTGCATATATCTGCGGTGAGGAAACAGCCCTGCTAAACTCCATTGAGGGCAAAAAGGGTATGCCTCGATTTAAGCCGCCATTTCCTGCAAATTATGGCTTATATGGAAAGCCGACAACGATTAATAATACGGAAACCTTTGCCTCTGTGCCGGTGATACTGGAAAAGGGCGGCGAATGGTTCCTAAAGCTGGGCAAGCCTAATAATGGCGGGACAAAGTGCTTTAGCGTCAGTGGTCACGTCAATCGACCCGGTAACTTTGAAATTCCTTTGGGTACACCTTTTAAAACATTACTTGAACTGGCTGGCGGAGTAGTCATGGATCGCAAAGTCAAAGCGGTCATCCCCGGCGGAACTTCTATGAAAGTACTGCCTGGTGAAGTCATGATGGGACTGGACATGGATTACGACAGCATTCAGAAAGCCGGCTCAGGCCTTGGCTCCGGGGCTGTAATTATCATGGACGAAACAACTTGCATGGTTGATGCACTCTATCGTATTTCCGAATTTTATATGGATGAATCCTGCGGGCAATGCACACCTTGCCGTGAAGGTACAGGCTGGTTGGTCAGACTCATCCACCGCATTCGCCATGGCCATGGAGAGCCGGGCGATATTGAAAAGTTGGCTAATGTTGCAGATAAAATTGAAGGACGTACTATTTGTGCTCTTGGTGAGGCGGCAGCATGGCCTGTCCAAAGTTTTGTAAAACACTTTTATCATGAATTTGATTATTTCATTAAGCACAAACGCTCGATCGTCGCAGCATAATTGAAAAGGTTTAAACAATGGCAACCATTGAAATTGACGGAAAAACTCTTGAAGCCGATAACGGCAAGATGATTATTGAAGTGGCAGATGAAGCCGGTATCTATATTCCGCGATTCTGCTATCACAAAAAGTTATCAGTTGCTGCCAATTGCAGAATGTGTCTGGTTGAGGTTGAAAATGGCCGAAAACCGGTACCAGCATGCGCCACGCCTATAACCAACGGAATGAAAGTATTTACCAAATCCGAAGAGGCCTTACGTTCACAACAGGCGGTGATGGAGTTTCTGCTTATCAATCATCCTTTGGATTGTCCTATCTGCGACCAGGGGGGAGAGTGTGAGCTGCAAGATGTTTCCATGGGCTTTGGACACGATTCTTCGGAATACCGCGAAGAAAAACGCTCCGTAGATGATGATAATCTTGGCCCGCTCATTGCCACAGAAATGACACGCTGCATCCATTGTACGCGCTGCGTACGGTTCGGAGAAGAAGTAGCAGGATTGCGTGAACTGGGCGCCACAGGCCGTGGAGAAAAAACTCAAATTGGCACCTATATCCAGCACAGCATCACTTCCGAAGTTTCAGGAAATGTTATCGATCTATGTCCTGTAGGGGCATTAACATCAAAGCCCTATCGGTTCACGGCGCGTCCCTGGGAAATGGATCAGTATGAAACTATCGCCCCGCATGATTGTCTGGGCTCCAACGTTTATGTGCATGTTCGCCGCAATCAGTTAATGCGCGCAGTGCCCAGAGAAAATGAAAGTATTAATGAAACCTGGCTTTCTGATCGTGATCGATACAGCTACTTGGGCTTAACTAGTCCCAACCGACTGGCTCAACCCTTGATTAAGCGTAACCGTCAATGGGAAGAGACCGATTGGGAGACTGCGTTAAAATTTGCAGCTGAAGGAATTAGCAAACTCATTAAGCAGCATGGACCGGAACAGTTTGCTGCCTTCTCTTCCGCTTCAAATACCCTGGAAGAATTATATCTTCTGCAAAAGATGATGCGGGAGTTAGGTGTACATAATCTCGACTATCGCCTGCAGCAATCTGATTTCCGTGATCAGCATTATTTACCGACGCAAAAAGTAAATAGCCTCCGCTATCATGAAATTGAAAATGCGCAGAATATCTTGCTGGTCGGCTGCAATATTGATCGTGAAATCCCTCTTGCAGGCCTGCGTGTGCGCAAAGCATTTCGCAATAATGCCAGAATATACAGCATCAATGCGGTTGATTATGATTTTCGTTTTGAACTGGCTGCCAGGAGCATCGTATCACCACAGGAAATTCCAATGCAGCTGGCCAAATTAATTAAGCTGTTAATGGGTGACTTGCCCAATCTGTCTGCCGAAATCCAACGTCTGATTTTAGGACTTGAGCCTGAGCACAGTTTGAAGGAAATAGCCACAGGATTAAGTGAGGGTAACTCGGTTATACTGTTAGGTGCAATTAGTGAAAATCATCCTGAAGCAAGCCTTATCAGGACATTAGTTCATATAATTGAAACACATACTTCGATAAAGGTTATCTGGTTCTCGACCGGAGCTAATGCAGCAGGCGCAAGGCTGGCCGGTATGCTGCCAGACCGAACTGTTGCTGGAAAACGTGTTGAGCCTACAGGACTCGATGTTCATTCTGCACTCGAACATAAGTTAAAAGGTTATTTGCTGCATGCAGTAGAACCTGGATTTGATTTTGCCAATCCATACCGGGCCAGACAGTCCATGCTCGGTGCAGAGTTCGTAGTGATGCTTTCTGCATTTGATAATGAGTCAATGCGTGATTATTGCAACGTTATTCTTCCTGTTGCACCTTATGCAGAAACTTCAGGAACCTATATCAACGTTGATCACCACTGGCAAACAGTGCAGGGCGCATATGCTCCCTTTGGCGAGGCACGCCCAGCATGGAAGGTATTGCGTGTGTTAGCAAATCTGTTGCATTGCAAAGATTTTATGTATACCTCTTCAGAGGAAGTATTACAAGAGATTAAACATCTGACTGCAATGATGCACCAGGATGAGTACCATCCTTATTACCCAGAATCGTTGCCGGTTGCTGATCAGCATTTGACTCGTGTCGGGGAATGGCCGCTCTATCGAAATGATCAGATTGTTCGAAATGCAGAAGCATTACAAACATGTGCGGCTGCCGAGTCTGCTTGTATAAAGATTAATCCAATTACAGCCAGTCGACTAAAATTAGATGAATTTGCTACTGTTTCTCAAGGAGATATTGAGATAACATTGCCGCTTAAACGCGATGAGAGAGTAGCACCCGATGTAGTTTGGGTAGCGAATGCAATGCCGGAGACAGTTGATCTCGGACATTCATTTTCTGCAATCACTATTAAGCGCTAGACAGGTATAAAAATGCTTCATGATATAGGCATATTGCTGTGGATTGTAATTAAAATCCTGATTATTGTTATTCCCCTTTTAATTGCTGTCGCATATTTAACTTATGCGGAGCGTAAGGTCATTGGATATATTCAGATCCGCGTTGGTCCGAACCGTGTTGGATTTAAAGGGCTGCTTCAGCCTTTTGCTGATCTATTCAAGCTGATTACCAAGGAAATAATTGTACCAACCAAATCAAACAAGTATTTGTTTGTGATTGCACCCTTATTTGCTTTAGTGCCTGCCTTGGCGGGTTGGGCGGTTGTTCCCTTCTCGGAAGGTATGGTTCTCGCCAATATAAACGCAGGTGTATTGTATCTTTTCGCGATGAGCTCGCTTGGGGTTTATGGTGTATTAATTGCCGGCTGGGCGTCTAATTCCAAGTATGCCATGTTTGGCGCATTGCGAAGCACCGCCCAAACAGTTTCCTATGAAATTGCAATGGGATTTGCCCTGGTAGGTGTGTTGCTTGCTTCCAACAGCATGAACATTACTGATATCGTCAATTCTCAGCAGGGCGGTATTTATCATTGGTGGTTTATACCTCTATTACCGCTTTTCCTGGTGTTTTGGATTGCCGGTATCGCCGAAACGAATCGTGCTCCATTTGACCTGGCCGAAGGAGAATCAGAGATCGTAGCTGGCTTTCACGTAGAATATTCTGGTATTGGCTTTGCCTTGTTCTTCTTGTCAGAATATGCCAGTATGATTCTGATTTCGACCGCCATTACATTATTCTTCCTGGGTGGCTGGCTTTCTCCCTTTGAAGGAATGCCTGTACTTGAGAATATATTTTTAATTGTTCCCGGTTTTGTTTGGCTGCTTCTGAAGATTTCCTTTTTCCTGTTTGTATATTTGTGGGTCAGGGCAACATTCCCTCGATATCGTTATGATCAATTGATGCGATTGGGCTGGAAGGTTCTGATCCCAGTAACAATTGTGTGGGTAGTGGTTACTGCGTTAATGGTGGTAGCCCAAGTTAAACCCTGGTTTTAATCGTACAGAGCAGAAGCTAATGAAAAAAGCATATCAATATTTAAAACACTACATCCGCAGTTTTCTGCTTTTGGAGTTGCTCTCCGGTTTGAAGCTGACTGGTAAATATTTTTTCAAGAAAAAATTTACCGTGCAATTTCCCGAAGAAGTGACGCCGATTTCGCCACGCTTTCGCGGGATGTTAGCGCTGCGACGCTATCCAAATGGCGAAGAGCGCTGCATTGCCTGCAAATTATGTGAAGCTGTCTGCCCTGCCTCGGCTATTACCATCGAATCCGAGCCAAGAGAAGACGGTTCACGCAGAACAACTCGTTATGATATCGACGCCTTCAAGTGCATCTATTGTGGCCTATGCGAAGAATCATGCCCTGTTGATTCGATCGTGCTAACCCCGATTCAACATTGGCATGTCGCTGAACGCGGTCAGAATATATTAACGAAAGAAAAATTGTTGGCAGTAGGCGACCTGATGGAAAAACGCCTTGCTGCAGATCGTGAACAAGACAAAGATTTCCGATAACGAGGCGCTTTATGCATAACTTAATAGTACCAGTTACTTTTTATGTGTTTGCTGCAATTGCAGTTTTATCCGCATTGATGGTAATTACGCAGAATAACCCAGTCCGTTGTGTGCTTTTTCTTGTTCTTACATTCTTTGCGAGTGCCGTATTATGGATTTTGCTATCAGCAGAGTTCCTGGCCCTGATTTTGGTTTTGGTTTACGTTGGTGCTGTCATGACATTATTCCTGTTTGTTGTCATGATGCTTAACATTGATATCGAGTCCATGCGATCACATTTTATACGCTATATGCCTTTTGGATTAATTATCGTGGCTTTGCTTGTAGGTTTGCTGCTGGTTGCAGTACCAGATGCCTGGTATAAAAACAGTGTAGAACAGACACCGGTGGTGAGTACGAGCAGTGCGACTTACAGTGATGGTGAAGATACGCCTGCTGTTGTTGCTAAACCGTCAAATACGGAAGTTATCGGTATGGCATTATTTACTGATTATGTTTTTGCATTTGAGATTGCAGCGGTACTGCTGCTTGTAGCCATTATTTCTGCAATTACTTTGGCTCATCGAGGAGCCGTCCGATCCAAGCGTCAGGATATCACAAAGCAGATCATGACACGTAAGCAGGATCGGGTGAGCATCATTTCAATGAAAACAGAAAAATAACTGGGAATTGTCCATGGTACCAATTAATCATTACCTCATTCTAAGTGCAATCCTTTTTGGGCTTAGTCTTGTAGGAATTATGCTGAATCGCAAAAATTTGATCCTCTTGTTAGTTTGTATAGAGCTTATGTTGTTGGCTGTAAATACCAATTTCATTGCATTTTCACATTATTATGGCGGCATTGCAGGGCAGGTATTCGTATTTTTTATTCTTACTGTTGCAGCTGCTGAGGCCGCAATTGGTTTGGCGATCGTGATGTTACTTTACCGCAACAGAGGTAACATTGATGTTGATAAGATGAATCATTTAAAAGGTTAAAATTGTGAATATTATTCAGCTATGTCTAATAATTGTACTGGCGCCGCTGATCGGAAGTCTTGTGGCCGGTCTGTTCCGCAATCAGATAGGTCGAGTAGGTGCACATACAGTAACTATAGCCGGCGTGGGGCTTTCATTTATATTGTCTGTAATTGTTGCAACACAGATTCTCAGCGGTGCTGCCGAAATACAAAATGTCAATTTGTATACCTGGGCTAGTGGTGGCGCCTTATTTCCTTATGCGTTTCACATTGGTTTTCTGATTGACCCCCTCACGTCTGTCATGCTGGTTGTGGTCACATTCGTATCCTTGCTTGTACATATTTATTCTATTGGCTACATGGCTGATGACGATGGCTACCAGCGCTTTTTCAGCTATATCTCACTGTTTACATTTATGATGCTAATGCTGGTTACTGGAAATAATTTCCTGCAACTCTTTTTTGGATGGGAGGGCGTAGGTCTCGTTTCGTACTTGCTTATCGGTTTCTGGTATCAAAAAGAGTCTGCTATTGAGGGGAGTTTAAAAGCCTTTCTGGTCAACCGGGTCGGCGATTTTGGTTTTGTATTGGGGATTGGAATGATCCTGGCCTATTCTGGCTCACTTGACTACGAAACCATTTTCGCCGGAGCAAAAGCCCTATCTACACAGACTATACAACTGTATACGGGACACGACTGGTCCGTATTAACCGTTAGCTGTTTGCTCCTGTTTGTCGGGGCTATGGGTAAATCGGCACAAGTCCCTTTGCATGTGTGGCTTCCTGAATCAATGGAGGGTCCAACACCCATTTCCGCATTAATTCATGCGGCAACAATGGTTACGGCAGGTGTCTTTATGGTCGCCCGTATTTCTCCTTTAATAGAGTATTCGACTACCACCTTAACAGTGGTTACTGTAATTGGTGCGACAGGCGCACTGTTTACAGGAATTCTCGCGATAGTAATGAATGATATCAAGCGCGTGGTTGCCTATTCAACTTTATCGCAGCTAGGATACATGATGGTTGCTATGGGAGTATCTTCTTATAGCGCCGGGATTTTTCATTTGCTAACCCATGCATGTTTCAAGGCCCTGTTATTCCTGGGAGCTGGTTCTGTAATAATTGCAATGCACCATGAGCAGGACATGAGAAACATGGGAGGCTTATGGAAAAAAATGCCAATTACTTATGTCACGTTTGTTATTGGTAGTCTTGCATTATGTGCGATTCCGCCTTTTGCTGGATTCTTCTCCAAAGATACAATTATCGAAGCTGCCAAGCTTTCTGAAATTCCTGGAAGCGGCTATGCCTACTTCTGTGTCAGCCTTGGGGCAATGGTGACTGCACTTTATACATTCCGTGCTTTGTTTATGACTTTCCACGGAAAGCCACGTATGGATAAGCACACGGAAGAGCATGTCCATGAATCCCCATGGGTTGTCTGGCTGCCGTTGGTAATTCTGGCCATCCCATCTGTAATTATTGGTTACATCCTGTATATGCCGATGCTTTTTGATACCCCCAGTCTACTGGCTCGCTCCTTGTTTGTATTGCCAGAGCATAATGTAATGGCCGAACTAGCTAAAGAAGTGCACTCTCCCGCATTATCCGCTTTAGAAGCGCCAATGACTCTTACATTCTGGTTAACAGTTGCAGGGATTATCCTTGCTTGGGTGTGCTATATTGCGCTGCCTGGTATTCCCGCCAAAATTGCGCATACCTTTAGATGGCTTTATAAGGTCTTGTTAAATAAATATGGCTTTGATGCATTTAATGATCTGGTTATTGTTCGCGGAAGTAAGGCATTAGGCCGGTTCTTTTACAACACTGGCGATCAAAAGCTCATTGATGGATTAATTGTCAATGGAACTGGTCATACAGTTCGCTGGTTTGCTCAGAAAGGACGAGCTTTCCAAAGTGGTTACCTTTACCATTATGCTGCAGTTATGGTACTGGGTCTTTTTATTTTCTTATGCTGGCTGCTATTAGGCTAATTATAAGGTGAAGGTATGTATCATTTGCTGAATTTATTGATCTGGTTACCCATTGTTGGCGGTATATTTGTATTTCTCACTGGAGATGATAACAATCCTAATACTGCACGCTATGTGTCCTTATTCACTGTGCTGCTGACGCTGTTAATGTGTATTCCATTAATAAGCGGATTTGACCCAAACACATACAGCATGCAGTACGTTGAGGAAATCGTCTGGTTGCCCTCGTTAGGAATCAATTACAGTCTGGGAGTCGACGGCTTATCGGTGCTGTTGATCGTATTAAGCATATTCACTAATTTAATCGTTATTCTGGCGACATGGGAGAGCATCCACAAACGTGTATCGCAATACATGTCGGCATTTCTGATTATGCAGGGTCTGCTGGTCGGTGTTTTTGCCGCGACAGATGCTATTGTCTTTTACATTTTTTGGGAAGCTACACTTATCCCGATGTATCTGATTATTGGAATCTGGGGTTCGGATAACCGCGTTTATGCCGCCATTAAATTTTTCCTGTATACCTTTCTAGGTTCAGTCTTAATGCTCGCTGCCTTTTTATATATGGGCTATACCGTTGGTTCGTTCAGAATTGAGACATTTTATGCGATCCGATTGGGTATGACTGCGCAGACATTAATCTTTATTGCTTTCTTTCTTGGATTCGCAATTAAAATCCCAATGTTTCCGGTGCATACCTGGTTGCCTGACGCACATACTGAAGCGCCGGCCGGCGGCTCAATAGTGCTTGCTGCAATCTTGCTAAAACTCGGGGCTTACGGATTTATCCGCTTTGCATTGCCGATTGTCCCAGATGCGTGCAGGCACTATGCACCACTAATGATCGCGCTATCGTTGATCGCTGTTGTCTATGTGGGTCTGGTTGCCATTATCCAAAAAGACATGAAACGCCTTATTGCCTATTCATCAATTTCGCATATGGGTTTTGTAACTTTAGGCTGTTTTACAATTTTTACTATTGCAGAACGTTCTGGCCTGAGTAATGCAGGGCTGGTGCTCGAGGGAGCTATTGTGGTCATGATCTCTCATGCCTTTGTTTCCAGTGGCATGTTTGCCGGAGTAGGCTACCTTTATGATCGAATGCATACCCGAAAGGTCAGCGATTTTGGCGGTATAGTCAATACAATGCCTGTTTTTGCCTCCTTTTTTATGCTGTTTGCCATGGCCAATGCAGGTCTGCCAGGAACATCCGGATTTGTTGGCGAGTTTATGGTAATTCTAGGTAGTATTAAAGCGGGTTTCTGGGTTGCATTCTGGGCGGCCATGACTCTAATCATTGGAGCTGCCTATACACTGTGGATGTATAAGCGCGTCATTTTTGGCAAAATTGCCAATGAGAAGGTCGCCGCTTTGAAAGATCTTTCCATTTATGAAACCAGCGCCTACGTTCTATTGGCAATAATGGTCATACTAATGGGAATTTATCCAAAGCCAGTCCTTGATTATGTTCATCAGTCTGTTAGCTATACATTAGCGCAGGCTGACAAATCAAAATTATAAAATGCAGGGTTAATAAACATGATGCCTTTACTTGACAATCTACATGTCGCAATACCAGAAATAATCATACTAATAACAGCTTTACTGGCACTGCTGGGCGATCTGTTTTTCAAGGAAAAAATAAGGAATCTGGCTTATGGCATTAGCCTCGCTGGTTTGGTGCTTGCCGGTATTGTCTGCTATTTCCTTTTAGGGAATTTTAAAATTGTTATTCTGGGTGGACTTTTTATCAGCGATGATGTAGCTGCCTTAATGAAAATATTTATTCTGCTAAGCGTTTTCCTTGGTTTTGCTTATTCAGAAAGATACATCGATGAGCGTCAAATGCCTGCCGGTGATTATTATGTATTGGGTCTCTTTTCTTGCCTCGGCATGATGATACTTGTGTCGGCACACTCACTACTGACGGTATATCTTGGCCTGGAGTTATTATCCTTGCCGCTATATGCAATGACTGCGATTCGCCGTACCAACAGCGATGCTTCGGAAGCTGCTATGAAGTATTTTGTAATGGGTGCAATAGCCTCTGGAATGCTGCTCTACGGGATGTCACTGGTATATGGCGCTACCGGGAAGCTTGATTTGCTGGATATTGCCAATGCAATTGCTGTCAACTGGCAGGAGCAAGGGAGTTTATTAAGCTTTGCACTGGTGTTCATTGTAGCTGGTTTTGCCTTCAAGCTTGCTGCAGTACCTTTTCATATGTGGGCGCCTGATGTTTATCAGGGAGCGCCAACATCAGTTACTCTTTTTATCAGCACTGCACCAAAAATTGCGGCCATTGGTATGACATTCAGATTATTGACACTTGGTCTGGTTGATTTGGCAGCGGACTGGCAGCAGTTGCTTCTTGTGATTACTTTACTCTCAACGGGTATCGGTAATTTACTGGCCGTCGTTCAAACCAATTTGAAGCGCTTACTGGCCTATTCTGCAATTTCTCATGCGGGCTATGCATTGTTTGGAATTCTGGCGGGCGATGCAGCTGGTTATTCTGCGGCGTTGTTTTATGTCCTAATGTATTCAATTATGACCGTGGCTGCATTTGGATTAATTCTTCTGCTCTCTCGAAGCGGTGTTGAAATTGAACAGATTAGCGATCTAAGGGGGCTAAATAAACGTAATCCCTGGATGGCTTTTATGATGCTGATAGTAATGTTCTCCATGGCGGGCGTGCCGCCAACAGTTGGCTTTTTCACGAAACTGTTAGTGCTTAAGGCCCTGGTTGATGTGCATTTAACCTGGGTTGCTGTTTTCGGTTTAATGTTTGCCGTAATTGGTGCTTACTACTACATCCGTATCGTGAAAGTAATGTATTTTGATGAGATGGAGGAAACATCTCCTATTCGATTATCGGCACCGGCTACTTTTTTGTATTCTGCCAATTGCCTCACTTTGCTAGCACTCGGTTTATTCCCTACTGGATTATTAACTGCCTGTGTTAATGCTTTTTCAGGATGATGCAAGCCTAATGAAACCTTGATGAGCATTGCTTATCAAGGTTTTTCTGTTTACGCTATTTCTTATTTAATTCACCTTTTAGCAACCATTTAATATTCTACTAATAGTTGCGCTAGTATTTGTGCTGCAGAAAATTCTTATCTCAAGCTGCTCCTTAATAAACAGTTGTAAATATTCGTCAATAATGGAAGAAAGTACTTGCACAGTTAATAAATGCTGCGTATACTTGGTTCAGTTGATGCGGGGTGGAGCAGCCTGGTAGCTCGTCGGGCTCATAACCCGAAGGTCGTAGGTTCAAATCCTGCCCCCGCTACCACTATTAAAAGCCCCATTTATGGGGTTTTTTATTATGTAAAAAACGGATCTCATTTATCGACATCCCTTATAAAAGTTTTCATATAAGCAAAAGGAAATGTCAAATCATTGATGCATGGGTAATTGGAGTATATGAGATAACACTCCAACGTCAATATACACTCTTAAAGCCGAGAGGTGACTATTTCCTACTATTCTGAATCAAGGCTGAAAGCCATCATTTCGTTATAAGCTTTTAGCAATGTCAGATTACTGATTAAAGCGAAGGAAGAGAGCAATCCCTGAAAACAATGATTTAAATTAAACTGAAGTTATCTATGATAAAAAATGATATAGAAAGTTTGTTATACCCGATTGTGAGTGAGCTAGGATATCAATTATGGGCCTGTGAGTACCTACCACAGGGCAAGCATTCCCTGCTAAGAGTTTACATAGACAGGCCCGAAGGAATAGGGTTATCGGACTGCGAACTGGTTAGCAAGCAGGTTAGTGCATTACTTGACGTTGAAGATCCAATACCCGGAAATTACAGCCTTGAAGTTTCATCTCCTGGCATACCACGCCCATTGTTCCATAAAGAACATTATCTGATGTATGTAGGGCATGAAGTATATGTGAAACTTAGAAAAGCGATTGATGGAAAGCGAAAAAAAATAGACGCTATTATTGAAAGCGTTCAGGAACATTCTGTAGTTCTTAAAGTGGAAGACGAACATCTGGAAATACCATTTTCCGATATTATAAAAGCTAATTTGATAGGCGAGTGAGGCAGGCATGAGTAAAGAATTGTTATTAGTGGCAGAGGCATTATCCAACGAAAAAGGGGTAACTAAAGATGTCGTGTTGTTAGCCATTCAGGCAGCTCTTGAATCAGCTACTCGAAAACTTTCGGGACACGATATGGGTGTACGCGTCAAGCTTGATCCTAAAACAGGCGAGTACGAAACCTACCGGTACTGGGATGTTGTTGCTGATGATGAACTCGAAAATCCAGCGGCACAAATTGCCTTATCTGCTGCAAAAGAGCGCTCACCATCTATCGAAATCGGCGATAAAATTGAAGAGCCGATGCCTTCCATTGAATTTGGGCGTATTGCCGCTCAGACAGCACGTCAGGTTATCATGCAGAAAGTGCGTGAAGCAGAGCGTCAGCAAATTGTTGAGCAGTTTCGCGCCAAGCATGGCCAATTGGTTTATGGTACAGTCAAAAAGGTAACTCGAGACAATATCATTATAGACTTGGGCGGAAAAGCAGAAGCATTTATGCCGCGCCAGGAAATGCTGCCAAATGAAATGTTCAGGCCCAACGATAGAGTGCGTGCATATCTTTATGAGATTACCCCGCAATCCAGAGGTCCCCAATTATTCGTTAGCCGCATTCGAAATGAAATGCTTATCGAATTATTTCGAATAGAAGTGCCAGAAATTGGCGAAAATGTGATAGAAGTCAAAGCAGCTGCCCGAGAACCGGGTATTCGGGCAAAGATTGCTGTGAAGACAAATGATGGTCGTATTGATCCTGTCGGCGCCTGTGTGGGCATGCGTGGTGCACGGGTTCAGGCTGTGTCCAGCGAACTGGGCGGTGAGCGTGTTGATATTATCCTCTGGGATGACAATCCGGCTCAGCTAGTCATTAATGCAATGGCGCCAGCTGATATTTCGTCTATCATTGTTGATGAAGATAGTCACACAATGGATTTGGCGGTACAAAAGGAACAATTGTCACAGGCTATTGGACGCAATGGGCAAAACGTAAGACTGGCCAGTCAGCTCACAGGCTGGACCTTAAACGTGATGACGGTTGATGAGTTCAATGCCAAAACACAGGAAGAGTCTACCAAGATAGTTCATTTGTTCACCTCGTCTTTGGACATTGATGAAGAAATAGCCAGCCTTCTCGTTGCTAATGGTTTCTCATCCCTGGAAGAAGTTGCATACGTTCCCAAGGAAGAGTTAATGAGCATTGAAGAATTTGATGAGGAAATTGTAGACGAGTTAAGGAACCGGGCTAACGATACATTGCTTGCCCAGGCGCTTTCCTCTGGCCAGGACTTAAAAGATACACAAAATGATGACTCCCTGCTGGAAATGGAAGGAATGACAACCGAAATTGCGGAGGCACTGAATAAAAGAGGAATATTAACAATGGACGATCTGGCAGAGCAATCTGTTGATGAGCTGCTGGACATTGAAGGTATGACTGAGAAGAAGGCTGCAGCCTTAATAATGAAAGCACGTGAGCCCTGGTTTAGCTAATAAGAAGCTTGCAACCGGGAAGATATGTTGAGCGTGTATAAATACGCTCAGCCAGTAAAAAATGAATATTTAGAACAAAGCAATTTGATTGAAGTTGCCAAAAGAGGATCATAAATATGGCGGATGTAACGGTTATACAATTAGCTCAGGTCGTGGGTATCCCGGTTGAGAGCCTGTTAAACCAGTTGCAGGAGGCGGGGCTATCGTTTACTGATGGTACTCAAACTGTAAATGAAGATCAGAAGCGAATATTACTCAATCACTTAAAAACAAGCAGCCGTGGTGAATTGCGTGCAAGTCCAGAGCGTATAACGCTCAAACGCAAAAGCCTTACCAAGGTCACCGTGGGGCATGATATCCATAGCGGCAAAACCGTTAATGTCGAATTTAGAAAAAAGCATATTTATGTCAAGCGTTCTGCGCTGGAGCAGCAAGAGGCAGAAATTGACGAAGCACCAGTCG
This sequence comes from Legionella birminghamensis, assembly GCF_900452515.1. Classification (NCBI taxonomy): domain Bacteria; kingdom Pseudomonadati; phylum Pseudomonadota; class Gammaproteobacteria; order Legionellales; family Legionellaceae; genus Legionella; species Legionella birminghamensis. The sequence goes on from NZ_UGNW01000001.1 coordinate 411,401, forward strand.
TAACTGAATCGGTTGAGCATGAGCCAGAAACCACGCAGGCAACCAATGCCCCTTTAGAAGCAGCAGTTGATGCTGTTATCAGTGAGGATGTGACTGCAGCTGCTGCCGAACCGGCAGTACAAGCCGAACCAGAATTGCTTGCTGAGCCAGAAATCGCAGAGACTGAAAAAGAATCCAGTTTTAAGGTAGAAACAGAGCTAAGCCCAATTCCCGAAACGCAGGTTGAATCTGCACCTAAAACACTTCCACAGCGTAATAATGACGAAAAGCTGGAAAAGCCAGCCAAAAAGCGTCACGTAGAAAAAGAAGAAATGGAGAGCGACAAAAGCGACTACAAGCGTGGTAAGAAGAAACCTAAATATCAGCAAATGTCTGACCGCGAGGATGACGAGGGCGGTGTTCGTTTCAAGCGCAGCAAGCCGAAAAAACGAAAGCCGAATGAAAAATCAGATAAATACAGGGAAGCGGAAGAAGCATTAACCCATGGTTTCGCGATGCCAACTGCACCGGTCGTTCGGGAGGTAGCAATACCTGAAACCATTACCGTTGGCGAGCTGGCTAAACGAATGTCAGTCAAAGTGGCTGAAGTAATAAAAGTCATGATGGGGCTTGGTGCAATGGCAACCATTAACCAGGTCATCGATCAGGATACTGCGCTTATTGTGGTTGAGGAAATGGGGCATAAAGCACGTATCCTGAAAGAAGATGCTATTGAACAAAATCTTGGTGATGCCCTGAGTAAGGGAAGCCATAGTGTAGAACGTGCACCTGTAGTAACTATTATGGGTCACGTAGACCACGGGAAGACATCTTTACTGGATTACATTCGCCGTACCAAAGTGGCTGCTGGTGAGGCGGGCGGGATCACGCAGCACATTGGCGCGTACCACGTTGCAACGCCAAAGGGTGAAATTACCTTCCTGGATACACCAGGACATGCGGCCTTTACTGCCATGCGTGCCCGCGGTGCGCAGGCGACTGATATCGTGGTGTTAATCGTTGCAGCCGATGACGGCGCCAAGCCGCAAACCATTGAGGCTATTCAACATGCCAAAGCCGCCAATGTGCCCATTATTGTTGCTGTCAACAAAATGGATAAGCCGGATGCGGATGCGGATCGGGTTATGAATGAACTATCAGCCTATGATGTGATTCCCGAAGCCTGGGGCGGCGATAACATGTTTGTAAAAATCTCTGCCAAGGCAGGGACAGGGATTGATGAATTGCTTGATGCCATCTTATTGCAGTCGGAAGTACTGGAGCTAACTGCCCCCACTGACGGTGCTGCGAAAGGTGTGGTTATTGAATCACGTCTTGATAAGGGACGCGGCCCCGTTGCAACGGTACTGGTCCAGAGCGGAACGCTGCATAAAGGTGATATTCTGCTTGCCGGTTTCCAATATGGCAGGGTCAGGGCATTGGTCAGCGATAATGGCTCTTTGGTCGACAGTGCCGGCCCCTCTATTCCGGTAGAGGTTTTAGGCTTATCAGCCATCCCGCATGCAGGCGATGAAGCTGTCGTGGTTCCTGATGAGAAAAGAGCGCGTGAAGTTGCTCTGTTCAGACAAGGCAAATTCCGTGATGTGAAATTAGCCAGACGTCAAAAATCCTCTCTTGAAGGGATTTTTGAAAATATGACGACGACTGAGGCCAAGGTATTGAATGTTGTCCTTAAAGCGGATGTTCAAGGCTCTGTTGAAGCTATTGCAGATGCGCTGGTCAAGCTTTCTACTGAAGAAGTAAAAGTAGAAATCATTGCCAATGGTGTAGGCGGTATTACAGAATCAGATGTGCATTTGGCTATCGCTTCAAATGCAATATTAATAGGTTTCAACGTGCGCGCAGACACAGGTGCCAAACGCCTAGCCGAGTTGGAAGGTGTGTCACTGAATTACTATAGTGTAATTTACGACATTGTTGATCAGGTCAAGGGCGCATTAACCGGTATGCTGGCACCGCAATTTAAAGAAGAAATCGTCGGTATCGCTGAAGTTCGCGATGTCTTCCGTTCACCCAAATTAGGTGCGATCGCTGGTTGTATGGTCATTGAAGGAACGGTTAAACGTAATAATCCAATCAGGGTATTGCGTAATAATGTGGTGATCTACGAGGGTACGCTTGAGTCACTTCGTCGTTTCAAAGATGACGTGGTTGAGGTCCGGCAGGGATTTGAGTGCGGTATCGGCGTTAAAAATTACAATGATGTGAAGCCAGGCGACCTGATAGAAGTGTTTGAAACCATTGAAATAAAACGTGATTTATGAGTAATTTCAAAAGAGTAGATCGTGTTGCAGAAATGCTGCAGCGGAAATTGTCACAACTGATACAGCAGGAGGTGAAAGATCCTCGTTTGCCTTCTTTTGTGACTGTTTCTGATGTTAAAGTCTCTCCCGATTTGGGCCATGCAAAAGTGTACTTTACGGTGTTGAATCATGATGTACAATTGACTGCCGAAATCCTGAATGCTGCAGCCAGTTATTTAAGAAGCGCCCTGGCGCGTTCCGTTAAATTGCGTACTGTTCCGCAGTTACATTTTGTTTATGACGAGTCCATCGAATATGGGCGTCGGCTAAGCAAGCTGATTGACGAAGTAAACCCTGCGGAGCCTGATGAAGAGACTTGATCTACCGCAGCCTGTGAACGGTATTCTCTTGCTTAATAAGCCACAGGGCTTGTCTTCAAATGCGGTTCTACAAAAAGCAAAGCGATTATTAAATGCCAAAAAAGCAGGGCATACGGGCAGCCTGGATCCATTGGCTACCGGTATGTTACCACTTTGCTTCGGTGAGGCGACGAAAGTTTGCCAGTATTTGCTGGATGCCGATAAGACGTACCAGGCCACAGGCCGTTTGGGTATAAAAACTGACAGCGGTGATTCCACCGGAAGTATTATAGCGGAGCTTTCTTGCCTACCGTCTATCAGTCAGATCGAATTACAAGCTGTAATAAGCCAATTCATTGGCTCAATTGAGCAAACACCCTCAATGTACTCCGCATTGAAATATCAGGGGCAGCCACTTTACAAATATGCTCGTCGGGGCCAGACAGTCGAAAGAAAGAAACGGACAATTGATATTTATTACATCAAGCTGCTGCATTTTGACGGCAGTGATTTTTCAATTGAAGTGAGTTGCAGTAAAGGAACCTATATACGCTCCCTGATTGAAGACATTGGTGAAATGTTAGGCGTTTATGCGCATATGACGCAATTACATCGTTTACATACGGCTGGTTTTAATCAAATGCCAATGTATAGTTTTGAGGAGTTGGCTAACCACGATGATTTGCAGCCACTGTTATTGCCTATGGAAAATGCGATTGCGCATTTGCCCTTAGTCGAATTAAATGATGAAGAGCTACAGCATCTGCGTCAGGGAAAAATTGTTCAACGAACTATTGATAATCATACCGGCTTGTCACGTCTTTACAGCAGTGATGGCCAATTCACAGGTATTGGCGAGCTACTTGAAAATGGCTGTCTGCAAGTTAAGCGATTGCTGGCATTTTAACCAACCCAAGCGTAGGCTGGGCTGTAAAGCCCAGCCTAGATATAAAAAAGCAAAAATAAAAATACGAAATTAGCAAAAAGAGTTGTTTTTGCATAAGTTTTTCACTAAAGTATAGCAATGCATTATCCAATACTTGTTTATTTTCTATTGTCTTGGTAGAATGCTCCCCTTTAATACCCACACTTAGCTTATATCCAGGAGTGAACAATGTCGCTAAGCAGCGAACAAAAAGTAGAAATCATCAATCAGTTTAAACGAGCTGACAATGACACAGGATCTCCAGAGGTTCAAGTCTCCCTGATTACTGGGCGTATCAAATACTTAACTGAACACTTTAAAGCAAACCGTAAAGATTTTCATTCAAAACGTGGCTTGCAAGCGTTAGTTAACAAAAGAAGAAAGCTCCTGAAATACTTAAAAGATAATGATTCAAATCGTTATCAGACTTTAATCCAAAGTCTTGGATTGAGAGATTCTTATTAATTCAGGGTTTCAATTAATGTCAGAGACTCTTTATATATTTGACCTAAATGAAAGGCGCAGTTTTCTGCGCCTTTTTTTTCATAATAATTAAACGAGGTAAAACACGTGTCCAAAATTACAAAAGAAATACGTTTTGGTGAGCATTGCCTGGTTTTGGAAACCGGTGAAATTGCCAGGCAAGCGGATGGCGCTGTATTGGCTAATCTGGCGGGTACACAGGTATTGGTGACAGTTGTCGGAAAAAAAGAAGGCGCTGAATCCAATAATTTTTTTCCAATGACAGTGAATTATCAGGAAAAAAGCTATGCTGCCGGCAAAATCCCTGGTGGTTTTAACAAAAGGGAAGGACGGCCCAGCGAGCATGAGACATTGACTTCGCGTTTGATGGACAGACCTTTGCGACCACTATTTCCAGAGGGCTTTTCCAACGAAGTTCAAATTATTGCCACCGTATTGTCGCTTAACCCCGATGCCCCTGCGGATATCGTTTCAATGATAGGCGCTTCCGCCGCTCTGGCTATCTCCGGCTTACCCTTTCAAGGTCCAATTGGTGCCGCACGAGTAGGCTATAAGGACGGTATATATTTGCTAAACCCTGGCTACAAGGCATTACAGGAATCGGATCTGGATTTGGTTGTAGCGGGCACTCAGGATGCTATCCTGATGGTGGAATCGGAGGCTAGCGAATTATCTGAAGAAATTATGTTAGGTGCAGTACTCTATGGCCATGAAATGATGCAATCCGTCATTCAAGGCATTAAGGAGTTAGCTAAAGAGGTCAACAAGACTCCTTGGAACTGGGCTATGAAACCCGCCAATGAAGAGTTGGCTCAGCGTGTAAACGAATTAGCAAGAGAAAGTATCACCGAAGCCTATTTGCTCAAGGATAAACAGCAACGCTATCAGCGGCTTGACGATATCAGGGCGATGCTCAATGAAAATATTGGCGGTGAGGCAAGCGAAATAACGCCTGCTCAAATCGGCGAAGCAATGAATGCTTTGGAAAAAGAGATTGTTCGTAATCGCATTCTTGATGGTGAGCCACGTATAGATGGACGTGATCAGCAGACAGTAAGACCGATTTCAATCCGCACCAAGTTCCTGGAAAGGGCGCATGGTTCTGTGTTGTTTACTCGGGGAGAAACGCAGGCAATTGTTGCTGCGACTTTGGGTAATGATCGTGATGCACAGATTCTGGATAGCTTGACTGGTGAATCCAGAGACCGCTTCATGCTGCACTATAACTTCCCTCCATACTCTGTTGGCGAAGTGGGTATGGTTGGCAGTCCGAAGCGTCGTGAAATTGGTCATGGCCGTTTGGCAAAGCGCAGCCTTATTGCAGTGCTCCCCAGCGCAAGCGAGTTTCCTTATGTTCTGCGGGTAGTATCTGATATTACGGAATCCAATGGCTCAAGCTCTATGGCAACCGTTTGTGGTACCAGCCTTGCCTTAATGGATGCTGGTGTACCCCTTAAAGCACCGGTTGCCGGGGTGGCAATGGGCTTAATTAAAGAAGGCGAGCGTTTTGCAGTGCTCACAGATATTCTTGGTGATGAAGATCATCTTGGGGATATGGATTTTAAAGTAGCTGGAACAGAAAAAGGTGTAACTGCCTTACAGATGGATATCAAGATTACCGGTATCACCAGGGAAATTATGGAGCAGGCGTTGGAACAGGCGAAAGCAGGCCGTCTTCACATTCTGGGTGTAATGAATAATGCCCTTTCAGAACATAGAGATGAGTTATCTCAGCATGCCCCACGTATTTGTACTATGAAGGTTGCAGAGGATAAAATCCGAACTGTTATTGGTAAAGGCGGTTCAACGATTAAAGGCTTGATTGAAAGCACTGGTGTTTCTATCGATATCGATGATGCAGGTGTCATTCAGCTATTCTCTCCTGATGCAATGGCTCTCGAAGAAGCGCAACGTCAGATTAAAGCCTTGGTTGCCGAGGTGGAAGTCGGACAAATTTACCGTGGTAAAGTAAGCAAAATTGTTGATTTTGGTGCCTTTATCAATCTGCTCCCTGGAAAAGACGGCTTATTGCATATATCTCAAATATGCAGCGACCGCTCCCAGAAAGTTGAATTTGTTCTCAGTGAGGGCCAGGAGATTGAAGTGCTGGTTGCCGGCATTGACAAGCAAGGCCGTATCAAACTGGAGTGGAAAGACAAGCCTGAGGCAGCACCTGCACCTGAAGCTGATTCAGCGGAGACTGAAACAGCGGATGCCGGTTCAGAGCAGCCCGCCGGCGAAGAAGAATAATATGCAGGCTGGGCTGTAAAGCCCAGCAATATCTATCTAAAGAAACCGTGCCAGGTATTTAACATCTTGCAGAAAAGATCGGCAGTTTTTTCAGCATCATAAATTGCTGAATGTGCTTCCTGCGTATTAAAGTCCAGGCCCGCTGCTCTGACTGCCTTAGCCAAAACAGTTTGCCCATAAAAAAGACCGGATAAGGTTGCTGTGTCAAAGCAGGTGAATGCATGAAAGGGGGATTTGATTCCAGTTCGCTCGACCGCTTCCTTGATGAATAATAAATCAAACCAGGCATTATGTCCTACAAGTACCGCACGTTGGCAATGATTTCTCTTCAGTGCCTGTTGAATGGGATTGAACAGATTGGAAAGCGCCTGCTTCTCCTCTATTGCGAATCGCAACGGTTGGAAAGGATCAACCTGAATAAACTCCAGTGATTTCTGATCAAGTTCGGAACCTTCGAAAGGAATGATATGCTCAAAATGAGTGGATTCACGGTGATAATGCCCGTTTTCATCACGATTGATAAGTACAATGCACACTTCAAGCAAAGCATTAAGTCTGGGATTGATCCCGGCGGTTTCCAAGTCTACAATGACCGGTAAAAACCCCCTGAACCGTTCTTTAAGTTGCTCCCCATAAGTTTCTACAAATTTAGACATCGACGCTCCAAGATAAAACCTCTCCCGCTGCCATTGGTACAATTTTATCTGTACCCAAAGCTAGAAAAGCGGGGATCGTTTGCGCTTTTTTAATTAAGTGTAATTGCCTGTTATTCCGCGGCAGCTTGTAAAAATCAGCGCCATATTGAGACAGAAACCCATTAAGTAATGGCAGTTTGCTTCCCTCATCAAAAAGTTTAGTATAAAACGGAACGGCATAAGGAGCGGAGTAAATCCCCGCACAGCCGCAGGCTGATTCTTTATTATGGAGTGCATGGGGGGCGCTGTCAGTACCGGCAAAGAATCGGGGGTTACCGCTGAAAGCTGCAGCCTGCAAGGCAAGTTGATCCTTGCGATGTTTAAGAATAGGCAGGCAATAATAATGCGGTTTAATACCGCCCGCCAGCAACTGATTTCGATTATAGAGTAAATGATGTGGGGTGATGGTTGCGGCGAGAGTTTGCGGGCCATCTTGAACAAATTCGACCGCTTTTGCTGTGGAAATATGCTCTAGGACAATACGAAGTTTTGGAAAATTGCTTAAAATTGGGGCCAGATAATTGATGATGAAATCCTCTTCGCGCTCAAAAATGTCACCTTCTACGGTTTCGCCGTGAATTTGCAGCACCAGATCTCTGTCCTGCATCACTTCAAGTAATGGATATAAACTACTGATTGATTTTGCACCCTGATCAGAGTTAGTCGTCGCCCCAGCGGGGTACAGTTTTGCACCAAGGATATAATCATACTGCCTGGCTTTATCCAATATACCAGGCGATACGCTCTCATTAAGATAGAAAGTCATCAGCGGATTAAAGTCAGCACTCTCTGACAAAGCGTCCATAATTCTCTGACGATAGGCAAGGACTGCTTCAAGTGTAGTCAGTGCTGGTTTTAAGTTGGGCATAACCAACGCTCGAGCAAAATGTTTGGCAGTTGCATTGACTGTGTCTTTTAATACAATACCGTCTCTAAAATGTACATGCCAATCGTCAGGCATTGTAATGGTGATAGTCTTCAAGATAAAGATTCTCTGAGAATTGCCGATAAAGAAGAATAACATGCTTTCGTGATGTGGATGAGCAAAAAATGACACAAGTACGATTTTTCGGCAGAATACCGCTTTGTCTGTTTTTATTAAGCCTGGTGAGTGCGCCAGCTTTTTCGGTTCCTCTGCATGTTGAGTACGTCAGCCCTCTGGGAACAGAGAACTGGAAAATGACGGGGAGTAAATTACGCTGCGGTCTATCATTAACCGTTCCAAATTTTGGGATAGCTTATTTTGAGCAGTATGCCGCGAGGCCTCCACATTTCATAATGACGAAATGGCAGCAGGTCGAGAGACCACTGCAAGCGACTTTTTTCGCAGGCCCGCCAATGTGGAAACCGCATGGTCCAATTTTTTTAATTTCTAAAACTGCAATAAGTCCAGGGAAATATGGCGTATTCTTGAAAAGGGAGCCTGCTCTCAAGGCGCTGACCTATTTGTCCCGGGGCTTCATAACGAAATTCCAGTACCACTCTGAAGAGGGATTTGCCGTATCGGTAATTCTGTCGCCAGTCAAATTTCAGGAACCCTATGCAAAATACCAGGAATGCCTGGGCAATCTTCTTGATTATACTTTTCAAAGTGTTGCGGTTACGGTTATCCTCTTCAATACCGATGAGGCAGAGTTGAGTGAAGCTGCGAAAAAACAGCTGGACAAGGTGGCCGAATACTTCCGTGCTGATGCCCAAATCAAAAAAATAGCAATTGCAGGATATGCCGACAGTACAGGACGAAAATCTTATAATAATGCTGTGTCAGAAGATAGGGCGGAGGCTGTTAGCCGCTATTTGAGCAGTAAAGGGATTGATAAACATGAGTTAACTGTGACCTGGTATGGAGCCACAAAACCCGCGGAATCCAATGATACAGAGGAAGGCCAGGCGGCTAACCGTCGTGTCGTTGTCAAATTAATCAAATAATCGACTTATTCATGACGCAGACAGAACTGCAGGCATAATGCATGTTTTTCCTGAAATTTTATATGCTCATGCCTTTTATTTTTCGCAGGGAATGAAATTAATCATTGTGTTCACTATAATGCCTTTTGTCGTGCGCTAAATAATTGCATTTAGGATGAATTTATTCCATTTGGTTTTTCTGGTAAACCATATCTTAAAAAATTAATTCTGACAATAAGTTGATTACGATGATTATTTTGAAATCACTTAGTAGAATTTGCTTAACAGTTTTTAAAAATTATATTGAAAATTAGATGAAATACTGTTGACTTTGCTAAATCCGCGCTTGATAATTTGCCCATGTACGTTCTCGGTTAGAGCGATGATTGCGTACTGTCGTCAACCTGATGGGTTTGACTGCAAAACGGGAAATTAATAATAAAAAAGTGGAGATGAAGCATGTTAAATTTGAAAAAAACAGCGGTAGCTGTTCTTGCTTTAGGTAGCAGTGCAGTATTTGCTGGAACCATGGGTCCTGTTTGCACCCCTGGCAATGTTACAGTTCCTTGCGAAAGAACAGCTTGGGACTTTGGTGTATCTGCTCTTTATCTTGAGCCTGTATACAGTGGCGATTTCGGTTACCACGGTGCATTTGTTGATCCATTCACTGGCAACTACCGTTTCAACGAAAATGATCCTGATTTCGATTGGGGCTTCAAAATCGAAGGTTCTTACCATTTCAGCACTGGAAATGATCTGACTGTTAACTGGTACCATTGGGACAATGATGATGATCGTGGTATCAACACTTACGATTATTTCCTGGATGCTAACGTACCTTATCACCTGAGCTGGGAACCTAAATGGGATGCTGTTAACGTTGAATTCGGTCAACACGTTGATTTCGGCGAATTCAAAAACATCCGTTTCCACGGTGGTGTTCAGTATGCTCGTATCGAACATGATCTGAGACTGCGTCCTTGGTACTATGATGGTGTAACAACTAACAGCCGTTTCGAAACTAAATTCAGTGGTTTCGGTCCTCGTGTTGGTGCTGACATGTCTTACGACTGGGGTAATGGATTTGCTATCTATGCAAATGGCGCTACTGCAATCCTGGTTGGTGACAGCGATTTCAGCAACGGTATTGTCGCTTCCAGCCTGGGCTACGCTCACGGTTCCAAAACTTCTATGGTTCCTGAGTTAGAAGCTAAACTGGGTGCTAAGTACACTTATGCAATGGCACAAGGTGACCTGACTCTGGATGCTGGTTGGATGTGGGTTAACTACTTCAACGTGAACCACGTTGGATATCCTGCTGCTGGCTTCCCAACTGTCAACGAAAGCGACTTCGCTCTGCACGGTCCTTACGTTGGTCTGAAATGGGTCGGTAACGTATAATAGCTGTACAGCTTTAGTAAAGCCCATCACTAGTGATGGGCTTTTTTTTACGAAATGGAGTGAATATGTTGAAAAAAACGACTTTGGCTGTGTTAGGCTTGACTGTAAGTACCATGGCTTCTGCAGGGATGTACTCTGAGCCTCCTGCACCTACCTGTACACCAGGTGATGTTACAGTTCCCTGTGAAGCGAAACAATGGGATTTGGGCATACAGGCGCTTTACCTGCAACCTATTTACAGCGCTCAACGCGGTTATGAACTGGGTGGAACCTTACTTAACAATTACTACAATGACGTTGATCCTGATTGGGGTTGGGGCTACCGCCTGGAGGGTTCCTATCATTTCAGTACTGGTAATGATATAACAGCAACCTGGATGCACTATGATGCGGACAGCAGGCTTGCTCCCTATTATGGTCCTTACTATGTGACTGCACTTGAAGACTTTCTTCCAGGAACATTCCGTCAGTATGTTGACAACCGCTTTGACCAGGTCAATCTGGTAATGGGGCAACATGTAGATTTCGGCCTGCTTAAAAATGCTCGTTTTTATGGCGGTTTACAGTATGCTGATATTCAGGTTGATTCAACTTATTACTATAATGTTCCATTAACAGTACAAGCGGGTACTTTTGGTGTCAGAACATTTAACAATACAGATTTCAATGGCGTAGGTCCGGTTATTGGTATTGATTACGCCTATGATGTAACTCCAAGCTTTAGCATCACTGCTAACACTGCGGGCTCTATTCTTTATGGTACTTCCAGAATTAACCGAGCTGATGTTTATAATGTTGGCCTGGTTGCCCTAAATGACTATGGCTCAAAACATAGCATTGTACCCAGCGTAGAGGCTAAACTGGGAGCTAACTATGCTTATCCGGTAGCGCAGGGAATGCTGAATATTCAAGGTGGATATCAGGTTGTTAACTATTTTAACGCCTTGCAAGATATTGAATTCCAATGCTGTACACGTACCGTGGCCTTTAGTGATTTTGGTCTTTATGGTCCATACTTCGGTCTTAAATGGGTTGGATAATTGACTAAAGACTCTCTGAAGTCTTTATGCTGAAAGCTTGCTGTCATTCCCGGTTCGCGGGAGTGACAGATTCATAAAATATGTTCTGTTCTCCTCCTTTCTTTCAAGATAAAAATTACACAATTGGCTGGCCAGCCAGGGTTCTGCAGGCTATAATCGTCCTCGCCTTTATGTGGAAGAAAAAAAAAATAAGTCAGGAGTACCCGTGAAACACAAAGCTTTAATCATTGCCCTGGCCGCAGTTTCAGTCCCGGTAATTGCAGCCGATAATGAACAATTACAACAACAAATCCTGCAATTACAACGTCAGACTCAAGAGCTGCAAAATCAGCTAAGCCAATTGCAAAAGCAATTAGTCGCTCAGTCATCGCTTAACAAGAATACTGTCCAAAGAGCAAAATCCGGCAATACAAAATCGGTTGTAAAACCAGTTAGGCTTACTCGAAAACCACCGCAAACAGCACAGCAAACGGCGCCCGCTCCAGTTACAAAATCAGCGCAGACAGGCGCAAGTACCACTTACCGATTCCACAGCGCACCTTTATCAATTCATACACCCGAAGGACACCCGGAGTCGATTGGTTTTTATCCAACCGCACTTTTGGCTGACAATCAGGTTGTTACTTATATAGCAGGAACCCCGGTTGTTACTTCACCCTATCTGGGTGATCGACCCGCATTTGATGGCTCTGATTATATCGTCAATATTTCCAGTATTAACCGTGATATCCGCCTGATGCAGCAGAGAAGACGCTTGTATGATGCTTATCAGCGTATTGGTTATCCTGTTCCGAATACCCCAATTATCGCGCTGAGCGGAAAGGCTGAACCGGTTGCCAGTTTCAGTCAGCCCTATGTTGGCCAGTCAAGCGGTGATTTAACGCTGGGATCCAGTGAGCTGGATGTGGCGGCGGCCTTGAATAGCTATGTCGAGGCATTTATCGGTATTGCTTATGATGAGAGTCCTCCTGATGTTGGTGGCCAACGTCTGGCAAACTCTGCCTTTGGTCTGAATCTTGGATTTGTTAACATCGGCAATCTGGATGAAAGCCCCTTTTACTTTACGGCTGGACAGCTTTATGCGCCTTTTGGCCGTTATTCCAGTTCAATGATTAGCTCGCCTATTACTCAGTCGATTACGCGAACGAAAACCAGGCCTTTTATTCTGGGTTATAAATCCCAGACGGATACAGGCCCATTTGCTGCAGTCTATGGATTCAAATCGGATACGACGCTCGGCCATTCGGCAGTTGGTGGTGTTAATCTCGGCTATATCTTTAAACATGGAGATGCGTCGGGTGAAGTGGGCGGCGGATTGATTGGTTCTATCGCCGATGCACAGGGCTTGCAGAGCACTGGATCTGCGCCTCTGACAACGTTTGGAGGATTCGCTTCTCCCACCAATGGTAATGAAGCGGTATCAAAACGCCAGGGCTTGAATATTCACGGTAACGTCAGTTTTGATCGATATAGCCTGACCGCTGAATGGGTAGGTGCAAGCAGGGCATTTCGTACACAGGATCTGAGCTTTAACGGGTATGGCGCCAAACCCCAGGGAGCTCAACTGGAAGGAGCGGTGACATTTATGGCATTTGATAAGCCAGCCTCAGTTGCGCTTGGATATCAATGGTCTCAGGAAACACTTGCGCTCAACTTACCCAAGAGCCGTATCGCAGGTGTGTTTAATATTTCGATATGGAAGGATACTGTCGAAAGCCTTGAATACCGCCACGACAAGGATTTTCCTGTCAGTGATTTCGCAAATGGTGCCGCGGCCCCTGGTCTATCGAACTCCAATACAATCGGTACAGGAAAGTCAGCGGATTCTGTCATTGCGCAGATTGGCGTGTATTTTTAGTTTAATTTTACACATCCTTAGCACTTTTTGTTGGGCAATAACCGACCAGCTATATATACTATAAGTAGTAAGTTGGGGGTTTTGATGGATTATGCGAACCACTCCGCTCGTGTTCTTCGCGTACATCAGACAGAGGGAATTGTTCAAATTTACCGAAGCACGAACCAGCTGAGTGCAAATGAAAATTTTATTATAATCGAAAATGATATAATTGATACGTCGCTAGGAAGCCTAATCATTGAAACAAATGATCATCAGTTATTAAGACTGTTGAAGGGGTTCCGCTTTAAATTAACGAGTTTGTTATTTGACGCGATAGAATCGAATTCCCCGCAATTATATCAATTAATTTCCATGTACGATCAGAATCAGATGGCTAACATGGAATATAATCGCAGTAACCAGTATTACCTGGCTCTGCTTGCTGTTGCCATCGTTTCCTCGGTTACAGGGTATGTTGCCTATAAAGAATGGAATGACTGGTTCCCCGCTGCCGAAGGAGAGGAGCCAGGCTTTAGCTTCTTTAATTTGTCCTTTCTCTATGAACTTTTTAAAACCCTGGTCAGCCGCCTTGAGTTAATGGGCGACAGTAATGATTTTGCCAGCCAATCGCTGCTGGTTCCCTTAGGCGACCACTTCCAGGACGCCCTTTTAGCTGAATATAAACCGCGCGGAAAATCAATAGAAACCTCCACTTTGAGCGATACTTCAAATAACGACCAGTCACAGGATATTGATAACTCGAAGTTCACTCCAACTCCCCCTGGTAATCCGAATGATCCCGGCGTAATTGTCTATGATCCTAAAGAGCCAGGCAATTTATCAGTGGATGGCCAACTGGCATTGCGCAGTAGCGGTAGCGGTTATTCGATGAATCTCATCGGAAGAACGACTAACATTGAGCCAGGTTCGACAGTGATTGTTACGATTACTGACAGCCAGGGTAATCAGGTGCGCAGTCTTATTCCCGTCACTACAGGCGGCAGTTATAGCTTGAATGGCATTGATTTATCGGGCTTAATTGACGGCACCTTAACTATTAATGCTACCGTTGTAGACGGATTAGGACAGATTGTCGCTGCTAATGATCAACTTGTATTGGATGCAATCGCAGGCGCTCTCAAGATTAATTTAACTACTCAGCAAAATCAAAGCATTGTTGGAATTGGCGGTACATCGGCCGATATCCTATCTGGTCGTGTTTTGGATGCCTGGATTGTGGACAAACACGGACATACAGTTAATGCCAAAGTCGTTATTAATCCTGACGGCAGTTTTAGCCTGGCCAATGTTAATGCCTCCAGCCTGACTGACGGAAAGATTACTGTTTCTATTGCCGGAGTTGATAATAACGGGCAAATTCTGCAGGCAACAGGCCAGGCTGAATTTGATGCTGTCCCAGGCTCGGTGACGGCGCAGGTTGTCACATTGACCCATTCCCCTTTAATTGATATCAATGGACAAACCACCGATATTCCTGCAGGCAGTATTCTGAATGTCACTATAAGCGATAATCACGGAAACGAAATTCATACAACTGCTGTAGTCGGCAGTGACGGGCATTTTCAGACTAATCAGTTTGATGCCTCCTCATTAATTGATGGTCATATTGTGCTGGAAGTCACTGGAACAGATAACAATGGCGTCATCAGAACGGCCAACGTCCCCGCTGAGCTGGATGCCTTGCAGGGCGCATTAACCACGGAGTTGACTACCTATCCCCATTCACCCTTAGTCGACATAAGCGGGCAAAGTGTGGATGTTTATCCAGGAAGCGTCCTGACCATTACTATTAGCGATAGCCATGGCAATCAAGTATCAAGCACGACAACGGTCAATAGTGATGGATCTTTCCAACTTAACCAGCTTGATGTGTCTGCCTTGGTGGATGGCAATGTGACTATTCAGGTGACAGGCACAGACAATAATGGCAATAGCCTTGTTGCCAGCGATACTACAGAGCTCGATGCATTGGTTAGCTCTATCAGCGCACAACTAGTAACGGTGAGCCACTCTCCACTTGTCGATATCAGTGGGCAGACTACAGACATATATCCCGGAACGGTATTAACCGTCATTGTGCAGGATACGCATGGACACCAGGTGTCCACTACGGCTGTTGTTGCGAGTGACGGCTCATTTAATCTCAATCAACTAGATGTTTCATCCCTTACCGATGGGACTATTTCGGTACAGGTGACAGGCATTGACAATAATGGTGATCCGTTGACGGGGGGGCAGACAGCAAGCCTTGATGCGGTGGCCAGTTCGCTTACAGCCGATCTGGTTACCAGTAATTATTCCCCCTTTATCGATATTAGCGGGCATGCCGTTGATTTTTCATCCAGCACCATCAATTTTATTCTCAGTGATGCGGGAGGCAATCAGATTTCAGGGGTTGCTGCCTTGGATAGCAATGGCATGTTTCATATCAGCCAGCTCAATGCATCCAGTCTTAGCGATGGGCTTTTATCATTGCAGGTATTTGGCCAGGATAACAATGGCAATGCGCTTAGCGCACAGGATACGTCCATTTTCAATGCGGTTGACTCGCCGGCCGTGCTTAACATAACAAATCAATCGATTGAGTTTTACCGGGATGCCCAGGGTTTGCAATTGACGGATGCTCAGGCAGCCCAGTATCTCCTGTCACAGAAATTAAGCGGCAGCGGCGGGCAAACGATTACTGTGCCGGAACATGGGGTTGATTTGTCTAATACCATAATCAACACTCCCGTCCAGATAACGGTTAATTTTATAACCGAGGGATCTGCTAATAACAATATGGTGGGTTATTACATTTTTGATAGTAATGGCCAGATCATTTCGGATAAAGTGGGGTTTATGTGGCTGGCAACAGATACTCCCGACGGCAGTTCCCTGCATAATATTCGCTTTGGTATTTCTCAGTCAGGCACTTATACAATTTCGGATACCCTGCAGCCCGGCCAGGGAATTGGTTTTTTTGTAGTGGCTAATGGTTCCGCCCTTGCTGCCAACGCCAATTTAATTCAGGGAAATTATTCCAGCCTGGCTGATCTCAATAATGATGTGACTATTGAAAATGGTCAGGTAAAAATTAATGGCACCGTTGTTAGCGGAGATGTTTTCTTTTCACATGACAATAGCCTTAATGCGGACTCAGCTATCAACAGTGATGCGCATGCAATTGGCGGTATCACTTTTAATAACACCGGAAACATGGCTGATTATGCCGGACTTCTGCTCATTGGTTTTGAGGACTTATTCGGTGCTGGCGACAGCGACTACAACGATTTAGTATTCAGCGTCAATATCGGCACTAATATCAACCAGCTCACCACGACCTCGGCCTCAGGCATTAATACCTTGACTGACATTGACAGCGCAGGGATTACCAGCGTTGAAATCAGTACCAGCGGATTTTTGGCGGGTGATCTGCTGCAGTTTAATGGAACACTGCCTGGTGTAACAGTTGGAACAAACAGTATTATCATAACTTATCAAAACCAGAACTACCAGATTGATATCACCCAGATCAATGATGGCAACCCTTATCATCTGCTTTTTTCAGGTCATGGCGGAGCGGTGCCTGTCGATGTGTTTGAGTTATTGCTTCAGGCGATAACTTTTGTGCCAGTAGCCTCCGAGACTAGCGGCGGCACGCGATCCATTCATTTTGCGATCACTGATGATGGCGGCGCGGTTGGCCATAACCAAATTGATTATACCGTAAGCATTGAAGATCTGGGTTTCAGCGGCCTGATGGCAACCCAGGATGTATCCAGTTTGAGTGCCGGAAATGAGGTGGTATATGTCACCGATGACCTGAGTCATTTGGGGATTATGTCTGGTACTTCTGGAATGGATACCATTCAATTTGATCAATTAAATATGGGCTTGAATGCCTCCGAGCTTAAAGACCATTTCATATCCAACTGGGAAATCATCGATATGAGCGGGAAGGGGAATAATAACCTGCAACTTGATTTCGAAGCGGTTCATCAATTGATTCAGAATAATCAACTTAATTTTGAATTGAGCAGCGGCGATCATGTTAATGTGCTAAAAATTATCGCTGATGGAAAGCAGTCAGCTGCCAGCACTGATTTTGACAGTATCAGTCTGGAAAGCGCGCATGTGACTCAGATTAATGATCCGAACCTTGCCAGCAATGAGCAATTGTTCAAATTAACCAACGCGCAGGATCAATCCGTTTATGTACAGACTGTCAGTATGACTGAACATTTGCCGCAGGTGCATGCAACGGAAGTCACGACCTGATCATCCGCCTGAAAATGGTTTCTTAAATAAGGATTCTTCATCAGGGTTATCCCCGTTTATTTCCTCTTGGTCCTTAAGAAGGGAATTGAAATCTTCCTCCCGTGTTGTTTGAGTTTCAGACGTGCTGAAGAAAAATGTTTTCCCGGAAAGCTTGCGGCCTACACCCACAAAAACGCCGCCAAAAAGAGAGGTTAGCATCATCACTACGTCAGCAATAAAGCGGCGGGTGGAATGACGGGCCTGGAATTCTTTTTTAGCGTATTCCTGCATGGCATTAGCCTGATCAGTAATGGGTTGGCCAGATAATCTTATCTTAAGTGCCTCCTCATAAAATCGGTCAAGCGAGTTTGAGTATTCGGAACCGTATTTATTCCCGCTATTTCTTAATATCCTCTCATCATGAAATTTTTTGAGAATCAACAGGTCATTGATTAGATGTGGTTTTAATGAAGGAAGGGACTGTTTAACAGCATCCCATAATCGCTTATCCTGAAGCACGTGCTCCCTGAACTCTTTCAGCCATGGCGAACCAGCCAGGTCAGGGCTTGCAAATATTTTTTCGAGGACAGGGTCAATCTCATTGACCGGAGTAGACTGCGAAATAACCTGATCATCCAGAAGCACCGTATAATATTTTTCTCTTGCTACTAAATCATCATAGTCCGCTTTATACTGCTCTTTTTTTGCTTCATCGAGATGCGGATATTTATCTAAAAGTTGCGCTGAAATGGCAAGGAATCGCTTAACATCGGATTCTCCCTGTAGAGCCTCATCGTAGAGTTTTTTAAAATCCATTAATTTGACCGCTTTTTCATAACTGGGCCGATAAACTGTTTTGTCATCCTCTGATAATGCCTGAAAGGCGGTTTCTAAAGCATGTAGATTGTCTGCATTATTTTCTGTTTCGAAGGCGGACAATTTGCCCTGATAGGCGCTAATTAGATTTTGCCGGTCGTTGATGCTGCTCGCTTTTTTGTAGCTCTCCTGATGTTTTGATTGGTAAATTTCGTTGAGTTCCTGATAGCATTGTTCTAAAGATATGAAATTTAAGCTTGTAGATTCTTCCTCATATTGTTTAACAGAGAGGAGATACGTTTTTTCCAATAGAAGTTGTCGCAAGCCCTCCTCTGCTGCTTCCAGAGTTTCCTTTTTACTTTCCTGGATATCAGACGGCAAAACCGCATACTGGGATTTTAATAGCTCCAGGGAAGACTGATTGGGGTCTTTATTAAAGGCCTCCAGCGTTTCTTCATAATCAATTTCCTGTTGATGCAGGCTAAGCAAATGATCATCGGCTTCCTGTAACAACCGCATTGCTTCACCCTTGAGATTAGTATCCAGCGCTTTGAGCTGCTCGAACATTATCTGGCGATCTTCCTGTTTTTTAATATATGTTTCAGCCAGATTAAATTGCTTGTAAGTATTGATAAACAGGTAGAACTTATGCAATTCAGCTGTTTTAGTGGCTGGATTATCTGCACGTCCCATAAATTTGCCACTTGAAAGTGCCTCTTCCACTTTTGAGTAAAGCTCATTGTCACTGACAATATCAGTAAGCAAGGCGCTTACCTCCCAGGCATTCAATTCTTCCAGGCAAATGGTGGCCAGCTGATCAGCGGACATCATTTTTAGTTCTTGTTTTGGTATGGGGTAAAAAAACTCGCTGCTATATTGCCCGCTGTTGGTTTTCTGAGGGGGCATTTGCTTAAGAAAGCGCTCAAGTTTTTCATTATGATATAAAAAATTTTTAATTGATTTTTGAAAGCCTAATACAGTATTTTCATCGGGGGGGATGGAGGAAAGCTGTGCCCGCTGTATGATTTGTAATGTATTGAGGATGATCTGTCCTTCGGTGACGGCATTCTGGCATAAAGCCCAATACGAGTCTGGATTGGCTGCCACATACCTGGCGATGGGGTTTTCATAGGGAGAGATTCTATGGGTAGCAAATACGCCTTGGGGGTTTTTCTCATCCACAAACTTATAGCTATACGACATACGCCGCATTAAAGTCGCCTCACGATATTGATAAATATAGGCGTGCCCGCGCACAGACTTGGGGGCAAGAGAGCCGTCAGCGAAGGGGGAAAATATATTCTGTGATGGGTTGTTGTTTCCCCAGAGATTTAATAACTCTCCCTGCTGCGCCCAAAAATCAATATAGCGGTTAAGCTGATTGACTACAGCTGTCATGTCAATTTGAGAAAAATCATCCTTGGCAGTCCATTCAGTAAATGCTTTGACGAGAACAGGAAAGGGCTCTTCCCAAATCGTGGGACCCATTTCATGAGGAATAAAGATGCTCTCATGGACACTGGTCGGTTGTTTCAAAAATAATTTCCTGGCTTTATCCTTAAAGTTGTCCTCAGGGGCTTGTAAGCTTTTCATAACTTGTAAACGATTGTCCATCACTGCTGCAAAGGCCTCAGCGACCTTTCTCATACTGCTTTCATCACCCAGGCGAAGCGTTTTGAAGCTTTCAATAAAGGTGTAATCGGATAAGTCAGCAAGTATTACTTGTTCCTCAGGATCAGTCTCATCCAATTGATGCTGCACTTCCAGTTCGAACTTGTCACTGCTTCGCTGTGCTTTTGGGGAATCAGGGGAGGCTTGCCGTCCCGGCTTTTTTTGTTTGAATAAATCAGGCGGTATTTGTTTTAAGGCAGAATAAACAATCTCCGCGAAAGACTCCGATTCAAGCCGCGTATCCAACTGGATGGCTTTTTGCTTCATTGCTTCGTATATGCCAGGAATGTACTTGTAGTTTAAAAAATAAGCTTTTGTGACCCGTTTATGGTTTATACTGCCGAGCGATTCATAACCGTAAATAATATTATTCGTGTTTTCATCTCTGGCATAATTGCGAAAAGCGGCACCCCAGTCGATTTTCCCATATTGATAGATGGTTCTACCGGCATGGTTGCGGGTAAGGCGCACCATATTGGCGCTATGCACACTGTAATCGCCAAGCAACATTGACAGCATCAGTGAGGTTGAAAGTCCAAAAGAGTTTTTTACATCCAATAGTGACATATAATAGGCAGGACCGTCTGCTGCTTCGAGCCGCGGATTGCGGTCAGAACCATCCCGAAACCCAGTATTTATTATCTTAAAAAGAAGTTCAAAATCGATTTTAGGCTGAATAAGCGCATAAGAACCATCAGACATTTGAATGACATCAGCACAAATCAGCGAATCCGTATATTGCGAATCAATCAGGGAACGCTTTAGCATTTCTTTTAAGATAAGACCGGCCAGTAATTCAGTAAATAGCTCCTTTTTATCTTCCGGTTGTTTAATAAAATACTCTTTACCCGTTTTAGTATCTTTATAAAAGCCGCCGACTTTGTTTTTGCCGCCTTTTTTATCGTCAATCTTTTCGAGGTGTAATTCAGCAAAAATGTACATTTGTTTTACTTTTAGCGAAATAATTTTAATTTTAGCTGATTTAACCTAGGGATACCTTAAGGAAAAATTAATGCGGTAGTGAATCTTGTGATGATCGGTGCTGTATCGACGGCAGTTACCGGTATCTGAAAAAGGCATATACTAAAGAAAGTAGATAAATGGAGGCTCAAAATGAATAAAATACTGTCAGTCCTTCTGTTAGGTATGAGCTGTTATGCCCAGGCTGAACCCTTGGCTGTTCCTGATGCCAATAGGAATTTACTGCCATCCCCTTTCCCGGTATACGTCATTGAGGGACAGGCGGTTATTAACCATCCTTATCCAGGGGCGCTCAAAGTGGAGTTGCCAACTGATAATAGTTACACAGGGCAGCCAGGGTGTTATATTGCCTGCTATTCGCATACCGCCGGCGCTTATGCCGTTTCTCCAGACATTAGCGTTGTCGGCCAGATCCGGGTCCCGGGTTCTTATGCCAGTCGTATTTGCCAACCCTCTGGGTTTGAAAATAAAGATATTAGTAAAGAGGGACAGTTCAAACAGCTTTGCAGCAGTAAAATCCCGGCATGTAAAGGCGGTTGCTGGGCTGGTGGTGATACGGGTGGCTGGTTTGGCATTCAGTGATTTGCCTGTGTTGACGGACTCGTATTTTCCTGGACAAAACGCAGAAAGGCAATCAGTTCATTTAATGCCTGAAGGGACAAATCTCCCGGGGTAAATGCATATTTCTTCGGGCTAATGACCGGGCGGATAGAGCGTGGATCACGGATAAAGCGGCGTAATTCATCCTCGCTAAAATAGTTCAACGGATTTGGATTGTTCAGATCGTGAGCCATATGCGAGCTGCCGGTACCATTCAATGCATGACAAACATTGCATTTTAGCTATGAATACGCGGGCTCCCGCGAGTTCTTGTGCATTCATCTTTGCGGCTGATAAAGTGGCCTCCAGAGGCTGTTGGGCAACAATCTCCATGCCGTGCACCCCATACACTGATTCTGAAAAACGCTTGCCAAGTAAAACCAGATAAAAAGGACCGGCAGATCGATCCGAATTAATAATTAAAGGCCAGGGATATTGAGGATCCTCTGCTATAAGGAATGCCGGTATCTTGTTGCTGGCACAAGGATAAAAATCGTTAATGCTAAAATAGGCGATATAGTCGTCTTTTGCGGTCACTTTTAAATAATTTTCTGGATTGAAGGACAGACCTTGCAGTAATTTGCACAAAGGAACCCCTTTCAGGGATAGGGCCTGGTTGGGATAAGCGGGCAGGGTTATCTGTCCCATATCTACAAGTGCCGGGTGTTTGATTATGTCTTTTTGCTCAAAATGAATACCATTTCCGGGTGTAGAAATGGTCAGCATATCTGCCTGTATAGAATGAAAAGGACAGCATAGAAAAAATAATAAAAGAAGGCAGTTAACGCCAGACCACCAGCCGCCAGTAGTATTTGTGTTCATCTCTTAAGATTATCCTTTCTGCCGTAATTAAACCTAATAAGCAGTAATATCCAACCCAGCAGTACCTTGGAATGGGTGTATATTGCAAGCCATTGTAAACCATTAACAGGGTAGCTGCTAAGGCTAATATCCATGGCATATATACGGCGTATTTCAGGCTGATGTACCAATAGAGTGAAACCAGAATGCCTCCGAACAATAATCCACCCAGTACATCATAGAAATTATGATAGCCATAATGGATGAGTCCTGCGCCGATGGCTGAGAGAATGCCCGCAACCAGAAGCCGGAGTGATAACCGGGGAGTATGCCAGGCCAGCCAGAGATAGAAAACGGTCGATAATTGCATATGGCCGCTTGGAAAAGCGTAGCCCTTACCGAGCCAGGCTGCCAGGGGTACCTTAAATGTCCCTTTCAAAGCAACATTCACCACAATATCAAAGGCGGTCAGACAGGCTGTCTGAAAAAACAGGGGTCTATTAATGAGTAAAAAACCAGCCAGTGCAATGATAAATAGGACATTGAACTGGCTAAAGGACAAAAAGATATCTGCTAAGGAATCATGCAGCATGGTCAAACCTATTGAGTTACATCAAGTGATTTTTTTTTTGCTCCGCTTGCAGGGGCTGGGCTCTGCATTTTAGTTTCAGTCTCCGGTTTTGGCTTGTGGTTTTGCAACACATAAGTACCAGGGGCATCAGTAATTGCTTTGAACGCCAATTTCGCCATATCGGGCGCTGCAACCAATTCGCCAGATTCTTTTTGTAACCATTTGAGCCATTCAGGCCACCAGGAACCGGCATGTTCGGTCGCTTGCTGCAGCCATTCTTCCGCAGTTGCCGGGGCTTTAGGATTAGTATAATAACTGTATTTCTGGTTTTGCGGCGGATTAACGATACCAGCAATATGTCCTGAGCCTCCCAGCAGGAATTGCTTTTTACCTTTCATGTGCTGGAATCCGGTATAAGTGGTTTGCCAGGGCGCAATATGATCTTTTTTGGTAGAAACAAAAAAGGTTGGAATATCAATCTGGCTAACATCAAGCGGGGTGTGGTTTAGTTTAATTTTGCCCGGTTTAATCAAATCATTATGCAGGTACATCCAGCGCAAATACTGGGAATGCATTTTCGCCGGCATGTTTGTGGCATCAGCATTCCAGTACAAAATATCAAACGGCACCGGATTTTGCCCGCGTAAATAATTTTTAATAAAAAATGACCAAATCAAGTCATTGGCGCGCAAAGAATTAAAGGTACTCGCCATAAACCGTCCATCAAGGAAGCCCTTCAGATTCATTTCTTCTTCCAGGCGTTTGATCTGATGTTCATCAATGAAGACGGAAATATCGCCGGGATCACTAAAATCAATCATTGAGGCAAGGAACGTGGCACTGCGAACCGGATCTTGCTGATGGGCTTTTAAATAAGCCAACATACAAGCCAGCAAAGTACCGCCAATGCAAAAACCCAGAGTATTTACCTGTTTGACCTGAAGCTGTTTTTTCATGACTTCAATAGCCGCCATTGGCCCATCTTGCAGATAGTCAAACAGCCCCTTGTCCGCATAACTTGCATCCGGGTTAATCCAGGAAATAACAAAGACAGTAATGCCCTGGCTGACAAGCCAGCCAATGAAGGAGTTATCCTTACTTAAATCAAGAATGTAGTATTTATTGATCCACGGTGGAATAATCAGCAGGGGAATGGAGTACACTTTTTCAGTGGCCGGTTTAAACTGGATAAGTTCCATCATTTCATTGCGGAACACAACCTTCCCGGGGGTAGTTGCAATGTTTTCTCCAATTTTGAAGGCATTCATATCGGTCATCTGGATAATTAAGCGCGAAGACCCTGATTCCAAATCAGTCAGCAGATTTTGCAGGCCGCGTAATAAATTTTTGCCATGGCTTTGGATAGTTTCTGCCATTAATTGTGGATTGGTGGCCACGAAGTTGGCTGGCGACAGGGCATCAAGAAACTGCCGGGTAAAAAATTGAACCCGCCGGGCCAACTGCTTGTCTCCATAGTCCATATGTTCCAGCAATGAATTCATATGTTCGCTGGCAAGCAGATAATGCTGGCTTAAAAGGTTGAAGAATGGGTTGTTCACCCATTCCTCGCCGCTAAAACGTTTGTCTTCGATAGGCATTGGCTTGCCTTCAAGCCAGGAAGTAAACTGTGCCTGGGCCAGGCTCATTGCGTCCTGCCAATAGGCCAGTTGCATGTGCCAGACTTGTTCGGGATTTTTTAATAAACTAACGACTAAGGATTGAAAATCATTGGTTAAATCAATGTATTGATTAATCACCATGGGTAAAGCAGCCGGTTGATTTTTCAACTGGCTGATCATCTGTAAACTTTTTTCGGCAACCGATTTCATCAAATCGCCAAGTTCTGTGTCCTGAGTCATCCCTACTCCTAATTAAGCCTAATTTAATAATTTAGATTAGCAAATAATGCTTATAATTGCGATAACTACCGAGGCAGCCGCAGCCTGATCAAGGTTTTTCCTTAGTCCTCTTTTCGAAGCAATTCACTGGTAATAATAATCTCTCCCAGCAAGGTTCGATGGACAGGGCATCGTTCTGCAATTTCTTCAAGCCGTTCCAGCTGTTCTTCCGTCAGCGGGCCGCTTATTTCCAGTTGCTTGAAGATATGATCCAGCACTTTGTTTTTGTTTTCGAAATCCTCACAGTCGCGAATATGTTCTTTTTTATGGTTTAATTTGACGCTGACATGCTGGAGGGGAATTTGCTTGTGGTTGGCATAAAGCCTTAAAGTCATACTGGTGCAGGCGCCCAAGGCCATTAATAGATAATCATAGGGCCCGGGACCAGTGTTCTTACCTCCGGATTCAACTGGTTCATCGGCAATAAATTGCTGGCCTTGCCAATCGATAATCTGCTGAAACTGACTCTGGTGGCTTTCATTAATAATGACTTGATTTTGAGCATCCATTGCCGGGGATTTACTTTCAACGCTGACCCAGCGCATACTCCAGGCGGTAATCATATCGGCAAGAAATTCAGCGTCTTTCTGTTGGGTGACGAGATGGTCTGCGTTTCCAAGCGATACGAAACTCTTGGGGTGTTTAGCGGCTTTAAATATCAGTTCTGCATGTTCGATAGAGACAATGCTATCTACGGGGGAATGACAGATCAAAGGAGCGGCTTTGGTTTTAGCCAGGCGGTCAAGGCAGTGATATTGGGCCAAATCGTCAATGAATTGTTTGGTTAAGGTTAATTCCCGGCCCCCTAGAAAGACTTGAGCTCTCCCTTGCTGTTCGATTTCACTTATTTTGTCGTGAAAGTTATGGGTCACGTGATCCGCATAAGCTGGCGCTCCTATTGTCACAACGGCTTTAATGTCCGGTAACTGATCAAGGGCTGCCAAAACAGCCGCTCCGCCTAAGCTATGGCCAATTAATATTTGAGGAGGATAAAACGCCTGGCTCAGGAATTGAAAGGCGGCCACTAAGTCATCCAAGTTGCTGCTAAAATTCGAGTCACTGAAATTTCCTTCGCTTTGGCCTAAGCCGGCAAAATCAAAACGAAGTACATTAATCCCTTTCTGTGCCAGAGCCTTGCTCACCCGAACCGCAGCCAGGGAGCTTTTGGTGCAGGTGAAACAATGGGCATATATCGCATAGGTTTTACTGCCAATGAGAGGTTGCTCAAGAATGCCTTTAAGCCGGATACCCTGTTTATTAATAAAGGAAACGGCTTTACTCGCTGTGACCAGATTCGTCATAGTAACCTCTCTTAGACGGAATTTTCGCCTGGGGATTGTTTTCGAACGCGCCAAAGTGAATCTACAAAATAGCTCTTTGAATCCATATAATTTTTCACAATTTCAAATCCGCTCTTATGAGCGATTTCTTCAATATGGTCGATTAAATATTTATAAGAATATTCAACATGAATGGGTTCGTATTCATAAAAATTAAAGGAGCGGTTTAAGGCATCAATTCGTATAGACTGTTTGGCTCGACTTAATAAATAACTTTCCATGGCGCCCGAATAGACATTATAAGTGGCATAGTGTTGGAACTTCTCCAAATCAAAATGTGCACCCAGCTCGCGATTCATGCGTGTTAACAGATTCAGATTAAAATTACGCGTTATCAAATCACTGTCATTGTAGGCTTTATTTAAAATGTCAATGTCTTTCCGTAGATCAAAACCAATGAGAAGATAGTCATCATTCTGCAAGTCGTTAGCAATATTTTTCAAAAAAGTTTCTGTGTCTTTTGGATTAAAGTTGCCAATACTGGAGCCAAGAAAGAGCACCACATTCCTGCGTTTTGAGCGCTGGCTGAGCCAATGCAATCCGCTGAAGTAATCTGAATTGAGGGCAATCAGTTTCAGTTTGGGTAAATCCTGATGGAATTGCTTCACAATCTGATTCAGGTAGCGTCTGGATATATCAATGGTGAAATAAGTAAAATCCAGAGAGTCTTTCAGAAACTGGTCGAGGAATATTCTGGATTTAATTCCTTCACCTGGCCCAAGCTCGATGAGATTAAAGCTGCTTTCACCAAAAATAGAGGCAAATTCGCGTTTATTCTCTTCAAGAATTTCCAGTTCACATTTGGTAAGATAGTAATCAGGGTGTCTGGTTATTTGATTAAACAGTTCGCTGCCTTTCGCATCATAGAAATATTTGGAGGAAATGAACTTTTTTCTGCCGGAAAGTCCTTTTTCTACATCAAGCATAAATTCATGAAGATCATTCTTTGGAAGTTTTCCTTCCGATATTGTCTTTATTTGTAAATTTGCATTCATTTGAGTTCCCTCTTATTTGTTCTTTTCGACAGATTTTCCTCGTCCCTGGCCAGACGAATGCCGCTAAAGACCCAGCGTTTGTCTGCTTGGAAAAAATTGCGGTAAGTCGTTCTGATGTGTGCTGCAGGTGTTGCACAACTTCCTCCACGCAAGACCCGCTGGTTATTCATAAATTTTCCATTATATTCACCCAGGGAACCTTCTAGTGATCTGTAGCCTGGATAGGCGCTATAGCAACTGGAAGTCCATTCCCATAAATCGCCAAATAACTGATAGCTGTGTTCTTTGCTTTGCTGGAAGAAGGGAACTGGATGATAAATCCCCTTATCCATAAAATTGTCCGTTTCCGGGCGAAATTTACAGTGGCTTGCAAAATGTTCCCATTCTGCTTCAGTCGGCAGTCGACATCCCCGCCATCTTGCATAGGCATCCGCTTCATAGAAACTAATATGCGCAACCGGCTCGCCGGGCACTAAGGGTTTAAGGCCCGACAAACCAAAGATATGCCATTGCCCATCAATTCGATGCCAGTAAAGTGGGCAGCGGATGTGTTGATTCTGACACCAATCCCACCCATCAGCTAACCACCATTGCGGTTCCTCATAAGCCTGGGCTTCGATAAATTCCAAATATTCAGCATTGGTAACAAGGCGATTGGCGAGCGCATAGGGCATCAGTATAGTGCTATGGCGGGGCCTTTCATTGTCAAAACAAAACCCGCCGTCCTCATGGCCGATTTCTGCCACTGCGCCAGGCATTCCGATAAATTGCAGCGGAGATGTTCCGCCCGGGTTTGGCGTATTTTTAGCCTGCTTATAAATGGGAAACAGAGGGTTAATCGAGAAGTTATACTTGATATCCATCAGGAGTAATTCCTGATGTTGCTGCTCGTGATGTAAACCCAACGTAATCAGCGGCGTTACCCGCTGAATCTGCTCATCAGAAAGATTATCAATCATTTCCAGCATCTGATGATTAATTGCTCGTCGATATCCAAAGACTTCATTCACGGTGGGCCGCGATAGAAGGCCTCTTTTTGGGCGGGGGAACGGGCTGCCCACTCCCTGATAATAGGAATTAAATAAAAAATGAAAATCATCATGGAACCGCTGATAATTTGTAACGAAATCCTGCAGAATGAAGGTCTCAAAAAACCAGGACGTATGGGCTAAATGCCATTTCGGCGGGCTGACATCCTCCATCGCCTGAATCACAAAATCTTCAGTTACCAAAGGCCCGCACAGCGTTTCGGTCTGATTGCGGATAGTCTGATAACTATTTCTAAGCTGTGCCCGATTCATTTTTTAATCCTTCTGAGGAGGGATCGCTCATTAATCGATAATGTTTACGCCTTTCCAGAAAGCGATGTAATCCCTAATCCGGTTGGCAGCCTCTTTAGGGGCCGGATAATACCAAGCTGCCGCCGGATTCACTTTGCCATCTACCCTTATGTCGTAGTAATGGGCAACTCCCTTCCAGGGACAGATTGACGTATGGGAACTGCCTGTCAAATACTCCTGATGTACCGAGTTGGGAGGAAAATAGAAATTCCCTTCCACCCGTTCGCATAGATTACTCTCAGCAATTATTGTGCCATTCCATATTGCTTTGGTCATTTTCACCCTCGCCGGCAGATGTCAGGTGGATAGCAGCCAACCAGATGAGCTGGGCGTAGAAAAATGGCTGCTTGTTTTTCAAGTATAGCCGCGTTTTGAATAGCTTGTTGTGAAACTATTGCACGACAAAGAAATTTGAATGAATTTTCAGACATCAGTTACACTAAAATCCTTCTCTTCATAAGAGGTATTAAGGTACAATTTTTCAATAATTGATTGTCCTGTGTGTCATGCAACTTAAACAATTAAAACTGGCAGGTTTCAAATCTTTCGTAGATCCGACCGCAATCCCTTTTCCCAGTCAGCTTGTCGCTGTCGTTGGGCCGAATGGCTGTGGCAAATCCAATGTCATTGATGCGGTGCGTTGGGTGATGGGGGAAAGTGCTGCGAAAAATTTGCGCGGCGAGTCCATGACCGATGTAATTTTCAACGGTTCGTCCACTCGAAAAGCCGTAGGGCAGGCTTCTGTTGAACTGGTATTTGATAACAGCATGGGACGTCTCACCGGCCAATATGCCAGTTATCAGGAAATTGCTGTCAAGCGCGTGATTACCCGTGACGGGGATTCCTCTTATTTTTTGAATGGAACGCGCTGCAGACGGCGTGATATCACTGATATTTTCCTGGGCACCGGAGCCGGGGCACGAGGCTATTCAATCATTGGCCAGGGCACCATTTCCAAGATTATTGAGGCGAGGCCGGAAGAGTTGCGTGCTTTTCTGGAGGAAGCGGCGGGAATTTCCAAATACAAGGAGAGACGGCGGGAAACACTGCTGAGAATAGGGCATACCCGTGAAAATCTCTTACGTGTTGCTGATGTGCGGGAAGAGTTGGGCAAACAATTACAGCGTCTTGAGCGTCAGGCGAAAACGGCTGCCCGCTACCAGGAACTTGTGGAGCAGGAAAAACGCTGCAAATCAGAAATTCTGGCATTGAAATGGGCAAACCTGCTCAAAGATCAGGAAACGACTCAAAAAAACCTCTCAGAGCTGGCCGTTAATTGTGAGCAGCATCAGGCACAATCCACTGCGGCTTACCGAATATGTACTGATATGCGGGAAAGCCTGCATGCAAAGAATCAGCAATTTCAATTATTGCAGGAACAATTTTATCAACTGGCTACAGAAATAGCGCGCCTTGAAGAGAGCCGTGAACAGCAGCAGCGCGAGAAGCAGCGCCTGCAAAGCGATCAACAGCAATTACAAAGTGATTGGCAGACTGTCTGTGAGCAATTGCAGCTGGATACTGAAGCACTGGAGGCCAGCAATCTTAATCACCAGGAGCTTGAAACCAGGCTGAACAGTTTGCGCCAGGAGGTGGATGAATATAGCAATGCCTATCAGACGGTGCAGGAAGGGTTTGCTGCCTGGCAAAATACCGTCAATGAAACAACAGTTAATCTGAACAGATTGACCCGCGATACCCAGTTGGAGCAATTGCGTTTGCAGCATATCGGCCAGCGAAGCCAGGAAAATCAGGTCAAGCTCGAAAAAATTACTATCGAAAGGCAGCAATTGTCTGCCGTTGACGGGCTTGAAGAGAAATTAAGTACCTTGCAGGATGCATTATTCGAAGCAGAAGGGAAATACGAACAGGCGGAAATGCAATGCGAGCAGCAAGTTGAAGCGATTCAGATCCTGAAACGCCATGCGAATGAGACTGAGGCACGTATCCGTCAGGAACAAAGCAAATCCCATCAGCTGAATGTGCAGCAAGCCAGTTTAAGTGCTGCTTTACATAATCGTATTAACCAGCAACATAAAATACCCGAATCCTGGTCGGCCAAGCCGCGGCTGATTGAGAAAATGCAGGTGGAGACGGGCTGGGAATATGCCGTCGAGTTAGTTTTGGGGCTGGGTATGCATGCCGTGTTAGTGGATGATTTCAGCCAATTACTCCCCGACCTATGGAACCGGCAAATCACTGGCGGCACATTTACCAGTCCCGCAGATATAAAACAATCCAGCAGAGGGATGCCCTCTCTGGCAGACAAAATAACAGGGCTCATTCCGGAATCCGCCCCTCGCTTGAGTGAAATCTTTGCAGCAGCGGATTTAGAGCAGGCACGTCAGTGGCTGCCCGGGCTTCGACCTGAGGAATCAATCATTACCCCCGAAGGGATTTGGCTGGCGCAAAGCTGGCTCCAGGTGATTCTGCCTCAACCGCAATCCGGTGAAAGTTTATTAGCCAAGCAACAGCAATTAAATCTGTGCCGTGACAAATTGCTGGCGTGCGAAGCCTTGCTGGAAGAGCTTGAATCCAGGCTGGCAGAATCTCGTGAGCATATCCAGGGCAAAGAGTTTGAGCTTGAAACCTGGCAGGATAACCGCCGGCAGACGCAGGATCAACTGCGGCAACTAAAAGCAGAAATTGAAACGCTCGAACGTCAGATTCAACACCAAAATCAAATGCGCAGCCGTTTTAATGATGAACATGACGCACTCTGCCAGCAGCTTGAAGACCTGACTCAGGAGCGGGAAACTGTGGAAGCCAAACTGAAGGCTTTGCAACAGGAATTACAGCGCTATGAGCAGGAGCAGATGCGTTGTAATGATGAAAAACAGGTTTGGGATGAACAGATTAAAACGCACCGCCAATCTTTAGATGAGTGCCGCAGCCGTATTCACCAGGTGGAATTACAGCGCGAACGTGAAACACTGATTAATAAGCAGCTTAGCGGCAATATTCAACGGGAAGAGGCGAGGCAGCAGACCATTACTGAACGTCTGGAAAAGATTGCACAGCGATTGCTCGATCTTGAAGCCCCTGATGCGGATAAGACCAATCAATTGGATGATAAACTGGCCCAGCACCAGGAGCTGGAAGATTTGCTTTGCCAATACCGGGAAACAATTGATAGTTTAAATCAGAGTTTAAGCCAGCAGGAGACGCTCTATAAGACAGAAGAGTCCTTCGCCAAAACCCTGCAGGATAAAATGCAGCAGGAACAGTTGCAGCTGCAAACGCTTAGCGTGCGTATTGACGGACTGATGGAAAATCTTAATGAACTGGCAGTAACCCCTGAGCTGATTCTGCGAGATATTGCTGAGGATGTGACTATCGGATTACGTGAACAGCAGTTGCAGGAAATTGTCGAAAAAATTGGCCGGTTGGGTGCTATCAATCTTGCCGCGATCGAAGAATATGAGGCGGAGGCACAGCGAAAACTCTATCTTGATGAGCAACATAATGATCTCACAGAGGCCTTGGCCACCCTCGAATCAGCCATTGAAAAAATGGATAAAGAAACGCGTCAGCGTTTGCAAATTACTTTTGATGAAGTGAATGCGCGCTTTCAAAGTCTTTTTCCACGTCTTTTCGGCGGCGGCCGCGCTATGCTTGAATTAACCTGTGATAATCTCCTGGAAGCGGGGATTATGGTAATGGCGCAGCCGCCAGGCAAGCGTAATAGTACAATTCATTTGCTATCAGGCGGTGAAAAGGCAATGACGGCTGTCGCATTGGTATTTGCCATTTTTCAACTGAACCCCTCGCCATTTTGCATGCTGGATGAAGTGGATGCGCCGCTAGACGATGTGAATGTCGGAAGATTTTGTGCTTTGGTCAAAGAAATGTCACAATTCGTGCAGTTCCTGTTTATTACCCACAATAAAATCGCAATGGAGTTGGCGGATCACTTAATTGGTGTCACTATGAGGGAACCCGGTGTATCGCGAGTGGTTTCTGTAGATGTTGAGCAGGCTTTAATAATGACAGAATCATAATTAATAAAAATCGAATACCTTGGCAGGTGACTATTAACCTCAAGGCAAATATAGGAGTCAAACATGCAGGCAAACTGGAGTCTGATTCTCAATGTGGTGTTACTCATTGGGGTGGTAATCGCAATCGGGCGGTTAATGAAAGCGAGACGGCAAAGTTTTAGTACGGTAGTGAATCAACAACCGAAGCCCACTTTGGGACAGGCAGCAGAAAATCGTTCCTTTGATGATATTATTGCCGTGCGCAAGCTAAACCAGGAACCAGCTGCAGCGCCTGAAGTGAAAGAAGAGCCGGAGGTTCGGAAACCCGTCGTTCGCGAGGTGAAGGCACCGGTGGTTAAAACAATCGTCGTTGAAGAGAAAAAGCGGCCTGCCGTGAAGCCTGGCAAAACAATAATGCTGTTCCTGCAGGCCAAGGAAAATCGCCAGCTTGCTGGTTATGAATTACTGCAGACGGTTCTGGCTGCTGGTCTTCGTTTTGGAGAAGGACAATTATTTCACCGGCATCAGCAATCGAATGGCCAGGGGCCGGTTCTTTGTAGCCTTGCTGCAGCGACGGCGACCGGCATATTTGACTTACAGAATATCGGTGCATTCAGTGTAAAGGGCCTTTGCCTGTTCATGCAGACCTCAGGTGAGCCGGAAATTGATGCTGAGCGAATGGGGACCTTGTTTGAAACCGCGAGGTTATTGAGTGAAGGTCTGGATACTCGCTTGCTGGATGACCAACAGCGGCCTTTGAACGAAGAATCTATGAACCGGTATTATCAGATGCTCAATATTCCCGAAGAGGAAAGAGGTCTGTTGGAGTTGGCCGACTAGCATGTACATGTATTAGTTTTAGATTAACTGTCTTTGCGAGCCTGCGCGAAGCAATCCAGATCGAAGCTTTATTGTGGCATAGTCCTGAATTGCTTCACGATGTTCGCAAAGATGGGAATAAACGTAAAAAACCTGTTCCGAAAGACGGAGAGAGTTCATGAAATTACAAGAAATAGCAAAGGTATTAGGTTGTTCGCAGCGAAGCGGCGAAGTTTCACGGATAGTGATTGATAGCCGGCAGGTGCAGCCTGGTGATTTGTTTGTCGCTTTGCAAGGTGAACGCTTCAATGGGTATGAGTTTATTCTGGATGCCGAAGCCAAGGGCGCTGTTGCGGTTATTTGTGAGCAGAACCATCCGCAGGTAAAAATTCCGCAACTGCTGGTCCGCGACTCATTAGCAGCCATGACTGAATTGGCCAAAGCCCATCGTCAGTCTATTCACTGCCCTGTCATTGCCCTGACTGGAAGCAATGGTAAAACAACTGTAAAAGAAATGATTGCTTCAATTTTACCCAATCCATCCCTCGCCACCTACGGCAATCTGAATAACCATATTGGCGCGCCGCTCAGTGTGCTGCAATTAAGAAATGAACATCGCTATGCCGTATTTGAACTGGGAGCCAATCATCCGGGAGAAATTGCCCATACGGTTGCCATCGTTAAACCGGGGATAGCCTTAATAAATAACATTGCCCCTGCGCATATTGAAGGGTTTGGCTCTATTGATGGAGTGGCTCGGGCCAAGGGGGAGATTTATGAAGGCCTGGGTGAAACCGGAACTGCAGTGGTCAATCACGATGATAACTATGCGCATTTCTGGGATGAGCTGTTGGCAGGCAAGAAAGTCATTCGTTTTGGATTGCAGGCTGGTGACGTTTTTGCGCGGGAAGTGACTTACGATGAGAGGGGATGCCCCTTATTTATGCTGAATTTGCCCAATGGAAGCGGAAATATCCATCTGCACGTACCAGGAGAGCATTCGATTCGAAATGCCTTGGCTGCTGCCAGTTGTGCATATGCCGCCGGGATTGGCCTGGATGTAATTGTTAATGGCCTCAATGCATTTTCCGGGGTGAAAGGCAGAATGACCTATTTACAGGGAAAAAATAATTCAATTGTAATTGACGATACTTATAACGCCAATCTGCGCTCAGTACTGACTGCCGTTGATGTACTGTCGAAGCGGCAGGGCAAGCGTATTCTTGTTCTCGGTGATATGGGCGAACTGGGCGCCTGGACTCAAAAGCACCATGAAGAAATTGGCCTGGCCGCTTTACAGCAGGGGATTGATTTACTGATGACCTGTGGACGCCAAAGTGAGTTTACCAGTAAGGCATTCGGGCAAACAGCCAGGCATTATAGCAGTCAGGACGAACTGGCCCAGGATTTATTACCGCAACTGGACAGTACTACCACTGTATTGGTGAAAGGCTCACGTTCAGCGGCCATGGAAAAAATAGTGCAGCAATTAGTCGCTTGAGAGGCTTGTCATTACTTGCCTATGCTTGCAATGAGAGAAGAAGCTGTAAAGCTTCGCCAGTTTCAAAAATAAGATGTTTGGCGCATAGCGCAAACCCAGGGATTTTGCAATACCAACCTTTGTGGTATTCTTGCCCGGTTTTGCGCTCTTTTTTGCCGTTGGCAGAACAGTGACGTTATTTATTACTAACTTTGAGGAATTTTCAACATGCTTTACTGGTTAACGCAGCTTATACAAGGACAGTATCATGCGTTTAGGGTGTTTCAATACCTGACTTTCCGTTCCATTCTTGCCGCACTCACTGCGCTATTGGTTAGTTTGTTTTGCGGACCATTGATGATTCGCTGGCTGCGCAGTTTACAGATGGGACAGGTAGTACGAAATGACGGCCCCCAGACCCATCTATCTAAAGCCGGTACGCCCACTATGGGCGGTGTGTTGATTCTGGTGGGTATTACCGCCAGCAGCTTGTTATGGGGCGATTTGCATCAGCCTGCTTTATGGCTGGTCCTTCTGGTGACACTCGGTTTTGGCGCTGTCGGCTGGATTGATGATTACCGTAAGGTGGTGCGAAAAAACAGCCGGGGCCTGCCAGGCCGCTGGAAATATTTCTGGCAGTCTGTTATTGCCATTGTGGCAGTATCCTATTTATATTTCAATGCCAATTTACCCGTCCATACCCAGCTTACCATTCCTTTTTTTAAAAATCTGATAATAAACCTTGGGCCGCTATTTCCGATATTGGCTTATTTTGTTATCGTCGGTAGTAGTAATGCAGTGAATTTAACTGATGGATTGGATGGTCTGGCCATTGTTCCTATCATTATGGTAGCCGGTGCGCTGGGTGTATTTGCTTATGCCAGCAGTAACGCCCTCTATGCCCATTACCTCGCAATCCCCTTTGTGCCCGATACCGGCGAGTTGACTATTTTCTGTTCGGCTGTTGTAGGGGCGGGTCTTGGTTTCCTTTGGTATAACACCTACCCTGCGCAAGTATTTATGGGTGATGTCGGCTCCCTGGCCCTGGGAGCTGCTTTAGGATCGGTTGCTGTAATCGTAAGACAGGAACTGGTTTTATTGATTATGGGTGGTCTGTTTGTGCTGGAAACTATGTCAGTAATTTTACAGGTGGGGTATTTTAAATGCACTGGCGGGAAGCGCCTGTTCCGCATGGCGCCATTGCATCATCACTTTGAGTTAAAGGGCTGGTCAGAGCCTAAAGTGATTGTCCGGTTTTGGATTATGACCATAATCTTTGTGCTTTGTGGTCTGGCTACATTGAAATTACGATAGGAAAACTATGAATCAATCATTGTATCTCGTTGCTGGTCTTGGAAAAACCGGGCGTTCAATAGCGGGCTATTTACATCGTCGTAATTTACCTTTTGTGGTATTTGATACCAGGCCCCAACCGGAAGGCTTAAGCGAGTTCAGAGCCATGTTTCCGGGGGTTGATATTTTTCTTGGCCAATTTCCTGATGAAATTTATGATCAGCTAAAAGAAATTATTACCAGCCCTGGTATCTCTCTGGACGAACCTTTTTTGCAAAAGGCCCTTGAAAGAAAAATCCCGGTGATTGGCGATATTGAATGCCTGGCCCGGGATATTCAGGTGCCCGTCATCGCAATTACCGGCACCAATGGTAAATCCACTGTAACCAGTTTAGTCGGTGAGATGGCCAGAAAAGCAGGCTTTTCGGTGGCTGTTGCCGGGAATATCGGCGCCCCTGTACTTGATCTGCTGGACGATGATAATGACTATAATCTCTGGGTTCTTGAGCTCTCGAGCTTTCAACTGGATCTGATTTATAGTTTATCTCCTGTGGCCGCCACCATTCTTAACATTACCCCTGACCATCTGGACAGACATCATAGCATTGAGGCTTACCGGTTTTCCAAGCAGCGTATTTACCGGCGCGCCAGGCTATGCCTCTATAACCGGGATGATTGGCAAACTGCACCTATTGATCTTGAGCCAACGCAGAAAACTGTCAGCTTTGGATTTAGCAAGCCAACAACAGAGGAATGGGGAATTATCCGCCAAGCGGATATGATAAGCCTTGCTCAGGGGGAAGACTGTGTTATTTCCATCGATGACATACGAATCAAAGGGAAGCACAATTGGCAAAATGCCCTCGCTGCCTGTGCACTCGCAACTGCTGCAGGAATTGATGTTCAAAGTATACGCGAGGTACTGACTCATTTTTCCGGCCTTCCACATCGTTGCCAGTGGGTGAGGACGCTTGATGGTGTGGACTGGATTAATGACTCCAAGGGAACCAATATTGGCGCAGCAATCTCTGCTATTTCAGGGATAGGCGGCGCTATGCAGGGACGGATCATCCTGATAGCCGGCGGTTTGGGCAAAGGGGCTGATTTCAGCGAATTACGCGCCCCCGTCAGCGAGTACGTCCGTTCTGTTATTTTAATTGGAAAGGATGCTGATCTGATTGAAGAGGCTTTGACAGGCCTAGTGCCGGTGTTGAGGGCTGCAAGTCTTGATGATGCAGTCGCTATGGCTAAAGCCGAGGCTCAAGCAGGTGATGTTGTACTGCTTTCTCCTGCCTGCGCCAGTATGGATATGTTTAAAGATTTCAATCATCGCGGCGAAGCATTCAGCGAAGCAGTCAGAAGGTTATAAAGCGTATGCAACCCAGGCATTATACTCAGCGCGGTAAACCAACACATAAGCCATTGGCCCTGTACGATCGGTGGCTAATGGGTGCCGTTTTAGGACTTATCATTATCGGTCTGATGATGGTCGCTTCAAGTGCGGTAATGATTTCCACCAAATATTATCATCAGCCTTTTCATTTCCTGATTAGGCAATTCTGTTATTTGTTTGCCGGATTTATGGTTGCGCTGGTCATCATGCGTATCGACAGCAGCTCATGGGAAAAAATGAGTATGCCGCTTTTACTCGTTTGCTTGTTGATGCTCTTAATTGTACTCATCCCAGGTATTGGCAGAACAGTCAATGGCAGCCGGCGTTGGCTAGCATTTGGCCCGATTGGGATCCAGGTGTCTGAGTTGGCAAAGATGACCATGATTTTCTATGTGTCCGGTTATCTGGTACGCCAGCAGCAGTCAATCAGGCAATCCATTGCTGGATTTATCAAGCCCATGATTATTTTGGGCATAGTAGCCGTTTTATTATTGATGGAACCTGACTTTGGGGCTACCGTTGTAATTACCGGCACGGTAATGGCTATGCTGTTTTTAGCAGGCGTCAAATTTCGTTACTATGCGGGATTATTGTTAGCAGTGGGCGTGGCATTGGCTTTGCTGGCCATTTCCTCTCCTTACCGGGTGGCACGACTGACTGCATTCCTTGATCCCTGGGCGGATCAATACAATAGCGGCTATCAGTTGACGCAGTCCCTTATCGCTTTTGGCCGAGGAGGCTGGATGGGCGTTGGTTTGGGCGATAGTGTTCAAAAGCTATTCTATTTGCCTGAGGCGCATACGGATTTTTTATTTGCTGTACTAGCAGAAGAATTAGGTTTGCTGGGTGTGCTTCTCGTATTAATTTTGTATAGTATACTTGTGTTTCGAGGTTTATTAATCGGATATACCGCTCATAGCCAGGATAGGCTTTTTGCTGCTTTCGCCGCCTACGGTTTAACCTTTTGGCTGGGATTACAGGCTGCTATCAATATGGGTGTAAATTCAGGGCTGCTACCGACAAAAGGGTTGACGTTGCCATTATTAAGTTATGGTGGCGCCAGTATGGTGGTAAATTGTATGGTCATTGCATTACTGCTGCGTATCGATCATGAAAATCGTTGGCAATCATTAGGATTAAGATCGCCAGCCTTATAAAAAATAAAGGGGAATTGTGTGAATAGTTTGGGACACTTTCTTTCGCCAAGGATGGGGCGGGTGGAACAGATTCATTTCGTGGGAATTGGCGGCGTTGGCATGTGCGGTATCGCAGAGGTTTTGCATAATGAGGGTTATCGGGTAACCGGCTCGGACATTAGCGAAAATAAAGCGGTGCAACGCCTACAGTCTCTCGGTATTAAGGTTCATATTGGCCATCGCGTGGAAAATATCAAGGGCGCGGATGTCGTAGTCCGATCCACGGCTGTTCAATCCGAAAACCCTGAAGTTACTGCCGCACATGAGCAGCTGATTCCCGTTATCCCGCGCGCTGCCATGCTGGCAGAGCTTATGCGTTTCCGCCATGGAATCGCTATCGCGGGTACCCATGGTAAAACCACAACGACCAGCCTGGTCAGCAGTATATTGGCAGAAGGCGGTTTTGATCCCAGCTTTGTTATTGGCGGCAAGTTAAATAGCTGTGGCAGCAATGCACAACTGGGTAAGTCGGCCTATTTTGTAGCCGAAGCGGATGAAAGCGATGCCTCGTTCCTGTACCTGAAGCCGATGATGGCTGTCGTTACTAATATTGATGCCGATCATATGGGTACTTATGACGATAATTTTGACAAGCTGCGCAGCACCTTTGTTGAGTTCCTTCATCATTTACCCTTTTATGGCCTGGCAGTGGTATGTCTTGAAGACGATGAAGTACGCCGCATATTGCCTGAAATCCAGCGGCCTACCAAAACCTATGGTTTTCGCGAGGGGGCTCATTTTAGAGCACTGGACTGGACTCAAAATGGACTGCTGAGTGAGTTCACTGTTCAACGGCCGGCACCGCACAAACCGCTGGCAATTAAATTCCCCTGGCCTGGACGGCACAATGTATTAAACGCTCTGGCCGCAATTGCTATTGCAACCGAACTGGATGTGAGTGACGAGGCGATTATAAATGGCCTGTTTAAATTTCAGGGAGTCGGGCGGCGTTTCCAAATTCTGGGGGAGAGACGCTTTGAGCAGGGTAGTGCCATTGTAGTGGATGACTATGGCCACCATCCTCAGGAAATAATTTCCACGATCGATGCATTTCGCCGTGTTTGGCCAGATCGCCGGCTGATTCATGTATTCCAGCCGCATCGATACAGCCGTACGCATTCTTTGTTCCCGCAATTCGTCCAGGCCTTAAGCCTGGCTGATGAATTGCTGTTATTGGATATCTATTCCGCAGGCGAGCCACCTATTGAAGGCATTTCCAGCCAGTCGCTTCTGCAGGAAATTCGTAAAGATTTTCCCAATGCGCGTCTGGTCAATGAGCAGACTTTGCAGGCATCCCTGGATGAAATTGTCACCGAGGGAAATGTCATTTTGATGCAGGGGGCCGGAAATGTGGGGCAGATGGCTATCAATCTGATACAAACTGCAAGAGAGCCAGCATGACAACAATGAATCTGCAAACAGACGAGCTATCTCTCCAAGGGGAATTATTACTGCAGGAGCCCCTGGCTGACTACACAACCTGGCGGGTAGGCGGCTTGGCTCACAAGCTGTATAAACCAGCGGGTATTGACGATTTGGCAGCCTTTTTGAAGCAGTTGCCGGCAGATGAGCCGCTTCTCTGGATAGGGCTTGGCAGTAACTCTCTCATAAGGGACGGCGGTTTTTCTGGAACAGTGATTTTAACCCAGGGTTGTCTGAAGAACGTTCAGCTTGTCGATGAAACAACAGTACATGTCGAGGCCGGTGTTTCCTGTGCTACCATGGCCCGTTTCTGTGCTCGCAATAATCTGGCTGGCGGCGAGTTTTGGGCTGGCATTCCCGGTACTATGGGAGGCGCCTTGCGCATGAATGCCGGTTGTTTCGGAAGTGAAACCTGGAAAGCAGTCGTTGAGGTTGAAACCATGACGCGAGAGGGACAGCGGAAAATTCGTACACCTGAGGAATTTGAAATCGCGTATCGCCACGTATCCGGTTTGGCTGAGGATGAATGGTTTATTGCAGCAACCTGCCGTTTGCAAAAGGGGGAAAAAGAGCAATCCCTTAAGCTAATTAAAGAATTATTGGCGCATCGGGCGGAAACACAGCCAACCAGCGAATATAATTGCGGTTCAGTGTTTAGAAATCCTCCCGGCGATTTTGCAGCCCGGCTAATCGAATCCTGCGGATTAAAAGGTTATCAACTGGGAGGCGCTGTAGTTTCAACCAAGCATGCGAATTTTATTATTAATCAACATGGAAATGCTTCTGCTAATGATATTGAGTCGTTAATAGAGCTGGTGCGTGAAACAGTTCGGCAGCAAACTGCGGTAGAACTGATTCGCGAAGTACATATCATCGGAGCAAAACATGTCTAAACCAATTAATCTTGTACTTCTTTATGGCGGGAAATCCGGTGAGCATGAGGTTTCACTCATCTCTGCGGCTTCAGTATTAAGCCAACTCAATGCCGATAAATATCGAATAATCCCTATTGGCCTTGATAAAGAAGGCCGGTGCTATCTCAACGATTATCAGGAGCTGTTAACACATAGCAAAAGCCTGCCAGTGAGCACCGCCAAATCACAGCCCCTGCCCAGCCTGTTTATCGATGGGCGCCTGGCGGTTGAGGCGGATGTTGTTTTCCCGGTCATGCATGGGCCCTTGTATGAAGATGGCTGTATCCAAGGCCTGCTGGAATTAGCGGATGCTGCCTATGTAGGCTGCGATGTGTTGGCATCTGCGATTGGAATGGATAAGGATATGGCGCGACGCCTGGCCTGCTATGGCGACATTCAAAGCGCTCGATACCGCCTGTTATCCTGGCATGCATCAGCAAAAGAAAAACAGGCCTTTTGCCAGGAGCTAATCAATGATTTTGGTTTGCCCCTGTTTGTGAAACCCTGTTCGCTGGGTTCTTCCGTAGGGATTCATAAAGCAAAAACTCCCGAAGAGCTGGTTAATGCCGTCAATGATGCCCTTCGCTATGACGAGGCAATTCTGGTGGAAGAATACATTGCTGGCCGTGAGATTGAATTATCGGTTCTCGAAAATGCGCAGACCGCTTCAGAACCTTTGGTGAGTGTCGCGGGGGAAATTAAGGTCAACCATGCCGATGGGTTTTATTCCTACACAGCCAAATACCTGGAAAGCGAAGCAACTGAGTTACACATTCCTGCGAATCTTTCAGTATCATTACTGGAACGCTTGCAAAAAACGGCAAAAGATATTTTTCTGCGTTTAAAATGCAAGGGAATGGCGAGAGTCGACTTTTTTGTTAATGAACAGACCAATCAAATTTATTTCAATGAGATCAATACCTTGCCCGGCTTTACCCCCATTAGCATGTATCCAAAGCTTTGGGATGCCAGCGGTCTTTGCTATCCTGATTTGCTGGATAAACTGGTTGAACTGGCGATGAGACACCATCGCTGTAAACAGCAATTGGTAACCAATTATCAGTAACGGATATGTTCGCTTGCTGGGCCTGGGCGCCCGGCGCGATAATGAGAAGATGAGGCAGGCGGATGGACGGGGAAAAAGGGCAATTGCGCTATGCGAGTGTATTATCACTATTGATCGCCTGCGCTCTTTTTTTAGCAGCGCGTCTAATCTATTTATTTGTAGCAGATCCCCTGCGCTTCCCGATAAATACCGTTAAGATTGCTGCCAGTTATCATCATATTTCGCATAAGCAACTGGAAGAGGTACTGGACAAATATTTGAATGACAGTTTTTTTTCTCTGTCAGTGGGTAGGCTGCATGCAGAACTGTCGGCTTTTGAATGGACGCGGCAAGTGCATATTGAACGTGTCTGGCCTGATACGCTGAAGATAACATTGGTAGAAAAAATTCCATTCGCAACATGGAATAATGCCATGCTTACCGAAGATGGAGAAATGTTTAATGAAGGCAATCCACAAGCCGATACTTTATTGCCGCAACTGAGTGGACCGTCCAATCAATATAGAGAAGTCTTACAAGTTTACAAAAAAATGAGTAAGATATTATCAATTTATGGTTTGCACGCATCCTCATTGGAATTACGCGACAATCATGCTTGGGAGCTTGGTTTGGATAATGGCGTGCAATTGCGGCTGGGTAAGCGGGATTTGGAAAAGAGGATATCTCGATTCTGTAAGGCTTATCCAGCTGTTTTTGCAGAAAAATCGGCGCAACTGGCAAGTGTGGATTTACGCTATCCGCGTGGTATGGCAGTGCAATGGAAAAATGAAGCGGGAAGATAATGGCTAAAAAATCAGAAAAAAATATCATAACCGGTTTGGATATAGGGACATCGAAAGTGGTCGCGCTGGTAGGAGAAGTAAGCACCGATGGAACTATTGAAATAATCGGTATCGGGCGCCATCCATCCCGCGGTTTAAAACGTGGCGTTGTTGTCGATATTGAGGCAACGGTAAATTCTATCCAGCGGGCAGTACAAGAGGCCGAGTTAATGGCTGGCTGTGAAGTACGCACTGTTTATGCAGGAATTGCTGGCAGTCATATCCGCAGCCTGAATTCGCACGGCATTGTTGCTATTCGCGATCAGGAAGTTTCCCAGGCTGACGTCGAACGTGTTATTGAGGCAGCAAAAGCAGTCGCCATTCCTGCTGACCAAAAAATCCTCCACATTCTGCCCCAGGAATTCATCATTGATAACCAGGGTAGTATACGCGAGCCAGTCGGTATGTCAGGTGTGCGTTTGGAAGCACGGGTTCATATCGTAACCGGTGCCGTCAGTGCTGCCCAGAACATTGCCAAATGCGTGCGCCGCTGCGGCCTTGATGTATCCGATGTTATTCTTGAGCAACTGGCATCCAGTCATGCAGTATTGACCGATGATGAAAAAGAATTGGGTGTCTGCGTGTTGGACATTGGCGGCGGTACCACGGATATCGCTATCTTCGCTGAGGGGGCTATCCAGCACACAGCGGTTATCCCCATTGCCGGTGATCAGGTTACCAATGACATTGCTATGGCGTTGAGAACACCGACTAAAGCAGCTGAGGCGATTAAAATCAATCATGCCTGTGCCCTGCAGGAATTGGCCAATCCCGATGAAATGCTCGAAGTCATTAGCGTGAATGAACGTCCGGGGCGAAAAATATCCGCAAAAATATTAGCTGATGTCGTTTCAGCGCGCTATGAAGAGTTATTTACACTGGTAAGGCACGAGTTAAGACGCAGTGGTTTTGAGAATCGAATTGCGGCAGGTATGGTGATATCAGGTGGCGGCTCCTGCGTACGAGGCGCAATTGAGCTGGCTGAATTATGCTTTGAAATGCCAGTAAGACAAGGTTGTGCGCATCATGTGGCAGGGTTAGTTGAAGCGACGACCAATCCTTCCCTGGCGACAGGCGTGGGATTGCTATTGCATGGGTTTCAACAGCAGTATGAAGGCGGCTACAGCGTCCCTGCCTTAAATGAGGGCGGCAAAAGTATGTGGTCAAGAATGCGGGAATGGTTTCAAGGGAATTTTTAAATTGGAGTTTTAGGTATACAGCTCAGGAATTAATCAAATTGACTGTATAAAAATGAGTTGAATTATGTATAACGATACATAATCTCTAGGTCTTAATCGGCAGTTAAAAAGAGGGGAGAGGCAGGAATGTTTGAATTAACGCAAAGCCAGGAAAACAGTGCCGTTATCAAAGTTGTAGGAGTTGGCGGCGGCGGCGGTAATGCGCTGGAACACATGGTCGCTGAGAATATTGACGGGGTAGAATTTATTTGTGCAAACACAGATGCACAGGCATTGAAAAACTCCAATGCAAAATTACATATTCAATTAGGCGATAATCTAACCAAAGGTCTTGGGGCGGGTGCCAACCCACAAATCGGACGTGAAGCCGCAGAAGAAGACCGCGACAGAATCCGCGAAGTACTTGAAGGCGCCGATATGGTATTTATTACTGCAGGCATGGGCGGTGGAACAGGTACAGGAGCTGCCCCTGTGTTCGCAGAAGTGGCCAAAGAATTAAACATTCTAACAGTGGCTGTGGTAACCAAACCCTTTTCTTTCGAAGGCAAGCAAAGAGCCTTAGCGGCTGAAGAGGGCATTAGACGCCTGGGCGAACATGTAGATTCGTTAATTACTATTCCCAATAATAAGCTTTTAAGCGTTCTGGGTAAGAATATTAGCCTTCTGAATGCCTTTAAAGCAGCAAACAATGTACTTTTAGGCGCTGTTAAAGGGATCTCCGATTTGATTACCCGTCCAGGCTTAATCAATGTGGATTTTGCCGATGTCCGTACTGTTATGTCTGAAATGGGCATGGCCATGATGGGAACCGGCAGCGCAAGCGGCGA
The DNA here is from genome assembly GCF_900452515.1 of Legionella birminghamensis. Classification (NCBI taxonomy): domain Bacteria; kingdom Pseudomonadati; phylum Pseudomonadota; class Gammaproteobacteria; order Legionellales; family Legionellaceae; genus Legionella; species Legionella birminghamensis. The sequence continues at coordinate 456,228 of NZ_UGNW01000001.1, forward strand.
GCAGAGAGCCAGACAGGCGGCAGAAGCGGCAATTGCTTCTCCATTATTGGAGGATGTCAATTTCTCCGGGGCTCGCGGTATTCTGGTTAACATCACTGCCGGCCTGGATATGTCCATTGGTGAATTTGAGGAAGTCGGTGATGTTGTTAAAGAGTTCATTTCTGATGATGCGACTGTGGTTGTTGGAACAGTAATTGATCCAGAGATGACTGATGAAATGCGAGTGACTGTTATCGTTACTGGACTAGGCGATCCGAACCGTGGCCGTCAACAGCAGCAACAGCCCCAATATGCTGGCATTGCTAAAACCCGTGCGGCTGAATCAATGCGAAGCGATGGTTCTTTTGATTACCAGCAATTTGACAGACCCGCTGTTATGCGCAAGCAATCTAGCCCTGCAATGCAGGCAACAGCAAAATCCAACGAACCTGCAATTCCTGATGTTGATTATCTTGACATCCCTGCTTTCTTACGCAGACAGGAAGAACAGGTGGAATCCTAACAGTAGGCTGGGCTGTAAAGCCCAGCGGGTAACTATCCTGGGCTTTACAGCCCAGCCTGCTCCAGTATTTCTCTTATAAAAAATTAGACTAATCAATTGATTGTTGATATCATTGGGGGAACTATTGTGTGAAAAAATGGGATATCTGAATAAGGTGATCGCTGAATGATTAAACAAAGAACTCCTAAAAAGGTGATTCAAGCTACAGGTGTTGGTTTGCATTCTGGTGATAAAGTACTTTTAACCTTGCGTCCCGCTCCAATCAATACTGGCATCGTATTTAGACGTATCGATTTAGATCCCGTAGTCGAAATCCCTGCAGTTTATGATTATGTTGGCGATACGATGTTATGCACGTCTCTTCTGCATAAAGGGGTGAAAGTTGCTACTGTAGAGCATCTGCTTTCTGCACTGGCTGGTTTAGGAATTGATAATGCCTATGTGGATATTAATGCGCCTGAAGTCCCAATTATGGACGGCAGTGCGGCACCTTTTGTTTTCCTGATTCAATCGGCTGGTATCCGTGAACAAAGTGCTGCCAAGCGCTTTATTCGCATTTTAAAACCAATTCGCGTTGAAGATAACGGCAAGTACGTGCAATTTCTGCCATATAACGGTTATAAGGTGTCCTTTACCATTGATTTCGACCATCCGGTATTTAATGATAAACCGCAGGCCGCGACCTTTGATTTTTCAAATACGTCCTATGTTAAAGAAGTTTGTCGAGCCAGAACATTTGGTTTTCTTTCAGATTATGAAAAATTGCGTGAAAATGATTTGGCAAAGGGCGGCAGCCTCGATAATGCCATCGTGGTCGACGAATACCGGGTACTGAACGAAGACGGTCTTCGCTTCGATAGTGAGTTTGTCACGCATAAAGTTCTGGATGCTATTGGTGACCTATATCTGCTAGGTTGCGGCTTAATCGGTGCATTTGAAGGGTATAAATCAGGCCACGAGTTGAATAACCGATTGCTAAGAGAGCTAATGCTGCGTCAGGATGCCTGGGAATACACCTATTTTGATGCCGAAAATTACATGCCGGCTATGCCTGGATTCCTACCCGTAGAAGCCTGAACTGAAGTTCATTTTAAAAAAATGCAAGTCGCTAAGGACTTTAAAAACGAATTTAAAGTCCTTAAGCATTAGCGAGAATTGAATCAATAGACATTGTCAACTAGCGTGAACTTTAGATTGGCAGTCAGTTATTCAGCATCTGGATTACTCCCCGTCTTTGCGAACGAAGTGAAGCAACCCAGAACCCTGCGCTCGTCCAAGCTCCGATCTGGATTGCTTGGCCAAGGCTCGCAATGACGGAGCAATTGACATAATACTTCACTTGCTCCCGCTTTGTGGTCCAAATTTGTTAGATTAAGTTCCAGAAGTTAATTGCTTAAGCAAAACCAATTGCCTGCATATTAAAAAAAACAATGGCGCTTTCCGGATCATGGGCGGCGGCATTAATTTCCTGGAGCATCAGATCATGTGTTTTTAAGGAGATACGTTTGGTTTCAAGCAGGTCTTTGGAGCAGGTTAACAAAATATCACGGAAATAGTAAAAAAATTCCTTTTTCTTTTCCGGGTTACGGTTGTCGTGATGAAAGGTTCGAACATTCGTCTGGATATCGTGGAAGCCTGCATTTAATAATAGATTGCCTAAGCGAACGCCAATATCCCCATCGCATCCCATTTCATGCTGTAGATCATTTAGTGCTTTCCAATAAAGGCTTGTATTGGGTAAGGGCGGGTAGATATAAGCCGTTTCATTAAGTTCTTCATAGCAGGAGATCGGCGAGCCAGGTTGAAGTACCTCCTGCACGCAGGATATGACAAGCTCCGGTTGCTGCACATGTTCCAGCACATAGCAGAAATAAGCGCAGTCATATTTATCTTTTTCCAGTTTAAGATTGGCAGCATCCATGACTAAAAACTCATATCGGGGTGTTCCATCTGGCCATTTTGACCATGGTATCGTAGATAGATACTTTCTTGCCTGTTCAACTTGACCCGGTTCACGATCAATGCCGGTCACATGAATATTGGGAAAGTCTTTTAAAAGCAATGCGGTCTGGGCGCCTACGCCTGAGCCTATTTCCAGCAACCGTTCTTTTTTATGAAAGGGTAAATCCTGATGCGCAAAATGATAAATTAATTTCGCTTGTTGGTATAAACGTTGTGTTTCATTAGGGTTGTAACCATGGATGTAGTTGTTCTGAGTATTGTTCATTATTATCCCTCTGACTTTAAATTCTAAACATCTCAGATTTAATATAGTTGTTTTTGAGCCAGTGTCGAGTTAGAAGGCTCTATGGAATAAGCCTAGATTTTTTTTGCAGGGTCTGTTGCAAAAAATGATTCAAGTTGCTGACACTCCTTGAATTGTTGCAGAAAGGACTTAAACTGACTGGACACCAACGTTAGCGGAATGCGAGGCTCATCGCCCAATACATTTTGCAATAACATCGTCCTGAACGAGTGGGGATGGGTATTACCATTATCCAATCGTCTATGCTCCATATAATCAATAAGCAGAGCTATTGCATCCTGATAACGGGTCTCTTTCTTGAGGTTGGCTACAAATTGGTTTGCATTCCGTCTGCCTGTAGCCGCATGGCGATGGCGAAGAGAAAACCACAGGCTTTTATTATAAGTTTGGTACTCCTTATTCGCCTGTTCTACTCGCCTGATTAGTCGATCCAGAGGGTCTCCAATGTTCACTGGGTTGGCCATGGCAGGTTCAACGGGTTCTTCAGATCTCATTTCATCCTTTTCGCGAGAATAGTGAATGTCAAAAAAAGAAGCTCTTGCTGGGGTAGTTGCAGGAGGAGAGGAAGGTGTCGTAGCTGGTTTGGAAGTCTTTTCTTTTAAACGATCAAAGGCAATTGTGACATGGGTTACCCAATGCATATTGTTTTGATTATCAATGGTTATGCAGTGTTGATTGGGCAGGTCATGAAAAGGCTGAGAGGCTGAGCCATTTATTAAATAATGTAAATTAACAGACAGCGTGCGAGCCAGGGCGTCCAAATGGGTATAAGTGCCCCATACATAGTCCCGGGTAATTTCCTCCATAGCCAGAACTATGGAAGAGTTGCGTAAAAAGGGGGTTTCCAGGCTTATTGCAGGTGTGTCCTTGCCATACAGAAGTCTAAGAAAAAGCGTTTGCAGATCAAGAATAATTTGAGTAAATGGAATGTCCTTGATTTTGCTGTGCTCAGCTTTTAATTGGTCAATTTCTTTTAGGATGGATTTTGAACGGGCGAACTCATTATAGTCCTTTATCTCCCTAATATTTTCAAAATAGACTGCGGCAAAATTGCTAAAAATGCTATTGGATTTTAACCGGGTATTATCTTCACCAGGATTGACACAATCCTGTTTTAATTCATTAAGCTGGGTTTGGAAAAGCATTCGCCGTAATGCTTTTTGCAAACTTTCCAGTAATTGTTTGTCCTGGCTGGTGCGTGCTGCTTCCTCAATATGAAAATCGCAGATTTGCTGATAAAGAGGCCTAATCGAGGGCTGTAGTTGCGTCAGACGGTTAAATAATTCCCGATTATGGCTAGAATGTTCTTCCTGAATTATATTAATAAGGCCTGTTGCAAAAGCATAAAATGCACAATTTCCCAAACCTGGATTATTAATCAGTTTGTTAACAATAATGACTTGTGGTGGCTCAGTAGCATTCCCAGGAGGGGCTGCTACGGTTTCACGATTATAAAAAGCATCAGCCGAGCTAAACAACAACTTGCGCTCTTGCTGATCAATCAGGAAACCGTCTTCTTCAGTGGTATAAAGATCCCAATGCGCCTCTTTATTTTTCAGGTAAATGCCAGAACTGGCGTTTTTGGGATTAGGCATCTCGTTTTCATGGATTTCAAGATGCAGTTGTTCCGCCATTTTACTGATATCACCACAACTATAGCCGCGCTGAAATGTATCAATTTTCTTGTATTCGTTTGTAAGTAAATCCAATAAAGACGCTTCTTTATTTATTAATGCCTTGCAGTTTTGAAACTCATCCACTTGAGCTTCCCTGATTAACTGTCCTAAACGCTCCAGGATCACTGCTTTTGTCGCGAGGCTTAACATATCCAGCGTAGGGAAACAGATTCCCTGGGCAGGCTGCGCCATAATTTCATACCAGGCTAGCCCTGATTGAATAGAAGTTTTGTTATAATACAACAGGCTGGATAATTCCTGTAATAAAATGTCTTGCGGTTCAGAGGCGAAATTTTTATTCAGATTAAACAAGACCGGGGCAAGAATGAGCTCAATATCGCGGGCATTGTTATAGTATTGCAGCCATGATTTGACATTAGCCCAGGTTTTGGGCGAAAAATTAGGATGTTGCGCAGCAAATTGTTCGAGCAGCTTCTGATAATTCTCGTCTTCCAGGCGGCCGTCAAGACGACCGCTCAGCAGCTCGATGGAAAAGCCTAGGGCTAAAGCATTAAATAGGCAGGCACCGTCACCTGTTGCTGAAAAAAGCTTGGTCATTGGTTCAAACCGTAAAATACAATGTCTTCGATTAGCATTATATCGATGGTTTTATTTTTGCACAAATTGTTATGAATAACAATAAAATTTACATTTTTATAACTGTTTTATTCATTAACTGATTTATCACCCGCAAATTTATTGTTGTTAGCCAGGTTTCGCAATGCATCACGTAGTGGTTCATAACTGCAAACCTCACTCAGCGCATAGAGCGATGAGCAAGTTGCTGCCGAGAGAAATTGCCGCGTCTTTTTTGGGGGAGAATGCTGTTCATAATTTTCGCTAGCCACTGCAATTTTAACCGATGCCAATTGATAAAGACCGGATTCTCTCCTGAGTGAGTCACGCAAATCAGGCAGGCAGTAGCGTAATTCGGTGGCCCAGGCGGGATTATGAATGTGCAGCGTCAATGTTCCTCTGCTAAAACTGCCCACTTGGCAGTGGGGGCTTAAATGCTCGGGCAGATACTTTTTTACTTCGGTATTCAGCTTGTCGATTTCTGCTGATTTCAAGCAGATCTCGGCCAGTTGTTTGTTCATGCAATGATTAATACGCCGCATTTACTAACAGTCTCAATTGGTGACGCCGAAAAGGAGCATAGCAAATTAATTCTATCTGCACTATTATATTTTCTCTCTTTATCCGGAATCTAATGATGATAGATAGTAACACCGATAGTAACGTGGTGTATGTGGCAAGACTCCACTGGGTGATTTTTTTAGGCCCCTTTTTAATGGCATGCCTGGCAATGTTGTTGGGAATTTATATTGAGCAAGTCAAGATTGTTGCCCTGTTGTTCCTTTTATTTGCTTTGGCCTGGGCCGCTGTAACCTGGGTAAATTATCACTTCTCTTCGCTGACTATTAGGCGAAAGCAAGTGATTTTGCGCGCCGGTATCATGGTCCGCAATACTATCGATATTCCTTTAGGAAAAATTGAAAGTATTGATATCAGGCAATCGATAGTCGGCAGCCTTTTGCGTTATGGTTCATTAATGATTACTGGAACCGGGGGGACGCGTTATGCGATTAATTTTCTCGACAAGCCCTTGACCTGCAGACGCTATATTGAACAATTGATGCATGAGCCATAAACACAGGGCAAACCGCTATTTCTCTGGAAAAATTCTTGTCGAACAGCTTATTAAACGGTCTGGTCACAGGCTTTCCTATTTTCGCCTTGAAGACGGTAGCGAATGGATTTACAAGCAACTTGCCCGGGAAAACTGGTTGGGTACCATTCACCATTCACAGGTATGCAGGAACGAGTTATTGGGCTTTGAGATTAATTCCTGGCTTGCCCATCATTTTCCTGACTATCAGGGTGGTGTCAAAAGCCAGATTGTTGTAGAGCAAGATAAAATCCATTTGCTTCGCCCCTATTTCAAAGGCGCACCTGTCCGCCTGCCATCTCCCGAACAGGCATTTTTTCTGGGGCAGGTATTGGCAAGAATGCATGCTATGGCAAAACCTGAGGAAAATTTTGAATACTGGCCGGCAATTACCTGGCCGCCAGATTTTGAGCCTGCCCCCTGGATGAAAGAGGTAAATACTTTAATCGACCAGCATTCCTACTATCAAAAGGAATACTGGGTTGCCAGTCATCGCGATCTGCATATGGGAAATCTTTTATGGTCAGAAGATAAATTAGCTGCCATCATTGACTGGGAAAGTGCCGGCTTAACCCATCCTTTTGTTGATTTGATTGGACTTGCAGTTAATTGCGCCGGAGTTGCAGATGCTGTGTTCAGGCCACAGCATTTTTCCATGACCCTGCAAGGCTATCAATCGGTAGCTCCCCTTCCAGCAGAAGACGAGTTGCTATGGTTCTTGTGTTTTCACAGTTGGCTGCTTTGGTTAATCTATATCTGGAAAAGTAAATCACATGATTTGCTTAAACCTAGCCTGGACGCAATGGATACCTTCAGGGCTCATCTAGCATTAATGAAGAAGATTTATTGGGAAAAGGCTTAGCCAACTTTCCATCGAATCCCCGAGGCACCGACCGCGGGGCCCACATGATGCCTATCCAAGTATAAGTCTTGTGCCTTTTTACTCGCTATTTTTTGGCAACATTGCAAAAGTAGGAGCCTGTTGGGCCACCAGACATGGGCCCCGCGGTCGGTGCCGCGGGGATTCGGAGTGGAGGTGCCGCGGGGATTCGGAGTGGAGATGCCTCGGGAATCGCCGGCCGCACTGATTTAGTCTTAGGAATATTTCCCAGCGCTGTGCTATATCTTCCTTATGCATTCTCATCGACTCACAACATGATTATTCATCGTTTACTGGCAAGCGTTCTAATTCCATTGATTCTTGTCGATCAAGGCTTTGCCATGCGCTGCAAGCAATCTTTAGTGCTTGAAGGGGATAGCAAATACATAGTTGAGCGGAAATGCGGTCCGCCTTTGGCAAAGGATATCTATCAGGATTCTTCCCTGTTGGTAAATAGTTTTAATATTCCCTACGGCCTTGCCTCGGATGTGTATGAAGTCTGGACGTATCAGCAATCGCCCAATGAATTTCTTTATGAGGTGCTATTTCAGAATGGACGCGTCGTTGCCATTTCAGCAAACAGAAGCTTTTAGCCTGAGCGGGTTTAAACGTTTTGTTCTATGATTAATAGAAAGACTTTATTCAGGAGAACACATGGGAAAACGGCATGTGGTAAAGGCTAGTGAGGTCAGTGGGGGCAAAGTAAAAAATAATGCAGGTGAATATCTTGGCGAGATCAATGAGGTTGTCATTGATAAGATTTCAGGCAGAGTAAATTATCTGGTCCTGGATTTTGGGGGATTTATGGGATTTGGTAATAAATTTTTTGCCATTCCCTGGCATTTATTCAACTACAATAAAGAAGATGACTGTTTTATTTTACAGATAGAAAAAGAGCGTTTAAAAAACGCACCTGGATTTGATAAGGATAATTGGCCCAATTTTGCGGACACCAGTTTTGCTTCATCACTTGAAAAATATTACGTATAGGACGCATCTGCTGCGTATTATTTATTGATCAATGAGTTATGTTGTAATAATGTGTTGTTTCTGCTTGGATATCTTCACTGTTTAATCTGTACAATTACAGGTCGCTGCGATTTTAGGGAACATTCGCAATAACCTTCGAAAATTAACCTGAGTTTATGACTATGCAGGGCATATATAAAGGGAAAACTAAAAAATGGATATTTTAAACCTGAGAGTTTTGCGTGGGCCTAATTATTGGTCAAACACCAGAAAAAAACTAATTCTCATGAAACTGGATCTGAAGGAATTTGAAGAGCTTCCAAGCAATGCGATTCCCGGATTTAACGATAATTTAAAAAAATTACTTCCTTCCTTATATAACCATTTTTGTTCTGAAACCAGCGAGGGTGGATTTTTCAAAAGGCTGGATGATGGAACCTGGTTAGGTCATGTCATCGAGCATGTAGCCCTGGAGCTCCAGTGGCTGGCAGGCATGCCCTGCGGCTATGGTAGAACACGTTCGACTCATCAAAAAGGGATTTATCATGTGGTATTTGCCTACGAGATTGAAAGCGCAGGCCTTTATGCGGCGAAAGCAGCAGTGGAACTGGTAACGGTTTTAGCTCATCAGCGCCCCTACACACTCGTGGAACATCATTTGGAGCAATTAAGGGAAATCCATCAGCAGGAAGGTTTTGGCCCCAGTACCCAATCCCTGGTAAATGAAGCCCGTAAACGCAATATTCCTTACACCCGGCTGGATGACTCCTCCACGATTATGTTTGGTTATGGCTGCCATCAGAAGTTAATATGCGCAACGGTTACCGGCTTGACCAGCAGTATTGGAGTGGATAATGCGGCAGATAAAGAAAGAACCAAGCAGTTACTGGCAAATGATTATATCCCGGTTCCCCGCGGTGTAATAATTGACGATATGGCTTCCTTGAAAGAGGCGATCGAAAAGGTAGGTTATCCCTGTGTAATCAAACCAGTTGATGGTAATCATGGACGAGGAATTACAACCAATATTCAGAATAAAGAAAAAGCGCAAGCTGCTTTTCAGTTAGCTGCAGAAATTTCCGAGAGGATTATTGTAGAACAATTTATTAGTGGTCACGATTTCCGTTTCCTGGTGGTTAACCATAAGGTTATTGCAGTCGCTAAACGCACCCCGGCCATGATTGTAGGAACGGGTACTGCAAGCATACAGCAGCTCATTGATGCGGTAAACCAGGATCCTAACCGCGGGGAACATCATGAAAAGTTCCTGACAACTATCAAGCTGGATGCAAGCACCTTGGCTATTCTGGAAGAAAACGGCCTTGATTTAAATTCTGTTTTACCTGCGGGCAAAGTCCTTTACCTCAAACATACCGCGAATTTAAGTACTGGCGGCACTGCAATTGATGTGACCAGCATTGTTCATCCAGAAACCCTGTTCATAGCTGAACGCGTATCGCGCATTATGCACCTGGACATTTGCGGTATCGACATAGTTGCCGAAAATATCAGTTTACCCTTGAAAGAAAATAATGGTGCCATTATTGAAGTCAATTCAGGGCCCGGTTTCCGTATGCATCTTTCTCCAGAATGCGGTAAGACGCGAAATGTTGCGCGTCCGGTGATTGATATGCTGTTTCCACCTGGAAGCGAGTCACGAATACCGCTGGTGGCTATCACCGGAACCAATGGTAAAACAACCACTGCAAGACTAATTGCCTATTTTGCACGAAAAGCCGGACGCCATGTCGGTTTAACCTCCACTGAAGGAATTTATATCAACGAACAGGAGGTGTACCGAGGCGATTGCAGCGGGCCATTCAGCGCCAGGGTTATTCTTCGTGATCCCCTGGTCGATTATGCTGTGCTGGAATGCGCAAGAGGCGGTATCTTACGTGAAGGGCTGGGTTTCGATCACTGTAGTATCAGCATTGTAACCAATGTATCGGAAGATCATCTTGGCCTTGATGAGATTCATACCCTTGAGGAGCTTGCACAGGTGAAGGAGGTTGTGCCACGCAGCACAATAAAAACAGGCTATGCCATTTTGAATGCGGATGACGACCGGGTTTATCAGATGAAGGAGGCCGTCGAATCTTCAGTCGCATTGTTTAGTATGCAGGACGACAATCCTCGCATTGAAAAGCATTGCCGGGAAGGCGGTTTGGCAATCTACCTTTCTAATGGGTTTATTGTATTGCAAGATGCTGATAAAAAAACGCAAATAGCGCATGTGTCTAAAATTCCGCTCACTTTTGGTGGAAAGGCCGCAGGGATGATCCAAAATATCCTGTCCGCAGTTCTGGCCGCCCATATTTCCCGTTTTAGTATCGAGAATATCGCGGCCTGGCTTCATGAGTTTCAACCCTCTCCGGAAAACCTTCCTGGCCGCATGAATCTCTTTGCATTTGAAAATTATCGCATCCTGGTGGACTATGGGCACAATGCGGCTGCCTTTGAACATCTGGAAGGTTATATTGTCCAGCAGCCAGCGACCCGCAAAATCGGAATTATCGCCGCAACGGGCGATCGAAAGGCCTCGGATATTCGCAAGATAGGCGCCTATGCCTGCAGAATGTTTGATGAAATTATTATCCGGCATGATGTGGATGGCAGAGGACGCAGTAATGAAGAGTTGACAGCACTCCTTCTTGAGGGGATAGAGCAGACGGAAGGTTTTGATTCCAGACAGGTGAAAATTATATCCAATGAAATGGAGGCACTTCATCACGTTTTACGGGAAGCAGTTCCTGGTTCCTTCATTTTTTATTTTCCAGAGGATGTAATGACTGCTATTGCCTATCTTAAGAAATTGCAAGCAGGCGTTCGTGCTACGACAATGGCTGTCAGTTAGGAGCTTGTTACATGCTTGCAAAAGGTAAGATGCTTATTATCGGGGGAGCGGAAGACGTTGGCGATAAAGAACCCCCATTCCCGCCTAAAGATACCGGGGAGTTGCAGCGTTACGAAATTCTCCGGGAATTATTCAATGCCTCGAAAAATAAAAAAATAGAAATTATTACTTCAGGCAGTCGTTTTCAGGAAGAGGTTAAAGAGCGCTATCAAAGGGCATTCCACGATATAGGCTATAAAGCCCCTGGTTTTATCCATATTGAGGATAAAATGGAGGCGAGGGATAAGCACTATTTAGCCCGTGTAGAAGCAGCGGATGCCGTGTTTTTTACTGGTGGTGATCAGTTCAGATTGGCAACCATTTTAGGGGGTACCAATCTCATCGATTTCATCAGGCAGCGCTATATCGAGGATCGGCATTTTATCGTTGCAGGAACGAGTGCAGGGGCCATGGTCATGTCATCAATAATGATCACCGCCGGGGGGCTGGCAGAGGCGTTAATTGAGCAGGATTTAAAAACATCCTCCGGCCTCGCCTTTATTCAAAATTGCATTATAGATACGCATTTTATTAAACGCGGCCGTTTTGCCCGTCTCGCCCATGCGATTATCATCAACCCTGATCAGCTTGGGGTAGGTTTGGGGGAAGATACGGCATTAATTATAAAAAATGGTTCAGAGGCCGAATGCCGCGGTTCGGGAATGGTTGTTATTATTGACGGCAAGCATATCCGGCAAACCAATATTACCGCTGTGCGTGATAATGAGCCTGTTTATGTGGAAAACCTGAAAGTCCATCTGCTGGTAAAAGGCTGTCGGTTCTCAATAAAAACCCGTAAGCTTTATAACCCAACCAAAGTTGCGTCTAAAAGAGGAAACAAGGATGAATAAGATTGCCATGGCCATTCACGGAGGGGCCAGTGAAGCGACCGAATTGCTAAGAAGTCATTTACCGGAATATGAGGAGAGTCTTAAAGTGGCTTTGTATAGGGGATATGACGTGCTGCAGCAGGGAGGTTCTGCACTGGATGCAGTAGAAGCGTCTGTTCGGCAATTGGAAGACGATCCTTTGTTTAACGCTGGCAGAGGCTCGGTCCTTAACAGTGAAGGACAGGTGGAAATGGACGCGTCAATAATGGACGGGCATATCCTCGATGCCGGTGCTGTGTCCATGGTGCAGGAAGTAAAAAACCCAATTTCGCTTGCAAGAAAAATCATGACGCAAACGCATCATGTTTTTCTCTCAGGTTACGGTGCCTTGGCGGTGGCCAAATTAAATGATCTTGAGCTTAAATCAAAGGATTATTTTGTTACCGAATACCAGTATGGGCAATATTTAGAGGCCTCCAAACGGGAAAGCACAGACGATATATTTGATAAAAAAATTAAAGGGACGGTAGGGGCTGTCGCTTTGGATGCCCAGGGCAATCTGGCTGCGGCAACCTCAACCGGCGGAACAGGGAATTGCTTGCCCGGGCGGGTAGGTGACAGTTGTATGATTGGCGCCGGATGTTTCGCCGATAATAAATCCTGCGCTGTTTCAGGCACTGGCGAAGGAGAGGCCTTGATTACGCAAGTCGTTGCGCATACGATTGCCATGTTAATGGAGCTAAATCAGTGGTCCCTTGAGCAAGCCTGTGATTATGTCATTCATCAACGAAATATTGCCCGAAGGGAAATGGGGGTCATTGCTATTAATGGCAAGGGCGAAATTCATTGCGCTTTTAATACTGAAATTATGAAACGTGCATGGATTGGCAGTGATACTCCCTTGCAAGTAAAAATTTATTAAGAAGTTTATTGATGTTAAAAGTTGCAGTAATTGGCTGCGGAATTGCAGGTCCCGCAGCGGCTCTTTTTTTAAAGCGACTGGATGCTGAAGTCAGTATTTTTGACAGGGTAGAAAACCTGACGCCAGTGGGGTCTGGTTTTTTATTGCAGCCGGCTGGACTTGATGTACTGAATCAACTGGAAATCGCGCAAACTCTCATTCCCCAAGGGGCGCCGATTGCCGGTCTTTTGGGTATTAACCATCGCCAGAAAGTGGTGTTGGATTTACGTTATTGTGATCTGGTCGATTATCATTTTGGCCTGGGGATTCATCGGGCAGTGCTTTACCGGGAATTGTTTGCCAAAATGCAAGCCTCCGGTGTCCGTATCATTAATCCCTGCGAGATTGTATCGCTAAAACAAACCCCGGACAGTGTCTATTTACATGACAATTGCGGACACATGCATGGCCCTTTTGATTGCGTCGTTGTTGCCGATGGCTCACGCTCAGGCTTAAGACAATACCTGGAGGTCAATATCAGGGTCAAACCCTATGAATGGGGAGCATTGTGGTCAATTGCCAGGGATAATGAGGGACAATTTAATCAGACGCTTGAGCAAATCTATCGGCGTACCGAAATCATGGCGGGAATCCTGCCGATTGGCTTTGAAAATCAGCAATTATTACTGAGTTTTTTCTGGAGCATGAGAAAAGACTACTTTCCGCAATGGCTTAATACACCATTTGGAGAATGGAAAAAAGAAGTATTAGGTATTTGGCCAGCCCTGGAGCCAGTATTTAAGCAGTTTAACAGCCACCAGCAGTTTGCTCTGGCTTCCTATGCGGATGCGAGCGTTTATCCCTGGCATGATCGGCGAGTAGTCATCATTGGCGATGCTGCGCATGGCATGAGCCCGCAATTAGGACAGGGGGCTAACCTGAGCCTGATTGATGCCAGAACACTTTATGATTGCCTCAGCCAATTTCCCCTGCAAGAAGCCTTGTCTCAGTATACTCAAAGGAGAAGGTCGCAGCTTCGTTATTATCAGCAAGCCAGCCGATTTATTACGCCGTGGTTTCAGTCCTCGCATGAGAGTATGGGGATCCTCAGAGACTGGTTTCATGGCCTTTTTTGCAAAACCCCTTTTTTAAAGCAGCAAATGCTGCGTACATTGGCGTGCATGAAAACAGGCTATTTCAGTTCTTTGCCGCTACACAGCTTTACACCACTTAATAAGAAAAAGTAGCTAAACCTTTTCCTTCGGTGGAATATTAATTTCCGGTTCTTTGGGCGCGGAGGGCAGAGGTAAATCAGGCGTATCAATCCCAGGTTTTTTTTCAATCTGCTTTTGCTTTGCGTCATCCTGTTTATCCACAGCAAGCAGGATGCTGTCCTGAGTTTCCAACAAATTCATAAACGACATAGGAGTTCTCCATAACTCTTAAATTTCCTCTTAATTATAGGATATTTCAAGAATAGCGTGTAGGCTGGGCTGTAAAGCCCAGTAGATCAATGCCAGCACTAGGAAGGCGAAATCAATAAAGTTACCGTATCGGTATAAACAGCAGCAGGCGCACCGGTTACCTGGGCGCTGCTAATCCGAATATTAAAATTGGCGTTAGGGGTTCCGTGCAGGTTAATGAGCTGCCGTTGCCTCCAGGTTTTGGCCAAACAGGGAACATACACCGATACCCTGACTATTTTGATAGTACCGGCTTGATTCAATGCCTAGGCATACTCAAAGAGTATGTTCGGCCACCAGACTTGGTTCTCGCGGTGTCGATGCCCATAGATCTGCTCCTAGCTCCTACGTCCCTCGGCTTGTGTCCGAGGGATCCATAAGACTCATAGACAATCGCTGGACCCTGCGGACAAGCCGCAGGGCGTAGTGGCAATGTTGTAGACAGCGCTATAGCGCGTAGTGGCGATGTGTAGATAGCTATGGGTCTTCGCCGCTGGGATTCGAATGAGAAAATATTTGCGTAGCCATGGGCAACGACCGCGGGATTCGGTAAAGTCGACGAGTCATGTGCTAACCGTCATCCTGGGCCGTGTACCCGCAACCTTCTTTCGGGCAAAGGATCTGCCTTCCGGAGCGTTTGGATTCCTTCACGGTTAACAACGGCCATGCGCACTGTGGGCAGGGGGTGTTAATGGGTTCATTCCATAAGGCGTAATCACATTTTGGATAGCCGCCGCAGGAATAGAAAATTTTTCCTTTTCTTGATTTGCGCTTCAAAATTTTATGATTATGACATTTGGGACATTCAACCCCCGTGTCAGCCGGTTTTTCGATGGGCTCCATGTGCTTACAATCAGGGTAATTGCTGCAACCAATGAATCGGCCATAGCGTCCTGTTTTAATGTGGAGTGCACCCTGGCATTCGGGACATTGGCGTCCTTCGATGACTTCCGGTTCGCTTTTCTCTCCCTCCTGATTATTCAAATCCTGAGTGTAGTCGCAGTCTGGATAGCCCGTGCAGCCAATAAAACGTCCCCTTTTACCAAGGCGAATTGATAAGGGTTTGCTGCATTTGGGGCATTGCTCTTCCAGGATTTCGGAGGTCACATCTTTTCTTTGCACCTGTGTATCGGTGGTATTAATCTGTTGGATAAACGGTTGCCAGAATTCTTCCAGCACCGGAACCCATTCTTTCTCGCCGCGGGACACTTCATCGAGCGTATCTTCCAGCTTGGCTGTGAACTTATAATCGACATAGCGGGTAAAATGGCTTAAGAGGAAGCGGCTGACAATGCGGCCAACATCTGTGGGAACGAAGCGTTTTTTATCAACAATTACATATTCGCGTTGCTGCAGCGTATGAATAATGGTGGCATAAGTGGACGGCCTGCCAATATCATAATCTTCCAATGCTTTTACTAATGAGGCTTCGCTATAGCGCGGCGGAGGTTCAGTAAAATGCTGATTGGCAGCAATATCAAGTAATTTGACCTTCTCACCGACGTTAAGCGGCGGCAATAGGCCAGAATTCTCGTCGTCAGTTGAGTCGTCGATACCTTCTTCATAAACAGTGAGAAATCCTGGGAAAGCAATTGTTGAACCATTCGCACGGAAAAGATTGCCCGCACCGCAGCTTAAATCAACGGCTACCGTGTCAATTAATGCTTCAGACATCTGACAGGCAATGGTCCTTTTCCAGATTAGGTTATACAGCTTGTATTGGTCATTCGTCAGGTACTGCTGGATGGACTCCGGTGTTTGTCGAATCGTAGTGGGGCGAATCGCTTCGTGCGCTTCCTGGGCATTCTTGGATTTTGTTTTATACATCCGTGGGCTTTTCGGGCAATTTTTTTCGCCAAAGCGCTGTTGTATAAAATCGCGGATCTCAAAAATAGCTTCATTGGCCAAACTGACTGAGTCGGTTCGCATATAAGTTATCAAACCTGCAGTGCCGGTGCCAATATCGATTCCTTCATAAAGCTGCTGGGCAACCATCATGGTTTTGCGGGCAGTAAAGCCCAATTTGCGAGCCGCTTCTTGCTGCAGGGTCGAGGTGATAAAAGGTGCAGCGGGATTGCGTTTGCGTTGTTTCTTCTCGATATTCTCGACAATCAACTCGCCGTTAGCTGCTTTTAATAACTGCTCTCGGGTCTCGTGGGCCTGTTCGCTTCCGGTAATACTGAATTGCTGTAATTTTTCTTTCTGATAGTGGGTCAACCTCGCAGAGAATGGACTTGAGTCATGCTGGCAGGAGGCGATGATGCGCCAGTACTCCTGGGCGACGAAGCGTTCGATTTCTTCTTCACGCTCTACAATCAGGCGAAGAGCGGGGCTTTGCACGCGGCCTGCGGAAAGGCCGCGGCGAATTTTCTTCCATAAAAGAGGGGATAGATTAAAGCCGACCAGATAATCAAGCGCCCGTCTGGCTTGCTGGGCATTGACCAGATCCATGGATATCTCGCGCGGATTCTGAATGGCTTCCTGAATGGCTGATTTGGTAATCTCATTAAAAAATATACGATGAACCGCTTTATTATTGAGTAGATTACGCTCCTGCATCAGTTCATATACATGCCAGGATATCGCCTCGCCTTCACGATCAGGGTCGGTTGCAAGAAGCAAGGAATCAGACTTCTTTAGCGCCTTGGCAATCGATTCAATATGCCTGGCATTTTTTTCAATGGGGCTATAAGTCATTTTAAAATGATTGTCAGGATTTACCGAGCCTTTACGCGGGGGCAGATCTCTGACATGGCCATAGGAGGCAAGTACATCATAGTCATTACCCAAATATTTCTGTATGGTTTTGGCTTTTGCGGGTGATTCTACGATAACCAGGTGTTTACTCATAAAAGACCTTTATCCTTTAGAAGTTTCTTCATTTGTTGTTATTAATTACTTGTTCTTGCTGCAATAAGCGGCTCTAGCCCGGCAGCAGCTTAATTGGCGTTAGCTAATGCAAAGGCAATTCGTCTTCCTTTTGATATAGCACAAGATCAAGAAAAGCGAGTTGTACGGTACTCAAACTATCAGCCAGGCAATTACGGATGGTCCACTTCGTTTCCTGCAGCGTTACGAAACGGGATTCCGAAAAAAGAAGCTGGTTGAGAATTTGCTCCATGGTTTCAGAAGCTATAATTCCCCACAGCATTAATTTCATTAAAAACTGATAACTTGCTTTTGTGAATTTAATTTGTTCTTCATAAGTAAACACACGAATTGAGGCATCGCGAGCCGCGCGGATAAATAGAAGACTTTTGTCTTTATCGCCTTCTTCGCTGTCTGTCTCGTTATCTAAATCAGATAAATTACTTTCTTTCAATTCCGAGAGACTTTTCTCAAAAAAGCTCATCAGCATTTCAAACAAGCTGTCTTTCATTAATAACACCTCATGTAGCCGCCGGGTACTGCTTTGACAATGCCCTGTAATTCAAGTTCAGCCAAGCCGCAGGCCACTTCATCGATTTGGATTCCACTGCGCTGACTGATCTGATCAATGCTTGTGATTTCAAAACCAATGCACTTTACTAGGTTTTTATTATTTGTTGCAAGGGATAGTGCTGGGCCACCTGCATCATTAGGTAAATTATTGCATCCCAGCGCGTCCAAAATATCGGCGGGGGAGGTCACTAACCTGGCTCCTTGCTGTAAAAGATAATGGCAGCCCCGCGCTTGTGGGTTATGTATCGAGCCTGGTATAGCAAGTACATCACGATTTTGCTCAAGTGCTAATCTGGCTGTAATGAGTGAACCACTTTTAATTGCAGCCTCAACAACCAATGTGGCAATAGATAAACCACTTATTATACGATTTCTCCGTGGAAAATGTCCAGCACTTGGTGGCTTGCCTAAAGGAAATTCACTTAAAATCAAGCCATTGGTGATAATATTTTTTACAAGATCACGATGACGGGCAGGATAAATGACATCAACGCCGGTTCCCATGACTGCAATGGTCTGCCCTTTAGCCGCAATACTGCCCCGATGGGCCTCGGCATCAACTCCCAGGGCGCCGCCGCTGACAATGCTTATTCCCTTGCCAGCCAGTTCAAAGGCAAATCGATAGGCCGTTTCATGTCCGTTAACCGAGGGCTTTCGTGTGCCGACCATGGCCAAGGTTTTTTGTTTTAAACAATCCAGGTTCCCAATTCCATAAAGCACCAGGGGGGGATCATGTATTTCTTTTAAAAGCGCAGGATAATTTTCATCTTCCCAGCATAGCAGATGGTGACATGGACTTTGTTGTTCCCATTGCAAATCAGCCTCAATCACTCTCAGATCAGCCGCGCTTAGGGCCGTTGCCAGCAGTGGATTCACCCCCGCTGCCATCATTTCATTTTTAGACAGTGAGAACAATGCGGCAAGATTAGGCCAATGATTTAATAAACGCTGCACGGTACGCGGGCCGATGCCTTCTATACGGTTTAACAAGAGATAATAATCTTTGTTGCTCATGGATTAGTTACCTTGTCACCAAGATGAACGGCGCGAATGGAGCGCATGACCAACCCAAAACTGGTTTTTGAAAAGCTACGAAAAATCATTACTTCGCCAACGCGTTCACGGGGGAGCAAAATAGGGTTGGCAGTATCAAGTGGATCAGCGACCAGTTTCCTTTCAGAATATATACCGAGGACATCACCCGGCTCAAGGCCCACGTCCTGGCCTCTGTCAATAACAGCAACCAGGCCCACTGCGCCCTGGGTGTAATCACCGGGCAGATCAATGATGGAGCCACAGACAGGGTTATTTGGAGTTTTCGGTTCAAAAGATAAATTAAACTCTGGGAAATCATTGAGCATCACCCGATCTTTCAAGCGGACACCCTCAGTAATTTCGGTCAGCAGAATAGTCGCCGGCTCACCGCCGCGAACTAATTCTGCATAGCCAACCAGCGTTGCCTTATACCCTAACAGGCGATTGGTTTCAGGTTCTATGTAAGGGCAATTTGGCCGATAAACCGCATAGGAAATAGTCGCTCCCTGTGGCATCTTGCAATCCGGGTGGAGATTTTTCACATACACTTCGTCTCCTTGGCCGCCTAACATATGTTCTCCCGTAAAAGCGACAATATAAGGCGCATTAAGCAAACGGTTTTCATCCATCACCAGGGAGGAATTCAGAAACGGTTTAATAACCATAAGCGGAATGGCAGGAATAGCATCTTCAATCGGGCGAGGGCGAATATTGGGGGATAGTTTAATTGTCCCATTCGACAATACGCGGATATAAGGCTCATTATGAGCATAGCGCAGTTCAAGAACGGCACCGGGATATAGACGGTTGGGGTTTTTAATTCGCGGATTTCCATGCCAGAGCGTTTTCCATTCCCAGGGATTGGCCAGGTATTTGCAGGCGATACTCCACAGCGTGTCCCCCGGTTGTACGACATAACGTCTGGGAGAGTCCTCCAAAATGGATACTGCTTGTGCACTGAATGATAGTATCAAACCGATTATGACAAATAAACGCCGCATCTTCTGTCCCTGAAAGCTGTTTAATTACGGGTATTGGTATCTTGCAGTCAAACATTGTATTCGCGATAATATTATCCTTCAACTTTTTTTTACAGAGTTTTCATGGCCATTCGTAAAATTATTTATTTACCCGATCCCCGGTTGCGGCAGGTCGCCCAGCCTGTGGAAGAAATTACTGAAGAATTGCAGCAGCTGATTGATGATATGTTTGAAACAATGTACAGCGTGAATGGTGTTGGCCTTGCTGCACCCCAGATTGGCATCAGCCTCAGACTCTCTGTAATTGATATTGCAGGGGATAAAGCCCAGCAGTTAGTTTTAATCAACCCGGAAATCATTGCCTCAGAAGGACAGGTCGAGTACCAGGAAGGCTGTCTTTCAGTTCCCAGTGTCTATGATACGGTTATTCGTGCCGAAAAAGTTACGATTCGCGCACTGGATCGCTACGGCAAACCTTATGAAATGTCTGGCGAAGGCGTGCTGGGTGAGTGTTTTCAGCATGAGATTGATCATTTGAACGGCAAGCTTTTTGTTGATTTGCTTTCACCTTTGAAACGAACCATGGCCAGAAGAAAACTGGATAAATTTAAACGTCAACAAGCGCGTAAATCATGAAGTCTTCGCTTTCAATCGTTTTTGCCGGCACCCCTGAGTTTGGTGTTCCCTGTCTTGACGCCATAGCGCATTCCGGGCATCGTTTACTGGCGGTGTATTCTCAGCCTGATCGCCCGGCGGGCCGCGGGCGTAAGTTGCAGGCTTCTGCGGTAAAGACCTGGGCCCTTGAGAATAATTACCCGGTTTATCAGCCAGCAAACTTCAAAACGGAGGCTGCAGTCGCCGAGCTTGCTGCTTTAAAACCTGATGTGATGGTCGTAATTGCCTATGGTTTAATTCTGCCGCAACGGGTATTGGATATTCCCCGGCTTGGCTGTATTAATGTTCATGCCTCGCTCCTGCCTCGCTGGCGCGGTGCATCACCTATACAGCAGGCTGTTTTACATGGTGATCCTCGATCGGGGGTGACTATTATGCAAATGGATGCCGGTATGGATACAGGGGCGGAACTGATGTCGGTTAGTTGTTCTATCGATGCGCATGATACCGCCGGCAGTTTACATGATAAACTCTCGCTTCTTTCTATCGCCCCCCTGTTGGAAACATTGAATTTAATGGCTGAAAACAAAATTGAACCGACTGCACAGAGCAGCGAAGGCGTGACTTATGCCGGCAAGATTCAGAAAGAGCAGGCGCTTATTGATTGGCGGCTGGATGCCGATGTAATCGAGCGGCAAATCAGGGCGTTTAACCCCTGGCCGGTGAGTTATACCAGCATTAATGGCGAATTACTTAAAATTTATCAAGCTGAAGTAGAGCCTCAACCCAGCCAATCGGTACCGGGAACTATATTATCAATTAGCAGGGAAGGAATGTCAGTTGCCACCGGAAGCAGTGTATTACGGGTAAAGCAGCTGCAATTTGCGGGTGGGAAACCGCTTACCATTGCAGAATGGATGAATGCCGGCAAATATCAAAGTTTTATTGGCCAGGTATTAAATGAAAGCAAATGAACGCGGGCAGGCATTAAAAATTCTCATTGGCTTGTTTGACGATAATATTTCCCTCAACCATTCGCTGCAATCCCCTGAAATTAGCGCTTTAACCAAAGCGATTTGTTTTGGTGTTTGCCGCTATTATTATCGGCTTGAGCTGATTGCCAATCAATTGCTCAATAAAAAGCCCGCCACATCTGATATCTGGCTTTTGATACTCATGGGCCTATTCCAGCTGCAATATTTGAATAAGCCTGAATATGCGACCGTCCAGGAAACGGTTGCCTTGCTGGATAAACTCAAAAAAAGCTGGGCAAAGGGTTTAATCAATGCGGTATTGCGGCGTTTTTGCCGCGAAAAAGAGACTATTCTCGCTTCTCTTGAGAATAAATCGGTTTATTCCCACAATCATCCGCAGTGGCTCATTAAAGCACTGAAAAAGGATTGGCCTGATACTTATCAGGCTATTTTAAGTGCCAATGACCAGCATCCCCCGCTTAGCCTTAGGGTTAACCAGCAGAAAGTGACGCGAGAGGGGTATTTAGAGCAGCTGAAACAAGCCGGCATCGAAGCCAGAGCGCTTCCTCTGTCGCCGCATGGTATTAATGTGGATGCCTCTGTGGATATTCGTGAATTACCGGGCTATGCTGAAGGCTTTTTTTCAGTACAGGATGAAGCGGCACAGGCGGCTGTCCGCTTAATGGCTCTTGAACCCGGGTTGCGCGTACTGGACGCTTGCTGTGCGCCTGGTGGAAAAACCAGCTATATCCTGGAGTCGCAAGCCAATCTAAAAGCCTGTATTGCCGTTGATGTTGAACAAAAACGCCTACAGCGTGTGAAAGAAAATCTTTCACGTCTTCAGCTTGATGCAACGGTGATACAGGGAGATGTCCGTAAACCTGAAGATTGGTGGGATGGCCAATTGTTCGACCGGATTTTACTCGATGCACCTTGCTCTGCAACGGGAGTAATCCGCAGACACCCCGATATTAAAGTATTGAGGCAGGAAGAGGATATCGCTACAGTTGCCGCGCTGCAGGCACAGTTATTACAGGCTATCTGGCCTTTATTAAAAAAAGGCGGCCTGCTGGTTTATGCGACGTGCTCCATATTAAAACGTGAAAATGAAAATCAAATCCGGACGTTTCTGGAGTCAGAACCCCAGTGCCGTGTATTACCCATTAATCCACCCTGGGGAAGCGCTAATGAATATGGCTGGCAGATTTTGCCGGGCCAGGAAAATTGCGATGGATTTTTTTATAGTGTTTTAAGCAAGGATTGAAAAGTATGTATTGGCCGATGGTGCTTTTTTTATTTTTCCTGGCACTTCCAGGAATTTTTATTGTCTTGCCGCGTCTAATCGTTTTGTTATTGCCCGATAACAGCCCGCAGGTTCAGAAAAAAATGACCCGCCTGGTGGTTATCCAGACACTGGTAATGGTCATGTTGATGTCGGTTGCAGGCACTGTCCTCTCGCAAAGGACAGGTCTCGGTGATCCCCTGTTATCAGCTTTACTGGGAGGTGGGGAAGCCTGGAGGCAGATCCAGGACGGTTTAGTCGCAATCGGCGTTCTGACGGTTATCGGCCTGCTGGGATTTCTGCTTCTCTACTATGGTCTGGCCATGCGAGTTTTGGATCAGCCGACGTTATTAGCCCTGCAGACTTTTCGAAATAAAATAGGCCTGGACGGATGCATCCTCTATGGCGGGGTAGTTGATGAAATACTCGCACGCTGGGGCTTATTAAATGTAATTCTTTATTTTGCCATGTTATTTTCTGGCCAGAAAACCAATGCAATGGTCTGGACCGCTATTGTTATCAGCGGCATATTTTTTACCTTAGGCCAGCTTCCTGCGTATCTCGCTGCCGGATGTCGTGCCAGCCGCCAATTTGTCTATTGTATGTTGATTCTATGCCTTTGGCAGGCACTTATTTTTGGATATATTTTCTGGCATTACGGTTTACTGGCTGCCATGTTTGCACATATTGTCTTCTATTTGGGATGGTATTTGTATGACAGAAATTAACAATAAACTGTCTCAAACGACGATTTATCGGCTGTTGCCAATTGATAGTCTGCAAAAAGGGCGCTACCAGCCGCGTATTGATTTTGATGACCATTCACTTGCAGAACTTGCCCAATCAATAACGGCTCAAGGGCTAATCGAACCCCTGGTGGTTCGGGAAATAGCCAGCGGCTGTTATGAGATCATTGCTGGCGAACGGCGCTGGCGGGCGGCGAGAATAGCGGGTTTGTCAGAAGTCCCATGCATGATTGGCCAATATACTGATCAGCAGGCCGCCGCCTTAACCTTGATTGAAAATATACAGCGCCAGGAACTCAATTTAATTGAAGAGGCAAGCGGGTATCGCCGTTTGTGCGATGAATTTAATTTCCGGCAGGAGGAAATAGCCGTCCTGGTAGGTAAATCCCGCAGTCATATTACCAATATCATGAGGCTTCTCGGATTAATGCCAGAAGTGCAATCATTACTTCGCAGCGGGCAGTTGTCGTTTGGCCATGCCCGGTTGCTGGTAGGACTGGCGCAGGGTCAGCAGCTAAGCCTTGCACGACAAATGATTGAACAGGACTGGTCGGTGAGACAGAGTGAGCAGGAGGTAAAAAAATTAAAAACGCGGACTGAGCAAGAGCCAGGCGCATTTAAGGACCGCGATGTTGCGCAATTGGAAATGAAACTGTCCGAGCAAGTAGGGGCCCCTGTCGAAATTGTCAGCGAAAAAGGCTCTGGGGGCTGGTTAAAGCTAAAATTTTTCAATAATGATACACTTGCAGGTCTTCTTGACCGCATGGGCTTGCGGTATGATTAGCAGAATTTTTTTCTGATTTTATAAATCACATCACTAAGGAAACCTCATCGATGAAAAGGATCTTGTCGTGCGCATTGCTTAGCCTGATAATTTCTGACCTCTCCCATGCGACCATTAAAGGCGGAGCTGACCGGCTAATTAATCAGGTAGACCCGAGAACCAATATTGGTATTGAAGTCGTCGATTTAAACACTGGCACGACGCTCTATAGCCGTAATCAGAATCAGGCTTTTGTGCCTGCCAGCAATATGAAATTATTTTCGGATGCGGCAGCTTTAATGGTGCTTGGCCCCGATTACCGCTTTAAAAATACCCTGAGCACCAATGCAAGTCAATTACAGAATGGCGTGTTAAAAGGTTCCCTCTACCTCAAACTTTCCGGGGATCCTTCTTTTAGCCGTGAGCGTCTGGCTAGCTTGTTAGCCGTGTTAAAAAGCTGGCATATCAACCACATTCAGGGCAATGTAATCATTGATAGCAGCCATGCTATCGTGAATCCTTACGCACCAGGCTGGATGACCAGCGACCTGGCTTACAGTTATGGCGCGCCCTTAGGCCCGACCATGATTGATGCCAATCGTATGGTTGCAACGGTGAATCCTGCTGGCAAGCCAGGTGAGACGGCAGTGGTGGAGGTCGATGACGATAGCGGCAGTATTATTGTAAATAATGAAGTGAAAACCAAAGAGAAAACCGCCCGTTGCGGGGTTTCCTTTGTAATGGATCAGGAAAATCATTTAAACGTTAGAGGCTGTATTGGTGTTGGGCAATGGGCTATTCAGCAGAAAATGGCGATCCGTAATCCACTCGCCTATGCGAAAGGTTTAATCCGCCAGCAATTGGCCAAAGAGAATATTATTCTTGACGGCAATGTAGCACTGGGCAATACCCCGAATGGTGCCATGTTGCTAGCTACAGACTCTTCAAAACCGATTTCCCAATTGATGGCTGATACCCTGAAACCTTCTGATAATCTCTATGCGGACAGCCTCTTTTTGCATGCGGCTCACAAGCTGCATGGGTCACCAGTCAATTGGCCGGAAGCACAGCAGGTTGTTAAAAAATTCCTTCAGGATCAAACCGGTATTCCCATGCAGCAAGCTATCCTGACAGATGGTTCCGGCTTATCGCGTAATGATTTATTAACAGCGAGCCAGACTGTTAATCTGCTGCGATTTCTTTATGAAAGATTTCCGCTTGCCTATGAATATATTTCTGCACTGCCTGTTTCGGGGCGTGACGGCACCTTGCAGCGCCGGTTCAAGCGGCCTGATCAGCAAGATATGGTTCGTGCGAAAACCGGTACAATGACGGGTATTGTCAGCTTGTCCGGTTATTTATACACCGCGAATGCGCATACCCTGGCCTTTGCCATGTATATCAATAACCGCCCAGGAACCAGTCCCTCCATTTCAGGAAAATACCGTTATCTGATTGATGCCTTATGCACTTATTTCCTGCAGCAAAAGCCCAGTAATAACTCCTGGTCCCGTATATTCGCCTCGAAAAACCGTATTAAATATCAAATGGGGCCCACCCAGGCAGAACAGCAGCGTGGTAAACAGGCAAGATGGCGCCGTCTGGAAACGGTGGTTAAACAGGCCGTCAATGGGCAGGCGGTAACAGTTATTTATCGTGGCAACGAGTTATTACTAAAGGATGCACAGTCTGATCCAGGCAGAGTGTTAAACGCCCTTCAGGCTTTGAAAAAGAAATATCCCTTTGCCGTAGCAGTCTCTTCAAAAACCATGGTCAGCGGAAATATTTTATGGATGGAAACCTCGAATGTTCCCGCCGATTCGCAGCGTGTATGGATAATCCGAGAAGCCGTCAGTTAATGTAGGCTGGGCTGTAAAGCCCAGCACCTCAAACTTTATCCCGAAGTAAAAAAGACCTTCCCTCCCCAAAAGCATGCAAACGTTTCGCAATTCAAATGTAACAAAAGCGTAAATTTAAAGCATGATGTATAATAAATAATATTTCCTTAAGTCAAATTCTATAATTTCAAAAGAACTCGAATTTCTGGAGTAATAAATGTCTTTGGCCGATGATATTAGGGCATACATCGAGAGTAAAGATGAGGAAGGGCATAATAAAGTCAAAAAAGAATTCTTTGCCGACATACTCGATAAGCTGAGAACAGGCAGTCTTTCTGTTGATTATCTTAATGAAAAAATTGCAGCTTTGAAAACAAATCGCGCCTTGCTTTTTTATAAGCGGATGCGGGGGAAGCCTGCGATTTCGAGTCAGGCTGCCCAGTTGGTCGCAAGAATTTATGAGACTTATCTTGGGATTCCCATACATGATCTATCCCTGGCAATTATTGTCGCGGAAGGTATTTCAAAGACAAATGCGCTAAAAATTAGCCGCTATCCTTATGAGGCCTGGCTAAAGTATCCTTTCTCAGTCGCTAAACAAGTGTATTTGAATCGGCAATTGCTAAGTGATTTGAAGCTGCCAATTCCAGCGGAAACGAATGTTTATATTCTGTCGACAGCCTTAAAAAAGGAATTGGACAAGCAAAACATTAACTTAAGCACCAGTTGTTTGACTGTCCTGCAACGAGCTCCGGACTATCTGCCAATTTTAATCAATCAACTCTTCAGCCAATATAAATCAGAAGACCGGGCAGACGAGTTTGCAGAGCATTTAACTAATCAGATGCTTGTTCTTATTCAAGACAAAGATCCCGCCCTGATTGAACGTAATCAACAATTAATTCATGCGCTTTCTCAAGTTGACGTTGCTATCTTAGCGAAATTGACAGCGGCACATCCCCTGTTTTTTCTGTCTTTGAACTCGCCATCACAAAAAGAGGTGCTCAATTCATTTAGCCCCGCAGAGACCAGAGAATTAGAACGCTATTTGAATGAATACTTGCGGGAGGATCCTGTTGTAGCTACCCACCAATTGTCATCTATAAGTGATTTTTTAGCAAAGGAGGGCGAAGCTGCACAGAGTAGCTCAATGATTTTAATCAGTTTGCGAGAACGCGTTAAGGAGCGATTGGGAGAAAGAGCCGAGCTATTTATCCATAGAGAACAGGCTACCAAAGCTTTGAATGCAATTGAATCCTATTTACTATTAAATCCCAATGCTTATAAAGATGAAATCTTCTATGAGTTGGGCTTAGAAATTAAACGAAAAGGCCAGATCACTGTAGAGATGCTGGAAAATGCGCTAAAAGCAGCCGATAGACATAAATTATTTGCCAAATGGTCGGGGCCGACTCGTTCCCGCGCAGCACAATTAATGACACAATTATTTACCATCGCTACTTTGGGTGAAGTGCTCTTGCCACAAGATCAGCAGAGAATGATATTGACAGGCTCATTGCCTCATGTAGATACATTAGCCGATAAATTTGACAATGCCGTGACTGAACGTATTGAAACGGTTCTGGTAAAGCCAGAGACAGCCCAGGAATCCTGGTTGGGACGGATTATTGAAAGCGAATTGAGTGTCTACAAGTCAGTGGCAAATGTTGCCAAATATAATTTAGGCAAGAATCATCAACGTGCAGAGGCCATTTATCAACAATTTCTAATCACTAAAGGTATCGCGATTGCTGAAAAGCAGACACAGCCCATTTTTGATACCCAGGGGCATATTCTGATCGAAGTAAGCCTTACCCAGGAAGACATGGACGAGCTGATTACAATAATATCGGAAGGTAATGAAACCCGCGGCAGTCTGGAAAAATTAGCAGAAGCGATGGGGGTCGGGCGCATTACCGGCACGACATTCTGCAATCTGGATATCAGTTTTAATGAAGGTTTGCATGCAAAATTCCTGCATGCGGTTGGTGCATCAACGGACAAGGAAATAGCCGCCCGGCTGCAAGGTCTGTTTGATAAGAAAGAGCAGGGCAGTGTTATTCCCCTTCAGGAAGAAATGACCATGCATGTTTTTCTGGCCTTAAGAGCCCTGGAGCGGGTCCTGCTTGAAAAAGACCTGTTGCAGCCGGGTGAATCCTTGCTCACTATGGAAGAAAAGCAACAGTTATTAGCCCAGATCAATAAGCAAGTGCTGCATACCTATACTCAGGCGCTTAACTACTCTACAAATATTGCTGCCTTGAATAAAGAGCTCGATAGCTCAAGAAAGAAATTGTCTGCTGATGCCAGAGAGTTACTGCACACAATTTTACGTGAAAAAATTAGTAATTCGCAAAATATTGAGGCATTAAAAGCGGCAGTCAGCGCTGATTTAAATGAATCCCATTTCACTGGAACCACCGCTTCAGGTTCCGATTATCTGCATACTGATGCCAGTAATCATCTGACGATGCGTGTAAGCGCTACAGAGGAAACAGCTCATAATAAGCGAAGAGGTGCTAATAAGCAGGCATTCAGGCCCATTGCAAGAAACTTATACTATCCCAATGTGAAAGAAGCGGTAGTCGCTTTCAAACGACAAGCGGTTGAGGCGCGGGTTCCCTCCATTGCTGTTTTGAAATTAAAGGAGAATGCAGTTAGGGATGTTGCAGAAAAGCTGGCGGTCGATGTAGCAGAACTACACCTTCGAAATCCAGCCTATCGCGGGCCAGTGATCTATAATCTGCTCACTTCATTATATACCCGCATTGGTGATATAGGGCCAGGTGCAAATCATCAGCGGGAAAGTGCAAAGCTGATTATTCAGGGAGCCCATTTATACAATAAGAAAAAACTTGAAGAGGGAAAACTGGATGGGCTCGTTTATGTGCAGAATATTCCCGTTAATCAGCATACTCTCGAACTGAATCATGAGGCTTTTGACGATGTGGCCAGAGAAGCCACATTAATGGCGCACATGGCAATGCTGTCAACCCTGGTAAGTTATCGTTCATATTTGCCTGTATCCTTAAATCAAAGCCTGTATGCTGCCTCGGAAAAATTACGCGCTTATTATTTTACCTATTTAAAACAAGAACGAAATAATTCTGATTTTTTCAAGGATTCTTTCTCTGGAAAAATGGCTCAGGATTATTTTGAAGGCATGCGCGAGAAGTGGAATTCGGTCAATATACAAGCTGCGGAAGATAACCTCCATGCCCTGGTCGCCCAGGTTTTGTTTAAAGCCCTGGCTAGTGGCGATTATCGGAATGCTCAATTTGGCATGCTTATGCAGACTATGTCTATTTTCCTCGAGCCTGCTTCGCTTGCTGGCTGTAAGAGCGCCAACGAGCGCTACCAGGCCGTTTCCGGACGGGTTGCCTTGCTCTGGAGCATGACCGAGCCGGCAAGGGATTTAACTCCTGGCAAATTGGCATTACTCACTAATTTTAAGGCTTACATCGAAGGGAAAGCCACCATGAATGATGTGCAAAGGAGCCTTGATACTACGTATAACCGCTCGACCCTATATGGCGGCGCCTGCTGTCACAGTCATGTTGATCAGGGTGGACCTTCAAAACTGGAGAAAACGAATAAGCCGAGTGGCAAACTTTCATTCTTTGATGTGAATACAAATATTGCGGAAAGCGGTTATGTTGATCGGCTTGCGCAAAAAAATGCATCGTGTATGCAAGCCCATAAACTGGCTGGAAAAATGCTTAAAGAGTTTCAGGATGAATTCGCATCCTGTGTTCCTGCTAATGCACCAGAACCGCAGCCGATGTAAGCTGAGTGCTCCCATGCCTATACACAGGTATCTACACAAATGTTTTCCCCGTCCGAATCCCCGCGGCACCGACCACCGAATCCCCGCGGCTGCGACCGCGGGGCCCATGCCTGTTGGAGTAGCATGGTCGTCAGACCGGTTTCAATGTTGCCAAAAAAAGGGTTTAAGAGGTAGTCATAAACAAGTGTTCTTAACATTAAATTGGCTTCGTGTGGGCCCCGCGGTCGATGCCGCGGGGATTCGATAGGTTTTAATTCTCATGCACTTGTGTAGATAGCTATGGGTCGCAGCCGCGGGGATTCGACTTAAGAATACTTTGTAGCTTTATACATTTGTGTAGATACCTATTGTCTCAATGCGCTTCGAATCTGACCCGTTCTTGAGTCTGCATTTGCATTGATATAGGCTTCCTGCGCTCGGGCAGAGTTCAATTTAGCCCTATTAGGAGAGCGTTTGAAAAAACCGCTGTGCTCATAGGCATATTGATGGATTTCTTTGACCAACTCGATATTGGTCATATCCTTTACATATTTTTGCGCTAAGACCATTGCTTTGCTCGTTCTTGAGGCAGGTTTTTCCCGACAATAGCCATCAATCAGTTTCAGGGTGATATTCTCATGCTTATCAAGAAAGCTGGCTGATTTGAGAAAAGAGGATTGGCCATTGTACAAGGCTGTATAAATCTTTCTAAATGCGCTTAAAAGCTGTGCGTCTTCTTGTGCTGCGAGAAAGAGCTTTTGGGTTGCTTCATAAAGTCTATCAGAATTAGGCTTTTGGGCAGGCGGAGGACTGCCTTTCGCCGTGTCCTTGTTTACAGGTTTTTGTGGCGTACCCTCCTTTTCAACCTGAGCAGCTATCCGCAAGGCCTCCAGCGTTTCCGGTGTAAACATATCGGCTTTCTTCATTGCTTTTTTATAAGCAGCCACATATCCGGCTGCTTTGGGATTAGCCGGTTTCATTTTCGCCATAAGGGGGATAAGATGCCAGTGTTTACACAGGATAGCCCACTCTATAGGAGTATGACCCCTGAATTTTTGCTCTAAAACATCCTGATTTGAGCTTCGGATTTGGGCAGCGATTAAAAGCTCCAGAAATACAGTATGATTTTTTCTAACAGCAATATGAAAGCAGTTTAATGCTCCCTCTTCACCACAGCCGATGGCATAATTGAGCCTTGCTCCTTTTTTAGCCAATGCAATCGCCAGCTCATATTGTTTCTGGTGTACAGCATGGAGCATCGCTCCACCATACTGAAACGTATCCAATTCATCGGTGTTCTCTTTTGACAAAAGTTTCACCGTCTCCCAATCATGGTAGATCGAGGCCAGGCGAACTGCTGTATAGCCTCTTCTGGTTGCTGTCCCCGGGCCTTTAAGGCTTAAATCAGCGGTGGAAGCCAAGATTGCAATATGCTCTTTTTTTTGCCTCATGATGAATAAATGCAGGGGAGCAATATCTTTATTTCCTTCTTCATTCTGGATTAGCCAATGAGTCTGGGGATGCACTAAATCAAAGAGTTTCTGCACCAGCAAATCTTGTTTTGCTTTTCGGGCAAGTACAATGACTTCCGCAAACATCTGCGAATCCTTTATGTCATTGTCAGGGTTAAGCAGGGCTTCAACCTTGTCCCATTCTCCTTTCGAGGCATAATAGGCAATAGGGGTTTGCTTTTGGGCGTTTTGCTGGGTTAAATCGGCAGGATTGATTGTAACTATCATTTTTTTCAGTTCTTCAACCGACTGTACTTCAAATAAACTCATTAAGGCTCCAACGTGTCAAAATTATCCTATTTCAAAACTGAAAATAGAAAAAGTGGTATATTTTTGCACAAAAGGGTGGTTTTGGCAACACTCCTTCAAGCTTGATAGTTATCAAGCCTGGAGAAGTGTATTTTAACGATTAAAGCGTTTGTCTTTAGGCAGTTTATCCGGCTTACTGCCCTGTAAGTTTGAGGGCGGCTCTTTGTTAACCGATTTATCTTTCCGTTCAACTGCCTGTGGTTGAGGGCTAGATGTATTACGAGTCATGTTGCCTCCTAGTAATATTGCACCGTCGTTGTAGTCACGTCCACAGGTTCCTCATCGACAAATGCTGAGGTGTAGCAAGGAGGGGTGGCAAGTACCTGACGGTATTCAATCACCTCTTTATTTTTGCAACAGCAGGCTGCCAGAAGAAAAACTGTGGGTAAGACGGCTATCCATCGCATGATTGACCTCTTGTCTTTTATTATTGATTTAATTGTAGTTTAATTGACTAATATTCGCCAATGAGTGTGTTTTGTGCTCAGGCATAAAACGAGGTAAGTAGAGGGTTATAGCTTGTGGTACGCAGCTTAGGTTCCCATTCTAAGGATGATAATCCTTCGGCGTTTTGCCATTCAAAAAATAGAGAAATGCCAGCATTTGAGCAACAGCCACATAAAGTTTGGGAGGAATTTCGCCATTGAGTTGTACCTGCGCCAATAACGCTGTCAACTCTTTGTTTTCCTGCAGAGGAATGCCATGTTGTTTCGCAATCTGAATGATGCGCTCGGCAATTTCCCCTTCGCCTTTGGCGGTCACACGCGGTGCTTTCTTACCATCATAATGGAGGGCTACTGCCTGCCGGTTCTTTTTTATCATACCTTGATATCCAGTAGTTTAAGATTAGCTGTATCCAGCTGATTCTCTTCCAAGCCCTGGCGTAGAATCCAACTGCGTAAATTTAATCCAGCTTCTTCCAATAACTCTGCAAAGCTTTGCTCATTATCCTGCAAAATACCCAGTGTTGAACCTATTTCGGAATTTAGTTGGACATCCAGGGCATTACCTTGCAGAGACAATTTAGCCTGTATCGGGCCAAGCTGTTCCAAATTGACCGCAAAGCGGATTGACCAATTGCTTTCCTGACTTTTTTGCCGTTGTTCTTCTTTTATTAGCAAAGGGATGATGTCCGTATGCGTCTCATTCCGAACCGGCAAATCAAGCATCAGGCTGTAAGCATAATTGCTGATATGCAATAAATGATTTAACTGTCCTGAAGTGATGCGCGCTAAAACCTGTTCAAGGTGATCGCGAATCATAGGCAATAGTTGCTCAATACTTAGATCTGCCATTGGCGAGGGTCTGGCAAAAGGTTGGGGCAGAACCCCTGGAAGAGGTAAATTTTCTTTTTGAACCGGATTGTTATCCAATGCAATAATGCTGCCGCTGCCAGCATAGTTTTTTTGAATAGAGGCCAATAATTGCAGGCATTGCGCTTTAAAATCAACTCCAGGATTTAATTGCTTGCCTGCATTAAGCAATGAAGCCTCCAGAAAATAACCGCTTTGACTCAGGGCTTGCTGAAATTTCTGCGGCAATTCATTTAAAGGCACCAGACTTTGCAGCAATTGCTGTACTTGCATGCGAAGCGGTTCAGGAAGACTTTCCTGGTTTTGCAGAATACCCAATAAGCTTAACAATTGAGTGGCTGGCATTTGCCGGGGCAAATAATGCAATAAAGCCTGGTTCAATGTGTTTAGGGGAATGGGATCCTTAATAACCTGAAGGATTGTAGAGTCGCCAGTTTTAGCGACTTTGACCTGTAATAATTCACCTGGTGAAAAATGGTGGGAAGTCTTGGCGTTTATGTTCTGGCCATTAATATTAATGCTGACTTCGCTGGCGTTTTGAAAATTGACAACCGCTTTAAGGAGCTGGCCTATGTACAAATCCTGGCTTTTGCTGATTCTAGGTTCATTTGAAACGGGATTTAAACGCAGGTTCTGCGCTACTACCAATTCCATGGTCATCAGGTTGTTCCTTAAGGTCGCAAGAGTCCCGGTTTTATATGCACTAAGTGCTTACGGGAATTCTTTAAAGTATACACTTTTTATAGCCCG
Source organism: Legionella birminghamensis (assembly GCF_900452515.1). Classification (NCBI taxonomy): domain Bacteria; kingdom Pseudomonadati; phylum Pseudomonadota; class Gammaproteobacteria; order Legionellales; family Legionellaceae; genus Legionella; species Legionella birminghamensis. The sequence continues at coordinate 489,600 of NZ_UGNW01000001.1, forward strand.
GGATCTGGCTATTCGCTCTTTTTTCACGTAGCTTATACGCAGAATTCTTCAAGCAGGAAAGCTTGATGGTTCGTGAAGGATTGAGGATCAATTAACAGGGTGTAATGATGCTGGATAGAGCAAGTGTAGTGGATGAACAGTTCCTGAATAAAGTACGTGCCGCAGATTTCCCTGCTGCCCAAAGTGGTACCCAGGCTGCAGAGGCTGGCATTGATAAGAAAATGGCAATCGAGCTGTTTGATTCTCAAATTAAATCGCGCCTGCTTGATCTGATAGCCCGCCAGTTAAAAGAAAAAGGCCTGTCTTTTTACACCATTGGGAGCAGCGGCCATGAAGGTAATGCGGTTTTAGGACAGGTTTTCCGTCGAACCGATATGGCTTTTCTTCATTACCGAAGCGCTGCATTTTATCTTCAGCGAGCCAAACAACTGTCGGGTTGTGATGGGGTACGTGATATATTGCTTTCCCTAGTGGCTGCTGCGGAGGAACCCATTGCTGGCGGCCGGCATAAAGTTTTTGGCAGCGTGCCCCTATCCATTCCACCGCAGACTTCCACCATTGCCTCCCATTTGCCGAAAGCGCTGGGTGCGGCAATTTCAATTACCCGGGCTAAAGAATTAGGGATTGAATCGAAGCTGCCTTCTGATTCCGTTATACTCTGTTCATTTGGGGATGCATCAACCAACCACGCTTCTTCCCAGACTACATTGAATGCCTGCTCCTGGATTGCCAGCCAGGGATATCCTCTGCCTTTGGTCTTCATTTGCGAAGATAACGGAATAGGCATTTCCGTTCCTACTCCCAAGCACTGGATTGAATATTCAATCAAAAACCGCCCGATGATTCATTATATCAGCTGTGATGGATTGAATATCGCCGATATTTATAGCAAAGCGCAGGAAGCCCAGCAAATCGCCAGGCAGAAAAAACAGCCCGTCTTTTTACACATGAAATGCGTGCGCCTCTTAGGTCATGCGGGATCGGATATTGAATCCCAATATCATAGCCAGGCTGAAATTGAACGGATAGAGGCGAATGATCCCTTGCTCCATACCGCCAGAATTCTACACGAACAGAACTGGATGAGTCTGGAAGCAATGGTGGATTTGTATCTGGATAATAAATCCCTGATTGAGGCAAAAGCCATGGAAGCCATTCGCTTGCCGCGGATGGGCAGTGCCGCTGAAGTCATGTCCTCCCTCGTTCCTAAAATCACGCCAGTGAAACAATATGCCTTGCCCGGTGAGGCGGAACGGATTAAAGCCTTTGGCAGTGCCTATAATCAATTGACGTTAAAACGTAATCTTTGTCAGAACATTAATTTTGCTTTGACTGATCTGATGGCTCAATACCCCAACATGCTGATTTTTGGAGAAGATGTCGGCAAAAAAGGGGGCGTATATCGGGTTACCGCTGATTTGCAGGCAAGATTTGGCCAGCGCCGTGTTTTCGATTCCCTACTCGATGAAACGACAATACTTGGGACAGCTATTGGCCTTGCGCATAATGGTTTTATTCCTGTTCCTGAAATTCAATTCCTGGCTTATCTGCATAATGCAGAGGATCAGTTACGCGGTGAAGCATCGACTTTATCCTTTTTCTCCAATGGCCAATACCGCAACCCCATGCTGATACGCATTGCTGGACTTGCCTATCAGAAAGGCTTTGGTGGGCATTTCCACAATGATAATTCTATTGCAGTACTTCGTGATCTTCCGGGTGTCATTGTTGCTTGTCCCTCCAATGGAGCGGATGCTGCTAAAATGTTAAGAACCTGCATGAAACTGGTGCATGAAGAAGGGCGGGTGGTTGTTTTCCTCGAGCCAATTGCTCTTTATATGACCAAAGATTTGCATGAAAACGGCGATAATGGCTGGTTGTCTGAATACCCTGCTGTTAATGAGATCATAGAATATGGGGATGTTGGCGTATTCGGTGAAGGGGATACTGTCATTCTGACCTATGCGAATGGCTATTACTTATCGAGGCAGGCCGCTAAAGTGTTGCGGGATCAACATCAGATTAAAACTAAAATCGTCGATTTACGTTGGCTAAGCCCACTGCCTGCCAAGTCGATTTTGCGTGAGCTGGTGAAGGCAAAACGCGTTCTCATTGTCGATGAAGGCCGGCGAAGTGCTTCAATCAGCGAAGGATTAATGACTCTTCTAAGTGAAGAAGCTTCTTCTCGCTTAAAGGTTAAACGGATAACGGGTGAAGATTGCTTCATCCCCCTGGGAACTGCGTGGCAATATTTGTTGCCGAGTAAAGAATCCATTGTTGAAGCAGTTCTTGATTTGAATTCAGTGAAAAGGGAGAAAGAAAGTGGACGACTTGCTGTTTCTTGAAGAACAACTACAAGATGATGAGCGGATGATTCGGGACAGTGTCGCCCGTTTTGTAAATCATGATGTGATTCCGTTAATGGCTGAAGCCTTTGAGCATGGCGAGTTTCCTCGTCAACTGATTAAACAATCGGCTGAATTAGGTTTGCTGGGATTAACCCTGCCTGCAGAATATGGCGGCGCAGAAGCGTCCTATGTTTCCTACGGTCTGGTATGTCAGGAATTGGAAAAAGGCGATAGCGGCTTGCGAAGCTTCGTATCCGTACAAAGTTCATTGTGCATGTATCCCATTTTTCGCTATGGTTCAGAGGAACAAAAAAGACGCTACCTGCCTGATATGGCAAGAGGGGAGGTGATTGGCTGCTTTGGATTGACTGAGCCAGATTCCGGTTCTGATCCAGCCAGTATGCGCACTTATGCCAAAAAAGTAGACGGCGGCTGGCGTTTGAACGGTTCAAAAATGTGGATCACCAATGCGCCTATCGCAGATATCGCCATTGTCTGGGCTAAAACAGAAGAGGGGATCCGCGGCTTTATTGTTGATTCAAAGGCCAAAGGATTTTCAGCGCCTGAAGTTAAACATAAAATGTCCCTGCGCGCTTCTTTAACCGGCGAGCTGGTATTTGAGGATGTTTTCGTTCCCGATGAAAATTATTTGCCCGGTAGTGACAAAGGCTTGGGCGCACCGCTGAGCTGTTTAAGCCAGGCGCGTTATGGAATTGCCTGGGGAGCCATTGGTGCGGCCATGGCTTGTTTTGATGCCACGCGGGATTATCTGCTTGAACGTAAGCAATTCACCAAACCCCTGGCTTCTTTCCAGTTAATTCAAAAAGACCTGGCCGATATGTATACTGAAATTATTAAAGCCCAGTGCATGAATCTGCAGATTGGCCGCTTAAAGGATCAGCATCGCGAAACGCCGGTTATGATTTCCCTGGCCAAGGGCAATGCCTGCCGCGAAGCATTAAAAATTGCCCGCTCCTGCCGTAACCTTTTAGGGGCAAATGGCATCAGCCTTGAATATCCAGTCATCCGTCACATGCTCAACCTGGAATCAGTTTTCACTTATGAGGGAACGGATAATGTGCATACGCTAGTATTAGGGCGTCATATCACGGGTATCAATGCCTTTGGTTGATCTGACAAGATGCCAATGTCCCGCGTTTTATACCATAGCTATCTACACAAATGCAGTCGAATCCCCGCGGCTGGGACCGCGGGGCCCATGTCTGGTGGCCGACATGCTCTTCAGAGAAATCCAATGTTGCCGATATAGCAATTAAAACAGTTAGGAACAAGTCTTTCAAACATAATCCTAAAATTAGCAAAACTGATATTCCAAATAGGCTTCGTGTGGGCCCCGCGGTCGCTGCCGCGGGGATTCGATGCGGGAAAAAAATGTGATTTTATCCGCGGGACCCTGGCAATTCGTTAACAATTCGCAAAATTGTTTTGATACAACTCAATTTGCCTGCGTATATCTTATAATTAAATAAACAATTGCACAGGTGGGGTTTATGGTTAAGAAACGATTCGGCATCATCACGCGTGAATACACCAACAAATCGAAGGATGAAGACGAAGACAAAGATCTGGATTCGAAAAAGTCAAAAAAAATAAAAATGACGGAAAAGCCAGATACGCGTGTAAGGCCTATGGATGCGATATCGCCTGAATACCTCAGGGAAGCGCTGAAGGTTGCCGGCAGCTCCAATGATACCTTGCAAAATTCATTTACCGGTGCCGAGATGGGAAATATGTTAGGCAATGGGGTTCCCGGTTATATTGCTACTGGAACCGATCCTGAACTGGATGAAACTGCCGAACAATTTGAAGAAGCAAATAATCTGAATAAGATTTAATCAACAAGGGTTTAATGGACTATCCTTTAGCTAGGGATAAGAAAAGGTTAAATAATGATTAATAAAATAACTGGATTATTAATCAGTGTATGCACTCCTTTAGCTGCTTTTGCGCATCCTCTGGAAGACGCGGCCACTCCACCGTTTAGTCCTTATGCGGATATGACTATCAATACTTACTGGGATCCGGATTATCAGTCCATCCAACCGATGGACTTGAGTAAAATCGCCACGGAACAGGATTTAAAAGCCTTTCGCTTGGCGTTCATTACCGATTCAGGGCATTGTCAACCTGCTTGGGGAGGTCATTCAGGCTATTTAGTCAGCAATAAATGGGGACAGCATTTAACTGACAAACTAATGAAAAATAACATTGATATCAGCATTTCCTTTGGCGGCGCATTGGGAACCGATTTATCCATGAATTGCAATGTTGAACAGCTCAAACTGGTTTTAAGCAAAGTCAGTGAAATTTACCATGCGAAATCACTGGATTTCGATGTGGAAAATAATACCGCGGACGCACCAACTCTTATTCAGGCTTTACAGATTTTTCAACAGCAAAATCCCGAGATAAAAATAATCTTTACGTTACCGGTTCTACCAGAAGGTTTAACCAGTCAAGGCAAAGAGTTAATTGAAATGGCCAAAGCCACTGATTTGATTTTTAATGTCAATATAATGGCCATGGATTACGGCGCCGCTTACACCGGCGATATGGGCGATTATGCCATCGCATCAGCAAACGCCCTAAGAGATGAATTGCGAATACTGTTTCCCAAAAAGTCGGAAGCGGAATTATGGTCAATGATTGAGATAACCCCCATGATTGGAGTCAACGATATCAATACAGAGCAATTCACACTGGATAATGCCAAAAAACTACGTGAATTTGCAATCAGCAAAAGCATTGGCGGATTATCCATGTGGTCCATCGCCAGGGATAAACCCTGCCCAGACAAATGGGCCAGCCCCATCTGCAGCGGTAATAACCTGCAAAAACAGGCCTATGAATACACCCAACAACTCAAATAAAACCATTTCATCTTGACATTTCCCTGCAAAATCGCTTTAATAAGCGGCAGTTCGGGGCGTAGCGCAGCCTGGTAGCGTACTAGCATGGGGTGCTAGTGGTCGAAGGTTCAAATCCTTCCGTCCCGACCAATAAAATCCTTTCAAAATCATATGGTTAAGACCTCTAAATAAATATTTCTAACTAATCAATTATTCTATACTGGGTACTTCAGTGGGTACTTTTTTCAAAACAACTATAAAGCGAGCCTTTATAATTTAATGGTCTTTCACATTACGGATCAACGCAGATTTTTATATCTGATATCTATAATTTAATCATTAACTGTTTAAATGAGAATCTAGATGGATCTTTTACCTCTATTATTAAAAATCAAAGAAGCTTTTTTAAAGCTACACGCATTTATACTAAAAAAATTTGGCTATAAGATAGTTAAGGCAGAGGATTACAAGGACGAAGAAGTAGAAGTTGATAATAATTATCCAGAACTTTCTTCAAAGTGTATTGAAGAAAAGAATCAAGGAGCAAAGTTCTGTTGGTCTAAAAAGATGCATTCGGGGTATGAGAAATATTTTGAGATAGAATGCAATACCCGTAGGTATTTCATGTGGAAGAGGCAGTTTTTATGGATTAAGAGAAATCATTAAATTAGTTATTAACTTTTACAATCAGAGGGGTAATTCCCCATTTTTAATCAAAGCTAAAGTAGATGATTTGTCAACTAGTGACGATTTTTAACGAGCGCATTAACAGCTAGAAGTAGACGGCCTAATACAAATTATAATTTTAAGCTCCCCTATGAACCAGGATGTATAAAAACAGAGCCGGAGATGAGTTGTCTCGGAAACGCAATGAATTTATAAATGGCACTCTGACAAAAAATGATCTTTATAGGGAGATGTTATGAAAGAATATTTTGATGCAATTGATACGGAAGAAGATAAAGATGAATATATGCCTTGGTAATCAAGGTCAGTAAAAGCATTCTCTCTTAATAGTTTCGCTGTAGATATGAAATTAATTCTAAGCAATGATGTGTTTGCAGTAATCGATGATTTCTTAGAACCATCGGATTTTGAGAAAATTTGGAGTTATATTCAAACTGAAAGCTTTAAGTTTGTTCATTCTTCCAGATGGGTAAATGCTTTTAGTATCGAAGATGGTGCCCCTTTATGGGGCAACGTTACAATTTCCCATCCAAGATCAGAACCTTGCACTACTGAGCAAGTATATCCTACCGCTACAACGATTGATTTATTTATCCAGGAGCTCATAGTAGGCTCTGCTGAGTTCCCTCATTTGATAGGTCTTAAAGATATAGATTGGGATTTTTTCTATGCCAGACCTTATCTTTATCCAAGAGGTTCGGGGCTCTCTTGGCATACTGATGGAAAATACAAAATCTCAGTTATGGGGCCGGCAATTTTAATTGGCTCTTTGATTGGGAATTCATATCGTAGTGTTTGCGCTGTCATATTGTTTATATTCTTAACAACATCTCCATAAGGCGGCACACTTAGCCAGGTTTCATCATTTTCTGCTGGAACGTTTTTTGAAAGAGTATTTTGACTGAAATACCATTTTCTCTTTTCTGTATTTGCAGGAGGAAATGCGATGGCACTTTCAAACTGTTCTTCTCCATCAACCCAAAAACGCACAGGCGACAGTTTATCATAGCCATTGTCCAATCCCTTAATGACATAATCAAAAAATGCAGCCGCCTCTAACTGCCATTCCAAAACTGGTAATTCATACTCGGGGCGATTGATGATTAACCATTTTTTATTGTTAGGTGTTGAGCTATGTTCAAATAAGTCATAAGCACCAAATTGATGTAATGCAATATCCGTTCTATTCTGAACAACAACAAAGGGGATATGTATATTTTTCAACTGTTGGTAGGAGCCTTGGGCGATGTTTTCTTCTCTTGTATTTAAGTCAAATATAATATGTTCATAAAATGGAAGAACTTCTTTAGCGACATAGTGGTCTTTCAAATGATGATAGATATGATTTATAAACGTGTGGCCGAGCTTTGAAGTCCAGGGATGATTGATAAAATGGCTAAGTAAAGCTCGCTTCCAGGGAGCAATATATCGTTTGATATTTTTTTCGGTGAAATTGGAGCCAGCCCATAAACTCATAAAACTATTGGCACTTAGGCCTGCATAATGAAAGACATGACGGAAATAATCGGTACAGACTTCATGCGCAAAAAACGCTTTTAATGCAGGGGGATTTTTTACTGCAACATTTACCTGAGACATCCCATAATAGGAAGAACCAAATAATACAATCTGGCCGTCACACCAATTTTGTTCGCTGACCCACTGGATGGCATGATAGTGATCTTCCACTTCTTCATTGCATTGCCAATATCGTAGTTCTCCTTCCGTGCGTCCAATACCGCGAGCAGTTAAAACAATGACATTGTAGCCTCGATTAGTAAAATTAGGAGGGGAGCCTATTTCATTGGTTCCTGTTGGCATACCCACTGTGTGCAAATCACGGTTATAAGCTGAAAATTGAACAATACTCGGATATTTTCCTTTTTTTTGCGGAGTATATATATCTGCTGACAGACGAACACCGTCTGGCATGGGACAAAAACATCTGAATAAAGAATACATCCCAGATTCTCATCTGCAAATTTGGCCGGTTTCCAGCCTGCGTATTGTGTACCCTGGTAACGAGTATGCAGTGGGATAAGATTGTCAAGCCATTTTGCTTTCATAATCAATCCATTAAATGACAACACCATCATAAACTTGATTGAATTATAGTACAGAAATATTTAAGCTCAGTTTTCTATATATGATTGTTTATTTTGGTTCAAGCTTGGAAAAATAAAAACCCCGAAACCAAGCATTATGCATAGCAGAGAAGTTAAAGAAAATCATAATTTCTATTGACATTTGGTGACTGTGATTGTCAAATAATTCCAGACACCATATTTAGTATCTTTTAACATCAGTATGAAAATCAAATTTTTTTAAAACAAGATTTATTTTGACTGATATTGTGCCTACAGAAAAATATTAACTAGTCATCGGATTAGATTCATCGAGCTTCAGGGAATACGAATGCGAAAAAAACAAATATATTTGATGAAATTACTCTTACTGTTAATAATTGCAAAAGCACAAGCCGCAACACCCTTATGGACATTTATCCCACAAACATCAGTCGAATTAACACTGACAAATAACGGCAGTGCCGAAGTTATTTATACAGTACAAAATCAGTCCGCCCATCCTAAGACCTTAGTGATGATACCGATAGCAGGTATCACGCAAAATGGCGTTTGCCAGTTGCCGGGTAGAGGCACTTGCACTTTGAGACTGAGTATTCAGGGTGCCGCATTACAGGGGGATGTTTTAGGAGGTCCCGTATTGTGTCAGCAGGGAAATCTCAATCAATGCTATCAACCCAGCATCCTTAATTCACTCCGTATCCATTTATTGAAACAGCCACCCATACAACAATATACAGTGCTTCCTTTGGCGGGACTTAATGGTACTATTACACCAAACCAGACTCAGGTAGTAAATGCAGGAAGTAATCTCACGTTTACAGCAACTCCAAATGCAGGATTTACCGTTAAGCATTGGCTTCTGGATGGTGCTGTGGTGCAAACTGGGGGTACGAGTTTCCAGCTAAACAATATTAATGCCAACCACAGTCTAACAGTAGTTTTTGGTCAATCCTTCGCTTATGTGACAAATGATTTTGGATCTGGGGCAAATAATATAACTCGCTGCAGTTTCGACAATACTGGCAATTTTACTAATTGCACAATAGTAGGCGCAGGCTTCTCAAATCCTTTTAGTCTGTCTTTTAACCCCGACCGCTCACGGGTTTATGTGGCTAACTTCAATGGTAATACTATCACTAAATGTGATATAGATACGAATGGTGAATTTATTAATTGCAGCAATTCGGCAGCAATTTTCAATAATCCGGTTGACATTATTTTTAATCCAGCAGGTACGCAAATCTATATTACTAATATAATGGGAAATAGGGTTACCCGGTGTGGGCTAGATATCGATGGGAACTTGATCAATTGTTTAAATGCTGGAGCTGTGATTTCTCCTAAAGGAATTACTTTTAACCCTGAAGGTTCCAGGGTGTATATGGCATCAAGTTCACAGGTAATAAAATGTGATGTTGGAATAAATGGCGATTTAATCAATTGTTCGCTTGCTGGAGCAGGCTTTACTGTTCCTATTGGTATAGCTTTCAATTCATCGGGAACTCGACTTTATGTGGTAAATGGCCCGTTCGGTATAGGTAGTGTTGATCAATGTGAAGTGGACAGTAATGGTAATCTGATTAATTGTATTCAGGCTGCATCCACCGGTAATACGTCTCGATTTCTAGTTCTCAATGCAAATGAAGCATTAGCCTATATTACTAATGCAACAGATGATAATGTTACCAAATGTGAAGTTTCTGTTAATGGAAATTTGATTAATTGCACAGTAACAGGATTTAATATGAATGGTGCTACCGGGATCAGACTGGTTGTACTTTAAAAAATTACAATTTTAACTTCAGTCCAAGGCCTTAAAGAATGTTATAAGTTAATGGTCATCCAGCCATTTTCGATGGCTTTCATAATAAGCTCAGATTTGCTTCCGCACATTTACTTTGCTTTTAATTAGCTAGATATTCTTCGATGGTTCGAGGGGACAATAGACTGTATGAGCGACTTGTGTTATCGTGTTTCCTTGAATAAATAAAGCAAATATTTATTTTTCACGTTTAGATAATTTCTTTAGCAAAAAATATTATTCAATTTATTAGCGATTTCCTCTTTATTTGGTTGATAGAAGGTAACTAATACTTGAGTATATTTAATAATTATTAAATCAAGTTGTTCACTTTTTAGTCGTTTGATAAACGTGTCCGTAAATTGATTCATCGATTCCACCTGATAATTGATTTAATGGGTACTTTAGTGGGTACTTTTTTATGAGCTTACATGAATTCAGTTGATATTGATTGATATATAGGATAACTATGAAATCCTTATATATCAATGGTTATATCGATTTTTTGATGTTCTTTGATATTTTTTGATATTGATACGAACTAGCATGTGGTGCTAGTGGTCGAAGGTTCAAATCCTTCCGTCCCGACCATAAAATCCCCTTTGAAATCAGGTAGTTGCATATTCTTAGTTAAACTCATTTAAAATCAAAAAATCTGCTAGGTGTACTTCTGGGTGTACTTTGGATTTTTTACTGTGGCCATTGCTTGTATTTTTGGGGAAATCTATTTTGTAACGTCTTTATATAATTTTGTATGCTTGCTGTGATTGGTTGGGGGTTTCTTCTTTCTTCTAATTGTAAGGAGTGAACATAAATATCAGCTAATTGAATAAATCTACTGTGATGTGATTTGGTATAATGAACAGTATCAATTAAGTTCCCAATTTCTTTGTACTTATAGGGAGTCCCAGAGATTTTGAATTCACTTAGATCTTTTACTGATTGATCAATAATGGGTTCATCATAGTCACCAATCAACATACCGTGAGTTTTATTTTCTTTCATTAGTTCATTAGCTTTTTCAACGAGAAATATAAAAGCCATTTCATTTATTCCAAATGAAGCAAAATATTTATCAGCGTCTATTCGAATATCAATTTTTAAAATTTCGTTAAATGAGTCGATTATTGCTAGATTCGTTTATAATCATCATAATTGTTATAAAGCCCTTGGCCACAAATTAAAGGATTGCCATGAAATTCTGTATCTTTTGACAACAGGGAACTACCAAACACGTCCAGTGATAATGAGTTAACCTTATCCTCAATATCTGTTGCTTTATCAATTGGGATGGCTAAAGCTCCTAATCGGTAATATTTTTGTCTGTGCGGTCTATTCTTTACTTCATCAAAATAAATAATATACATTTTCTCGTCCTTGATAATTAAAGTATAGCAAGGTAAGTTATTAATGAATTATGAGTAATAGGTATTATGGACCAGTTATGTCAGAAATGATTCAACAAATTTTCATAGCATTAATTAGCGTTATATTTGCAAAGTGGTTAGACAAAATGTGGGATGGAGGAAAATCCAGTCAAGATCTACTAATGATTAGCTCAGAAATTAATATTCTCAATACCCAAAAACCATCTCTTGGTGAACAGATTAACGAGAGAGTGTTTTTATCTAATTGGACATATTATGTTATCACAATGATTTGGCTGTATTGTATTTTAGCTTTGGGTTTCATATTTATTTTTTATTATTCAAAGTATATTAATCATCCTATCCAAGATAATTATGTGTCTAAGCTGGCATTTGAATATGTTCGAGGACGAATAAGCCCAGTATCAGTTATATTTACCTTTTTTCTTTACCCGATTGTTAATTTTGTTTCCACAAGAATATTTGAATGGGTGATAAAAATTCTGAAAAATATGAGTTTTAGCTTCTCACGATCAGAGGTACAACAAATTCGCATGGTAACAATTATGACCATATCAATGATATTGTCAGTTTCTTTAGCGTATTATCTTTTTTAGGCGGGCTTAGCAAAACAATCTTTAAAGAAACCTTATTCTGATTAATTTTGTCTAGTCCCATGTTTAATCATATGATCAACAATATCCCAAATATGTTTAGGAACATATTTTTTCTGGATTATTTTGTTATGCCCAATATCCTGTAAAGTTTCTGGTCTTACATTAGACTCAATGCCCAAGAGCTTTTCCGCTTGAACTTTCTTTGAAAAAAGTACTAATTCTGCCTGCTTAGGGAATAAATCAATATGTTTTACAATATTTTGAAGAATGTTGAAAAGAAAATAATCAGATAAACGAAGATCATCATAAGTTATATCTAATTTTCCGCGATGTACAATATCACACCTTTTAACATACAACTTAGAAACTTTTAGATGTAGATCTTCCACTTTCCAATTGTTACTCCAGCCAATAAAAGCTTCAACTCTTTCTGGTAAAGTATCTGTAAATTTTTCACCATCGGCAACAAGAATAATTTCAAGCGCTATCATATTTAATAAAAAAGAATACCAGAGATTTCTGGATCGTTGGCTTTTTCCTGCTAAAATAGCATCAGAAAGTAATTTCTCCCTCCAATTTTTTTGAATTTTATTTTTTAGGGTTTTATTTACACCATTATTAATTATTTTCAGTAGGTCGTAAAAAAAACTAAAAGACTGAAATATTACCTAATTCTTATCAATCTTTAGTGGTATGGGACTATCAAGAACTAAATTTTCATGCAAATAATTTTCGTTACTTACAACCAAAAAACTAATGTTATTAATAGATCTTTCATTAGAAAATGATAATACAGCATTTTGCTCTCTATTAGCATAGATTAACTGTGAAAGAGAAAGAATATCTAATGCTTTATTGACCTCTTCTGAGTTATAGTCGAATCTAGTGTATGGAAAAATAAATTAGGTGGCGTAAACTCCTGTTGATTGTTCCGGAAGAACATAATCAACAAAAGGAAAATACGCCATGAAGGATTGTAATCTGAAATCAGTATCTACACCAGTTAAAAAAATCACTGATCCATTAACCGAATTATTAAGGAATGGTGCACGTGATTTAATTAAGCAAGCGGTTGAAGCAGAGTTATGCGCCATGCTTTCTGACTATGAGGATTTAAAGCTAATCGATGGCAGGCAAGCCGTTGTGCGCAATGGATATTTGCCGGAGAGAACGATTCAAACAGGCATTGGTGATGTCATTATCAAGGTACCCAAGGTGAGGGATCGAAGTGGTTCAGGGATTCAATTTAATAGCAATCTACTGCCACCCTATTTAAGACGTACGAAGAGCATTGAAGAATTAATCCCCTGGCTCTATTTGAAAGGCTTATCGACGGGTGATTATTCAGAAGCATTAGGTTCACTATTGGGAGAACATGCAAAAGGCTTATCCCCAAATACAGTATCTCGGCTAAAAAGCCAATGGCTTGAAGAGCATCAGAGCTGGCAATGTCAGGATTTAAGTCAAAAGCGTTATGTTTATTGGTGGGCTGATGGTATCTATAGCCAGGTTAGAATGGATGACCGCTTATGTTTGCTGGTTATTATTGGTGTTACGGAATATGGTCACAAAGAGCTGGTTGCTGTGAGTGATGGGTATCGTGAGTCATCGGCAAGCTGGGAGGAGTTGCTCACGAGCCTGCGACAAAGAGGTCTTACACATTCACCAAAATTGTCTGCTGGTGATGGTGCACTGGGCTTTTGGAATGAGCTGAGTAAAGTCTATCCCGACTCGCGTCATCAGCGCTGCTGGGTGCATAAGACGGCCAATATTCTCAATAAATTACCAAAATCTGTGCAGCCAAAAATAAAAGACGCGCTGCATGACATTTGGATGGCACCGACTCGCAAGGACGCTTACAAGGCTTTCGATAACACATTGGAATTATTCAGTGCCAAGTACCCCAAAGCAATGGGTTGCTTGAGTAAAGATCGAGAGGAACTGCTTGCGTTTTATGATTTTCCCGCAGAACATTGGATTCATATTCGAACAACAAATCCAATAGAATCCGCTTTTGCGACTGTGCGCTTACGTACAAAAAAATCGCGTAATTGTGGCTCGAGAGATAGCACGCTAGCAATGGTGTTTAAGCTAATGGAATCCGCTCAGAAGCGGTGGATAAAAATTAGAGGGTTTAACCTATTAACACTGGTCGTTAACAACGTTAAGTTTGAAGACGGAGTGCAGGTTGTTGAACAATCAGACAGGAAGGCCGCCTGATGAAATTTTGGTCATACACCAGAATTGACAATAACTCACCTCTTCTCTGAATAAGTCATGTTGCTCTTCATTATAATTAGTGTATTGTTTAACTGCATATGTATCATATTTATAAAATTTCTTATCAATTTCAGATACTTTTTTAGGGATTGATATTTTTGTATTTTCGTCTTCGAGCAATTTTTTATGACTAATGAATTTAATGCCATTAATTAATATTTTATGGTTTGTTTCACTAGTTAATAATAAATTCTTAACTGGCACGATATAAATGGTATTTTTTTTGTCAATCGTAGTTTTATCAGAATCACCAAAAATAGTAATTTTGTCCATATAAATTTAACTATATCCTTGTATTTATATTCATTATAGCAAGTGATTGAGTTTCTAAAGCGCACAAAGAAATTAATAGTTGCTGCTATCCAAGATATGTCTTAGTAATATTTAAACGCGAATGACCAAGTTCACGGCTGATAATTTCTCGAGCCTGTCTATCAATTTGCTTCTCTTCAAAATTTAATTCTGTAGCAGTTTTCCCACCAGCTATTGGACAGATTAATCCTACCTTTAACGGAGCAATCTCTTTGGTCAATTCAGTATATCGACGTTGAGCATAAGCATGACGCAGGCCATGCAATTTACAGACTCCCATTAATTTAGCCTGTTGTTGATATTGGGCTAAATGTTGCTTATAGGTTCTTTCCGCAGGAATTAGTGACTCACCCCGTCTAATCTGTTGCGAGACTTTTAATAGCCATTTCATTTGCTCTTCATTGGTGATTTTAAGCAATCGACCGATACCGCCTTTTGTCCAACTGGGTTTGATATGCAAACAATAACCATGCCATGCTTCACTGACTACAAATTTCATCGATTCTTCCCTACGTAGACCAAAAAGCATTTGTGCTTCCAGTGAAAGGCGTATGTGTGGATCGGTGCATAAGTTTAAATCAATATGGTGGATTGCTTTATTTTGAGTAGGAATATAAGTGCGTTTATCAATTTGATAGGAGTCATTACCAGTTTTAACCAGCTTGGGTTTATCAAGAAAATAAGCGAGTTTACACAGTTTGGACATATAATTCTTGATAGTTGCGGGACTCTTGCCCTGTTTTTTCCAATGTTCAACCAGTATAACCAGTATATAGATATGCTTGGGCTTTAGACCATTTAAATGACCAACTTTGAAACCTAAATCATGTAAATCTTTCATGCAACGATTAATCATATGTTTCATATCTGCCTTGCTGGCATAGGAGTAACCCTGCATTTGTTTAATTAATTGGTGTACTGAGTAAAGTGCGCTGCGTAATTTATTGCTCATTGAGATAACTCCAAATTGTGGTACGGGATTTCAGACCCATTTCATCCATGATGAGTAAGGACAAACGGTAATGTGATATTTGAGAGGATAATTGTGAACTTAATTGCTGAGCATAAAGATAACGCCAGCATTTCTTTCCAGAGAGCCTTAAGGACTTCATGGCCTTTTGCCAGCTAAAACAGATAGCTCTATAACCATCATAGGTTTCGGTTGTTTTCAATATTATATATTTTAAATATTGCTAAATATAATTTTGATACGCTGCAATTTTTAATTTATCAAGATGGCGTTAAGAAAATTATTGATTTAGAAAATACACATGATAAGAATACTCCCCGATTCCATACATCTTTTGTGAAAGAAAATTTAAGCCGGAATAATACTATTGCATTATCGGTTATCTCGAAGTTATATCAAAATATTCCAGATGTTATTGAGTTATTTAAAAATATTTCTGTTGAGGAAATAGAAGCTATAAGAAAAAAAATTTGTTTAATCTCAGAAGATCTTGACGGGAATCCATATTTACATTTGTTAATAAGACTTATGAATGATGATTTTAGACGGGATTTAAAAGGAAATATTGGTGCTTCAATGGTGCTATTTGATATGGCTGAGTCGATCAGAAGAGCTATAGAAAGAGCACATGATGTTAAATTACCTGAAGAGATTGAAAATGGATTTTCTTTTGGACGAAGGGATATAAACAGAAATATTATAGCCGAGAAAGGTTATATGATGACTCTTCTATAGCAAAGGAGATTTTTAAGTTAATTGGTGCTGATTATTCCATAAAAATTCGTTGTTATGTGGAAGGCGAAACTGAACAAAGTATAGTTCAATCTATATTATCAGGAGCAACAAGTATTGAAGTAATTAATTTGAAGGGAAAAATGAGTTCTAGTAAAAAAATATTTGACATTAGGGATTTTTTAAAACGAGATATGGAGGATAATATATTCAGCGTTGTTATTGTTGATAATGATCGGGAAGATGTGAAAAGAACATTAAAACAATCATGTAAAAACAATGAGTTTTTTGGACAAATATTTTATTCCGATCCTGATTTTGAGTTTGAAAATTTTACAAAAGTTGAACTTGAGCAAATTATAAGTAATTATGCTGGAAAAGAAGGTGCTTTAGATACAGAAATAGACAGTTTTAAACAATTGCTCAAATCAATTGACAATGCAAAAGCGCTGGAAAAATTAGTTAGAGATTCATTTAAAGTCTTGAATACCTTTGGCAAGGGGGAGGACTGGGGTAAACATTTGGCAAAATATGTAAATGAGAATCCAAATAAAATTAATAGTAATGAGCCTAGAAAAATTACAAAAGCAATAGATTTTATAAATAAAGTACTTTCAGAAGAACTCACATATATATATGCTACGCAACACTTTCGTGTGTCGGAAACTGGCGAATTTATAAATTTATATCAATAGCGCATTTACCTCGAAAGCAATTCTCAGAATTTATTTGATAAATTTATTGCAACTAGATTTTAATTTGATATGATCGCTTGGCTTAATTGTAACCAAATAAATAATTTATCGACTTACTTAGATAAAAATAATCTAAGAATAACAAATCAAGGCGGTCGAAGTTAGTGTTGTAATAAACTGAGATCCCTTATGCCTAAATTTTTTGTATTTCTAGTGTTGTCATTTTTTTCTTCGCTTGCGTTGGCTTCTGAAAATCAGATATTAGCACCAGGCGGCTTTTCTCTACTCCAACAATTCTCGATAATTGAATTATGTTGGATGTCTCTGACGGTATGCTTTTTTATATTCTTTTTTATTAAATTCGATAAATTTGCAGTGACCTATGGCCCTGAAATATTAACCACAATGGGGATTGTAGGATGCTTTGCTTGTATTGCCTGGGCTTTATTGCATTTTAACAGCGAAAATATAACAGCTAGTATACCTTTCTTATTAAATGGTATTAAAACTGCTTTTTGTTCGTCGTTTATTGGCGTATCTGGTGCTCTACTTATTAGAGGGAAACATAAATTTAGCAAGGTTGATTTCCATAAAATAAATGAAACAGCTCCTGCTTCTATGGATGATTTAGTCAAGGAAATTGCCAATTTACGAAGAACCTTATCAGGTGATGAAGAGGGTTCATTAATTTCACAGATCAAAATGTTGAGGCAAGACTCAAATGATCAACAGAAAAAATTGCAAGAATCTTTCGATAATTTTGCAAAACATATGGTCGAAAATAACCAAAAAGCGTTCATTGAAGCCTTAAAGGAGGCGATTAGAGATTTTAATCAAAACTTAACTGAACAGTTTGGTGAAAACTTTAAACATCTAAATCAATCTGTTGAAAAATTAATTATATGGCAAGAGCAATATAAGCATGAACTAGAAACTATAAAACAGTATCAATCTCAATTTTCCAATGATATGAAACAATCCGCTGACGCTTTTGCTACTGTGGTAGAACATGCAAAACAATTCACAGATATAGCTCAAAACTTGAAGATACTCCTTAATTCGATGGATAAACAAAAAGATGTACTTTTTGTTCAAGAAAAAGCATTAAGTGAGCTTTTATCCACAATGAAAGATCATATCCCTGAATTTTCATCAAGCACTCAGAAAATGATTACTGAAATCTCTGAAGGGGTAAAATTAGTTCAATTAGAAACAACCAAAATAATCTCTAATTACGGTACAGAAATTAAATCAATTAATAATGAGATGAAAAATGCATTAGCGGATGTGTTGAAAGAAGCCCAAAACTCTTTCTCGGTTGGTATCAAAAATAATATGGAAATGATTCAAGAAGCGATAATTAATGTCGAGTCACAAACAACAGACATTATAAAAAATCACTCTGTTCAATTGCAATCAACTCAGGCTGAAATGAAAAACGTGCTTGTAGATGGTATAACCAAATCTCAACAAGAGGTGACAGCAGGGTTACAAGAAAACGCAAAAATAATCAGAGAGGGTGTTCTTGCATTGGATAAGGAGCTTGAAAAAGGACTTACAGACTCATTAACAAGTCTAGGTAAACAACTTGCATCATTGTCTGAAAAATTTGTTTCTGATTATTTACCATTAACTGAACGATTACGAGAAGTTGTTCGTTTAGCTAGAAACAATGAGGCTGCATAAACATGGAGGGTCATAATCAATCATATTGGATTCCATTAAGTGATCTAATGACAGGCCTCATGATGGTTTTTATGCTAATAGCAGTAACTTTTATGTTGAGAGTTGAACAAACCACTACATTAGTCGTTAAAGAGTTTGAAGAAACAAAGAGTGATTTAGCTCAAGCTTTGCAAAAGGAGTTTGCAAAAGATTTAAGGCAGTGGGATGCTGAACTACTTGGTGATATGACAATAAGATTTGATAACCCCGATGTTCTTTTTGATACGGGATCTTCCGTCGTTAAGCCTGCCTTTAAAAGGATTCTTAATGATTTCATACCTCGGTATATATCACTTGTCTCATCAGAAAAATACAGAAATTCAATAAAAGAAATACGCATTGAAGGTCATACATCAAAGAAATGGGCATTAGATACGGATGTAAAAACTGCATATATTAAAAATATGCGCTTGTCACAAGAGAGAGCTCAATCAATGTTGGAGTATATTTTGAGCTTGCCTTCTCTGCTGGAACACGAAAAATGGATGCGTAAGTTTTTAACATCAAGTGGTTTTTCTTCATCAAAACCAGTATTCAATCAATTACATATTGCTGATGACAATCGTTCACAGCGCGTAGAGTTTGTAATTGTTACTAATGCTGATTCAAAATTAGATGAAATCTCTGAACAGATTAGAAGTATGAAAAATGGTTAAGCTTGTAAATTTTTTTGAATTCTCTGCTTTGAATAATCTTAGACATATGATGGAAGCAGAGCTTATTAAAGAGTTTAAATTTGATACGGGTATTTCACTTCTTGATGAAGATTTTATAAAAAGGCTTGGTGATGATGGAGTTGAAATCGATAGCCTGGATGAAATCGATTTTAGAAGTGATGCAACTTTAGGTTTCAGAGGACAAAGAGTTCTAATATATATTCGAGATGTATCTGCTTATAGACATGAAATAAGCTTACCTAAATTTCATGTATCTACTTGTAAGACCTTGGTTGATATGTGGCAGAGAAAACGATCTGAACGTTATGTATTATATCAACGTGAAAATGGAATTTTTCAAATTAATCTTATGAGAGATGGTAATGTTGAGAGTTATAGTCGAAAGTGGTGTATGACAAAATAAATTAGGTGGCGTATTCTGTTGCTTGTTCTTGTCGGAACACAAATCAACAAAGGAGATACGCCATGAAGGATTGTAATCTAAAGCAGTCATCGACACCAGCGGTAGCCAAGGGCTTTGAAGACCCGTTAACGGAGGTGTTGAGACAAGGAGCAAAAGAGTTGATAAGGAAAGCGGTTGAGGCCGAACTATCAGAGATGCTCTCAGCGTACTCAGACGTGCGTTTACTGGATGGTCGTCCAGCAGTAGTCAGGAATGGTTATCTCCCCGCGAGACAGCTTCAGACGGGGATAGGAGAAGTAGAGGTTCAAGTCCCGAAGGTACGAGATCGTAGCGGTTCAGGTATTCATTTTAGCAGTCAGTTGTTGCCGCCCTACTTGAGACGGACGAAGAGCATGGAAGAACTCATTCCTTGGCTGTATTTAAAAGGGTTATCAACAGGAGATTATACAGAAGCCTTATCCGCGTTAGTTGGCGAGAGTGCGCGCGGACTGTCAGCCAATACAGTGTCGCGATTAAAAGAAAAATGGCTTGATGAACACAAAGAGTGGCAACGCCAGGATTTAAGCGACAAACGCTATGTTTATTGGTGGGCTGATGGTATTTACAGCAAGGTTCGCATGGATGACAAGGTGTGCCTTCTAGTCATCATTGGTGTTACTGAGAGCGGGGTAAAAGAGCTTGTAGCGGTTAATGATGGGTATCGAGAGTCCGCAGCGAGCTGGAGTGAGGTGCTTACTGACCTGCGCCAACGAGGCCTTCCAACGGCTCCGAAGTTAGCCGTGGGGGATGGGGCATTGGGATTCTGGAGTGCCCTTGGAGCCATTTACCCTGAAACACGGCAACAGCGGTGCTGGGTGCACAAAACAGCGAATGTATTAAACAAGCTACCCAAATCGATGCAGCCAAAGGTAAAGGCCGCTTTGCATGAGATTTGGATGGCATCGACCAAAGAAGAGGCCTATAAGGCGTTTGATAATACGGTGGAGCTTTACAGCGCTAAGTACCCAAAAGCGATGGAGTGCCTGGCCAAGGACAAAGAGGAACTGTTGGCCTTCTACGATTTTCCGGCCGAACACTGGATTCACATACGGACAACCAATCCCATTGAATCTGCCTTCGCTACAGTGCGTCTGAGGACTAATAAGTCCAGAAACTGTGGCTCCAGAGACACCACCCTGGCAATGGTCTTTAAGCTCATGGAAGTGGCTCAAAAACGATGGATTAAAATTAGAGGGTTTAACCTATTAACATTAGTTGTTAATAATGTGAAATTTGTAAACGGAGTGCAAGTTAATGAGCAGTCAAACAGAGTGGCCGCCTAATGGGCATACACCAGATTTGACAATAACTCTAATGTTGATGTACGTCAGGAAAAATTAAACGTTTGTCGTAATTGTTTGGACAATCTAAATTGGAATAATTACTCTGAAAACAAACTAATCAGAAATAAAATTGTTGATGAATTTTCTATTAGTCAGTTCTTTGAAAAATTTCCTAAATCATTATTATCGGTAACTCCTTCGCATACTGCAGATACTGCACCGTTAAATGATTATTCCACAGATTGGACTCATATTAGTAAAGAAGCAAAAAGAAAAGCTGGCTACAAATGTCAAAATTCAAATTGCCACGTTGATTTAGCCGGTGCTTATAGTCAGTATCTTCATGTCCACCATCTTGACGGGCAAAAAAATAATAATAGAAAACATAATTTAAAAGTTCTATGTGTTAAGTGTCATGCTGACGAGCCAAATCATGGTCATATGAAACATGGAAGAGATTATAAGCAGTTTTTGCGAATTTATGAGCAAGTAAAACAGAATAACTAAATATTACAGCGAAGATTAATTGTCATTTTTTTTTAAAGTTAATAGTGGCATAATATTCATAATATGGCTCGACCCTCTACATTGCAAAAATGCACGGTCGGGTTTTCTTTTATACAAATTTATCTAACTCTATTGCCAATCCAACTTTTTTGACCTAACCAACTAGCAGGATAAGGCCAATGAGTCCCTGATCTGTTAACCGTCGTTAATTGCTCTTGTAAACCATCAATGATCTGTGCAAAAAGCCGATCATCTGGATCAATTTGTTGGAATTGCTTCCAGGCTTCAGATTTATAACTAGGCAGGGGGTAGAGTTGCCAAAATTGTTCAAATCTTTGGTATAGCTCTTTTATGTTACTACCGGGCTGCGTCCTGAAGTCTGATTTTGAGCTGGATGACTGTCTGGGTTTGATTGATTTTAGATTGTCTGATGGTAATGATTGCTTCTGTTCTGCTTGGGTTGATGGATTTGCTTCAGGCCGAGATTTATTTTTAAGCTCTATCGGCTCATGTGGGTTAGCCAGAAGGCATTTCACAATGAGGTTTTTGGTTGTTGAGCGAATTTCTATGATGCCTTGGCGTGCCAGAGATTTAATTACACGTTTCATTTGTTGGTGACTAGGACAGCCTGTTTTTACGCCTTTGATGGGGGCGACATAAAGTGTTTCTCTCAGTGACTGGTAACTGATTTTGCGTTTGATGCCGACCATGAAGGTCTTTCTGTCCATGTAGGGACGGATGCCCATGAGATAGACCACTCTTTGCATGAGAGGGATTTCTCTGAGTGCGTCCAGTTCGTATGTGGTGACAAATAAGAAATCCATTTCGACTCCTGTTTTAACCCTGTATTTTTATTTCGATTGATATCAAACGCTATCAATCGATGATATTTAGATAACCAAGATGCATTAAACTTGATTCATTCTAGGAAATTGGTGGGGAGTGTCAATAGGGAAAATGGGCTTGATAGCAAATGATATTAAATGAACCTAATATTTTTTTACTGAGAAGTTTTTACATTGGTAATTGGTTATTTTTGTTCAAAATTGTTTAAAAAATTTTTCCTCGCGCGCATAAACACACAAAAATAAGATCTGGAGTTATGAGGTGGGTCGGCCTAGAGATTTTTTCTTTGTCTGGTTTTTAGATTCGACAGGTTTTTTCTCTTTACTACTATTGGATCTTGCTATGTCGGGTTTGTGCCGGGTTGATGTGTCGGGTTAAGGTCGGCCTTGTTTTGGGCGGATTTAGGCTCATTGATTTGGGGAGTTAAAAAATTGTGGTGAAAGTTTAGTTTAATGGTTATCTATTGATGATGTTTATTTAAATCGGAGTGATTGTCAAAAGATTTTTCTGGTTGTTACTGATTGAACATATATGAAGTTATTTTCAAAGCGTGACAAATTGTCACGGTTTAATTTAATCAAAATCAGACATAACCTTACCAAATTTAAATAAATGGTAAGACTTTGTCTGATTTTGAGTAGATCAGGGTTGAGTCGTTATGCACAGAGATTTAATCGAATTGGCTTGGGATTTTTGCGTTCAGCATTCACAAATACTTTGCTTTTTTTAAAATTTGAATAGAAATTCTCTTGTTCGGCTCGGGTTTTAGTCTGTGTCTGCTCAATAATATAAATTCGTAACACTTGCTCGGTATTTTCATTCATATTGGTTATATCATTACCGCATTTTTCCCACTTACGAACCGCGGTATGTGATTCATGAACCACTGTTTTACCAAACTCTCGCAGAGGCATAGAAAAATAAGAGCGAATGAATTTAACTTGATTGCCAGTTAATCTTTCTTCTTGAAGGACTAATTTTTTTATTATCTCATCGGCAATGTATTGGACATCTATTTTTGGAAGCCATTCATCATTGAATTTAATCATTTCTACATTTTCTAATTCGATAGGAAAACCAAGTCCCATATATAGGACATTAGGTTCTATTTTAGCTTCCAAGGGGTTTTCCTCGCCTACATTGTTTATAGTCATAATAGGCCACACAATGTTTTTTGTAAACTTAGTTTACTAATTTTTTTAATCGAAAGGGAGGGGGGCAATTTGCCCCTATCCTTTGAAATTATGAGTATTAAGTGATTATTTATCGAACTGTTTCCAAAATGGAAATAGTTGCTTGGATCAGTTGTTTCCATTTTGGAAATAACTGATGTCCATGGCTTTATTTTTTGCTGGGTAAGGTTTTTTTATTTTTATTAGGTAAGAAATTATCTTTGCTTACGACCTTTTTGCCAGTTTTCTCTTCCAGCTCTAAACGTGCTTTTTTGGCAATGCTACCACCTTGCTTACTAGCCTTCTGATTTTCAGTCATTCCAGTGGCATTTGTAGCCTCAGCAATTTGCCTTGTGGATAGCTCTGCAAGTGCTGTGAAGATTAGCTCAGCTTCGCTCATATGATCTCGAAGATTCTGGGATTTTAATCCTTTTGCCTGTTTGTGTTCTTTTACACTCAATCCTGTCCATTCTTGATGAATGATATTAGTAAGGATTGCAAATTCACTGGGTTCATGCCATGTTCTTTCCAATAGTCCGTGAGCTTATTCCGGGTTTCCTGACCCGTCATGCGTTGTTGTATCCATTTTTCACTGTAGCCATGTTGTTTACATGTTTCTCTGGCTCTATCAAGTGCTTGAGAGGGGTCTGACATTTCTTGCATACGTTCGTAGCCGACTTTAGCTAGCCATAATTTAATGGGTTCAGCCTTTGGGCTTGGCACTGATTGAATGAGCCGTAATAATGTTTCAGCGGTTGCTGCATCTGTAAGTCTCAATTTGTTGTTTTCAGCTTTCATTTTCAACCGGTGACAATTTGTCACCACTTCACTTCCTTCTTTGTTTAATCGTTCTTTCAGTTTGTTCCAATATTTTCTGGTTTTTTGATATTCAGGTTGTTGTATCAAAGCCTGGACTACATCTACAACTGAAAAAAACCATGTTCCAGTTTCTTCATCATATAAACGTCGAATATGGTATTGTTCAAAATTGGCTGGGTTATTTCCCATAAAAATTCCTTATTGTTCTGATACTCTTTGGGGTTTGATTATTACTACATTTTCTTGCTGCATATTTTCAATAAGCTCTGACCAGGCATTTAAAGCCTCCTCTCGCTGAGGTAGCATTTCATTCTTATTGTAAGTAGCCATGATCTTCGGCATCTTATGCCCTAAACATTCCTCAACCACCACCGGATCAACATGCAAAGCCTCACCAAGCTGAATTGCAAAGGTGCGTCTTAAAATCCTGGGCTGTCCAGTGGGAGATGCCGACTCGTGATTGTCTTCTGGTTACTGCTCTTGGCATAACTCGGGCGGATAAAATACTTTGGTCGTTTGCGCCTGTAATGACGTATTCTGAATCGCTGTGGGCTTTGAGTTCTCGTAATACCTTTTTGGTCATTTCTGTGAGGTGAATTCTCATGACTATGTTGGTTTTAGTGTTTTCGGCTGGAATCGCATTTTGTTACGGGTTTCCTGATTGAATGAAAACCAACTGCATCTGATTTTTATCAGCCCACTGCACGAGCAACTTACTGATATATTCAGGTCCATTGTCACAACGAATCTGCTTGGGCTTGCCTCGCCATTCAATAATCTGAAATAAAAATCAGGCTCTTCCTTATCCTCCCGTAGGTTGATAATAATCAAATTATGTCCAGGCTAATTGTCTCACCAGCGGTGAGACAATTTGATCATTTTGTGCTACAATGGTTCGCTTTACCACCAATGATTGCCTTTTTGGGCCTACCTCAAGAAATAAATTACGATGAAAAGAAAAACTGATTCAAATACAAGAAATCCTGTCTCTGCAAAGAAAATAAAAACTTTTAACGATTTTTTTCAACCAAATAACAATTGGGTGAATTTATACGGCAAGGATTATATAAGTTTCCTCAAGTCTTATTATCCCATCTATTTTAAGGGAGATGCTCCGGATTATGAGAAAATTAAAGCGGATATTTTGATTCCATACGCTAAGAAAAGTAATAACAATGCTCATGAAGTGTTCAAAAGCTTATTCAAGATGCCTTATGTAAACACCAAAACAATAGTTACTTATGATTTGCAACATATTGAAAGCGAATTCGGGGCGAGTATCCAGGCTCATGGCGTCGAAGAAACAAAAGGAGGCATGTATAATTTGCTCCTTATGTGTATTAGTAATCAAGTAAGGGTGCCTTCATCTTATTGGGGGGCTTTTATTAGTGGATCACCCAATATATCACCCGTTGGACATGGTCCTTACTATCTCATTTACTCTATGCCAGGTATTAATCAATCCTCAGTTCCACATAGTAATGTGAACCTTTCTGATGTAGCCCGAATTCTTGTTCCATTTACAGAAAATAAGGAAATTTTAAAGGATAAGTTAGAGGAAATGACACAGTGTAATCTTATTGATCCTCAGGCAAAAGACATTTTTATAGATAAATTAGTTACGTACGAGGAGTTTCTGAGTCAACTTAGAAGTTATGTGAAGAAAAAAAGCGTTCTTCAGGGAGCTGATGACCAATTATTTTTTAAATCCTCTCCGTCAATTCCCCCAGGTCCCATTGACGATAAAGGCTTGGAAGATGTATCGCATTCTGCATTATTAGAATGGGACATTTAGTTGATTTTGATTTTCTTGTAATTTCTAATCCCTGTCGCTGCAGACCATGGAAGGTCGAAGAACGATGCCTGTAGGTAATTTTCTGAAAAGTTTAGCACATTACCCACTTAAAGCAGGAATCTGAACGGTGCATCTCGAAATACTTTCGAATGAATAATTGATCAAGGTAAGTGCTCTATCACTAAGGTACTGTTATTGGTAAAATTTAAGATAAGCAACAATTAACTTTGGCTTAGCGTGCATTTCGTACCACTAATTTAACCCCCTAATATTGTTTTTTATGATAGGAAGAAAAAATGGAAAAACATATCATTTTTGCATTTAAGAAAGCTGTTTCAACAGGTGACTTAGATCAATGTTTAACCCTATTAAAAGACTACTCCGCTTTTGAAAAAGACTTATGCGCATCACTTACTACAGATGAAATTTTAGAATTAAAACGCTTAGCCATCCTTAGTGTGGAAGAAGATGAAACAAACAACCTTCTACTGCCTATACTAGAACGTAGCTATATTGAATTAAAACCACGAACCGCACCGTTACATTTTATCCAGTGTTATAACTTAATAGATAATTTACGGCAAAAACATGGTTTTGCTGGCTGTGGCGATGTCGACGCAAAAATAAAAGAGGGGTTATGGTTTGGTAATCCGCATGTTCCAGATTTCGACATGGGAAGTGCAATTTTCAAAGGTTCTGAAGGCTTGAATAAAAATTTGGGAAAAAAGGAGCCTCAGCTGTTAGATATACACGATTTTCCAACACATTGGTCTTCAAAAGCAGTATTTTTTCAGGAAAATAATAAAAGAGAACAGCCCGTTAATAGTTTAGAAACAACAAAAGATAATACGCCTTGATTAACTTAAGACTCATTACACAGCAATTGAAAAAGTCCCTACGGGTTCAAAAAGCCTACTGCAACAGAGGGAGTGTCAGAAAATGCGAGTTAGCGGCCAAATGGCCCAATGACTAATAGGAATGAAACTCACGATTTAGAGGGCTATACTTACTGTAAGCCAAATTAGGAGGTATGGTATTATGAACTTTAACTTGCTATATAGACGCCTGAACACTTCCAATCCATCAAATGACAATGAAGTTCCCCCGAATATTCCTGCAAGGGAATTACAGGGTATTAAGAATTTTATTGATAGTTTGGATCCAAGGGATCTTCCTGAAGGAGCATGGATTCAACAGATGCCCGACGGCGATCCGATTTTACGAGGCATCTATATAACTCAGGCTGCTGAGGGGCATTTTATTCTGGTAAATGAAGAAAATAAGGTGTTATACAATCCCCTGGTGAAAGTTGATCCCCGTGTAGTCATTGACCGGCTTATTACGGGCAAGCCAAATTATCCAGGTTTCAAGTTCAGTGATAATAACGATAAAAAGGAAGCTCCAGGCGACGATGAACCAAATACAGATTTTAATTCGCCTAAGTTGTGAGATAGTTTTATAACGCCTGCTTGTGATAGGTTAGCGAATTAGCTATTTCCCGGGTTCGACTCAAAAGCTCTTTCTCCCTTGCTGCAACCTGGCGGGTGTTGGATTATTCGAATGGATTTTTGCTTTTTACGTTCTACTTAACGCTGGTTTTATCAGAGGTTATTTCTCCTGTTCTTACTATGCCGACCCTATCTACATCAAATAGGTCGGCTTTTGCTAAGGGAAAAAATTTTCATAATCGGTAATTACTGCAGATCAATTAAATTAGATTGAATAATCAGGAGCACCGCCTCGCTTATAAACGAGTACGGTGCGCTCAAATGACATAAAAACCTCATTGTGCTGATTAATTCCGCGTGTCTCTACTGTCACAATACCCTGGTTAGGCCGAGAGTCTGATTCACGCTTGGCTTTAATTTCTGTTTCTGCATAGATAGTATCCCCTTCAAAGACGGGCTTTAACAATTTGACTTTATCCCACTCAAGATTGGCGACCACTTTTTTAGAAATTGTGTTTACTGTCATCCCAGTGATAATCGCTAAGGTGAATGTACTATCCACTAAAGGTTTTTTCCATTCCGTTTGTTCGGCATAATGGGCATCAAAATGGAGCTGCGCGGTATTCATGGTAAGCAAAGTAAACCATATATTGTCATTCTGGGTTATAGTTCGGCCTGGCCTGTGCTCAATAATTTGTCCAATAGTGAAATCTTCAAAATAAAAACCAAAATCTTCTCTGATTCGATTATCCCCCAGGGATAAATAGCTTTGATTACTCATGACCTTGTCCTTTAATATTTTTCGCGAGTTTAAGTACTTGCTGCGCGTGTTTGTAAACGGGAACATCAACCATTTCGCCCTTATATTGGCAAGCTTTACCTTCCGCTTGTTCAAAGAGGGCGACAATATTTTTTGCCCGCTCAATTTGATCAGCAGCAGGAGCAAAATTCTCTTTAATGGGCTTTATTTGCTTTGGGTGAATTGCCATTTTTCCTTTAAAGCCAAGCGCTTTTACTTTAAGGGTTTCCTCAATAAGCCCTTGCTCGTTACCGAAATCGAAAAATGGGGAATCAATGGCCGCTATTTTCTTTAAAGCAGCCGCTTGAATAATCTGGCTGCGCGCAACAGCCATTGTTTCCCAGCTTAACTGGCATTCAAGATCGGTTGCAAAGTCAGCTGCACCAAAAAAAATTCCTGAAACAGGCGCATTCATTACAATCGAACCGAGTTGATGTAAACCTTTCCCTGTTTCGATCAAAGCAAATAATTTAATGTTCTTAGCTTCTAATTGAAGAATGTCATAAATAATTTTTAATTCATCTGCACTTTCTGTTTTAGGGTATAAAATGGCATCAAAATGTGCTTTTGCTTCCCTGAATGCCATTAGGTCGGTAAGTCCTGCATCAGTCGTGATGTGGTTAATTCGAATAATAATGGGCAAATTCTGCGCGGTTTTTTTATCTAAAAACTTTAAGATATTATCTCTTGCTAGTTCTTTTTCATCGGGGGCAACAGCATCCTCAAGTTCTAAAATAAGCGCATCCGCACCAGAGGTTAACCCTTTGTCGAACCGCTCAGGTTTATTCCCGGGAGTGAATAAAATGGCTGGAGAAGTGGATAAGTCCATAGTAGGTCCTTAAATAAAACCCTGTTGTTTAGCTTGATGTTGCAACTCATCTCTAAATGAAGGATGCGCAATTTTAATAAGTGCATGAGTCCTTTCAGTGGTTGAGCGGCCCTTCAGCTGAGCAACGCCGTACTCAGTGACGACATAGTCAATGTCTAGACGCGTGTCAGTAGCCACTGCTGTCAAACGGGGGACAATTCGAGACAATGTTCCATTTTTTGCTGTGGAACTGCTGGCTATAATGGTTTTACCGCCTTCTGAATAGTGAACCCCCCGAATAAAGTCAAGTTGGCCGCCGACGCCCGAAAATTGATGACCTATAAATTCCGCGTTCACTTGACCGCTGAAATCTATTTCAATAAAGGCGTTAACAGACGTCATCATATTATTATTGCCAATAATCATAGGTTCATTTACGTAGGACACGGGCAGACAAACCATTGAGGGGTTGTTATTAATAAACTTATAGAGTGCCTTATCTCCAATCGCAAAAGTAAACACATTGACGTAAGGATTAAGCGTTTTGTTTGTATTGGTAACAATGCCTTGTTGAATCAAATCGACCATGCCTGCTGTAAGCACTTCAGTGTGTATACCCAGATTCTTATGACTGGTTAATTGTTCACACACCGCATTGGGCACTCCGCCTATTCCCATTTGAATGGTAGCCCCATCGGGTATCAAAGCAGTAATGTGTTGTCCAATTGTTTTATCTAAATCGCTAGCAGGCTTTGAAGGCTCTTCAATAAGGGGTACTGTATTTTCAACAATAGCATCCACCTCACTCACATGCACTAACGTGGAACCTGCTGTTCTCGGCATATTTTCATTAACTTCCACAATCAGTTTATCTGCATAACGAGCCAATTCGATAGCGTAGTCTCCATTAGTCCCTAAATTAAAGAAACCAAATTCATCCATTGGTGCAACGGTGACTATAAACGCATCCAGTTTGGTAATGGATTTGATGGTGCCAGGGTAGCGGCTAAAGCTCACTGGGACAAAGTTTATGTACTTTTTTCCTATTGAGTAACCGCGCTGAGCTAATAAGACTTCTCCCTTAGACATCATTGAGGAATAAGGCTTAATGATATGAAGTACATCTTCGTGAAAAATAGTATCTAAAGCAACATCGCCACAGCGCAGGTAATACACTTTTAATTCTTTAAGATCACCTGCTCTGGCTCGTTGTGCTAAAGCATGGCATAAGGCGGGCGGAGTTGCCACACGCATCCCCATCGAAATAACAGCGGTTTGAGGAATTAAATTAACCGCCTTTTCAGCCGGGCAAAGCCGCTGCTGATATAGTTTATCAAAGTCCATGTCCAGTCCTTAGTTCGCTCTATGCTTAGAAACATACAGTAAATCAGTACACTTATTCTCTCAAGTTTTATTAGTAGAATATTTAAGATTAGTATGGCCTTAAGCCATTGCGGTTGAAATGAATTCAGACCATTATCCTGTTAACCCATGAGCTGTCTCCTAAATAACTGGGAGACAGGATTCAAGCAATCACTGAGAGGATTAAACGAGAAGGAGAAAGTCCTATGTTAGTGTAAGCCTTCAGTAGTTTTATGCCGTGAATATAGATGACAATTCAACAAAAATGAGTGGTTGCGCTCCTAGATGTTGATAATACTTTGATGTTTGGCCAACCCCCAAATGTTGAATATAACGATAATTTAATTGATACGTTACTTGAAAATGGAGTTAAAGATATTTATTTATTTAGCTCAATGAGTTTAAGACAACATACTGTGGAAGAGAGAAAAGCATTAACCAAGTATTTAGAATCAAAGGGTTTGACTGTACATGGCACTATTTGTGCAGCTGATTTACTATGAAATAAAGATAAAGAATTACTCAAAACTTTTTATCAAGCGTTATGCGAAACAACAACGGAGGAAGCCATTTATGATCTTCTAGATCAAGAGCGTTTTGTGCCTTTGACCCACTTCAATGATGCTGTGCCTTGTAAGGCGTTTGCAGATGTCAGTGCAGGAATTGACGGTTGGAGTAATGAAGAGGCTGAGATTTATCAAACGGCTGCTTCCACTATAAGACACTTTTTAGATTGTAACAGTGTTTCAGAGCATAGAGCACTTATAGCAGAAACTGAAAAGTCTTATTTCTACGAGATGTTTGTAAGAAACAAACCTGTGTGGGCTGGAGCAGTTGTTTTTGTAGATGATGCGGATAAAAATATTAATTCCGTTACAGGTATGCATAATCAATTAGCCCCGGAACATAAACTGCTAACACTTTTGAATCGAAATGAACGTAGAGAAGTAAAGAATACAATGAATTTTAACAAGCAGTTATCCAGCCATTCGTAGCACTAACTTCTGCATTATTTAATGCATTCAATAGTTATAAATTGGGACGTAAGTTAACGCATAGCTCTAAGAAAAATGAAATTCTTGAGCGCTTGGAGTTAGCTTTGGAAAATTGCAAAACAAGTGAAGAGGTGAATGCAGTAAAGCGTGATTTTGATGAGTATCAACAGTTAAATCAACACCGCTTTAAAATCTGGAGTAAAACTAAAACTCGCTCAGCTACTGTGTCCGAAGAAATGATTGAAAAGCGCGAGGAGCAACTTAAATTGCGTTGATTGAGCCTTTCCAATAGTGAGGCGATGCTGGAGTAAATGCTTCACCCTCTTCTGTTGCCCTATGTTTCATGTTATGAAATCAAGGGAAGCGACATGCCCATGGCGCAATACTAGACTTAACCAAGAACGTGCGCCAGCGATGCGCTCGGAATTTAGTCAAGGAGGAAGTCATGAGCATTTTTGGTAGCATCGTTTCCGCAATTTTTGGAACTGCAAAAGCAGCTACACCAGTGGTCACCGGCGGCAACACGGCGGTAGCCCACTCCACCCCAAAGCCGATGACAGAAGCCGAAGTCGAAGCGATGATCCAAAAGGTCGCTGATACTACTGGTCGTAAGGACTACAATTGGAAACAATCCATTGTCGATTTGATGAAGCTACTGAATCTCGATTCAAGCCTTAGCGCCCGCAAGCAGCTTGCCCAGGAACTTGGCTACACTGGAGCCCTCGACGGTTCGGCTGAGATGAATGTCTGGCTTCACAAGCAGGTTATGATTAAGCTCGCCGAAAGTGGCGGCGTCGTACCTAACAGCCTTAAATAAAAATACGGAAAGAACCAATGCGGCTCACATGGGTTGGCCGCATTGATGGAACACTATTTGAATTTTTATTTAAAAATTTTGAAGACTGAATGTTACTTTTGTACTCTCATTTTCATTTAAGCCAGGGGCTCGATTTGGGGGCTAATGATTATGGTTTCATTTAACTGCCAGAATCTAATGCGGCAAGTACTTCTGCTGCCTTGGCAAGAAGCGCCTTTTTCTTGTCCAGGGTCATTTTATCCCAATTCAAATAAGCATAACGAAGACGTGGATTGCTTTTAAGCCTGTCCTGGTGTTGGGCTAGAAAATTCCAATAGAGAGAATTAAAGGGGCAGGCTTTTTCGCCCAGTATCTCGGCAGGATTATAAACACAGGACTTGCAAAAATTACTCATTTTATGAATGTACTTTCCACTGGCGGCATATGGCTTACTCCCCATCATCCCCCCATCCGCGTACAAGGCCATCCCTAGTGTGTTGGGTAACTCCACCCATTCGTATGCATCGGCATACACGGCCAAATACCATTCACAGACTTCTTTAGGATTAAGGCCTGCCAATAGGGCAAAATTACCGGTAATCATCAAACGCTGAATATGGTGTGAGTAGGCTTCAACTTGAGTTTGTCGCACCACTTCTTTCATACAAAACATCTGGGTATCTTCCCCCCAGAATAGCGCCGGCAAAGGCCTGGATGCATTAAAATAGTTTCTGTTTCCATATTCAGGCATCAATAGCCAATAGATGCCGCGGACATACTCACGCCATCCCAGAATTTGACGAATAAAGCCTTCCACAGCATTTAATGGGGCTTGTTTCTGTTTAAAAGCCTCTTCTGCCATACGGCATAGCTCTAAAGGCAGTAAAAGCCCTGCATTCAAATAAAAAGACAATCTGGAATGGTATAAATTGACCTCATCAGAGCGCATAGCGTCCTGGTAATCACCAAAATACATTAAACAATGTTCTATAAAGTAGTCAGCCTCATTAAGGGCCTGTTCGCGAGTCACTGCAAAATGAAAGGGATGTAAATGGCCAAAATGATTGGAAAACTCCTTTTCCACCAGATTTAAAACTTCTGAAGTGACTTCATCGAGGGGATATTTTAGACGAGGAGGGAAGCTTTTAATGTGATTTGCGTTTTTTCGATTTTGTTCATCATAGTTCCAGCTGCCTCCGGCAGGCTTTCCCCGGGTATCCAACAGAAGATGATGCTTTTGCCGCATCATCCGGTAAAAAAACTCCATGCGCAATTGCTTTTTATCTTTTGCCCAATACTTAAACTCATCTATCGAACATAAAAATCGAGTGTCTTCATGAATGATAAGGGGAATCAATAATTGTTTTTTTAAGCTTTCTATTTTATCCAGAACACGCCACTCGCCGGGATAAGTTACATGTACCTCCGAAATTTTTTCTTCCAGGATTGCTCTTTGTAATTCTTTTTGGATACAACCCGCATTATCAGCGTCATTGTATTGAGTGTATCGGACGCGGTAACCGAGTGCTTTTAACTGTCCTGCGAAATGCCGCATCGCTGAAAATAGAAAAGCAATTTTCTTAGGATGATGTGCTACATAAGTCGCCTCTTCCATTACTTCACAAAGAAAAACGAGATCATCCTTTTTATTGATAGCAGTAAGCGAGGAAAGTGATTCACTGAGCTGATCACCCAAAATAAAACACAATTTTGTCATGACGATCTCCGGGGCTATGTGCTGCGATTATGAAATAGCGAGCCAAAAATCCCTGTGCATTAGCCCTGAAAAGGCTTACTATGAATGAGAATATAAGCGACTTCAAGTATTAACAAGAAGTAGTATAGGTTCCACTCGATGCAAATAATACCTCATGGAGAGCCGTGATGAAAATGACAGGGATTTTCTTTTCAACGATGATTTGTGTTTTTTTATTGGATATGATTTGGTTAGGCCTTATCGCTAAAACCATTTATGCAGAACACATTGGAACCTTGTTGCGTAAGTCAGGAGAGGGTATGGCTCCTGTTTGGTGGGCAGCAGCAGTCGTTTATGTCTGCATCACATTAGGGATTGTTTATTTTGTTCTACCTGCTGCACAAGGCCAATACTTGCAGGCGCTGGTTGGAGGCGTGATGCTTGGATTAGTGACTTATGGGATTTATGATTTCACCAATTACTCCATCCTGGCAAACTGGCCCTTGAAGATCACCCTAATCGATCTTATCTGGGGAATGGTCTTATGTGGCCTGAGCAGCTTATTTGCAGCCTTTATTCAGAGTCGATTTTTTTCTTAAACCAGGGAAAAAACATCGACGTTTGCTGTTGATACTCCAGGTATTTTTGTCCCCGTGATTTTACAGAGCCCCTTTCTGTCAAGGGGCCTGTCATCCGGGTAAAAATTAGGTAAAGCATCAGCGGGGAAAGAAGGGCAGCATACCCCATGGTTGACTGAATGGCAAACAAAGCGAATCCCATCCAGCTTAACCAATCAAAAAAATAGTTAGGATGGCGCGAATAATTCCATAAACCTTTATTACACACCTCGCCCTTATGATGCATTTTAAATGCTTGCAGCTGCAAATCAGCCAGGGTCTCTCCGATGATTCCTGCCACAATAATGCAAGATGCAAGACTATCTATCGCGGTAATATGGGTTAATCCTGATTTGCTAATCAGGAAGAATACACTGGAAATGATAAGAATAAGCAGCCCCTGGAGTTGAAAATTAATAAAGAAACCAAGGGAAGGGCTTATTTCCCAATGGGTGCTGAGTTCAACATACCGCTTGTCAACATGTCCCTTTCTGATCCTTGTGTACCATAGATAGGCTGCAAGGCGTAAAGCCCATAGAGTCAGGAGTGAGCTAATCAGGAGAGTACGATAACTTAAAGGAGCGAAGCCTAAATGAATCAACCCTGAAATCATTAAGCCTATTGACCAGGAAACATCAACAACAGAGGGGTTTTTTAAGAGCCGATATAATCCCCACATAAAACACATTTGTAAAAAAAGATAAATGATTACAATGTTGAAAGAATACATTAATTACTCCAAAAACAAATCTATAATCAATATATTATCTTTTTAGCAAATCTCATATGGGAATCCAGTTTTCAGGTACACGCTTTCAATATGGACGCTTTAGCGGATTGGCCGTTATCATTATTCATTAAAATTAAGGCAGTCGGATGAAGAAGGAAAATGCAATAAGTAGCCTATGGCAGTTTTTACAATCTAAATGGCAATCATTTATCGTGTTCCTTTCCCTTCTGTCTATCAGCATCTATCTCACGCTAAGCGCAGCAAACTTCTGGTTTGCCAATCTTGCTTTATTAGCTTTAATTATCATTGGAGGAATCCCGTTATTTTTGCAAATATTTTTAAAACTGCTAAAGGGTAATTTTGGTGCGGATTCCCTGGCTGCAATTGCTTTAGTCACAGGGATCATCTTGCAGCAATATTTGGCTGCATCGTTAATAATCCTGATGCTAGCCAGTGGTCAGACATTAGAGCGTTATGCGCGGCATAAAGCGTCTTCTGTTTTAATGGCATTGGTGAAGCGAATGCCCAGTTTTGCCCACCGGAAGATTAATGGTGAAATTTCAGATATTCCAGTGGCTGACATTCATATTAATGATGAAATTGTGATTTATCCGCATGAAACCTGCCCTGTTGATGGCATAGTCATTGAGGGTAATGGTTCCATGGATGAATCCTATCTTACCGGAGAACCTTATCAAATCTCCAAGGCGCTCGGTGCATCCGTTTTATCAGGAGCTATCAATGGAGAATCGGTGCTAATCATTCAAGCGTCGAGGCTGCCAGTCGATTCACGGTTTGCGATTATTGTGAAAGTTTTAGAAGAAGCAGAACAAAAACGCCCTTCGATTCGCCGATTAGGGGATCAAATTGGGGCTATTTTTGCACCCCTGGCCTTGTTATTCGCAGCGGGCACCTGGTATTTTACAAATGATGCCATCCGTTTTCTTGCGGTACTGGTTATTGCTACACCATGCCCTTTATTAATCGCTATCCCCATTACGATTATTAGTGCAATTTCCCGGGCTGCAAAGCAGGCTATTATCATTAAAGACCCAATTGTTTTGGAGAGGTTACCTACCTGCAAAACTGCTATTTTTGACAAAACAGGGACACTGACCTACGGAAAACCCAGCTTAACCGAAATTCATAGCACTCCAAATTATACAAAAGAGCAAATCCTGCAATATGTCGGCAGCCTTGAGCGTTATTCCAAGCATCCTCTTGCTACTGCTGTAATTAAAGCAACAAAAGAGCGGCATATTGATTTATTAGAATCCACGGATGTGTCGGAGAAGCCTGGACAGGGTTTAAACGGTATGATTAATCATCGAAAAGTGAGCGTTACCAGCCGAAAAAAATTATTAGAGATGTTGCCTGACTCTCAATCATTACTCCCTCCCGTTTCCCCAGGTTTGGAATGCATTATTTTAATTGATAGCCAATATGCGGCAACCTTACATTTTCACGATGCACCAAGAGCAGAAAGCAAATCATTTATTAGCCATTTGAAACCCGCCCATCAATTTAAAAAAATTATGTTGGTTTCCGGAGACAGGGAGTCCGAGGTTAATTATCTGGCGGAATTAATTCCGTTTACAGAAATACATGCGTCACAAAGTCCGGAGCAAAAATTAGCTATCGTGCGCAGTGAAAGAAAAAAAGCCCCTACTGTGTTTATGGGGGATGGTATCAATGATGCACCCGCTTTAACCGCAGCCACTGTAGGAATTGCTTTTGGACAGCATAGCAATGTTACTGCCGAGGCTGCCGGCGCTGTAATTATGGAAAACACGTTAAATAAAGTAGATGAATTACTACATTTAAGTATCGCTACGAGAAATATTGCAGCACAAAGTGCTATAGGAGGAATGCTTTTGAGCCTTGTGGGTATGGGATTTGCCGCAACAGGTTATATTAATCCGGTTTGGGGTGCAATTTTGCAAGAATGCATTGATATTCTTGCAATTGTTAATGCCCTGCGCCTGGCCTTTGGATCCGAAATTAAAATTGATTTGCCGAATGGTTAAAGCGTTTAATCAGCTAAGTAAATCAAAATAATTATGGATTATGGTGATTATCTTTCCTGAATCAAAATACAGTTTGAAACTGCCAAACTTGAAGAGAGGTAAAATAACACGGCGCGCCCTAATCTGTCCTACTATTATTGTCTGACGAACGAAGAGGCTAAAATTTATACAGTATTCTGTCTTATAATCTAATATATCTTTAAAAATATTCCAAAACCATGCCTTTACCATCTATTCAAGCCTTACAGAAAATAACAGAGCCTTCCCACATTCCAGCTACAGCTTATGTCTATGTCGAGTCCAAAGAAAGCAGTAAGGGGGAATTTGTAAGCACTTCACTTGCTATTGGCAAAAAAAACATGAACGATGCTGGCGGGAATGATGTAGATAGTGATACCCAATTTCCGGCTTCTTCACTGAGTAAAATTGTCTTTACTTATTTGGTCTTACAATTGGTCAAAGAGAAGCAAATTGATTTGGATGAACCCTTACTCCCTATTTTGCAAAAAAAAGGCCAAGAGTATGAACGACTTAAGGTGAATGGTGAATACCCTGAAAAAGCGATGCATTTAACAGCGCGGCATGTTTTATCACACACCACTGGCTTGCCCAATTTTGGAACAGGGTCTGACTTGTCCTCTCCATTATCTTTTGCGGATGGTTCAGAGCTGGGCAGCGGATATTCCTATTCCGGGGAAGCATTTCTTTTCTTACAAAAAACCCTTGAGATAAAAACGGGAAAAAATTTAGAGACCATGGCAGGAGAATATGTGTTTGGACCTTTAGAAATGGGGCATTCCACATTTTTACCTCAACCAGGCAGCAGCAATATTGTGATGGTTCATACGGAGCTGGGGCAAGCAACACCAATTCATGAGAGTATTGCTGATCTTAGATATGAGCTTGAATTAATGTCATCATTGTCAGCCCTTAATAACGCTGAAAAGGGTATAATATACTTATCTGAAAATCCCCCTAGGTACTATGTGAAGGGAATGGCAGAACCCGACTCTATTCCTTCGGGAGTTGATTTAACTAACCTGGTCGCAAAACTGACTAATCTTTCATTCAAAAGCGATATCCTGGCGATAACATCAAAAGCAGGGCATACCCCTCACCTTAATGCGGCCGGAACACTACTCACTACGTCCAATGATTTTTCAAAATTCATGACTGCCTGGTTAAAGAATATGGACGATCCTGTTTTCCAGCAGGCATTTGAGTTCGAAACGAGTTTCGCACTTTCGAGTTTGACACTAGAAGAGTTTGTGCAACTCAGCAAAGCGGATAATGTCTCTGGATTTCTCAAGAATGCAACAGCTGATAATTATAAGCTTGTTTCTTTCAGCAAAACCGAATTGTATGAGTTAAAACGCGTAATAAACGAATCTACCCAAGCAGAAACAAGGGCATTGAGCACCAGACTTGTGCCAACAAAAGTTTATAGCATCACGGAAACCTGCGGGTTAGGCTGGCACATTTATAAAAATGCAGAAAATAAAGTAATTGCTTACCAATATGGTGAAAACCCTGACACGCGCTCTTTTATGGCAATTAATGTCACCGATAAAAAAGGGGCGGCATTTTTTACAAATTCTGAGCAGGGAATGAGTATTGCCACTCAAATATTGAGTTCTGCTGATTTAGCACCAATTGGTGAGACACAAGCATTATTTGAAAAAATGCCTCAATATCCTCAAAGTGATAAACCGGGATGGAAAGAAACACTGGAAGGGATGATAGCAGAAAATGGGGGTGGGGTTGGGGCTGTTAAAAAAGCAAGGAGTCATTTTGAGGCAGCGATTAGGTCATCGCCTGGTGACCAATCTAAACAACTGCGTCTGGATTGGTTTAATCTGGTGCAGAAGTACCAAAAAGGAAATCAGGAATTCCTCCCGGTTTTGGGAACATTTGTGGGAGTTTATCAGAACCCCTTTAAGGAGAAGCGAGAGTTATTTATCAAAGAGGGCGGTTTAATTTGCAAGGAATTCGACAAGGAAATTAAACTGGTAAGAATCTCAGAGACTGAGTTTTTACCTGAGAAGAATCAAAATTTCAAAATAAGCATCAAGGGGGCGCAAGTAAGCATTGAATTTCTTCATAGCGCTCCGAAATACTTATTTGAACAGTCTTTACCAGAATCTCATCAACAGGCTTCATTTATTGCTGCGCTTTCCCAATTGCCAGATCAGCCTGTTCAGGATGTCCAGGCAAGGGAAGCAGAAAATTTAGAATCTGCCCGCGAAAGAACCCAACGATTTCGAAATGCTTTAGCTGTCGATCTCGCTGATAGAACTCAACCTGCTGAGGCGCTTGACGAAAACACCGAAAAAGAAAATTTACCTTCTTTTTCACACAATAAGATCAACAAGTACTACGCTATATTTTCGAGTTAAAGCCCTCTCCATACTTGAGAGGAGGATTAAACTGTTTAACTTTAAATCATTATGTATTATAATTGTCGCTCAATGAATACGTGAATAGTTCTGAATATGCGCATACCCTTAAGAGAACCTTTATCGCCCCGCTACATCTATATCAATAAAGGTATAATTCATCTCATGGTACCGGTTGTTGGAGGCCAGGAGATTAGTACGGATAATACCTGCCGGGCGAGGCTAGCCTTAAAAGATTTTTTTGAAGGCGGAGCACTTCAGGAGTTAAATGCTTACAAGGATGCATTAATTTTTGATATTGCCTTGCTTGAAGCAGGCAATCCGCTACGAATAGAGAAGGAAGGCAGGCTTACCCAGATAGAAGCTTATATAAGTGCCGCTTCAAGCATGCAGAGCGGTTCTGAGCATGCTCCAATGAGCTATAATAATGCAATAAACGCTTATTTAGCCAAGCCTTCCAATCTATACAGCATTCAATTAAGACCCCGATACCAGGATAGCTTTTCCATTGTCATTAACCCTGCTTTTAGTCTTGAGCGAAAGAATGATGCCACAGGAACGCCCTTGTCTGCCTTGTATAATGCCATGCAAGACATCTTCCCCAGCACAGAGATTGCTCTTCAAGATCCACGGTCGGTGCTTACCACCGCAGTATTGGAGGCATTACCTGAATCGCCGGGTTTTAAGAAAATCAGAAAGGTTCTAACTCAAAAATGCAAAGAATTATTTAATCAGGACATTGATTTTACAAGTTATTTTAGGCGGGTGGGTGATAAAGCGTTCAAACAAATGGTAGACCAGAATCACATCAATGAGTTATTGAGATGTGGACCAACAAACCCTGCAACACCAGAAGAAAATATTGATGCCCTTTTAGATACTTGCGCGTTAAGGATGTGGGTAACCATTCCAGCCAACACTTCTTTTTTTTATAGCATTCCAGACAACATCCCTGTTGATATAAAAACAGAGAGCCTGTCCATCATGACTCAATTTTTTCTCGCCAACCTGAATGTGTATTGCAAAGCGAAAGGGATAAGCACGCAAAATTTTGGCGTGATTTTAGATGCATCCACTGATTTAAGCAAAGACTTAGTGCAGCTTGTGTCGAACACATTA
The DNA here is from genome assembly GCF_900452515.1 of Legionella birminghamensis. Classification (NCBI taxonomy): domain Bacteria; kingdom Pseudomonadati; phylum Pseudomonadota; class Gammaproteobacteria; order Legionellales; family Legionellaceae; genus Legionella; species Legionella birminghamensis. The sequence goes on from NZ_UGNW01000001.1 coordinate 530,425, forward strand.
AGTACGGGTGGCGAGGTGGAAAAAGCGATTTGTACGTTTTGTAATGCCAAAGCGGAACATTTTGCGCTGTCGCGTGCTTTGAATGAAAATGATATTACAGCCGTTCAGCAGAAATTTGAACGGACCTGGCTCACGGTAACTGGCACTGATGAAAATCCCCATATGGATGATTTTATGATTTTAGATACCGAGACAGCGGGGGAGGCGGTGAAGTTTGTCGTTCACCAGGGCGCTATTTGTGCTAACTTTGCCGAAGTCGTCGACCCTGTAGCCGCATGGGCTACCCCTGAATACTTTGCCAGGGTTCGAACGGATTTTGCTGCACACGATGGGGTAATTCCTTCCCAGAATGAAGTGGTGGTTACCGAAATCGATGTAGAGATTGAAACGTTGCTGACCCGGCTCAGTGAAAGTCAATTGAACTATCTGCCCCAGACCGTTCAAGACGAATGCCGTGCGCATCCCATCTACCCGAGCATGTATTTCCTCAAGGAGGTGGCCCGTGGCAGCCAAGATGTGGCCGAAGCTTTTTTAGACAGAGCAGAAAACAAACAGACGCTGCTTAAGACCCCCGCCATTTTCACCGATTACTCGGGGCGAACCTTTAACTGCACTGCCTATGAATACGCCTATTGGGCGAAAGACACCCATATGCAACGCATGCTGGAGCGCCATATGGATGAGGAGACCAGGGCGCAAATGCTGACCCGCATTAATGCCATAGAGGCCGCCGGACTTCGCTATCAACAACATGGCGAGGAACACTGCTCCGCTCATTTTGATTTTGGCCCATTAAAGCAGGCACTCCAAGCCTTTGTAAATGGTTATGATGGTTGGTGTGATGCTGATAATTTAATTGCCATACAGGAAGCATGGATAGCGGTCGGCAAAGCGCAATGCGATATACCTGCCCATGTCGCCCAGGAATATTGCCGAAAAGATCGGTCCTTTGCCCCTGTGCCTACATTCAAGGAAGAAAGCTTACCCCGGGGGTTAACAATTTATAATTGGTCAACTGGATGCCATGATTCCTGGTTCTCCCAGGCGGGTCTCGGCTCTAAATTTGCGTTATTACGGTGGAGCTTTCAAGTGACTGCTAATCTGGTGCTGTGGCCCACCTCGGAGGGTGTGAAGGCCGATTTGGCAGCTATAAGCCGCCTCGATGAAGTGAGAACCGAGGAGCTTTTGCAGGCGCGTGCAAATTTAACCCCAAAGGTAATGCGTGAAATCCGGGGACGTATCCACCAATTTTTTCAAGAGGTGGAGGCCAGACAGTCTTTAGCGGATCCCCTGTTATGGAACACTGAGCCAGAAATGACTGATGAAAATATTACACCGGTGCATTCACAAAGCGGAACTGGACTTTAAAGCAGATTAGAACAGTATGCAGTGGAAATTTCCGGTGAAGACAGGGAAATTGTAGCAACCGCTTCCTCCTTCCTACTCACACCTCTGAGCATTGTTAGACGACATTAAATACTTTAGTATTAACTGGAAAAAAATTCTCCCAATATCCAGGATTGTCTATGTCTAATAATACAGGGAAAGTATTTGTCGCTGCTTTTTTATTGCAGTTCACAGTTCCCGCACTGGTTTTTGCTGCCTGTACACCGGGGCCTGTTGTAGTTTGCACGGGTGTGACAGTGACTAAAGTAGGGAACGGCCCTGCAAGTGATGACTGGCAAGTAACATTAGATCCCGGCGCTTCTATCACTACAGGCGATATGCCGGCTATTTCATTAGGCGACAGGGCCATCATTATAATTGGTGAAAATGCCCTGGTTTCGAATCTAGGCGATAATAACGGCGGTGGGTATGGCGCCGGGCCAAACACGATAGAATTTAATATTCAATCCAGTTTGACTATTGGATTGGGCGCCCGGGTTGAAGCAAATGGACCAGGGCTGTTTTCAGAGGCCGTCAATCTTATCGGCGATGGCAATGTCATAACAAATTATGGCACGATTAAAGCCGGGAATAGTACGGCCATCTATTTTCAAAACCAAAACACAGGATTTGGACAAAATATTGTCAACAATTTTGGGACCATTACAGCGGGACCGAGCAATGAAATAATAGGTCAATTTGGTACTGAGGGAGTTATTTTTACCCAGCAAACAGGCGCTATATTAAACGGAAATTTAAGCTTCGGCGATGGTGATGACACGTTAAATGTTTATACGGGCTCTGTCATTACTGGCTCAGTGAATGGCGGTGGCGGTTCAAATACACTGACACTCAACGGTTTGGGATCGGATACTTTATCGGGTGAGTTTAATAATTTTGGAACTTTAATCAAACAGGATAGCGGCATCTGGACACTTTCCGGTTCCTTGGGAAATTATGATAATGCTCATGTCGCTAATCCTTTAGCTGCATCTGTAATAGCCGGAAAACTCATCTTAACAGGGAATAATACCAATTATCTTGGAACCATGCTGGTCGGCCCGGGAGGTATTTTATCCGGTGCTGCCAGCAGTCTGATGCCGCTTATTAGCGATAATGGATTGGTCGAGTTTAATCAGGTCATTAATGAAATTTATTCTGGTATCCTGACTGGCAGCGGGGGAGTGCAAAAAGTGGGGCCAGCTGCGCTTACACTTAATAATGTTCATTCTTACCAAGGGAATACCCTCATTGATCAAGGGGCATTGATTATTGGTGATTCCAGCAGCCCAACCGCTGCGCTTACTGGACCCGGTTCGGTTCAGGTTAATCCATACACCATTTTAACAGGTTATGGCTTGATTAATGGTATCGTTAATAATCAAGGCAGTCTGGGAGCAGGTAATTCTTTAGGAAACCTCGCTGGCAGTGCCATTGGAACCCTGACTCTCGGGTCTGATTTAATTAATGCCGGACTAATTAATATTGCCGGGCAGTTAGCGATCGGTAACGTTTTACAGGTAAATGGCAATTATAGTACGGGGATGCTTCAGGGCGCTTTGACGCTAAGCAGCTATTTAAATGCCGGAGGCCCCTTAGCCAATCAGCTCACGGACAGGCTGCTCATTGCAGGTAATGCCTCAGATAATACTGTCGTTACCGTCATTCCCTTTAACGCTGTGCCTTTTATAAGCCCGATGCCATCGGCATCCTCTGGCATTTCATTAGTCCAGGTTGCTGGCAGTGCGGCCTCATCAACCTTTCAGCTAATTAATAATGAACTCATTATTCCTAGTTTACCCTATCGATTCCAGCTGAATGCTTATGGACCCGATTCAATCAATGGTCCTGCTGATCCCTTGCAAAATTTGGTGGGTAATCCAGACGATTATTGGGATTATCGCTTACAAAGTGTCTACATGACTCCATCAGGTCCCGTGATCCCTAATAGGCCTGTCACAGAACCGCGTTTGGCTGTAGCCGTCCAGGTTCCGGCTTACATTTCTGCACCACAGGCATTGTTTGCTGCAGAGTTTGAAGATGTCAGTGAACTTCATCGCCGGCTTGGGGAAATTCGTAATGATAGGAATAAGAACGACTATGAGTTTTTTGTGCGAGGCTATGGCGAGCATTTGGATTATTCCAGCAATCGCAATTTCACTGAATATGGTTATAATTTTTCCAGCCGATATGCAGCAGTTCAATTTGGTTCTAATCTCATGAAAGTCCGGAATGAGGGAGGGATACTGCGTATAGGATTGGCAGGCGCATTGGGGGATCTTAACTTCAAACCCGATTCAATTGACGGGCAAAGCATCAATCCAGCCCATACCGAAACAGTGTCGGGCTTACTTACCTGGCAGGCAGAGTCAGGCTGGTACTGGGATGCTATTCTTGCCGGGGGGCGTTTTAATGGCCATATTGATAATCTTTCTCATAGCCGCTTAGCCAGGTTAACCGGTAACAACTTTGATGTGTCATTAGAGACGGGTTATCCCCTGCCACTGAATTGGCATCAGCTTGTCCTGGAGCCAGAATTACAAGTAGTTTATCAGCAGCTGCAACTTCATTCTCGAACTGATATCAATCAGATTTCTGTCGATTGGGAGCATCCAAGGCAAGGTATTTTCCGGGGTGGGTTGCGCTTAATACGGACTGAGAGCTCAACAAATCATTCTATTACAACATATCTTGAAGGCAATTTATTGCAGGGATTAGGGGGAGGGCATTCCGTTCAGATAAGCAATATTGGCTTTGCTACTGGAAAATTTGGCTCAATGCTGCAACTACGGGGTGGAGTGAGCGGCCACTTAAGCCCAAGCCTCACGATTTTTGGGGATATAGCCAATCAGCAAGACTTGGGAAACTATGGTTTCCATGGCTGGAGCTATAATGGGGGGGTACGATATGCGCTTTAAAAGTAATTTAACGAATTGAGTCAAAAAAGCGAATCGGTTATGCTTGGCCTAAACCGTTGAAGAAGTAGAAGATAACTTGATGAAATTTGATACAATATTGTTAACCATTAAGCGATTTATTACCGTTTTATTACCAATACTTCTGGTTGCTTGTACTCATCAGCAACCAAATGGTCCCGATCACTATGTGGTCAAAGGAAAAACATATCATGTAATGAAGTCAGCCAAACACTACAAAGCAAAAGGCGTCGCCTCCTGGTATGGCTCACGCACGCGGCATGCAAAAACAGCAACCGGAGAGCGCTACAACATGTATGCGATGACAGCAGCCCATCCAACACTCCCCATTTCAACCCGTGTGCGAGTAAAAAATTTAAATAATGGCCGAACGATTGTGGTTCGGATTAATGATCGAGGGCCTTTTTTATCGAACAGGATTATAGATTTATCCTTTGCTGCTGCAAAAAAACTCGGTATTAATGGTATTGCTCCTGTCGAAATCGAGGTGGTTTGAAGTTGCACGAACCAATTCTTAATTTTGGACAGTAAAATTAGCGTTGTCTAAAGATGAACATGAACAAACTCATTTCAATTTAAAAAAGAGTTTTTTCTGAATTTTTTTACTACTTCATGATTCGTATTATTAATTATTTGACCGCTAGAGTCTCCAAAGTTAGTATCCCCCTCTATTAACATCCATATAAAAAGATCATCTAAATCATCACTTGATCTGGTGCTGATAATATGAGAATCGAAATAGACGGTTGCAGTATAAATAAACATAATTATTCCTGGTAAAAGTGCATTATTGAGTATTAGAAAAGGTATAATGTGATTACAATTTCGCGGGAGGGAAAGATGTTTATACAATCTACTACTTATATTATAGTCCAATAAAAGCGAGTAGTGTGGTGACCCTGAAGGCAGGCCTAATGTGCCTGGATGGCTTGTCGGCGTTCTAAATTCCCAGTACAGCGAGACCTTTTTATGATAAGCTTCTGCTCAGTAAAAAAACGAGCAGATGAATGATAAAAGTCGGGCAATATAACCAGTTAAGAGTAATTAAAGAGGTCTCCTTTGGTGTTTATTTGGACGCTTATGATTGGGGGGAGGTTTTGTTACCCAATAAATATGTCCCCAAAAATACAGGCCTTGGCGATCTGGTGAATGTTTTTATCTATTTCGATTCCAATGATCGAATGATTGCCACAACATCCAAACCCACAATTCAGGTCGGCGAATGTGCGCTTCTGAAAGTGGTTGATGTGAATCGGGTCGGGGCATTTCTGGACTGGGGGTTGGATAAGGATTTACTGGTTCCCATTCCCGAACAGCAGCGCCCAATGGAGCAGCATAAGTCCTATCTGGTTTATGCAAAGCTCGATAATCAGGGCCGCATCATTGCCAGCTCCAAACTGGATCGGTTTTTGGGCAAAAAACCGGGCCAGTTTAAACCGGGCGAGGAGGTGGAAGTGATCATTGCTGAGACTACACCGCTTGGTCGCAAAGTGATTATTAATAACAGCCATTGGGGCTTGATCCACGCATCAGACATTTTTCAAACCTTGCACTATGGCCGAAAAATAAAAGCCTATATTAAAACAGTGCGTGACGATGGCAAAATTGATGTCGTTCTCAGGAAAACAGGGCAGGAAAATATCCAGGAACTGGCAAAACGGATAATGACTGAGCTCAATAAAAGCGGCGGCTTTTTGCCTTTGCATGACAAAAGCTCCTCATTGGAAATAATGCAGCGATTTAATGAAAGCAAAAAAAGCTTTAAGAGTGCCATTGGCCAGCTGTATAAACGCGGTGAAATTATCATCGAAGAGGGCGGGATTCGACTCGTCGAGAAGCAATAATCACCGACTTCATAAAAAGGATTGCAAAACGGCTCCCTCATGTGCACCTAAGGTAGACTCAGAATGTATTGTGCCGCAGCAGCGATCTTATTGATCAGTCCAGATGGCGATTACATGGGTCCCGCGGTCTTCGCCGCGGGAATACGGGCGGTCTTCGCCGCGGGAATACGGGCGGTCTTCGCCGCGGGAATACGGGTGGTCTTCGCGCGGGAATACGGGAGGTCTTCGCCGCGGGAAGACGGGAGGTCTTCACTGGGGAATACGACGGGACGAATCCCCGCGGCGAAGACCGCGGGGCCCATGCGCCGCTGAGCACAGGAGCCCCCGCCTTAGGGCAAAATTTAATTTAAAACAGCTACCGCATTAATCGGACTATACGCTACAAAACCTAACTCAATGCCTTGGCTGACCAGAAATACATAGCCTCCCTGGGTTCCTGCGAATAGGCTGCCAGCCGAATTGACAAAAAGACTGAATACGGTCTGCGCAATTGCGGTCCAGTTACCCCCGCCTGTTAATTCCGTACTGGAATAAACATATTCATTAGCGGTATTAACAAACAAGCTATTATTGGCGACATAAACGCCTTTCACCGCACTGCCGTCAACCTGGCCATTGATTGCTGTCCAGCTCAAGCCATTATTTGCTGAATAATAGACATTGCCGTTCCCTGTACCGGCATAAAATCCTGCAGCACTAATGAAAACTGCATCAACCGGGCTACCATCCAGGGGGGCGAGAGGGCTCCAGCTGCTCCCATTATTCGCTGAGGAATAAATAAGACCACTGGCAGTCCCTGCATAAAGGATGTTGTTATAAACAAAAACAGCATTCACTGCACTGCCATCAGGCGAGGTGCTTTGCTGCCAGCTGCTGCCATTGTTGGTTGAAAAATAGACAAATCCGTTGGCATTACCGGTATAGATCACCAGGGGATTGAGCCATAAACTATTAATAGCACTGCCGCCACCCGGCATTTGCGCTGTTGTTTGCCAATTGCCCCCGCCGTTGAAGGAATAATACAGATTACCGTTTTGAGCGCCGCTATAAAGCAGGGTATTGTCCGTAAATGTAACCTGCAGCTGGTGATTGGCGACAATGTTAGAAAGCGTAAAGCTGCTTCCTCCAGTTTGCGCTACCCCGCCGTCTACTATCCATTGATATACAGCGAAATTGGGTGATGGTGTCGCGGTAAATGACAAGCTGCTGCCGCTATTAACTGTTTGCGTCCCTGCAGGTGAAACATTGCCGCCATTGCCGGCACTGCTGCTGACCGTGTACTGGTTGATCGGGTGGACTGTGATATTCAAACTATTAAGGGGGCTTGGCTGATTGCAAAGAAAAGGACTGGGGCTGCCGTCAGGGCCCACTTGGCAAATAATGGGGCCGCCCGTAACTCTGCCCGGGAGCTGGTTAGCAATTACTTCAAGGCTTAATATGCAGGACTGTTTGGCCGTGAGGGTAAATGGGCTGGGGCAGATGCCGGCACCAGTCAATTGCCTTATACCGGGAATAGGCTTCAAGACAATGCTGTGCATTTTTAATGACTGATTCGTAACCAGATATTTGACGGTTGCCGTCTGTCCTGCCTTAAGCTGGAGGGCGACAGGAGTTTGTGGAGTCATTGTAAAGACTGGTGAACCGGCCTGGGTCAATCCGCTGATAAAGAATAGAATTAGCCCCTTGGATAGTGTAAAGAGTCGTTTTATGTTATTCACCGTTATTCTCACAATCTGGCCATTATTTGAATGAAGTTGGGCATGTTGGGCGAGCCGACACCTACCACATCATTCCAGAATTGATTTTCTACAATGCTAAGTGAAGAGTCCCAATTAAACCCAATATCCTGATTAAAAAATGGATCATGTAACTGGAAGGCGGAAAGAGGCCCCCCGTTGATCGGTGTTGCACCGCTGATGATCTGATGAGGCGGGGTAATCAGGCGAAGCGATTGGGTTTGCAATAAATTGGCGTTATAAATATACAAATAGGGGGCTGCGAGACCTATCGGTTTTGGACCTCCTGCCAGAGCCGCTCTGGCCTGGTTCACCAGGGTAAGTGCGCCCGAAAACAGAGGGGTTGCCAGGCTGGCCCCGCCATCCCAGCAAGGATTACAGCCGTCTGAATAAGTGAGCAAGCCGGTGTAAAGATCGCCCAGCATGGCGATATCGGGTAGGGCACGCTTGTTATTGGTTCCCAGAGGATAGCCGCCGACCTCAAAACTGCTGATAGCACTTTGCCAGGCGGGTGCACTGCGGAATTTGCTGACTCCGCCCATACTGCCGGAATAAAAGGAGCCATTGACTAATGTTCCCCAGCCCGTTTCAAACGCATAATTCCATTGGTTGTCGACAAACAGACTGGTGCCGCTGACCGCCGTTACATAGGCCGAACTAACAGGATATTGCACGCTGGGCTGGACACCCATGGCGGTGCAGGTCCAGCTGCTGTTATAGGTTTGGTCACCGCAGTCGCCGGCCGCGAAATTAACGCTTAATCCCTGTGCTGCAGAAAGTTGCAGAGGCGCTTCGAGTAATTCAAAGGCATGCTCGACATCATTGTCCCAGCTATTGGATACCACATAAGCATTGGGAAAACCGGCAATGGAGAAATTATTGCTGGTGATGGTGTTAAGGGTATGCGCCACTTCTGCATTATTTACATCATCGGTCATCACCAGAACGATATTGGCATTCGGAGCAATGGTGTGCGAGGCATCGATGTCCAGAATGATCTCGCCGTCCCAGCCATTGGGATTGGCACAGGGGCCGGTGTAGGGAGACCCATCGGGTTTGACTACCGCAAAATTACTGGCATCCAGTGCCGGTAAGCCATTTTCTGTGTTGTACCGGTGAACATGAGTCAATAACTGCGCTGGCGTTGAACTGCCGCAGCCATCAATAATGACAATAGTCTGGCCTGTGCCGTCGATGCTTACACCATTGACAGGCATCACCTGATCCAGCTGATAGACAGTACGCAAATGGTGTCCGGAGACACCTTCCAGTGACTTGGTTGTAGGGGTAGCGGCAGGCTTGAATGCATCCCAAATCAATGTTAATTCCTGAGGCTGCCAGTTTTGCAGGCTTGTTTCTTTCGCTTTGAAGCGCCGTTTAGGGCTGGCATAAGGGATATTACTAAAACCACTGATTCCCGCTACATGAGCCGCAATCTCAGGAGGAATAAGAGCTGCCTGGTCATTGCCATAAACAAGCTTGCCTTTATAGCGGTAATTATTTAGCTTTATGTGAAAAGTCTGCTCAATCTGCCGAGCGCTGGCGGTGATTTCCATATTGGAATACACTGGCTTGACCTGCATGCCATGACGGACAAAATAGGATTCTATTTTCTTAATAGTATCCTTATCGGGTGCATAATCGCGCTGAACGTCTTCGGCACTCAGGAAGCGTTGAAAATCAGGACTTTGCGGGTCGTATAATGCTTTGAGCAGTTTATCAAGTTTCTCTTTATTACGAAGGTTTAACCATAAGGTAAAGCGAATTTTTTTCTCTGGATTAACCGGTCCAAGCTGTCGGGCTTTCTGAAGCACTGACAGTTCAGGATTCGCCAGCCGGGTAACAGCCTGTGCAAATGAGTGCGCAGCAAGCATCCCTTGCAGCAATAAAATTAAAAATCCCTTTAAAAACATTATTAATCTCCAATAGATGAGATCTCAAGAAGCGATTAGAATGAAGGCGCTGCCAGGAAAAATGCAGGAAGAATTATTCTATGCAAAGACTGGATGAGAATCAATTGTGGATAAAAAACTTCAGCTTCTATCCAATCCGTTCGGCCTGAGGAGCCGCTTTAGTGGCGTCTCGAAGGCTTCACTACAAATGTTTTCCCCATTCGAATCCCCGCGGCGTCGACCGCGGGGCCCATGCCCCTGTTGGAGTAGCATGGCCCTCAGACAAGTTTCAATGTTGCCAAAAAATAGGATTTAACAGGTTGTCATAATAAGTCTTCTTAACATTAAATTAGCTTAGTGTGGGCCCCGCGGTCGACGCCGCGGGGATTCGGACGGTTAACTGTACGCGGGGATTCGATAGCTTCTAATTCTCATGCACTTATGTAGATAGCTGGCTTCAACCGCGAGTTTATCATGAAACCCCTCTTATGCTGCCGGGACTCTGAGTTTGTGCAGCGATGTCCTCCAGTAATTGTCTGAAGCCCGTAGCAATTTTGTCTGCATTGGGGATATGCAGTTGCTTATAGGTAGTTAATAGGCCAATGGCATGCATGCCGGCATTTTTGGCGGCCTCGATCCCATGTGGCGTGTCTTCAAACACCAGGCAGCGTTCGGGAGCTACGTTCAGTTTAGTCGCAGTCAATAAATAACCTTCAGGTGATGGTTTACCCGCTTTCACATCATCTGCAGTCACGATGGTGTGAAAATATTGTGCAAGATTGCCTTGCCCCACTTTGGAAAATACAGCAGAAATTTCACTTTTAGAAGATCCGCTGCAAATCCCTAATTGCTTCACTTTGGAAATGATTGTGAAAAGGAATTCTTCAAAATCTTCAATCAGGGGCAATTCGCTCCTGTTCTGAATAATGCGGGTGTAGGCGGTTACTTTCTGATCGATTAACGCATTGATCTCCTCTGCAGTAAAAAAGTGATTCTTGTTACGCATGAGGCGGGGAAACATTTCCTTATCAACAAAACCCAGATAGTGCTCTACATACTCCTCATAGCTGAGGGCTGTCCCTAAAGGCCTCAATACATGGCTGCAGGCTTCGTAGTGCAAAAGCTCACTATCAAAAATCACCCCATCGAAATCAAAGATGATTGCATCAATTTTCTTAAATAGTTCAGTCCAGGACATGCCTCACTCCAGAGGATTTCTGGTTGCCAATTATTTTAGTGTAGACAAGACTCGACCAAAAAGGTTACTAGTGGGATGATAATCAGTACTGTTAAGGAGCAGAAGTCTCCGCGATAAGCAGCTTATCGCGGAGATCAAAATTAACCGCAATGCCTTTCAAGCCAGCATTGGTCAGTGGCTTCGTCACAGATGCGGACCGTTTCACAGGGGACATAGTAGCGTGGTTCAGCGGGAACATTGATAATAACATTGGGTCCAGGCCCCCAGCCGCCGCCATAAACGCCACCCCAGCCATAACCGCGCTCATAGCCATGGTGATGGCGGTCGCCGTACCAGCCGCCCCCGCCATACACACCGTACCAGGCTTGTGCATTGCCTGAAAAAAACCAGCTTAAGAAAAAAGCCGGGATAAGCAATTTGCTGAATTGTTTCATACATTATTCTCCGAAAAAGCGGATAATTTGCTTTGGACTTTACCAGGACCCTGTTGGTTAAAACACAACGTCCGGATTGTTGTGAGTGAGAATAGACAGAGCAGGGCACAGAAGATTAAGTAAAATCCTGGTGCAAGCTTGTTTTCTGTGAATTTTATTAAAAGAGTGGCAAGCAAGGGCGTTAGTCCGCCGAATATCGCAAAAGTTATGTTGTAGGCGATAGCAATACCCGTAAACCGTATCGATGTAGGAAACAAGTCTATGAGCAGGCTTGGATAAACCATAATCATACTGCTTAAGAGAGCTATCAGCACTAAGGCTATTCCCAGGCTGCCTGTTGTTTCAAAACTTAAAACAAGAAAAATCAGATACGAAAAAATAGTAAAGCTGATGGCGCCGAGTCCAAGCAGCCGCCGCCGGCCCCAATGATCCGCATGCCAGCAGACAAATAAGAGCAGGAAGGTATAGATTATTAGCGTTGTGGAGCTGAACAGGCTGGCTTGTTGCTTAGGGTAAGTGAGAACAGTCGATAAATAACCCGGCAGATATAGAAATAATAGATTAATGACGACACAGGGGAGAACGGTTATCCCTATGCCTTGTAATATTTCCCGCCAATGATGATTGACCGCTTCGGCAAAAGGCAGGCGATTTTGTGAATGCTGTGATTGAAACGCCAGAAACAGGGGGCTTTCGCTCAGCTGACGACGGACAATAAAGCTGATTAGACCCAGAACCCCCCCGAGAAGAAAGGGGATGCGCCAGCCATAGCTCGCTAATTGCCCAGCGCTAAGAGTTTGGTTAAGCAGCATGCTCAGGCTATTGCCTAACAAAATTCCGATATTAAGAAAAGAAAAAATGACGCCGCAGGCGAAACTTCGCCGTAGTCTTACGACATGCTCGCAGGTAAACGTCAATGCACCGGGAATTTCGCCGCCAATGGCTAAGCCCTGGAGGACACGAAGCAAAATAAGCAGTATGCTGGCGCCGATCCCTAATTGCTCGTATGTGGGCAAGAGACCTATCAAAAAAGTCGGTACCGCCATTAGGATGATGGAGGCGAGAAACGTTTTCTTTCTCCCGTATTTATCGCCAAAATGGCTAAAGATGATTCCACCTAGCGGACGAATAAAATAGCCGATCGCAAAGACTGCATAGACGCTCATCAAAGAGGCCAGTGGATCCGTTTTTGGAAAAAAAATCTCACTGATTAGTGGGGCGAAAATGACATAAATAATGAAGTCGTAAAACTCCAGTGCACCCCCTAGGGCAGCGAGTACAATTATTTTTTTCTCTTGTGAGGATAAATGAAGCTGCGGCATGGAAATCGCCTTTCTGAAACTTCGAGCCTGGCAAAATATCACGAAATTCGGGGAAGTAAAAGTAGGGTATAGCACAGCGCAGTATGTACTCGACCTTACTGGGCTGCGCTAATTGCTTACATGTTTTGAGAAGGGTTAATGTCCATTTGCTCAAATGGTCGCTCCTTTTGCCGGAAGCCGAAGAAATGCAGTTTGTGGCGGCATTTTTTTTCATTCTGTTCTGGACAGAACCATGCGGGAAGAGGCGGCTGATCCTGATCCCTGGCGAAAGACGCCTCGAACTGCGGCTCTTTTAAGCGTTGAACAATTTCAGGATCGATACCTTCTGGCGACTGTAGATTTTCAAAGCCTGCATAATCTTTCTTTAAGTTGTTAAGTGTTTGCAAGATGCTGTGATTAATAATATTAAGCCAGCCTTCTTCACTAAAATGGAAGGCAATGGCCTTAAAATGGGATAGAAACATGGCTTGTAATTTGGGGGCGCTACCTGCATAGATTCCCGCTTCATAAACCAGTAAATAGCGCGCTAGTTCATTATTACGTAAGAAGGTATTGTCAAGGCTATTTGTTTCCTTGGCTAATGCCATTGAAGTGAACTGATGCAGATTCTGTAATGACAAATAAGGGCAAACCGCCAGAATAAAATCAATCATGGCTTCTTTTTGTGTATAGGCCGCATCACTGTATGTCAGCTTTTGATCGGAGGCCGCATTGATGGGGTGGTAACGGCTTCCTTGTAGAATCTCGCTCTCAAGATTTTTTATATCCTGGTTGGATAAATCGGCATTGAGTAACTGGCTGCCCCAGCGGCTAATTATCCCGCGGGTATGATCCATGGGCTTCCACAAATCTTTTTGTTTATTTTTGGATTCTCTTGCTGATCTTGTTCCGTTTGCCATAATCACAAGCTCCTTTGTTGTTATTGAGTGGAAACAACAGGAACTTTCTTCGGTGTTGCCAAAGCCCCTTAATTAAACTAAGCATAAATTTTGATTATGGACAACCTGAACTATATCAGGAGTTCCGAAGCTGGCTTGCTTCACTTCGTTCGCAAAGACGGGAGTGAATGGCGTATTAGGCACTTGCCCCGTCATTGCGAGCCTTGGCAAAGCAATCCAGATCGGAGCTTGAATGAGGCATCGAATCTGGATTGCTTCACTGCGTTCGCAAAGACGGGAGTGAATGGCGTATTAGGCCTTGCCCCGTCATTGCGAGCCTTGGCGAAGCAATCCAGATCGGAGCCTTGAATGAGGCATCGAATCTGGATTGCTTCACTGCGTTCGCAAAGACGGGAGTGAATGGCGTATTAGGCCTTGCCCCGTCATTGCGAGCCTTGGCGATGCAATCCAGATCGGAGCTGAGTGAAGTATCCATACGGATTTCTCTTTTCACCATTTGCCCGTTTTTCAAAATGCTGGTAATCCTGCAAGTCGAACCAACTTCCGCCCCAATCCCAGTCCCGCAATTTGAAAAGCTGATAGAAAGGGGTGTTAATGGTAATTTTACCTGGATAAGGCTGTGCTCTATCTGCAAATGGTGCAGCCTGTTGCGGCAAAATAATCCCGGCTTTGACATAGGGATTAATCAGTGGATTAATATCGATAGCCCGGCCATAACTGTGTTGTGAGAAAATTCCTGGCTGGTTAGTTACCTCGCGGCAGTTAAAAGAAGAGGTATTATTCGCCTGCATGGCTAATTCATCATTGCCTTCAAAATCTTCCATCAACCGCATTTGCTGGATAGGGTATTTTTCTTTATAGAGGGTATTAAAAATGCTAAGCACTTCAGCTGCAATTTCCTGATGGACAATCAGTTGTCCAAAATGGGTTTTTTGATCAAATCCCCAATAGGGTAGGGTTACCAGAACCAGCTGGTTAATCGGGACAGGACAACCTGGATGCCAGGTGTATTGTTTCATTTTTTTCTGGATAGACTGAGGAATTGGTTTGATACTACTTTTATAAGTATTAGCCTGTACCAGGTTTGACAGGAAAATCGCAAGAGAAAGAAAGAAAACCAATGGCCTTATCATAGAAGTTAATGATTAAAAAAATTCACTGAATTATATCATGTAAATCGCTTAGATCGCATTGTTATCCAGGTTAAACATTTTCCTATAATGGCGATACCAGTCGGATTGAAAAACCTCCTCTGGATCGTACTTCTTTTTCAGCTTTAAAAACTCGATAAATTGAGGATAAGCACCGATAACCTGATCTTGTCTTGCCCAGCGATGATAGGTGAGAAAATAGCTGCCATTATGCTGAAGGGCCCGGTCAATAATCAGTCTGAAATCCTCTTTTGCTTTGCTTATACCCTCTGTTGTATGTTCCACATGAAAGTTAAAAACAATACAAGCATAGTCCTGTTTTGCCCAGGGCAAATAACTTTCACTGTCTTTTTTGATAAGGCGTATAGTGCCGTAAATCATATTGACCTTGTGTTGACGAAAGTCTTCACGCAGCTCTGTAAAAAGAGAGCTTAGCTGATCGCGTGGAACATAAATTTCGCTGATCATTTCTGAAGAGTTTTTATCAATGAATTGATGATAATTATTCAGATAAAATCCCATTTGATGGGTGTCGGAACGATAAATTTGTCCATTAGTTCCCAAATAATATTTAGAATAAATCGTAAAGGCGGCTGTCTTGTTTTTATGAGCCAATAACAGGAGCTTTGTCCAATCCTGACTCGATAATTCTTTCTGTGATTTTTCAGGATTAAATTCTGTATCCACTGGGCGGTAAAGTGAGTAAATCCCTTTTTTCATGAAATCCCCGGATGCCGGATCAATAGCAAACTGGAAGTCGCCGTATAAATAATCTTCATTGATCTTTTTAGTAACCAGAGGAATAAACTGGTCAACAGTAATCAGCTTCACTTCACGCTGTAAGGTGGTAACCGGAGAAAGCCTGAGCTTGACAGTCGCAATCACTCCAAACAGGCCATAACCGCCAATCACAAGCTTAAACAATTCAGGATTTTGCCTGCGGCTGCATTCCAGCAAATCACCATTGGCATCGATGAGTGTAAATGATTCCACGTCGGCAATAATGGGATGCATATTGAGTCCCCGGCCATGCACATTGGATGACAATGCGCCGCCTATACTGAGATTGTCTGCACCGGTTTGCTTCTGTCGTATACCCCAAAGCGGCGGATTGGGCTGATTTTTCTGCAGCCATGCCACCAGTTGCGGCCATTCAATGCCCGATTGCACTTCGACAATTCCATTGGCACTATCCAGGCCAATCACCTTATTAAACTTCGACATACTGAGATGGATTGTGCCAGAACCAAATTGCTGGCCGCCCATAGAGTGCTTGCCCCCGCTAATACTAATCGATTGCCCATATTGCCTGGCAGTATGGACAGCATTCTGAATCTCGGTTATGGAAACAGGATGTATAATCTGCGAGTGCAGGGTGGGATTTAACGATGAGTGAATATCATTAAGCAGCGTACCAGAGGGCTGAGCCTGATTAGATAACATCATCAGGCTTAGAAAAATCGCTGCAACCTGATAGAAAATACGCATCTGTATCAACCTGTAAAAAGCGCTTGTTTAAACTATAGAATCGATTGGCTATAAAATCTTCTATTTGCGCACAATGTAGTAAGTATTGATAATGTCATGTTCAAGATAGCGCTTCTCTATCTGGGTGAAGCCTGCTTCTTTCAGCATTTCCTCAGCCAGCTCTTCTCCCCATGCGGCACCAAGGCCTGCACCATTCTGCGACAGTGATACGGTCATACAGTGTAAACAGGAAATAGTATAAATCAGCGGTGCAATTGGATGATTGCTATTATTTTCTACGTGACTCGAAGTCTTGATATCTTGCATTAGAAACACTCCCTGTGGTTTTAAAGCTTGATAAACAGCCCTTAGGACTTCTTTCGGATGCGCCTGATCGTGAATGACATCAAAGCTGGTAATACAGTCATATTGATTTTGCTCATGCCATTTTGCCAGGTCCCTTCGGAGAAAATGGATATTATTGAGTCCTTCCTGCGCGGCTAACGAATTGGCGTTCATAATGGTTTCTTCACATAAATCAAAGCCATAAAATTGGCTGTTGGGAAAGTTTTTTGCCATCAGATTGAGCGCACGTCCATAACCGCAGCCAATGTCGAGTACTTTAATACCCTGGATAAGCTGCTCTTGCAGACCGCCCACCATTGGAATAATCTTATCCAGTAAAGCCATATAAATAGTCTGACTGCTTTCCTCTGCCATGACACTGTGAAAACGGTGGTAAGCCTCATAGGGAACTCCGCCGCCATGCATAAAAGCATCCAGGATCTGGTCTTCGACATTACCTAGTATAGGAATAAATTGGGCCATTACCGCGATATTGTTTGGAGAGGATGCCCGGGTCAGGAAGGCAGCATGTTCGGGCGGCAGATGGTAAAGTTTTTGCTCCGCCTCGTAATCGATGATTCCGCCGGTAACCATGGCGTTTAGCCATTCCCGTACATAGCGCTCATTCAAGCCGGCACTTTTGGCAATTGCCTCGCTGTTAGATGCCTCCATTGTACTCATTGTATCGAATAGCTTGCTGCGGTGCCCTATGGATATCATCAGGGCCAATGCGGCATGATTTAGCAATGATAATAACTGTTCGGAGAACTGTTCGGCTTTTTCCTGGTCGAAGGCTAGCATGATGGTCTCACTATTCCCTGTTTATCTAGTAAACTTAGAATTGAAATTGCTTTTTTGCAAATTGGCAGCCCCTTCTTTAACGGGATTACTCTATTTTGTACAATTGCTATACTATAGGCCATGACTTCTTCTTATCCACAAAGCATTGACTGGGCTCATCCTTTAATCAAGGAATGGTTTGTTAACCAGTTTGAGACGCCCACTGCACCACAGATCGAGGGCTGGCCCGGTATTTTGGCCGGACAGCATACCTTAATTTCTGCACCAACAGGTTCCGGCAAAACCTTTGCTGCTTTTCTGGTTTGTATAGACAGACTGGTTCGAGCGGCTGCAGCAGGTGAGTTGAGTAATCAAACCGAGGTGATTTATATTTCGCCGCTAAAAGCCCTGGGCAATGATATTCAGAAAAATCTTTTGGGCCCTTTAAAGCAAATCCAGCAACAGGCAATAAGCGCTGGTATTGATATGCCCGAAATTCGGGTGGCGGTCAGAACAGGCGATACGCCGGCCAAAGAGCGGCAATCGATGCTAAAAAAGCCGCCGCATATTCTGGTTACAACTCCGGAATCCTTTTATTTGTTGTTGACTGCTGAAAAAAGCCGCTCGCTGTTAAGTACGGTGAAAACGGTCATCGTTGATGAAATCCATGCCCTGGTGAATAGTAAGAGAGGTTCCCATCTCGCCCTGTCCCTGGAACGTTTGGAAAGGTTAAGCAAGCAACTGCCGGTGCGGATTGGATTGTCAGCTACACAAAAACCCATTGAACAGGTGGCGCAATTTCTAAATGGCAATGGCCGCGCTGTTCCCAATATTGTAGATATCGGCCATCAGCGCCATTTGGAGCTTCAGGTGGAAGTTCCCAGAACTCCGCTGGAATCGGTGACTTCGAATGATGTCTGGGATGAAATCTACGATCGTATTGCAGAACTGGCCATGCGGAATCGTTCTACCCTGGTTTTCGTCAACACCCGAAAATTATCAGAACGCATGTCGCATCATCTGGCTGCGCGTATTGGCAAAGATCTGGTTGCGGCTCATCACGGCAGTTTATCCCGTAAACTACGCCTGGCTGCTGAAAATGGTTTGAAAACTGGTGCATTAAAAGTCATTGTTGCCACTGCCTCGCTGGAGTTAGGCATTGATATTGGCTCTGTCGATCTGGTTTGCCAAATCGGTTCACCGCGTGCACTGGCTGTGGCTTTGCAACGCGTCGGCCGTGCAGGCCATTGGCATGGCGCGATTTCCAGAGGCTATTTTTTTGCTACTACCCGCGATGAACTATTGGAATGTGCTGCTCTGGTTTATGGCATTTACAGCGGTGATCTTGATCAATTGATTATTCCCGAGCAACCCCTGGATATCCTGGCCCAACAGCTTGTCGCAGCTTGTGCCACTGATGATTGGAATGAGGGGGAGCTCTATAAGCTGGTGAAACGAAGTTACCCATACCGTAATCTAAAGAGAGAAGTCTTTAACCGCGTGCTTGAGATGCTCAGCGAGGGAATTGCTGCCTCACGCGGCCGCTATGGAGCCTACCTGTTTCATGATCGAATCAATGGGATAATTAAAGCCAGAAGGGGAAGCCGTATGGCTGCGATTATGAATGGCGGTGCCATTCCTGAAACGAATTTGTTTACAGTGATTGCGGCACCTGAGGAAGTGGTTGTCGGGACGCTTGATGAAGAATTCGCTGTGGAAAGCCACAAGGGTGATGTGATTTTATTGGGCAACACGTCATGGAGGGTCCATAAAATTGAAAATACCAAAGGCAGGGTTATCGTTGAAGATGCGCATGGGGCGGCTCCCACCGTTCCATTCTGGCTGGGTGAGGCGCCTGCGCGCAGCAAGGAATTGTCTTTGCAAGTCTCCAATCTGCGGAAAAAGATTGATGAATTACTGCCTTTAGTGGTTGAAAATGAACCGGAAGTAAAAGAGGGGGCTGGCGAATGGCTGATGGCCAATTGCCGGGTGAGCCGCTGCGGCGCTCGTCAAATGATTGATTACATCATTGAGGGGCGCGCCCTCCTGGGTGCCGTCCCCAGTCAGGAAACAATTATTGCGGAGCGTTTTTTTGATGAATCCGGCGGCATGCAGTTAATTATCCATGCCCCTTTTGGAGCGCGGATTAATAAAGCCTGGGGTCTGGCTTTGCGCAAGCGTTTTTGCCGTTCCTTTAATTTTGAACTACAGGCAGCAGCTACCGATGACGGCCTTGCGATTTCCCTGGCTGAGCAGCACAGTTTTCCACTTGCAGATGTATTTCATTTTCTTAACCCTGCAACAATAAAAAAAGTATTAGTGCAGGCAGTATTACAATCCCCGGTCTTCACTACACGCTGGCGCTGGGATGCCATCCGGGCTTTGGCCTTGCAGCGTTATCGCAGCGGGCGAAAAGTGCCGCCCAATATATTGCGGATGCGGTCGGATGATTTGCTCGCCGCTGTTTTTCCTCAGGCGGCGGCCTGTCAGGATAATTTAGGGGGACAGGATGTTGAGCTGCCAGAACATCCACTGGTCGATGAAACGATTAAAGATTGCCTGACTGAGGCTATGGATATCGATGGATTGCGCCAGCTATTGAAGGCTATAAAAGCTGGAAACGTTCATTGTATAGCCGTCGATACGCCCACACCTTCCGTGTTTTCACATGAGATTCTCAATGCTAATCCCTACGCTTTTCTTGATGATGCCCCCCTGGAGGAGCGGCGGACCCGTGCGGTCGCGATGAGAAGGGTGTTACCGGAATCGCTGCAGGGAAATATTGGTCAACTCGATCCGGAGGTTATTGCCGACGTTCAACGTCAAGCCTGGCCTGATATACGCAATGCTGATGAGTTGCATGATTTTCTGCAAACGATGATTGGTCTTGCCAGGGATAATCCGCGTCTTCCTGATGCCTGGTCGGTTTTTTTTGAGCAGTTACTGCATGGTAACCGGGCGGGTATGGCCCTTTCCGAAGGGAATTCGTTCTGGGTTGCTGCCGAGAAAAAGAATCCGTTTCTAGCCATTTATCCTCAAGCGAAGTTTACCCATGATTTAATTGACTGGGATACGCAGGTTTATGATACAGACGAGGCCTTATTAACTATGCTAAGAGGATGGATGCAGCATCTTGGGCCGGTCAATGAGGCGGAGCTTGCCCATTGGTTAAAACTGCCTCAAGCGGAGGTCTGTAACAGCTTATTGAGGCTTGAAGCCAGCGGTCAAATTCTGCGCGGGCATTTTCGCAGTAAAGAGGCTGGGCTGGAATGGTGTGAGCGTCGATTACTGGCAAGGATACACCAGCAAACGCTGGCCAAATTGCGCAGGGAAATTGAGCCAGTTAGTGCTGCAAAATTTATTCGCTGGCTAGCCAAATGGCAGCATATTTCCGCTGGAAGCCAGCTTAAAGGTGAACAGGGGGTTTTAGAAATAATACGCCAGCTGCAAGCTTATGAAATTCCGGCCAACGCCTGGGAAAAGCAAATTTTTGCAAAGCGGGTAAGTGATTACAATCCTGATCTGCTGGATCGCCTCTGCTTGTCAGGGATGGTTATGTGGGGAAGGCCCAGCCTGCATCCGACTATTGAATCGTCCCTAAAAGAAAAAAATGAAATCAGCAGTTATAAATCAATACAGGCAAACAGTATTACGCCCATTACTTTTTTAATCAGGGAAGAGTCCGGATGGCTGGCAGGAAAATCAGGCTTCACTCCTGATGAACTCCAGATGTTAAGTTATAACGCGCAGTTGGTCTATGATTATCTGCAAAGCCATGGCGCTTCATTCTTCAGTGATATTGTCAGCGATGTGCAGAAGTTAAAAGCAGAAGTCGAAAATGCTTTGTGGGAGTTGGTGGCAGCAGGCTTGATTACTGCGGACAGCTTTGACAACCTGCGCGCGATGATTGATCCGCAGCGCCGCACAGGACGGCGTCCGCGGCGGCATAGTTTATTCAGCCAGGGACGCTGGTCCTTACTGCGTGCTGCCAAGCCAGTGGAGGCGGAGCGGCGCATTGAATCAATCTGCCGGATTTTACTAAAGCGCTATGGCGTTTGTTTTCGTGAATTAGTGATGCGGGAAAAAATAGCCGCATCCTGGTCTGAATTATTGACAGGATTCCGCCGCCTGGAAGCCCAGGGGGAAATCCGCGGCGGGCGTTTCATCAGCGGTTTCACGGGTGAGCAATTTGCATTGGCTTATGCCGTCGATTCCTTAAGGGCCGCCGCGCAGCAGTCGGCAGGGCAGCAGGAAATTTCTATTTTTGCGGTTGATCCGTTGAATCTGGTCGGGGTGCTGTTACCGGGTGAAAAAGTTCCTTCGCGCTCAGGCAAGCAGTTAATTTTGCGAACCTAGCTGGACGGTAATTTGTGTTTTCGTTTTATACTTTAAGTGTGCCTACGTACCGCGCATAAATCCTGAGAGATCCTCGCAAATTTTAATCAATAGATCTGTTTGAGCAATTGTTAAGTCATACGCTGACTATATAAAAATGAAGGGATTCCTCAGACCGCGGTCGGCGCCCATAGCTATCTACACAAGTGCATGACAATTAAAAGCTATCGAATCCCCGCGGCTTTGACCGCGGGGCCCACAGGAAGCCAATTTAATGTTAAGAACACATGTTTTATGACTATCTGTTAAATCCTATTTTGGGGCAACATTGAAACTTGTCTGAGCACCACATACTTCAACAGGCATGGGCCCCGCGGTCAAAGCCGCGGGGATTCGAGTGCATTTGTGTATACCTATGGGCCGGCGCCGTGGCTGAGGATCCCCTCATTTTTTCATTCAAAAAATACGTAATAAGAATGAGGGGATTCCTCAGTCCTCAGGCCGAACGGTGCTAATACAATATGGGCTGTATTGCTTCTATTCGTTCAAACATTGCGAGGATCCCTCAGGCATAAAGCGCGGTACGGAGCTGTGATTGGAAATCTTTTACCAGCTCCAGATAATCCCAAGACTAGCGCTTCAAACCATGTGCATTGCGTTGGTCATTTTCGCTTGGCATTGAACTTCGCCCTGAGGCCTGCCTTGGAGCGAAACTGGCATAATAATCGCGCCTTTCTGAATACAGGGTATCAAGATGCAATTTTCTGATGACAGCGGCTTGCGGTTCCGGCCTGTACCACTGTCCTTTGAGGTCACAATAAAAATTTTCTATAAGCCATGCACCACAGCTTGAGCCATCAGGTTGTTGCATACAGCGAGGCGGAATCGTTAATTCTTCTTCATTACCGATGAAATTATTTTCTCGTAATTGTTTGCGTATCTCTTCATATCTTTCATCCTCCCGATAGTCATAATTCTCCCCACGGTTGCTATCAAAATAACTGACCTTCACAATGGCTTTATCTCGTATATCAACCCGTAAACCAACCCAATGCATATGATCCTGAATGGGAATAAGCAAGGTCTCTGAGTCACCCAGTGATTCATATTCCAGGTAATTAAATAAAACATTCGCAATATTATTGCCTTGCTGATTTAACTGTGAGCAAGCAATAACAGACACCCTGGGTAAAGAGGGTTGCTGAGCCAGTAAATGGTTTATGCGAGCGGTCAGAATGGCTTGTATATCCTCTGTTTCATAGAAATAGTTACAATTGATTTTAACTCGGGCCAAACCCATTGGCCTCTCAGGTCTTGCTGGTTTTTCAGGAATAGGCGTTTCTTGAGGTGGGGATTCAATCCTTCTGAGCGGTTTTCTGAATGAGGGTGGAGGTTGCCTAAAAAAAGAAGACTGGTTGACCACCGGTGCTGTTGGAGCCGGTTGGGGTAATTTATCCAATTCGTTTTGTACTGCGGCCAATGCGTCCTCTATCCGGGGGCGGACATGATTATGGTTGAGATGATTCCTGAGGGCGCGTTTTAAAAAGATCTTTTGCAAGACCAATAATTGATTCGCCTCCCCTGGATTTTTACGGCGCCGCGCCGTTAACTCGTCATTAAGCTGAAGAACAGCCCTGTGGTCTCTGTAATATTGAAATTCAAAGGTTAGGATTTTAACAAAGCGGGTTAGTTCAGCCAGTGAATGAAAATTTTGAATAATCAAAGGGATGCAGGGAGTATTTTTTGCCAGCTCGAAGCGTTTCTTTATAGAGCAAGCGTCAAATAAGGCTAGTAAATAATCCGCATTTTCGATGTTTCTTATGAGATCAGAAAGAATATCATTGTCGAGGGTAAAAAATGCAAATACCAGATCTTCAGAATTAGTAGGAGGGAGATCTTCATGGGGTGAGCTGTTGTTTCCCCCTGGTGTTTGGCGCACTCGTCTAAATTTCCGTAAATATACTTTATCCTCGATACCCAATAAGGTGCATAATTCCGCTTTTCTGTGATTGGAAATGGCGGTGTAAAGATCGAAACCTGGCCTATTTGAGGTACGAATAATATCCCTTGTGTTTATAGTGGTTGAGCTGGATTCTCTTGGTGGCCTTGGCAAAGATACCTCCCCGTCTTCCAGCATCGTCTCATTGACGATGGCTGATTGATATTCCGCGCTTCCCATTGGCAACGATATGTCGTCTGCTTCGAGCCTGCCTTCCCTGCTTGGTGGATTGCGTGGATTAAGGCCTGAGGATCTTCTTTCTCGCGTGGACAATGAGGCTGTTGGAGCTGCGAAGCGCGTTATTTTACCGGGTGGAATTTTCAACTTCTCTTGCATTAATTCTTGCAAATGAGGGGCTTGTCTTAAATCTTCGGCCAGTACTTCTATAAGATCCTGATATTCTTCATCCAGGTCAGAATAAGCTGGGATCAAATTAAGAGTCCTGAGGAAGTAGGGCAGATATTTTATATCTTTTTGAGCCAGTAATTTTGCAGAATCAAGGAATTCCAAAGCATCCTCTATATCCATGTGTTCAGTGAGTAGAATCCTCTCAGCTAAATCAAACAATAAGCGATCGAAATTAAAATAATTTTCCGAAATCTGGGCTAATGCAGAAAAAATAGAGATGGCTTCATCGCGATTGGCTTCATAATTAATGTGCTGGCTTATCCTTCTTTCCATTAAAAGCGCGTTTAACCAGGCTCCCTCCCATTGGCTTATGTATCCACGTATCAGGAGTTCATTGAGCATAGTTAATGCCATGCCCAGTTGTTTGGTGGTCCAGTTTTTTAAGAGTTCAGTAAATATTTTTTTGATAAAGCCAAGCGGAACCTTTCCCTCAAAACTCCCTTTTTTTAATATTTCTTGCAGATTCACCAAAATAGACACATACGAATGGGCAGGATTTTCATCCGCTACCGTATTACTTCCAAGAAAGGGGGTGATAAATGCGATTAATGGGGCTAGAGGCAAATTGCCGAATAGCATGTTATCCCTGGACAAAAATCCCAGGGCAACCATGCCCTGAGAAACTCTTTGTAAGGTTTTTTGCTTAATAAAATACTGATAAATTTCATCAAGGCTAATGCGTCCCTTAATTGCATTGTTATCGGACAAAAATCCGATGCCATAAAGAGCAAGCCCCAGGCTGTCACTGTTGCTGGAGATCGTTTTAAGGCATTTCATTAAGTCAGCTACTAAAGCTCGGCCCAGTATATGCCCCTGGGAAGCTAATGTTCCCAGGTAATAAACATAATTACCTATGTAGTTGTCATATTCCGGATAATGGAGAAATTCTTTTAATACATGAATGAGATCTTCCATTTCGAAACTATCAGTTATGCATTTATAATCACCTAATGTTTTCAGGTTATTAAAAATAAAACTGCGGCTTTTTTTACCAAATTTATCGTGAGTATTTGCGTTATATTCGTTGCGACTGCTAAGAGTGAAATGAGCCAGACAATGACTAATCTGATAAGCACTTACGTTGCCTGATAATTTTTCATTTTTTCTGAGATTTTTTAATAGTTCACAAAGAACCGACGTAATAATTGTATTATCCTCGCGCCATTTTACTAATGGAAGGATTTCCTGCAAGCTGCGTGCGTGTATTTGTCCGTCGATTCGATTGTGTTCGTTGAGCTGCGATATCCCCATAATGCAAGCCTTTAATGCCCTATAGTCCGCATGCAGCTTGACTGCTTTGACGACTACTCGTTCAATCAAATCAGCAGGAATGTTCTGGTCAATAACTCTTTGTAATGTTGAGCCCAGGCTAGACAATATGGTGGTTAATGAGTATGCAGTTGGATTTTCTTCACGGAGAATGCTCTCCAGTATTTTGACAATAAGGGCCGTAGGAAAGGACGATACAGGATAGCCGCCATTGATAAGTTCGCGTAAATTGGAAATAAATTTTGATAAGTTTGTAGAAACCGAAGCATTTTCAAACTGAAGGTTGTGCAAATCCCGGGTTGTCGTCAAAATGTGCTCAATATTCGCCAGGTTGTCTGAAAAAAAACGTTTTTCATCTGGGGAGGGATTTTTTTTTACCAGTTCTGCAAGATTACGAAAGGATTGGTCAATAGACCACCGCTGGGTTGAAGCAGCAGAATGTTTATCGCTTTTTTGTCGTTTATTAGAGCTTTGCTCTCCAGTGCTGTGTCGCTTGTTATTCGATGGTTCTGAACCCGGCATTTTAGATTCCGCAAATAATATTTATAATAATTTTAACAAAATGTTCATTATTTGTCAGTTCGGGGAATAAATAAATTCAATGTCGATTGCATATGACAGTACGCTTCCCGCTAGAATTCAATCTGATCGAGCAGGTCAATCTGTTCGTTGAGGTTCCTTATCAGATTTTCCCAGTAAACAGGGGTATTAAACCATGGAAAGCTCAATGGAAACGCCGGATCGGCCCAGCGCTTTGCCAGCCATCCTGAATAGTGCAGCATGCGTAATGTCCGTAAGGGCTCGATTAAATGACGTTCGCGCAGGTTAAAATCATGGAACTCATAATAACCGTCTAATATTTTATCCAGCTGCGAACGGATTTGCGCCGGTTCGCCTGAAAGTAACATCCAGATATCCTGGATTGCGGGACCCATCAGGCAGTCGTCCAGATCGACGATATGCGGGCCTGATTCCCTCCATAGAATATTGGCTGCATGACAATCC
This sequence comes from Legionella birminghamensis, assembly GCF_900452515.1. Classification (NCBI taxonomy): domain Bacteria; kingdom Pseudomonadati; phylum Pseudomonadota; class Gammaproteobacteria; order Legionellales; family Legionellaceae; genus Legionella; species Legionella birminghamensis. Next base: position 556,831 of record NZ_UGNW01000001.1, read on the forward strand.
CCGTGCAGCCTTATTTGATCGATAGGCCCTATCGAGTTAAAAATCTCTGTTATTTTCTCCAATACTTTTTCGACAGTCTTGGTAAAATTGGCGGTTAAATAATCAGGAACAAAACGCTGCTCCATGAGAAGCTTATAAGGATCATGGCCATAACTTTGCGGATTTAACTGGATGCGGTGCTGAAATGACTGGCTGGCACTGATTCGATGCATACGTCCTATAAATCGCCCCATCCATTCCAGTTGTTCATCATTATCCAGTTCAAGGGCATGTCCGCCGCGCCTGGGGAAAAGTGCAAATCGGAAATCCTGGTAATGGTGCAGGCTTTGGCCGTTTATGATTAGAGGGGCAATGATCGGAATTTCATGCTGCACCAATTCCAGCGAGAACTGATGCTCCTCCAGGATTGCCGCTGAACTCCATCGATGAGGCCTGTAAAATTTGGCAATGAGTGGTTCCGCATTTTCAATTCCTATCTGATAAACACGATTTTCATAGCTGTTGAGTGCGTGCAGGCTGCCTGTGCAAAGAAAACCGGTGCTTTCAACAGCATTCAGTATGGTGTCTGGACTAAGTGTCTCATAAGGCGTTTGATGGTCCTGATTCAAATGCGAATCCTCTAGCTTGAATTAGCCTACCTTGTACATCTTTTCCGGGGTTCTGGCAAGGGCGGAGATACCGCGAACGAAGATTATCTCTGAATCCCCGCGGCTGCGACCGCGGGGCCCATGTTTGGTGGCCGAACATGCTTTTCAGAGGAATCCAATGTTGCCAAAAATAGCAATAAAAGCAGTTAGGAACAAGTCTTTCAAACATCATCCTTCAATTAGCAAAACCGATATTCTAAATAGGCTTCGTGTGGGCCCCGCGGTCGCTGCCGCGGGGATTCGATGGTGCGGGGTGAGATGGTCAGTGCCGCGAGCATTCGATATTTCGTTGCATTCGTGTAGATGCCTATGGGCTTGTCCGCAGTGCCTGTGGATACCGCGAACATGTCGCGGTAAGTAGAGCATTCAGGAGTAGTTGTGTGCCGGGTTATGTAATGTGTTCATCCCCAGGCTACTTCATTTCCTCTTCACCAACTGAAATTTTGCCGCTGGTGTAAGAATGAGCGCCTGCTCCGCGAAGCTCGTGGTTATCGACGATTAGGTATTCATCACGGATTGGTTTTCCTGAGAACCAGCACTCCAGTATTTCGCGGGTTCCTGCCGCATAGCGCGCCTGTGCGGATAGGCTCGTTCCCGAAATATGAGGCGTCATGGCATGGTGGGGCATGCTGCGCCAGGGATGATCTTCCGGCGCTGGTTGAGGAAACCAAACATCTCCTGCATAACCTGCAATTTTGCCGCTTTTGCATGCTCTGACGATCGCATCGCGGTCACAGATTTTGCCACGGGCTGTATTGACAATATAAACGCCATTTTTCATTTTGCTGATGAGCGCATCATTGATTAAATGTTCGGTTTCAGCATGCAGGGGAACATTAATAGTAAACACATCGCAATGAGGAAGCATGGACTCTACATCTTTGTGATAAACCAGACCCAACTCTTTTTCAGTGGCTTCCGGCAAACGGTGCTGATCAGTGTAATGAAGTTTTACATCAAAGGGTTTTAAACGTTTCATTACTGCAAGGCCGATTCTTCCGGCACCCAGAGAGCCTACGGTCATGCCTTCCAGATCGTAGGAACGGGCGGCGCAATCGGCAATGTTCCAGCCGCCATTGACGACCCAATGGTAGGAAGGGATATAGTTCCTCACCAGCGCCAATATCATCATCACCACATGCTCAGCAACACTGATGCTATTGGAGTAAGTCACCTCGGCAACAGTGATCCCTTTGGCAATCGCTGCATTTAAATCCGTGTGATCTGAGCCGATCCCGGCAGTAATGACCAGTTTCAGGTTTTTTGCCCGGTCAATACGCTCGGCAGTCAGGTAGGCAGGCCAGAAGGGTTGGGAAATAACAATATCCGCATCCGCTAATTCTTTTTCAAACACGGATTCAGAACCTTCCTTGTCTGATGTAACCACAAGCTGATGCCCCATTTTTTCCAGAAAAGGGCGCAAGCCCAATTCGCCAGATACAGAACCCAATAATTCGCCCGGGGTAAAATCAATGCCTTGGGGATTGGGGACTGTTTGGCCATTCGGATAATGGGTAATGGTGGGGATTTCTTCCCGGGGATAGGACTTTGGATAGCCTGTTACCGGATCGTTATAAAGAACACAAAGTACTTTTGCCATTCATTTCTCTCCTTGAAAAATAGTTTGCCTGTATCAGTTGTCATTCAGGCTTTTTATGTCGATTACAAAGCGGTAACGGACATCGCTTTTAAGAACGCGTTCATAAGCTTCATTGATATGACTGATAGGAATCAGTTCGATATCCGAGCTGATGTTATGTTTCCCACAAAAATCCAGCATTTCCTGGGTTTCTTTGATACCACCGATTAAAGAGCCGGCGATGCTTCTTCTGCTGGCAATCAGCGGTATGGCGGCAATTGGAATATCCTGCGGTGGAATACCGAGAATCACCATGGTGCCATTTGTTTTAAGAAGCTGAGTATAATCCCCCCAGTTAATGGCTGAGGATACGGTATTAATAATCAAATCAAAATGATTAGCCAGTTTGCTAAAGGTTTCAGGATTGCTGGTTGCATAAAAATGATCAGCCCCCAGACGTTTGCTATCGGCTTCTTTTTTCATCGACTGACTGAGCACAGTCACCTCTGCTCCCATGGCATGGGCGAGTTTAACGCCCATATGCCCAAGCCCGCCCAATCCGATAATAGCGACTTTTTTACCTGGACTGGCATTCCAGTGGCGAAGGGGGGAGTAGAGGGTTATCCCTGCACAAAAGAGCGGCGCTGCACTATCTAGTGGAATGTTGTCCGGGATGCGCAGTACGTAATTTTCATCAACAACAATTTCGCTGGAGTAGCCGCCCAGGGTAATTTGTCCGCCATTTCTTTCTTTACTATTATAGGTATGTGTCATTCCTTCCAGGCAATATTGCTCTTGGTGCTCAAGGCAATTTTCACAGTGCCGGCATGAATCGACAAAGCAGCCGACACCGACATGATCGCCTTTTTTAAACTTGCTGACTTTTGAACCTACTTCACGCACAATACCCGCAATTTCATGCCCTGGTACCATGGGGAACAAGCCTGGCCCCCACTCATCGCGTACCTGATGGATATCGCTATGGCAAACGCCGCAATATCTGATATCAATCAATACATCATGCTCGCCAGTGGCTCTGCGTTCGAAGCTGTAGGGGGTAAGCGGTGTTTTAGGTAGCAGGGCTGCATATCCCTTTACGGAAATCATGGTTAATTCCTTTTACTAATTTAAATAGTAATGACATATTAGGCTGGGTGAGTCAAAAATGCAAAGCTCCTGGAATTAGGCTTATACTTCATCACGGGCTTCATCAAATCTTCAATTGCAAATACTTTGTCCAATAAAGATACCAATTCACGCAAATATTTGATATAATGCGCCCCAGTTTTAGCGTCTATTCCTGGGGGAATGCTTGTCTGACTCATTGGCCTTGGATTCGAGTGTTGCGGTAGCGCCTCGTGGGGGTATGAAAGCCTGGTTAGTCTGTCTTTCTGCTGGCTTGTTTTTCTTCTATGAATTTTTTCAGCTAAATATTTTTGATGTGATCAATCAGCCATTAAGGGATGATTTTGGTTTAAATGCAGCCCAATTGAGCTGGATGTCCAGCATGTATCTCTGGGCAGATATTCTCTTTCTATTGCCTGCAGGCTTAATTCTTGACCGCTTCTCGACGCGCCGGGTTATCCTGACTGCCATGTTTGTTTGTGTGATCGGCACTTTAGGCTTTGCCGTTACCCATTCGTTTCTGTTGGCTTCCATCTTTCATTTCCTTTCAGGAATCGGCAATGCCTTCTGTTTTCTGTCCTGTGTGGTTTTAGTATCCCGCTGGTTTCCTCCTCGCCGCCAGGCATTTGTTATTGGCTCTTTAGTAACGATGGCCTTTTTGGGGGGAATGACAGCACATACGCCTTTGGCGCAACTGGTTAATAATTTTGGCTGGCGAAATGCGCTGCTAATCGATAGCGCAGTGGGTGGATTGCTGCTGGCATGGATTGCAGTAAATATTCAGGATAGTCCCCATAAAACAAAACCTGTTTCTTATTCTCGTTCCGCACTGCTTCCCGGCTTTTTCAGGGCCTTATCCAATCCTCAAACCTGGCTGGCCGGTTTATATACCTCTTTCCTGAATTTGCCGATTATGGTGCTGTGTGCTTTATGGGGGGCAAGTTATCTTCAGCAAGTGCATCAGTTATCGGAAATGGCTGCCAGCAATGTGGTCAGTATGATTTTTATCGGCAGTATAATCGGCTGTCCATTAGTCGGCTGGTTGTCTGATTACCAGGGGAAACGAAAGCCCTTGATGATCGCCGGGGCGCTGGGCAGTTTAATCGTTGTAATACCACTGTTTTTTAATATGGATTTATCACAGCTGCAATTAAGCATGCTGTTTTTCATGCTGGGATTATTTACCAGTACCCAGGTGATTAGTTACCCCTTAATTGCAGAAAGCAATTCTTCCGACAACACAGGGGCTGCGACCGGGATCGCCTCTGTGCTCATTATGGGCGGCGGCGGAGTTGGGCAGGTGTTATTTGGTTTTCTGATTCAAAACCATGCGGGCACTAGCTCCCAAAATTATGCAACAGCGGATTTTCAGTTTGCGATGTGGATGTTTCCCCTGACTATAATCCTGGCTTTCATTACCTCTATGCTCATGCGTGAAACGCACTGCAAACATATCAACTAAGGAGTGAATATGCAGATGGTAGAAGAATACAGAGAAACTGGCAAACTGCGTGAATCATTGCTTCCCTGGATAGTGTGTGTCAGTGCGTCTTTATTTTTCTTTTATGAATTTATCCAGGGCAATATGTTTGCCTCAATTGCTGATAATATCATGCAGGATTATCATATCCAGGCTGATAAAATGGCGTTGTTATCCAGTATTTATTATGTTTCAAACGTCATTTTTCTGTTTGTCGCCGGTTTCGTCCTCGATAGATACTCCACTAAGAAAACCGTCCTGCTAGCCATGTTCCTGTGCGTTTTAAGCACATTTATTCTTGCCAATTCACATTCCTTTTACCTTGCATTGTTTTGTCGTTTTGTCACCGGCATCGGCAGCGCTTTTTGCTTCCTTGGCCCTATTCGTCTGGCATCGCGATGGTTCCCGCCTCGGCAAATGGCGATGGTAACCGGTATTATTGTGACAATTGCCATGACCGGCGGCATGCTAGCCCAATATCCTCTGACAAAACTGGTTTCCCAGGTCGGTTGGCGGGAGGCCTTAACCCAGGTCGGATGGCTAGGAATGATTATGCTTGCTCTGATGTTCTTTGGTATTCTTGAAAAGAAACAACAGAAGCAATCCACTTCTCCTAAATCTTTGAACCTGCTGGCAGTTGCAAAACAGACCTATTTGAATACCCAGACTTTAAGAGCTGCCTTGTGTACCAGTTTGATGAATATGGCCATTGCCGTATTTGGAGCGATGATGGGTTCTCTTTATCTTGTGCAGCGTCTGGGAGTCAGTAAAGAAGATGCGGCCATGGTTAATACATTGCTCTTTCTTGGCGCAATTATCGGCGGCCCTTTAATTGGCTGGATATCTGATAAACTGGCCTTGCGGGTTATGCCGATGAAAGCTTGTGTAATCGTTTCACTGGCCATCCTGGTGCTTGTTCTCTATGCGCCAGTGTCCTTACCCGTAATGAAAGTGTTATTTTTCCTGCTCGGATTTTTTACTGCTGGACAAGTAATTAGCTATGCGCTGGTTGCAGAAAAGAGCCCTATTGCAATTACTGCGACAGCAGTCAGTGTGATTTCTATATTAACCCAGGGCGGTTACATTATTTATCAGAATCTGTTTAGTGTGCTATTAATGAGTCATGGGGAAATGCAAATGCATGGCGAAACGCCTGTCTACTCCTTAGGCGATTATCAGTTCGCTGCAATCATTTTACCTGTCGGTTTAATTATCGCATGGCTGGCCTTATGGGGATTGAAAGAAACCCATGGACGGCATGTGGAGGAGTAAAATGGTCGGTCGCGTATGTATTCTGTTGATGGATTCTTTCGGCATTGGCGCTAGCCAGGATGCCGGCAAATATGGTGATCTGGGCGCAGATACGTTTGGCCATATTCATGCAGCCTGCGCTGCAGATCAAGCTAATCGCGCAGAGCTGCGCCATGGCCCTCTATCGATTCCCAATCTCGCCAGACTGGGGCTCTACCATGCCGCTTTAGCCAGCACAGGTATTCCTCTGGTTGATTTAGGCAGCCTGGGGGAACCCGCAGGATATTATGGCTATGCGGTTGAGCAAAGTCTGGGGAAGGACACGCCAAGCGGCCATTGGGAATTGGCTGGCGTACCCGTTTTATTCGAGTGGGGCTATTTTCCAGATGCCCCCAATTGTTTCCCGGAAAAATTAATTGCTGATTTTATAAGAGAAACCAAAATCGCTGGTGTGCTGGGTCTTAAGCATGCGAGCGGAACCACCATTATTGATGAATTGGGTGAAGAGCACATCATCAGCAATAAACCCATTGTTTACACCTCAGCAGACAGTGTTTTTCAGATTGCTGCGCATGAAGAGTATTTTGGCCTTGAAAGGCTTTATGGAATTTGCGAGGTTGCTCGCCGTCTGGTGGATGAATACCAGATTGGTCGCGTCATTGCACGTCCTTTTATTGGCAAACCAGGTGCATTTAAGCGGACTGGCAATCGGAAAGATTATGCCACGCTTCCTCCCGCACCGACTTTACTTGATAAATTAAAAGCCTCTAACAGAGAGGTGATTGCGATAGGAAAGGTGGCTGATATTTACGCACACCAGGGACTAACGCAAACGGTTAAAGCCGATGGCAATATGGCCTTGTTTGATGCCACACTCGCCGCTATGGCAACCGCACCTGCCGGCAGTTTACTGTTCACCAACTTCGTTGATTTTGACTCTTCCTATGGCCACCGGCGGGATGTGGCTGGCTATGCGCAGGCACTGGAAGCCTTTGATGCACGACTCCCTGAGCTAATCAATATATTACAAGCGGATGACTTAGTGGTAATTGCTGCGGACCATGGCTGTGATCCCACTCAACCGGGCTCTGATCATACCCGCGAACATATTCCAGTTCTGGCATTTGGCAAGCAAACAAAAGGCTGCTTCATTGGACGAAGGGACAGCTTCGCCGATGTGGGGCAGAGTATTGCCGAGTTTCTTGGTATTGAACCACTAGAGAATGGCGTCTCGTTTCTGAAGGCGGCAGCCAGCCATGATATATCCTGAGTCCTTTAATCTTTATTGCAAAGGACTCATTAATAACCGTCTGACTTCTCTTCGAAAGTCTATTCTTTATATTCTGTGGTCAGCTAACAGGCCATTAAAAGCCTATGAAATTCTTGAGCATTTGCTGGAAACAAAAATTAATGCCCAGCCGCCCACTGTTTACAGGGTGCTGGATTACTTTGTTTTTGCCGGGTTAGTACACAAGGTCGAGTCCATCCAATGTTATACATTGTGCAAACAGCCGGAGCAGCATTTTCCTTCTGAACTCCTGATGGTGTGTAACCACTGTCATCAGGTGCAGGAAATTTACAACAAGCAGTTAAGGGAACTGATTAAACAGCTAACCGAAGATTGTCAGTTCAATCTTGGCCAATCAACTATTGAGTTGAAAGGCCTTTGCCAGCATTGCGAAAAGCAGGGCTGTATGACCTGCTGAGACCTCAGGGTAAGTCCGTACTCGAATCCTACGGCGAAGACCCTGCCGAATACCCGCGGCTAAGATCTGCCGAATTCCCGCGGCTTTGACCGCGGGATCCATTAAGCTGCCCACCTGAAAAATTTTTGCTAGTCCTGCATGGTTGAATGGCCCCCGCGGTCGAAGCCGCGGGGATACGTGGGACCTCGCCGCGGGATCGTATGACTCTGGCTACAGCCCGTAAAAAATATTACCAGTATCCATTGAAATTCCTGAATTGACCCCCATTTGACAGCTTTGACTTATGAAAAAGAGGATTGGCCTTGGAACAGTATCGCGGTACTACCATTCTTTCCGTTCGCCGGGGGAATAAAGTGATTATTGGGGGCGATGGTCAGGTGACCATGGGCAACACAGTGATGAAAGGTAATGCACGGAAGGTGCGGCGCTTGTATAAAGACAAAGTGATCGCTGGTTTCGCCGGGGGTACGGCAGATGCATTCACTTTATTTGAACGATTCGAGCGTAAGCTGGAAATGCATCAAGGTCACTTAGTACGTGCTGCCGTTGAATTGGCAAAAGACTGGCGCACTGACAAAATACTGCGCCGACTGGAAGCCCTGTTAGCCGTTGCTGATCACAAAGCATCATTGATTATCACCGGTAATGGCGATGTGATTGAGCCAGAGGCGCATGGCCTGATTGCTATTGGCTCCGGCGGTCCTTTTGCCCAATCAGCTGCACGGGCTTTATTGGAAAATACCGATTTATCTGCCCGGGAAATCGTAGAGCAAAGTTTAAAAATTGCCGGTGAGATTTGTATCTACACCAACCATAATTTAACCATCGAAGAATTGGATAGTGAGCATGAGTAATACTATGATGACTCCGCGTGAAATTGTTCAGGAGTTAGATCGATTTATAATTGGACAGGACGAAGCCAAAAGAGCAGTGGCGATTGCACTGCGTAATCGCTGGCGGCGCATGCAGATTGAAGATGATGCATTGCGTAATGAAATTATGCCAAAAAATATTCTGATGATTGGTCCAACCGGGGTGGGTAAAACTGAAATTGCCCGCCGTCTGGCAAAACTGGCGCAGGCTCCGTTTATCAAAGTAGAGGCAACCAAGTTTACAGAAGTAGGTTATGTAGGACGCGATATTGATTCAATAATCAGGGATCTGGCTGATATCGCTATCAAGCAGGAGCGTGAAACAGCCATGAGAAAGGTTGAACACCTCGCTGAGGACGCTGCTGAAGAGCGTGTCCTGGATGCCTTGCTGCCTGCTGCCCGCGGCACCATGATGGCCAGCGAAAAAGAAAGCTCAACCCGTCAGGTGTTTCGCAAGCAGCTAAGGGAAGGCAAGCTGGATGATAATGAAATAGAAATAGAAATTGCTTCTTCACCAGTCGGCATTGAAATAATGGCTCCTCCAGGCATGGAAGAAATGACCAGCCAATTGCAGTCTATGTTTCAGCAAGTCGGGGGCGGACGTACCAAAACGCGCAAAATGACAATCGTCAAAGCAATGAAAATCCTGCGCGAGGAAGAAGCGGCCAAGTTAATCAATGAAGATGATATCAAGCAAAAAGCTATCGAAAAAGTCGAGCAGCACGGCATTGTATTTATTGATGAGCTGGACAAAGTCGCACAACGCTCAGAAAATGGAATGAGCGGCTCGGTGTCAAGAGAGGGGGTACAACGTGATCTGCTGCCTTTAGTAGAAGGTTCAACGGTTTCGACTAAATACGGCATGATCAAATCCGATCATATTCTCTTTATCGCTTCAGGCGCATTTCATGTTGCCAAACCTTCCGATCTGATCGCCGAACTTCAGGGACGTTTACCCATCCGTGTCGAACTCTCGGCATTAAGCGTAGAGGATTTTGTGCGAATTCTTACAGAGCCCAGCGCGTCATTGACAGAGCAATATTCAGCCTTAATGGCAACCGAAGGGCTAACGCTGACCTTTGATGATACCGGCATTCGCCGCATTGCGGAGGTCGCCTGGAAAGTGAATGAGCGCACGGAAAACATCGGTGCCAGACGTTTGTATACGGTAATGGAACGCCTTTTGGAGGTTGTTTCTTTTGAAGCGACGGACAAATCGGGTGAAGCAGTTCACATTGATGCGGCCTATGTCGATAAACATCTTGGCAAGCTGGTAGATGATGAAGATCTGGCTCGATATATTTTATAATCGTAAAAGCGTCTGCTTTCAATTGGGATCTCGGACGCTGCGATTTAAGTGATAACTATGACAGGAGGCTTTCATCAGACTATAATCCTTATATGGATGAAATATGAAACGATGATAGTGTGTCAAATTATTGATAAGCCATGATCATTACTGTTTATGGCTTTTAAGGATCTGAAAGAATGCCAATTCCTTTCATATTGTTGGTAGAAGATAATTTAATTGCCTTGACCACAATTCAAAGCTTAGCCAAGCAAAGCCAATGCCGCTGGTTATCCGCTGACAATGCCGAACGAGCTTTTTCTTTGGCTACAGAACATGAATTTGATTTGATAATTACCGATCTGGGATTACCTGATTTTTCGGGTTTGGAACTGACAAAAAAAATAAGGGAATGGGAGGTTGCGAATGGCAAGCCTTCCGTCCCTATTATTGGATTAACCGTACATGCCATGAATGAAGAGGCCCTTTCGGCAGGAATGAATGACTTATTGATAAAGCCTCTGAGTCTTGCTGATTTCCAGAAGTTGCTGGCGGATTATTTGACGGAATAAATCTGTATTTATTACACATGGTCTTGAGCCTCAGAGATTCCTGCCTCTCGGGCACAATGGGCACAGCAATAATATTCCCCTTCTGCTTCCACGCCATGGCCAATAATTTTACAAGAGCAATGTTTGCATTCTGGCGCTAACTCCTGAATCGCACACTCAAAACAATCGAAAGTGTAGTGATTGCCATTTTGTTGAATAATTAAAGGATTCTGGTAATTATTTCCACATACCTGACAGGTTGTCATAACGATCTCCTTTTCTAAAACTCACTCTTTAACTATAGCCCTTTTGAAAAACCTTGTCGGAAAAAGCCATTTGCTATAATTATAATTAAAGTTTGTATAAGCAAGGAGGTGGATCATGCCACGTGGAGATAAATCAAGTTACACAGCCAAACAGAAACGGAAAGCTGAACATATTGAGAAAGGCTATGAGAAGAAAGGTGTTTCCCATAAAGAAGCTGAAGAAAGAGCCTGGCGTACTGTCAATAAACAAGATGGCGGCGGTAAAAAAGATTGATAAATTTACCTGTGTTGGGCTTAGGCCCAACATAAAGGCTAATACTATTTTCGTTTGCTGCAGCTCAAACAGACTACATTTAAATTAAATTGATACATTAAGTTCAAAACAGAGGCATGTGGCTATAGCTTGGGTTATAATAGGCTTAATTTTGAACAGAAATGCGGCTTATGCGAATACCATTAATCGAACCCAGTAATTCTCGTTATCTCTATATTAATCATGCGAACAATCGTGTTCACCTCCTGGTTCCTTTTACCGCAGGTCTTCATGTAAGCACCGATAACACCTGTAAATCCAACCTTGAGTTAAAAGCATTTTTTGAAGGCGGTGCCGTCCTGGAACTGGATTCTTATAAAGCCACGCTAGAATTTCATATGTCCCTGTTAGAAGAGAGTGATGTGCTTTACCTGGCCAAGAAAGAGCGCCTGGCTCAAATCAACATCTACATTGAGGCGCTTGTTGAAATGTGGACCAGTTATCAGAATGAGGTGGACAGAATTCTTGAAAAGGATTCCAATTTATACGGCATTCAATTGCGGCCTGAGACTCAAGACCCTCTGTCCAATGTTGTGAATCCTGTTTTTACAATTAATCGAAAAAATGATGCTCAAGGTGCGCCGCTATCCCCCTTGTATAATCAAATGCAGAGACTCTTTGCAGAACTGGTATTGAAAAAACCAGACCCTAGAAAAAGCCTTATTAATAGTGTATTAGAAAGACTCCCTCAAGGAGCGACATTTGACGATATCAGGGGTCTGTTAAAATCACAGTGTGCAAAGCAATTTAATATTAAGATCGATGTGGACAACTGGATTAATGAGGGCATTAAAACGCCAGTTAATAAAGAGCAGATTGACAAGTTTATGGGGTTTGCTGAGGATACATCCGCGAAAGACTATATTGATGCAGTATTAGGCATCTGTGCACCCGAGCTGTGGCAGATGATTCCGGGTTCGCCATTCTATCTTGGAATTTATAATAATAAGGAGCATCAAGCAGAAAGCCTCTCCCTAATGACGCAGTTTTACCTTGGCGTTTTAAATGTCTACTGTAGGTCCAAGGGCTTCAGCGATAAAAATTTTGGAGAGGTTTTAGACAACTCATCATCTTTAAGCGAGGAGCTTGTCAATGTTGTAGCACATTCATTGAGTATTGGTGAGAATGTAGAGTCACATATTGCGGCATTTTTCAATCAACATCAGAATGAATTTGGATTATCACGAGAGCTTGACTCACTGGATAAAGAGGCGATTATCCAAAAATTTGAAACCACCTATCGCATTGTGACGGCTACAAAAGAAAACCCGCACATGGATGATTTCATGTTTCTGGATACCGAAGCCCAAGGGGAAAATGCTATTTTTATTGCCCACAAGGGCTTAATTTGCACGGATGCTTCGAACATCATTCCTACAACCCCAAAAAACCAGGCCTATTTTGCCGAGATCCGCCAAGAGTCGCACCTGCATCCCAATATGGCCATCCCTCAGGGTGAACCTGCTATTACTGTTGAAATCGAACCTGCTGACCTCAGAAATAAATTGAGTGATGTACAATGGAAAAGACTTCCCAAGGACGTTCGGGCTTTACCTGCATTTAAAGTTTGCGAGCTTTTGGATTATGTGGGAAAAGGCAGGCAAGATGAGGCCTATAGTGTTTTAGAATCATCCCGGGACAAACAGAACTTACTTCGGACGCCTGGTAGATTGACTGATTACTCTGGACGCAGCTTTCATTGTACCGCCTATGAATATGCCTATTGGGCTAAAGATACCCATATGCAGCGTATGCTGGAAGGTCATATGGATGAGGAAACCAAAGCATTCCTGCTAGAAAGAATTGATGCAATCGAGCGCTATGGACTTGTTTATCAACAACACGGAATCGCTTATCAAAACGCACATTATGACATGAGTTTTGTTCTGAAAAATTTAAACGCTGATGAATTCCACCAATTGCAAAAGATGATAGGAAAACGAAGCGCAAAGATACAACAAGCTACTGTCGAAAACTATAAAAATGTATCGTTTACCGCAACTGAATATGAATGGCTCAAAAAAATCTTGAAGAAGTACCGCCCAAAGGGTATTTTTTCTTTCTTTTGCTCTTCTCCGGCAAAATCCCTCAGTACAAAACTGCAGTTTGATTTTCATTCATTAATTACTGAATTAGAAAGTTATACGGCTACTTATGGTAAATTAAGTTATCATCAGAGAGTAGAAGCATGGATGAAGGTTGGCAAGGCGCAGCGGGATGTACCCGCGCACATTGCCCACGAATATTGCCGGCCAGGCAGTTGGGCGGATCCTTTATCTCTATTTAGCGGGGAAACACTGCCGCGCAGTCTTAGATTTATTGATTACGCTACCGAGGTTGAATTCTGGTTCCCGCTTTCCTCCGCTTTTTCTGGTCTCGGTTTTGATTTTGCAATGGCGCGATGGGATGGCGGCAGGGCACTCTCTCATTGTGAGGGACATGAGATTTATGTACCCACGCATGCTGTGGGTGATTTGGCGGCTGTCCGCCATCTTGATGAGGTAAGAACTGCCGATCTTGAGCAATCGCGGGAAAATCTAAGCCGTTCGGACAGTCAATTAGCGTTTGCGCTAACGTGACTGCGCCCGAATAACTCATGCAGGGAAATGGATAAGGTATTTTTTAATTGCTTGTCGGCTTCATTAAAAATACCTGACCAGGGTTGCCAGTGATCATTTTTCAATTCAATCTGTGAAGGCAATTGAAACGGTAATTGCTGGCTTAACCAGTAAACTGAAAACTCTCCCAGATTTCGGCTTAAGTGGAAGGTTTCATCATGGTCCGAATGAATTAATTGCAAATCTTCCAGAATCTCAATCATTTTTCCGATATCCACTGCATAAGGTCTGTCACTGGATTCAGTCAATTGCTCCAAACTAAGGCCTCTGCCATTTTGCTGGGCCTGCCATAAACAATATAACCATAGTAAGGCATGTAAAAAGCCTGGCAGAGGCTGGCCTTGCCGCCTTTGATGATGGACCGCCAGAGCATAGGAAATTTCTGCACCCATCAATGTGATAATCCATACCCAGTACACCCAGACAAAGAAGATCGGAACCGTTGCAAAGGCGCCATATAGAAGCTGGTAAGTATTATACCGTCCCAAATAATAGGCAAAGGCATGTTTGGCAGATTCAAATAAAACCGTAGCGAACAAAGCGCCCCAGAATCCATGGCGGAGCTGGACAGGGCGATTGGGTACTACGACATACAGAAAGGTAAAACCGATTAAGGACAAAAAGAAAGGCAGGTAATTCAGCAGAAAAGAGGGTGTCAATGGCGTTTTTAATAAAGGTAATGAAAAAAGGTAGGAGCTTGCTGCAAGACTTAATCCTAAAAGCACGGGCGCAAGTGATAAGATGGTCCAATACAGTAGAAAAGCGGAGACGCCATGACGGGCACAATTCACCCGCCAGATTTTATTCATGGCCCTTTCGATAGTGACCATCACCAAAAGGGCGGTGACGATAAGAAAAATAACGCCCCATACCGGCAATTTTGAAACCTGCGCGGTAAACTGCTGAATATAAGTCTGAATGACCGCTCCAGTAGCGGGGACAAAATTTGCAAAAATAAAATTTTGCAAGGGTTCAATCAATCCCTGGAATACCGGGAAAGAGGACAAAATGGATAAGCCCACGGTCATAAGCGGGACAATAGCCAGAAGACTGGTGAAGGCCAGTGCTGATGCGCGATAGGTGCAGTCATCTTCGAAAAAATTGTTGACTACAAAATAGATGAAACGCTTGCAGGTTTCATATTGTCTTTTTAGCTGGATTTTCCAGTCCATTAGAGCCCATATCCCTTATCAATAGTGTTTTGCCTATTATACCACTGGTGCCGATTGGCTAAGTCCGCCTGAGATCCTCTTGGATGAGAGCTTAAACATCAGTGATAACCCCAAAAGATAAGCAATGCCGGCGCCAAAACAAAACAGTCCAAAATGAAGGTTATTATGCGCTACATAGACCCGATTGGCTATCTCTACGCCAAGCGCCTGCGCGCACATACTGATTAAGCTGATCATCGCATACGCGGTCCCTTTGGCAATTGCCGTGCTAAATAGTACATGACGGGTTAAAGGAGCAGTAAGCGCTCCCAAACTGAATCCATAGATAACAAGGCCGGGCATGAGCCAGATGTAGCTGGAAGAAAATAACAAGGGTAATAAATAGCAGAGCAACAAACCAAAGCTGAAAATGAAAGATCCGTTAATAATTATTTGCTTGACCGATCGATGCGTTGTCAGCCAGCGCAAATAGAAGTTGCCTGCAATGCCGGCACTAAAGATTGGCAATTGCCAGAGTGCATACTGAATGACGCTTAATTGGGCATCCGTTACTAAAATGATGGGAGAAATTGCAATCCAGGCAATACATGGAATAGCCATAATGCCGGAAGCAATAGCGCCGATCATAAATTCGCTATTCAATAATAACCGGCGATAATTATTGGCCACTATTTTGGGGGCTAAGGAAATTTTAGGAATAATTTCCCCGTCTTTCTTCACTGCCCCTACTGATTCAGGCATAAAATATTTCAGACCCAGCATGGCTGCAACAGCAAGAAAAGCAATTAATAAAAAGATACCGCGCCAGTGGAATAATAGAATGAAGCCAGCGCCCGCCAAGGGACCGACCAGTGGTGCAAGTGAGGCGACATTGGAAAGGATAGCAATAAGGCGAATAGCATCCATTTCAGCAAAGATTTCCTGCAAGGTGGCATAGCCCACTACTGCAGTGAAACAAAGACCCATACCCTGAAAATAACGGGCCATTAAAAACTGAGCCATCGAGTTTGAAGCGGCTATCCACAGGGTAAAAATAAGGAACAGTGCTACACCGGTCAACATGACTGGGCGTCTGCCGAATGCATCAGAAAGCGGCCCCAGAAAAAGCTGCAGGCTGGCGCCTCCCAGAACATACACCGTGAGCGAAGTTGCAATGGACGATTCGGATCCATTAAATGAGGCAACCACATGAATCATTCCAGGCATGATCATATCATTAGCGATATAGGTCAGAAACTGATATAGCACCAGAAAGCCTGCGAAATACAAGGCCTGTTTTCGGGTGATGTTAATTAATGGCTGCGACATTGGTATAAATACGCAAAAACGGTCATGTATTATACATTGATTACTCATCTATGGCTATCCATTAAACTTTTTGTTAATATAAATAACCCATACTACTTCAATCGACTGTTATTTTTGGTTTGGCTAATAAAATGAATAACTAAGCGCCCATTATGCCCCGCGCATATCCCCTGTTTGTTTCAAACGCTACACGTAATTTCTCTTGCATTCGGTATACTTCATTCAGTTTGCCAGGAGAGATCTGTTTTTAAGGATTAAAATGATGACTAAGCAAAAATCGCTAACGGCCATTCTGCCGCTGTTTCTTGTATTATTTATTGACGGCATGGGATTGGGGTTATTATTTCCTATACTCAATGCCATTATTATTGAGCCGACTTCCGGTTTTCTCCCAACTTCGCTGAGTGAGGGCATGCGTGATTTTTACTATGGGCTTACCATTGGAATTTTTATGCTGTGCTGGTTTTTTGGCGCCGCAATTTTAGGGGATCTATCCGATAGCGTTGGCCGTAAAAAATCATTAATGATTTGTCTGATTGGTGCATTTTTAGGCTATTTACTATCGGCCATTGCTATTCTATGCAGCAGTTTCTGGGCTTTAATTCTAGGTAGAATGATTGCCGGTTTTACAGCCGGAAGCCAGCCTATTGCCCAGGCAGCGATTGTCGATGTCAGTTCTGAGGAAAATAAGGCTAGGAATATCGGCTGGATTCTACTTGCCGTATCCTTAGGCTTCGTACTCGGACCCGTATTTGGCGGTGTTCTTTCGGACTCTCGCCTGATTAGCTGGTTTAATTTTGCAACCCCGATGTATTTTGCCTCTGCGATTTCCCTTTTTAATGCCATTATCCTGGCAATTTCTTTTAAAGAGACTTTTGGGGAAGGCAAGGAGAAAATCAAAATACGCTGGCATCATGCCATTCATATTATAATTTCAGCCTTCAGGCATCCGAAAATTGCTAAATATTCTGTGGTGCTTCTGATCATGATTTTTGGCTGGAGTAATTATTTTTCATTCATTCCCCTGTATCTGTTTCAAAAGTATCATTATTCCGTCATGGAAAATTCATTCTTTCTCGCTTTCATGGGACTTGGATTTAGTGTGGGATGCGGTTATGTCGTTGATTTCTGTACAAAACGATTTGAATATAACCTGGTGGTGATTGTTGGGTTATTAGTGACTGCATCCCAGGTACTGCTGATGCTTTTGGTTCAAGAGGCCTGGGTAGCCTGGATGGCTACCTTCTTTATTGGGATTAGCCTGTCGGTTGCATACTCACTGCTCCTGACTATTTTTTCACACTTGGTAAGTGCCCAAGAGCAGGGATGGGTAATGGGGGTTACCGGCTCTATTATGGCATTGTGTTTTGGATTAACCTCCCTTTTTACAGGATTGATAGCCCAGGTAGGCGCGAGCTTGCCAATGCTTCTTGCGACAGGTGGGTTGGCGATGAGCGCTGTGGTCTTAAGTCTTGTAAAATCCAACATCAAAATAGCTGCTCTTGAACCAGCAGTGAGCTAGAAGAAGGACACAATAATGACGCAAAAACCGTACATTCTGATATTGTATTATTCGCGCAAAGGCGCAACCGCTCAACTAGGCCAGTACATCGCACGAGGGGTGGAGTGCGTGGGTGGAATTGAGGCTCGACTTCGTACAGTACCTGCGGTTTCACCAACCTGTGAAGCGATTGCGCCCCCGGTTCCTGAGGAAGGAGCGCCTTATGCCAGTCTTGATGATTTGCAGCATTGCAGCGGTTTGGCGCTGGGAAGTCCCACCCGTTTTGGGAATATGGCGGCACCGCTGAAGTATTTTCTGGATTCGAGCAGCTCCCTGTGGTTGTCGGGAGCCTTGGTGGATAAACCTGCCTGCGTATTCTCGTCTACTGGCTCCATGCATGGGGGCCAGGAAACCACCTTGTTGAGTATGATGCTCCCCTTACTGCATCATGGCATGATGATTCTAGGGATCCCTTACACCGAACAGGCACTCAATACCACTCAATCGGGTGGTACTCCTTATGGTGCCACCCATGTGGCCGGCCTGGATAATCAACAGCCTTTAACCGAGGATGAAATTGTTTTGGCCCGCCGACTCGGCCAGCGTCTCGCCGAGGCTGCTCTCAAACAGTCCAGGATCTAAACCGCTGTTGGCTTTACTCTGAAGTGAATGCGGTGTATTGATAACAATCTCCGCATCATGTATAGTTACAGTACACATTGTATTGGTAAAATAAATTCAACTTGCTAGAGAAGTCATTATGCATGCAACTCATTCTTTCATCCATATTAGCCCCCAAACCTCTTCCCCCGCTGTTACTGTGGTTATTGGAGCAATTAAGAATGAGGTGCTCCTGCTTCTTAGTCTCCTTCACTAATCTGTCGCTGTTATTACAGCATGGTGCTCACACAGGAACTAAGGGCAATTAGCGTTACGTCTTCTTCACACCATATTTATCAATGGAACAGATAATCTTGGTTTAACTGAGAGAGTCTTATGTATAGTTTTTTCAAATCCTTGCATATGCAACAGAGTGCAAAATTAGCAGTCAGTTTTTCATCGCAGCAAAAACGCGGCATAGCAAGCGGATGCGAACATCTGGTAACAAAGCATCGTGAATTTTCGTTCAGCCACGAGCATTCCAATATCGGACACTTGTTGCAAATAAATTTACATCAGGACTATGTAAAGTTTCATAAAAATCATGATGAGCTTAGTAAAAATCCGCCTACGCAGGTTATTGGCTCAATAGTCGATATGGTCAAGAAATACCCTAATTCCTTATTCATCGGTGTAACCCCCACTCAGAAAATGAGCAAAGGATCCGGGCTTTATCCAGGTCATGGCTTTTCATTTCTGACAGATCAGAAAGGAGGAATCCTCGGGCATATCAGTAAAAGGCCGAATACCGCTTCGGTAGTGGACAAGCGTAATGCCTTTCGTGATCCGCAATTTGAAGGTAAGTCTTCAAATGAAATTCTCAATGAAGAAATGAACGTCTATAGTCCGCAATATAGCGTTTTTGAAACAGACATTACTAAATGGCATGAGCGATCAAGAAATCTAGAGGGCCATTATCCGTTGCTGTTAGTCCAATTACCTTTAGGGCCTGGAGTTAAAGTCACTCTGAAGGAGTATTTGTCGAGAACGACTGATTTGATCACTGAAAAAGAGCCATACCATTTGTATCCCACCCGAAAGGACGGTCGGATGCTGCGTCCCAATAATTGTTTGACGGCAGTCGCCCGGGTTGTGTTAGGGATCGAATATTATTCGACCCTCTGCGACAGCATGTATTGCCAGCAAGCCCTGGTTGAGTTAGTGAAGTGCATCGTGCAAAATTCGGATGATTTTGTCCGGAAAGCACAGGAATTGCAATTGTTAGAGGGAGTAGAGCATTGCCCATTGAGTAATGAAGATTTCCTCGGGCCATTTCTCTGCTAAGTAGGTTGCGCTGTGAAGCCCAACAGTGGGATTCGCTGGGCTTCACAGCCCAGCCTACTATCAATCTGTTGTAGGGTGGGCTGTAAAGCCCAACAGTCGATCACTGATGTTTCCTTTTGGCCCAAAGCGATCCCAGATAACTGGTAATCACATAGAATACCGGTGTAAATATTAAACCAAAGAATGTAACACCAAGCATTCCGCTAAATACGGCAACTCCCAATGCCCTTCTCATTTCTGCCCCTGCACCTTGTGCAACCACCAGCGGGAAAACGCCGAGGATGAATGCAAAGGAGGTCATCAAAATAGGGCGTAGACGCAGGCGAGCGGCTTCAATTGCTGCATTCCAGCGGTTTTCGCCTCTATTTTCTAGCTGGCGGGCGAACTCCACAATCAAAATAGCATTTTTTGAGGCTAAGCCCACCAATACCAGGAAACCGATTTGCGTCATTATATTGTTAGCCATACCCAATAACTTAATCCCAAGAAGAGAAGAAAAAAGGCACATCGGGACGATTAAAATAATAGCCAAAGGCAAAATCCAGCTCTCATACTGGGCGGCAAGCAGCAGGAAGACAAAAATCACACTGAGTGTAAAGGCTAATACGGCGGTGTTGCCGACTGCTCTTTCCTGGAATGCGATTTCAGTCCACTCAAAGTCAATACCAAAAGGTAA
This sequence comes from Legionella birminghamensis, assembly GCF_900452515.1. NCBI lineage: Bacteria > Pseudomonadati > Pseudomonadota > Gammaproteobacteria > Legionellales > Legionellaceae > Legionella > Legionella birminghamensis. The sequence continues at coordinate 577,128 of NZ_UGNW01000001.1, forward strand.
GTATTGACGAGCCAGCTGCTCCATAGTGTCCAATGCCGTTCCTGAACTATAACCAGGTTTAGTATCGCCTAATAATTCAATGGCTGGATACAGATTAAAATGGGGAATGCGGGAAGGGCCGGTCGTGTTTTCAATTCTGGCTACGGACCCAATCGGCACCATTTGTCCCTCTTCATTCCGGACTTTTAAACGCAAAACATCATCGGGGGTTAATCGGTAATTGGCGTCTGCCTGGGCAATAACCCTGAATGTTCTGCCCAGATAATTGAATTCATTGATAAATACTGATCCCAAGTACACTTCCAGGGCTTCAACGACACTGGCTACTCTGACCCCCAGGCGTTCAGCACGATCTCTGTCAAAATTTAGACGAAGACGGGGAGTTTTATTTTCAAAGAAAGTAAATACGGAAGTGGTTGCTTCTGCCTGATTAGCATGGGCTGCCAGGTTTAAGGTCGCTCTTTCAAGCGCATCAGTACCGATTCCGGCACGATCCTGTATCATCATTTTGAAACCGCCGGCATTACCAATGCCTCGTACTGGCGGTGGTGGTATCACGACGATGTTGGCATCCAGTATCCCTCCCATCTCCTGACGCATGCGGTTAAGAATATCATCATAAGACAAATCCTTTTTCTGCCGTTCATCAAACGGTTCAAGAACCGCAAATACTGCACCGCTGTTGGAAGAATTAGTAAATGTTGCGCCAGAGAAGCCTGTAAAACCAACGGCATTGGCCACTCCAGGAATGGCCAGCAGTTTGTCAATTGCCTGCCTGACTACCTTGTCAGTACGGGAAAGGGAGGCGCCGGAGGGTAGCTGAATGGATACAATAAAATAACCGATATCCTGTTTCGGAATAAAACCGCCGGGAATACTTCGAAAGAGGAATAAAGTAGAAAAGATTAAGATTGTATAAATTACAACCATTAAACTATTTCGGCGTGTTAGTTTACAGACCAGCCTGCCATATTTCTCGGAACCGCTTTCCATGCAATGATTAAATCCAGCGGCTAGCCGGTTAAACGGTTTTCGCCAGACTGGAAGGGTTTGCTGGTAATTCTCCGGTCTCTTTTTAAGTAAAAGTGCCGCCAGTGCCGGGCTTAAAGTTAAGGAAACAAAAACAGAAATGATCGTGGCAACTGCAACTGTCGCCCCAAATTGCTGATAGAACTTTCCAGAAATTCCTTGCAGAAATAGGGTAGGCAAGAACACCGCAACCAATACGAGGCCAATGGCTACCAGTGCTGAGCCTACTTCAGTCATGGTTTTTCGGGCAGCTTCACGCGGTTCCATGCCATTATGGATATTTCTTTCCATATTCTCGACAACCACAATGGCATCATCGACCACAATACCAATGGCCAGAACCAGGCCAAAAAGAGTGAGATAATTTAAGGAGAATCCAATGGCCTCCATTGCCGCAAAAGTTCCAATTAAGGAAACGGGAATAGCGATAACCGGAATGATAGCTGCTCGCCAGGTTTGCAGGAAAATGATAATGACCAGCACCACCAATATAATTGCTTCGAAAATAGTATGCTGAACAGCATTGATCGATTCCTGTACAAATAAAGTGGGGTTGTAGGCAATTTTATACGTCAAGCCTGGGGGGAAGCGGGGGGAAAGCTCCTTCATGGCCTGCACAATTTCTTTTGCAGTTTCCAGTGCATTGGTTCCCGGACGTTGAAAAACTGGTAATGCGACTGCAGGATATTTGTTCAGCCAGCCTTTAATCAGATAGTTCTGTGTTCCCAGCTCAACCCGCCCGATATCACGCAGATAAACAATACGGCCGTCCTTTGATTTAATGATGATTTTTTCAAACTCTTTAGGTGTAACCAGTCTTCCCTGCGTTTCAATACTGAATTCAATGCCAAACTGATTCTCCTGTGGTTGCTGATTTAAAATACCACTGGCTACCTGGACATTTTGCGAGCGCAGGGCAGCTAACACATCGCTAACGGTAATATCTGCCGAATTCATCAGGTCAGGATTAAGCCAGATGCGCATAGCATATTCACTGGCGCCAAAAAGACGGATATCGCCCACCCCTTCAATGCGGCGGATTTTATCGCGTATCTGTAGCACAGCATAATTGCCGATGTAAGTTTGATCATACTGATTGTTCGGGGAAAAAAGGTTAATGACCAGCATCAGGTCAGGGGAGTTTTTAACTGTTGTAATGCCAATCCGCCTTACTTCCTCCGGGAGCTTGGGCTCTACAATGGCAACCCGGTTCTGTACCAGAACCTGTGCCTGATCCAGATCGGTTCCAATTTTGAAAGCGATAGTCAAGCGCATCTGTCCATCACTGGTAGATTGTGAGTCCATGTAAAGCATATTTTCAACACCATTGACCTCCTGTTCAATGGGCGTGGCGACTGTAGCGGCAACTGTTTTAGCATCAGCGCCTGGATATTGGGCAGTGACTTGAATAGTAGGGGGAACAATTGGAGGATATTGTTCAACAGGCAGATTCAAATAGGAAAGGCTGCCAACGAGGACAATGATAATAGCAATAACTGTTGCAAAAATAGGCCGGTCTATAAAAAAATGAGCAATTTTCATGGAGACAGCTATTCCTTGAGTGTAATTAGTTTCGGTTTGACCAACTGATCGGCAGTCTGAATGCGCTGTAATCCATCAATTACCACTTTTTCGTTAGCCTTCAATCCTTTTCGGATGATATAGAAACCGCTATCGCGTAAAGGTCCTAATTCAATATAAACCCGCTTTGCCTGATTCTTGTCATCCACGACATAAACAAACTGACGGTTTTGTTCCATGTTAATGGCCTTATCAGGCAGCAATAAAGCCTCGTATTCTCCGCTGGCAATCAGCCGTGCCCTGCCGAACAGTCCTGGATAAATCACTGCATCGGGATTGGGAACCAGTGCCCGGCCTTGAATAGTGCCGGTTTCCTGATCAACCACATTGTCGACGAAATCCATTTTGCCCTGATGCGGGAAGCCTTGTTCATCAGGAAGCTGAATGAGGATCTGATTGGGGTATCGATCGGAACTGGGTCGTTTTCCGGCTCGATCAAGGCGAATATATTTCAATAAATCATTTTGGCTTGCTTCAAAATAAAAATGAATCGGATCTACCGAGACTACCCGGGTCAGCACGGTATCGTCCTGACGAATAAGATTACCGACACTCACAAAATATCGGCTGATTTTGCCGTTAATGGGGGAAGTGACCTGGGTAAATTCGACATTTAATTTCGCTTCATTTACTCTGCTTTGCGCAACTTGCATCTCCTGTAACCGCTGATCGATAACCTCTGTTGAAATAAAACTGGCCTTTTGCAGTTTGATTGCGCGTTCATAGCGTCTTTTGGCTACTTCGAATTCCGCCTGCGCCCGTGCCAGTGCATAATCAAAAGATCTGGGGTCGATAATGAAAAGCACATCGCCTTTTTTTACCCGTTGCCCGTCTTTAAATTTAATTTCCTGAAGGTAGCCGGTTACCCTTGCCCGCACGTCCACTTCCTGGACAGCCTGAAAACGTCCAGTGTACTCATCCCATTCAATAATTTTCTTTTTCAGAGGATAGGCGACAACCACCTCAGGAGCCGGGGCGGCTGTGGGTTTTGGCTGTTCTCGATTACAGGCACAGAGTAAAGAAATGGCAAGGACAATCAGATTAGCTAATAGGGAATGCCGTATAAATCTCATGGAACTGTCCTTGTAAAGTGAAGAGAAATATCCTAAACGATACTAATAATGAATCATAGAGCTGGATACAAACTATTTTGATTTAGCGGTCAATCCGATAGAATACTAGCCTGAACGTAGGCTGGGCTGTAAAGCCCAGCGGATAGCACCAGGGCTTTTCAATTCTATGCTATATTTTTACCAGAAGTTATAAAGGGTCAATTGTGAAAGTAATCAGTTTTAACGCAAATGGTATCCGTGCAGCAGCACGGAGCGGATTTTATGATTGGCTAAAACATCAGAATGCTGATTTTGTATGTATTCAGGAAACCAAGGCGCAACTTGAACAACTGCTTTCCGATAAGATTTATCATCCCGAATCCTATCACTGCGACTATTATGATGCCGAGAAGAAAGGTTATAGCGGCGTTGCCATCTATGCTCGCCACAAGCCGCAGCGCATTGTCAAAGGACTTGGATTTGATTTTTGTGATAAGGAGGGGCGGTATATTCAGTTTGATTACCCCAAACTGAGCGTAGTCTCCCTTTATCTTCCCTCTGGAACAAGCGGGGAGATTCGGCAGGAGGTCAAATTTGATTTCCTCAAACGGTTTGCCGCCCATTTGACAAATCTGAAAAAAGAGGGGCGAGAACTGATTCTTTGCGGCGATTACAACATCGCCCACAAGCAGATTGATTTGAAAAACTGGCGGTCTAATCAAAAGAACTCTGGATTTTTGCCGGAAGAGCGCGCCTGGATGGACATGCTTTTTGGCGAAATGGGATTTGTTGACGCATTCCGGGTTAAAAATCAGCATCCTGATCAATATACCTGGTGGTCTCAGCGCAGTAAAACCGCAAGAGCCAATAACATAGGATGGCGAATTGACTATCAGGTGATCACACCTGGTTTGACCGAGTCAGTCGAGGCGGTTTCTATACATTCTGCAGATCGCTGGTCTGATCATGCCCCCTTGGTTATTGAATACAATGGAGATTGGTGTGCTTAAATTAGCCAGCTGGAATGTGAATTCTCTGAAAATAAGATTGGAACAAGTCATCGACTGGATTCAAAAAAATGAGGTTGATATCCTGGCATTGCAGGAAACCAAATTGCTTGATGACAACTTTCCTGCCAATTTATTCAGGGAGATGGGCTATCATGTCGTGTTTTCAGGACAGAAATCCTATAACGGCGTCGCAGTCATTAGCCGCTCTGCCCCACAGGAGATCGTTACGGATATCCCCGATCTGGCTGACCCGCAACGTCGAATCCTGGCGATGACATTTGAGGGAATACGCTTTATCAACCTTTATATTCCAAATGGTTCTACTGTTGGTTCCGACAAATATCAATACAAGCTCAATTGGCTGGCTAAAATGAACGCTTATATTGAAGAGCAGCTAAAACAATATCCTAAACTGGTGGTGCTCGGTGATTTTAATATCGCGCCGGAAGACCGCGATGTCCATGACCCTTTGGAATGGGTTGGCGGGGTAATGGTGAGCCCTGAAGAGCGTTTGGCATTTACCAATATGTTAAGCCTGGGGCTAAAAGATAGCTTTCGTCTTTTCCCGGAAAATGAAATTGAATTTACCTGGTGGGATTACCGCGCGGCATCGTTTCGCCGTAATCGCGGCCTGCGGATAGATCACATCCTGCTTAGCCATGAGCTGGTATCTTGTTGCCTGGCTTCCCGCATAGATAAAGAAGCAAGAGGTGCGGAACGTCCATCGGATCATGCACCGATATGGGTTGAATTGGAGTTGGGAAACTGATTAACTAATACTTTTCTCAAGGATGAACGAACATGTCTATTATCAGATGCCTATTAGCGGCTATGTCATTGGCCTGGATGCAGTCGACCGTTGCTGCTTCAGTGGAAGAAGTGTTACTCATTGAAAAAATCAGTACTGCGGAGAAGCAGCAAAGTTTAACTCCAAAACAGGCGCTGATGAAACTTAAAGAGGGCAATCAACGCTTTTTAGATGGGAAAATGCAGCAGCGTAACTACCGTGCCCAGGCTAAACAATCTTCCTATGGCCAGTATCCCTGGGCGGTAGTGCTTAATTGTATGGACTCGCGTAGTGTGCCTGAAATCTTTTTTGATCAGGGGCTGGCTGATTTGTTTATCCTGCGGGTAGCTGGTAATGTGCTGAGCGATGATATGCTAGGTAGTATGGAATTTGCAAGCAAAGTGGTGGGCTCACGTCTCATTGTGGTTTTAGGGCACACCTCCTGTGGCGCCATGGCTGGTGCCTGTGAAAACGTGAGTCTGGGGCACCTTGATCATATTCTTGATAAAATTAAACCGGTGGTCGCTGAATCCAAAAAGCAGGCTGGTACTGAAAGCTGTACGAGCCCTCAACTGCTTAACCAGATTGCACGCAATAATGCCTTAAATGTAGTCCGCCAGATTAGAGAGCAAAGTCCTATTATCCGTGACTTGCTTGATAAGGGACAGGTGGGCATAGTAGCAGGCGTGCACGATATTAAAACCGGCAAAGTTACATTCTTTGAAGAAGAGCGGATGTTAGGATCCTAATCCGTCCGCTGCACTCCCGGTTGCCTGCAACCGGGAAAAATCAGCAATGCACCTGTTCAAAATAAGGGAGCTTAAACTGACAGCCCTTAATCAATAAATGAACTTTCAGATTAAGTACGAATTCATTACTGAGTGTCTTGTTAATATTGTAATCTGTTTTATGCAGACCCCGGCCGTCAATGATAGTTAATGTCCCGCCACCATAACAGCTGGCATGATTACCATTTTCAACAAGCAAGGCGGCATTCTCCTCAATGCCATATCCAATATGGTTTGGGAAGCGCTTAACCGCATGTGCCAGGCGGGCAAATCGTCCTCTCTGAATAAAATGTGTATCAATGATAGAGTCTGACAATAACCCAATAGCGGGTTTCATTTTTAGATGATCGTCAACCTGCGAGGCTTCATTTCCCCCCTCACAAATCATTTGATCGGCAAGAATCATTGCGCCGGCACTGGTGCCTGCGAGAATTAGTTTGTCTTCTCGATAGCGGCTGCTGATAATTTGAATAAACTCTTTGCTCAGCAAATCCAGTACTTCCTCCTGATTGCCTCCGGTGAAAAAAATTGCATCGGCATTCTCAAGACGTTCGTTATATTTGTCAGGCATATTTTTTTCAAGAACGATAAACTGGGGTCTCACGCCAGTAATTTTATCAAAAACAGTACTGTATTTTTTTCTCATTCTTTCGAATTCATCCGTTGGTGTGGTGATAATCTCAATTTTTTCGACCCGTAAATCAGAAAATAGTTCCTCTAACAGTTCAAAGCGATACTTTTCTGAATTTTTTGAGTCATCGATTTTTTGTGCTTCTGCACCACCAATAAACATGAGTTTCCCGATTGTCATATCTTCTCCTTCATATTTCATATATAGAGTGAGGCATGATCTGGGTAAAAATTGCACACTTGCTATAGTTATAATATAAACCAAAAATATCAACTGTTCAGGATGATGAACGCGCTAGTCCTTAAAAAGGAGTTTACTATGACAAATAACTTTCTATCTCTATTGGAAGAAAAAGGCTGTCCCCTTGATAAGCAGCAATTTACCTGGAAAGAACTGGCAGGAAACCCAATCAGTAAGCTAGATGATGACGCGTTTACCCGAGTGCGCATTATTCTACTGAATGGTATTGAGCTGGATGCATTGAGGACAAAACATTTTTTATCGCGATTCAGCAAAGAGCTCCAGCTTCCGCTCGCAGAGGTGAGGAGAGTAGAACAACATCAGGCCACCCAGATTAACTGGCTTTTATCTGCTGATCATTCACCGCTTGAAACGACGATTGCTTATGAGCAGGTGGCTATTGAGGTCACTGCAGCAGTAGCAAAAGAAGAACCTGATCCTTATCAGGCGCAGACCTATCGGTTCGGGCTGCTCGAGGATTTTGATCATCTTTACCGCTATGCCGCAATGCTGGATCGGCTTGAGGGTAAAGATGCCAATAATATCTTGCAGGGCTATACCGATCTTGTACCCGGCCGGCCCACAACAGAGCATCATCGCTCTCCGAAAAATGATTTACGTAACTCCTATCAAAAAGAGAAGGCCCAACTCATTACGAAAATTCATGCAGCGATGATTACTGCGGCTGAGTTTCAGACACATGATTACTACATGAACATAGGACCGCTCTTTGCGGATCCCATTGCCAGACAGCTCTATGCGGAAATCGCATCCATTGAAGAGCAGCACGTCACTCAATATGGTTCATTAATGGATCCCCAGGAGACACTCATTGAAAAATGGATAGTCCATGAGCTCATGGAAATTTATATATATTTGAGTTGTGTTGAGCAGGAAGGTAATCCCCGTATAAAAGCAATGTGGGAGCGATTCCTGGATTATGAATTAGGCCATTACCATTTGGCTTGTAGTTTATTTAAACAGTATGAGAAAAGGGATCCCGCGGAATTGCTGACTGGAAATATGCCGGCAATGCTCGAATTTAAAAGTCAAAGAGCATTTGTGCGTAAAGTGCTTAATGAAGAAGTTAACCTGCGAACCTGCGGCACTCAATTTGTGCCTTTGGAAAAAGAAGATGCTGAGTCACTGCGATATAGAGAGTACATGAATTCACAAGGTGTACCGGCCGAAATTGCTTCTGCAGGGTATCAGTGGCGTCCGGGAACTGAGCTTAGCAGCTCTCGACACTAAGACAGGAGTCTACTATGAAAGAATATCAGGGACAAAATTTTACAGGTGCTCTACTGGAGCCACAGAATCTGGAGTCAATGCTGAATGCTGAAAGTGATTTTCCGCCTGATGTGGCTGGTGATATCAGCTTACTTGAAAAAGAACGCAGCCATATGACTGCGGAGGCTAATCCTGTAGGCAGTATCCCTCAGGCAGTAAATGGCGAGTTGCCGAAACCTGGGTTTCAATTATTAATTGATAAATTGGGAGAACGTCTTGCTTATGAACGATCAGGGGTGCGTTTGTATGATGCAGCGCTGGCAAAAGCCAAGGGTTTTAAAATGCCGGCGCTGTGCGAGGAGTTCCAGCATCTACGCGATGAGGAAGCAGAGCATATGGCTATGGTTGAAAAAGCAATCAATCAATTAAAAGCCGATCCAACCGCGATGACCCCTTGTGCAGACGTGAGCGGTGTTTTGGGAATGGGGATAATTCAGGTATTAACCGATCCAAGAACAACAATGCCGCAGGTGCTGGAAGCCTTATTAACTGTCGAACTTACCGATAATGCCGCGTGGGAAACATTAATTGAGTTAGCGGCTCAGAATGGACTCGTCGAGATTGCTGAAGCGTTTATGGACGCTTTAAAGCAGGAACAAGAACACTTAATCATCATAAAAAAACTATTAGCGGAGGCTTTGAGTTTAAAACCTTCTAAAAATGCTTTCTATTATGTATTTGCAGATGACCGCGGCTGGGCTATTAAAAAACAGGGGGCATCCAGAGCCAGCGGTCATTTTAAAAATAAAAAAGAAGCCATCACGAAAGCATTAGAGTTAAGTGAAAACGCAAAAGCGGGTGTTATTATACATTATCAATAGCTCCACTATCAGTGCTTCGCTTCAGTCGAAGCACTGATAGTCATAACTCATAAAAGAAATGCTCAAGCAAACTGCTGCAATACCGACCTATTTTTGCCAGTCCTTCTTTTTCATGACGAAATAAAGACTGCGCCTGCACGCAGGCGTTATTGCTCCCAAATGAAAAAATAAAATATTTGCCATTTCGCGATTCAGCAATAGAAGTGCCAAGCGGAAGCTCGTGTCTGACCTGGCGCAAGTAATACAACTCATCATAACGCGTTGGAAGATAGAGTGATTGCCAGCTAGCCTGCTCACACCGCTGATACCAGTCGGGATGATAGGTTAAGTCATATTCCCATAGCCCACGGGTAAATAGATTAAATTCCATGGCTGGTGTGGATGAGATAATCAGAATACGGGATTGCGTATCAATTAGACTAATTGAAAGATGATGAATCTGGTTTAGTCCTAGCACGTCACTGAATACACGCTGGACTCTATCCTTGCGGCTAAACAAAAGTTCCATCATTTGCGGATGCGCTGTTGCTAAAATACGACTGGTTTCCATGAATTTGCTTAAAACGTTCCATGCTAATGGTTAAAATGGCCAGCAGATGACAGAGCCAAATCAATAATCTTCCTGGTTTGCTCAGAGTTTGCGTTTATCTGACTTACATCCTTGATAAGATCCAGCAAAAAATTGGCTATCTCATCTCTATTATGGCTCGCATTATATAGATCTCCTGCGCGCGTGAAAATATAGTGCAGCAGATTCTTGTGAATCAGGAGCGTTTCTTTCCCTTCAGGCTGTTGTAAAAGACTGTCTCCGAATAATAACCATCCGGGTGAAACCTTTAGTTTTTCCGCAATTTCAACCAGTTTGGTTGGTTCTGGTATTGCTTCGCCACGTAAATAGCGTCTGCATATCTGTACAGAATAACCCGTTATAGTTGCCAGTTGATGAATACAAACACCTGAAGTTGAGCGTTGAGAGTTTAATCCCGCAGAAATCATTGCATCACGCAATCGGTAAGAAAACTGTTTACTCAGGTCAACTTTTTCCATCTTTGAATAATTAGAGAAGTGATACGCCAGTGTAACAAATTAGAAACTCTATCGCAATTATTATATATTTTGGAAACTTTAAGTTTCCTTTAGAAATTAATAGTTGACATTTAATTTTTTTTTGCTAAGATGAGCTTCGAAGTCAACGGAAACGATTTCACAAAGCACTGATAGAGATGGGTGGTATGAAGATGGAACAAATTACCCCAGTAACTGTCAGTAGTGGTTTAACCCATGGCAATTAACCTCGCCGTGTCAGGCTTGAATAGATCGCAGTCCATTCAAGCCTTTTTTATTTATGTTTTGAAATTTTAATAAACTATTTGCTTTGTGATAGGAGCTTTAATATAATGCCCAACGTTGTGTTCAAAACGATTTTTTAGGCACGTAGCTCAGTGGTAGAGCACCACCTTGACATGGTGGTGGTCGGTGGTTCGATCCCACTCGTGCCTACCATCCCAACCGATTAATACTGTTTGATTCTTCAAAATGCCCTGGGATTCTGATAAATAAAAAACTTCCTCCTTTCTAACGACCTATTGCTTAAGTACTTAGCGCTTTACCTGTGTTCAAAAATAGGTTAGTCTGTAGGTTTTGCCAATATATACATTGATGATGCCGGAATTGTAAATTTCTCTGTGCATTATGCTGGAACTTGCTTCAATCTGATGCGGAAGGAATAAAGATGCCTAATATTAAATTGCCTGATGGACAAATTAAACACTTTGAACAGCCTGTAACCATCTATGAAGTGGCAAATACTATTAGCCCGGGGCTGGCAAAAGCTGCCCTGGCTGGCTCGATTAATGGGAAGCTCGTTGATACCAGCTATTTAATTGATAAGGACTGCGATTTAATCATTGTGACTGATAAACAGGAAGAGGGTCTCGAAGTAATCCGTCATTCTACAGCGCATTTATTAGCCCAGGCAGTCAAGCAATTATTTCCAAGTGCCCAAGTCACAATTGGACCTGTGATTGAAGATGGCTTTTATTATGATTTCGCCTTTGAACGGCCCTTCACTCCGGAAGACCTGGAGCGTATTGAAGCGAGAATGATGGAGTTGGCCAAGGCGGATTATCCCGTTTCCAGACGTGAACTGCCGCGAGATGAAGCCATTGATTATTTTCGAAGTTTGGGTGAAGAGTATAAAGCTAAAATTATTGCCGAGATTCCTCAGGGTGAGGTTATTTCATTATACCGCCAGGGTGATTTTGAAGATTTGTGCCGGGGTCCGCATGTGCCATCCACTGGAAAATTGAAAGCATTCAAGCTCACCAAACTGGCAGGCGCTTATTGGCGTGGAGATGCCAATAATGAAATGCTGCAGCGTGTTTATGGCACCGCCTGGAATGATAAAAAATCGCTGGATGCTTATTTGCATCGTATTGAAGAAGCGGAGAAAAGAGATCATCGTAAATTGGGCAAGGCCCTTGATCTGTTTCATTTTCAGGATATCGCGCCAGGCATGGTATTCTGGCATCCTAACGGCTGGACTATTTATCAGGAGCTTGAGCGCTACATGCGTAGCCGCCTGGCAGATTTTGGTTATCAGGAAGTAAAGACCCCACAATTAGTCGATCGTTCCCTGTGGGAAAAATCAGGGCACTGGGATAATTTCAGAGACGAAATGTTTATTACTGAAACAGAGAATCGGCTGTATGCAGTTAAACCCATGAATTGTCCCTGCCATGTACAAATATATAATAATGGATTGAAAAGCTATCGGGATTTGCCGCTGCGCTTATCTGAATTTGGCAATTGCCATCGTTGTGAACCTTCAGGATCTCTGCATGGTTTAATGCGGGTGCGTAACATGGTGCAGGATGATGCGCATATTTTCTGTACAGAAGAGCAAATACAGTCCGAAGTGGCCATGATGCTGGAGCTGGTGCAGTCCGTTTATACTGATTTTGGCTTTAGTGAAATTAAGTACCGCCTGGCCTTAAGACCCGAAAAGCGGGTAGGCAGCGATGAGGTATGGAACAAGGCAGAAAATGCACTGAAGCAGGCAATGGCAAGCCATAATATTCAATGGCAGGACGCGCCGGGAGAAGGTGCATTTTATGGCCCGAAAATTGAATGTTCATTATCGGATTGTCTGGGCAGAATCTGGCAGTGCGGTACTATCCAGGTTGATTTCTCCATGCCGGTACGACTGGGCGCAACCTTTATTGCTGAAGATGGCAGCAAGCAACATCCGGTAATGTTGCACCGGGCGATTCTCGGATCATTTGAGCGGTTTATGGGAATTCTTATTGAGCATTATGCTGGAAAAATGCCGCTTTGGCTTGCTCCACTTCAGGCCATGGTCTTCACGGTTAGTGAAAAACAACAGGAATTTGGCCAGCAAGTAACAAAAATTTTGCAAAAACAGGGAATCCGAGCTAGTTTTGACTTGAGAAATGAGAAAATTGGTTTTAAAATTCGCGAGCACACTTTACAAAAAATTCCATACCTTTTGGTCATTGGCGATAAAGAGGTGGAAGCCGGCTCCGTTTCAGTAAGAACGCGTGAAGGGGTCGATTTAGGTGTAATGAATATTGAGAGTGTTTGCGACCTATTGCGAAAAGAAATTGCAGGCAAAGGTCGTGTCTAAAAATCAGATGGAGGGTTAAACTATTACTGCACCAAATAAGCGCGATAGCGATCGTGCAAGAGTAAATGAACAAATCAATGTACCTGAGGTACGTCTCATTGATGCTGACGGCAATCAGGTGGGCATTGTGTCTACGCGAGAAGCTTTACGCGCAGCAGAGGATAGTGGGCATGATCTGGTCGAAATTTCGCCATCAGCCAAGCCGCCTGTTTGCAAGATTATGGATTATGGTAAATATCTGTTTGAACTGAATAAAAAATTGTCTGAAGCGAAGAAGAAGCAGAAGCAAATTCAGGTCAAAGAGCTAAAATTCCGTCCAACGACGGAAGACGGGGATTATCAGGTCAAGCTACGCAACCTGATACGGTTCCTTAATCATGGTGACAAAGTCAAAATTACACTGCGTTTTCGCGGTCGTGAGATGGCTCATCAGGAAATTGGTATGAAAATCATGGAGCGCCTCATGATCGATACAGCTGAATATGCTGTGGTTGAGCAACAGGCAAAACGTGAAGGTCGCCAGTTAGTCATGGTGTTGTCGCCTAAGAAAAAAGGCTGATTAGTATTACTGACAAGTTTGCATACCAGGTATTTGTCATAGAAATTGCCCGGTATATGAGCTCGACAGTAGCCTGATAGCTAACATTAGTAGCGAAACAAATGCGGAGTATATGTTATGCCAAAGTTAAAGTCGCATCGTGGAGCGAGCAAACGCTTCCGTAAGACAGCGGGTGGTTCAATCAAGCGTCGACGCGCTTATAGAAATCACATCCTTACCAAGAAATCACCAAAGCAAAAACGTCATTTGCGTGTTGCAGCAGGTACATTAAAACAATGTGATGCTCGTCTCGCTGAACGTATGCTTCATGGTAGTTAAGGGGAGGAGTGAATAATGCCAAGAGTTAAACGCGGAGTGACTGCCAAAGCACGTCACAAGAAGGTTTTAGATCAAGCAAAAGGTTATTATGGTGCCCGTAGCCGTACCTACCGAGTAGCCAAACAAGCGGTTATCAAAGCCGGTCAATACGCTTATCGTGACCGTCGTCAAAAGAAAAGACAATTCCGTGCATTGTGGATTACCCGTATCAATGCCCAGGCACGTGAGTGTGGCTTATCCTACAGCCGATTGATTGATGGTTTGAAAAAAGCGTCTATCGAACTGGACAGAAAAGTTCTGGCTGATATGGCTGTTTATGACAAGCAGGCTTTTGCTGCTGTTGCTGAGCAGGCCAAAGCTGCTTTAGCACAGTAAGATGATAGTTCCTTCTGCCAGTCAGAGTTGTTGCAGCTGGCAGAAATCGAATGGATCTATTATCGATAAAGCTTCATTTTGTTAGATGAATAGGGAGGCTTTTGCCTCCCTTTCTACATGCAGGTCAAGATCATGCAAGACATAGTCGAATTACAGCAACAAGCTGCCAAGGCCGTACAGGACGCGAATAACATACAAACTTTGGAAGCTATCCGAATTGATTATCTGGGAAAAAAAGGTCTTTTGACGGAAATCCTTAAAGGTCTTGTTAATCTCAGTGCGGAAGAAAAACCAAAGATGGGTCAATTGGTTAATCAGGCCAAAAGGGAACTCAATACCTTAATTGAAAATAAATTAATTGATCTGAAAGAAATAGCCCTGCAGAAAAAACTCAGTGATGAGCGAATTGATATCAGTCTCCCTGGGCGAAATACACATCAGGGTTCGCTTCACCCTGTTACCCAGGTTAAACAAAGAGTGAATGATTATTTCAGCCGTCTCGGGTTCGATATTGTAACCGGCCCAGAAGTTGAAACCGAATTTTATAATTTTGAAGCACTTAATATCCCCGGGCATCATCCTGCCCGCGCCATGCATGACACATTCTACTTTGGGGATGGATACTTGCTGCGCACCCATACTTCACCGGTGCAAATTCGAACGATGGAAGAGCGCCAGCCGCCATTGCGCCTGATTGCGCCAGGACGTGTTTATCGTTGCGATTCGGATGTTACTCATACTCCCATGTTTCATCAGGTGGAAGGTTTGCTAATTGATAAAACAGCGAACTTATCCCAGTTACGCGGCTTGCTTCATGATTTTTTTGCCGATTTTTTTGGTCGGGAGCTTAAGCTAAGATTCCGACCCTCCTATTTCCCCTTTACCGAGCCTTCAGCTGAAGTGGATATCGAATGCACTCAATGTTCTGGAAAGGGCTGCCGCTCCTGTAAATTTTCAGGTTGGCTTGAGGTGCTGGGCTGCGGCATGGTTCATCCCAATGTATTAAAGGCCGTGAATATCTCACCCGATGAATACCAAGGTTGGGCCTTTGGAATGGGGATGGACCGATTAGCAATGCTTTACTTTGGCATTGATGATTTAAGAATGATGTTCGAAAATGATTTAAGTTTTTTAAAACAATTTTAAATAACCTTGTCCTGATAAATGAAGCCTTAAGAGGAAATAATGAAAGTAAGTGAAGAATGGCTGCGTGAATGGGTAAAACCCTCTCTTAATGCGCAAGAACTTGCCGAACTATTAACAATGGCGGGTCTGGAGGTGGACTCCATTAGCCCGGTAGCAGGCTCTTTTACTCAGGTTATAATTGCTGAAGTTGTAGATACAACCCCTCATCCGCAGGCAGATAAATTAACCCTATGCAAAGTAAATACAGGTAAAGAAGAGCTCCCAATAGTTTGCGGTGCGTCAAATGTCAGAAAGGGTTTAAAAGTCGCCCTCGCCCAAATTGGCGCTAATTTGCCTGGCGGTCTACACATCAAGGAAACCAGACTACGCGGTGAATTATCTCAGGGGATGCTGTGTTCTGCTTCAGAGTTGGGTCTAAGTGAAAGTTCCGATGGGATAATTGAATTAGACAGCGATGCACCTCTGGGCCAGGATTTGCGGACATATTTGTCACTCGATGATCAGGTTTTTGATATTGATCTGACACCGAATCGCGCGGATTGCCTGAGTGTGCTCGGTATTGCCAGAGAAGTCTCGGCATTGACTCAATCACCATTGGCGCCGGCTGCGATGCATACGTCAAAACCAGTGATTGACGAGCAAAAATTAATTGAATTAAAGCAGCCGGAAGCCTGTCCACATTATTGCGGCCGGGTGATTCAAGGAATCAATTCGCAGGCAGTGACGCCGTTGTGGATGCGTGAGCGTTTGCGGCGCGCTGGAATACGGAGTATCCATCCAGTAGTGGATATCACTAATTATGTGATGATTGAGCTTGGACAGCCCATGCATGCTTTTGATTTACAAACGCTTTCAGGAGATATTGAGGTTCGGTTTGCAAAAAATAATGAAGCCCTGCAGTTACTGGATGGGCAGAAGGTGACTCTGGCTGACAATATTTTAGTAATCGCAGATAAGGCAAATGCCCTGGCAATCGCCGGTGTTATGGGGGGAGAGCGTTCAGCAGTGAACTACGAAACAACTGCTGTATTTCTTGAGAGTGCTTATTTCAACCCTGCTCATATTGCGGGTGTGGCACGCAGGTTTGGTTTGTTTACGGATTCATCCCAACGTTTTGAACGGGGTGTTGATCCGACACTACAATTGCAGGCTATTGAAAGGGCAAGCAGCCTGATATTGGAAATTTGCGGCGGACAAGCAGCGCCAATAAGCGAAGTGACTGAAAAAGTGCATATACCTACACTTCCCAGTATTCATTTTAATCCTGAAAAGGTAAAGCAGTTAACCGGTGTTGAAATTGAAGAGGCCGAAATCTTTACGCTCCTGAAGGGCCTGGGAATGCACATCAGCAAAGAGCACTCTTTCTGGAAAGTGACACCTCCTGCCTATCGGTTTGATATACAGCTTGACGTGGATTTAATCGAAGAGGTTATCCGCCTTCGGGGATATGATCGCATTCCAGGGCAGAAAATGATAACCACTGTGCAACCTGGCAGCATGGCACCGACTGAGTCGATCTCGAAACGTGCAGCGCATTATTTTGCAGATCGAGGTTATCATGAAACGATTAGCTACAGCTTTGTTGACCCCGAATTACAACATGCACTCTATCCACAGTCATCTGCGCTGAGCTTACTCAATCCCATTTCCAGTGAGTTATCGCAAATGCGTACCGGGATGTGGCCTGGCTTATTAGCGTCTATGATTTACAACATCCATCGTCAGCAGACTTCAATCAAGTTTTTCGAAGCGGGCGTGACTTTTCAGATAGAGGGCAGTACAGTACAGGAAAACCCTTGCCTTGCTGGTTTGATTGCTGGAGAAATTGGGGGCATGAACTGGTGTGAGCCAGGACGTTCTTTTGATTTCTATGATATTAAGGGTGATCTGCAAGGTTTATTTGCCTTATTGCAAATTTCAAACGCAGAATTCATTCCTGCCGAACATTCTGCGCTGCACCCAGGAAAATCTGCGCAAATCATGATTAATGGCAAAGCCGCTGGATGGTGCGGCAGTCTGCATCCTAGGATTGCTGATGCATTGGATATTCAGGAAGAGGTGTTGCTATTTGAGCTTAGAATAAATGAGTTGATGGCCAATGAAGCAGTTCGTTATAAGCAGATTTCAAAATTTCCACAGATTCGCCGAGATTTATCCATTCTGATCGATGACCCTATCCAAATGTCAGACATTGAAAAAGCTGTAAAATCGGTTATCCCTAACAACTGGTTAAAGTCATTCCATGTATTCGACATCTATCGTGGAGAGAATATTCCTCAGGGGAAAAAGAGTGCTGCGATTGCGCTTATCCTGCAGGACGATAATAAAACCTTGATTGATAATGAGATAAACCAGGTAATTGATGCTATACTCAGAACACTTGAGGATGATTTTTCAATTACTTTGAGGGATTAAAATCGTGAATGCACTAAGTAAAGCAATGATTGCAGAAACCTTGTTTAGTGAATTGGATTTATCTAAACCAGATGCAAAAGCGATGGTGGAGGAATTTTTCGAAGCTATTCGAAATGCACTTGAAAATGGCAAGGATGTCAAATTATCCGGCTTTGGTAACTTTAATTTGCGCGATAAGCCGCAAAGACCTGGCCGAAACCCAAAAACTGGGGAAGAAATTCCGGTGGTTGCAAGACGGGTAGTTACATTTAAGGCTGGTCTGAAATTAAAAACGAAAATTGAGCAAAAAGGAAAATAGTTGTTGAGTCATTATACCCGGCATGTTTTTGTATGCACCAATCAAAAAGCAGATGGTAAAGTTTGCTGCGCCAATTCTGGCGGCATCGAGTATTTTGAGCACCTTAAAGAGCGTTTGCTTGAATTGGGTGCACATGGTCCTGGAAAAATACGTGTGAGTAAATCAGGGTGCCTTGGGCGTTGCAGCCAAGGTCCATGTGTTGTAATTTATCCTGAAGGAGTGTGGTATACTTACTCCTCGGTAGCGGATATTGATGAAATTGTTGACAAGCATTTATTAAAGAATAAAATTGTTGAACATTTATTAATTGATAAGTAATGCTTAAATAATATTTTTTTTAGATTCTGTTCAAGTTTTTACTTATTTTACTTGTAGGTTATTGCAGTTTTGGTTAAAATCGCCCGTCCAAGATTGAAAGATTACCAATGATAAAAGGCGGTACGGAGTTAATTTAATGAAAACATTCAGCGCCAAAGCTCACGAAGTTAAACGTGATTGGTTCATAATTGATGCTAGCGACAAAACTTTAGGTCGTCTGGCTACTGAAATTGCTCGTCGCTTACGCGGCAAGCACAAGGCAGAATATACACCTCATGTGGATACCGGGGATTATATTATCGTAACAAACGCTGAGAAAGTGACTGTTACAGGCCGAAAATTTAAAGAGAAGATGTATTACCATCACTCTGGGTTTCCTGGTGGCATTAAGTCTACTTCTTTCGAGAAGCTCCAGGCTAAAAGCCCTACAAGAATTATCGAATTGGCAGTAAAGGGTATGCTCCCCAAAAATGTGTTGGGTAGAGAAATGTACCGCAAGCTTAAAGTCTATGCGGGTAGTGAACATCCACATGCTGCTCAGCAACCCAAGCAACTAGAGATTGAGGAATAAATAATATGGCTGAATTGCAGCAATACTATGGTACTGGTCGTAGAAAAAGCTCAACGGCCAGAGTTTTTATCCGTCCTGGTAAAGGCGAGATCAAAATTAACAACCGTCCGCTTGAAGAGTACTTTGGCCGTGAAACTGCCTGTATGGTGGTAAGACAGCCTCTGGAAACAGTTGATGTTCTTGAGCGTTTCGATATTTATGCAACTGTTGCCGGTGGCGGTATATCTGGCCAGGCTGGTGCTGTTCGCTTGGGTATTGCCCGGGCACTGGTACAGTATGATGAAATTGATCTGGCTGAAGACGCTGAGCCCCAAGCTGATTCTTATCGTCGTAAATTACGCGCCAAAGGCCTGTTGACTCGTGATTCACGCCGAGTTGAGCGTAAGAAGGTTGGTCTGCACAAAGCACGTCGTGCAACACAGTACTCAAAACGTTAATCGAAATTATGCTTACGAAACCCCGCCTACTGCGGGGTTTTTTTTACGATGAATTTCTTCGCTGTATACCATCAGGCGCCGATGAACCGCTAATCGTCTACGTACCCTTAATCGCCTACGTACCGCGCTTTATGCGCGGTATCCAGGCAGGGCAGTGATGTAGTAAAAATATTACAACACCATCCTATTTTTAGGGTTATCGCGCATAAAGCGCAGTACGTAGAGCGTTTAAACTAATCAGATATATGTATACGAAGCATTTACTTGGGCGGCTTCCAGTCCGTAACCCTAACCAGGCTCATTGAAAGGTGCACTTTCATTCTGGCAAAAAAATTCTCCTCCATTTGCAAATGCTTAAATCTTTGATATAAATAGTACATTTCACCTTTATCAGAATTCTGGAATCGAAGCGCGTTTACCTAGATGCCGATCGGTATATGGACGCTTTAATCATAATATCTGAAACGGTATAAAAGGAAGTAAACAGGAAGAAGCACCGTGAATGATGAAATCAAGCCCGAGCATAGTGATGAGTATCTACCGGAAGTCATTGATGAGCAGAAGCGTCAGTTTTTATTACGCACAACCGGTGTATTGGGAGGAATAGGGGCGGTATGCGCCTTAACCCCATTTGTCTCATCCTGGATGCCCAGTGCAAAGGCACAGGCAGCAGGGGCGCCCGTAGAGGTGGACATAAGCAAAATTGAGCCTGGCCAGCAGGTTACTGTCGAATGGCGAGGTAAGCCCGTATGGATTATCCGACGAACTCGCGAAATGCTCGATCATTTAAATGGCCATAATAGCGAACTACGTGATCCCGATTCGCTGGTTGACCAGCAGCCCGAATATGCCAAAAACAAATTTCGCTCTATTAATCCAGAATATCTGGTTCTGGTCGGGATATGTACCCATTTGGGATGCTCGCCCAAATACACCCCCAATGAAAGAGAGCTTCGGCCTGATTGGCCAGGCGGGTTTTTCTGCCCCTGCCATGGTTCCACCTTCGATCTGGCAGGAAGAGTTTTTAAGGGGGTGCCTGCGCCAATTAATCTGGAAGTTCCACCCTACCGATTTGTTAACAAGCACCTTATTGTAATTGGCGAAGATGAAAAGGATGGTCAAGCATGAGCGGATTACTGAACTGGATTGATGCTCGATTTCCTCTGATTACCACCTGGAAAAAGCATATTAGCGAATATTATGCGCCAAAAAATTTCAACTTTTTTTATTTCTTTGGCTCATTAGCCACTATCGTGTTAGTAAACCAGCTGGTAACTGGCCTTTGGCTGACCATGTTTTACACGCCAACTGCGGCGCAGGCTTTCGAGTCAGTTGAATACATCATGCGTGACGTTAATTATGGCTGGTTTCTGCGCTATATGCATTCCACCGGTGCATCTGCTTTTTTTATTGTGATTTATTTGCACATGTTTCGCAGCGTCCTGTATGGATCCTATCAAAAGCCCAGGGAGCTTATCTGGCTGATTGGCATGGTCATTTTTCTGCTATTGCTGGCAGAGGCTTTTTTTGGCTATTTACTGCCCTGGGGGCAAATGTCGTATTGGGGGGCACAGGTAATCACTTCATTGTTCGGTGCTATTCCCTTTGTCGGCGATACATTGGTTACCTGGATACGTGGCGACTACAATGTGGCAAACGCCACCCTGCAGCGTTTTTTTGCCCTGCATGTCATTGGCATCCCGCTCCTGCTATTGATCCTGGTGTTCCTGCATATCGTTGCCCTGCATAAGGTTGGTTCCAATAATCCAGAAGGTATTGAAATTAAAAAACACCTGGATGAAAAGGGGGTACCTCTCGATGGCATCCCATTTCACCCATATTACACCGTTAAAGACGCAGTGGGGATAATGGTTTTCCTGGTTTTATTTTTTGCAGTGATCTTTTTTACCCCTGAAATGGGCGGATATTTTCTCGAGCATGCCAATTTTGCTCCGGCTGATCCCATGGTGACTCCAAACCACATTGCACCAGTTTGGTACATGACTCCTTTTTATACCATTTTAAGAGCCATTCCTAATAAATTAATCGGTGTTATTGCAATGCTCTCATCAATTCTTGTCCTGTTTTTTATGCCATGGCTGGACAGAAGCCCTGTCCGTTCAATGCGCTATAAGGGTTATCTTTCCCGATGGGCTTTGCTGATTTTTTTAATTGCTTTTGTAACCCTGGGCTATCTAGGTACCGTAGTAGTCACGCCCATACGTCAGTATCTGGCACAGATTTGCACGATCATTTATTTCAGCTATTTTATTTTAATGCCGTTTTACACCCGCTATGAGCAGCATCTTGACGTACCAGAGAGGATTACCAGATGATTCGAAAAAAGCTATTCCTTGGTCTTTCCTCCTTACTATTAGCCGGCATACTCCATGCGGCAGCTGAGGATAATGTTAAGCTACTCCCTGTTGATGTGGATGTTCAGGACAGGCCTCGACTGCAACGCGGTGCTAAAATGTTCATGAATTATTGTTCAGGATGCCATTCCCTGAAATATATGCGTTACAACCGTATGGCCCATGATTTGGGATTAACTACTTTTGACGGTGAAATCGATACGGATCTGCTGGTTAGCAACCTTATTTTCACCCGGGCGCCAATTTATGATCCTATCAGGATTAGCATGCCCGCGCAGGATGCTCAGCAATGGTTTGGCAAAGTTCCTCCAGATCTGTCTCTCAGCGCGCGTGAGAGAGGCCCTTCATGGCTGTATACTTATCTTAAAGGCTTCTATGTCGATAAGACAAGACCCTTTGGTGCCAATAATATTTTGATACCGGGTGTGGCGATGCCCAATGTACTGGAACCTCTGGCTGGAAAAATGGTGGCTGTGGAAAATAAGGATGCAGAAGGGAATGTATTTCTCTCTCATTTGCTGCTTGCTGAGCCTGGGGAAATGACTTCTCAGGAGTTTGATAGCGCCGTTACCGATCTGGTTAATTTTCTAGTGTATGTAGGCGAGCCGGCAAAGTTGGTCAGATATCGGGCCGGCGGGGTTGTTATTGCATTTTTGCTGATATTCCTGTTTGTTGTTTATCGATTGAAGAAATCCTATTGGGAGAAAATTGGGCACTAGGCGTCGTGTTGACAGCTTAAGTCCTGGGTATGGCTTAATGATAATTTTTGCCTATTCTTAAACATTGATTGCTAATTTGTGCTAAAATGCACTCTTTTGCATGTGTATGCCATGAGTTAACGTATGACGAGGAGTTTAGATGGCTATTGTGACAAAGCGCACGATTATGTCTTTATATTCTGACAGTGATGATGTCTACAGTCATCAGGTAAGAATTGTATTAGCGGAAAAAGGGGTTAATGTAGAAATTCTTCCCGCCAAGCAAGGTGAAGCCTCGAACGATTTGCTCTCCATCAATCCCTATGGAACCATCCCTACATTATTGGATCGCGAACTGGTTCTTTACGAAGCAAGAATTATCATGGAATATCTCGATGAGCGGTTTCCTCATCCACCTCTGCTTCCTGTATATCCTGTTGCACGAGCAGAAGCCAGAAAAATGATGCATCGTATTGAGCATGACTGGTATTACCTGTTAATGCAAATCAAGAGGAATGAGCAGGCTGAAGAAGCTCGTCAGCATTTGTTGGAGAGTCTCGTCAGTCTCGACCCCGTATTTGCTGACAAGCCTTATTTTCTGAGCGATGAGTTTTCGTTGCTGGATTGCGCAATGGCTCCTTTGTTATGGCGTTTACCGCAATTGGGTATCGAAGTTCCTGCAAAAGCAAAAGCATTGCATGCTTATATGCATCGATTATTCAAGCGGGATTCATTCCAAACCAGTTTATCGGAAGTTGAGAAACAATTACGGGCTGCCTGATTATGAGTATGACATCTAACAAGCCCTATTTGATTCGGGGCATTTATG
Organism: Legionella birminghamensis; assembly: GCF_900452515.1. Classification (NCBI taxonomy): domain Bacteria; kingdom Pseudomonadati; phylum Pseudomonadota; class Gammaproteobacteria; order Legionellales; family Legionellaceae; genus Legionella; species Legionella birminghamensis. The sequence goes on from NZ_UGNW01000001.1 coordinate 600,342, forward strand.
ACTGGATTGTCGATAATCATATGACGCCATATATCCTGGTCAATGCAAATTATCCGGGTGTGCAAGTTCCTGAGGCTCATGTGAATAACGGGCGAATCGTTCTCAATATTTCGCCTCAGGCATGCAGAGGGCTGCATCTTGAAAATGATAGAATTGTATTTACGGCTCGCTTCTCCGGTGAAACGATGCAAATTTTTGTCATTCCAGCAGCGGTGCTTGCTATCTACGCAAAGGAAAATGGCCGCGGGATGGAATTTGGCGAGGAATATCATGAGCCGCCACCACCTTCCAAGATTGAACCCAAGCAACGGCCCAAGCCGGCGCTAAAGTTGGTTAAAAAAGAATCTGATTGATTTTGCTGAATGATTAATGTCTTTACGAGTATAGCGAAGCGATCCCTGAGGTTGGATTGCTTTACTTCGTTCGTAAAGACAAAAAAATAATACCTTCAATAACAATAAAAACATCATGATCAAATCGCCCACTTCAGTTTTCAATACCAGACAAATACGGGACTGCGAGCAAATGATGCAGCGCCATTTGGGTTTTTCAGAAGAAGATCTCATGCTAAATGCAGGTCGTGCCGCGTTTAAGCTGCTGCAGATCCAGTATCCAGCTGTCAGAAAATTAATTGTTTTCTGCGGAGGCGGTAATAATGCCGGAGATGGCTATGTCCTGGCCAGGCTGGCACATGAACAGGGCTATTCAGTTCTGATTAATCAATTTAAACCCACCGAACAGTTGCCGCCTTTGGCTCGGAAAATGGCCGAGCGGGCTCAGCAGGCTGGAGTGGTTTTTTTATTTATGGAAGATACGATTGATAATGATGCAGAATTAATTGTTGATGCATTATTGGGAATAGGCATACAAAATCAGGTCCGGGAGCCTTTGCAATCTGCAATTGCTTTGATCAATGACAGCGGACTGCCTGTTTTATCTTTGGATTTACCTTCTGGATTACAGGCAGATACCGGAGTCATTCTGGGTCATTGTGTCAAAGCATCATGCACCATTACCTTTATAGGCCTCAAAACCGGCTTGATGACAATGGATGGGCCGGATTATCGCGGACATTTGTTTCTCGATGATTTGGGGGGCGGAACCTGTTTATCGCAAATAATGCCAGCTGCGACTTTAATTGAAGAAAAAGAAGTAGCAAGTTTACTGGCGCCGCGCAAAAAGAATAGCCATAAGGGCGATTTTGGCCATGTGTTAATTATTGGCGGCGGGGAAGGGATGCCGGGTTCAGTTTGTCTGGCAGCACTTGCAGCAGCAAGGACCGGCGCGGGCCTGGTAACAGTGGCTACCAAACCGGAACATGCTAAAAGACCGGTAACCGGTTTGCCGGAGGCGATGATTCATGGTATCAGTTCGATTAAAGACATTTTGAGCTTGATAAAAAGGGCCAGCGTTTGCGTGATTGGTCCTGGATTGGGAACTGACGACTGGGCGGTGCAATTATTTAATGAAGTGATTGCCTCGCAGTTGCCAATGGTGATTGATGCATCAGCATTACGCATTCTTGCGGATCATCCCCAGCATGATGATAACTGGATCCTAACCCCGCACCCCGGCGAAGCGGCAGGATTACTCCATTGTAAGATAAATGATATCCAGTCAGATCGTTTTGAGGCGGTTTCTCAATTACAGCAGCAGTATGGCGGTCAGATTATTCTAAAAGGGCTGGGATCCTTAATCAGAACCGATGCAGCGAAGACATATCTCTGCGCTCAGGGTAATCCCGGCATGGCTAGTGCCGGGATGGGAGATGCATTGAGCGGCATTATAGCGGGGCTGATTGCTCAGAAATTTAGTTTGGCAGAAGCTGCCCGCCTCGGCGTGTGGCTGCATGCAGCTGCCGGTGATCTGGCAGCAGGGGAAGAAGGGGAAAAAGGCTTATTAGCCAGTGATATAATGCCCTTCATTCGTTTATTGATGAATAATAAAATACGTCTGGGCCCAAAAATTGGTTTGTGAGTACCCTATCCCGGTCTTTGCGAGCCTTGCGAAGCAAACCAGAGCGGAGCCAGAATGAAGCACTGAGTCTGATTACTCCACTTCGTTCGCAAAGACGGAGATCAAAAGTAGACATCAAGAGAATAATGTGATGCAAAAAAAAACGCTGCACCTTGAATTAGCTGATGAAAATGCCACGCAGAAAACTGCCGCTTATTTTGCAGCGTGTCTACATTCTCCTCTGATAATGAACTTCACAGGCGAAATTGGTGCCGGAAAAACAACATTCATACGCGCCTTGCTAAATGGGTTGGGAGTCAGCTCGGTTATAAAAAGCCCTACTTTTTCTCTGGTAGAAAGTTATAATTGCGGACGCTGGCCAATACATCATTTTGATTTATACCGTATTCAAGATGAAGATGAGCTTGAGTTTATTGGTTTTCGTGATTATTTTGATGATAATGCAATGATTTGTGTGGAGTGGCCGGAGCGGGCAAAACAAAGTATAAAAAATCCGGATCTCTGGATAACACTTACGATAACTGGGAGCGGACGCGAAATGAGGATTGAGTCCTTAAGCGCCGCTGGTGATAAGATTATATCCTGCCTTGAAGGTAAAGAATGAAAATTCGAGTAATTCTCCTTGGATTGTTAACACTTGTATCCGCAAGTATTTTTGCTGCCAAACTACAATCAATTGAAATTAAAGAGCAGAACGGCAAGATGTCGCTTTTCTTTAGCCTGGATACAGCTATTGCCCATAAAGTCTTTACTTTAACCAATCCTGATCGCGTAGTCGTCGATTTTGAATCCACCGATCTGGTGTTCAATCTTAATCAGCTAAAAGGCAATAAGCTGATTAAACGAGTACGAAGCGGTCGGCCGAATCCGCAAACTTTGCGCCTGGTATTCGAAGTCACTGATGTCGTAATGCTAAGAACCAGCCCCTGGGCTTCTTCGAAAGCCAAACATGCGTTTACACTGGACTTATCTACGGGCAATGGGCCGGTGGCTGTCGTCAAACCATCGAAATCAAATGCATCCACCCCGCCAGCTCCCGTACGTCAGCTCCCTGGCCGTTCATTACGTGATGTGGTTATCGTTCTTGATCCAGGTCATGGAGGGAAGGATCCTGGCGCTAAAGGACCGCATCATAACTGGGAAAAAAATGTCACCCTGGCAATTGCCAGCAAGCTGAAGCATATTATAGATCGTCAACCGGGAATGCGCGCCGTACTGACGCGCAATGGTGATTATTATGTCGGTTTACGGGAACGCCTCAATATTGCCAGAAAGTATAATGGTGATGTCTTTATTTCTATTCATGCGGATGCATTTATAAATCAACAATCCAATGGCGCTTCGGTCTTTGCCTTATCGCAACGGGGGGCGACCAGTGAAGCAGCACGCTGGCTGGCGGAGAAAGAAAACTACTCTGAGTTGGGGGGCGTCAATCTGGCTGATCTGGATGATCAAAGCGGTCTGGTGAGGACTGTCCTGATTGATTTGTCGCAAACCGCAACGGTGGGGGCGAGCCTCCATATGGGCGAAAGAGTCCTGCGTAATCTGGACACCATAACGAGATTGCATAACCGCCGGGTAGAGCAGGCGCGGTTCATGGTGCTGAAATCCCCGGATATTCCGTCAATTTTAATTGAAACAGGTTTTATTTCTAATCCCCAGGAAGAAAGTAATTTAACAAATGCCGCCTACCAGGCTCGGTTGACGCAGGCTATTTTCCAGGGAATTAAGGGTTATTTCTGGGACTATCCTCCACATGGCACACGCATTGAGGTTTTAGCCAACAGCAGCGGTCCATTCCATTTGGTTAAGGCGGGCGATTCTCTTCCTAAAATTGCTGCCCGTTATAAAGTAACAGTCGCAGCATTACAGGCCGCTAATCATTTGAATGATAGTTCAATCAAAACGGGACAACGATTAACTATTCCCGCTGCTGTGTCATGAGAATTCAGCAATTACCGGTTGATGTTGCGAACCAGATTGCTGCAGGGGAAGTCGTGGAGCGGCCGGCATCGATTGTAAAGGAGTTGCTGGAAAATGCACTGGATGCCAAAGCAACACAAATTACGATTGATATTGGCTGTGGCGGGCTTAATCAAATCAGAATCAGCGATAATGGCACTGGTATTCTGGCAGAGGATCTCCCTTTGGCAACCGCTCCGCATGCAACCAGCAAGATTTCTCGGCTGGATGATTTATATGCGATCACCAGTATGGGCTTTAGGGGCGAAGCCTTGGCCAGTATCGCTTCCGTGTCGCGTCTAAGTATTAGCTCAAAGCCGTCTCAGCAGACACATGCCATGTGCTGGGAAGAGAATAAGCTTTCACCCTGTGCCCGGAATCAGGGGACAACCGTTGACGTGCGGGATATCTTTTACAATGCGCCTGTACGCAAAAAGTTTCTGAAGTCTGAGCGAATTGAATTCCAGGCGATTGATACGGTCGTAAGACGTTTTGCGCTCGCCGCTCCCGAAATGGCCATCCAGTTCAGCCATAACGGAAAATTGCAGTTCAATCTTTCCCCGGTTAAAGATGAACTAAGCCGCAGGCAGCGCATTCAAAAAATTCTGGGTAAATCCTTTCTGGAACAATCAATTCATATGAATAGCGAGCTCAATGGCATCTTCCTTGAAGGGTATATCAGTAATGCGGATTACCAGCGCAGCCAAATTGATAAGTTATGGATTTATCTTAATGGGCGCATGATTAAGGATAAGCTGCTCAATAATGCAGTGCGTCAGGCTTATGAAGAATTACTTTATGCGGGACGGCATCCCTCCTGCCTGCTTTATTTAAAAATTGCAGCCAATCAGGTTGATGTTAATGTTCATCCGACCAAGCATGAAGTGCGCTTCCAGCAACCCCGTTTAATTCATGATTTTATCAGTTCGCAAATCGCTGCGGTGTTAAGCAAATCCTCTCCGCCATCTTCAACCGCTTTCACTCTTGAGGCTCCTGCCCCAACCTATGTCAGGGAGCGCATGGCGATTCCAGTCCTTCGGAAGGAGGACAGCAAGCAAAAATACCCCGCTTACGAAAAATGGCATATTCTAAACCCGAGTTATGCGCTAATTGCCATTGACGAAAAACCATACCTGGTGCACTTGCCTGACTTGCAAAGACAATATTTAAAAAACCAATTATTGCAAAGCGTTCTTCCACTCGCTTCACGTCCGCTGCTTGTTCCTGTAAAATATGCTCTGGATTTAAACATTTTTAATAAAAGACTTGAGGCAAAGCGTTTGCTTGAGCAGCTGGGAATTTCACTTCTAGGCATATCAGATTGTGAAATGCAGATAAGTTCGATTCCACTGATGTTGCCCGGTTTAAATATTAAACAGTTTCTTGATTCGTTTTTTAAAGACTCCCCGGACAGTTTTAGCCAGGTGGTCGAGCAGCTGATTGCACACTATGATTTTTCATTAGTTTTCTCATCTGAAGATTCGAAACAGGAGTTATTTAATTATCTAAAACAGCAACTGAACGGGTTGGCTGATTTAAGCGGGATCGCAATTCATTTGTCCGAGCAGCGTTGTCGAGATTTATTGCATGCATAATCTGGTATTCTGCCTTATGGGGCCAACCGCCTCTGGTAAAACGGCTTTGGCCTGCCGCCTGGTCCAGCAATTCCCATTTGAAATTGTCAGTGTCGATTCAGCGATGATTTATCGTGAGATGAATATTGGCACTGCAAAACCGGATGATCAAGAGCTAGACGGCGCCCCCCATCATCTGATTGACATTCTTGATCCCTGTGAGAGTTATTCGGCTGCCCAGTTCTGCGAGGACGTAATTCAACTCATTGATTCAATACGCTCGCGCGACAAATGGCCTTTGCTGGTGGGCGGCACAATGATGTATTTCAACGCGCTTCAGCAAGGCTTGTCTGTGCTACCCACAGCCGATGAAAATATTCGCAGTGAATTATCGAGGCGGATAATGAGCCAGGGTCTTAATACCTTATTTCTTGAATTACAAACAGTCGATGCACGCACCGCTGCCCGCATCCATGCCAATGACAGCCAGCGTATCCAGCGTGCTCTTGAAGTCTATTATGCAACGGGCCAGCCCTTATCTGATTTTTTGCAGCAGCAGGATCCAAAGCATCAGTTTTCATTTATTAATTTAGGACTTTTTCCCGGTAACCGCGCCTGGCTTCATGAGCGAATCGCTATGCGGTTTGATCTGATGCTGGAGCAGGGGTTTCTTGAAGAAGTGAGGCAACTACAGGCCAAGTGGTCTTTGACAATAGACTACCCCTCGATGCGCTGCGTTGGCTATCGGCAGGCCCTGGCATATCTTGGCGAGAAAAATTCTTCTTTTGAGGATTTTCGTATGAAAAGCATTGCGTCAACCCGTCAATTGGCCAAAAGACAATTGACCTGGTTGAGACACTGGGAGCAAATAAGCTATTTTCCTCCGGAGGAAAGCAATACGATGCAGAAGGTCGTAGCCAACATCCATAAAATATTGGATAATTCCTGATTAACTGCCCATAGTGGTGCGATTAATGGAGAATTTCATGTCTGAAAGCGCAAAGATTCCGGCTAGTACTGAAAAAATGTATATTGTTCATCCTGAAGATTTACCCTTGAGTTGTCCCACTGATGAAATGATATTGTGGAACTCCCATCCCAAAGTATATCTGCCAATCGAGAAAACCGGCAAGGAAACATGCCCCTATTGTGGTTCCAAGTTTGTCTTGCAAAATAAATCGGCCTAATCTGTATTTGGCAGCATTTTATGATTAAATCCATATGTATTGTGCGCTTGTCTGCGTTGGGCGATGTGTTAATGTTGGTTCCCCTGGTCAGGCGTCTACAGGATAGCTTGCCAAATGTATCTATTACCTGGGTCATTTCACGCCCAGCCTATGATTTAGTAGAGGGGATGGATGGTGTTGAGTTTATCGTACTGAATAAACCTGATTCTCTCGGTGATTACTGGCGGTTTTATAAACAGATGCGCGGACGCCAGTTTGATGTACTACTGGCACCGCAGGCAAGTTTCCGTGCTAATTTACTGTATCCCCTGATTAAGGCGAAGCGAAAAATTGGCTATGATTCTTTGCGTGCAAAAGATGGTCATGGCTGGTTTGTCAATGAAACCATTGCTCCGGGGAATGATCATACCCTGGATGGCTTTTTAAAGTTTGCAGACGCGCTTTCCCTGCCTCCCCTGGCACCGCGTTGGGATTTACCGATTGCTGCAGCAGACTATCAATGGGCTGAAACCCATTTGCCTGAACAGGGACCGATTTTGCTAATCAATCCTGCCGCAAGCAAGCCTGAACGAAGTTGGCTGGTAGAACGTTATGTGGAGATTATCCAGCACGCGAGACAGGTCTGGAATGCTAAACCCGTTTTGACGGGCGGGCCAGGTCCCTATGATCGGGAATTAGCGGATCGCATCCTTGAAAAAACCGAATGCCTGGATTTGGTAGGAAAGACTAAACCCAAGCAGCTTCTCGCAGTCATAAGCAAGGCAAGTCTTCTTATTTGTCCCGACACGGGGCCGTCCCATATGGCTGCAGCTGTCGGCACACCGGTAATAGCCTTACATGCCGTGACCAGCGCGGAAGTATCAGGGCCCTATACTTTTCGCCATTTGGCAGTGGATTGTTATCCCGAAGCAGTCAGCTCCGTTTTAAACAAATCGGCAAGCGATAATGTGTGGGGAACGCATGCACATGGTCCAGATACCATGAAGCTTGTTTCCACCAAGGCAGTTATTTCACGGCTCGAAGAAGTATTTCAGATCGCGAACTCCCTGGCATAGCGCCTGAATCCCCGCGGCGCGACCCTGAGATCCTCACAAAATTTCACCATTATCAGTGTCTACGTACCGCGTACGTAGCGTTTTTCCATATACTTCTCTCAGGGCGCGACCGCGGGGGCTCATGCCGCATCGAACGTGCACCTCAGGCCTGGTTTGCATCATAACAAGTTGCACAAAATTGGCTCCTTTCCGAATTGCATAAAAATTCAAAAACGTATAAAATTAACAATATTTCCAATTTCTATACACGCGAGGATCCTAATGCCTTCTCAACATAATTCTGTTTCACAATGGCTGATGTCGTTTGACAATCTTCCGCAGGAAAAGAAGGCAAATTCGGTTCCTGGCAGTGATGTAAAAAAAGTCCTTGGCCTTTTTGGATTGAAAAATGCCAAAGATGTGCATGAATTTCTGGAATCCCCGGAAGGACGTGAAGCAAAAGTCAGAGTTTACAAGGAAATCGCTCAGCACCAGGCCATGATTGATGCTATTCACGCAAAGGCGCAAATGGACAGGCTCAGATCACAACGGGCATTGGCTTATCTGTTAATGCTTCTTTTTGCGAAACGAGCCAGAGCTAAAAAAGAATACAATGCAGAGATCGACAGACAGATAAAGCAGGATTTAGCCCGTAACAAAGTAACGCAAGATACTATTAAACTGGAAATGCCCCCCTTTGGTCTGGAATGGGAGTTACTGCTGGAAGCGTATGAGATTTCAGAGCGCATAATTCATGCTGCATTAAAGCAAAGTTTGCGTGATGCCCAGGAAATTGAGAAAGAGCTTGAACGCATTGATGCCAAACAGCAGGAACTGACCCAGAAATACGACACTCTGAAAGAGCTGCTCAATGAGCATGAGGCCCATTTAGAGCCTGTTTATGAGCGCAGCAATCCCGAAGAGCAGACGCAATTCATTTTACAGCGATTGGAACAATTGAAAGCAGCCCAGACAGCCGCTCCTAAAATATCCCCAGAGCAAAAACAGGCGGATAAGATTCATCGCCAGCATCTGCATAACCTGTTGGCCGCACTTAACAATGAAAAGCGCATGTATAATATTTTTGGTATGAAAGTGGATAATTTGAAAGAAGCAGCTTTCTTTGTGCCCATTCATTATCATCTCATCATGAAGGACGAGCATGTCTATTTATTCGAGCATGAAAATGAATTAACCGACTTGCCCCCTCAAACCCCTCATCTCCTGGATAAAGCGCAGAAGCTGGATTTACAACATAAAGGCATGTTGGGTATGCAACAATTATTCCATATGAAACGCGCCCATGAGATGAACCGCCTGGAGCAAAGAAGGAATGCAGCTGAAACAAGACGCATTGAAGTATTGGAAGATGTTGCCAAATTTAGCAAAACCCTTATTGATATCGATGAGGCCAGATTACATGCAATGGAGAGGGTGGCAGTGAATGCAAATCCTTCCCTTGGAAATAGAGCGCCTACCCCCCGGCCCCAGCCTGCTTTTCAGAAAGATATCGAATCCAGCTATACACATATGCTCCGCTTGATGAGGGATAAGCCAACACCTGCAGCCATTGAAAGTCTGAAGGCAACAGTAAGGGCTGCGCAAATTCAGTCTGCTCCTTTAGACAGGGCCTTAAATAGTTTAAGCCCGAATTCCAGGATGCCAGAAGAAACAAGGAAATTGTTGCAGCAGGGAATTGGACTATTTGGCGGCCGCATAGTTCCCCAGCCTGGACATACAGCAGTTCGTCCTCAGCCCGATTACTCTGCGAGTCGACGCTGATATAAAAAACACGTAATGGAATGGACTTGCCGTGAAAATGGACTTCAAACGGGTATTCAAACACTTATTGGAGAACTGGAGCGCAGATAAAGTTGCTACTTTATCTGCCGGTTTATCCTACTACACTATTTTTTCCCTCGCGCCATTATTAATCATTTCCATTGCCATTGCCGGATTGGTTTTTGATCCAGACAGTGTTCGGCAAAATCTTTTGCAACAATTTGCCAAAACCTTTGGAACGGCACCAGCCGAGCAAATTAAAATGATGATCTCCAGTGTCAAACCTTCCATGCATCTGTTCGCCAAAATTGTTTCGATCATTATTTTGCTGTTTGGCGCTTCCGGTTTTTTTGGTGCATTGCAGACTGGCCTGAATACTGTATGGGGGGTGACTCCAAAGTCAGACAGAGGATTTTGGGGAATTATTGCCGATCGGTTTTTATCCTTTACGCTGGTACTTGGTGTTGGCTTTCTTCTCCTGGTATCCTTGATTATTTCGCTGATATTATCGATTATCAGCTCGCGGCTGTTACAGTTGCTGCCTCAGTTTGCTTTTCTCGGCTATGGTTTAAATTTTGTGATTTCTATCACAGGAATTACCCTTCTTTTTGCGATGATATTTAAAATCATTCCAGATGTGTTACTGAGATGGAAAGATGTGTGGTTAGGCGCTTTTATTACGGCCTTACTGTTTACCCTGGGCAAGTTTTTATTAGGGTTATACCTTTCTCATTCTAATCTTGCAGAGGGGTTTGGCGCATCGGGTGCCCTGATTATTATCCTGGTCTGGATTTATTATTCAGCACAAATTTTATTTACCGGTGCAGAATTTACTAAAGTGTATTACCTGGAAAAAAATAAAAAAATCCAGCCTGGAAGGCACGCAAGGCTGGTAAAATAATGGGAGGCTTTATGAAAAAGATTTATTTCGCTATTTTGTGTTTCGGGTTACTGAGTATCTTTTCTGCCTCACTGTTTGCCAAACAATGCTTTGACGGCCATCAACTATCTAACATCGGCAAGGATTTGAAGCAGTACAGCAAACATTTATCCTGCCCCTTTAGCCTGCAAACCCAGGACATCAACTGGATTGTGGATCAGGCATTACCCAAAGTAATCAACCAACAGTTTCTTGGTGTGGAACCGCCTTCAGACTGGCAGGCAATGGGTAAATTGCTTGTGCTGACCTGTTATAGCGAAGGCAATCTTTGCGACTCCACTGTCCAGAAAGACCTTGGGGCATGTTTAACCGCTAATGGCGCGCTTTTATTAGTTAAATATGGTTCATGGCTGTCTGATAACTGTGAGGTGCTGCAGAAGAATGTGGTCGAGAAATGGGATGAAAAGAAGAAACTGGTGTATCAGGCCATTGATGAGGTGCTAACTCGAATAAAGACGCCATTGCAAGCCCGTTAATATAAAGGGGGTAAAATATAAGAAGTCATCGGCTTTTTAAAACACAATGAGCCTGATTACTTAAACCCATTAAGGTTTCATCTGAAATTTTAGGAATAATTTCTTCTAATACTTTTGAGTCCAGTCTAGGCACCCCATTATCTATCCTGACGCTGAAATGAAAGGGTGGCACAGTTAGTTCAGGGATGTTTTTCTGAGCGGTCGTTTTGCGAAGGCGGAGCTCATTATTGATCAGCTTATAAAATTGAAGGAGATCATTCACGGGAAGAGCCTCAAAAGTAACGTCCATATAAGTTTTTCCCGATACGATGTGCGTGAGCTCATGCCATAACACGACTGCGTCAGTGCCAGTGTAGTTCACATCGTGTTCTCTCATTTCATCAAGTGGGTCCAGGTAAGTGACCCTGATGGTCATGGGGCTGGTAACAGCGCAGCGATTTGGGCAGGGTACACTCAGGCAACCATGGTTAAAATTCTGAGTTTCCTGACTCACTTCGGTGATTACAGGATTAACCATGTAACCCTCCCGTAAAATAGCACCATTCAAAAATAGAGTTTCTCCGGCATAATAGGCAAGAGGAGGAGAAACGATGAAACGCAGCCGATTTACAGAGCATCAAATATTAAATATTTTAAAATATGTAGAGAATGGCCGTCTGGTAAAGGATGTCTGCCGTGAGCATGGAATATCCGATGCCACGTATTACAACTGGAAAGCTAAATATGGCGGGATGGAGGCCTCAGATATTAAACGAATGAAGCAACTTGAGGAAGAAAATGCAAAGCTGAAACGGATGTTCGCTGATTTGTCGCTGGAAAACCGTGCGTTGAAGGATGTGATAGAAAAAAAGCTTTAAAGCCGGCAGAGAAAAGGGAAATGGCTGATTATCTGGTAAATGAATACGGCATGAGTCTTAGACAGAGCTGTGCCGCCTTAAGCCTGAGTCGCACAGGTTACTATTATCAGCCGGCAGTAAATAAGGATGAGACGGTGATTAAAGAGCTGATGGAAGTTACCGAACGCTATCCGCGTTATGGCTTCAGGAAAGTGTTTGTCAAACTGAGGCAGGCGGGGTTTACATGGAATCACAAAAGGGTTTACCGGGTTTACTGTGAATTGCAGTTGAATATCCGCCGTAAAGGAAAGCGGAGATTGCCTACACGCAACCCAGAGCCTCTTGCGGTTCCCGCTACAGTTAACCATACTTGGTCTGCTGATTTTATGAGCGACGCATTGAACTGTGGCAGACGATTCAGGACATTTAATGTGGTTGATGATTTCAACCGGGAAGCACTGGCCATTGAAGTGGATCTGAGCCTGCCTGCCCGACGGGTTACCCGGGTGCTTGACAGCATTGCTGCCAGTCGAGGATATCCGGCAAAACTGCGTCTTGATAATGGGCCTGAGTTTATCTCTCTGGTATTGGCTGACTGGGCTGAAAAACACGGAGTTACTCTTGAGTTTATTCAACCCGGAAAACCTACTCAAAATTCATTTATTGAACGGTTTAATCGAACTTATCGCAATGAAATACTGGATTTTTATTTGTTCAGAAATCTCAATGAAGTTCGGGAAATAACCGGGAAATGGATGAAAGAATATAACGAAGAAAGACCGCATGAATCACTGGGAGATCTGTCACCATTTGATTATAGATTGATTAAAAATAAGTCGGAAAACTCTAGTTTCGGTTGGCACTAATAAGGGGAGGTTTACACGATGAGAAGCTACCACCTAACACAAACATGGTGTTGCTGCCAATATACCGGTTGGTCAAGACCGCATTACAAAGCATAATGCTCATATAGAACATGCCGATGATAACTAAAACTTGATAGCCGCTAGGATTAATTAATGTTTTTTTTTGAATTTTATATTTCATACAGCTAACCTACAACTAGCCTTAAGTGCTTCTTTTTATTGGTTTCTCTCTGTGTATTTGGGTTTTTTGCAAATTGTCGACCTGCCATAACCCCAATATAAAATGCTTGAATCGCATCAAATTCTTCAATAATTTTTTTGGCTAGTGCTATCTCGCTGGGCTCTCTTATATAGATTTCATCTGTTGTTTTGCATTCAAATCCAACTAAACCATCTCTATTTTGGAATAAAAGATTATATTTCCCATAACGACTATTTTGATAACTGCTAATGCAGTTTTTCTGTGTTATTTTAAGAAATGGATGCGTAAGATTAGTACGTATATATTCAATTCCTACGAAGCAAGATTGAATAGGATGTAGCCCAAACAATATAACAACATCACAGAGTATTTCCTCAAGCGACATTGGAATTATGCCCCGCGTATTTATACACTGAATTAAATAATTATCTTCATCATAATCAACAATTTTATATAAAATAAACTTTCCCTTGGTTTTGCTTTCTTTTTTGCTATCGGTGAAGCACGCCAGCAACTTTTTATACAACTTCATTTACTTCATCCTAAAGTACGCATTTTTCTGTAATAAAACACAATAGCTACAATTTAATATTTCTCTTTGGAAGAATGGAATAACCTCCGTGGGCAATTGATGAATGGAGTGTAGTTTTCCAATCAGAGTGGTTCAATAAAATGCTTTTTGAGTGCATCTTTATCATCCAATAATTTGATCAATACTAAATAGTCATCAGTAGGAATAAACCTGAAACAGTCTATTTTAGAACCTTCTTTATTGGCAATAAATGACAAAATTTTAAGCGATATTGCTTCTCGGTTCCTTGTCAAGCTGGAATTATTCTGTTCCATTTTTCCTTTTGACTTAAAATTCACAAAATTGTAACTTACATAATTTTAAAATAAAACAGAGAATTTAAGTATTTACCCATACCAAAACATATAAGCTGGCTTACTTAGAGTTATTATTTCATATTGTTGTTGAGTAACTCATTAATAATAAAATGTGAATAAACGTTCTAATTAACATAGCAAAGTTATCTTACATCGCTGCTATATATCAACTAATGCAAGTGATTATAGTTCGTAGTATAGCGGACGATTTATCGAATAGCCGTAGTCAACGATTAAAGTCGGGTACAGTTAATTCTTCTTGGTTGATGCATGGATAGAACCACAACCCCAATAATTTCGTGTTCACTTGCAACAAAGTTAAGTGAGTCCGAGTTCTGAATAATAGGCAATAGTTTCATTGTGGGGGGATCAATCATTAACTCGCGAAGGGATACAGCTCCATCTTTCCTAATTTTAAATAAAATTAAATCACCATCTATGGGCTTACATTCAGGATCAATAACAAAAAAAGAACCAGTAGGGAAACGTGGATACATGGACGGTCTGCTTTCAATAGCATAAGCATTTTGACTAAGGTTATCAATAGAAGCTAAAGGTATGGGTAACCAATTAGCCCAATTTTGATAGTTACCGAGACTTAATGGCTTATTATTTGACACTTGCTCCCATGAAATTATAGGAACCGCTTTTGGATAATTATTAGTTGTAAACGGATTTTTAATCAGCTCAATAGGATTGAGTAGAGTATCTAAACTGACATTAAAGTATGCAGCAATAGACTTTAATGTGGAAATTCTAGGATCAGAAGTATGCCCACTTATTAGGCGATGAATCGTGTTATAAGGTACGCCTAATGCCCGAGCTAGTTCACTTTCTGAAACATTGTTATGCTTCATCAACAGTGCAAGATTATTAGATAAGCTTTCATTTGTCCTATCTGAAGAAAAACTAACTGATTGTTCTGTCAAAGCTATCCTCGTTCATTAAATACCTTAGAGTAACATTTTTTTACTTGTTTGAAAATATGCTAAAAAATTTTATCCCACTAATTGAAAATATTTACATCAAAGTAAAAATAGCATACCATCTATTTACCTTTTGGTAACTGGCTCAAAAAATTATAAGTCGAAATAAATTGGGCTGAATACTAAAGGTATGCAAGGAGACTAAATAATATTAAAGGAGTAATTAATGTTCGAAGCTTCAAACCAATTCATAAATCAAGAAAAGCAATCTTTTCCATTTCATCATCGAACAAATGAGTTGGCACATATCCAAAATATTTTAGAATCCCAAGCCCCTGTTGTTTCAATAAAAGAAATTAATAATCTACGTGAACTGATAGCAAAAGCAGCGGTAGGAGAATATTTTTTAATTCAATCAGGAGATTGTGCTGAAAGTTTTTATGAGTGTGATCAAGATACAACCTATGCAAAGTTGGAGTTTATACAGCAATTAGCTGATTTTTTTCAAAGAAAAACTGGGAGTGCTGCACTTCAGGTGGGGCGGATAGCAGGTCAATATGCGAAGCCCAGAAGTAATCCCTTCGAGAACTCTGGAAGTGAGAAGATCTATTCTTATTTCGGTGATATGGTAAACCAATTTCACAAAAAATATAGAACCCCTGACCCTTGGCGAATGCTTCTAAGTTATAATTGCTCTGCATCTATTTATCGAGAAATCAGGCAATGGAATAGAGCGCTAAAAAAAGATCAACAGGTATATACAAGCCATGAAGCTTTGTTGCTTTATTATGAGCAAGCATTAACACGATTAGATAAGCGAACGGGATTATATTATAACCTTTCAACGCATTTTCCCTGGCTTGGTAAGCGTACTGTGAGTAGCATTGAGCACATCGCCTATTTGAAAAAAATTGCCAATCCTCTTGCAATAAAAATAGGACCAGATACCCCTATCCCAAAACTTATAAAAACAATCAATACACTAGACATTGACTATCTTCCTGGGCGCATCACGCTAATCCCAAGATTAGGGGTCAAACAGGTCAGCCGCATTTTGCCACAATTGATAGAGGCAGTTGAAAAAACTAAGCGTACTGTTTTATGGAGTTGTGATCCCATGCATGGGAATACTGAAATTTTAAGATCAGGAATAAAGACAAGAAAACTAAACAACATTATTGAGGAAATCAAAAGCTCATTTTTGATTCATAGAGCAATGGGTAGTCGACTAAATGCTATCCATCTTGAAGCAACGCACCAGAATGTAATGGAATGTATGGATTATACATCCTCTGAAAATGACAGTCTTGCAATGGACTTTAAGAAAAATTACAAAAGCCTGTTAGATCCTCGTTTAAATTATGCACAAACAATACATGTAATGCAGTGTATTGCAAAATGTTATGCTAATTGATGTAGTAGGCTGAAATGGAATTGTCAAATAAAATAATAAATATAGGCACACTGGGGCCTACAGGTACAAGCAGCGAGGCTGCGACAATATATTTTACTCGAACATTTAGATTTAGGCAGAAGCAGGTAGATCAGTTTGCAATTATACTGTTAAACAGTTTTAAGTGCGTACTTCGTGAGTTGGTTCATGGCGATCTTACATTAGCTATAGTCCCGCACGCCTATAGTAAAATTAACTTATTCTACATAAACCCCAAAATTGCTTTATACGGAATATTTATACACGATACCCCCCCGTATGGCTTAGCAAGGCGAGAAGATACTATTCCCTCTGGACAATATTGTCGAATTGTTTCACATCCTGCACCTGCGCATTTGCTGGATAGTCTTGTTGATGAAATGGGTCTATCCGGCTATGAAATAGAGTACGTAGAGTCCACCAGTAAAGCTGCGCTCGAGGTGTTTGAGCGTAAAGCTGATTTGGCTTTAACAAACAGGAATGCGATGAATAAGTATGGGCTTGTTTGCTGTGCGCCATACGGGGCTATTCGAATGGGATGGTCTGTATTTATCAAAAAGGAGGTCAAGGCATGAGCCATTTTTTTCCGGTTGCTCGCCAGATTAGTCCTGTGGAAGGTATTGATTCTTACATATTCAACTTAAATGATACTAACCAGACTACAATAATGATTTCCTATCTTCAGCCTGATGCAGAGTTAAAACAACATGCGCATCCTGAACGACAACTGGGAATGGCCTTAAAAGGCTCATTCACTATTCAGATTGATGGAAAGGAAGAGGAGTTATATGAGCTGAAAAATGCTTATGCCGTCCCTCCCAATGTACCGCACTCAGCAATCAACCGCTCAGGACAAGTTGCCGTCGGGCTTGATATTAAACGAAGTGTCCAAGCCGAAACCTTTCCTGGAAAGAATGACTATTTTATTTATCCTGAAAATAAACGCACATTAAAAACAGGAATTAATATGTGCTTTTTTGTCAGTTCATGGTGTGAGTTGATGTTAAGTACTATTCCAAAACAGGCGTCTATGCCAGCCCATCGACACCTTGGGGAGCAAATTGGGATAGCAGTCCACGGAAACTATCTCATGCAGGTGGGGGAGGAGGAGGAGAACTTCCATTTTGGGAAAATATATTATGCGCCTGAAAGTATTAGTCATGGTGCATATAACCCATTTGAGGAAACAGCTATATCTCTGAATTTGTTTTTGCCCCACCGCTATAATAAGCCTTTAAAGTATACGCGAGAGATTTGATATGGATTTACAGTTGAATGGAAAAGTCGCTTTAATTGCCGGAGCTAGTTCAGGGATTGGATTAGCAACTGCCTGGCAACTAGCTCAAGAGGGTTGTCATTTACTTTTATGTGGAAGAACGAAAGAAGCATTAGAAACGGCAAAAGCAGCTATTCGGAACCGTTTACCTGACTGCTTGATTGAAATGTTCGTGACTGATATTTATGACGCTGAAGAAGCCAGACAATTGATAACGAAAGCTTTACGTTGTTTTGGAAAGATAAATATTTTAGTGAACAGCACGGATGGTGCTCCTTTTAATACTGTGGATAGTGTGATCTCCGACAAGAGCTGGATGGAGGCTTGTGAGAAAAAATTATTAGGTTATATCCGGTTAACACAGCTCGTATTTGAAACAATGAAAAAACAGCGTTCGGGAAAGATTATTAATGTTCTGGGGTTAACAGGTAAACAGCCAGCCTCTGACTTAATGATGCCTGGAGTTATCAACGCGGGATTAATGAATTTTATTAAAGCATTTTCAAAGATAACCGCAATGTACAATGTATGTATAACGGGGGTTAATCCAGGCTTTATTTCAACGAAAAGATATCATTCATTTGTTCACAAATTATCCAGCACATCAGGTCATTCTGTTGAGTCAATTGAAGAGAGCATTTGCGAAAGTATCCCTTTAAAACGAGTTGGCCAGCCGGAGGAAGTAGCCTCTTTAATTAGCTTTCTATGTTCCGGGTTGGCAGATTACATCACCGGAATAAGTATCGACATTGATGGCGGCTTGTCAAAAGCAATATAAGGGATTAATCATGAGTAATCGGTTTGATAAAAAAGTTGTTCTTATAACGGGAGGCGCTTCAGGAATTGGTTTGGAGACGGCTTATCAATTTGCGGAGGAAGGGGCCATAACAATCATTGCAGATATTAACCGTGAAAAATCTGAAGAGGTAGTCAGGTCTTTTTCTAAAAGAGGGCAGAAATGTATCTATTATTATGCTGACGTTAGCAACGCCGAAAGCGTGGAGAAGCTGGTGGAGTGTGTAATTCAACAGTATGGACAAATAGATGTCTTATTCAATAATGCGGGAATAGAGATTTCAGGCAAAGTGATAGATTTCAAGGAGGAAGAATACCAGCAACTCCTGGATGCAAATTTGAAAAGTGTTTTTCTCTGTTCAAAACATGTTCTTAGGAATATGACAGAACGATATTCAGGCGTCATTATTAATATGGCTTCAGTGGCTTCTTTTCTAGCTTGGGCAGAGGATGCGATTTACAGTGCAAGCAAAGCCGCTGTTAAATTATTGACACAGGCTATGGCTGTTGAATATGCATCTTATAATATCAGGGTTAATGCAGTAGCCCCAGGAATTATAGATACACCCATGACTGATAGGGCTATTGGCACCGTTCCCAATATTACTGAATTAAAAAAAATAAAAGGGCAAATTCATCCTCTCGGACGATTAGGTTTGCCGGCGGAGGTGGCTCGGACTGTATTATTTTTAGCATCTGATGACGCCTCATTTATCACCGGGGCAATTCTGCCAGTTGATGGTGGGTTTTTAGCAGGGTAGGTATCAAAGTATGGAAAAAAAAGCAGAAGTAATTACCTATTTGCAACTCATTTTCGTCCAGCTTATTTGGGGAGGTGCATTTATTATAAGCCAGCTTGCATTAACCAGACAGCCAGTAATGACTACTTTATTGATTCGAAATATCGGCGTTTCCCTAGGGTTTATTCTGATTCTTTGTTGTTCTAAAAGATATAGATGGATATCGATTCCGTCTGATGGGATATGGCCTTTGCTTGGAATGGGGTTTTTTGGCGTTGTGGCATATAACCTTTTCGCATATTGGGGGTTATCCCTTTCATCGGCAATTAGTGCTTCACTGTTAATCCCAACAGTGCAACCATTGTCAACAGTCCTTCTCTCGCACATCAAGACTGTTGATCAATTAAGTCGCTCCCAATATCTTGGTTTATTAATAGGTTTAGCAGGTGCGGTGGCCACATTGACTGGGGATTGGAGCTTGCATCCTGGCATGAATAATATGTTAGGTAATCTACTCCTCATTCTGGCAGCTTTTTCTTTTTCATTTTATTCAATCTTCGGTAAATCAGTGCTGATTCACTTGCCTCCACTGCATACAACCGCCTATGCAACTATTGCAGGTAGCTTGCTGTTTATTCCTGCGATTTTTTTTGGTGATTGCCGGATTATTGCAGAGCATTTAAATATGGAGTTTTGCATGTATATGGGGTATCTCATTGTTTTAGGAGGGGTGCTCTCCTATCTATGGTGGTCGAATGGTGTGAAGCTTATTGGTCCTGCACAAACTGGGGTAATTACACTTTTGATGCCTCCCTTTGCATTATTGTTAGCTTCTGCAGTTTTAAAACAACCGATTAGCTTGCTGCAAATAACAGGTATTATTTTAAGTTTATCAGGAGTAGGGCTTAGTACAGGATTGGTGAGGCTAACAATCCCGCTTTTTAGCCCAATAAAAAAGGAAGAGTTATGAATTTTCAAAATACAGTAATAGTTATTGTTGGGGCTTATTCTACGGGTCAATACTTGGCGCCTGCATTCATTTCTCGTGGATATCAGTGTATACATGTTCAACCTGGAGAAACAATAAATCCTTATTTTTTAGCATCATTCAGACAACAGGATTTTATAAAAAACCTGATTTGGAGAGGCGTTACTGAAGAAATTATCCACGAGTTGCGTAAGTTTGAAATAAACGCAGTGATCCCTGGCTCTGAAATGGGGGTATTACTGGCGGACAGTATCAGCAAAAAATTGTCACTTCCCACCACTAATGATCCAACACTGAGTGTGGCCCGAAGAAATAAATATGAGATGCAGAAGGCTATTGCCCTTGCTGGGGTAGACTTTATCCCGGTTCTAAAAACCCGTAGGTGCGAAGAAATTTTCTTTTGGCTCGACACACAAGGTATAACCTATCCAGTTGTGCTTAAACCGTTATCGAGCGCAGGAACTGACGGTGTAGTCATTTGCCAGAACTGGATGGATGTGCAAACAGCTTTTGATAAGCTGATTAATACTATTAATGCACTTGGTGAGAAAAATGATGAGCTGCTCATTCAACCCTTCCTGAATGGAACGGAATATGTAGTCAATACGGTGAGTCATAACGGGGAGCATTATGTTACTGACATAATTCGGGTTAACAAAACAACTATTAATGCATCACCTGTTTATGATTATGCGGAACTTTTATCTCCCCTGGAGGAAGAAGCCCTGTATATGACTTTAACGAATTATGTTAAGAAGGCACTGGATGCCTTAGGCATTCAATTTGGTGCGGGTCATAGCGAGGTCATGCTAGTTGATGATTCTACTCCTGTGCTGATTGAGACAGCTGCAAGACCGATCGGGGGGATAGATCTTTCAGCCTATACAGAGGCCCTGGGCTATAATCATATCTCTATGATTGCTGAGTCTTACTTGAATCCGGATAATTTTCATAAAATATTAAGACCTGAAAATAAAGAGGGTTTACGTAAGCGACTTTTATGTACTTTTCTGATTTCACCCATTACTGGAGTTATTCGAAATGAACCCAATTTAGAGGTTTTATCGAGTTTGCCTTTTTTTCACAGTATTTCAATAAAAACCACAGGGATCCTGGAAGAGACGAGTACTCTTATCAATTGCCCTGGATTTGTTAATTTACTTGGTGAGAGTCGAGATGCTTTATTAAAACAACATCAAACAATACGCCAGTGCGAGCAGTATCTTTTTTCACAAATGATAAATCAGGATTCAGAGCTAAGGGAGGAGAGATGCGAGCAGCTCAATATGAATTAGTCCGATTGATGCAAATGAGAATGGACTACGTGCGTATTATCGCTTCACTTAAATTTCTTCTTAAAAAACCAATTTATGTACCATCTGTGGAAAGGGAGCAATACACCCAGATAGTAAAAATGGCATGGCAATTGAACCTGGATGAGTCTTTGGTTAAAAGTTTTACAAGGGTATTATGTAAAATTTCTCGCGAAATTCAGAGAAAGCTGCATGCAAGTTGGTATTCGAATCCCAGTGCTTGTGTGCAGTTTTTATTAAATCAGGCAAATCATATTTCGATTCTGCAGTTGAGCCAAATTAAGAATGAGTTATATGCATTGGATGGGCAAGTTATTTTGATTTTCGAGCAATTTTTACAATTATTTCGTTTCTCAATTCGATTAATTGACATGCAAATTATTCGTTTATTTTCGGTTTTGACTCCGGACTTTTCACTAAGTTCAATGAAAGAAGAGCTTAGAGATTGGTATCAACTATCTAGTAACGCTTTGCTGCAAAAATTATTCATATTGGTGGCTAAGTTCGCAAAAAAGGAATATATAAATGCCTGAGCGGATGATAGAAAGGTGGGATATAGAATCAATTACTAGCTTTTGCCAAAAGATAAATGGAATTGATCTAAGCCAGGGCGTTTCGTCTTTGCCATTAGATAAACAAATATTAGAAGGTTTCTATAATATCCTGGCGGATCAAAATGTGCATCGATATTCATCTTCTAAAGGAATTGTAGAATTAAGAGAATCAATAGCCAGTAAATTTTACCAATTTAACCAAATTGCAGTCGATCCAGAAACCGAAGTGATAATCACTCATGGCGCAACAGGAGCTTTAAGCTGCGCCATTAAAGTTCTATTTCACCCTGGTGATGAAGTATTGCTTTTTGAGCCATTTTATCCTGCACATCGCAATTTACTTGAGCTATTTGGTATCAAAGTCAGGTTAATGCCATTAAACCTTGACGATTTATCGTTCGATTTGGAGCAACTTGAACAGTCAATCAACTGCCATACACGCGGAATACTGCTATGCAATCCCTCAAACCCGCTGGGTAAAGTATTTAAAAAAGAAGAGCTTCAGGCTCTAGGTAAAATTGCAGAAAAGTACAACCTTTATGTAGTTTCAGATGAAATATATGAATACATGACTTATGATTCAAATAGACATATTTCTTTTGCAGCTCTTGATAATAATAAATTAAGAACCATCACAGTTTCAGGAATTTCCAAAACTTATAATGTTACCGGATGGCGATTGGGATATGCGGCAGGCCCATCTCACATAATAAAAAAAATGGCGATAACTCAAGATTTATTATATGTATGCCCTGTCACGCCATTACAAAATGCCGCAATAGGATTAATGTCTCTACCAGATTCTTATCATCAGAATCTAAAGCAATTTTATCAAATGCAACGTGATATTGTGATATCAGACTTTATTAATGCGGGATTTAAACCTATCCTGCCTGAAGGTAGCTACTATGCACTTGTTGATATTTCGAATTGTTTCAGTAACGATGAAATAGCATCGGAACAACTAATCTTAAAGACAAAAGTAGCAACTATCCCAGCCCGTATTTTCTTTACATCTGTAGTTGGACAAAAATATATCCGTGTATGTTTTGCAAAGTGCGTACCTACATTGTCTGAAGCCCCTGGAGTGCTGCCACGGGGAGAAGGTGGTGGAAAGCAGTAGGCTGGGCTGTAAAGCCCAGCAGTGTATTATTTCGCGATTTACAGGATCCCGCGTATAAAACGCGGGCCTCTTTTTAAGCAATGATACGCGGTTCCTTTACGAAGAGGATGAGGGGTTTTGGTAGTCGGAGCTGTTGCTGCCGGTAGCGAGACCTGCGTCGGGTTCTGCTGCGTGGGAGTTTTGTAGTAACAGAATGGTTTCTGTTAATAAGAGACGCTCTTGCTGTTGTCTGCTTAAATACATTTGATAGTTAATTTCAGCCAGTAGAACAGCGATTTCTTTTTGGACAGTTGCCGAGTTGGCCGTGTTGATTTGCTCCACCCATTGCTGTTGGGGTTGTCCTCCAGTGCTGCTGCTCTGGTCGCTGTTGAAAAGTCGCCAGGTTGCCATGGTGTATTCACTCAAGGCCTGGCTGGTGGTATTGCCTGAGCTGCCGCCAAGGCTTTGAGGCATGCGTTTTGACAATATATAATACAGATTGCTTACGCCTACAGATACTTGTGCCGCATAAGTGCGAAGGCGGGTGAGATAATCAGTCAAAGTGGTTTGGGCCTGGAGCTGATCAGAGAGTTCTGTATTTTTACTGAGGTTAAGTGCTTTATTATACAAGGAATCGTAGGTGTTTCGATCGGGCAGGGCAACTGGATTCACTTGTCCAGTGACATAACGAATAAAATTGGCAGCTTCCTGTACCTGACTATTGGCTGTTAAGCCCTGATTTTGCGAATCCTGTGATATCAATGGCGAAGAGGTGCTGGTTTGTCCACTGGCGTTGGTGCTAAACAGTAATGGAGAAAGTAAGGCATTGCTGTTTAACTGTGAAACCAATCCCTGGGTATAGGTGCTGGTAAAAAACTGATCAGTTGAAGGCAGGGTGCCGATAACATTAGACATTACCAGACTGCGATATAAATACTGGCATTGTTGTTTCCAGGTGCCATCATTATTGACGCAGTAGCTGCTGTTGGGCGTGGCTAAAATATTAAAAACCGCCTGGCTTACGGGATCAGACAAGTATTGCTTATTCGCAGTCTGATCAATTAAGGCTGAAGCGCTCACCCCGCTTCCTGAACTGCTGCCATAGGATGGGAATGTAGTTGCTGCCAGACTGTTGATTGTATTGTTGCCTTGTGAACCGCCATTAACGATAGGCGCTCCCTGGCCGCTGCTGCCGCCACTGGAGCTTCCCGGAGAAAGCAGGGCGCCCAGAAAACTGTAATAACTGGATACTTCCGGGTTCAGATTATTTTGCGAGTTCAATAGCAGATTGCTGAATGTACTCGCGCCGCTGGCTCCCTGGCCACAGGTGCTTCCTGTTGTACAGTACTGGGTGATGTCATAGCCGAAATATTTTCCAAGGTTTTGCAGATAGGTGGGCAGATCGCTTTGATTTCCCCCGCCGGCATCCCCGCCCGCTGGCGGAGCATCTTCTGCCATCACGGCCGATGTACAAATTAACAGTAAAGCAGGTAAAGCCTGTTTCAGTTTTAATAGCATTATTCTTCCCCTTCAAGAGCACGAGCAACAAGTTTTAAGCGATATTCTGAAAAAACGCGTCCCAGCAGGCGCAGGCGTTCAAATGTAATATTTCTTTTCAGAAAAAAACCGGCTGGATCGTGACTGCCCAGGCTGGTTTCTTCCGCATGAATCAGAATACGCGAAGCACTACCCGGATGTACAGTATCAATGGCTTGTAAAAGCCTCAAGCCGCGACCCGATTTAATATTTCCGGCCATGCGAATGAAGGCATCCTCCTGGCCTAGCATTCCCATATCGATTTTATCGATGTCATCGAGTTCTTCTCCGAGCTGTTTAATTGCTGCCTCCAATTCGGGATTGCCATCCATTGTCCAGTCTTCCACGCTTTCCATAAAGGTGATGACGCGATAGATCATTGGATCGACATATTCAAACCAGTATTGGGCTGAGGCTTCATGACTTAGATCAGGCATACATTTACTCTTTTTTTACTGTCAAACTAATTGATAGACTGGGGGCTATGTAACTACTATAGTATAGTAAGTGGTAGAAAAATCTAATACATAGAAAGTAAATTTTATGAAAAAAGAAAGTCATTCGCGAATAGGTACTATTATCAGGAGTATCTTTAACATTCGTTATTGGATTGATTATGATCGTTTGAAATCCTTTACTATTTACCTGGGTAATGGATTTAAAAAAATGTTTGTCCCCCAACAGAGTACAACAGGCGAATCATTCAAACAGGCTGTTCGGGAATTGCATATAGATGATGCCGAGTTGCTTGCTCGTCAGAAAGGTTTATACCGCCTGAGCATCATTATGGTGATCGCGGCTGTTTTTATGTTTGGTTATGCGGGTTATCATGTATTTTACGGCTCTCTAAAAGCAGTATTAATTAGCCTGGTTGTAATGCTTATTGCCTTGGCTCTGGCTTTCCGCTATCACTTTTGGTATTACCAGATTAAGCATCGTCGATTAGGAGTTTCTTTCAAGGAATGGTATAGGAAGGGTCTGTTAGGTGAAAAACATGAATAAATTATTATTGGGTCTGATTTCGGCTTTAATGCCTGTATTAGCTATCGCTCAAGACAGCTCTGGCGCCGGCAGCAGCGGAAGTTCTATCAGTTTTGCCCCCCCGCCCAGTGATTATTCAGTTGTTTTTCTGGGGAATATCTTTGGTATAGTTGACGGCGTATTGCATGGTACTGGCAGCCAGATTATGGGAACCATGTTTGGAGTCTTTAACTCTGCGGTATTGGCTCTCGGCGGAATCATCATTATGTACACCCTGCTGGTGTCTACCGTTAATACTGCCCATGAAGGCCAGATGCTTGGGCAGAAGTGGTCTTCTATCTGGGTTCCTTTGCGTTCCACTTTTGGTTTGGCACTTTTGATCCCAAAGGCTTCCGGTTACTGCCTGATGCAGATTTTCGTCATGTGGGTAGTCGTCCAGGGGGTTGGGGCAGCTGATAAAGTCTGGCAGGCGGCATTAAGTTATCTGAACAGGGGAGGGGTGATTGTTCAGGCCCAGATGGATCCAATGAAATCAATTCTCGGGGATAATGGCAGCATTGCAACCGGGGCATCCGCTATTTTGGCGGGACAAGTCTGTATGCTTGGATTACAGAATACACTGAGCACTGTCCAGCAGGGATATAAGAATCAATCGGCCAAAAACTCCGGTCCCTGTACCAATGGACCTAGCAAGCAGATGCAGGATTTTTGTCAGAATAATGTGCCTGACTTTCTTAATTCAGTGAATGTGGTTACTGTGCAAAATAATAATCCGAACAACTCGAAGCAGTCTGTTCCAATGCCTAACTTCGGTTCTGATTCTGCCTATGCGTTTTTAAATGGGATCTGCGGAACCATTCAGTGGAATTCCTATCCTGCTGACAAGATTACAACAATCGAAAAAAATATTTCAACTCTGGATAAGAATGAAATCGACACTGTAAAAATGTCCCGGGCGATTGCCATTCAACAGATGTATCAGGATCTATCGCAGGTGGCGACTGTGATGGTCAATAATGACCCCAAATTAAACCCTCAAAGTACAACAGGAGGGAATTCCGACAAAGATAGCAAGTTCTCAAAAGTTGCCATCCAGCAATATGGCGTTCCCTACATGTCGACAGGAGTGCCTTGTACCAGCCCGGATAAAGATTGTATCTCATGGGGAAGTGATTCCTCTTCCAGCTCGACAGCGCCACTGTTCAATGGTACCGAGTTTCAGGGGGCTGTGGCGGATTATAATGGGATTATGCTGCCCACGCTCAATCTTTTCCAGCAGGCCAGTGAAAGCAGCACTAAGGATAATGTCAGGGATTTTATTGCCAAGGCAGAAGCTCAGGGATGGCTAATGGCTGGCAGTTACTTTATTGACCTCGCTAAAATTAACTCTTCAGATATCAAGTTGTCGAATCAAACGGATTCTGACTCAGGTCTTAATAGCAGCTCTGCTGACACCAGCACAATGACTAATGCCTTTGGTGGAGACGGAACCTGTAAGGGACAGTACTCCGAGTTATGCCAATGGTATCAGGGCGATGATAAATACGTAAAACACATCGCTGGCCTGATTGATGGATCGACCGTATTAAATTCCGGATTAGATGCCCCGACCTTTAATTCCATAAGCCATAAAGCAGTAAGCGGCCTGGGCTCTTCAACCACCTATGGCTATATCACCAATGCCTCCATGGTACAATTACCTGGACAACCAGGCATTGTTACCGCGCCAAAGTTCGCCATGAAGATTAACATTACGTTTACCCCCTTTTACCTCAAACCAATGAGCTTTAGTTGCGGTAAGGTACAGATTCTGTTCTTCGTATTCTGTCTGGGCGAAATGTTTGGGGTGCTGCTATATAACGTTATCTTCGTAACCCTGTTTAATCTGTTCCTCTCCATGATGGCGCAAATCATCAATATGGTGGTCC
Organism: Legionella birminghamensis; assembly: GCF_900452515.1. Lineage (NCBI taxonomy): Bacteria > Pseudomonadati > Pseudomonadota > Gammaproteobacteria > Legionellales > Legionellaceae > Legionella > Legionella birminghamensis. Next base: position 627,637 of record NZ_UGNW01000001.1, read on the forward strand.
TGACCTTCCTTTCTGTGCCCTTGCAGGGGATGGCTCAGATTTTCACCTACGGTGTATCGTTTATTCAGCAGCCTACGGTAAATCCGGTCATTGCACTGGCAAATATGGGGGTAAACTATATCAACTTTGCCAATGAACTATGGATTTATCTCCTGATGATGGCGATTACCAGTATATTGATCCCCTGGTTTGGTGTATTCATATTCCCATTGATCGCCATGGTAATGCCGCTATTGATTGCCTGGTTAGGTACAATGGTCAGCATTGGATTTACTACGGCCTATTTTATTCCCTTCCTGCCGTATATGATTTTTACCTTTGGTACTATGGCATGGCTGATTGCAGTGATTGAGGCGATGGTCGCGGCACCCATTGTTGCCTTGGGTATCACCCATCCTGAGGGTGAGGGTGCCTTCGGTAAAGGGGAACAGGCCATTATGATTCTCATGAATGTCTTTTTACGCCCTGCGATGATGATTATTGGGTATATTGCAGCGATAGCCCTGTCCTATGTGGTGGTATGGATTATCAATGCCGGTTTCTATAATGTGGTTACCTTTATTCAGGGGGATCCAAGCGGCTCAGCCTTTAGTTACAGCAGTTCATCGGGTGATCCGAGCAAGCAGGCGGGTGCAATCAATACAAGTACAGGATATACAGGATGGGCGGGTATTTATGGATTCTTCTTCTCCATTCTCGTTTATACCATGATGTATGTAACCGCAGTAACCAAATCGTTCACGCTGATCACCTATCTTCCTGATAAAGTGCTGCGATGGATTGGCGGCCAACCTGAAGGTATTGGCCAGGAAACCTCGCAATGGGCTGAAGAACCCAAGAAACAGATAAGTGACGCTGGTGCCAGCACAGCTAAAGCGGCTCAGCAGATCGATAAACAGCTCAGCGGTTACGCGATGAAGGGTGTTAAGAAAGCAGCCAGCGCCGTCAGCTCGCCGGGAGCGAATGTCGAAGCGAGTGCCGGGGAATAATGGCGACTATCGCTTCCAGTGGTAGCGAATATCCCGAATCCCGGTGTAGACCACCCCGAATCCCCGCGGCATCGACCGCGGGGCTCATGCCTGTTGGAGTAGTATGGTCCTCAGACAGGTTTCAATGTTGCCAAAAAATAGGATTTAACAGGTCGTCATAAACAAGTGTTCTTAACATTAAATTGGCTTCGTGTGGGCCCCGCGGTCGAAGCCGCGGGAATACGATAGCTTTTAATTCTCATGCACTTGCAGGGTCCAGTGTTTCTCTACGAGTCTTCTGGATCCCTCAGACACAAGCCGAGGGGATTTAATTGATAGGCGATCCTTACAATTATTCTCTCTGATAATCTTTCGTACCCGCCATAATCAACTTATAAACCCGTTCACTAATAATTCCCTGTTCGAATTTATTCCGGGCATCTACCGTCATTAACTGGCCTTTCTGACGCACCAGTTTACGAGTTAGAGAAGTTACTTCATTAGGATCGCCTTCCAGCAGGATATCACGTACCTCTTCATCAAAAACCAGGTATTCTCTTAAGGCTACCCGTTTTTCATCAACAGTAGGGACCAGTTTTTGCCAGATACAGAGGCGAATCGTTTCCAGAATATCAATGGTACGGCCCAAACGTTCTTCTCCGCTAAATGAGGTTACCAAACGGCGCATGGTTTCGGCTACTCCAGAAGTATGCAGGGTGGTATAAACAGGGTGTCCGGTTAATGCCGCTTCAAGCGCCGCGCTGATTGTTTCAGCATCCCGGCATTCTCCCACCATAATCAGACGAGGCTTTCGACGCAGTGCATTACGAACCCCATCTGCGAAATCGGGTAAATGCCTTGGTATTTCCGATTGGCTGACAACTGCCGATATGGTTTCAATTTCATCAAAAACGAACTCAATAGGTGCTTCATAAGTAAGAACCTTCCGATTGGACTCTCGGGTTTCAATCAGTTCACGAATGATAGAAGCAAGAAGTGTAGATTTGCCCGAACCAGTCGCTCCGGTGATAAAAACAATGCCTTCCTGGGGCGCAATCGCTTCCAGAATATTGTCGGGAAGTCCCATAGTCTCCAGTTTTGGAGGGGTAGTAGGAATCGTTCTTAATGTGATTTGTATGGCATCATGGCCCTCGACCAGGCAAGCAGTGGCATTGACGCGGTAGCGGTATCGAACGCCGCGATTGGGACGAAACTCATAGTGAGTATCGATATCTTTACCGGATAATAGCTGAGTCGTGGCGTTAGGCCCATAAATCGAGTTAATCAGATCACCCAATTCAGTATTGGATAAACTACGATTCGTGATTTTCAAAAGCCTGCCGTACACTTCAGCAAAAATGGGCGAACCCGTTTGAATGGTGATGTCAGAAGCATGCAGACTTTCGGCATGCTCAAGCATTTTATCCATAAAAATTGGCGTGAATCGAGTGGGCTCATCTGGCATCAGATTAATGTTACTCATATGCAATCCTGAATTTAAAGAGTTGAAATTGATTTTGTGAATTATTCAGGCTTTAATTTGGCCTAGCCTGTTGCTTGATGACCTTGCGCTTGCTTATCAAGGCTACACCTGTTAAGTGTAGCCATTCCAGCGCTTTGTCTCAATTTTTCAGAAGAATTAACTTGTCTTCATTGCGAAGGGATTGCTATTAATTCACCGGCGCGATTACAGGCTGCCAGGCTTTGCTGGTGACCGTGATATTGGTGTTCTGCGCCAGTTTATCCATATTCTTAAACTGCTCCAAGGCATTCTCGTCTTTCTCCACCGCTGCACGCCATTCCTTGCTGTTAATGTTAAGGCCGGGAAGAGCAGTGATACGCAGGACGCGATCGTCAATGTGGATTTCTGAAGCATCCCCGGTGATCCCTAATTCGGTATGGGATACAAAGGGAGGAGAAACCATATTCATGGCTAAAAGTTTTCGATAGAGAATCATTCCTGAAAAATCTTCTTTAATACGGGCAACACTTTCCTCCAGGATGGTATTCGCCTGGTCAACACCATTTTTCCAACCTTTTTCTACATAAGTGTTCCAGATTATCTTCTCTTCCTTGCATTTAGGCAGCAGGCTTACATGGGGTGTTTCCGGTTTTTTGTAGTCCATCCACAGATATTGGCGCCAGGTGGGAGGGGTTGTCACAAAATGAGATTGTTTCGCGACCTTGTATACCCTGTCGGAAACGTGAATAGTCTGCATATCCGCAAGATTTAAGGTGTTGCGGCCTTCCAGCAAAACTGGCGGTAAAATATTATTTTCAAGAATAAGGCTATTAAAGTCATAGACCGCATCCAGAGTCCTTTGCTGTCTTGTCAGCTCATCATTAATCTGGCAGGCTCGCCAGGCCAGCCCGGATTGAGCACCAAGACTTAAAGCGGTTTCCTTCAGCGCCATTTCCCTGATTTTACCTATGGTGGGCATACTGCGTGCAGCAGCGCCGGTATTGCCCATCGCGATTAATCCTGGCAGTGTGCTGGTATCAATAACCGTCACTGTGGACCGATGCGAACATGCCACCAAAAGGGTCAAGCAGCAAAAACTTAAACTAGGAATAAATTTTGACATATCTTAATTCAACTACCTGACTGTTTGGATAAACATGGATATTCGCCTTGTGTTTTGCCTGATAATCAATATTCCGCAGGATTTCGGCAAGGCTTTGATCTTTGGCATTAAGACTGATCAGTACCGGAATAGCAGGCTCCGGGCCGAGTACCCTTAGTCGATAATGGGCGGCTTTGGCAATACGTGCGGTTAATTCCTCAATAGGGCCGGACCAGTCAACCGATGCTCTGGCCTGGAGATTGTAGGCATTAGGAATTGTGAGCGTATTATCTACATTGGGAGGAACGATACTTTTCTCGACTCTGGTCATCTGCAGCATGGAATCGCTGATAGAAGAAGCCGCTTCCGCAAGTTTAATCGTTGCATCATCGCTTGGATCATTCATTGGAGGTTTTTTATAGATTCCCGTGCCTTTACAAGCTTGCAATAAGATAGCAGTCGCAATCAATAGTGCCAATTTTTTGTTCATTATTTGTTCGGCTGTTTAATAGATCAGTACTGCAATGATTGAAACAGGAGGCTGTCACCTTGTCAAGAAGTACTTTAAGCAGGAGGTCAGAAAATCACCGGCTTTCCTGGGCTTAGAGGGCCTAAAGTTTTTCATAAAGTGAAAAAAATACCTGTCCTGCCTGTTTGACCTTGAGCAGTTTCCACTGAGTCGTTTCAAGTGCCAGCGACACTGGGGATTCAACATAAAGAAAACCGCCGCGTACAAGCAGATTAGCTTCGGCGATATCCTGAATACAGGCTTCCTGCAGATTATCCGAAAAAGGGGGGTCAAGGAAGATGAGATCGAAGCTCTGCTGGCATTTTTTAAGATAAAGACGGGCATCAGTATGAATTATCTGAATATCATTGGCCGGAAAAGCCGCTGCCGTTTTCCGGAGTTGCTCAATGACCGGTTTTGAAGCTTCCAGAAAAACAACATGGGCGGCGCCGCGTGATAAGGCCTCAAATCCCAGTGATCCGCTGCCGGCGAATGCATCCAGGCAGCGCTTGCCGTTAATGGAATGCATTAGCCAGTTAAAAAGGGTTTCCTTAACGCGGTCGGGAGTAGGCCTCAATCCCTCGGACGATGGAAAGTTAATCTTTTTTCCGCGGAATTTACCGCCAATGATTCTTACTGTATTTTTCACATTTTCCCTACGCTAACCAGTAGCATGCGTTCTGGATGAATAGTTGTATCAAATGCTTTTTTAATGTCAGCTGTTGTTACTGCTTCAATACGTGCTACATAAGTATCCAGGTAGTTATCAGGTAGATTATAGAAGCTCATGCGCAGGAGCATGCCAGCAATATTTGTGTTGCTTGATAACGATAGAGGAAAGCTGCCGATCAGATACTGTTTGGTGGCATTTAGCTCTTCGTCTGACGGACCTGTTTTCAGAAAATCATTCAACGTGTCCTGAGTCATCTTGAGTGCTTGCTGAGTCTGATTATTCTGTGTGGAGAAACTAATCATAAAAGGACCATTACCCGGCATAGGCATGAATTGGCTGCTTATTCCATAGGTCAGGCCATTTTTCTCGCGAATTTCATTTGAAAGGCGAGAGACCAAAGAGCCGCCGCCAAGAATGTAATTTCCGACCATTAATGGAAAATAATCGGGATTATCATGTTGTATGCCTACTTGTCCCAGTTTCAGGACTGTCTGCGAAGATGAAAAATTGAAATTAACCTGTTCCGGGCCAGCGAAAGGCTCTGATTTTGCGATTGAAGGCGCTTTAGTACCAGTCGGCAAATTCTTAACCAATCTTTCAGCAATTTCATGGGCTTGCTGGCTGCTGATTGCTCCTACCATGACAATAACGGCATTATTGGCCACATAATACTTTTTATAAAAATCCCTAACCTGCCAGCTGGATATTTTTTTCAATGCGTCAACAGTTCCATTGACTGGATGGGCATAGGGATGATTCTTATAGAGCTTGTTGAAAAATAAATTATTGGCGATGTCGCCAGGGGATTCTTGCGCCTGGGTTATCGCAATGATCTGCTGGTTTTTTTCGCGGTTAAGTGCATCCAGCTTGAAATTGGGTTTGTTAATGATAAGGGTAAAGATGTCCAGCGCGTCGTTTAATGCGGGCTTGCTGGTTAAGGTTTTCAGGCGCAATATGGCCATATCCCGGCTGGCTTCGCTATTGAACTGAGCGCCGGTATTGGCTATTTTTTCGGCGATCTGATTAGCATCCAGATTGCCGTTTCCCTGATCCAGCAGGCGGTTAGTCAGCGCACTTAAGCCAAAATAATTGCCGTCATAAGCGGAACCGGCTGCGAAAGCCACGCTGATATCAAGCATGGGCACTTCATTAGCCTGGTAAAAAACAACGCGCGCCCCATTGCTGGTATTCCACTTTTCAGTTTTAAAGGAAGCCGCATGAGCGCTTAAACTTAAACTGCTGATTAGTAAACCAAATAAAAAGTAAATTGTTCTCATTGTAATTCCTTGGACTGCAATAATGGATACAAACGTGCTTCTGTGATTGTATTGTCATTAAAATAACGTTGGGCAGCTTCCTGAATTTGCGCAGGTGTAATGGCCTCGATTTTAGCCGTATAAGCTTCGGCAGTTTCCCAGCCCAATCCGATAGTTTCCAGTAACCCCAGTTCCATCGCTTGCCCAAAAATAGAATCTTTTTCAAAGGTTTTCTGGGCGATAATCTGTGTTTTGATTCGATTCAATTCGACTTCGTTGACCGGCTCGGTTTGCAGACGATGAATTTCGCGCAGCAAAGCCGTTTTTAATTCGTCCATAGTATGCGATTGAGTAGGGATACCAAAAAGGACAAACTGTGTTTGATATCGGTTATACAAGTTGTAATAAATATCCACATTGCTGGCCATATGGCTGCCGCGAACGAGGTTTTTGGCAAACCGTGAGCTTTCCCCTGCGTCCAGAATCCCGGCGATCACTTCCAGAGCATAAGGTTCCCAATTGGTTTTTGCTGTTTTAACACTGGGGACTGAATAGCCAAACATAAGCATTGGCAGCTTTGCGGGGGCATGGATGGCGACGGATTTAGCCCCAAGATTAGGCGGTTCCTGCTGGGATTTGCGTACAAAATTTGGTTTTTTCTTAAGCGGGCTAAAATATAATTTTGCCAATTCATGCACTTTTGCCGGATTAACATCCCCAACGACCACCAGGGTGGCATTATTTGGGGTGTAAAAACTCTGGTACCATGCACGTGCGTCATTAACGCTCATTTGCTCCAAATCAGTCATCCAGCCAATCACTGGGTGGTGATAAGGGGCAGCCAAATGGGCAGTCGCCAGATAGCGTTCAAAAGTAAGCGCTTGCGGATTATCATCCGTACGCATGCGCCGTTCTTCCTGGATGACTTTTATTTCCCTGGAGAATTCCTGGGGATCCAATAGCAGGTTTTGCATACGATCCGCTTCCAGTTCAAAAGCAATAGGAAGTTGAGTGGCAGATATTTTTTCAAAATAGGCTGTATAATCGTTATTAGTAAAGGCGTTTTCCTGTCCCCCAATTCCGGCAATTGTTTTTGAAAAAGCGCCGAGAGGGTATTTGGGTGTGCCTTTAAACATTAAATGTTCCAGCGCATGGGATACGCCGGTTATTCCGCCAGGCTCATCAGCAGAGCCGACATTGTACCAAACCATGACCACAGCCACAGGGGCGCGGTGATCTTCCTTAACAATTACTTTCAATCCATTGTCCAAAGTAAATTTCTGTACCCCAGCCAAAGCGAGGGAGGACAGCAAGGTGAAGAAAATTGCAAATACAAGGCGCATGGATTAACTCCCAGCGAAAAAAAGTGATAGAATTCCATATTTCCTCTCTTTTGTATACCTTATGATTAAATGGTTTAAAAAAAAACAGGATGTTTCTTCTGAAAATCCGCTGCCAACGCCTGAAATCGATACTTCAGCGGGGGCTGAGGAAAATTTTACAGTCAAACCCGAAGAAATCGAGGCGGCTTCGATTGATGAGCATTCTTTGCCAGAAGCTCAGGAAGAAGAACCACGATTGAGCCTGTTTACGCGTTTTAAACGCGGCTTGGCTAAAACCCGGCAGCAGTTTGGGGACAGCGTTGGGCGTTTACTGCTGGGTAAAAAGCAAATAGATGCGGGGTTGATGGATGAGCTGGAAACCTTATTGATTAGCGCTGACCTGGGAATTGAAACCAGCCAGGAGATTTTACAGCAATTAAATGAGGGGATGGCGAGAAAACAACTCAATGATGGGGATGCCGTATTTTCCAGCCTGAAAGAAAAACTGGAGGCAATTCTTTCGCCTTGCTCTGAACCCTTACTTATCGACAATCAGCAGCATAAACCCTTTGTTATTCTGGCTGTAGGCGTGAACGGGGCTGGAAAAACCACTACAATTGGCAAGCTGGCCAAGCAATTCCAGCAACAGGGTAAAAAAGTTATGCTTGCTGCAGGGGATACGTTCCGCGCTGCTGCGGTCCAGCAGCTCCAGGTTTGGGGAGCAAGAAATCAAATCCCCGTGATCGCCCAACATACTGGGGCAGACAGCGCCTCTGTTATTTATGATGCCCTGCAGGCGGCAACTGCCCGCGGAATAGATATATTGATCGCAGACACTGCCGGTCGTTTGCATACCCAGAATAATCTGATGGAAGAGCTTAAAAAAGTGAAACGGGTCATGCAGAAAATTAATCCCGCAGCCCCCCATGAAACAATGCTGGTGCTTGATGCCAGTATAGGGCAAAATGCCCTGAATCAGGCGCGCGAATTCCATCAGGCAATTGGTTTGTCGGGTATCACCATGACCAAGCTGGATGGAACAGCGCGCGGCGGAATTTTATTTGCGATTGCCAATGAGTTAGCGATACCATTTCGCTATTTGGGAATTGGTGAGGGAATCGACGATCTGCGTCCCTTTGAGCCGTCACAATTTGTCAGGGCATTGTTTAATGATAATTAAATTTGAACAGGTCAGTAAACGCTATCCGGGTGGGTTTGAAGCATTAAGCCAGGTTGATTTTTCTCTTGAAAGAGGAGAAATGGCTTTTCTTACAGGTCATTCAGGCGCTGGCAAAAGTACCTTGTTAAAGCTGATTGCCAAATTGGAAGATCCTTCGTCCGGGCAAGTGACTGTGAATAATGTTCGCCTGAATCAGTTACGCAATAATGATATCGCCCGATATCGCAGCAGTCTGGGGATTACATTCCAGTCTCCTCATTTGCTCAATGATCGCAGCGTCTTTGATAATGTCGCCCTCCCTTTACAGATCCAGGCAATTCATCCTGTGCAAATTGCCAAACGCGTTCATGCCGCGCTGGACATGGTTGGTCTGCTTAGTAAGGAAAAAATGCTGCCCATTCATTTATCTGGCGGCGAGCAGCAGCGAATAGGCATCGCGCGGGCTGTAGTCCACAAACCGGATTTATTACTAGCGGATGAACCGACAGGAAACCTTGATCCTGGCTTGTCGGCTGAAATTATGAAGCTATTTGCGCTTTTCAACCAGGTTGGCGTGAGCGTTTTGATTGCCACCCATGATCTGGCTTTAATTGCCGGAATGAAAAATCGAATCATTATGCTGAAGGGAGGCCGGATATGCTGAATGATCTTCGTCAGGTGGGCGCTTATCATTTACAGGCAGCGACCAACAGCTTTAATCATCTTTGCCGGAAGCCCCTGGCGACCATGATGACGGTAATTGTCATAGCGATTGCATTGACCTTGCCCACTTTATTCTGGGTTTTTTCGGATAATTTAAATCAGTTAACTATTGATTGGCAGCAAGGGGGCCACATTTCACTTTATTTGAAACCGACGGTCACCCCTGCTGAACAGACTGCTTTATTACAGGAAATTCGCTCGGTGTCCGGAGTGGGGCAGGCTTCTTTGAAAACAGCTGATGAAGGTATGCAGGAACTCCAACAGCAGGAGGGCATGCATGATATTATGAAATATCTACCTGAAAATCCATTGCCCGCCGTTATCGATGTTATTCCTGCCGTTTCAGTGAATAATCCCTTGCAGGTCAGGCAGTTATTCGAGCGTTTGCAGTCTCTTCCGCAGGTTGAGCAGGCGAAGCTCGACATGGAATGGATTACCCGTTTGCATGCCATTTTGGGATTTGCTGGAAAAATTGCCCATGCCCTGATGGCCTTGTTGGCATCCGCAGTCGTATTAATTGTGGGTAATACCTTGCGTCTGGCTATCCATAACCGTCATGAAGAAATCCAGGTGTTAAAATTAATTGGTGCGACAGAGTCATTTATTCTTCGTCCTTTCCTTTATTCAGGTGTCTGGTATGGTTTGCTCGGGGCAATTTTTGCTGTGCTTTTTGTCAATATTTTTATGCTGAGCATTGCCGTCGCTGTGCAGGAGCTAGCCTCTGTCTATCATATGAACTATCCTCTTCAGGGATTGTCAGTACAGCAAGCCTATTCCATAGTACTGGCAGCCATTCTTTTAGGTTGGTTGGGAGCCAGGTTGTCTGTAAGAAGGCAGTTGGCTGCAATAGGACCTTATTATTGACAAGCGACGCAGTGGCTTCTCATCTTCATTCGAAAAGACGGGAGCAGGGCAGCCATATTGTAATTTTCTTTACAAAGGGTGTATAATATGATATCAAACAGCTTGAACAGTGTTTTCTAATTTTCCCGCTGTCTCTCTAATCATATAATTACTTTCAAACAGGATGACAGCTTTAGCTTTTTGATTTATGGTGGTGGAATAACTGGAGGAGCAGTATGAATCAGCAGTTACAACTAGCATCAGTCAATTTACCCATTGGAAGCCTCGATGCCTATATTCATCGAGTGAATCTTATCCCAATGCTTTCTGCTGAAGAAGAACATGATTATGCCGAACGCTTTCAAAATGAAAACGATTTGGAAAGCGCACGCCAACTGGTATTGGCCCATTTACGCTATGTAGTGCGCGTTGCCCGCGGTTATCTGGGCTATGGTTTGCCTTTAAACGATTTAATTCAGGAAGGCAATATTGGTCTGATGAAGGCGGTAAAGCGCTTTGATCCAAAAATGGGAGTGCGTCTGGTTTCTTTTGCAGTCCATTGGATTAAGGCAGAGATTCATGAGTTTGTATTACGCAACTGGCGTATTGTGAAGGTCGCAACGACCAAAGCGCAGCGTAAATTATTTTTTAATCTGCGGCAAATGAAGAACCGCCTGGGTTGGATGAGCTGTCAGGAAGTTGATGATGTTGCCAAAGATTTGGGGGTTCCCCGCGAGGAAGTCCTTTTGATGGAGCAGCGATTAAATGCCATGGATCCTTCCTATGATGCCCTGGCCACCGATGAGGACGATGAGGCTTACAAGGCGCCTGCCCACTTCCTATATGAAGAACATAATGATCCCGCTTATCTGGTTGAGCAGGAGCGAAGCGGTGAACTGGGTCGGGATAATTTATCCGTTGCTTTTGAACGCCTTGATGAGAGAAGCCAGGATATCTTGCAGCAGCGCTGGCTATCCGACGATAAAGTGACTTTGCAGGATCTGGCCGAAAAATATAGCGTTTCAGCCGAGAGAGTACGGCAGCTTGAAAAAAATGCAATGAAAAAACTTCGCCAATACATGGAAGAAATGAACTGAAGTTACGAGCTGAAAGTGTCAGACAATTCTCAGAAGTTTTCAATATATGCTGAGCAATGCCCCTCACGGAATGTCTTGGAAAAGATCAGTGATAAATGGTCAATTTTAACAGTGAGCATTTTGCTAAAGAATACTTATCGATTTGGCGAATTAAAACGTGAAATTGGTGGCATTTCTCCCAAAATGCTGACACAAACATTGAATAAATTGGAGGGGATCGGATTCATAGCAAGAGAGTCTTTTCCTGTATTACCCATGAAGGTGGAATATTCTCTCACGCCATTAGGAAGGGAGTTGGCTAATATCCTTGGTTCTCTCACTAGCTGGACAGAAGAGAACATGGATAAAATAATGCGTGCCGAGAGGCAATTCGCTGAAGCCCAATGTCCAGATTAGTGTGCAAACCATTTTAATACTGTTTCTTCTCCAAGATTATCGTAAATGTAGGATAAATACCGCGTTAATTCCTGTTCATAGTCATCATTTGGCGTGTTGTTTTCCGTGTCTGCGACTGGTTCATGATGAAAGAAAATACCACCAAGGTAAGTTTGGCAAAAATGTTGATAATCTTTGGTGAACAAAAGAAACGTATGCCACATATTATCAATCTCAGCCATTTCAGAATGAATCAGACAGGAAAAATTGAGTGAGTCATTGTTGGGATTCGCCTTCTTGTCAGATTTGTGTTTCATGCAAAGCCAGATGAATTTCATTAACTCAGATAATGCCTCTTCGGCCTGCATTTTCGCATCAGGATAGTCGGTATTATAGCGCGAAATAATCCTGGCGTTTTTATAGCATTTCAAGTCATTCAAATCGGGTAAATACATAATTTTTGCTCTATTTTTATGCACCCAGTTTAAGGGTGCATGATTTTAATTAGCCAATGCAAGTACCAGGACCGCAGTATCCTTTGCGTTTCATTGCGCTTTTCTTTTTAACAATTTTTCTGATTATTGTTTCTTTCATAGTGACTCTCCTTTTCGAGCATTGTGTTCGTTATTGAGAGTATAAAAATGTTATTAATCAGTCAATTAGTTACCAGTTGGTAACTAGGGGATTATTTGGATACCGCGAACACGTCGCGGTACGGAGTGGGTAGGGGTGTTATTAGGTACAGCGACCGGTCACTCTATTTCATTAATATAGGTGCTTAGAGCCTGTTCGGTTTGTTGAAGAACTTGTTGTAATTGCTCATAAAGAGGCTCTGCAGAGGGGCTGTAACCATTTTTTAATGCTTTTTCCAGGAACTCACAGGCGGAAAAAAGGCGACGGGTACCGCAATAAGCTGCTCCGCTTTTAAGCTTATGGGCCACACGCTCCAGTTTTTCCCATTGATGATGGGTAAATGCTTCTTGCAAAGCAATGCGGCTTTCAGGAATTTCTTTGCACAATAATATATTCAATAAGTTGAGCATTTCCTCTTCACTGCCTAATTGAGTAATGGCCTGTTCTTTATCGAAAAGGGGAAAGCTGTTGAAGCCATTTAGATCCTGCGCTGATTTTTTTTCAGCTTCCGCAGTATTGGGCCGGTTTTTCTTCATGACCTCTTCTAAGGCGGCGCAGGATAAAGGTTTGGTGAGTACCTGGTCTACTTTGTTTATTTGCGCATCGTTTAGTTCTTTGGCTGCGTGGGCGGTTAAGGCAAAAATTTGCCGTGGAGTCTGATTATGCTCTTTTTCCCATTGTCTTATTTGAGCTGCAAACTGAAATCCATCCATGCCTGGCAAGCCAATATCCGTAAAGACTATATCTATGTCATGAGTTTGCAAAAGTTGAAAACCGGCCTCTGCACTGTCTGCCGACAAATAATCACAGCCTGATTTTTTGAGCAAGGTTTCTGCCATTTTGCGCGCAATCAGATTATCCTCCACCAGTAAGACTTTAGGGCTATCAGATTCTGATTTAGGTAGGGTGTCATGAGTCTGCTCCAATTCTGCACCAGTCAATAAGGCATTTTTTACCTGGGTTGCAGGAAGATATTCGATTTGGGCTGGATTTTTGGTGATAGGTATTATTAGACTTACTGTCGTTCCCTCGCCTTCAATACTGGTTAGTTGAATTTTGCCGCCCATCAATTCAACGTATTTCTGCACAATATGCAAGCCGATTCCATGTCCCTGGTATTGGCTGTTATGCGAAGGTGTTGCGCGATAAAATCGTTCAAATACTTTTTCTTGCTGCGCTTCGGGGATCCCAACACCGGTATCAATGACCTGGAATTGTAATAAGTCGGTCGTAACTCGCTCAACCTTGACGATGACCGAGCCTTGATGGGTAAATTTAATAGCATTGCCAATTAAATTTAACAATACACGGTGTAATTTATGTTTATCGCCATAAAGACGAACAGGAACGCTCTCACCAATCACCAATACCAGTGACAGTTGTTTCATTCGAATAGTGGGCAGCTCCAACTGGGCGAGGCTATTTAAACACTCGGTCAGGTCAAACCAGTCATTGATCAAATCATCCTCATGGGGGTTATTCGCAGAAATAATATCCAGTACACCATTAAGCAGTGTTAATAACTGCTGCCCGCTCTGATGAAGCCATTGCGCATACTGTTTGGTTTCTGCATTTTCCAAGCTATCTTCAAGCATTTTGCCCATGCCGATGATCCCGGTAATCGGTGTACGGATATCATGGCTCATATTTGCAATAAATTCTGTCTTGGTCAGATTGGCAGCCTGAGCGGCTTTAAGTGCTTCCTGCAGATTGGCTTCTAATTGCTTGCGATCGGTAATGTCAATAGATACGCCAAGTACTCCAATGCAAGTTCCTTGTTCATCATAAATGGGCACTTTGCTGACCAGCATAATGGTTACCTGACCATCCGCTTGCAGGAATGTTTCTTCAACATTAATTTTAGCGTTTCCTGACATCGCATCCAGATCGCCTGCGACGAAGAGTTCTGCTTCTTCTTTTCTCCAGTTCAATTCAAAATCGGATTTACCCACAATCTCGTCCGGCGTTAAATTAATTAAACTGGCAAAGCGCTGGTTACAGCCTAAATAGACAGAGCGGATATCTTTCCAGAAAATGATATGCGGAACACTATCAATGATTTTCTTTAAATAAATCTCAGCGGGTGATTGATGCGGCAAATTAACAGCAACGACCCCAACTACGCCTATCAGCTGTCCAGTCTCTGATAAGAGCGGCGATTTATCCATTAAGAGGGTTAGTGCCTGATTGTTATGACGGATGGTTCGGCTGATGGCCGAGTGAGGCATGTTATGCATTAAAACCTGATCATCTGCTTCGCCGAAATAACGAATGACCGGGTGGCTTGCAACCAGCTCGCTGTCTGTTTTTCCTATCAATGCCTCAAGTGAGGGCAGACCCACAAATTGCAAAAAATGACGGTTGGCTCCCAGATAGGAGCCTTCCGTGGATTTCCAGAAAACCAGTTGCGGAATATTTTCCAACACTGTTTGTATCATTGATAGGGGTTGCATGAGGTGCTCCATCACCCTGATTATTAAACAAATTATACACCATTATAATGCCAGATGGATTGGCTCCTGATAAATACTTTGCCATTCTCTCACAATGTTCTCTGCAAGCGTTGTGGGAAAGGGGTTATAACCGGCTTTTGCCTGCTTGTCCAAAATGACGTTAATGCCATGATTATGGGCGAAAAAAATGGGATCCAGGTAGCGAAAAAGGGTCGGTTCAGTGAGTGAAAAATTAAAAGGTCTTTTATCAAATACCACATCACTATTACTAAATTGGCGGCCAAATTCATCATCTGCGCCCATGTTAATCAGTAAGGCATCCCCGCAATCTGCTTTTTCCAATTGATAGTAATCACTCATCAATCCCTGTACGCCGGTAGCTGTAACAACTGCATAAGCCTGCTTTATGGCCGCTTTTACAGCGTGCTTATCCGCCGCATTAATAAAACCAAGAGCTGAATCCTGCGGCGGCTTGCAATCGATTACCGTGATGTTTGAGGTGTAAGGCGATAAAGCATGAATAATGCCGCGTCCTACCTTGCCATTACCGATAACAATAATGGGCTGATTGTGGAATGCCGTACCGACTAATTCCTGTATAGCACGTATAAAGCCGTTGCCGGTTCCAAAAAATGTTTCAATTACTTTTAATTGCGAATCATCGACAGATACGAGGGGATAGTCTAGAGCCTGCGTCCTGTAACGCTCACTGCCGGTTTGAGTGAGTTCGACTGCTCCCAAACGTGGGGGCGGAAGATATATCAACTCCGCGCAGCAATCGAGGTGGAAATCAAAAGTGCTTGCATATTGCTTTTCCAATTGAACTGGGATTCGTGCGGCCTGCAATAATTCAATAGCGCGTTGTTCAGGTGGAACTATTTCAATACAGCTAGTCACCACCTCTGCGCCCCCGAGGGCTAACAGTTCAATTTTAAAAGCAGTGGCCAGGGTAAGCGGGGTGTTATGTAAAATTGTCAGTCCGCGATAGGGTTGTTCTGCCTGAATTCCATTTCGGGCTTTGCTTAAAAAGGGCAGATCGCTAACCTGGTAGTTTCGTCTTGCCTGCTCAAACGCTTCAAAATTGTAATTACTCATAGACACCCTTATTTCGACTAAACACTGGCAATCAGTGGCATGTTTTTAGGTCTTGGCGACAATCCCGATAAGCAATCGGAGATAGCGGAGGTCAATTCTATCAGTTCAGAAGGTGTTGCTAAATAGACTGATACGGGTGCAGGCTCTGACTGGCAATATTTGAATGTATAGTCTGGTATGGGCTGCCAGCCAATTAAATCGTACAAGGCTACCCATTCTTTGATGTTGCAAGTGGTTAATATACTTTGTTCATGAGCGATGCAATGTTGAAACACTGCTTTTAAAACTTTCAAGGCATAGTAGGGCTTATGGCCGCAGACCAGGGGGATTATCGCTTCACGATTGAGCTCGACTAAATTTAAAGTCTGTTTTTGACGCAGGATTGGCTCCAAAGCCTTTCTTGCATTTTCATAACGCTCAATTTCCAGCAAACCATTGGCATCATCGTGACAGAGTCTGGCGCATGCCATCATTGTGTGGTGATGGTAAATTGCAAACCATGTCGAGCAGTCATCATAATCATCAACCAACAAAAGACGATTATCCTGTTCTATGACTTGTATGTTCGAGGGGTTTTGGGGGTTTATCTGCCAGCCTAGCTCTTTTACATAAGAACTGTAGAGTAATGACTGGGCTCTGGTTAAACACTTTGGATTTTGTAAGATTCCACAACTTATTTCCGTGACCGTTGCTTGCTCCAAGATGACTCCTTAAATTTCCATTATGTTAAAAGTCAGAACAAATATAACATTATTTGTTCCAAAAGTGAACAGTTATTTTTCATGTGGTGCAATTATAATCCCTTTTGGCATTATTTGGTCATTGATTTTATAAAAAATAGCTAAGGAAAATTTTTATTAAAATTCGGTGGGAAGTTCTAAGAGTAGAGTTGTCTGTTAATTATTTCGGGGAGTGGGTTCAGGTATTATTAGGCAGGCATTACAAAAAGATCAAATAAGCCTTGAGCGGGCTTATGGCCGCAGCAAGGCTGTACTGAGTTATAAACGGGATTGGTTAATCCTTAGAGTATAGAAAACAATACCTAATAGCAGTCCATATACTAGATGTCCAACGAGGGGCGGAATATTGGCCTTGAGATCGACTAAATTCCATTTTGAAAATAGCGGGGCACCGGCAGCCATATAAGGTAATAAAGTCATAGGGCCTGCTATCCACATGCCAAAGCCAAAAAGGAGGCCTAATATAATAGCTGTACCCCAGGAATGAATGAAATAGCCAAAAACGATAGCAAACACAATACCGCTTATAATACTGACAATTGTATGGACAATAAGTCCGCCCGTGATTGTCGGCATGCCGATTATCGCTCCCAGTGTTTCAGTCATTCCGCCCATTAACAGAAAAAAACTGAACACAATCCCGGCAATTATCCCGGCGATGATTCCATGCAGCACTGTCTTCATTGAAAACATGAAATACTCCCTATTTCAAAAATTAAATTCGCCTGTATTGACAATAGGCTATACAATTTATAAGTCAAGTACAATTCCCCTGCAGCCTGTCAGACTACAGGGTCTGATAATACTATTGTAAGCGCTGCAGTAATCGTGCACGGGTTGTCTCATCAACAAAGGCATCTTCAAGCGCCATGCGGGTGAAATTAAGCATTTGCTGCTCAGAAAATCCGTAGATTTTTTGAGCCTGCATATATTCATTGGCCAAATGGGTACGGAAAAATGGCGGATCATCCGAGTTCAGGCTAATTCGTATTCCTGCAGCTAATAACTGCGGCAGCGGGTGGCTTTGTAAATCTTTAAACAAGCCCAGGGCGACGTTGCTTCCGGGACAGACTTCCAGTGCAATATTGGAGTCTTTAAGCCTGGCCATGGTTTCTGCTGATTCAATCGCCCTGACGCCATGTCCTATCCGTTTAATCGGCAGATAATCCATCGCCTCCATCATCCCCTCTGCAGAGGCAAATTCACCGGCATGAACAGTGCATTGCAAACCGCCGTCAGCAGCAATCTGGTAGGCTTTAGCAAACAGTTTTGGGGGAAAATGGATTTCATCGCCGCCCAGGCCAAAGCCGGTAACACAGGCTACATTTTCTTTAATTGCCTGCCGGGCTACTTTAATTGCGGATTCTTCACCGAAATGCCTTACTGCAGTAACAATAATGCGCCCGACGATTTGATATTTTGCCTCAGCATCGTCAATGGCTTGCTGTATGGCCGCCAGATGCTCGCTCGAGGGAATGCCGCTGGACATTTCAGCGTGATCGGGCGAATACATCATTTCCACATAGATGCCTCCTGCCTCCGCCCTTGATTTCAGATAATCAAAGGTGATGTCGTAATAATCCAGTGGATTTTTAATTACTGAGGCCACGGAATCATAGGCTTTTAGAAAATCGAGAAAGTCTTTGTACTGATAGGATTGGCCGTCAGCGGCGAATAAATTGGAAGGCAGATTAATCTTGTTGCGTTTGGCCAGTTTCAAAGCCAGTTCTGGAGAAATAGTTCCCTCCAAATGAACATGTAACTCCGCCTGCTTAATTGTGGTCATCAAAACTCCTGATTGGGAAACGAATAATGGTAAGTTAGCACAAAAAGCGCTAAAATTAATGGATTATGATACCTCGGAATGTACTATGAGCAAAAATGATATTGATAAGGCCTATGTAAGTCCTATTGATAAGTTCCTTTTTCAATTTGATGCAGAGCATGAAAAATCGGCTTCCCAGAAAAAAGAGATTAAAAAGCATAAACGTATTTTTTATTATCGCGACCATGCAAAACGGGATGATAATAAAGAGGAAATCTGGGAAGATTTTTAGTCCAGGAAGCCTCTCGACCATCCGAATCTTTGCGGCGCAGCCCTTTCGAATCCCTCTGGCAGCCCTTTCGAATCCCCGCGGCTTCGACCGCGGGGCCCACGTCTGATGGCGGAACATGCCTTAAGTTTGCAATGTTGCGAAAAATTGAGAGTGAAAAAGCACAAGACTGATATCCTAAACAGGCATCGTCTGGGCCCCGCGGTCGGTGCCGCGGGGATTCTCTAGGTCGGTGCCGCGGGGATTCGAATGGTCTGGGTCAAGCTTTAATTACCCCAGGAAAAAATGCAGCATCTTGTAGGATAAAACCGTCAGTAGAGAAGCAGCGGGCAATGTCAGAATCCATGACATGAAAATGTTGCGGATCACTATTAAGTTTAAGGCGCCAATACCCCGGGCAAGCCCTACACCCAATACCGCACCCACCAAAGTCTGAGTGGCTGAAACCGGAATGCCGGTGCTGGTCGCAACAACTACGGTTGTAGCAGCTGCCAGTGTTGCGGCGAAAGCCCGGCTGGGGGTCAAGGCAGTGATTGAGCTGCCTACTGTTTCAATAACCTTACGGCCATACATTAAAAATCCGACAATAACGCCGAAACATCCCAGGAAAATAATCCATACGGGATATTGAGTAACGGAGATGGGTGTATTTGCCTGGGTAATCAGGCTATGGATAATAGTCAGCGGGCCTACTGCCAGAGACACATCATTCGCTCCATGTGCAAAAACCATGGCGCAGGCGGTCAATGCCATCAATACTGCGAAATACTTTTCTACCTGCAAAAAGCGTTCACGGCGCCTGATTTTAGGCACTTCAGGGATTCTGCGGATAAAAATTATTCCAATTATTGTAATTACAATGCTGGTGGCCAGAGTGACAGCGAGATCCTGCTTTAAATTAAGATGAATATCAAAATGATTCAAGCCCTTAAAAACCGTAATAAATGAAAGCACGGAGCCAATCAGGAAAAGGTAGATTGGAATATATAATTTGGCTTTTTCCAGCGGATCGCTCTTAATGAAAATCGTTTGCTGGATACTGATAAACAAAGTGTAGGCTGTGATTCCGGCTATAAGCGGAGAGGTAACCCAACCTGCGGCAATACGGTAGACCTGTGACCATTGAATGGCATCCATTCCCAGAACCACACTGCCAAAGCCGACCATCGAGCCGACAATCGCATTGGTAATGGAAACTGGAAGTCCGAGATAGCTGGCCAGATTCATCCATATTGTACAAGCCAGGAGAACACTTAACATGCCCTCGATGAGAATTAAAGGCTGCTCTGATAATTCACTGCTGACAATAATCCCGTCACGCATGGTTTCAGTGACACCGCTGCCGCCAAGAAAGGCGCCGGCAAACTCAAAAATGATCGCAATAATCATCGCTTGCCGTACAGTGACTGCTTTTGAGCCCATGGTGGTGCTCATGACATTGGCCAAATCGTTTGCGCCAACTCCCCAAGTCATGAGAAAACACAATGCAATAGCACCCAAAAGAAAAAATAAAGAATAATCCATAAGATATACTACCTGGCGATAAGAATTTGTAATTTGCCGCCCACAGTTTGGGCATGATCAGCTAAATCACCAATCCATTGGACCAGTTTATAAAGAAAGATCACTTCAATAGCTGGTAGATCCTGTTCAAGGTCAAAGATGCGGTGCCTGATATCCGCTAGTTTGTCATCACTATCGTGCTCGATTTCGTCCAGCGTCATAATCATTTCTTCAACGATTTTCACTTCGCTTCCACGAAATCCGCTTTCCAGCAATTCATCCAATTCATTGATAGCCTTACAAGCCTGTTTGGCTGCATCAAGACAGCGGTTCAGAAAGGGCATGAACAGGGGGGACAGCGCTGGAGGAATGACCATTTGCCTGCTAACAATCAAGCCTGCAATATCTTGTGCCTTGTTGGCGATTCTATCCTGTGCACTTAGCAGTTCGAGTAAATCAGTGCGTGAAACGGGTAGAAAAAGGCCGGTGGGTAAATGTAGGCGCAAGTCGCGTTTTATCAAATCCGCTTCTTTTTCCAGCGTTGATATTTTAAGCTTGATGTCATTAGCTGTTGACCAGTCAAGCTTCAAAACCGCTTCAAAAAAAGGCAAGAGCTGCTTAGCACACTG
The DNA here is from genome assembly GCF_900452515.1 of Legionella birminghamensis. Classification (NCBI taxonomy): domain Bacteria; kingdom Pseudomonadati; phylum Pseudomonadota; class Gammaproteobacteria; order Legionellales; family Legionellaceae; genus Legionella; species Legionella birminghamensis. Next base: position 648,232 of record NZ_UGNW01000001.1, read on the forward strand.
GGTTACTTTACGCATGTGCTGCTCAATTGGACGGATAGGTGAAGGTCCAAACATATTGAAAATACGTGTCATGAAATTTGCTTGTCACCTTATTCGCGATGCCGCGATTATATACTTTTCATTGTATAAGATGCAATTTGCTATGAAAGTTTTTCATTATAATTTTGCATGCTATTCTCAAAATGTCGGTAAAATAAACAGGAGTTGTGTCGATGAGACGTTTTATATGGATATTATGGTTTTTAGCGGGAAGCCTTTTTGCTGCGCCTATGGTTACAAAAGTAATAGAGCTCCATTACCAGCAGGCGGATACAGTTATTCATTTGATTAAGCCTTTGCTATCCCAGGGTGAGGCAATCAGCGGCAGCGGCCAGACCCTGGTTCTTAAAGTGACTCCTGAAACACTGACTCAGCTTCGCGGGGTTTTGCATAAACTGGATCAACCGCCTGTTACTTTTGAGATTACTGTATTTCAGGGGGATCCTGACTGGTTAAGCACGCAGAACTCCAATACAATCAGCATAAGCACTTCCTCCAATCAAAATCAACAGCGCTATCAGTCGGTCAAGGTGATGAATGGCGAGTCAGCCTTTATCAGTACGGGAGAGGACCAACCGGTTATCAGCAATGTAGGGATCGGCTTCTGGAGCGCGGGTGTCAGTTATGACCGGCGTCTGGTTCAAACCGGGTTGCTGGTAGAGCCTTTGTTGCAGGGACAGAGAGTTAAACTCTCAGTCAAGCGAATTCGGGAGCAGGATACCCAGATTAGCGATCAAAGCTTTAACCAGCAGGAGGTAATGACTACCGTGATAGTGCCATTAAATGAATGGACGCCATTAGGTACCGCTCAGGGAGAACCGCCGGCGGATAGCAATACAGAAGTTATTCGTGCAGGGACACCATTTACGCAAAACTCAACCCTATACATCAGGGTTAAGGTAGTAAGTAAAAGCAGCTCCGGGATTGAAAAATAATTAAGAACTGCCTTTGAATTACAGCCCCGCCAAACACGGGGCTGTAAATCAGTTTTACAAAAGATTGATTAGAGCATAGAGCGATATCTCATGCAATTATTTAAGAGTCTAAAATACGTCAGTGCTGATAATGTTGAATTTTATACTTGAAACGCCAAAATAAAAGAAATACGCTGCTAACTGCACCAATCATCATTCCCCACCAAAGCCCCGTGGTTTTCATATTGAATTGCATAGCGAAAAAATAGCCGATGGGTAAGGCAAGCAGCCAGAAACTGAAGATTGAAATCATCAAGGTGAACCGCGTGTCTTTTAAGCTTCTTAATGCGCCAAAGAGTGCAATCCGCACTGACTCCGCCATTTGGAACAAAGCAGCGACGGCAAGGATTCTTGCAGCATCGTGTATGATGGAATAATTTTCGGGTTTGCTGAGATCAAAATCGATAGAAATCAGAATATAGGGCAAGAACCAATAGCAAAGTGCCACCAGGAACATAAACGCAAAAGAAAGGTTCATCCCCGCATACGCAGCTTTTTTAGCGGCCAGCGTCTCTCCCGCGCCCAGTAAATGTCCCATGCGAACCGTTATAGCCTGGGCAATTGAAAAAATAACCGACATCAGGGTACCCAGATATTGCATAGCAATCTGGTTAGCTGCCAATAATTGGCTGCCAAAAAAGCCCATAATCAGGGTCAGGGTGAAAAAGAAGCCGACTTCAATGCAGTACATAAACCCGATTGGGAAACCGATACGCAGCAGCTCGAACAGATAGGACGGCTTGCTGGTATTAAACAGTTTTTTGAAGTAGGGATGGTAGGATTTATCTATCAATAGATAAACTGTCAGCAAAATTACGGTAATCCAGTAACCAACCGTCATTCCCCAGCCAGCACCGGCGATCCCCAGTGCCGGCAGCCCCCATTTTCCAAAGATCAGCAAATAACTGAAAAGAATATTCATGGCGACATAGACCACACTGAATTTTAGAATGACTCTGGCATGGCCAAGCCCAATAATGATTTCAAATAATGCAGTCATAATAAAAGTGGGTAGCAGCCCCCAGCTGATGGCATGCAGATAAGCTTGTGCTGAGGAAACTACTGCCGGGCTTTGCCCCAAAACCAGAAAAACCGGTGCCATATTGCGGAAAATTAAAAAACTGGGGATAACCAGAATCAGCGCAAGCCAAAGGCCGTCTCTTACCACCCGCGTAATCCCCTGGTGATCTTCGGCACCATACTTATGAGCCACCAGGATGTTAATGGAGCTTAATGTTCCAAAGAGAATGACCACAAAAGTGCCAAATAACCAGCTGACTAAAGATCCGGCGGCCAGAATGTCAGGGCCTAAGCGGGAAAGAAAAACAGTTTCAAAAAAGAAAACCCCGGATTGCAGAATACCGGTCAAGGCCAGCGGGATTGCCAGCTTAATCAGAGGGGAATAGTCGTTTTTGAATCCATTCATGGTATCAGGCCGATTTTAGTTTTTAATGGGATTGCTGATTGAGTCATATTCAGTTTTTGTTATTCATTCATTATAGTAGCAAAGTCATTGCCAGGAAGTTTAATACCTTGACAATCCACGAGATTGACCAAACAATAGCGGCTTATTTGACATTATCAGGTTAAATCATGCAAATTATCAGTATAAAAGGCCGTGAAATTCTGGATTCCCGCGGTAATCCTACTGTAGAGGCTGATGTAATACTTGCGAGCGGTGAAATGGGGCGCGCTGCTGTTCCTTCCGGTGCGTCTACTGGTAGTCGAGAAGCCTGTGAGCTCCGGGATGGCGATAAAGCCCGTTATGCTGGGAAAGGCGTCAGAAAGGCGGTAGATTTTATCAATCAGGATATTAAGCAGGCCCTGCAAGGTTTCTCGGTAGAAGAGCAAGCCGGAATTGATGAAACGCTTTGCCAGCTGGATGGCACAGAAAATAAATCCCGTTTGGGAGCTAATGCGATACTGGCGGTGTCTCTGGCTTCAGCACGCGCTTTCGCCAGTGCCCGTAAAGAGCCTCTTTACATGAGCCTTAATCAGGGACAGCGCATGTCAATGCCAGTTCCGATGATGAATGTCTTAAACGGCGGGGCGCATGCGGATAATAATGTCGATATCCAGGAATTTATGCTGATGCCAGTAGGTGCTTCGGATTTCTATAGCGCCTTGCAAATGGGAACCGAAGTATTTCACGTTTTGAAAGCGGTTTTGAAAAAGCAGGGTTTGAATACGGCAGTGGGTGATGAGGGTGGTTTTGCTCCGGATCTGAAATCGAATCGCCAGGCGCTAGATATGTTATCTCAGGCAGTGGAACAGGCTGGGTATAAATTAGGTAAGGATCTGGTGTTTGCACTGGATGTTGCGGCTTCTGAACTCTATAAAGAAAATTCCTATCATTTGGCTTCCGATAATAAGACCCTCGATAGCGCTGGCATGATTGCTTACTATGAAGAGCTGGTTGCCAGTTATCCCATCGTCAGTATTGAGGATGGTCTGGATGAAAATGACTGGGATGGATGGCGTGAGCTAACCCGTCGGCTGGGAAATAAAATTCAATTAGTGGGTGATGATTTGTTTGTTACCAATCCCCGTATTTTACAAGAGGGAATTTCTCAAAAGATGGCCAATGCGATTTTAATCAAGTTAAATCAGATTGGCACGCTGACAGAAACACGTCAAGCTATTCAATTGGCGCAGGCTAATGGCTACCGCTGCGTGATGTCTCATCGTTCCGGTGAAACCGAAGATACCTTTATTGCTGATTTGGCGGTGGCTACAGGTTGCGGGCAAATTAAAACAGGTTCGCTTTGCCGTACGGATCGTGTGGCTAAATACAATCAATTAATAAGAATCCAGGAGCAATCCGGATTACCCTATGCTGGTAATGTATTTTCATAATACCTCGACTCTGGACTTGGGCTATAACTTTGCTGAACTGGACTCCACAAATCCATAAAGCAAAGTTATACTGGAACAACCGCTTCTTTGATTACACGCATATGCGCTCAATTATTGTCATATTACTGGTAGCTCTCATCGGTCTGCAGTACAAACTGTGGCTCGGGGAGGGTAGTATTAGCCAATGGCGTCAGCTGGATAATAAAATTGCTGAAAAAACAGTCGAGAACGAGCAACTGCTCGCGCGTAATCATGCTATTGAAGCTGATATTCTCGAATTGAAAAGCGGCGAGCAGGCTTTGGAGGAGCAGGCGCGTTTTGAGCTGGGTATGGTAAAGGATGATGAGGTGTATTATCAGTTCATTGAGTAATTTTGTCCTGCCTGATGACATGACTAGCTAATAGGAATCCATTCCAGATTAGCAGGGACAAAAGGAGGGCTTTCCCATAAACTGATGACATAACCACCACCGCCCGAACCGGTAGGCTTTACGGCCAAGGCACCAAGATTCTGAAGATTTTGAATATGATGACCTAAATTCTCACTTATCAGCCCCCAGTCTTTAAAACATTGCCCGGCTTGCTGAATCGCATCGCTCAGCAGGGTTAAACTGGCAGGTGAGTAGTCCTCCTTTAGTGCCTTGCGGCATTTATCAACCGCGTCCTGCATGGACAAATCAATGGCTTCTGCCTGAGCGCTATTGGATTGCCACAACTGATTGACCTGGTTGATGCAGTGCGAAGTGAAGCCTATTTGCCCGCAAGATGATAAATACCAGACAGGCTTCCATTTTTGGACCATCGGGCTTACCTGACCTTGTTTAAAGGCAATACCTGACTCAGCCGAAACGCCAGCGATATCCAAACCGCTGCTTTTGCCATGAAAGAGGTTTTCGAGATTTTTTGCAAAAAGAGAAGTGGTTTCAGGCGTGATCAGCTTTTGCGCCGCGAACCAGCGTGCCATTGCCACACAAAGGGCTGCGGATGCACCCATCCCCACACCAACCGGAATGTTGCAATGCAGGTGAAAATGCCCAGTTAAACGATTTAAAGATTGGCCCAGCAATTGTTGACCCTGTTCGAGCACGCTCCAGAATAGAAGGTGCATGTCAGCGCCATTGGGACCTTCATAATTGGCGCTAAGCTCTGAATCCGAGGGTTTATAGCTGAATATCAGCTTTTTTTCCTTAATTGGGAATACTAGTGCGCTATGGCCTCTCAATACAGCGTGTTCACCCGCTAAAATCCATTTGCCATACGTTGTTGTTTGAAACTCATAGTACGTCATAATTTCCAACCAAATGTTGTTGTTTAAAGCGCTGAGCCAGCTCTTCTTGATCCGGGCGATAAAGCAAATGGATATTCGGGCCAGCGTCCATAGTTACAATAGGACCATCACCTTCTTTTTCCCATAGCATCTGTAAAGATTTTAGCAGGGATTTACTATTTGGGGTCATATAGCTGAATGGTTTTTCACAGGTAGCAAATAATTGGTGCATATCATGAAATTCGCGCCAGCAAATCTGATAGATATCTGCCCAGTTTTGCGCTTGCAAGGCATTCAGCAGAACTTTGAGATTTTCTATTGCTCTTTGCGGACGGGTTGCATAATGAATGCTGGTTTTAACCAGGCGATGCGCTTCACTGGAAGCGATTTTTTTTTCTTCCCGACTAATGACAATCACCTGGTGCAGTAATTGGTGATAGGGCAGATCAATCGCCTTTACGCTATCCTCCTGCCAGAGGGCCCAAGGGGCAAAAAAAGAGCGGCAGGAAGACCCTGAACCCTGGCGGCTGAGGTTTGCTGCCTCAGCAATGGGCGGCAGCGGAATATCTTTTAATTCACAAAGCGCCCGAATAGCGCATTTGGTAAGTGCGGCAAAGCTTGATGCAGAACTTGCCAGACCGCTTCCATGGGGAAAATTATTGGAGGAACGCACCAGGAAAGAGCCTTTATAGTTGAAATGATCTTTCAAAAAAGCCAGGTGTTTCAGGAAGCGTTTCTGCGAAGCAAGTGATAACTCAAAAGGCATGGCTCCCGGTAAATGCAGGGGTTCCCAAAAGTCTTCCCTGCCTGAATGGGTATCCAGCGTGACATTGCTTAATAAATTGGTGAGGGTATAGGACAGGGACGGATTAGCCGGCAGGTTGCTGTTATCATCCTTTTTTCCCATGTATTTAATAAGGGCTATATTTGCCGGTGCCTGAGCAAACCACTGCATGATTATTCTCCTCGCAGTTAATGACCGGGGACGTCATTCCAAAGTATTTTATGCAGCTGAATCTGAAATCTGACTGGCAGGCGATCCGCCACAATCCAGTCCGCTAAAGTTGTTGCCGGCAACTCTTTCCAGCTGGGTGAATACAGTATCTGAGTGCGTTCGTGCAAGCGATACTCCATTAAAAGCTGGTTTGCCCATTCATAATCGTTACGGCTGCATAACACAAATTTTATTTGATCAGAGGGTTTTAAGTGATCAAGGTTGCTTAATAAGTTTTTACCGCATTCCCCTGAGTCTGGTGTCTTCAAATCCATTACAATCATCACCCGCTGGTCCACTTCTTTTATATCGCGCGCGCCGCTGGTTTCCAGGGAAACATGATAGCCGGCATCGCATAGCTGCTGCATCAGTGGTAAACATCCGGGTTGCGCCAGAGGTTCACCGCCGGTTACACAGACATGAGTGCAACCGAAACTGGCTACTTTCTCAAGAATAGCAGATATTTCATGGAGCTCACCGCCGCTAAACGCATAGGCCGTATCGCAGTATTGGCAGCGAAGCGGGCAACCTGTTAGACGAATAAAAACTGTCGGCAACCCGACAGTCGTTGATTCACCCTGTAAAGAATGGAATATTTCAGTAATACGCAGTTGATTGTTTAACTTGGTCATGAGGCACTAAGTGAATGTAATTTAGCCAAAGCGAGTTGCGCTGTGGGAGTGTCAGGGTAATTCTTTAAAACTTGCTGCAGACTTTGCTTGGCTTCGATTTCTTTGCCTGAAGCGGCTTGAGCATAGCCAATTTTCAAAGTGCAGGCGGCTGCCTTGCTGGAAGAAGGAAATTGTTTCAGCACTACTTCAAAATGGTTAATCGCCTCATTGTAGTTTTTCTTGACCATATAAAGTTCGCCCAGCCAGTAATGGGCATTTGCGGTATACCCGCCATGCGGGTATTGGGTAACAAAAGTAGTCATTGACGCTAAGGCATCGTCAAAATGCCTGGATTTTACTAATTCATAAGCCGCTAGGTAGCTCAATTGTTCGTCGGCTGGATTATTTTTAGCAGAGGGAACTGCTGCAGGATTTATTTCAGTAATGGCGGTGTTGACTGCTTGAATGGGTTTTGCCGAATTGGTGGACACAGCTTGTGTCGGGGTTTTGCTAACAGTGGGTGCTGCTTTGCTTGCCAGATTTAGTTCAGATGAATTTTCATTCCTGGCGATTGATTTCGTCTGCATATTATTGCTCAGACGTGAATCGAGATCTTTATAAAACGATAACTGTTGTTGCTGAAGCTGTTTTAATTCATGGGCCTGCACTTCAAGTTGGCCGCGAAGCTCCTGGATTTCCTGCTTCATGCCTTGCAGCCTGTCTAATAACTCTGCGTTTTCGCTATGAGTCAGCTCATTATCCTGAGCCAGAGCGATTTCTTCCTCAGGATAACTATCATCCAGTTGTGCTTTGGCAACAGGTTGTTGTTCCATATCAGCCTGCTGTTCATCGAGAATCGCAAAGTTTTCGCTGTCATCCACTACAGGCGCTTCTGCAGCAACCTGTAGGGGTAGTAATCCAGCAAAACACAAGGCGAGAATGCGATGCTTCATTTGAATCATCTTGTAGCCTCATAAATAAATTCTACACGACGATTTTGCATGTGCGATCCTTCGTCGTGGCCAAAATTAGCGGGGCGCTCTTTACCATAGCTGACAACCCGTATTTGCTGTCTGCTCACGCCTGCCATACGCATTAATTCTGCAACGGTATTAGCCCGACGCTCGCCTAATGCAATGTTATATTCGCGGCTGCCGCGTTCATCAGTGTGACCAGCCAGGAGAACACGCGCTCCGGGATGGGATTTTAAATAATCCGATTGCGCATTTAAAGAGGCCATGTATTTGGGTGCAAAGGTGGAATCGTCATAAGAGAATAAATATAACTGATTATGCGGCGCTTGTGTCGTGTATGATTCACCTGGCTCCTGGCCCGCAAAGCGAGTAAATTGTCCCAAACCGTGTGCGGAAGCGTCACTGTCACCCATACCGGAATAATCACCAGCGCTGCCGGGGGTTTTTGAACAGGATGCCAGCAGGACGATGCTTGCTGCAACCAGTCCCAATTTTAAAAATGATTTAGCTCTCATCCTTTTCTCTCCTTCTTATTCTTGGTTACAAATATTATTCGGGGATCAAAAATTTAATTCGCCCTAATGGCGTGCCATTGTACAATTGTTTTTGTATTTCCGCCATGGTTTTAAGAATGGATTAGGGTATCCATAAGTCTTCAGGTTAAATGGGAGTCATTCCTGACGTGAGTCAATACAAACTCTGTAACAGCCTCTGTAAACAAACCGGTAGCCTGGTTAGCAGCGATTACGCCGCCATAAGGGGTATCACTTGGGCATGGCACATGTAGTTCGATTATTTTCGATGCAATAATTCGATTATCACTGACATGAGTCAAAACAATTTTGACGGTCAAATCAAGCTGGCTCGGTTTCTTCAGAAAACTTTGCTGCAATTCCAATAGCTGTGTATCGAGGCGATAATCGGTTAATTCTGAGGTTGCTGTTGAAGCCACTGCATAGAAATATCCGCTTTTCTGTAAGCTTTGCACCATCAAAGGCAAAAGCATATCTGCAGGGGGCCCCATCCAGGCATTGTGTACAAAACTGGTGACTTCAAATGGCTTATCAGTGTAAAGCATTTCCTCTGTATCATAACCAGTGGCTGCATCCGGATGAGTGATCAAAATAGAAGCATGCACAGGTTTTTGGGCAACAACCTTTCGGCTAAAGCTATCCAGCTTATATTCATTAGTGACTGTTGGTTTGACGGCACAGCCCTGTAAAAACAACAAGCCGGCAGCAATGCTGAAGCGTTGGATTAATTTATTCAAGTCACTCTCCTGGTCCAGCTTTGGGTGCGGCGGTTCCCCGAACCACCACAGCAGGATTCTGACGCATTAAATTGCTAACCTGTTCAAGATTGGCTGCGATATTATTTAAACGGCGCAGCAGAACAACGGCTGGCGGGATGGTTTGTTGTGAAATTTTATCTAGCGCTGTTTTTCCTGCGTCCATTGCGGTACCGACTTTTTCCCCTGCCAGGCTGATTTGCTCCGTCATCGCATTCAATTTGCCAACACCCTCTTTAACATCCTGAATGATGCCCGGAAGGTCTTTACTGGCCTTGGCAATATTACGGGTTAAAGTTTCAGTGCTTTTCAGGGTGTGGTTAATCACTTGGTTATTTTTAGCGACTACATCGGAAAATCCTTCCAGATTTTTTAATGTGTTTTTTATATACAGTGCATTCTCATCATCAAATATTTTATTAATTTTAACTGTAACGCCATTCACATTTTCCGCAACTTCTTTCAATACGCTGTCTAACTGATAAAAGAGGGAGGGCTTGGCGGGAATGATAGGATAGGGTTCCTTGGGAATCTTCTTTAATGGGGTGAGATCAGAGGAAGTGGCGGACAGGCCGACATAAGTTGTTCCTGTGATCCCCTGGGAAATCAGGGTTGCAGTGGTGCTTGTAGTAATGGGGGTACCGTCCTCAATCTTCAATAGAATCTTTACCTGCTGGGGATCAATTTGGCTTAGTTCAATTTTTGAGACAGAACCTACTGGAACACCATTGTATTTTACTGGTGAATCTTCAGTTAAACCGGAAACCGCTTCGTGGATATAAACTGCATAGATTTTATACTTTTTCTGATCGAATCCTACCGATAGCCACAGTGCTGAAGCCAGCAGGGCTGCAGTAAGAATAACAACAGTTAGTCCCACGATAGTGTAATTTGTTTTAGCTTCCAAAGATCGTCGCTCCGGTGGCAAAATATCAACAGACCCTAGTAGTTTAAAATTTACTAAAGTATTCAGCAATCAGTGGATGCGGATTTTTCATTAATTCTTTCAACGGCTCCACTGCCAAAATTTTTCCACTGCCAACAAATGCAACCCGATCAGTCGATTTCAGGGATTCAAGATCGTGGCTTATCATTACAATGGTCAGGTTTAAGGTTTTACGTAAAAACAAAATCAGTTCATCAAACTGCCGCGCGCCTCTGGGGTCAAGACCAGTGGTCGGTTCGTCCAGGAATAACAACTCCGGATCCATGGCAATCGCTCTGGCTGCCGCCGCTCTTCGCTGCATCCCGCCACTTAGCTCAGCGGGATATTTGCTGGCTGATTCTTCCGGCAATCCGACCAGCGCTAGTTTGAGCATGGCCAATTTTTCCATGAACCGCTTATCCAGCTGGGTGAATTCCCGCATCGGGAAAGTAATATTTTCCAAAACAGTCATTGCGGAAAAAAGTGCACTGTGTTGAAACAACATGCCCCAACGCTGGCGAAGTTTATTTGCCTTACGTGTAGAAAGCGTTGAGATGTCCTGTCCAAAAATTTTAATGTCCCCTCCAGTGGGTTTCAAAAGCATTAACAGGCTTCGTAAAATAGTGGTCTTTCCGCTGCCGCTTCCTCCGATGATAGCAAGGATCTCCCCCTGGTTAACTGTCAGATTGACATCGGTGTGTACCCATTGACCTCCCAGTTTATTTTTCAGGCCGGTAATTTCAATGACTGGATCAGGCATTATAAATCCATCCAGCTGTATACAACGGAGAAGACCGCATCGGCAATAATAATTAAAAATAAAGCCTGTACTACACTTTTAGTGGTCTGGCTGCCGACACTGTCGGCGCTGGATTCCACCTGGAATCCCTGAAAGCAGCCGACTAAGGCAATCAAAAAGGCAAAAGCAGGGGCTTTATAAAGCCCAAGCATTAACTGTGTTAATCCAACAGAATCCTTTAAACGCGCCAGATAATCTACATGGCTGATGCCGAGCATCCATTTTGACATGAACATAGCGCCAAAGATGCTAAATACATCTGACCAGAAAATGAGTAATGGGAAAACGGCTAGCAAGCCGATGACTTTGGGCATTACCAGTAATTCAGTTGGCGACAGGCCCATTGTATAAAGCGCGTCAATCTCCTCGTTAATTTTCATGCTGCCAATCTGGGCGGTGAAGGCGGAACTGGTTCGGCCAGCAACGATAATCGCCGTGATAAGCGGCGCGAACTCGCGGAAAATAGCCATCCCTGATAAGTAGGCGATAAAAATATTGGCACCATAAGTCTGTAGCTGGAGTCCCATTTGATAAGCCAGCACCACTCCAATTAAAAATGATAACAAAGCAACGATAGGCAGGGCCTTGATTCCGGCAGAGTCAATAATGGAAATGATGCTAGGGATTTGAAAGCGGCGCCATTGCCCAAAAGCCTCAAAAAATTTGGTGCTTAAATCTCCCAGCAAAATAATAAACCCATCCGCCTGATTGATCTTGTGGATGGTTTCCTGGCCTATCATTTCAAGAACCGGTTGTGGTTTGGCGGGGGGAACCTGGAAATCCAGCGCTTCTTTTTTCTCTTTTATCAGATCAAGCAAGGCGAGTTGCTGAGAATTAAAATCATCCAGTTTGGTTTCTTTTTTATGCTCTGCCAGAAAACGCATAAAATTATGCAGGGCCAAGGCGCCGGCGCTATCAAAATGCTCCAGCTGCTTCCCGCTAATGGTCAGGGACTCAGTCTCAGGCAATTGCTCCTGTTGTACTGTTTCAATGAAACCGTTAAGCGAGGAAACCGTCCAGGAACCTGTACAGGCATAGCAGCGGTTTTGTGCGTCATATTTCAGCCCGGCGTCTGAGAGTATTTTAGTCATGATTACAGTGCGCTAACTCTGTGCAGATGCCGAAAGCAGTGAAGCTTTAATCTGCCAGCCGTTTACTATACCTAAATAAATTGGGTTTACGTAGAGTAGCTAGGCGCGCATTTTTTTTCAAGCCCATTGCATGGTGCGTTTGCCAATTTGAGCACTATGTGGGTTATGTGCTGAATTTTCAAGCAAATTCGAATCCCCATTGGTTATAAAAAGCAACAGCGAGGGGAATACCAATCTATAGTTTAGAAGGTATATACGGATAACCATAGGTTTGAAGTCTCCTGCAGGCATGAGAGTGTAAAATAACTTCTTTAGTTAAGTTTTAGAGCAGCTCGTATTATGCGAAATATAAACCCCAAAACTTTTTGTAAATGGGCTGTGACAATGAGGTATCACGCCAAGTATTCTGCCTATCGGTTTTTTTATAGATATTTGAGGACTGCTTATCATTGAGAACTTTAAGCTCATAATGATTCCCAAGAGTTTATAAGCAGAAAATTTATTCCATAAAAGAATTTTAGCTTAAATGCGTTGTTTTTCATTATGCTGTATCACTTTAAAAAGGATGTACGCACTTAAACAAGAAGGAATTAATGCCATAAATGCAAAACCAGAGAGATAAGAGAAAAATAACTCCATAAATGGCGCAAAAAATATTAATAAAAATTCAGGAAATTCCCAAATTACATAGTGATTCAAAAAAGCATCCAATAGGAACATTAATAATAAAGATAAGTTTCCGATGTAAAAACCAAGTATAAAGTACGGATAGGGTTTTAGCAGTAAGCTTTTTTTCATTGACTTAATCATTAGGACACTGGCCGTTAATGACGAAAATAAAATAAGGACTCCATTAAAATCTTTACTCACAGGTAAAGATTTTAAAATTTTTAAGCTATCTGCAAAGCCAAATATAAAAAGGAAAACGACTGCTCCAAAACAGTAATAGGAAATGATATACGTAGCTATTATTTTATATGTTTTCACTATTTAATAACTCTTGTGATAAGTTGAATTAGCTGACTCAATCTGACTCAACCAACATTTGTGGAGAGGGCTTTCACTATAGTCATAAATCCTCTGGAATTTCCTATTTTAATCATAAGCATTTACCGGGGCGCCAACGTCAACATGGTATCGCCTTAAAATTTTAACAAACGCCTCAGACATACTGAACGGTACTGGTGTTGTTCCATCTAAGTCTAGTTCCCGAGCAAAGTAAACTATTCTTCTTGCAATATACCATAGACCATTGCCTGTCTGCCATTGTATTGGCTTCATGATGCGTGAAGCGTTAACAAAGAGATGCTCCAGACACTCAAATTGTCCTTGAGCCTTTAATTCCTCGCCTAAAGAGATCTTCAACTGAAGATGCGGAAGGATCCGCCATCTTAGTTACTATAAGACTTGAGAAATTACGGAATTTATGAGATGACTCTACTTAATGTACCCGGCTTCAGGTCATGTTGGCAGAGCAGTAAGGATGTAAAAATAGATAATGCAGTTAATCAGGAAATTAAAATTATATCTTTGGGGGATCGATCCCGGCTATTTTCGTCTCAAACATGCCCTGAAAACGATCATGGCGATTTTGATTACCTTGGCGTTAACCACAAAAGAACCCCTGTTTGGAAAATTGATGGCAGGAATTGCTTGTGGATTTTCCTTGCAAGGTATTATTGCCAAGTCATTTGCTTTGCGTGTTATTCAGGTCATTGTATTTGATTTGGTGTATTTCCTGGCTTTTATTCTTGGGTTGAAAGTCAGGGATTCGCAGGATTTAACCTCAATTGTACTGATTCTGTTAGGCTTTACAGTGAATTATTGCAGGCGTTTTGGCTTGCAGAACAGCATGGCGCCCATGATGGCCTGGATCCTGTGTTTTTTTGCCACCATATTGCCCTTTGATACGCCAACTGAAGCCTGGATGCATTTGCATGCCCTGATTATAGGACTTCTTGTTGCGGCTTTAGTGGCCATATTTATTTTTCCAGAAAACTATCCAGGCTTATATATAAAAAATTCCAATCGATTGTTTAAGCTGCTGTCCAGAGGGATGAGGGAAATCCGCCACTATCTGGTTAAAAGAGATGTGATTCAGAGTTTTGAGAAACTCTCATTTGTAAAATTGAAACATAATATGAATCATTTGCTGGATAGCAATCAGACTATCGAGCAAAGTGATGTATTTGACGGCATGCAATCAACCGTCAGTGAAATTCTGGTGCATCAATATGCATTTGTCAGTGCGTATACTATGATGGTTGAGGCGTATCACATTTTAAAAATTCATGATTACCATCTTCCCCGATCAGTGCGACTATCATTAATCGTCATAAACCGCCGCTTCGCTGTTCTTTTTGATTCAGTGCGCATGAGAAGGGACTTTCGAATTGAGCTTGAGAATGCCCAGGTCTCTTTGCAGCAACTGGATGAATCCATGAGCCATGAGCTTTTGACTGAACCCACGCTGGTAATGGCTTTACTCAATTTAAAACTGACATTTAATCTGATTAACCAGCACATGACTGAATTAGTGAGGACTCAAGATGGCCATCCGCAATACCACTAAGATAGCATGGCAGGCTGCGGCAGCAATAACGATAGCGGAGATAGTCAGCTATTTGCTGAATCTGGAAAGAGGATACTGGGTGACCTTAAGTGCTATGGCACTGACCACACAGTCCTGGGGGGAGAGCCTTAAGCGTTCGCTGGAGCGCGTCAGTATGACCATTCTCGGCGGGGCGGGCGGCACGATCCTTTATTGGATAACCCCGCCAAATCAGTATGCGATTCTGGGGCTCATGCTCCTGTTCGTTTTTTTTACTGTCTACCTGTTTCAGATCTTTCATCTGGCGGCAATGATTGCCCTTACAGGTTTCGTGGTTTATTTATTTGCCATGTTTGGTGACTGGAATCTGTTCCTGCTGCGGGAGAGAATCCTGGATACGGCCTTGGGAGCGGCCATTGCCTTGATGGTTTCTACCTACTGTTTACCGGTCAGAACCAATGTTGTAGATCTGTTTGTCCGTTATATAGAAAAGATCCAGGCATCGCTGTCGAATGAATTCCTGCAGCGGCCGGTGAATGCGCAACCTGTAACGGTGCAGCATTTGTATCTTGAATATCAGTTGATCCGCAAAAATGCGCTCTCGATCAGTTATGAAGTTCTTTTTCATCGCATTAATCGTAAAGATTTCCATCTTCTGCTGACCCAAATTGCGTTCTGCACCCATTATGTGGTGGGGCTAATAGAAGCATACTCCTGGCTCGAGCCTTATATGAACGAGGAAGATAAAACGCGCATTCATATGGCTGTAGATACGAGTTTGCATAATCTGGAGGCGCTCAAAAAGCGTCTGAAAAAAGAATCCCATGCGCCCATGCTGCCAGCCCTTAATCTTATCGATATTCTAACCAAGGCGATTAAGGCCGATCCCTCACGGTTTTCTACCCTGGAAAGCAAGGCGCTGGGATTTTTCAATCTGATGTATTTTTTTACACGTCTGAATACCCGATTGAATGAAATTTATTATTTGCTGGAAAAAGTAAAGAAATGAAGATGTTTATGCTAAAGTCTGGCTTTTTTGAATAACTGAGACAGTTCATGCTCTCGAGCAATTTGATTTACAGGAGAAGGCATGCCAATAAGTAATCAAGCCAGTAAATTATTTCAGGGATTTTCCAGGCTAAACCGTGAGGAACGATTCAGTCGGCTTTTGGAGCTGGGCGCTCTGACAGATGAAGATGTTGCTTATTTAAGACAGGGCGGGGTGGATGACATTACGTTGGCGGATAAACTGATTGAAAATGTTATTGGATATTTTCAATTGCCTCTGGGAGTGGCCACCAATTTTCGCATAGACCACCATGATTACATTATTCCGCTGGCGGTTGAAGAAACATCAATTATTGCTGCTTTATCAAAAACTGCAAAATGGGTGAGACAACAGGGTGAAATTACAACCTGGGTTGATGGGGAGTGCATTATTGGGCAAATTCAGTTAGCCAAAGTTAAAAATTTTGCCCGATTTGAAGCCTTATTCCAGCAACACAAAAATGCTTTGATACAAAAAGCAAATGAAGATGTCGCCACCAATATGGTGAAGCGTGGCGGCGGAGTAAGAGATTTGCATCTGCGCCATTTAGTCCGTGACGATGGAGCGGATATGGCCATTATTCATCTGATGATGAATAGCTGTGATGCCATGGGCGCCAACATTATCAACCAGGTGCTGGAATATTTGAAAACGCCTCTGGAGAACTTGAGCGGCGAACAGGTCTCTATGTGCATATTGTCCAATTTAAACGATCAGAAACTAACTACCGCCCGTGTGGTCATTAATGAAGTCGACGATGAATTAGGTGAGCGCTTACAGGAGGCCTCTTTATTTGCTGAAAAAGATCCCTACCGCGCTGCGACTCATAACAAAGGGGTTATGAATGGCATTGATCCGGTTTTAATTGCAACCGGCAATGACTGGCGGGCGGTCGAAGCGGGCATTCATGCCTATGCTGCACGCAGTGGCCAATATCGAGCCATTACGCGTTGGCGCTACAATGAGGGACAGTTGACCGGTCAACTGACGGCACCGCTTATTGTGGGCACAGTGGGCGGTGTAACAGCGCTTCATCCCACTGCCAGCATGTGCCTGCGAATGATGGGCATCGAGTCAGCCAACCATCTTGCCAGAATCATCGCAGCTGTCGGGCTAGTGCAAAACCTTGGTGCTATCAAGGCGCTTTGTACGGAAGGAATTATTCAGGGACATATGAAACTGCATATTGATAATCTATTATTAGTGGCAGGGGCGAATGAGGATGAAATGCCGATATTAAAAAACAAACTGCAGAGTTGGCTGTCCGTTAATAAACGCGTAAGCCTTAAAAATGCACAGGAGTTATTGGCAGAGCTTCGCAAAGGATAATTGAGAATGAAATGGTCTATACCTGCAAAAACGTTTCTGCTTGGTGAATACGCTGCTGTAATGGAAGAATCTGCCATTGTACTCACTACCAGTCCCTGTTTTGAGCTAAGCCTCAATCATCATGCTGAATTATCTGGTATTCATCCGGAATCGCCAGCAGGGCAGCTATGGCAGAGAAAGAAGCAGGGAGATTATGGACTAAGCTGGTTTGACCCTTATCAGGGGCGCGGGGGGCTGGGGGCTTCAAGTGCCCAATTTATTGGCGCTTATCTGGCCTGTAGTAATTCGCTGCACGCCTCCCCCAGCGCCGATGATTTGCTGAATGCCTATTTCGAATATGCATGGAATGGCGAGGGCCTGCGTCCCAGCGGCTATGATGTGTTGGCACAGGCAAAACACGGCTGTGTCTACATCAATCGCCGCAAGCATATCATCGAATGCTACCAATGGGCGTTCGCCGACATCGGTTTTATTTTATTGCACAGTGGAAAAAAACTGGCAACTCACCACCATCTGAAAGATGCAAATTTACCTGAAACCATTCATCGGCTGCCTCCGATTGTAGAACAGGCCAGGGAGGCGTTTTTGCATAATGACAGCAACAGCCTGGTGGATGCCGTTAACACTTACCATCAACGCTTACTAGAAATGGGGTTAACAGCGGAGCACAGCCAACAGCAGATTCTGCAATTAAAAACCGACAAAAACATCCTGGCAGCCAAAGGCTGCGGAGCCCTGGGCGCTGATGTGTTACTGGTAGTGGTGGCCTCGACCCAATTAGAAGAACAAAAAAATAAATTGCATAATCAGGGTTGGACAATTCTTGCTACTAATGAATATTTATATGTCGGAGAGCCCTTAATTTAAAAAATAATTCGAAAAAATACTTGAAATTTTATCCTAATCCGTTATTATTTCAGCCTCTTTGGGCCGTTAGCTCAGTCGGTAGAGCAGAAGGCTTTTAACCTTTGTGTCATAGGTTCGATTCCTATACGGCCCACCATTTTGGTGGATAATCCAAAGAGCAAATAACTATTAGTTGGGTCGTTAGCTCAGTCGGTAGAGCAGAAGGCTTTTAACCTTTGTGTCATAGGTTCGATTCCTATACGACCCACCATTTCAGACTAATAAGATCAACACAAGTTTTACCCGAATCTCACCAGGCGCTCGTAGCTCAGCTGGATAGAGTACTTGGCTTCGAACCAAGGTGTCGGGGGTTCGAGTCCCTCCGAGCGCGCCATTTAAAATCAATTACTTAGCGGGTCTAGAAGAAGTGGTTCTCAGGAATGCAGCAATGACTCCAATTGATGCCACAATCGCCAAGAAAAAATTAGTCATCATTTATTCTAATGAGAAACAATTTGGCGAGCAAATGTATTGCTGACTTTACCTTTTCCAGCTCTCTTCCTGCGGCAACATCTGCCCAGATAATTGTCTCCTATTACCAGGCCTTGCTGGATAGCGGCAAAGAACGCACTGCGTGGATTATTAAATATACTATGGCTATCTAACTATTAATTTAGATCCCATGTAGCCTGGTTGGCGCCTTGCGACAACCGGGTTGCCTAATCCCTAATATCCATGAAGACCTCCTTTCGAAAGTAAGAATGAAAAACACATTGCTCCGGAGAAAAATCAAGCCAATGTTGTGTCACTTGTACTCCTTTATTCAGCGGAGTGCGTAGTTCGTCATATAATTTAGAAAAATATAGCTTTCAAAGAAAACCCGGTTGCCGCAAGGCGTCAACCAGGCTACGAGGCTGATGCTGAATTAATTGGCGTTGCAATAGCTACGTGAGGCAATTAATTTAACTTATTGAAAAATAATTTTCATTTTAAACTATGGTATATTCAAAGTTCAAAGTGTCTCTCCGATCTTCATGCAATTAATATTTTATACTACAATTCTTGTTGGTTTCCGTTTATAAAGGATTATTGATGATTCGGAGTGAGTATCTTCGATTTTTGCAATCATTAACAGCACCAACCATCACAGATGGGGTTCGTAAAATTGCTAATTTAGTTCTCAATCATTTAGAGATTCTTCAGGGATTGTCGACATCCCACGGGCAAAGAATAAAAAAAATTGCCGAAATTGCGAAAGAAGAATGGTACACCTTATCAGAAGTTATCGATATAAAAGAAGAAGAGACAGAGCAAGTAGCCTCAATGAATAGATTGGCCAGATTAAAGGTTGGCCCTTTTAGAGGATTTTCAAGACAAGAATCATTTGATCTTGATAGTCGGTTGGTTTTAATTTATGGTCCCAACGGAACTGGTAAATCAAGTTTTTGTGAGGCGCTTGAATTTGGATTACTGGGTAATGTTGCTGAGGCTGAAAGCAAACGTATAAAATCAACTACTTACCTCACTAATGCACACGTAAATAGCTTTCAGCTACCTATAGTCGAGGCTCTGGATGCACAAAGCAATGTTTATACGCTTGAGGCCGATGAAAGTTTATACCGATTTTGTTTTATTGAAAAAAATCGGATTGACAATTTTTCAAGAATTGCAGCGCAGCTACCTGCTAAACAAAATGAATTAATTTCAACACTTTTCGGAATGGACAGTTTTAATGATTTTGTCCAAAATTTTACAAACGATATGGATGATCGATATATTGATTTGATTGGTATTAAGCAGCAAGAATTGCTCCAAAAACAAACAGCATTATCCGGGCAATATACAATTGTTGAGAATAGCAAAAAGTCCCTGATTGATTTATCAGAAGACGAGTCTTCTTTAGCCGAAAGGTATAAGCCTGGTTTTACTTTTCCCGAGTTAATAAAAGAAACATCTAAGGAAATATCATTTCTTGAAAGAGATATGGATAAACCCCTACCAACAAAAACAGGTTTAACACTTCAATTAATGATTGCAAAGAAAGAAATTATTGATGAGCTGTCATCAAGGCAGCAAGCACAAGAACGTGATATGAACACTTTAAGAGGCGAACTTTCATTCAAACAACTGTATAGTGCTATATTAGCAATGAAAGAAGATTCCGCAACAGAATGCCCAGCTTGCAAAACACCAATTGGTGTCGTTCAAAATAATCCATTTGAATTGGCTAGGCGGGAATTAGAAAGACTGAATTTTCTTTCTGAGTTAGAAGAAAGCTTGGAACTGACAAAATGCAGACTCTCAGAAGAGTTAAGTAATGTATATCAGTTTAAGGGGGCTATAACCTGCGGATTAGATGAACAACATCCACTGGCATTATTTTTCGCCAAATGCAATTTTAGGCCAACTTTGGAATGGTGGGGTTCCATGTTCAACGAAAATGGGGGCATTTTATGGGATCAGCTTTTAGGGCGGATCCAACAGTTAGAGCAATTTGATAAGCATTTGGAAAGCAATGAGTTTGCTTCTATTGAAAAGAAAAAAAGGCTAATTGAGTTAAAAGAATTAAATAAAGAGATTGATATTCTTAAAGGGCGCCGACAGGAGATTGAGCGTAATCTTCATGAAGCCAATAGGGTTATAGCAAGCTTTAATGAAGAAAATAAAGAATTGCTTGTTCAAGTAGAACAGGAAAAGCCTTTTATACTTATCAATAAAGAAATCAGTAATTCATATAGTCAATTTGTGCATTTATTAAATTCTTATGCAGAAAAACTTCCCAGTGAACTTGTAGCTGACTTAGGTTCAACCGTTGTTGAGCTCTATAATGCGTTCAATAGATTTGATACGCCAATGGAGCTGCTTGCTTCCATCAATTTACCGCTGGTACAAGGTGAGCAAATCAAAATTTCATTTAAAATAGATCCTGACAGATTTTTTGATGCACTGCACATCTTAAGTGAAGGGCACATCCGTTGCTTAGGATTGGCCATCCTTGCCGCAAAAAACTTGAAAGAAAATTGTCCAATTGTTATTTTTGACGACCCAGTTAATGCTATCGATGATGAACATCGAGAAGCAATAAGGCGAACTTTTTTTGAAGACAAACATTTTAAACTGAAACAGATAATCATGACCTGTCATGGCGAAGAGTTTTTTAAAGATGTGCAAAACCAGTTGGGATCTGTTGAAATGAGGGAATCTAAAACCTTCACTTTTCTCCCGCAAGTCGATGAGTATCATGTGAATATTGATTTTAACTGCTCGACAAGAAACTATATATTAGCTGCGGAAATATATTATAAAAAACATGAAATTAGGGAATCTCTTACTAAATCAAGACAGGCGCTGGAAATGTTAACCCAGAAAGTTTGGCGGTATTTATGTAAACATGGGAGTGGATGCTTAAGTTTAAAACACCACGCACCCAATTCTCCTATTGGGCTACGCAATCTTACTGAACAATTGAGAAAACAATTATCACTAGCCAATTTTGTTCATGAAGATAAGCAGGCGGTTTTGTCCTCTCTACAGACTCTACTTGGTGTTGATGGTGATTCCAGGGAGTGGAGGTACCTAAATAAAGGAACCCACGAAGAAAATGATCGGGAAGAGTTTGAAAGAGTAACCGTAAGGGAGATTATAGATGCACTCTCTCAACTTGACAGGGTTTTGACCGATGGAAGTCATCAACCAGCCTCAGTTTTAATAAATACTATGGAGAATCGCAAGAATCTAAATTAATCATATAATAAGCTGTTTGTATCAAGTGGACTTATCGCAATTGTAGATACTGTGCAATAAAACTTTCGAGAGGAACAATAGAGTTGGCCGAAATATTGACTCTATTCAATCAAATGACTAAAATTACATTAACACAGCCGCTATGCCTCTGATTATTAATAGTCACGCACACTCTAGCGGCTTTTGCTTATTTAGGATCATAAATTGCTTTTTGATAAGCCCGCGCTCTCAATCGATCAGTTAGTAACTAAGTTAACAGAAAGAGGGCTAATAGTTGCTAACGCAGAGAGAGCTAAACGATATCTATTAAATATCGGTTATTATCGCTTATCAGCTTACATGCTCCCATTTCGAAGAAATAATCAAAATCATCTATTTGTGGAAAATGTTAATTTTGATAGTGTTTTGAATCTATACATATTTGATAGAAAGTTAAGGCTTCTTTTACTTGATGCTATTGAACGTTTAGAAATCTCTCTCAGAGCGCAGCTAATTGATAATACAGTAATGTTGATAGGCCCTCACGGTTACCTTGATAAGAATAATTTTCATCAAAATTATAACCATCAATGGTTGCTCTCGAAAATTGAAAGTGAGATGGAGGCTTCCAGGGAGGTCTTTATTGAGCATTACAAAAGAAAATATACCACGCCTCAATTACCGCCATTCTGGATGGTTATGCAACTATTAACATTTAAGGAAATGACTTTTCTTCTTAGAGGGATTAAAGATTCAAGTATAGCGAATAATATTGCTGCATATTTAGATGTGAAAAATGACATTCTTTTCTCTTGGAGCCGGAGTATATCGGATTTACGAAATTTATGTGCTCATCATAACCGTATTTGGAATAGGGTCTTTGGATCAAAGCCAAAATTACCCAAGAAGGCTCCCTCTAAATGGCCAAGTAATATTTTAAACTCATTCGAATTTTCTTTATACAATGGAAACCTGACAACGATCGATCCCCAAAGTAGCTTATGCTATCAGATAGTTATTATTTGGCATTGGATGAAAAAAATAAATCCAACTAGCAATTGGATGCAGCGGTTCTTGAGCATTATTGATGAGCATAAAATTGACGCAGGTTTCATGGGATTTCACCGTGATGCTTTAAGTGACGAGTTTTGGCTTAAGCCTGAAATTAAACAGTGACGAAAACATGCCGTAATTGCCACCGTTCCATACTGTTTTAGGCAGTTTTAGGCAGTTTTAAATCATATTGATGCATCGTAAGTTGTTGATTATTAATTTACTTTATGATTAAGCATAAGGCTTCGAACCAAGGTGTCGGGGGTTCGAGTCCCTCCGAGCGCGCCATTTAAAATCAAAGACTTAGGGTCTTTCCCAATAACGGGGGCAGCTTTAATCATCCGCAGAGCACTCTAACACGTAGTCTATAGTTTTCAAAATTTCTAAATCCATAGGCTCTTCGCTGGATAAGTTTCATTTTTCGATGAAAGCCTTCAGTGATGCCATTTGATTTACTAAACCGCCACATTCTGGCGACCTCTTCTTTCCATGCCCAGAGAGTTTTCCCCAAGGCAGCGAGTGCTTTATTGCAGAGATAAGGAATTAATCTGTGAAGAAAAAGATCACAAATGTAAAGAAAGCAAGTGCTGCCTAAAAAATATAAAAACAAGAAATGTAAGATATCATGCTGATAAGATTATGAATACTGGAGTTGATAAAAAAACTAAACAACAATGGCAAAGTTTTTTTGATGCTGTCTCCGTTGTTCGTAACAGAGGAGCGCACTCCAATGAAGTGCTATCAATAAATGATATAGATAAACTAAAAAAAGGAAGACTTGAAACTGTAATTGATAATAAAAACAAAGTAATAAAAGTTGGAATTAATGTTCAGCAGCATATTTTACAAGAATATATTGACTTTGTAAACCTCCCCTTATTAGTGCCGACCGAAACTAGAGTTTTCCGACTTATTTTTAATCAATCTATAATCAAATGGTGACAGATCTCCCAGTGATTCATGCGGTCTTTCTTCGTTATATTCTTTCATCCATTTCCCGGTTATTTCCCGAACTTCATTGAGATTTCTGAACAAATAAAAATCCAGTATTTCATTGCGATAAGTTCGATTAAACCGTTCAATAAATGAATTTTGAGTGGGTTTTCCGGGTTGAATAAACTCAAGAGTAACTCCGTGTTTTTCAGCCCAGTCAGCCAATACCAGAGAGATAAACTCAGGCCCATTATCAAGACGCAGTTTTGCCGGATATCCTCGACTGGCAGCAATGCTGTCAAGCACCCGGGTAACCCGTCGGGCAGGCAGGCTCAGATCCACTTCAATGGCCAGTGCTTCCCGGTTGAAATCATCAACCACATTAAATGTCCTGAATCGTCTGCCACAGTTCAATGCGTCGCTCATAAAATCAGCAGACCAAGTATGGTTAACTGTAGCGGGAACCGCAAGAGGCTCTGGGTTGCGTGTAGGCAATCTCCGCTTTCCTTTACGGCGGATATTCAACTGCAATTCACAGTAAACCCGGTAAACCCTTTTGTGATTCCATGTAAACCCCGCCTGCCTCAGTTTGACAAACACTTTCCTGAAGCCATAACGCGGATAGCGTTCGGTAACTTCCATCAGCTCTTTAATCACCGTCTCATCCTTATTTACTGCCGGCTGATAATAGTAACCTGTGCGACTCAGGCTTAAGGCGGCACAGCTCTGTCTAAGACTCATGCCGTATTCATTTACCAGATAATCAGCCATTTCCCTTTTCTCTGCCGGCTTTAAAGCTTTTTTTCTATCACATCCTTCAACGCACGGTTTTCCAGCGACAAATCAGCGAACATCCGTTTCAGCTTTGCATTTTCTTCCTCAAGTTGCTTCATTCGTTTAATATCTGAGGCCTCCATCCCGCCATATTTAGCTTTCCAGTTGTAATAGGTGGCATCGGATATTCCATGCTCACGGCAGACATCCTTTACCAGACGGCCATTCTCTACATATTTTAAAATATTTAATATTTGATGCTCTGTAAATCGGCTGCGTTTCATCGTTTCTCCTCCTCTTGCCTATTATGCCGGAGAAACTCTATTTTTGAATGGTGCTATTTTACGGGAGGGTTACAACTTCATTAGCAATTTCATAGATACAAATAACTAATTCGCCTCATACGCGCTGACAAGGTTGGGCTAAACGAAGTATAACTAACAATTATTTTGGGCTGCGCTATGCTTATATCAACGTGCTCTAATCCTTCCATATAACTCTATTTTTCCAATCTAACGGGAACCCCATAAAAATTGGTTCTATTTTATGAGCATCTAACAAATTAATTAACCTGCTTTTGAAATGATTATTTGGACTAATTAAATCTAGTGTATAAACCATAAGTATCAAGGTATTATATATTTTTCTTATAGCACGAGTGTCGCGATTGAAATTCTCAACTAGATTAGATGGCTTTGATTGCGGTATTTTCATAGTCTTGGTCATCTTTTTATTCCAGACCCTACTATGATGTGCACATAGATTGCGCAAATAAGATAAGTGTTCAATGAAACTAACAAGAACATCATAGTCAATGCTGTACGTTTCTGAAATTTTATTACGCGATTGCGTAGATTGCATGCATTTCAACCATCTTGATAATAATCCAAATGACATCACTTCGCAGATTGCCCATATTGGTGGTGTTATATTATTTTTCTTAAAATGATCGATAAAAAGTTCGTCGTTGCGTTTGAGCTCTTTCTCCAATGTAATTAGGTTTTGGGCATGCCAAAATGAATTATTACTCAAATTACAATCCATAAAAGCATGTGGGCCATGATATTGGGAAAAATAGTATGCCCACTGAGTTCGAATAGAAATCTCTATGCGTTCTATACTATCCAAAAGTAACAAACGTAATTCACGATCAAAAATGTATAGATTTAAAATATCAGAAAATTTTGTTTCTTTCTTAAAAAGATTTGTATTGTCTTCTTTATAAAATGGGAACCAATAGCCAGATAAACGATAGTAATTTAAATGTTACAGATAGTGTGCAGCACTATCATCTATAATCAGACCTCGATCAGTCAATAAGTCTATTTGCTGTTGGATAGTAAGGAATGGCTTAGTAAATTCCATTTTTATACCTGTAAAAAAAGTAACCCGTCGGTTTGAGGATACTCAGATGAGCATAGCCTTGACGGGTTTTCTTAATATAATTATTGTACACTTCTAGAATTTTCACAAGTCTTTTTATAAAAAACAATTGCAATACAGCCATTGCTCTTTAGAGAAGCTAAAGGCAACTCTTTCCTTGCCAAATTGCTCTATAAAACGCTGAAGCAAGGCTATACGCTCGGTGGTGTTGCTGTTCCCGCGCTTGGGCAGCAAATCCCACATGAGAGGAATTGCTATCCCTTTGTAGACAATGGAAAGCATCAATATAATAATATCTTGCTTTCCCCACTGCCAATTTGTTCTGTCTAAGCTTAGATATAACGGCGTCTGGTCAAAATCAAAAAAGCGCATTACCCATCCGGCCAGAACAGTGAAGCAAATTGTGAATCCTGGAAAAATCGCTTGATACGCTTGTAACGGGACTCTATTGTTGCCTCACTTTCAAAGCCACAGGCCAGTTCACTTAAATTTACTGTCCTTACTTTGAACAAAGATACCAGCATACAGGCGAAACGGGTCATTCTTGCCTTGTTCCAACCAAAATATCCGTTTAATATAGAGCTCAGCTCGTTGATTACCATGACTCCATGCCTTTTCCTTGAACAGAAACGCAGGGATTGTCTATTAATCAATGAGCTACTTCAAATTTTTGTCCCGTACAAAGTCTATTGAGCTTGTTGCATAGCACTTATTGGTCATTTATAATCAATGGCATCATAATTACGAACTAAAAGGAATTATCTGTTTGGTTTTTGGATTACACGCGCTAATCCGTCTGAAGAAAAGAAAGTCTTTATTTTTAACTATGCCAGTGATTGTGAAGTTAATCAAAAACGATTTAATCGCGATTATTTTGTACAACACTTTATTTCACACGAGCCTTTTTTATTTGAAAGAGACCTCGCTAAGTTTAGAGTGCCCAGAAAAATATACGATTGATGACCTTATTTGTCATTTTGAAGAACGTGGTTTTCGATACTCAGCTCAACTTTCTATGACAGAAGAGGAGTTAAAAAACATTATTCAGGAATTTAAAAATATACCTCGGCAGGGTGATATATTTACGCTAGGTATTACTGCTATCAAAGAGCCTGCAAAAATAGACAAGCGCCGTGAAATCATGACAAAATTAGTTAACAATATTGTGGCAATACAAGTCTATCAAAAGATTAATGGCGCTTGGGAAAATGTTCATGAAGAACACTTTGAACCTGCACCGACAGGTGGTTGCGTTCTATTATAGTCTGAGTTGAAACAGTTGGATGAACCGCATGGGTTACTAACGCTGGTAACCCTGTTAATGCATAGCTTGTTCACCAAGCTCTTTCAAAGCCTGAATTATCCCAATAATCAGGCTTTGAAATCTAGGCCACCTACTGTTAATTAAAATCATTTAGCCTTTTAGAATCCATAGGAAATATTGCTTTAGGTAAAGAATGGTTGCCAGCAACAGGTAGTTTAAAAAACAAATTGCCTGCCTGCTCTTGCGTATAAGATGTTCTATCATATTTTGCCCTAGCTTCTTTAGAGGCTGCAAAGGAGTCGGTTTCGCATCCATAAGGGGAAAGGGGCTGGCCTGTTTTTCCAAGCTGTTTCATACGGTCAGAATTTTCAAACAAATTAAATAAATCCTGGAATGAAGGCTCATAATCATTTTCTTGGCATTTATCCAAGACCAGATTAAGCTTCTTTGGAGAAATAAGCTCTCGACTTGTTACTGGATATTTTGAACGGTAGCTTTTTCCCTCGTTTATCATTTTTAATTCAAAGATCCAAAAATCAAGTATATACCGGGTGCGTTCATCTATTTTAATTTTGTTAGTTTCAATAAAATTCAAAAATAATTGGGCGACGGAATTGCGACCAATGGGGCTCTTTAAGTTCCATAAACCAATATCAAATTCGGCGTGAGCCCAGGTACAAGGTGGGTTGGAATGAAAACTAACAGAGGAACCTTCAGTATAGCCAAATATCGGGGTGGCTTTATCAAGAATATTGTATAACTGCTCTACAAGCTCTTTATCTCCTTTTATGTGAATTTCTTTTTCGTAATTATCAGTGAATTGTATTTCAAACATGTTTGCCTCCTTACGAGAAAATTACTAAATAAGCACTGTAAAATTGTTCTTGCACCCCCAAAATTGCTCTGTGATGCAACAGCAATGTTTCTTATACAGATATTCCGTTGACGTTCGCCTGTGATAAGGTAAAGATGCATTATACAGCTTTGATCAATATTGAGTCAAATTGATCAATTAATCAGATGTTTGCAAAAAGAGCGCTATCCTTCCCTACATACCAAGAGTTCTCGTACCTATGGCGAGGGACATTTTTCATCGGTAATTTCCAGACACTCAAATCCTATTGTTTCTAAAATGTTCCTGCTCTAACAAAAGTCATCGTCTGAACTATGCTCAATCATATCCAGACGATTAGGCCGTAAATGAAAATAGCCAGCAAACAGGGCAAAGCTCCAGTGAATAAAATGAGCCGGCTTAATTTTAAGCTATTGGATCAAAGCAATCCGTTGGTTTGCCCAGTTTAATGTCGAAACTTCAGTTATCAGTTGGTCCTGCTGTTAAACGGATTGATTGCGCGGATAATGCCTGGATAAATTCTGTTACGGTATGTACAGGATGGCCAATGATATCATTGGCTTTTCCGTCTTTTACAAACGCGCGGATACTCTTCCCAAGTTCGCCCTGGCGCAGAACGCTTAAATGTTCCATCAGTTCTTTGGCTTCTTCAGGATCGGCAAGTGCCAGTTTCATTGCATGTACCGCTTTTTCTTTTTGGAGTAAACTTTTCTGAAACAAGCCCGCAAATCCGGATTGGTATTGGCGCGTATCTTTTGTTCTTTCTTCCAGATATCCAGCGAGGAGCTGATTCAATTCCTTGATTGAGGAAGACGTTTTGAACTCTGTCAGGGTTTCATAACCGAGATGTTTTGTTAGATGATTTAAATAGGTATTACGGACAGCAGGTTCTTCTTCACTTTCGGGTAAAAAATGAGCTTCAAGCGTATCGGCTCGAATGGCTTGAAATCCCGCTGCCGCCATTAGATCATATACCCCTTTTTTATCATCTAGCATAAGCACCTCATTTGGGGAGAGCTCACGAAAATCGGCTGGGGTTTCAAGTGCTTCAATGCCTAAACGCTTTAATTCTTCGGTTAATTTAAGTTTCAACCGCAATTGGTCCATAGCCTCAATGGCCATGAGCAGCTTATTGTCCCCGCCGCCATGCAGGCAATTGTTGCAAATTGCATCAGTCAGTCGCGAAGAGGGGCATTAACTTACTAAACTGCCACATGAAGTTATACTTGGTGAATACTGGTTTTCTGTTATAGTTTCCGATAAGAAGCTTTACATTCAGGTCTGCAATGAAAAAAGTTATACTCACAGGCGATCGTCCCACAGGTAAATTACATCTTGGTCATTACGTTGGTTCTCTACTCAATCGAATTAAGCTGCAAGATGAATACGAACAGTATGTAATGATTGCTGATATACAGGCGCTAACTGATAATTTTGAGAACCCTGGTAAGATAGTAGATAATCTTTATGAAGTAGCATTAGATTATTTATCAATTGGTATTGAACCAGAAAAAAGCACAATTTTCATACAATCCCATATTCCTGAGCTTGCGGAACTTACTGTGTATTACCTGAATCTTGTCACCTTAGGGCGGCTTGAAAGAAATCCCACTGTTAAAACTGAAATCCAGCAGAAGGGATATGATTCCTCCATACCTGCAGGCTTTCTTTGCTATCCAGTCAGTCAGGCAGCAGATATTACCGCATTCAAAGCAGAGGCAGTTCCTGTGGGAGAAGATCAGATTCCCATGATTGAACAAACGAACGAAATAGTGAGACGGTTTAATAGAATTTATAATACCGATTGCCTAAAAGAAGCAAAACCGATTTTAAGTAAAACTTCTCGTCTGGTTGGAATAGACGGTCAATCCAAGGCAAGTAAATCCTTAGGGAATGCGATTTTTCTTTCTGACACTCCTGAAGAAATAAAGCGCAAGGTTTTTTTAATGTTCACTGACCCAGCTCACCTTAAAATAAGTGACCCCGGGAAAGTTGAAGGAAATGTTGTATTTGAATACCTTAGTGCGTTTCATCCAGATCCAGAAGAAGTCAATGCACTAAAGGCACAATATAGGAAAGGCGGACTGGGAGATTCCACAATTAAAAACCTGTTAAATACTAGTTTACAGGCAATGCTTGAACCAATAAGGGAAAAGAGAAATAGTTTTAAGCGTGGTGAAGTAATGGATATTATAATTTCTGGCACTGCCGCAGCTAAAAAAGTAGCAGAGAAAACGCTTGAAGAGGTTCGGAGTGCGATTGGATTACGGTATTTTGATAGTTGATATTTTATCTGACTTCAGCATTTTTTACCTCTGACATGGAGTTTTCGATAGCTCCATAAATAATGGGTGTTGGAGTGTTTTGTTTAGAATTAGAGATTTCAGGAGAAGCCATGTTTTTCGATCTCGCCCACAAGTTGCCCAGGGGGCTATTTAAGGCCTGTGTGATCCCAAGACCCATCGCCTGGATAAGCACGGTCAGTCAATCAGGGGTAGATAACCTGGCGCCGTTTAGCTATTTCAATATTGTGGCGGATGAACCCCCGATGGTGATGTTTTCAACTACAGAAGCACATATTGAAACAGGGGAAAAAGATACGTTGCGTAATGCAGAAGAAACGGGCGAATTTGTGGTGAATATCACTTCATATGCCTTGAGAGAGGAAATGAATATTACTTCGATGAATTTCACACGACACACCAGCGAGTTTTCTGTAGCCGCTATCGAACAGGCTCCTGCCGAATTAGTAAGACCAAAACGGATCAAAGCTGCACCCATCAGTTTGGAGTGCCGATACTACATGTCAGTACAATTACCTCGAGCTAATCAAGAGAAACTAATAAACCGTATGGTTCTTGGCCACGTGGTGGGTATTCATGTCTGTGAATCGGTATTGGATGAAGAGCAACGAATTGACCCGAACCGATTTCGCCCTCTTGCTCGCTTAGGCTACCAGAGCTATACGGCTGTGCAAGATAGCTTTGAAATGCAAAGACCAGAACTGGCTTCAATTTTTGAAAGCAGTTAATTTGAAGCATTGCCCCAATTGCCAGGCTATTTTGAATTAGATATTTAATAGATAAAACCATTGAAAAACATTCGTATACAGATATTGGGCTAGTTAAGCTTTAATTATGATTAAGATATTTGTAGTGTGATTAATTATTTTGCACAAGGTATATTTTTATGGTAGTGTAGCAATTGATGTCAATTCAAATCCACAGGAGATTATTATGCGTTCACTATCTGAAATAAATAGGCTCATTCACTTAAACCTTAGTCTGTCTACTCAATGTCGGGGGTCTCTTTTTAATCGCTAAACCCAAAAATATAAATCTCTCCATCCATTCTCAAGCAACTGACGAATCCATCTTATCCACCACTCGTAAAATGGGAAAAAACTTCCTGGATTACCACCGACGGACATCCCTTTCTCAACCCTTGACAAATATTGATCACGTTATCACTTATCATAATGGTATTTTGGAGTTGTGGGGTAAACAAAATGATCATAGTTTATCTATTCAGGATGCTGCTGAAACCGAAGCACTAAAACCAACCTATAATATCTTGAAATCACTGTCTCATAATTCAGTGATATTAGATTGTGTTCTTCGATCGATATGTACCCATCAGGTCAGGACAAGCCAAGATGAGCTTGACTTATTGAATTTAGTTGAATTACTGACCGAGCTTTGCTCCAAGGATCCTTACTACATTAAACCTCATCAGGGAGCAATTGAGCAATTAATATTGATTGCCGATAAGGCTCGATTGTCGACTTGTCTGCGTGAAATAGGGTGTTTGCAGGCCCGATATGCAAAGGAAATCAGTCCAGTAAATGAAGGGTATCTAAAGCAGGCAGCAGAACTTCAACTGACAGGAATGCATCAAATTATTTCTCGCTGGAATTTGGCTTTTAATAAAACGCGGGTACTCATTGCAGTCGCTGAAGGACCTAAAGAAGATCTGATAGAAGGACAATATTTTGATGCGCTATATAAAGAAAAAGGCGAGGATAAACCCGGCCTTGATTATGTAGTAATGCTGCCTAAACAATTAGGCACAATTACTGGTGCCTGTTTAATTGATAATTTAAGAGAGCGATTGCTTAATCAAAGCATAGCAAAAAATATGCTGGGTTGTCCCAAAAAAATGGCTAAAGATGTCTTGGGACCATATGCACCAGTAGTCCTGGAAAGGCTATTACCCTCGTACAGTCAATCCACTAAAATAATCAAGCCTGATCGATATTCATTCTTTCACCAAGCCGTGGAAAGGACTGATAGCCTGCAAAATGCATCCTGTCCAAAAATGCGAGGATGATATTTTCTTTTGCTGAAACCGCCAGGAAAACGCTGGTTTTCAAGGTGGTTTCTCTTTAACTTGAACATGCCAATATTACCTGGAAAGATTCACCAGTAAATCGATAAATTGGTCATGATCGTTAATGCAGGGAATGACCTTCAATTGCTGACCGGTTAGCTGCTGCCATTGTTTTTGAGCCTGTATACCGATTTCCTCCAGGGTTTCCAGACAATCAGCAACAAACGAAGGGCAAACAACAGCCAGGTCAGTAATGCCATCATTAGCAAGCCTGGTTAGCATTTCATCGGTGTAAGGTCTAATCCAGGGCGTTTTACCAAGGCGCGATTGAAAGCTTTGGGTATACTGGGATTCATTAAGTCCGAGTTTTTCTGTAATCAATCGGGTTGTTTCATAGCATTGAGCCCGATAACAGAAATGATTCTCTTTATTAATGGGCTTACAAACGGGATTGCAGATTTCCGCGCAGCCGCCCTTAATCAGCTGGCGCTCAGGTAGACCATGGTAGCTAAATAGATAATAGCTTGCCGGGGTTTGTCGGATTTGATCCGCATAGGCTTCAATAAATTCATTGTACTGATAAAAATCCCTGATAACGGTCAACTCCGGTATAATCTGCCACGTCATGATGTGGGCGAGGGCTGCTTCAATCGCACTGCCTGTTGCCGCAGAAGAGTATTCAGGAAATAATGGGATAATTGTTATTTCCCGCAAGTCTTTTAAAGGATCTAATGCTGTTTTAAGACTAGGGCTCCCATATCGCATACCTAAGGAAACAACGTAGTCTTCGCCTAGTTTTTGCTGTAGTTTTTCGGCAATCCTCTCACTAATGCGCAGTAAAGGAGATCCATTCTCCCCCCATATGGATTGATAGGCATGTGCTGATTTTTTGGGTCGAAAAGGGAGAATGAAACACTCCACTAAAATGGTTCTTAAAACGGCAGGCAGGTCAATAACGCGTTTATCGTGAAGGAATTCTCGCAAATATCGCCTGACATCAGAGATACTATCGGATTCGGGAGTGCCTAAATTTGTCAGTAATACCCCTTTCTTCATGGGCCATCCTATCTTAGCTTATTGATAATAAATAACTAAATTATGTACGGAACTGTAATTGAAAATCCAGCTGAATGTGAATCAAATAAAGTTTTAAAAGTAAAATCAGTATTAACTAATTGATTTTTAATCAGTAATTTCAAGTATTCAGCTTGAAACAATAAAGTCAGCGATAGCCCCCTCAAAAAAGATGTTTATGGTCTAGTATTAACATTAAAGATCAAAACCAATTCAGAAAGTGCTGTTAGGGAACAAAGGGAATAAGGAGATACACTATGATGGCTGCAGATAGTCTCGTAAATCGCTTACACATTAATCCAAAGCATGAGTTAGCATCGAATACGCCGTTCATGCTCAGGATGTTGTTTAAAAAAGAAGATGATTTACCAGAAAAAACCGATATAGTTAATTTGTTTATTCAGTACATTCCACTTTATAAAGCGATGGAAACTCGATTGGAAGAGCTGACTAAACAGGGCGCAGTGAATTATCTGGATATTTTTTGTAAGGAGCCCTGGCTTAATCGATCCTGTTTAGTTGAGCAAGACATTTCTGAAATGATTAACTATGTGCCTGATGAAGAGCAGCATAACTTATTGCCCATAGATTACACATTTCCCGCAACGAAGGCTATGGCTAGCGCTGTAGAGCAGGCCGACCCAATGCATTTACTCACTTATCTGGCCGTTCGAAGTCTAGCCGACTGTTATGGTGGGCAGGCACTAGGCCGCTTAAATCAGAGAGCATTTGGTGAGGAGTATCCTCTTAGCGCCAGGTTTTATAAAAGTGCATCAAGACAGGCTCGAAGCCTGGGGGAAGAAGTGAATAACCTTAACCTTTCTAAGGAAGAAGAGCAAAAGCTATTGCAGATTAGCGATGATTTTTTCCAAATGCACATCGATTTATTCGAGGAAATGGAAGCCAAAAGACATCATTGATGAGTGAAATAGTGAGCAGGGGGTTACGTTCCTATTTTCATGGGTTATCACGCCTGTAAAGCTTGGGAATGAATCTCCTGGCCTTTGAAATGTGTTTGAGCTATTTAAATTGAAGGCCTCTTCTTAAAGGACCTCTTTTATTCTCAGTAGGTAAAAAAGATTATTCAAATTTTAAAATTTAGCCTATTGTAATAAAATTGAGGGAGTTACTATGAAAAAAACAATAAGAATTGCTACAAGACAATCAAAGCTTGCATTGGCTCAAGCTGACATCATCAAACAAAGGGTCTTATCCCGATTTCAAGCTGAAATTGAAGTGGAGATCCTGCCTTTAATCACTAAAGGTGATTTGGATTTGGAAAAGCCGCTTTATGAAATAGGGGGGAAAGGCGTTTTTATTAAAGAGGTTGAGCAAGCCCTGATTGATCAAAAAGCAGACATTGCTGTGCACAGTCTAAAAGATATTACTTCCAACCTTGCGCCAGGCCTGGTTATGGCGGGATTTACTGAACCCGAAGGCTACCGTGATGTTTTCATTTCTTCTAAAGGTATAGAAGAGCTTAATAAAATTCCCTTAGATTCAACAATTGCTACGGGAAGCTTGCGGCGTAAAGCCTTGTTAAAATTTATACGCCCTGATTTAAAAACCTGTGATATTCGCGGCAATGTGATTTCGAGGCTGGAAAAGATCAAAGCGCTACCGGTCTGTGGAACTCTGTTGTCTGAAGCGGGACTGATTAGATTAGGAATTGATTATTCTCAAAGCCAGGCGCTGGATCCAAACCTTTTTATCCCTGCTCCAGGTCAAGGCGTTATCGGACTGGAAACCCGGGAGGATGACAGCTTTGCAAGAAACCTTTGCAGGCAAATCAGTGATGCTCAGCAATTTGATATTTCCACAGCCGAATTGGAATTTTTAATGAAAGTGGGACTTGATTGCCGTTCTCCGCTTGGTCTCTATACTCAATATGACGGCAAAAATATGGCGATGAAACTCTTTTTAGCCAATGAGAGGATGGATAAATTCCTTCATAAAGATCATTCTTTCCCTTATTCTGACTATAAACATGAAGTCCACCAGTTGGCGAATCAGGCGCTTGCCTGGATATCGGAGCAAGCTGGCGATAACTGATGGTTTCATTAATTGATTACAAAATCGTGAGTAGGCGTTATGTACAAACAATCTGAAATAGAGTTTCAAAAGTCTTCTGCACTGATTCCAGGCGGTGTTAATTCCCCTGTCAGGGCATTTAAAGGAGTCGGCGGGCATCCTGTTTTTTTTAAGGACGCTAAAGGGGCTTATTTAACCGATGTGGATGATCAACTTTACATTGATTACATTGGTTCCTGGGGGCCCATGATCCTGGGGCATGGTAATGAGCAAGTTATTCATGCAGTCACACAGGCGGCCCAAAAAGCCTTAAGTTTTGGAGCGCCCTCGATTAATGAAACCGAACTGGCTCAGCAGATAATTGAGATGATGCCTTCGATTGAAAAAATTCGCATGCTAAACTCAGGCACAGAAGCCGCTATGACAGCCGTTCGGCTCGCCCGCGGCTATACCCAAAAAGACAAAATCATAAAATTTAATGGTTGTTATCATGGCCATAGCGATGGACTATTAGCCAAGGCTGGATCAGGGATGCTGACCTTGGGTATTCCATCTACGCCAGGCATACCCAAAAGTGTAACCGAACATACCCTGGTGGCTGAATATAATAGCATAGAAGAGGTAGAAGCCTACTTTGGGCAATACAAAGAAGATATTGCTGCGGTCATTATTGAACCCATTGCTGGAAATATGGGATTTGTCCGCGCAGATAAAGAATTCCTGCTGCAATTAAGGGAGCTTTGTAATAAAAATCAGGCTTTGTTAATTTTTGATGAAGTCATGAGCGGTTTTCGTGTGGCTCGCGGCGGTGCCCAGTCGATCTATGCGATTGAACCGGATTTGACGATACTTGGGAAAGTAATTGGTGGAGGAATGCCCGTTGGTGCCCTGGGCGGAAGGAAAGAGATTATGGATTATTTGGCTCCGCTTGGCCCAGTCTATCAGGCCGGAACACTATCGGGGTCGCCGGTGGCTATGGCAGCAGGATTGGCTACCCTGATGCAGCTTGATGAGCAAGTATACCAGTTACTGGCTGCACGCTCGAAGGCACTGGTAAATGGCTTGATTGAGCGGGCTCAAGCCAGAAATATTCCTCTGATTGCTGATTATGAGGGAGGAATGTTTGGATTTTTCTTTACCGAAGAAACTGAAGTCCGTCATTTTAATCAGGTACAGAAAAGCAATGAATCACGATTTAAAACATTTTATCATGGGATGTTGGAATCAGGCATTTATCTTGCACCTTCAATGTATGAAGCAGGATTTGTATCCTGTTGTCACGGAGAAGAAGAGATAGCCAAAACCCTGAATGCAGCAGAGGAAGTGTTTAAGACTTTATAAATTTTTAATCATTGGGTATTTTACCAAGGAGAGGACTAAAGATGTTATTTTTGTGGCTCAAAGCCTTCCATATTATTGCCATGGTCGCCTGGTTTGCCGGGTTGTTCTATCTGCCCAGACTGTTTATCTATCACAATGAAGCCCGGGACAAAGTGAGTATCGAGCGCTTCAAGGTGATGGAATACCGGCTGTTTTATGCAATCACTTACCC
The DNA here is from genome assembly GCF_900452515.1 of Legionella birminghamensis. NCBI lineage: Bacteria > Pseudomonadati > Pseudomonadota > Gammaproteobacteria > Legionellales > Legionellaceae > Legionella > Legionella birminghamensis. The sequence continues at coordinate 684,793 of NZ_UGNW01000001.1, forward strand.
TGCGGCAATTGTGACCACTATACTAGGCATTGGTTTAATTTCAATGAACTGGCAATACTATTCAAGTGCCGTTTGGATGTGGCTCAAACTGTTTTTTGTTCTTCTTCTATGGGGATATCATATCCACTGCGGAATTTATTTAAAACGTTTTCGGGACGATAACAATAAACTCTCTACACGGTTCTTCAGAATTTTTAATGAAATACCGACATTATTTTTAATTTTGATCGTTATTCTGGTTGTTACCAGGCCGTTCTAGGTAATAATGTGAGCCAATAGGAAAAAAAAGAATCCAGTTATAGGTCAATCTAAGCATCATTTTAAATCTGTTAGTTATCTTTCCTGGTGTTTTCTGTACCAATATTGAGTATCTTAAAATCAATCCTATACTTAAATAAGCAAGTCGATTAAAGAATGCCATCATTATTAACGAGGTGCTTATGAGCAGGATTGCCGTAACCGCGTTCCCCGTAAACCAAAAAATGGACAATACGGGCTATCAAGAAAAAGGTACCAAAAAGACACCCCTGACTAAGTCTCATGGAAAGAGAGTGAAAAAAACGCCGGAGAATAAAGAATCCTGGATTGTTGAATTCATGGCTAACACGATTTTTAATGGCTAGTTGTGATCTGACAATCAATCAAACTATAGCCAAGACATAATAAAATTATTATTGGTAATGGCTTAAAACGACTTCGTCATTGCAGCAATGTCAATTAATATCCATTTAATGCTGTTCAAATATAATGTTTATTGTTTATAATTTGGCTGTTATTAATAACCTGTACCTTTTGTTTTATTCCTTCTTGACGAAATAATACCCAGATTAGAACGAATTTGGCTTGTGTTTCTTTTAAGGAATCCATTAACAGAAGTGCTTATCATAAATTAAAAGTAATGGTATTTGGCATAATTCTTATCAAGTCTGATATGCAATTGATCAAGCTAGTAAAGTAAATAAATGAAATTTAACGGGAAAATCATTTGCGCTGCTTTATTAATATGTAGTAGTTTAGATTTGAACAGGCAACAAAGGTCAAGGTCTCCACTACTACACCTAAAGCATTTATCTCATCTATCTAGTTTTGTCGAAACCGTGGTAACTCCACATCCCTGCAGGTACTTGAAGGATTAAACCTTCTGAAAAAGCCAAACATCCCAATAGCCTTTTCTCGACCTGGACTAGGCTTGCTTTCCTGAGCTTGTGACTCACTATCGCTTATTGATGGGCATGGCTTTTTTGCAGCAAGACGCATACATTGGAACGGTTGTTCTGCTGAAGAAACATTTGAAGAAGCTGTCTGAGAACTATTATTGACAGTGGAATTTAACACTACTTCATCAATATCCGCTTTTTCATCTATAACCGTCTGGCTTACAGCAGATTTCTCTTCTCTCATCTGACGATAATTTTTCTCGTCAAACGAAATATAAGAAAATTGTGAAAAAATCTCTTCTAGCACTGCAGGCATTAAACTGCTTTCAAATTCCTCAACAAAGGATTGCTTTACCTCCTCCCGTATTGAATCCAGGATTAAATCCGGTATATCCCAGGTTGGGATTTGATCGGCTGTTTTGGATTGATCAATAAGGGACAGTAATGGTTCTTTTTGCGATGAACTCATAACGAATTCAACCGCTTTTTCTTTTCCTAATGCTTTTAATTTTTCACTAGCTGTTTCACGGGTAATATAAATAATTTCCACATCCTCATGTATCCCTGCATTCAGCGTATCAGTTAACTTATTAATAGTGCCTCCTACGCAAATGGGTTTATCATTATCGCCTAAATCTCTTCCTTGTGAATCCAGATTATATCCCCTCTGTATTTCATACAGATGTTTGACAAAACTTTCCTCAACTGTCTGTATGTCGCACTTCAAAGCACCTGTTTTTTGATCATGTCCTGCTTCCCAAATGTGTGCCAGGATATGCTCAATCGTTAAATTGGATCCAGCCTCTTTATTATTAAAAAGTAAATCCATCCGCGCTATGAAACGAATCGCGGCTTCTCGCTCCAACTGAGAAGTATCAGGAAAATTCACTGCAGTAATCCGTTTGGCAAATTGTTTAATCGCATTTATATTGGCGTCAATATTAATTCGTGAATATCGATGGTGTAATCGCTGTAAAGACTCCGTTACTGATTTATGGACACTAGCCGTATGCGTGCTTTGCGCTGTGTTAAGCATTACAGGGGGGGGGATAACAGGATCCGCGAGAGTGATTGCCAGTCCAGGAGGTAACTCCTGCCTTCTGGGCTGCATCCTTCTGCCTTCTAGACCCCTCACGTATTCGGATGGAAAACAGGGCGGTTCTGCAAAATCATAGTGAAGCATATCATCGATATCAGCAAACCCTAATATTCGATAATGATTATTGTTTAGTAATTCGTAGCGAACCATTACAGTTTGAATTCCTGGAATCATAGTCCATCCGATTAGAACATCCATGACTTCTTCTTCAGTTGGAAAATCAAGACGTACTTCATGAGAAAAATCGCCAGTCCCAATGCGTTGAGCAATCTCTTCCCGGGTTAGTCTTTGTCGTCGATAATGTTGTGCTTTTCTGATGTGTATGGCTGTATATCTTGGCATGTTGATTCTCTTATAAAATAAATTTAAGCTATGATTTTAGAGTTCTTCAATTAAGGTAGTTTTAATCAACACAGAAATTTGAGAATAAGTGTAAGTAGCAGGCGGAATAGTGAGATAAGTTTTTGTATATGTCTGGCTTTAGTATTAATCTTAAAATAGACTTGACATTTCTATAGCCGTGAGTGCATTAACGCAGGGTTAAATGAATAGTAATGAACTTAAATCCTTTTTGCTGGTGTATGAATATCGCTCCTATTCAATTGCAGCGAAGAAACTTTTTGTTACTCAATCTGCTATTAGTAAGCGCATTTCTAATCTGGAAAAAGAGTTAATGGTAAAGCTATTTGAAAATCGCTCTAATATGGTTTTACCCACCGTTAAAGCTAAATTATTGGTTCCTTATGCTCGACAATTAATCAATATTTTGAATAATGCTTACTCTGATTTAAGAGGAAATCAGTTATCCAAACTATCCATATCGCTGGGAACTACTCTTTATCCAGCACTCGATTTCATTCCTGCATTTATAGAGCTTATATCCAACGACCAAGCTGTCTACCCCCAATTTCATATCAGACAGCTGCCAAAAACGGAATTAGTGGATTCCTTGCTCAATGGGATTTTAGATCTCGCGTTGGCGACTGAAGATTTAAATGTAGATACCTCTATTCAATGCACTGTACTTTCCTCAGAGGAATTATTTATTGTGGTGTCACCAAAACATCCTTTGGCAAACAGAAATGAAATTAGCTGGCATGATTTATCCAGATACCCTTGTGTGCATTCGCCGCCAGGTTTTTCAGTACGCGACCGGCTAGATCAAATATTTACCAGACTTGAACTGCCTCTTGTGATTGAGCATGAGCTTTACTCATTCGAGGCATTAAGCAAATTAGTAAAGGCAGGATTCTGTTGGAGTGTATTGCCATTGCATTATTGTGATCCGGAATTAGTAAAACTTAAAGTAGCAGGTTTTAGCGAGACCATTAATTTATGTTGGTACTGTCATAAGGGAAGGGTGGACTCATTTATTATCCAATACACAACAGAGCTATTTAAACAGACACTTACGAAAGCTTCATTTCTCCCATACTGTATAAATTAACAACGAAGAGGTTAATAAAATAAACTAGTAATGAAGTGACACAGTTAGATGAACACTCTCATTCTTTATTATGACTGAGTTTCTGCTAATATAATTTCCTTTTAAGTGCAGATACTTATGGCTCAGAGATTAAAAAAAATTGCTCTCTTTTCCCTTCCGGTCAGTGCCAATAATCTTATTAATATTCTGGGAAATATTATCGGGGTTATTTTTGTAGCCAAGTTGGGAATAAAAGAAATAGCGGCAGTCAATATTTCAACATCGCTGTATATTGTTCTACTAACTATCACCAGTACCTGTACTTATGCAACTTCTATACTCACCGGTATGGAAGTAGCGAAAGACGAGAGTGGCCAGGATTCGTCCCATGCCAGAGTCTTCCAGTCATCGATTGTCTCTATTATTCTATTTAGCCTGCCGATTGCGGTAATTATGTGGTATGGCAGCAACCTGCTGGAACTTGCTGGTCAGCCAGGCACACTGACTCAACTGACTGTACCGTATTTTCATTATGCCAGCTTAGCCATTTTTTCCATTAGTCTCGGAATGGTGAACTCACAGTTTTGTATTGGCCTGAAAAAACCAAAAGTCAGTTTTTATTACTCTTTGCTTCGATTGCTGCTGGTTAGCATTTTATCCTATGGATTAATTTTAGGGCATATGGGTCTTCCCAAACTGGGAATCGCTGGCATACCTGCTGCCGCTTTTTATGCGCAAAGCATTGTTTGTTTATCAATGTATGCTTATTTTATGGTGAACCCCGATTTTAAGCGGTTGAAGTTATTTAAACACTTTAATCAATTAACCCTGGGTTCTCTCATCCGTTTTTACAAACTGGGTGTTCCCATTGGTGTGCAATTTGGTGGAGAACTCGCGGCAATATTCGTCAATACGATGATGATAGGCTATTTTGGCACAGATGCCCTGGCTGCTTCTCAAGTATCAATTCAGTTCGGACTCTTACTGATTATGATTTTTCTGGGGCTATCACAAACCCTTTCTGTATTTACCAGTATTCATTATCAGGAAAACCAGATTCAAACCATTAAAAATGATTGCCTTGCTGCTGTTAAATTGCATTCTATGCTTTTTGTTGGGATGGGGCTATTATTTGCTTTGCTTAAAAATCCACTTATTTCATTATATTTCGATGTTAATCTATTGAAAAATTATTATTTGCTAAATTTAACACTCACCATTACCGCTATACGCTGGTTTATTCTCTATTTTGATGGTTTACGCAGTCTTTTTTCCGGGGTATTAAGAGGCTTGGGGCACTCGGCTTATCCGATGAAAATTGGTCTTTTTTGTTTATGGTTTATATCTAACCTCTGCTCCTATTTGGTTGGCTTTGTCTTTAAAGGCGGAATTATTGGGCTCTGTATTGGATTTAGTAGTGGTTTCATTGTAGCGTCTCTGCTGTTATGGCTTCGCTTAAATTCTCTTCTTACGATGGAGCACGAAAATATAAAGGCTGAGTTTGTCAAACAACCTTGATCCATTAGATAGCTATACAAATGTGTTTCTCACCCCGATTCCCCGCAGCTGCGACCATCCGAATCCCCCGCTACGACCATCCGAATCCCCGCGGCACCGACCGCGGGGCCCATGTCAGGTGGCCGAAAATGCTCTTTGAGTTTGCAATGTTTCCAAAAAATAGAGAGTGAAAAGGCACAAGACTGACCCTGAATAGGCATCCTGTGGGCCCCACGGTCGGTGCCGCGGGGATTCGGACGGTGAAGCCGGGTATTCGGAGCGGGAAAACATTTGTGTAGATACCAATGGGGCTTGTTCGCGTGAGCCTCACAAATTTTTAACAGCCAAACTTCGCTTTTATATCAATCAGATCCGAATGTAATCAGGAAAATAATTAATTACTGTATGGTGTTCCTGATTATCCTGTCGTGTCTGTCAATAAGTGAATGCACTTCCTGGAGCATAGTCGAGTCGTGGTTTTTGCAAGACTCTTTTAATAGTAATGTGCCCATGTGGAGTAATACCCCAGAGAGATCTTTGATAGCTATTGATAACTTTTTATCATCGCTGTCTTTGGATAGACAGGCCTGCACATGTTCAATATATTCTTTTAGGTGGGTTCTTTCCATTTGAATTACTTTTTGCATGAAATTGGTATCTAATTCTTTACAAAGTTGAAAGATCGAGGTTTCAATAAAAAGATCAAGCTCTACTTCTATTGCTTTACTCAATAAATTACATTTTTGTTCTGAAAGGGCAGCCAGATCATCAATGTCATAATAAGTAATATTTTCATATTTTCTAACTGTTGAACACACTGCTGGAGGCAGGGAAGAATCAGAAATAAAAATATTTTTATTTTTATCAAACATATCTAAATGGGAAGAGTTAATAATTGTCTCGCTCACATTAGTCGCAGTAAAACAGGCATCAACCTGTGGAAAATTTTCGACGATTTCATCGATGATCCCAATATGGTGGGCTGTGTCCCGTAAGAAGCCGCAAACTCTTTCGGGGTTTCTTGAGACAACATAAAGCTTTTTGGGCTCGTGCTTTAGAATTTTCTTGACAATTTCTGTACTCAATTTGCCAGAACCGAAGGTGACAAAGGTTTTTTGTCTTGGATCCGGAAAATGTTTTTCAAACGCTTTTTCGAAACAATTTGCCAGGGAATTAACGGGTAGCGCCAAACTGTTGTGGATTTTCTTCGATGCCTTATACACGTTCTGGTAGATAAAATTGAGCGTTTTACCGGCTAGTTGATGGGTAGTGGCAATTTCCAGAGCCTTCTTAACTTGACCGACAATATTTGTTTCGCCAAATATTTTAGAATCCAAACCCGATATCACTCTGTAAATGTGCTTTAAGGCTTCCATGCTTTGCATTACTTTAAAACTTGCCCTAACTTCATCACAATTTGTGCAGCATTTAAAAGCTATCCATGTTATCACTGCATCCAGATCACTTCCCAAGAATACTATTTCGAGTCGATTACAGGTTGAAATAATTAAGCCTTCCTTCACAATTTCAGCACATTTCAACTCTTTAACCCGTGACTCCAAATCCTGAAATACAACACCGTATCGGCTTCTGACTTCAACATTCATAAATCGATGTGACATGCTCAAACAATAAATACCTTTCATACTGGTTCCTTAGCTTGAATCCCGCTTAGTATCTATCTTTAACTATTCTTTCATATCTAAAATTAGTCGCCTTTTGTGAAATATAGAAGAGATTGCTTGCTTAGGCAAAAAAAAAGACAGTCTGTTTGTTTTTGTTTTCATCATGTTAATGATAATCGTTCTCATTTATAGCTTCTTTGCTATGAAGCATCATTGCCTTTATGGATATCGTTAAAATAACAAACTATACTCAAAACCATGCCTATTCCTGTTACAACAAAGGCAATAACATCCACTCGATACGGCAAACTTATGAAGCAATCATTACAGGGCTTGCGCATTTTAAATACCCGACCACGAAAGCAGGCGCAAAACTTAAGCAACGAGATTGAAGCCGCAGGGGGTATTTCCATTGAATGTCCCACCCTGGAAATCCAGGCTTGTGATACTGCCTGGCTCCGTTCATTACCTGGTTTGGATCAAGTGCAGCATGCTATTTTTGTCAGCCCGAATGCCGCCCATATCAGCATGCAGCACCTGAAGGAAAAACAGCTGCGCTGGCCCTCTGATATTAATGTAATAGCCGTTGGTCACGGCACAGCCAACACTTTAAAAGAATTCAATATACAGGTAAACGCGGTTCCAACTGTTCCGGACAGTGAGCATTTATTGGCGCTTCAGTCATTACAAGTCTTAAAAGATCAAACTGTATTATTATTTAAGGGCGAAGAAGGCAGAACGTTAATTGAAGAAAGCTTATTGCAAAAAGAAGCGAATTTATTCAGTGTACCCGTGTATCGACGGGTTATGCCACAAGTAGATGAGCAATTTATGAAGGCTTTATGGCGCGATGATTTAGTCGACATTATATTGCTCACAAGCGAGCAGTCCATGCATAACCTTTTCAAAATGCTTGGCATGGAAGCCCAGCATTGGCTTCAGCAAAAGCCTTGTATGGTGATTAGCCAGCGGATCGCAGAAAAAGCCGCTTCTTTAGGCATAAAGAAAATCATCCTTAGCCATCCTGAAAGGATGCTGGATACTTTGCATGCTTATAGGGAGGAGCTATAGACGTAAGCAGTATGTCAATCCTTTTTGAATAATGTTTTTAATCAAACCTCGCAGTTGCAACAAGCAGTATCAGAATTAAAGTCCAACGCTGAAGAGGCAATTAGTCAGAGGAAAGAACACATCCACAGATAGTCCTTTTTACCGGTAACAGGTGATTGCTGACCCTACTCTTGATGAGCATCCAGCTTTAACCGAAAAATCTCACCATTCAGTTCAATCGTATCTCCTGCAAGCATTTTTTTTCTTTTCTGTTTTTCTATTATGCCGTTAACCGATACATTGCCAGCAGCTATCAGGTGTTTGGCTTCTGCTCCACTAGCGGCGATACCTTCAAACTTGAGAATTTTAAAGAGTTCTACTGGCTCTTTATTAATGAGAATATATTTCATATTATTTTTACTCCAATAAGGACGAGTTATCGCAATTTTTGCTTTTTAAGGAATCACGGTAAAGCGTTTCAATTGCAGTTCTCGCCCATGGTGTTTTGCGCAGGAATTTGTTGCACATTGGGTGAGTTTAGCCCCTTACTTATACTGCTTTTCTCTGTCTAAATCTATACGTTCTTAGTTGACTTGCGTAACACTAGCTAAGCTGAGAGCTGTCTTCCCCTAACTGGCTTCAGCATTTAGGGCTTTTCAACGCTACTCTGGTTTTACAAGCAATTGATTGTTTAACCAGAAATGTAGATTTTGAACGAGGTAGGGTGCAGCTTCTTTTTCTGCCATTTTATTGGAAAGTTGGTCGCAGATTTCAAGAAATGCCGCTCCGGACTGGATTGCATTTATCAAAAGCAATCCAAGATGATCTGGTTTAAAGCGGCATACCTCAAGCTGACGCCTCCAGATGAGGAGGGACTGTGGGTTTTTAAGTTTTTCAGGCCGGGGTCTTGAACGCTTGCGTCCAGCCGTTTCAATCAGTAACAGACTGTTCCAATGGAGGCCAATAACTTGGAGCGAGGGGTGAAGATAGAATTTCAGAGAAGGCCACTCTTCGGGAGATAGTTTCTTTAAATCATCCTCACAAAGAAGAGGCGCATCAGGGCTGGTAATGGCTGCTGACTGCGCCCATTCAACTGCAGCAATCTCACTTAAATAGGGTCTTTTTCTATAGGGTGTCATTTCACAAAGAAATAGACTTAGATGCTGCCCGAATGCATCAAGCGAATAGTGGGTGGAAGGATAAGCATCAATATATTTTCGGCTCATTTTATGAAAATCCGATTCCCCCATTATTTTAACCAGTACGGGATAGTCATTCATCAGTGCTTCTTGGAGCCGGTTGTAATATCCATGCGCATAGATTGAGACACGGTCTTCAATAGAGCCCCGGGGTGGCTGGCAGAGTTGGGATTTGATAATAGGCTCTAAGCCTAACATAGAGTCCTGGAGTAATATCGAGAGTTCCTCAAATTTCATGTTCAAGGCTCGCCATTGTTGTTACTAAAGAATGTTGCTTAATGGTTCTCGCGTAGTCTAATTCCTGCATCATTTCCTCAAAAGGGGGTATACGGTCATCGCGTTCGATCATCGTTGAAATATTGCCAAAGCGCTTTACTGCAGCGGCGTAAAGTTCCCAAACTTCAGGGATGATAGGGTGATCATGCGTATCAATAATATAATCTTTACAATTCAAATGACCTGCCAAATGAAATTGCTGAACCCGGCTGACAGGAATGGAATGAATATAGGTGAGCGGATCAAAGCCATGGTTAAAAGCACTCACATAAATATTATTAATGTCCAACAAAATCAGGCAATCTGCACGTGTTGCAATTTCCGTCAGGAACTCCCATTCAGTCATTTCGGATGCCTGATAACTAATGTAACTGGAGACGTTTTCTAATAAGAGTTGTCTTTGATAAAAATCCTGCACGTATTTTACCCGTTCAACCACATGTGAAATCACTTCTTCGGTATAGGGTAGGGGGAGTAAGTCATGCATATTGCGCTGGTGCACCCCTGTCCAGCAGAGATGATCAGAAATCCATTTAGCCTGGATACGATCAGCCAGTTGCTTGACTCGTTTTAAGTAGTTTTCATTGAGAGGATCCAAATTGCCAATAGATAAAGAAACACCATGCATACACATGGGGTAATTTTCACGGATTTTATCGAGGTAATATAGTGGCCGTCCTCCATCAACCAGATAATTTTCTGTAAGAATTTCAAACCAGTCTATGCCAGGAAGCTCTTCTAAAATAGATTGATAGTGATCGGGACGCAAACCTAAGCCCATGCCTAAAGGCTGGGCTGAGTTAAGATTTTCCATTGATGATTCATTCCTTGAATGTTTAAACTGCATCAGTAACTTTTGCAGTTATTTTTATATTTGCAAGAGTGTTTATATTTGCATGAATTGTAACTTTTGCAATTGTTATAGCTCTTGCAATTGTTGTAACTCTTGCATTTGTTGTAGCTTTTGCACTTGTCGTAGCTCTTGCAGTTGTTATAGCTCTTACATTTGTTGTAACTCTTGCATTTGTCGTAGCTTTTGCACTTATTGTAACTCTTGCATTTGCCGTAGCTTTTGCACTTATTGTAACTCTTGCATTTGCCGTAACTTTTGCACTTATTGTAACTCTTGCATTTGTCGTAGCTTTTGCACTTGTTGTAACTCTTGCACTTGTCATAGCTTTTGCAGTTGTTATGGCTCTTGCAGGAGTTATTAGATCCACCATATCCTGAATCGCCTGAGCCCCCATAACCACCACTGGAACCGCTATTTTTTGAGTCTCCGCCGTAGCCTCCCTGCGTGTTATTAGATCCACCGTAACCTGAACTGGGGCTGGCATTTAAACCAGATGCAAAAAGGGCTGCTGCTGCAGTGGCAATAATGAGGCCTTTCTTAGACATTTCAATCTCCATTTGAACAGATATTGCTCATTTAAGAATAGATGAGCGGCCTGTTATCTTCAAGTCCATCCAAAGGGCGTTCGGCTTAATTTTTACTTAACATTCCTATGTTATATTCCCTGCGATTAAATTGAAGGGAACAATATATGAAAAGTGCAGATCTCCTAGAAATTCTAAACTCGGTACACTATACATCGGAAATCGCTGCAAAGCTTTCTGAAGCAGGTTTTGCCGTAAACGATTTTACTGAAGAAGGGGAGTCTGTCTTTCATATATTGGCGCGGACGCGGCATGCAAAAGAAATCAATTTCTACAGTTACCTGAATGCCTTAATAGCTCTCGGTGGAAATCCGAATGCCTTGGATAAGCAAGGCCGTTCATTTCTTGGTTACTATATGGAGGCAGCCTCCTATTATCTTGATAGTAACCTTAAACAATTTTTTAGAAATAATTGCGTTGATGTTCAGCAAAAAATAGGCAGTGATGGCCTCTCACTTTTTGAATATTTGTGTAGTTCACATTCATATTCTATAAAGGATTTGTACCAGGACTTGTTAAGACATCCGGGGTTTGATGTTAATCAAAAGACATCTACACATAACTCAGTATTACTCCATCTTATATGCGAGATGAATTTATCAGATGGACACCAGATTGGAAGTATAATTACAAATCCCAAGGCTGATATCAATGTCCAGGATACAAATGGAAAAACAGCCCTGGGCTACATTCTGTCGACTGATACCTATAAAAATACAACTTTTATCAGCAATTTTTTTAGCCACCCGCAATTTGATATTAATATTAGCGATAATGAAGGGAATAATTATTTACAGCTGGCAGTGCTTCATTGCAGTGTTCAGGCAGATGAGATCGCAAAACTTTTGGTTCAAAATGGCATTGATGTTGCTCACAGAAATTACAAAGGTCAATCAGTATTTGATTTAATTCTTGAAAACAAGGCCAGACGTTCAGAATATGCCAATAATGTAATACTGCTTGAGATTTTAAAACTCCATCCTGCCTCACTTCTGGGAAACTATGCGAATGGTAATTCCATATTATCAGCGCTCATAAAGAGTAAGGATTATACAATTCAATCTGAATTGACAACGTTGCTGCAGCTTGCCAGTAATCAGGAGGAATTTGATGTCAATGCTCTGGATAGCGAAGGAAATAATTACTTACAGCTTGCCATTCGTAGCAAGGCTAATGTCTCTGAAATAGCGAAGGTATTGATTCCAAAAGGAATAAATCTTTCACATAAAAATAATAATGGCCAATCCATTTTTGATTTAATTCTTGTCAAGAAATACGGTCTCATCGATGACTCAAGTCATCGCTTAATGATCGATATCATTAAGCTGCAACCCTCGGCAATCCTGGAAACCTCTGGTCATGGTATATCCCTTTTATCAACAATATTTAGAAATCCGGACAGGTCAATCAGTTCTGAATTCCCTGGTTTGCTACAACTGTGCAAAAGCTTGCCCACAGCCAATGAGTTTATTAAAAAACTGATGACGGAGTGCCTTGCGGATTTTGAGGCATTCAATAGTTCTTCTGAGGAATTTGAAGTGCTGATTCAAGGGCTAATCAGTGCAAAAATCGATATTGATGTTGAATATTTTATTGCCCTGACGGTGACGGCTTCTTCGACTTTTCGCACTGAAGAGGCTATTAAGAACTTAAAAAAAATTAAACCAGATGTTGATCTAAACAAAGTGTTAGATCATATCAATAGCCTGACAACTGAAGGATCGGCAGAGCGTAAAAAAGCAGCGGGCTATATTAACACCATCGGTGTACCACTTGACTGTTTCGATTCAAATGTGCTTGCCTGGGAGGAAGAGTTCCTTCGTAAGAAAAGAGGATTTTCTCTTGTAACAGACTCTTCGATGTTCGGCCATTTATTTTCATTGAGCGGCTATGTACCCGTCAACAACAAACTTCAAAAGCTGACAAGTTCATTGTCTTATGATACTGCCCCGTTTATGGTTCATTTGATAAATGCCTACGTGTCGCATTGCGAGCGCAGTGGAACAAATAGCGAAGAGCTGGAGGCGCTCAGGCAGGTAAGAAATATGACTGTCAAAGCGATGCGTTATTTTTTTCTTACCCATTCCTGGCTGGGATATTCTGCAAAAACAGACGATGTTATGGAGGCCATACTCGCAGACAGCAGAAGTACAGGCGTTGAGATAATCACTGGATGGGCACAACATGCAGTAGATCTTATTTTTAAACAGGATAATTATTACCGCAATAATGGCGGAGGATGCAGTACGGATTCGACCACTGAGGTCTATCGTATCACCAGACCGGAACAATTAACCGAATCAGTATTAAACAGACTCTTTAAATGCAGTAGCTCAGAAGAAAATAAAATCTATATCCAGCAGGAGTTGCATAACATTCTTGGTTTGGAGCTTAGCGAAAAAAGCGGTGACCATTTCCAAACGGTTGGGAATTGCGGGCTTTTCAGTCAGCTAATTGCTTTGAGAACCAAATACCGTTTGTTTTTACCCCAGGAAACAGCAGATCGGATTTATGAGGATAGCATCAATTTTTTTGAGCAGTTCTATCTGGACGAATACATTGCACGTTATGCCAAAAGTCCAACCTTACCCCATCTTTTAATGCGCTTAATCCAGCAAAAATTATTAGTTGAAGATAAGCTTGATATAGCGGCAAAACTGATCAATGAGCATTTTACCTCCGAGGATAATCAGACTATCCTGAAGGCAGAGTTCATGCTAAAGCGCTGGCTCTTGATTGCAAGGGGTAAATCGACAGAAAAACTGGACCGCCAACTGAAAGCCCTCAATGTTGTCCTTGAGCCTGGCGAGAATAAGCGCCTGCAAATACTGGATCGCTTTCTTAATGATAAAGTCACTGCGGACGATCTGGATGAAATCAAATCCTGGCCAGTGGAGCTGCAAACCTTTCAAGGCTATCATTTATTGCACATTGCGGTAGTGAATGACAATCTATCGCTTGCCTCATCAGTGCTCACACTGTTTCCAAACGCAGTAAACCTGAAAAACTGGTTTAGTGATAAACCTTTGTGCCTGGTTCAATCGGTTGCCATGATCGATCTGCTCCTCAAGGCGGGGGCAACCGTTGACAAGGCCAATCAGGATAATGCCCTGGATAACGCCACTCAGAAAAACAGGCCGGATTTGGTTCTTCACTTGCTTCAAAAAGGGGCTAAGCCCAGCGAATACACTGCCTATTATGCTGCAACAAGAAATCCCAGGATTTTAAAGGCTCTAATAAAGCATCATCCCACGGCAATACCAAAAACGACACATAGCTATCGGGCTGCGGTCCACGCGGCGGCCAATGGCGGTCATACTGAAAACCTGCACTCCCTGATTTATTACGGAGGTGCCCATCCAGCTGCCGTTGATGTAAATGGTATTACACCTCTCTATCTGGCCCTGCAGGAAGGTCATATTGGCACTGCCAGACACTTGCTGGAATACCCTGGAATCATGTTTCCAAGAACTCATAGGGGCGACTCGCTTGTCGAGAAAGTGAAAGATGATGAGGAGTTAAAACAGGCCATTATAGCCAAAGGAAAAGAAGAAGAAGAATATAAGAAATCGTTTGATCTTTTTAAAAAAAGTGAACCGGGTCGCATTGAAGAAGACATAGACTACCTGATTTTAGCCATTCGCTTGGATAAATACCCCGCGCTCCGCGGTGCTTTGCTTGCTTTTCCAAAAGAAAATGTATTTCGATCGAGTTCCCTGTATTGCACAAGCCCCCTGCAAGAAGCGATACGCGCCCTGCCACGCAAAAGAAATAAGCAATCTGAATATGATCAGGCGTTTGAGCTTATAAAGACGCTGTTAAAAACACCAGGTATAAATATGAACGCTGTCACATCCTCCAGCGAACCCCATTTATTTTGGGCAACCTCCGTCAATGAGCCTAAGGTGCTTGAGCTATTCCTGGCTGAGGAGGAACTGGATCCAAATCAACAGGACAATGTGGGCTACACCGCCCTCCATGATGCAGTGGAACGTGGCCATCTGGAATGTGTTAAGCGTTTATTAAATGATGGACGGGTGGATATCAGCATTAAGAATAATAATGGCAAAACTGCTGCCGAGCTGGAAGGTTTTTCAAATCGGGTTGAAGTGGCCCAATGCCGTGAAGCGATTCTCGAGCATCAATTGAGTACACAGCCCGCTTTATCTCTGCCTGGGCGCTAAAGCCTGGGATTGGCGCTGACCCGCTTTAATAACCTGTAGGCGTGCCCCTACAGGTTTATATTCTAACTGTAAAACGAGGAATGCTTATTTTTTACCCTTTTTATTCTTACTATTACTTTTCTCAACCTTCGGACTTATATAATAGCTTGGCCCAGTATCAGGCTCGGGGATCCGCCAGGGCACTCTACCACCGGATATTTTTTCTAACTCCGTATCCGTAACCTTGTGGGAATTATCAGAGTGATTCTTTTTAGACATGAGTTTCTCCAGACAGCATGAAATTAATTATAAGAATAGGGTCTGTTTAATTATTTATCAATTGGTCTGGAAATTTATTGAAATTCATCTATCCACACATCTCCACTATGTCCTGCGGTTTGTCCCATAGCTATCTACACAAATGCAGTCAAATCCCCGCGGCTGCGACCATACGAATCCCCGCGGCTGCGGCCATACGAATCCCCGCGGCTGCGACCGCGGGGCCCATCTCTGGTACCGAATATGCTCTTCAGATGAATCCAATGTTGCCGTAAATAGCAAAAGCAGTTAGGAACAAGTCTTTCAAATATTAACCCTAAATTAGCAAAATCAATATTCTAAATAGGCCTCGTGTGGGCCCCGCGGTCGAATGCCGCGGGGATTCGATAGCTTTATTTCTAATTCATTAGTATTGCAATATAATTGCACAAGTCATTTGAAACAAGATATAATATGCACCACTTAGTTTAATGTTTAATATTTATGTCTCGAAATCAAGCTGTACCTGAATCGCAATTGTTAAATTATTTATTTGTAAAAACCATACTCATAGTTAATCATGAAGCTATGAACTTGCTTCCATTGACAGTTTCTCTTGATTGCTCACCAGACTATTTTAATGAGCAGTTAACTTCTCTTGAAACAGAAGCCCGAGAGGCTTTAACAGAGCTGCGTGATATGTATATGAACGCATTGACGACTGATAGGGATAGGGCAAATAAAATTAAACGAATTATTGACTACTTTGTTCTTTTACATCGAGATGCAAATGCACAAATAGATTTTACCCGAATGACGGCAGTAGAATTACAACGAGTCTTTAATATTCAGTTTTTTTAGAAGCAGAATTGTGACTCAAGGCATGCTCTTCTTTTCCGAACAACCAGAGAACATCGAAGGTTTAACGGCAGAAGAATTAAATGATTGTGGCTGGTATTTTTATCAAAGAGCATCTTATGAAAAGGCAGTACCTTATTTTCAATTAGCTGCTTTAGCAGGACAAGAGCAAGCCTTAGTCAATTTAGGGGTGTGTTATCATTGGGCACAAGGTATAGAAAAAGATGATGAAGCAGCTGTACTTTGTTTTGAATTAGCTGCCGACAAAAATAACCCGCAAGCGCTTTATAATTTAGGCATGGCTTATGAAGAAGGCTGGTATGATGGAGCAATTAATACAGCAAAAGCACTGAGTTACTATATTCAAGCTGCCAGGCTAAAAGATAGTGAGTCTGTGTGTCAACTTGGATGGTATGCTGAAAATGGAATATACCCTGTTATCCAGAATTTTAGTGAAGCCTATAAGCAATATTTAAAAGCAGACGAGCTAGGCAGCGCTCGAGCCGCTTATAATTTAGGGCGTTGTTATGAGTCAGGAAAAGGAACCAAGCAGGATTTAGATCAGGCATTAGAATGCTATCAACGCGCATACGAACGGGGTTATGTAAAAGCGGAAGCCGCAATTGCTCGCATTGAAAATAAGCAGAGCCGGGTTTCTTGTACCTTGCTGTGATAATGACTAAGCCATTGGATTTAATTATCTTGTTTCAATTTATGGTTCTAATATAATCCAGGCTGTGCTTATTAATAAGGATGTTTACAATGAAAAAATGCTTAATGCTTGCTGCAGCCAGTTTGATGGTTAATGTACATGCTGCGGATAGGACCTGGTGCAACTATAAAGATTATTTTCGTCTAAGCGGTGTAACACATTCCGACATTCAGATTGTTAACGCTTATCATGATTCCGAGATTGTTTTCATCCCCGTGGGGCCTCGAAGTTTCGAGATTCAGGATGGAACTCAATGCCGGAGTGGCTTTGCCCATGTTACGGTCGCCTATGATGAGAATAGCTGGTGTATTTTAGACATTAAAGACGGACCCTTAATGAATCATCCAACTGTCCATGCATCCTGCAAGGATATCCGCTACATCGATACCAGTTATGATGGTTCTGGTTCCCATTCCTATACCATTAATTTCGATTAATCAAGATAGGGATAGACATTTTTTTGTTTATTTATCCGCCTCCTTCGGTTACTCTTAAACGCAGGATCTTGTTCCAGGGAGAAGTTCATGCGTGGTCGTTGGAAATATCTTTTTGCGGCTCTTTTGCTCATCAATTCACTAGCGTTTGCTCAATTACCTGATAACTATCAGTCCTTATCCGCTGAAGAGAAGCAAAGCCTGTTATGGAGCGAGGTGACCCAAAGTCACAAGCTGGATCCATTGCCAAAACTGACTGAAAATAGTTTTAAGCAACTGCTGATAACCATTAAAGGGTTTTTCAATTTAAAACCCTCGTTTGATCACGAAGCGGATGAATTACCTCAGGGAAGGGCAAAGATACTCCATTCAAATGGTTCAGTGGGTAGAATTACATTTCTTGCAAGGAATGATCATCCCTTCACCGGTATCTATAAAACGGGGGCTGTTGGTATAGCAAGGCTGTCCCTGGCCATGCCTTCCAGTGATACCAGTTTCGTTCCAGGAATGGCCGTCAAATTTTTGATTGATAATCGCCCTTCAGTGAATATACATGCCATTAACTCTTTGGAAGGGCAGGGCGCTGACTGGAATTTTTTTGCTATGGATTTTTCAAATAAAATTGAACATCCCAGCGGTAAAATCCTGCGGGCCATTGAGTTAATATTCGAGTGGACACATGATCCAGCCAATGAATTGGGATTATGGCGTTTAGCGGCATGGAATAGAGACGGCCAGCCTGCCGGCATACCGATTTATCCCGAGCGAATTTATTTTAAACCTGCCAGTAATGTGCAAAATCTAATCGCAGCCGATTCACGCGATGATTTCAGGTCTTCCTTGCTGCTGGTTTCTGTCGGACCTCTCTACGAACTCTATGGTTTATATCATGGAAATGAATACCATATCGGAACCATTATGCTGGAAAGCGAGTTATTAGCCTCACAATACGGCGACAATTATTTGTTTTTTCAACATCAGCGATAATTAGCGGGGATTCTAATATTGAATCCCCTTGCACTTGTATTTATAGTGCAAGTTGCAGCCCAAGAATCTGTTGGACATTAATAACCTTGCCAATTTGGGCTGTTTCTTTTCCTCTTTCTATCTGGATGATAAAATTAATGCTGGTATTTGATAGTTCGGCCAAGCGGGTTTGTGAAAGTCTTCTCCGCTTTCTCTCGGTTTCTATAGCCTGCCCCAGTAGTAGCGTGTGAGTATCTTGCATATTATTTTCACTCGAACGAGTGAAAATAATGTTATTTTATTAATTTTAACTGTGTTTTTAATAGTATTCATTCGATCATGTGAAAATAGAGGTTATATTCTAATTTACTTAAAGCCAGCCTGATGCGGGCAAAGAAAGGGGCCTGAAGAGGCAAATGCTCCAGTTGCAGGGCTTGCTAAATCAAGAATTGATATTGCGGATTCCTCTTGCTGATTGTCTGTAGAAAATTTGATCTATTAAAGCCTAGGCATAAAACCGATATTATGGAATAATTATTGCCCAATCTCGGTAATATTTGACTTTAATTATGAAAATAAAAGCAATTTTTTTATTGGCCTCTCTTTTATGTCCCGCTGTTTTATTTGCAACATCAGCCTGTCCCCTGATAGATGGGATTAATGTAAACACCAGTAAGCGAGTTTTGAATATTTGCAAGCACGGTTCTGTAGTCAAAACTTTCAAAGTGGCTCTGGGATTCAAAGGGGTTGGAAAAAAGAAAGCGGGCGATAATAAAACGCCGGTTGGTTTATATGGCCTCGCCTATCCCAGAAAATCGAATAAATTTAAAGTATTTATTCCTATCCTTTATCCCACTTCAAAACAGGCAGCTGCAGGCTATACGGGAAGGGATGTAGGGATCCACGGTCCAAATCAGCCATCTGGGTCGGGTGTATTTGGCTGGTTAAATAACTTGCCTTATGCGACGCGTGGATGTATTGCTGTAGGCAGCAACAACTATATTGAATATGTTGCTAACTGGGTTAAAGCGAATCCTGGAACCAAGGTTTTGATTATTTAGGGAGCCTAATCCCAATTGTTGCCTCACATTTTGAAAAGCTGCTCTTCTTCTGCTATGGGCATAGGTATTTACGCAAATGTTTCCCACTCCGAATCCCCGTGGCTGCGCCTCATAGGTATCTACACCAATGTTTTCCCGCTCCGAATCCCCGCGGCTGCGACCGCGGGGGCCACATGAAGCCAATTTAATGTTAAGAACACATGATTATGACTACCTCTTAAATCTTATTTTTGGGCAACAATTGAAACATTGCCCCGCGTTAGTTAAAGAACTCCCGCTCTTTGTAAAAACAGGTCAATCGGTGAATACCCTGTTTGAAAAGCACATAAAAACAATATTTTACCGGATTATACCCGGTATTCACCGCACATTTGCCAAAAGCCTGCTTGCTGGTGCTTATCAGCACATGAGCTTCCGTGAGATGGCTGGAACGTTCTTCCAAGGCATGAGAGAACCTGTGGATGATGCGTGTAGAGTTCTCAACGGTAGTTTTGGATGGGGTGAATAAAAATGCTACGTACCGCGCTTCATGGCTGAGAGTTCCTCGCAAATTTTAAACAGCCAAACTTCAGCTTTTATCAAACCGTTCGTCCTGAGGAGGAACGGTGCTAATACAATTGGGGTTGATTGTTTCTATTCGTTCAAATTTTGCGAGGATCTCTCAGCGTCGACCGCGAGACCTATTTCTTATATCATTGATTAACAAGGACGGTTGAGAAAAGGAAAGCATTATGTTTTTTAATAAATCAGAAAAAATAATTAATGAGAGGGCCTGCAAGCTTATTTTTGTGGGCGACATCGGTTGTGGCCGAACAGCACTTTTAAAAACACTGGTTTCCGGCCAATATCCTCATTCAACAGTGGCTACCATCGGGGTAGAGTTTTATCAGAAATGTGTATCGCTTGATAATATTCAGACCCGCCTTGACATTTGGGATATCTCCGGGCAGGAACGGTTTGCCGGTAATATCATGAGGCATTGTGAGGATTCTGATATTGCCATCATTGCATTCGATTTAACCCGAAAGCAAACCTTTGATGGCGCTAAAATGTGGTTGAGCGAAATTAACAGGGTAATCGATATAGAAGACCTGGGACAAATTATCCTGGTGGGCCTCAAATGCGATGCAACACCGGATCCTCGGCTGGATATTGCCCAGGTAGAAGAGTTTGTCAGTGAGAATAATTTGATTTATATGCAAGCCAGTGCGAAGACTGGATTCAACGTGGATAATTTATTTACTAAAGCACTTGAGGTTGTGTCGCTGTATCACCCCGGAAAAATGCAGGTATTGGAAGAAGGGCAAGATCAATCGATTTCACCTTGATAGAAAGCAAAATCAAAAAAAAGGGCATATAAGCATCATAATGGATCCAATTTGACCTATTAAGTGATATAATAGGCATCCTTTTTATTTTTTGGAAAATTATATGTTTATAAGACCTGTTTATGTATCTAATCAATGGCTTCAGGACAATACTAAACGTCGACTGGCCCTGCCACAAGTTGAGACTAAAGAGCGTGGTGCCTCTATATTAACGACTGGCGCATTATTTTTTACCCTTCCCTACGTCTTTGAAAGTGTAAATAGGTTTGATCGTTTAACATCAGCAGCTGAGTCAGAGATTATCGTTGGCACTGGAAAGAACGGTCAATTCAAAACACCAATAATCGAGGAAGAATCTCTTGATGAGCCAAGAACCATGCTTGGTTTGTGCACTGATGAAAAATCAGATACTAACCGTGGTGTATTATTTACTACGCTCGAAGCAGCTCATGCATTTAGTGAGCGCTATAAATCCTTAGACGATTACTTTAACTCTAAATTGCACAAGCAGGCTCCTTCTGAAGAGGGTCTAAACTACCTGTTATTAAGTGAAAACACCCTTGCTATATTTCGGAATGAATTAAAAACTTCAAAACAAAAAAGTTTGGCTATGGGTGAGTATCATTTAACCGCAGCCGGCTCTTTTAACCAGTTGACTTCACCGGATGGTTCCCGATGGGTTATGGTAGCACTCAAGAAGGGTGTTGACGCAAAAGCAACTTTCCCAAAATCTCATTTCATTCATAATCTGTTACTAGAAAAATCCGATCAGAAAGCCTTTGGTAAACTGGATTTACCGCCTGAAATGAAGAATGAAAAATCATCTTCTTCAAGCTGCTTACCATTTTGGGGTCGTAAAGCCAAAAAAGTGGAAGCTCCTGCTCGCCAACAGGAAGATGAAAATAACAGCTTAACAGAAATGAGAGCTGTTTAATTCCATTCTGATCGAATACATTCACAGCAGCAGTTGTCTTCCCCACGGGGAAGACCCATCAGTATTTACACAAATGCATTAGCTATCGACTCCCCGCGGTCGAAGCCCATAGGTATCTACACCTCACTACTACTCCCTGCGGCTTGTACGCAGGGTCCAGTGTTTCTCTAAGAGTCTTCTGGATCCCTCGGACACAGGCCGAGGGATGTAGAAGCTAGGAGCAAGCCGAGGGATGTAGAAGCTAGGAGCAGACTGTGTTGTCAGAGATGTGTAGATAGCTATGGGTCGGAGCCGCGGGGATTCAAAGGGCTGCGAACGCAGGAATTCGTCCCAGAGGAATGATCCACGCAACAATGCTGCGCGGGAATGACAGCAGGTGGCTTGTCCTAACACAAATTAAGTTCTTACTGCGTACATGGGTGGATTGTAATACCCTTCATGCTATTATTTAAGAAAACAGCCAAATAATGATATGGACTTCAAAAAAATCAGGGCATTTTGCTTAAAACTCTTCTGCATTTTATCGATCATTAGTTCGAATTGCTTCAGTGCTCCCCTGGTGGTTGGGGTAGGGGTTTCCGGCCTTCCCATTGCCCAGAAAATATATTCGGTTAAAGGACCTTATTATTTCGGTTTTTGTATCGATTTGATGAATGACATATGTAAAGCCATTGGTGAATCATGCACTTATAAAGACACAACCCTTGATAATCAGTTTGAGCTTCTTGACCAGGGAAAAGTCGATCTGCTTATTTTATCGAGCCCTTACACCCCTTACGAACTCAGTGAATACGCGGCCAGTGTCCCTTACGCGGTGAGTAAAATGCAGTTTATGGCTTTGCAGAATAGCCCGCTTAATCATTTAAGCGATATAAAAAATAAAAAAATCGGGGCGCTTAAAAATACCTTTTACAGTTTATTAGTTGAAAGCCCCTACGGCAGTAAAAACGAGATAATTGCCTATAATACAAACGATGAGCTCATTTCCGATTTGACGCAGCATAAAGTCGATCTAATCGCGATGAATAATGTAGTTGCTTATACTTTAATGTATAACAGTACCTACAGCATTAAGCCTGTCGGGCATAGCATTCCTCTGGGGGAGGGCTACGGCATTATCGGGCTTCCAAACAAGAAAGCGCTCATTGAAAAAATCAACAGGGCTATCCTCTCTATCGAAAACGATGGAACTTATGCATCGATTTATCGTAAATACTATATACCAGAGGACTAGGACTATCAGGCCTTCATAAACTGCAATGGATAAGCCCAGTCTCTACCTCATTTATTTTATTAACAGAATCAGTATTAAATTCAAAGAAAAAAGCTCTCCCTCTTGTGGCAATTAAATTGCAAAAATTTGCGATTGTAAGAGAGGCGAGGGTTATCAAGACATTTCCCAGGAGTTCTTTACATCCCCGATGGTTTTTAAGCTTGCCCTGAACAAAGCTTGTAGAGGCGATACAGATGGGCTTAAGGTTTTTTTCAAGAAACTGGCCGCTTTTTTCAGGCTCGGCAATGCATGCATCAATGTAAGTCTTGAGTTCAGTTTTGAGATAACCTTCCAGCCCGGCTACAAGCTGCGACTCCCGGATATATCCTCGGTCCGCCAGGTCTTTAACTTTTTGGCTTAATAAGGGAAGTTTATCTAAAACAGGCGTAATTGCTTTTAAGGGCTTTTCCGCCTTGTTATTCTTCGCATAGTCCCTAAGCTGCTCAGGCGTTAAGGTGTATCCTTTTCTAACCAGGTAATTAATGACTTTTCGGCTATTGTGCTGCACTGCAATAGCTAAAAATCGATCCTTATAGGATTTTTCGAGAGTATCAAGCGATCTGGCATGAGCAGTTCTTAAATCAGTCTCCACTCCCATCCCATCATTAAATAAAAAATCGACGATAGCCAGGCTATCTTTTTCAATAGCTAAATCTCTGAGAAACTTCTTATCCTTGCAATTGTTCAAATAGGGAACTCTGCCCTGTTGAGGGGAGTGGACAGAAATATAACTGGCCTTTCGCTTAATATTGGGCAGCAGACCCCCGTAGGATTGCTTGAGGAGCTCCTTTAAGCCCTCAACATTTTCTTCCTCAATGGCTTTAATCGCTTGTTGTTTTAAGCTTGAATATAATGTTTTATTGTATTCGGAAGGCATTTTTTCACATATTACATAGAATAATTTTGCTAATATATTAACAGAAAATTTTAAAAAAATCTTCATGATAAATAAATGAGCGATAGGATTGAAATTAAGCATGATTTGAGGTTGCTTCTTCTCGTAAAAATATCGTAAAAAATTTGCGGCTCTTAAAATCCTGGCTGTGTTTTTAAGTAAAATTCAAGCATCCTTTTTAAACTGATTCCGGAATTTCTATGACAAAAGAAACACAGCAGGGAACCTTCGAATTAATCAGTGCGGCAAGCACTTCCTCCACAGCATTGTCTTTACAACAATTAAAAAAAGCAGAAGAAAAAGAAGCCGCTGAAGAAGCAGTAAAAGTCCGTTGCCGGACGTGTTTTAAAGAGATCGCACCTATACCGCGTTGTTTTGGTCATGGCGGTGGTGGTGGCGCAGGCGGGGCTGAGGCGGATCCTGAGGCAAAAGAGGCAGTTTCCGGTGAGATTGAGCTAATTAAAATAAAGGCTTTGGTTGATACTGACGAAGACTTGGAAGAAGATTTGGGTTTCCACTCAGAGAATCAATTGAGTAATGAGAGCTTTGATCCGGAGTTGATAACCGAAATGATTGAGGATGGGTTATTGCTGGTTGATAATGACCGTAAATCAATGACTTTAACGATAAGTTTACAGTGCAAACCTGAGGCATTATCAGAGAAGCAAAGGGAAGCACTAAAGAAATTTATTGCCGCTATTGCGAAAGAATTTAATGCCTTTAAAAAAGATCATCATTTATATGACTGTTTAGAGAAAAATAATGTATTTTCCCTCCGTATTAGCTTGCCTACCTTGAAGTTATACGATGAATTTATTAAGCGCCTGGCCAATAATTTAGTGCCTGCACCAAGCTTGCGCTTGAATGAAGAGGTGAAGGCGGATGAAGCCGATGAGGAGGAAATTTTTAACCCCTCTCCTTTCTCAACTGCGTTTAAACCCTGGTAGGCTAATCAAAAGGCTCCGCGGAACTCCAGCCTATCCCCGCGGCTCTGCGACCATCCGAATCCCCGCCGCTCTGCGGCCATCCGAAACCCCGCAGCTGCGACCATCCGAAACCCCGCCGCTCTGCGACAATCCGAATCCCCGCGGCTGCGACCGCGGGGCCCACACGAAGCCAATTTAATGTTAAGAACACCTGTTTACGACTACCTGTTAAATCCTATTTTTTGGCAACATTGAATCTTGTCTGAGGACCGTACTGCTCCAACAGGCATGGGCCCGCGGTCGGTGCCGCGGGGATTCGGTTGGGGACCGCTACTTTATTGCCTGCAGCAGGATTCTGCTACTATTACATACAAATGGACTTTGTTTATAGAATAAATATGCTAAGCACCTTATTAAATGAATCAGCCGCGGCATTTCCTGACAAACTTGCTTTAATGGTTGATGAGCAAAAAATCTGCTATGCGGAGTTACTTCAGTTATCAAACAATCTCGCGGCTTCATTTTTAAACAACAATATTAAAGAGGGTGATTGTGTCGCCTTTTTATTGCCTAATTGCCTGGAATTTGTTTTATGTTATTACGCCTGCTTTATCAGCGGCGCCATAGCCCTGCCTGTGAATATTCGTTTTGATGAATCGATGGTTGCGGAGGTGCTGGCTTATTGTAAAGCACGCGTCTTAATCACCAATGCAGAATTTTATCAAAAACTATTAGCACAAAAGGATTTGCTAAATAATATAGAGCAATGCTACCTGATTGATGGCTCGGAAAATTATCCTGAAACCAAGGATTTTAAAAATTTATTAATCCAGGCACCCCTTGTTGAGTTTCAACCAATATCCGAGGAAAAGCCTGCGCTTATTTATTACACATCGGGTACTACCGGTTTACCCAAAGCGGTATTGCACACGCATCAGACACTAATGCAAGGAACCAGAAACCAGATTGATCAGATTCAGATAAGTGCTGAAGATAGTACTTTGCTGATGTTTCCCCTGTGTTATCTCATTGGGCTTGGTTCGCAGATTTTGCCCTTTCATCGTGCCGGAGGCAGCGTTGTTCTGCTGCCTGAGTTTGAACCACGAGCCGCACTGCAAAAAATCATAGAACAGCGGATTACCAAACTTTATGGCTTCCCCAAACTTTACCTGGAATTAGTCAACCATGCGCAGCCCGAACAGTGCAGAGAGAATGCATTGAACTTTTGCTTTTCAGGAGGGGAGGCAATCGCTCCAGCCTTGCAGGAAAAGTTTAAAGGAATTTTCAACAAGGAAATCACAGAGGGTTGCGGCATGTCTGAATTGCAGATTTATTGCATGAATCCTCCCTATGGCGAGAAAAGATTAGGATCAATTGGTTTTCCAATTACGAATGTAGAAATGAAATTGCTGGATGAAAGGGGAAAACCTGTAGATACTCCGAATACAATTGGCGAAATCATTGTTCATACTGCCAGTATGACTGCAGGATATTGGCATAATGAGGCTTTGAGCAGGGAAACTATTATAAATGGATGGTTTCATACCGGCGATTTGGCCTATCGCGATGCGGAGGGCTGCTATTGGTTTGTGAGTCGAAAAGCGGACATTATCAAACGGGCTGATTTATTAATTTCGCCGCTGGAAATTGAAAATCGGTTCTATCAGCATCCTGCTGTGAGAGAAGCGGCTGCAGTGGCCTTATCAAGGCCGGGTGAGATCAATGATCAAATTATTGTTTTTCTAATACTAAAAGCGCCGCAAACTACTGAGTCGCTAATCGCTTTTGCCAATCAATCATTAAGCAGGGACAAGCATGTGGACTCCATTCGGATTGTGAATGCATTACCCTATGGCGTTACTGGCAAGATTAACAGAAAAGAATTAAAAAAATGGGCAGCCCTGATGCATTGATTTTTTCCTTTGAACTATGATAGGTTCAGTAAATGAACAAATTTCGTTCCCTAATCATGCTGCTGCTTTTGAGTGCTGTCATTCTTACACCACTTAAGCAACCGTCTTGCCCTCGAACTGCGGATTCATCCCAGCCTGTTTCCCTTGCCGTAACCCCTTGTTCAGTGCAGCAGGTGTTAAGCAGCGGTTGCAGCCCGGCTTCTTATTGGTTTGAAGAAGACCTGCAATCCTTATCGCCACTGCTACTACAAAGCTTTATTGGCTTATTAAGTTTCCTGCTGATTTTTTCAAGCTATCGTTCTCCCCTGGATGAAATTTACCGTCCGCCCATCTGATTCCTGATTTATTTAAACAACTCAATTAATTAATTCAAGGAATCAAAATGAAAAAACTGATTTTGTCATTCTGTATGACATTGCTTTCCTATTCTGCTTTTGCCACAGGGTTTGATGGAAATCCCATGGCTGCGGCAAGCTTTATTCAAAACAATAATCCTGTGCTTTATTTAAGCGTGTTTTTTGGTTTGGGCGTCCTGCTGGCGTTCACGCCCTGTGTTTTGCCAATGGTGCCAATATTATCCGGGATTATTACGGGGCAGGGCGCTAGCAGCGGACGCCAGGCGTTCAAATTATCCTTTGCCTATGTTCTGGGCATGGCGCTCACTTATGCCCTGGCTGGAATGTTGGCGGCCTGGTTTGGTGCAACCGTGCAAACGCTAATGCAACAGCCTTTAGTGATTGGCAGTTTCAGTGTTTTACTGACACTCATGGGACTGTGGCTTCTGGGCTTATTTGAGTTCCGGTTCCCGGCATTTATGCGCTTTTCTCCCAAGGGAGCGGGCGGCAGAGGGATGATGTCTTCTACTTTGATGGGTTCGTTGTCAACCCTGGTTGTGTCGCCTTGTGTGACAGCGCCTCTAATCGGAATTTTAACCTATATCGCCCAAAGCAGGCAGGTTGTTCAGGGAGGTCTCTTACTCTTTGTACTGGCCTTGGGAATGGGCTTGCCTTTATTGCTTGTCGGTGCCGGGTATGGACGTTTTCTACCAGCTTCAGGCCCGTGGATGGTTCGCATTAAACAACTGTTCGCCTTGATGATGTTTGCCATGGCGGTATGGCTGTTAGGTCGTGTTGCACCGATTTTCTGGGTCGATTTGCTTGGACTTCTTGTTTTGTTAATTGCTGCCTGGGTTTTAGGTGCCTTTCGCCAGGAAACTAAGCTGGGTGGGCGCGTTTTGCAAGGTTTTGCCCTTCTGGCGATGATGGGGGCAGGGGCTTTGGCTTATCAACTGTTTGTGCCAGATACTGCTGTGAAGCCGATTGTCCAGTCTCCCTTCATTCGGGTGTCCACACTGGATGCAATTAATGCCAGATTGGCAGAGGCCAAGGCAAGCCAAACTAAAGTGTTCATTGATTTTTCTGCGGACTGGTGCAGCGATTGCCAGGAAATGGATAAGAAGGTATTTAACCAGGCCGATGTCATCGCAGCTATGCAAGGACTTGTCAATTTGCGGGTTGAGATTGGCGAGAAATCAGAAGAAGTGGCTAAAATTCGGGAGGCTTTTCAAATTTACGGCACTCCTACACTGCTATTTTACGATGAGCAGGGGCAATTGCTTGGCAATTTAAGTTCGGTGGGACTGATTTCAAGGGAGGATACCCTGAGGCTATTCGAACAATTCAACAAGTAATGGAATAAACCCTCCTATCAGTGCCTACGTACCGCGCTTTATGCGCGGTAACCATATAGGATGGTGTATTGTAAAACTTTTATTCATCAGAAACATTTCATGGATGCTGCGCATAAAGCGCGGCACGTAGCGTTTTTCAATTAGATGCGTTTACTCTGCATTGTGGTAGTGTATATAGTAAACTTAAAGTTTTGTTTAATCTTGGAAAAATCACAAAAGGAGCTGGGATGTTTTTTCAGAATAACCGTATTTGTTATCGCTTACTGAGTTTGGCGCTGGGATGTACTTCATTGTCCATGAATGCCTCGGCCTTCCCTCTATCCAATCTGATAGAGAAAAATAACCAGTCCTATCTTTCATTGCTAAAGCCTTCTTTTGCTTTGATTGTCTGGGATGGTGCCAACGGAAATTGGCAGGATGATATAAACTGGACAGGAGATACAGAGCCTACCATAAATGATGATGCGAGCATACTGACCCCGGTCGATGTTTTAATCAATAATTATGCAGCCCAAGCTAATAATGTCATCCTGGATGGCGGAGGCAATTTAATCATCGGAAATGGCGGTTCCCTAACCTTGGGCAATCTTGGCAGCCTGGTTGTCGGGGACTCTAGCGGCGGGACAGCCGTTATCGAGAATGGTGGAACGCTTACTGCCCGTTCTATAGGAATTGGGAATCAGGCAGGAAGTAGTGGTAGCATGACTGTGGCTGGCCCTGGTTCTATGGTATCGGCTGATATTCTAGCCTTGGGAGGAGTTGGCACCAGTAATGGAACCCTGAATATCTTAAATCATGGTCAAGTCAATGTGCTTTCCAATTTTTTAACGTCAGTTGGGGTTTTTGGCACCGGGACGGTTAATCTGAATAATGGCGAGCTCAATGTCGCATTGTTACACGTAGGTGAGCAGGGGTTAGGGACTATCAATATTGTAAATGGAGGCGTTCTTAACAGTCAAATTTCCCTGCTTGGCGGTGCCAACGTTTTTGACCTACCCAATGGCAATGGCTCTGTGAATATCACCGATTCCGGTTCAGTATGGAATGCACTGGCCCTCTATATCGGGATGAGCGGCACGGGTGCAGTAACTATTTCCAACAGCGGCCACGTTATTGTAAACACCGAAACCAGGTTGGGACTTGGCCCGACTGCAAGCGGGCAGCTGAATCTGCTCGGTACAGCTGGTAATCGCGGTGTCCTGACTACTCCAAACCTTCAAGGGGGAGATGGAACCCACAGCGTACTATTCGATGGGGGGATACTGCAGGCGGCCAGTGACCAGGCTAATTTTATAGCGGGTTTTAATCCGGGTGAACTCGTCATTGGTGCGGGCGGTCTTTTTATGGATTCTCAGGCTTATACTGTTGTGGCCAACAGTGTTTTTTCCGGTGTGGGAGGATTGACCAAACTCGGTACAGGTGTGGTGATTTTAAATGGCAATCAATTATATACCGGTGATACCGAGGTTCAGGATGGCCAATTGATCGTCAATGGCCAGCTCAGTGGTAATCTCCAGGTAGGCCCCAATAGCCGTCTGAGCGGTAATATGACAACAGGGTCTACTGTCCTACAGGGAACGATAGCGCCCGGAAACTCAATAGGAACGATTACCGTTGCAGGAAATTATACGCAGACAGCAGGCTCGGTTTATGAAGCGGAAATCAATCCTTTTGGCCAATCGGATTTTATCCATGTATTGGGAACCGCTACTTTAGAGCCTGGTGCGGGCCTCTTCGTACTTAAAGAACCCGGAATCTATACAGGAGCACGCTATACCTTGTTAACTGCAGATGGCGGCTTGACAGGAACCTACAGCAATTTCACGCAAAATATGCCGCTTCTTGATCTGGTGTTAAGTTATGATGCCAACAATGTGTATCTGGACATCTCGCGTAACCAGACACCGATTGCCTTTTTTGGCCAGACAAGAAATCAGTTCAATACCGCTATTGCTGTGGAAAGTCTGGGCGCCGGAAATCCTGTTTATGACGCGCTGGTTAATCTGCCGAACGTGGCCAGCATTAACGATGCTTTAAACCATTTAAGCGGGGAGTTCTATGCATCCAGTGTGAATGCCTTGATAGATGAAAGCCGTTATATACGGGATGCCGTGTGGACCTACCTTGATAATCCACAGGAGTTGACGGTTCAACAGGGGCGTGGCGTCAATTTCTGGGGGCATGGCTTTGGCGCCTGGGGCAAGCTGGATGGCAATAGTAATGCTGCCAGTCTGAAGCGTCATACCGAGGGTGTGTTTATCGGCGGCGATACCCGCTTGAATGCACAAACGGGTGTTGGTGTAGTCGGAGGTTACAGCCAGTCTGACTTTGATGTTTACAGCAGACAGTCAACAGCAGATGTTGATAACTATCACCTGGGCCTATACGGTTATACCCGCTTCAACAATATAAGTTTCAATGCCGGGGCTGCCTATTCCTGGAATGATAGCGATAGCTCGCGCATAGTTCAGTTTCCCAATTTCTATAACGATTTGAGTGCTGGCAACGATGCGAGAACCAGACAGGTATTTGGCGAATTGGGTTATCATTTTGATTTTAATCAATTATCTATCAAGCCGCTTGCCAATCTGGCTTATGTAAATGTTAAAACCGATTCTTTTTACGAGACTGGGGGTTTTGCAGGGCTGAACGCTCGAAAAATGGATGAAGACATGACTTATTCGACCTTGGGAGCTCGGGAGAAAGGGTTGCTGTACAGCACTCCCAATTATGAGTTTAACCAGCGTCTGTTCCTCGGTTGGCGTCATGCCTTTAATTCACTGACCCCAAGCAGCAATTTTGCCTTTAACACAGGTGTTCTTCCTTTCACTATCTATGGAGCGCCATTGGCCAGGAATGCCCTGGTTTTAGATGCGAGTTTACAAGTGCAGCATATCGGTAAGTCTGCGAAATTGAGCCTGGGCTATTTTGGCCAGTTTGCATCGGCTCTTCGCGATCAGGGCGTAGCTGCCAGATTTTCCTGGCAGTTTGCCTAGAAACTGGGGATTTGATCAGGAAGAAGTATATTTCTCTCAACCGTATGGCCTTCAGGCCTTGAAGACCATACGTCATATACTCGCTAATTAGTGACTCTATGGTAATTTTTGTAACAATTTGTTACGGAAGAATACAATTAATTTTTGTATACCTATACTTAAAATGCGATTTGTCTTTTTTTGGAGAACAAAATGAGTATTTCTCTCTTGGAAGACAAGGAAGTTGAATCAATTTGTGGTGGAGATCCAAGTCCTGGCATTATTTGGCAACTATCAAGCAATGGGAACACGCACAATGTCACGGCTTCGCTTCAAACTGCTACAGTTTTTGCAAAAGTAATTGCCCAAATTCCTGGCAATGATATCCCGGGGGTTGATATTGTCCCTGTGGGTGTTAACCCATAAGTTGAAAATAGCATAAAGGCCGGCTGGTTAGCCGGCCTTTAAAATACTGAATTTCTCAAACACCCTAGAACGGCATAGTTCCTCATATTTTCCTGCATGATTAAGCAATCCATTTTCAAAAATATAAATAGCGTCTGCACCGCTTAAAAATTCGGGCCGGTGGGTTATTACTACACGCGTCATTGCCAAAGATTCAATACATATTTTTAGTAAATCCAGTGTTTCATTATCCATGCCGCTCATGGCTTCATCAAGAATCAGGATACGCGGCTTTTTAGCTAATGCCCTGGCGATCAGAATTCGCTGCCGCTGCCCTAAAGAAACAGCCCCGTACCGATCGGTGATTACGCTGCGCATCCCCATCGGCATTTTTTCGATATCACTGGCAACTCTTGCCAGATGCGCCGCTTGCCAGGCATCTTCCTCAGTCAGACCGGAATTAATACCAATGATATTGCTAAGAATACTGCCAGGCATTAAAGCGCTGGTCTGCAGGATAACGCCTAACTGGCTGCGCAAATGCTGCAGGTTTAAACGTGATAATTCAATATCATCAAAAAAAATTTGCCCTTTCTGTGGTTTTTCAAAACCAAGAAGCAAGCGAAGCAGTGTTGATTTTCCCACACCGGATTTACCTAAAATGCCAATGTATTCCCCTTGGGCGATTTTAAGCGATAAGCCTGCACATATAGGCGCTTCGTTTTTACTATATTTGAATTGAAGTTCGCGAAATTCAATAACCCCTTTAACAGCCAGCTTATAATTTTCTTTTTGATAATTTTCACTTTCTGTTTGCAAAACAGGTTTGCTGCGCTCAAAAATTGGAATGACCCGCACCATCTGGTTGATACTATTCCATAGGCCAATAAAGGAAATAAACAGTTGGGAAAAGGCAGTATTATATAAAATAAACATGCCCAGGTTTAAAGAGCTATCCATGTTTACAACAAAAAGATAAAGGAAAAAGGTAGAAAACAGACTGAAGAGGGTGTTAAACACCTTATCAATGATGGCCAGCTTGCTGCTCTTGTGAAAAAGAACCATTTTTTCAATGAATTTCCGTAACCACAGATTGAGAATAAATTCCTCACGATGGGCGCATCGTATTTTGTTGATACTGCTGAAAATCTGCAGCAATAAGGATTGATTCTCACCATTCACATGAAAGTAACGGCGAAGGAAACGCAGCTGTTTAAAGGTTATAAGCAAGGAGACAAAGCCCGCCAGAATAATAAATAAGAGGAGTACAAAGCTAAATACTGGCAGGAGATAGCCAAGCAGTATCAAACTGAAAATGAAAATCAGGCCATTTGAAGAGGATATAAGCAGGTTAAGGGTTAATTCCTGCTGGATGGCATCAATAGAGGCAATTCGATTAGTCAGATCGCCAATTTGAAAGCGGCTGAAAAAACGAGCAGGGAATTTTAAAACACGATCCCATATCGCCGCCTGCGCATTGCCATTCGCCTTCAATTTAATTCGAAATAAGCTCATAATCTGCACAAATTGCAGGCTGGCAGTAACGAAAGCATTAAGTATAAAGGCAATAACCACTTGCAGTAATGCAGATTGATCAGCAAAGGGAATCGCGACAGAGAAAAGGTAACCCGTACCAATGGGAATGACTAATGCCAGCATGGCCAATAAAACCTGTATGGCAAGTAAGCGCTTGATATCGCCGCTGGTTTGTTGATAAACGTATTGTAGAACCTCTTTAACGCTGATTTTTCCCGCTGGAAAAGGTTTATAAAAATAAAATGCCTCATTAATTACTAAATGGGCATTTATTTTGCCAATAGCGATGGGCTCTTCCAGGCCAGGAATATGTAATTTGTAGCCCCCTTTAGAAGGGATCAATGCACAGGGATGGTTGCCCTCCGATGTAAATGCCAGTAGGGGACCATTGTCATAGTCCCACCAATGATCGGCCAAATGAATTTCGCGAAAGCGAAATTGGGAGCGATTGGCAATACCAGTAAGCAAATGAATACAGCTTTGGTCTTCACAACGGGCTGTTTCAGGATTAATAAGTGTAATATCGGCTGCTTTGGCAACCAACGTGCAGGCAGCCAGAAAACTATAATTGGCAGATTCGCCATTTTGCTCTTCGAGCATTCCCAGAATGTCGGTAATTGATTCTGGGGATATTACAAGCCGATGATTGTCTGTCATGGAGACTCTTTATTTACGGGGATCAAAATCCCATTATCAAGTTTAAAAATTTGCTCACAATAGGTCAAAGCACTGGGGCGATGAGTAATGACCAGTGCGGTCAATCCCCTCTCCCTAATGTGTTTCAGAATTCTGTCTTCCGTTTCAGCCTCAAGATTAGAGGTTGCTTCATCTAAAATGAGGATTGGACTGTTTTGAGCCAGGGCTCTTGCAATTTCAATTCGATGGCGCTGGCCGCCGCTGAAATTAAGGCCGTTTTCGTGTATAGAGGCATCCAGGCCGCCGCGCTGCATAATGTCCTCATAGACACAGGCATCCTGCAATGCTCTTTCTATTGAGGCATCCGTCACTGCAGGATTCCAGAATGAAATGTTTTCCCGGACTGTTCCTGGAAAGAGAAACACATCCTGTTCAACATAAGCAATTAAGCGGGCTAATGCTTCCGGACTTATTTGATTCAGAGGGATGCTGCCTATATGGATACTGCCTCCTGTAGGCTGATAAAGCCCGGTAATCAGCCTGGCAATGGTGGATTTGCCTTCTCCCGATTTACCCAGGATGGCGACCATCTGTCCTTGTGGAATATATAAATCAAGCCCTTTGAGTATGGGGCTGGCGGCAGAATAGCTAAAGCTAATCGAATCCAGGCTAATGGATGCTTCCGGCTGCTGTTCTGTCGATACTATTTTAAAGCGTGGATCGGGGGCATGATTATTAATATCATCCAGCCGCGCCAGATCCCCCTTTATTTTCTGCAGTTCGCTGCCTAGATTAAACAGGGACTGGAAAGGGGCACTGAACTGATGCCAGAGGAGCTGGAAGGCAATCAGGCTGCCGATGGTTAATTGGCCGTTGATTATTTGCCAGCTGCCCAAACCGATGATGAGGGAAAGGGTTAATAGTTGGGTACAACTGGGAATCACAATTAATATCTGGCTGTAAATAGCCTGTTTTTGCTGCAGGGAAATGATTTCTGCATGGGCTGAAGCCCAGCGTTGGAAAAAATCATTTTCCCGGCCATTGGCTTTTAAATCTTCAATTAGAGCAAGCCCCTGCATTTGAAGACCAAGCATCCTGCCATTTTTTTGCAGAAAATCCCGGCTGACATCAGCGAATCGGCGGCGGATATGGTTATAAACCGCGAGATTGAAGCCAATCGATACAAATGCCAGAATGGCCAGTTGCCAACTGATAAAGCACATCACCAGGCCGTATAAACCGATTGTTATCAGGCTAAGCAGGGAAGCCATTAATTCAGTTGATAGAAGGTTTGCGATTCGATCATTGGCTGATACCCGCTCGGTGATATCACCCGCAAGCCGCTGTTGGAAAAACTGAATAGGGAGATACATAATCCGCCATAGCAAGCCAATGGTATTAATCAAAATCAGCTTGATTTTTATGAGTAACAAAAAATAATTCTGCAGCCAGCTAAGTACCCCAATGGCTAGAATCATGATTAAAAAAATACTGATAAAAGGCAGGATCCAGTGATTTATTTTTTCAATGAGAATATTATCAATGAACACTTTCGTCAGAGCCATGATCATCAAATTAGGAACCACCAGGGTAAGGCTGGCAATCAATACAAAATACATTTCCTTTTCCAGGCCGCTAAGGCGGCTGCGTAAAGAAGAGTAGAGCGATGATGGTTTACCCTGAGGAACAAAATCAGCATTGGGGGACATTAACAGGATTACGCCGGTGAACCCTTTGTCAAACTGTTTATAATCGACTGTACGCGGACCGCAGGCCGGATCATTGATATAAATCTTCTCCTTGCCTATTCCCTCGAACACCACGAAGTGGTTGAACTCCCAGAATAAAATGACCGGAGGTTTAAGTTCCTTCAGGCTGGCAATCGAATCCACTTTAG
Source organism: Legionella birminghamensis (assembly GCF_900452515.1). Taxonomy (NCBI): domain Bacteria; kingdom Pseudomonadati; phylum Pseudomonadota; class Gammaproteobacteria; order Legionellales; family Legionellaceae; genus Legionella; species Legionella birminghamensis. Next base: position 720,419 of record NZ_UGNW01000001.1, read on the forward strand.
CCGCCTGGGCAGTCAAGCCATGCTGCCGGGCAGCATTCAGCATCATCACCGCATTGCAGCCGTCTCTGGAGACACCGCAATCCACCCGCATTTTTTCAAGGGGAATGTACCGCCCATAATAGGCCAGTATAATGGACAAGGCTGCAGCACCGCATTCGGTCGCTTCCATTTGAAGAATTGTGGGGGTTCTTGTTCGTTTCATGTCAATCGCTTCCAAACAATTTTTTCAAGCCGGGCAGCAATAAAGTGACCGGGGCTTGTTTACGGACAATGATATTAATTTCCACCATCGTACCTGCGGTAATTGCCTGGGGGGGGCCTGAAGCTGACGTCCATTGAAAGCCACTTGCGGTGCTGGCATCTTTTTGCAATAAAATCCTGATTTCAATGGGCAGATTTTTTTCACTAAGATGCTGGACCAGCTCAGTATTCTTTAAAACAGCTTTCATGCTGTCTGAGTTACTGGGGTAAGGAGAAACATAACTGACTTTACCCAGCATACTGCCATATTCTTCCTTCTTGATAACACTGGGTACAATCAGGGCTTTCATTCCAGCAGTGATTTTTTTTCCCTGCTCGGCGGGAACATAAGCAATTACTTCCAGGTTATCTGGTGCGGGGGCGATACTCATGATCGGCATGCCGTCCTTGACCATATCCCCCAGTTGGACCTGAATGTTAGTAATTGTGCCATTGACCGGGCTATACACATACTGGCCAGTATTATATTGCCCTTTCAGCACATCAAGTTCCTGTTTTTGATCTTTGATTTTCAGATCAAGGTTGCGAAGTTTTTCTTCCCATTCTTCATGATAGGATTTTTCGTAAATATCATTCTGAAGTAATTCCTTTTTAGTAGTCTCAATGTTCTTTTTAGTATCGTAGAATTGCTGCCAGCTGGCGACAACCTCCTGTTTGGTGATCAAACCTTTTTTAAAAGCTTCCTTGCGAATTTCCAGTAAATCCTTGGCATAAATCAGATTTTCGCTCTGCTGCTTGATAACATTGCGTAAATAATCATTTTGCTTAATGACCTGAAGATGCCGGTTTCTGATTGCAATTTCAGATTCTTTTAGTAAATTCTGATACTTTTGCTCGATGAGTGTCAGCATTTTCTGCTGTGTTTCGATTTGCTCTTTTAAAGAAGGGTTATTCAGTTTGGCCAGCAGCTGGCCTTGTTGAACCGAATCGCCCAGTTTGACCTGCAGTGAGCTGATATAGCCTTCCCCGGCTGGAGCGGCTGCATTATAAATCCCTTCATTGTTTGCCAGAATAATACCTTGTCCATCAACACGAGTACTGATAGCCCCAAAAAGAGACCATAGTACTATGCCCAGTGCAAGCAGGCTGAGACTACTTAATAAAATCCAGGATTTGCTGCCGGTAATTACAATCGCGTGGTTCAATTGCTCTGGGACAGTGAGATGTATCAGCGCTTCTTTGCGAAATAAATTCCTGGGGTTCTCTGGCGGCACTGGAATCCTTTATCTTATAGAGAGGCTCACAATTAACTATATCACAAAAATTGTATTAAATTTGAACTGTTGTTGCCTTAACCTGGCTGCCTGAGTAAGGTAAGCTTAATGAACGGTAAAAAGCGGCGTGTTGCCTAATGAAAGAGTTGTTTGAAATTGTATTGCTGGGACTGATATTAAGCGTGGATTCATTTTCCGCAGCCATTGCCATGGGACTGAAGCCCCATCGCCACAGCGATGCCTTGAAGTTTGCGTCTTTATCAGCAGGGGCGGAACTCATTGCCAGTTTTGCAGGTGCAATTGCCGGGGGAACAATCATTGCAAAGCTTGGTTATCTCGCACAGTGGATTGGTTTTTTATTACTGGCCATGGTGGCAGGGCATATGTTATACGAAGGTTTTATTGAATGGAAAGACAGAGATAAGGGCAATCCGGCAGCTGTTAAATTCCATGGGTTTTTTAAACTACTGATTGTCGCATTTGCAACCAGTCTGGATGCGCTTGCTGTTGGTGTCAGCCTGGGTGTTTCCAACAAGCCGTTAGCCCCTTTTCTCGTTTCTATCTGTGCATGGGCATTTATCATGACCCTAGTCGGTATGTCGATAGCTAAACAAGCACCAGAACGATTATCGGCTGTTTTCAATATTTTCGGTGCAGTTATACTTTTTATAATTGCATTTGAAGTGATTTAAGTTGATTTATCTGTCTTTGCGAATGCAGTGAAGCCACCCAGAGCAGTGCCCGATAGGGCTCCGATCTGGATTGTTTCGTCAGGGGCTCGCAACGATTCCGTTGCGCTAGCCGATTCGAAAACAGGATGGGGGTTCTGTATTCATCCCATCATCCGGTTTTTTCAAATCCTGATTTTCCCTTGATTTAACGATATCAGAAATGGCATTCAGGGTAGAGCTGGTTTCCTTGATCACTCGGGGTTTAAATCTGTCAAAAAAACTTTTCAACCAGCCCAGCAGGCCTAGTTCCTGCAGGCCGGGTTGATTTTTTGCGATAATGGCAGCCTGAACTTTTATTCCTGGAATAATATCTTTCTTGATGCTGCCGCCTTTCTGCAGAATTTGAAGCATATTATTTGCGGCTATAACCCGATTATTGAAAGTTTCCTGCGGATTTGCTGGCGTATTGGCCTGCAGGTAATTAACATACTGGATGACTTTTTGTTTGAGTTCCAGCAAACCAAGAATATCCGCTGGGCTTGCATTCTCAGTGTTTAATAGTATTAAATTGTGAGTCAGCCTTTCCCGGTTAGTTGAAGCAAAGGAAGCAATTTTTTCTTGAGTATAGTATTCATTTAGCTCTGCCTCATCCTCTTCGTCAAAGAGCGCCCCTGATTTTACAATGTGTTTAACAGGATTATCGCTTTTCAGAAAAGCCTGGTAATCATTTTGCATTCTTGCCAAAATTTGTAATTCATTTTCATGAGGATGCTGTCTTTTAAGCGCTGATTGATGATTTTGAAGAATTGTCAATCCTGAAAAGAATAGCGTAGCAGTATATTGATTACTACTCCCTTGGCTATGGTCATGCAGATGCATGATGGCCGCCATGTCCTCCCGGCGAATATCAGTCAGCGCTAACTCATAGGCAATCAGTGGCAAAATATTATCGGCACCGAGTGCGATTTGTTTTGGATTTAATTTGATATCCATATACTTATTGACAACCCAGTGGGAGAACTGAAGGGCAATGGTGTAGTTGCCTTTTCTTAGCGCGTCAATGAATACCTGGGCATTTGTTGTTTCAGTGGTTAAATCCTGAACACCGAATACATTTGCAAGCATCCATTTTTTTTGTTCGAATAATACCTTGTCAGAATCCAGAGTTTTTGCATCGGGATCAAAGAGAGGATTAAGCAATGTATTCATGCTTTTGCTCAATCCAAATAGCTCCGGGTTTTTTAAGACCTGCATGAATAGTTTTCTGACCCATTTGATATCTTTATCATTTGTTTTAGCCGTTGCAGCGAGCTGTTTTTTCAGGCTTTCAATGGAGGTCTGCCAATTTGCCTTTTCATCCTCGCTTAGGGAGGATTGTGCTCTTAGCTTATTATCAAGTTCAAAAAGAGAAGAGAAAATTAAATCGACCCGGTTTGTACAAGTGAGTTTATCGGGCGATAATGCATTCTCGATTTGCCTGAAGAGCTCATGATCGCTTTGAGTCATAGATACAGCATATAGAATGGTAGTGCTTAAATATAGCACATTATGATTTCCAATTGCATATGTTTGCGCAATTTTTTTATATAACTCTGACTTTAATTACATCGTTAATGGCTTTGATTCGCCTGTCTAAATCGCTGTCCAGGACATTCTGACAGGATATATCAATTAAATTAACGGCAATTTTATCGAGGGAGGTATTGACCATTTGCTCAATGTTATAGCCGTCATTTGACAATATATTAGTGACTTCTGCGATTATTCCTTTGGTATTGCGGTTAATAATCAGAATGCGCTTTATCTCACTGCGATCCAGGAGGGGCATGACGGTCGGCGGGAAATTTACAGCGTTTTCAATAATGCCATGCTCAAGATAATTTTTAACACTATGAACCACCATGCTGGCTGAGTTTTCTTCCGCCTCAACAGTGCTTGCACCCAGGTGGGGAAAGCAAAGTACGCGAGCGTGGTGGGCCAAATTAACGGTGGGAAAATCGGTCACATAACTCATCAGTAAATCATCATTCAATTGTTTAAGGATTGCCTGTTCGGAAACGACCTTTTCCCGGGAAAAGTTCATTAGCATGGCACTTTTTTTCAATAAGTGAATATTGCTGTCATTAATCAGGTTGGTTGTATTGCTCATCAGGGGCACATGTAATGTCACAATATCGGCATTGCTTAATAACTCGGGAAGGCTTTTGACGATGTGTACGCCAGGCATTAAGGCAAGGGCATTGCTAACGGAGATGAAGGGATCATAAGCATTGACCTGCATCCCCAGGGCAAGGGCTGCATTAGCCACCTTAACACCGATATTGCCGAGGCCGACCACGCCCAAGGTTTTACCATGGATTTCACGGCCGACAAATTGCTTTTTACGCGTCTCGATTTCATGGTGCATATCAGTTTGATTATTATGGCTAAGGCTGCTGAGAAAAGAATGGCTCTGCTCAAGATTGCGATAGCTGATTAAAAGCGCGGCAAGCACCAGCTCTTTTACTGCATTTGAATTGGCGCCAGGGGCAAAAAACACTGGAATTCCCTGTTTAGTGAGCTGTTCAACGGGTATGTTATCAGTTCCTATACCGGCCCTTCCGACGGCTTTTAAATGATCCGAAAATTTATAGTCATGCAATTTGCTTGAGCGGACCAGCATAGCATCCGGATTATTGAAATCCTTGCCTACTTCATAAACAGACTTGTCAAACAACTCCAGACCTTTGGGGGAAATGTTATCAATAACCTGTATGCTATACATGTCAGAACTCCTTAATTAAAATCTCGCCCAGCTCTTGCTGGTAAAGGCTTTCATGGTAATAGGCTTCTTTAAAATTCCTGATTTGCTGATGCTCTTCCTGAGTGAGGCAGAGGCTTAATAATGGCATGAAATGCTTTGAGGCCAGGTAAAAATCAGCCTCATCCCTAACCCGTTGCTTTATGCTGAAACCGCCATAGCCAATAAAACGGTTGACGACTGGCTTGGCTTCCAGATCACTCACCCCGTCGCCGATGAGGGCACTGAGTCCTGGGTTCATCTGGTTAACCGCTTTAATCTGCCGGCTTTTGCCATCGGGATAAACCATATAGCACTGCTCATCAAAGGCCTTATACTGATCATTTTCATCAAAAAATACATCAACTGCCAAAATATGCGCTTCAGGAATTTCCAAATACTTTGCAAAAAGGGTAATAGCGGCTTTAATACCTGCGGAGATAATGTAAATATCCTTTTTTAAATAATTAAAGCATTCAATGAGTTCCTTTGCGCCTGGAGCTACATGTTGAATATAGAGGCCTCCCAAATCCTGGATTTGCTGAAGCTGCGGTTTTACCAGATGCAGACGTTGGCGGTAAGCTTCAGGCAGCATGCCGGTTTCTGACATGCATTTCAGGGTGATGTCACTGACCTCTTTGCCAACACCATTGAATTCGGCGATAACATTGATTCCCTCGATCAGGGATAATGTACCATCGCAATCAAAAAATATTTTCTGAATGGGCTCAAGCGGGTGCTGCGGCATAAGTCCTCTCTTAGGCATTGTCCCTGGCAAATTGTTTTAAAAATTGTATGAGCTGATTCACCTCTTCCAAAGTCATTGCATTATAAATACTGGCCCGGGCGCCTCCGACACTGCGATGCCCTTGTAAATAAAGCAGGCCATTTTCTTCTGCTGCTTTGAAAAAGGCTTTCTCCAGTTCGGCATTTTTTAAAATGAAAGGCACATTCATCCGGGAGCGGTATCTGGGATCAATAAAGTTTTCATAGAAGCCATTGTTATCGAGGTAATCGTATAACCTCCTGGCTTTTTCATTATTTACCCTGGCAATTGCTTCTACGCCACCCTGTTGTTCTAGCCATTCCAGAACCAGGACGGCCACATACCAGGCAAAGGTAGTCGGTGTACAAAGCATGGAATTGTTTTTTCGTTGTACTCTATAATTGAAGACATCAGGCGTGGATGGAAGCGCCTGATCTAATAAATCATTACGGACAATCACTACACTCATGCCGGCAATGCCGAGATTTTTCTGGGCACAGGCATACACTGCACCAATTCGTGCAAAATCAATGGGTCTGGAAAATAAATTGGAACTCATATCACTGACTAGCATCATTTCATTGACGGCAGGAATATTATTAAATTCAAGACCCCCGATCGTTTCATTATCGGTAAAATGCAAATAAGCGCCTTGCGGGTTAATATCCCAGGTTTCACGGTCGGGAATCGTTCGAAACTGCTGCTCGCGGCTCGATGCAGCAATATGGACCTCGGCATATTTCTTTGCTTCTTTTATAGCGGAAGCCGACCAGTGGCCAGTTTCGAGATAATTCACCGTTTTGGCATGGCCCAGTAGATTCATAGCAACCATGGCAAATTGTATTTGCGCCCCTCCTGGCAGGAACAGAATGGAAAAATCATTGGGAACTTTTAACAAGCGGCGCACGAGGGCTTCCAGACGTTCACCGAGGGAAGCAAATTCAACAGTGCGATGCCCCAACTCCAGGATAGATACCCCAGTGTTTTGCCAGTTAAAGAAATTATTCTGAATATGATGAAGAACTGGCTCCGGAAGTTTTGCTGGACCTGCGCCGAAATTAATCATTCTTATGGCCTTGTTATCTGAGAGACTTATTGTCAAATCTTAGTATAAATTATTTTATTTTGTTCTGCCCCAAAGGCATCGGTATCTACACCAATGTTTTCCCACTCCGAATCCCTGCGGCAGCGACCTTCCGAATCCCCCGCGGCGCGACCTTCCGAATCCCCGCGGCTGCGACCTTCCGAATCCCCGCGGCTGCGACCGCGGGGCCCATGGTGGGCACAAACAAGATCAGAAAAATTACAATCCTGCCAGAGTAAAGATTGAATGAGTTACTTATTAAATTAGGGCTTTGAATAAGATAATTGGGCCCCGCGGTCGCAGCCGCGGGGATTCGGAAGATCATAGCCGCGGGGATTCGGAGCGGGAAAGAACTTGCTAGATAACTAGGGTCCTCAAAGAGGGAGTAAACGGGTCTGCGTATACTTAAATCAGCCGATATTTTTTAAGGACACAACTATTAAATGTAGCCCAAAACTACTGGAATAATTTAGCAGCAGGCTTGATTTTATAAGACTCATAAACTAGCTTTTTATAAAAACGCTGTGGAATTTATATGTTTTGCACACTTAATTTTTTAAGGCACCCCTAGCATGGAAATAACAACTATAAAAATAATTCCTGACTGTGCTCAAGAATATGAAACGATTTTAAACGATGATGTTAAAAAATTCCTTTTTTTATTAGAAACAGAATTTGGCCCGCAACGAATTAATCTTCTAGCTGCCCGACACAAAAAACAGTCTGCTTATGATCAGGGTGTTCTTCCCGACTTTCTGAAAGAAACCCAATCAATTCGTGACGGTTCATGGAAGGCAGCCAGAATTCCAGAGGATTTACTGGATAGGCGCGTGGAGATAACCGGTCCTGTCGATCGAAAAATGATTATTAATGCATTAAACAGCGGTGCAAATGTATTCATGGCAGATTTTGAAGATTCCAATTCGCCGACTTGGGATAATTGCATGCGGGGCCAGCTGAATTTAATAGATGCTGTTAATAAATCCATCAGTTACAAAGATGCCGCAAGTGGAAAGCAATATCAGCTCAGAGAAAAAACAGCCACCTTAATGGTAAGGCCGCGCGGCTGGCACCTGGAAGAAGCCCATGTGCTGGTGAATGGCCAGGCGATTTCGGCCTCCTTGTTTGATTTTGGCCTGTTCTTCTATCACAACGCGAAAAAACTCTTATCCCAGGGAAGCGGCCCTTATTTCTATCTGCCCAAAATGGAATCCCACCTGGAAGCCAGATTATGGAATCAGGTTTTTGTGTTTGCCCAGAATTATATTGGCATTCCCCAGGGCAGCATCCGCGCAACCGTTTTAATTGAGACGATTAGTGCTGCTTTTGAAATGGATGAAATAATTTATGAATTAAGGGAACATTCGGCGGGTTTGAATTGCGGGCGCTGGGACTATATTTTCAGCTTTATTAAAAAGTTTAGAAATCGGCCTGATTATGTTTTACCGGACAGACAGGAAGTCACCATGACCCAGCATTTTCTTAAATCCTATGTGGATTTATTAATTGCAACCTGCCATAAACGCGGCGTTCACGCCATGGGGGGGATGGCTGCACAAATTCCAATCAGAAATAATGAAAAAGCCAATGAAGAGGCAATGAAAAAAGTCTTTGCTGATAAGAAACGGGAGGTCATGGCAGGACATGATGGAACATGGGTTGCACATCCAGGCTTAATTCCCGTGGCATTGGAAGCGTTTAATGCCCATATGAATACAGCCAATCAGATAGAAACCGCCCGACCCACAGTGCATGTAAGCCAGCAGGATTTATTGACCATACCCAAGGGAAGTATTACGCTCAATGGAATCAGGAACAATATTAGTGTTGGTATTCAATATCTGACCGCCTGGCTAACGGGTAACGGCTGTGTACCAATCAACAATTTAATGGAAGATGCTGCCACAGCGGAGATTTGTCGCGCACAATTATGGCAGTGGTTGAAATTTAACGCCTCAATTGATAATGGAAGCACCTTTGAGAAAAACCTGTTTTTAGAAATGGCTGATGAGGAACATAAAACCCTGCAACAAACCGGTTTACCCTCAGAAGCCTTGGATAAGGCAACAAAGTTATTTACCGACATGGTATGCAAGCCTTATTTTGATGAATTTTTAACCCTGCCAGCCTATGAAATGTTGACCGCACAGAAGGAATCCACTTATGAATAAGCAAGATCAAATTGTCGAACTCGAAACTGATTGGAAGAATAATTCTCGGTGGAAAGGAATTACACGTCCCTATAGCGCCAAAGACGTTGTGCAACTGCGTCCATCGCTGCAAATTGAATATACGCTTGCGAAACATGGGGCGAACAAATTATGGGAATTATTAAATGGCAATAAACCGGTTACCGGTTTAGGCTGTTTAACGGGTAATCAGGCAGTACAAGCGGTTCAGGCGGGGCTGCAAGTCATTTATTGTTCAGGCTGGCAAGTGGCTGGCGATAATAACAGTTCAGGGCGAATGTATCCTGATCAAAGCCTCTATCCCGTGGATTCTGTCCCTCGTCTTGTTGAAACAATTAATAATGCATTGAAACGTACTGATGAGATCCATTGCCTGAATAATGATTCTTCCATCGATTGGTATGCGCCTATCGTTGCTGACGCAGAGGCAGGTTTTGGCGGTAACCTGAATGCTTTTGAGTTGATGAAGCACATGATCAGGGCAGGCGCTTCAGCGGTTCATTTTGAAGACCAGTTATCTTCTGCGAAAAAATGCGGCCATATGGGCGGTAAAGTACTGGTTCCAAGCAGCGAAGCGGTTAGCAAGTTAATTGCCGCACGCCTTGCTACAGATGTAAAAGGGGTGCCAACGCTTATTATTGCGCGTACCGATGCAGATGCTGCGTCATTGCTGACGAGTGATCATGACGAGCGCGATATGGTCTTTTTAACTGGCAAACGCTCCAGCGAAGGGTTTTTCTATGTTAAAAGCGGTATTGAGCAGGCAATCAGCCGCGGTTTAACCTATGCGCCCTATGCGGATGTGGTCTGGTGTGAAACCTCTAAACCTAATATTGGTGAAGCCAGAGAGTTCGCACAGGCTATCCATGAAAAATTTCCTGGTAAATTGCTCTGCTACAATTGTTCGCCATCATTTAACTGGCAAGCCAATTTAAGCGAGCATGATTTACGCACCTTCCGTGAGCAGCTTTTTGAAATGGGCTATAAATACCAATTTATTACGCTGGCCGGATGGCATAGCCTGAATCTAGGCATGTTTGAAATCGCCAGAGCCTATGCTAAAGATGGAATGTATGCCTATTCTCAAATGCAGCAGCGGGAAATAGCTCAGGAAGAATATGGTTTCAGGGCCACCAAACACCAGTCCTTTGTGGGTACTGGATATTTTGATGCGGTTCAAAACACCATCATGCAAAACCAAAGCTCTACCACCGCTTTGGACGGCAGCACCGAAAAAGACCAGTTTTAAATCAATATGCCCGGCTGCTCACAGCCGGGTTATCCCTGTAACTGTCGATCACTAAGCCAATTAGCTATTTATTTGTTACATTTGCTCTGCTATTATTGCGAATTTTTTTGTATTTGGAGAAATATTATGCGATTACCAGAGCAAAGAAGCCTGTTTGGCTATCGATCAGCTTTGCGTTTCTTTACAACCATAAAGACAAATGCCGAGACTAATAATTGCAGCTTTGCGGAAGAAGTACAAAGGGAAATTAAAAAAGCCAATGTTACACCGAGAAAATTCGAGGAAATGGTCAATGGAAGAATCCAGCCAAAAGCTAAAATAGAAAAGCTGTTACTCTGGGCTAAAGATAACCTGCGGGAAGAAGGCACAGAAACTCAAGAAACTGCTTTACAACAACCTGGGCATGGTTGATAAAGCGACAGTAATTTCGCGAACAGCATGATGGGCAATATTAAGACTGGAAGAAGGGGACTTAGCCATTTGTCGGTCCTTGAATTTTCCAGTCGCTTTCATCCTCGTGATCTAGATTTTCAAAATGTTTAACTAATGCATTAAAAGGCTTATTCCCAGTGGCATCATTTCTATAGGTTTCTACTAATTTCTTCCCAAATGCGCTACTTTGATAACATAAATTTGGCTCCTTAGCTTCAATAGCCTCTGCAAAAACTTGTGCAACTTCTGTTCCTGTTTGAAACGAAGAGGGGTCATACCACTGATAAGCCTGTTGTGTAAAATTTTTATAATGTTCATCAATAATATCAGTTCTTGACCCTTCAAATCGGGTCAATTCTGTGGCAATGGGGCCTGCCTGAAAATTAATTACCTTAATGTTCCACGGTGCCAGCTCGATAGCCAGTGATTCCTGAAGTCGTTCAAAAGCCGCCAGGGCTGAAAAATAGACTCCCACGCCAGGCATACTGATTGGCAACGAAGTAAAGATAGAGGAGGTAGTCGTTAGTAAACCCCGTCGGCGTTGTCGCATCACTGGAACAAACCCTCGAATTAAAGCCAAGGGGCCAAATACTTTGGTCTGATAGGTCATTAATACATCTTCGTCTGTTGCTGATTCCACAGGTCCGATTGCAACATTAGCTGCATTATTTATCAGGACGTCAATATAGTGATATTGGGATAACACCCTTTTGATAAACGCATCAATAGAGTCCTTTTGGCAAAGATCTAAAACCTGGATGTCTAAGTTTTCTGGATTAGGAACGTTTTGCTTATTCAATTCCGATCTTTCTCTATTTCTGACAGTGGCAATCACTGTGAACCCTCTTTCAAGTAGTGCACAAGTCAGGTTGTAACCTACGCCAGATATTTTTGAACATCCGGTAATTACTGCAATCTTGTTATCCATTAATGCACTCCAATGCTTGCCTGATTGTCTCAGTACCTAGATTTAGTGGGGCAATATGTAGCTTATATTGACGGGCTTTTGTTAGGAGAAAGCTTAATACTTCCAAAATACTCCTCTCCCAATAAAACGTCTGCTGTAGTGCTGCCTTGTTGGGCTGCAAGCTGAAGGTAATGGATGGCCTTATCAGGATCCGGGGAAGAAACATTAGGCAAAGGATTAGCCTCGTCTTTTATATCTGCATAAAAATGCGCTAATGTAAAGGAGCATGTTTTGGATCCAGCTTTGGAGCCTTCATGCAGTAACTGAAGTCCCTTTTCTTGGTTTCCGAGTAAAAGTTTCCCAGGAATAATTTCATGAGGAAGCTTTTCCGCATCAGGATCAGTATTACGAATTACAAATATTGTTTGATCATTTAACTTAAACTCTAATAAACGATCATCAGTTCCTCTAACTTCTTTTTGAAGTTCTTTTCTTGTGCATAATTCGATAATTCTTTCTTTACACATTGAAAAACCTAATGTGAATAATTGTCTTCCTTTTTCAAGGAGTGTTGCAGTGGATTTTATATCCTCTAATTGTTTAACCACATTTTTGTTACTTTCTCTTTTAAATAATATTTCCAAGCACTTTGTATTTTCAGGGCTTTCTAAAGTTCCATTATCATGAGCTTTTACTGCATCTTTCCACAATAAGTCATATAATTCTTGAAAAACTCGATTAGTGCTCTTGTTGAAATTATTTTCATAACTTCTATTCGTTTCGAAAATTCTCTCTTCACGAGCCTTCATAATTTTTAGTAATTCTTCCAGATTTTTACCGGTTATTTCATCTTCAGGCTTCAATTGCTGCATTTCAGCGGAATTTAAAAAGCTATTTAGTTCATTCATTCCTTTAGTCCGTAAACCAAACATCTTTTTGCGAAATCCCTTTTGAAAGAAAGTGCTTTCAGGATCTTTTCCATCATAGCTATTTATTAATTTCTGAATATCAGATTTTCTCATCTATCTCTCTCCTGAAGTTGGAAATACTGCATCATTAAGACCTGAAGATACTCTTTATATTGTTCGGTGCAGTGGGCAACCACCCGTTTCTGTACTTTTATTACTAACTGTGTAAAATATAGCTCTTTTATATAAGGAATGCACTATGTTGTTTGCTGAGTTTGATTAGGATTACAGCTTTGTTTCTCATACTACCAAACAATTTATTTCATCTCTTTTTGAGGCTCCTAATCCTTGCTGCTGAAATCAACTGAAAAAATATTTAAATGTCAAGACTGTCGTTTCATAAAAAAATTGGTTAAAATGCTCGTCCGCTAAAAAGTTATCTGTTCCTTCTGGCTTGTGGATAACTTTATCCCCACTTTCTTTACAAATACTTTTCTATTCCACTCATTTAACTTCATCCCCTTGATTTATAAGGTTTGAACGCTATCTTTTTAATTCCTTATCTTACTGATTTATTCACAAAATCTGTGGATAACTGTGTGTATAGTCTGTGTTGGATACTATAAATACTGGTTCAAACAGTGGTGTGCGAATAGTTACCATGCTGCCTGTTTGTATGCAAAAGGATACTAAAGCTTTTGTATGTGCTAAATTTATACAAAGGCGGCGGAAGGATACTATCATGCTGAAAAAGTTTCTTGTTGCTTCAGGAAGTGTGTTCTTAATGCTTGGAGCAGAACTACTCATTGCCGGGGATATCGAATGCAAGGATTATGACGGCAAGCCAATGCCGGTTAAGCCCAAGACCATCACCATTTATAATAATACTGATGAGACAATCTACCCTGTAATCGCAACCAGCAAAAATGCTGTGAATGAATGGATTCAAGGTTGTTTTCGCAGTACGGATCCCTATCCTACCAATTATGTTTACAAATTATACGTGAACGAAAACACAGGTATATCGCCGAACTCCTCAGTGACGATCACGTTTCCCTTGTACAGTGAATTATCAAAGGGACGCTATATTACCTGGTGGAATGGCGGCCGTGTTGTCCTGGCCGATAAAAATGACCGGCTGCATAATGAAGAGGATAGTTCACTTGGGGTTCCTGCTGAGGTAACCTGCGAAGGGCAAAATGTACAATGTAATTTGGATCTGTATTCCAGTAATGTCCAGTTTCCCGAAAATGTCTATGCCCAGTTATCAGAATATACCTTTGGAGATTCGATTGTACCGGCCAAACAAACGCTTCGCCTGTTAAAACCGGAAAACGTGGGTTACAACATTTCCTATGTCGACCATGTGTACATGCCTATTGCGATTGGACCTAAAAATAATCCCTATATTGGCTACAGTGGTTCTGCAGAATCGCTGGATAGCTTTCGTGATCACCTTAGAGCCTTTTTGCAGAGTACAATTGGGAAAGGCTGGCCTGTTTATAATCTGAGCGAATTAAAGCTGCCGGGTGGATACAATATTTTTGCTCAGCGTTCGGGAACTTTGCCCCCAAGTGATAATGTACCAGTTAAACCTCAGGAAGGTTTTCCTCCGGTTTTAACCGTCATGAAATGTATCCAGGGCGGTTGTACTGATGAGGAGAAAAAATCACTCCACTTTGGTGAAGCCGTGCAGAATATGCAGAATCTATGGGGATCCTGCGTCCCCTGGGACGAAGATGTCAGCCAATATGTCACCGAGACGGTTAGCTGCCCCCCCGATTTGAAAAAAGATTTGCTGGCAGTACAGCAATTTTTCAAACAGAATCATGCATCCTATCTGCAAATGTATTCAGCTGGAAAGTGTACCCTGACGCCTAAAGCAGATCCCGTACAGTTTAATTATTGGGAAGCGATTAAGCACATTTATGGTTGGGTACCGTTTAATGAAGGCTGTGGCGCGGCGGCTAATCCTTTGGCTGATACCAAAATCCCGGGTTGGGATCATGCCAAAATCCAATCCATGTATATTCATGATTTGCAGTATAACTATCAAAAACCAGGTACCAGTTCAGACTTTTTGTTTAATCCCTATGTCAAACTGATCCATGATGACAGCTATCTTTCCATGGATGCCTATGGCTTTTCTGTTGATGATGCGGTGGGATTTATGAGTGAGTTGGGCGATGGATTGATCTTCACAGTGGGTGGAACAAATGGCTTGGAAAATAAGCAGCAATTTAATTACCGCGATGGTTTCTCTGTTGCGATAGGTGTTCCGCAATCCATGCTGGAAAAGGTCAACACGCCTTTGATTAAAAAATACGGTGTCTGTGTTTTAAATCAGGATCCCAATGATCTGGACTGCAAAAAGAACAAGCAGGATGTTACCATGCCGGTCAATAGCCAGATTGCAGGGTTCAGAGTAGGTACGGTTCCTGATTATCCGATCACGGTTCGCTTTACTGACCTGAATAATAACATTTATACCTTCACGGTGGACAACAAGTTTGCAGCCTGTACAGAAGAGATGGATCCGTCGCAATGTCCGACAAACAAGTCCGATATCGTTAACAAAAAATCCTGCAGCGTTACCGATAGCAGGGGGCAAAAACATCCTAAATCCGATGCATGGTGCCAGAATGCCAATCCCAATCAGCAAAGGGAAAAACAATTAACCAAAAATTTTATAAGCTTCCCACAACCGGTTGATTATATGGAGTAGCAGCTTTACTCTTACCAAGCTTGGACAGAGATCTGCTCACCTAACTATGGCAATCATGCCTTAGCCTACCTGCTGCGCTCATGCCTTAGCCTACCTGCTGCGACTTGTTCGCAGTATCCAGGCGATGCTGGCTGTCAATCTAAAGTGATTAGAACCATTTCTGGATACTGCGGCGATGACGCAATAAGTAGGCATGGTCAGAATCGGCGATCACGCAATCAGTAGGTCATAAGTTAGAAGCTGTTATTGAGAGGAGCAGGCCCTGATTCGTCCCAAGGCTGCTTGCACCGGATTTGATATTGGCATAGATTACAGGAATAGAGAATTTATAAGGGAAGGGATGCGTTATCTTTTCAGCTTGGCCATTTTATTATTGATGGTATTCAACCAGGTTATGTCCGCATCGCCCCTCACCTTCAAGCAGGCCTTGGCGATCGCCTGTCGAAATAATCCGGAACTTCAGGCTGAAATAGATAAATCCAATGCTTTAAAGGGCTATTTTATTCAGAGCGGTCTTTACCCCAATCCGCAACTTAGCCTGACCGCCGAGAATTTTGGCGGCTCAGGCAGTTATTCCAGCTATGAAGCTGCTGAAACAACCCTTGCCATAACACAACCTATCCCCCTCGGCGGAAGGCTTGCTTATCTTCAGCAGGCCAGCTATGCGGATTATCTTGCTTCACTCGCACAAATCAAGCTGCAGCAAACGGTACTTTACATTGCTGTGGGCCTTGCCTATGTGGATGCGCTGTATGCGGGTCAGTGGCATCAGGTGACCAAAAAATTAATTCGTCTGAATGAAAACATTGTTAATTCGATTGAACGCCGGGTAACAGCAGGGGCGGGAGCGGAGCTGGACTTGCGTTTAGCGCAAATAAGATTGGCCGAAGCAAGGATTCAGGAAAAGAAAGCGGGAAGGGAGGCCTTGATGCAGAGAGCCAAACTTGCCCGTTTAATGGGCAATCAATTAAGAGTCGAGCAGCCATTGATAGATAAAGGCTTGCCCGGCGTTACACTCAATTGGGCACACTTAATAAAACAGGTACCGCAAAGCCCGCAATTAGTACAAATGAAATTACAGCTGCAGGCAAAGCGGAAGGCAATTACCGCGACCCAAAAATCAGTATGGCCGGATTTAAACCTTCAACTGGGAGGGCGTCATTTTTCGGATGATGGAAGCAATGCGGCAGTAATGTCCGTTTCGGCAGAAGTGCCAGTCTATAATCGCAATCAGGGAAAAATTATAGCCGCAGAAGCACAATACACCCAGGCCGCCCATGAATATCAGGCAAGCTGCCTTAACGTTCGGCAAAATGCCTATAATGCATTTTTACAGGCGCAGCAAAATCAATATGAAGCGGAGTTGGTAACTGATTCTGTCTTGCCGCTGGCGCAAAAATCCATCAAACTGGCGCAGGAGGGTTATCAAATGGGGCGATACACCTACACTGAATTGTCGATTGCGCTCACCAGCCTATACGATGCAGAGCGGCACTATCAGCAGGCTCATGCGGAGTATCACAAGGCCTTAATTCAGCTTACTGGCCTTTTGGGATTAAATCCGGTTAAGGAAAGCCAATGAGATTTCTAAAAATCTGTATTGCATTAATTTTTATTTTGTTTAATTCCTTCTTAGCAGGCGCCCCAGCCCAGGAAAAAGGCCCTCAGGGGGGACGCCTGCTTAAAAAGGGGCAGCTGGAAATGGAGCTTTTACTATTCGAGAGGGCAATGGCCCCTCATTTCCGTGCTTATTTTTACGAAAACGGCAAATCCATCCCTGCAGATCAAATGGAATTAACGATTGAGTTAACCCGTTTTAATAACAGAAAAGAATCGATAAGCTTTATTCCGATCGGCAACTTTTTACAAAGCAGGCAGGTTATTAAGGAGCCTCACTCCTTCGATCTGGCCATTAAGCTGAGCTGGCAGGGAAAGCAATACAATTGGCATTATTCCGATTATGAAGGGAGGGCGAGAATTGAGCCTGAACTGCTTAAAGCAGCCGAAATTGAAGTGGCTGCTGCCGGAGAAGAAACCATAAGAACCCGCCTGAAAGTGTATGGGAAAATTGTTCCCAACCGCGATACTCTCGCCCCTATTTATGCGCGTTATCCCGGTATTATCAAGTCGCTTGGCAAAAATCTGGGGGAGGATGTTCAGAAAGGGGAAGTGCTGGCCACTATAGAAAGTAATGAAAGCCTACAGGAATATAGTATAACAGCTCCTATTACCGGCACGGTTGTGCAGAAATATGCTACAAATGGGGAGTTGGCGCAGAATACCAAACCGATCTATGAAATTGCCAACCTGGCGAATGTGTGGGCTGATTTTACCCTGTACCGAAAGGAGGCGCCCCTGGTAAAAGCGGGTATGCAGGTTATTGTCAGTGGTGATGAGGGGAAGCCGAGCTCAGTCAGTACCATCACTTATATATCACCGCTAGGGATAGAGGACAGTCAAACAACATTGGCTCGCGCTGTTTTGCCTAATCAAAATCGTGTCTGGCTCCCCGGAATGTACGTCAATGGGGATATTATAATTAATGAAAAAAAAGTGCCGGTCGCCATTTTGCTCACTGCCATTCAGCAGATGAATGGAAAAGATGTCGTGTTTGTGCAACAAGGGAATAATTTTGAAGCAACGCCGGTTTTGCTGGGTAGTAAGGATGATCGATGGGCGGAAGTAATTTCTGGCCTGGATACTGGCCAGCGTTATGTCAGCAAAAACAGTTTTTTCCTGAAAGCAGAGTTGGGTAAGGAAGGAGCGGAGCATGACCATTAGATTCATTGGCTCCGGGCTACAATAGGAATACAGATGCTTGAAAAAATTATTCGCCTTTCACTAAACCATCGATGGTTTGTCTTATTATTTACGCTCATCATTGCGGTTCTTGGTGTTTATAACTTTCAGCGCCTTCCAATCGATGCAGTGCCTGATATCACCAATGTACAGGTTCAGATTAATACCCAGGCTTCAGGCTATTCACCCTATGAGGTAGAGCAGCGTATTACTTTTCCGATTGAATTGGCAATGAGCGGTTTGCCTAATCTCGATTATACCCGCTCATTATCCCGTTATGGTTTATCGCAGGTTACCGTTGTGTTCAAAGAGGGAACCAATATTTATTTTGCACGGCAACTGATTAATGAACGTTTACAGGAAGTTAAAGATAAATTACCGCCTGAGGCGGAGACGGCTCTTGGGCCTATTTCGACGGGGCTGGGCGAAATATTTATGTATACTGTCACCAATAAACCGGATGTTCCTGAAGCCCGGCAGCATACGCCTACAGAGCTTCGCAGTATTCAGGACTGGATTATCAAGCCGCAGCTGCGCAATGTGGAAGGCGTTGCCGAGGTGAATACCATCGGCGGGTATGAAAAACAATTCCACGTCACCCCCGATCCAATGAAGCTGGTGCGCTATCGTCTGAGTTTAAGCGATTTGGTGGACGCTTTAGAGCGTAATAATGCAAATGTTGGCGCAGGTTATATTGAAACCAATGGGGAGCAAAATTTAATTCGCGTTCCAGGTCAGGTGCAGACTATCAGCGATATAGAAAATATAGTCATTGCCAGTTTTGAAGGAACACCTGTACGCATCCGCGATGTCGCCGATGTTGCGGTAGGGAAAGAGCTGCGTACCGGTGCTGCGACAGAAAACACCGAGGAAGTTGTTTTAGGCACAGTTTTTATGCTAATGGGTGAAAATAGCCGTACCGTCTCAGAGCGTGTAGCCGCCAAAATGGCAGAAATTAATAAATCACTGCCTGAAGGTGTTCAGGCCGTTACGGTTTACAATCGAACCTTACTAGTCAATGCCACCATCGATACTGTGAGGAATAATCTTCTGGAAGGCGCTTTGCTGGTGTGCGTCATCCTGTTTTTATTTTTGGGAAATATACGGGCCGCCCTTATCACCGCCATGGTTATTCCTTTATCAATGCTGCTTACTATTACGGGCATGGTCAGCAACCGCATCAGTGCTAATTTAATGAGCCTTGGGGCGCTGGATTTTGGTTTGATTGTCGATGGTGCTGTTATTATCGTAGAAAACTGCATGAAACATTTGGGTGAGCAGCAACAGGCCCTAGACCGTATCCTGACGCTTGAAGAGCGTTTGAAAGTGATTGCCGACGCCACGGCTGAAGTCATCAGGCCGAGTATCTTTGGGGTTTTGATTATAACCGTTGTTTATCTTCCCATTCTAACTCTGACTGGTGTTGAAGGGAAAATGTTCTTGCCGATGGCAGAAACAGTCATTATTGCGTTAATGGGATCGATGTTCTTTGCTTTAACCTTTATTCCTGCTGCTGTGGCCATTTTTCTGCGTGGCCGTATTCAGGAAAAAGAAAACTGGCTGGTACAGCATCTTTCCAAGGTCTATGCCAGGGCGCTTAATTATTGTTTTAAGTCGCGCAAAAAAGTAGTTGGCGCAGCCGCAGGCTTAGTGCTTATCAGTCTTTTGATTGCTTTTCATTTAGGTGGAGAATTCATCCCAAGCCTTGATGAGGGCGATATCGCCATGCATGCCATGCGGATTCCGGGTACCAGCCTGACCCAGGCAATCATTATGCAGAATCTGGTTGAAAAACGAATCAGGCAGTTTCCAGAGGTAAAAACCGTATTTTCCAAACTGGGTACAGCAGAAATAGCAACCGACCCAATGCCGCCCAGTGTAGCGGATACATTTATCATGTTAAAACCGCGTAAGGACTGGCCAAATCCTAAAAAAAGTAAATCATCACTGGTGCAGGAAATGGAAGATGCACTGAAAAAAATACCGGGAAACAATTATGAATTTACGCAACCTATTCAGATGCGTTTTAACGAGCTGATTTCTGGAGTGCGCAGTGATGTTGCCGTGAAAATCTTTGGGGATGACATGAAAACCCTGTTAAAGACGGGAGAGTTAATCAGTGCCCAACTTAAACAGGTGCCTGGCGCTGCTGATGTTAAGGTCGAGCAGGTAAGCGGCCTGCCCTTGTTAACTGTCGATATTAACCGGGATGCATTGGCCCGTTATGGTTTGCAGGTTGGCGCGGTGCAGGATGCGATTGTTATTGCTGCAGGCGGGAAAAAAGGCGGGGAGTTTTTTGAAGGGGACAGACGTTTTGACATTGTTGTGCGCTTACCCGAAACGTTGCGTTCAGATCCCAAAGTGCTGCGGCAGATATTTATCCCTTTGCCGCTTGCCAAAGACAATGAACGTCATTTTATTCCTTTAAGCGAAGTGGCTTCGATAAGACGGATCGAAGGGCCTAATCAGATTAGCCGTGAAAGTGGAAAGCGCCGCGTGGTGGTTACTGCCAATGTCAGGGATCGGGATTTAAGCTCCTTTGTCAATGAAGCCCGGGAGCGTATTGAGAAAAATGTAAAAATACCGAGCGGTTACTGGATTAGCTGGGGAGGGCAGTTTGAGCAGTTACAATCCGCATCAAAGCGGCTCGAACTAGTAGTACCTGTCACTTTGCTGGGCATTTTTCTATTGCTTTTTATGAGTTTTGGCAGGATAAGCGACGCATTACTGGTGTTTACAGGGATCCCGCTGGCTTTGACAGGAGGGGTTTTTGCCTTATGGCTGCGCGGTATTCCCTTATCAATTTCAGCAGGAGTGGGCTTCATTGCCCTATCCGGAGTGGCGGTTCTCAATGGCCTGGTAATGATTACATTTATTAACAAATTGCGGGAGCAAAGAAAGTTTGACCTGACCAATGCCATCTTGCAAGGCTCCCTGGCACGGCTCCGACCGGTATTAATGACTGCCCTTGTCGCTTCCCTGGGTTTCGTGCCCATGGCACTGGCCACTGGAACAGGCGCCGAAGTACAAAGACCGCTGGCGACTGTGGTGATTGGCGGCATTATTTCATCCACTTTCCTGACCTTGCTGGTATTACCGGGTTTATACTACCTGTTTCATGCGAGACAGAAGTAATGACTGGACCTCGCGGTCGCAGCCAATTGGTATCAACCCAAATATTTTTCCACTCCGAATCCCCGCGGCGCAGCCCCTTCGAATCCCCGCTGCGCAGCCCCTTCGAGTCCCCGCGGCGCAGCCCCTTCGAATCCCCGCTGCGCGGCCCTTTCGAATCCCCGCGGCTACGACCGCGGGGTCCAATGAATCTAATTCAGAGCCCCAATTTATTAAACAGTTCATTCAACCGTTACTCTGGCAGGATTGTAGTTTTCTGAGCTCTTTCTTGAGCCCACCATGTGCCCCGCGGTCGTAGCCGCGGGGATTCGAATTGCATTATTCAATATACCAATACAAAAGAATATACACCTAAGCTGGGCGGGAAAGAGCAACCCTTTCCTGGTTTGGTAGACCTTATCCAGGCTGCATATTAACCGTAAATTTCGTTAATTTCTTCTGCGGCGCGACGGAATAATTCAAAGACTTTGTCTTCATCGACATTTTTTGCGTATTGCAGGGCAAGCCTCGTGAGTTCCAGGGCAGTGGATTGTGCTGATTTTAATGTTTCAGCAGCGTGAGCCATAAAACCATCAACATCCATTACATCATCCATAAACTCTTCATCGCTGAAGTCATATTCCTCAACATATTCAAAATCCTGACCCTTGGCAGCTGGTTTGTGATTTTTCTTGGACATGGCGTTTTTATCCTTGTTATAAATTTGCAGTAGTCTAACAGTAATCCAGATCCCTGGCTACTTGTCACCCCAGGGTATGCGATTTCTCCTCTTCTTCCTGCGGATTGAGAGACGAAATAGTAAACTGGCGCATAAATTCTGCTCCTGTGCGATAAAAATTGGAGGCAGCCGAGTTTGAAAAAAACCCATTGGTTGAAGCTCTTGGCAGTAGGATCCTTTTTTCAGCAAGTTCCGCACGGATATCAATTCTTGTATCCTGTATCGTTTTCAAAGCTGCTTTCAGTAATTCAATCCTGAGTTTGGGAGTATGCTCCGCTAAAGTCTTGCCGAAACTATCGACTTCTGTTTTAAGCGTATCAGCATAGGCAGAATTAATGTTCAGTGTCGTGTAATAAGTGGAGCGAACTTTGGAATTCGGAAATAAGCTATCGCAGAGATTTTCTATAAGCGTATGCCAACTGCGTGGCCGGAGGACCCATAATATGGCATTATTTGGGAAATGAGAATAGGCATTTTTTAAATGCGCCGTCCCTGTATCGAACCACCCATTTAATTGGCTTTGCAGAAGAGGAAATTCAGATTTGAATTGATCCATTCCTTTATAGGATTCTCCCGCTGTAAGCAGAGAGTAACCTTCTTCTATAAGAGGCTCCGCCTGTTTGTCCAACGTAAACCAACCGATCCCCTGTTCAAACTGCTGTTTGTACTGCTCTGCCCTGGCTGAATAGTCTTTATGCGGGTAGCTTTGAATAGAATCATGGTGATAAATCGCATTATAGCTCTCACAGATGCCGAGGCACATGCGGTAGACCCCGAGAGCAAAAGCAAACTGTTCCATAAAAGTCTGTACAAAAGGGGTATAAGGTTTTTCTGGTAGAAAATGGTAAGAACCATCTTCCTTCAAAACGAGAGGCAATCCGCTGGCAGCAACGTTTTGATCCAGGGCAGTGACGAAACTCAGATAGGCAGAAGAGGTTTCATTTCGTATTTGTTGGGCGCTTGCATACAATATTTGTTCATCAACCAGACAATTTCTCATGGAGCTTTCCAGCTGATTAAAGCTGACCACGAGCTGATCGCCCTGCGGTACTTCAGTTAGCTTTTTTACCCGCTTTTCATCAAAAAAAAAGGAATCGAGCTTCGCTTTGATATGTATCATCTGCTTACAATAGTATTCAAAACGCTCTGAAACAGGCTTGGATACACTATCGATTATTTCCTGATTAGAGTCTGGCATCATCCTTCCTTGTAGTCCTTGATGCACTATTTGTACTGAATCTCTGCATCTGTGTCAAGCATGGAACATTCACCCGAATTCCGAGGCAAGACCCATAGCTATCTATATAAAATGCATTTCTATCGAATCCGCGCGGCAACGACCGCGGGGCCCACACGAAGCCTATTGAGAATATTGGTTTTGCTAATTTAAGGATAATGTTTGAAAGACTTGTTCCTAACTGCTATTAATTGCTATTTTCGGCAATATAGGATTCCTCTGAAGAACACGTTCGGCACCAGACATGGGCCCGCGCTGCCGCGGGGATTCGGAGCGGCAAAACATTTGTGTAGATAGCTATGGGTCCATGCGCAGGGATTTGGATACTTGTCAAATAAAGGCTGTTTCTGTCAGGATCGGATGAACCAAAAGAACAGGATTATCAAGCTGCTTGCAAGAAGGACGCGAAGGTAAACGTTAGCAGACTGTTTAGAAAATAAAGCATATAAATAAGCGAGGGGGTGGCGGTAGATAAAGGAGCGCAAAATTTTTCTGGACACCGGAAGCGGATATTGGTTGGATGGCTGTTCATGAATGCGCACATCAGGGCGGTGGTTGACTTCCAAAATTACCCCCCGTGTTTTTCTTATTGGCCTATTGATATCCTCGCATTCAATATCGATCCCTGTCAGGTTTAGATTGAGTTGTGTAGCAACCTGAATCATAAGCTGGCGGTTTTCCCGGCAAATTTGCTTACCCAGGGATTCATAACTTCCTCCTCTGCTGCCATTAGAAGTATAGGCCAGGACAACCCGTTCACCGTTTGCCGGAATATAATCCAGCGTAAGCTTAAGCTCTTTGAGCCGGATTTTACATTCTTCATCGACAAGGATTGGCCCTATACCCGGGTCATCCAAAGCTTCACGGCTAATGTTGGCTAAATCAATCAATTCTTTCAAATTATGGCGGCCATTGCCTACCACATGGGCAGGATGGCATAAAATCACCCCAATGACTTTTCTATTAAAAACCAGTACACGATAGGATTTTAAATTCGCATGAAATTCTTCAATCAGCAGATGTTGATGGATGCTGAGAATTTGTTTCAGGTGATAGTTTAATTCTTCAGGGGATTGGATATTACAGAGTACGCCCATGCCCAGCGAGCCAGTGAGGGGTTTTATGACCAGAGGAAATTTTAAATCAGCGATACGCTCATCAAGCAGGTTCTCTTCAAAATCTGTGATATTTAAATAAGCAGCTTTAGGGACGGGGATCCCGGCATTTTCCAGTAACTTATTGGTGTAAAATTTATTTACGGCGATCCTTGCACTGCAGCTGTTGTTAAAAGGGAGCTCATTATAGGAAAAATAGTAGTGCTGTTTTCCCAATACTATTTCAAAACCATCAATTTCATCCAGCAATTTTACAGGCAGGTGTAAAGCCTGAGCGCTAAGGTAGAAACGCTCTGTGTTGGGAAGAATAGTGCTCACCTTCTTTGTCAATTGATATGAGTTCATCATAGTGGGAAGAGGGGAGCAATTCAATAGATCCTGTGGACCCCGCGGTCGAAGCCGCGGGGATACGAGTGTTTGCCGCGGGGATTCGAGTGTTTGCCGCGGGGATACGAGTGTTTGCCGCGGGGATACGAGTGTTTGCCGCGGGGATACGAGTGTTTGCCGCGGGGATACGAGTGTTTGCCGCGGGGATACGAGTGTTTGCCGCGGGGATACGAGTGTTTGCCGCGGGGATACGAGTGTTTCGCGCGGGGATACGATGCTATCGAATCGAGGGGATTTCCCCTATCGAATCCCCGCGGCTTCGACCGCGGGGCCCATCAGCACTTGTTCAAGCCTGTTTTCTCGAAGGCTTGAGTTCCCTGGCCAGTTCATCAACCACTTCGTTAAACCGGCAAGCGATTTGTGCCATACACTCCTGCGTCAATGGCCCATTAATGGATAACTGATAATCCCCCTGGGCGTTCCTGGTAAAATAAACCCATAGATTCTGATTGCCAATTGGTTTATCAAGACCACCGAAGTAGCTGGGAAAGCTATAATGCAAATCGGCAAATCGGGTATCCTCCACTTCTTTGATAAACCAACTGGCGGTAATATTAATAAGCACTTTTAAACCATCTGGTTTTTGCAAAGGCAGGTGCCATTTAAAGCGGTTATTCAACTTTGATTTAGTTTTACTGCTAATTTTGAGCGCAATAATCTGACTCAGATAATCCAGATAATAAGGGACAATCCGTTCATCGACTTTCCCCTGAAAGGATTTACTCAGGAAATATTGGTTCCACCAGCGCAAAACTGTTTTGCTCAGCGACCAGCGGGAACCTTCAATGCCTGTATTTTTAATGAAATAGGGGCATTTCTGGTAAGAAGCTGTATCCGCAAGTGATTCTTCCACTGCTTTAACGCGTCGGTGAAACGATGTATTTTCCTGATAATCAAGATTGATGCGTTTATATTCCGCAAATAAACCTACTGTAGATTTGTATTGACTTCCTTCCCGGCCTGTATGGATTAAAATAAGCGGTATTTTTTGTTGATTACTCATCTGGTAAAACACCGCCTGGCATATTGCAATAAGCCCTGAACTGATGTTCAGATTATTCAGGGCATGCCATTGAATAACCTGCTGGATCTGAGGATTGATTGTGAAGTGGAACATATGCTGCGGCCGATACACCGCGGCGTCTGGCAAATGGCGGTGAGGGCCAAAATACAGATAGCTGCAATCCTTGTTGTAAGCCTTCCAAAATGCAATTTTTTCGTCCAGATCTCTCTGATATTGAAAATTATTGGCTTTGACATAATGCAGAAAAGATTCTTTTTCCGCAATTGGCGGTAATGATTGGCCGGCGGCCAGCGCCTCATAACATTGCCGGAATTGGGCAAAAACGATATCGCAGGAGGCATCGTCGACGATGATATGCGGGAAAACCAAATGAAGCTCATGCAAATCATTATTCATTTTATAAAGATGCACGCGGATTAGCGGTGCTTTGTTTAAAGGGATAAGCCGCGCAGTATTGTTATAAAATTCCTGGTGAAGGTTGCCGGGTTCATCACTTAAGGAAATGTCTTTATAAAATAGTTTAAATTGTCCCTTCCTGGCCAGAGTTTGCGTAGGGACAGAGGGGCTGAAGTTAAGCCAGAATGCCTCATGCTGATTAATGACATAATCAAAAGCCTTAATTAAATAATCCCTGTTCAATTGGCCATGAAGCTGCAATTGCATTGCAGTGTTATAACCGTAATTGAGCTTGTTAATTGCCCAGAAACTGAATTGAAAATCGCATAGGGGGATTTCTTCAATCTCCTCTCTTATGCCGGTTTGAACTTCATCGGTCTGTTCATAGACAATTTGTAATTCCCTGGCAATATTGTCTGCAATTTTTTCAATGCTGGGATCATTAATGAAATATTCAATCGACAGGCTGAGATTGGGGCATTGCAGTTTATCGTGTATGCGGTTGCGGATTTCAATGGACATCAGTGAGTCAACGCCTAAGGAAAACAGGCCATTCTGGGTTTTAATCTCAGACGCATTATCCAGTGCCAGAACATCAGCAGTAATTTCACATAGGAGACGGCTTAGAATCCCCCGGCGTTCGGCATGACTGCGCTGCCGCAAGGCGTTCACAAAATATTGCGTGGGCGGCCTATAGTTTTTCACAAAGCCGGATAGCTCAATTTGTCGGGGTGAATGTTTTAAATAGACATCCCAATGCAGACGACAAACAGCAATCTGGCTCAACTGACTATCGAGTAAACAATCGAGTACATTGAGATTATCTTTTTCCAGCGGGATAAAGCCAAACTGTTGTAAACCAGGGGTGAGTTTGGAAGTCATTCCTATGGCATTGAAAGGCCCCCAATTAATTGAGAGTGCTGGTAGTCCCTGCTGTTTTCGGAAAAATGCGAGACCATCCAGAAAGCCATTGGCAGCTACATAGCTCGCTTGTCCTCTTGCACCTAATAATGAAGCTGTGGAAGAAAATAATACAAAGTATCTTAACGGAAGGGATTTTGTTAACTGATGGAGAATTAATGCGCTTTCCATTTTGGAGTTGAGCACCGCCTGTAAATCCTCATCGTTTATATTAACAATTAAACTATCCCGTATCAGGCCGGCAAGATGAAAAACTGCGCAAAGAGGCGGCCCATTGCGTTCTATCTCTTTGATTAAAGTTTCCATTTGCTGATAATTACTGGCGTCTACAGCAGCATGCCTGATGCTGACCTGTTTAAAGCGCGACGCTTCAATTAAATTCTGCATTGCTGGGGGGCATGGCGAACGGCTGGTAATCACTATATGTTTGACACCCCGGTCAATCAGATAGTCAATGAGCGCTGCAGCCAGAGCACCGGTTCCGCCTGTAATCAGACAACTGCTGTTGCTGTCAAATTGCATTTCGTTGCCGTGAGTATGGACGTCTAACTCTTTTCGTTTAATTCGAGGTACATAAAGCATTTCTCTCAGTGCAAACTGATTTTCTTCGCTTTGGCTAAAAATAGAAATCAGAGCCTTGGGTAAATCGCTATTGGCTGCCAAATCAATTGTATAGTTACGATTGAAGTCCAGTTCATTTCTGAACGTTCTCCAGAACGCATTAGCCATGCTGTGGTAAGGGTTGACTGGTTCTCCATCGTGAATTGCATGGGCATTTTCTGTGATCAGCAGGAAACTTTGCGGTTTCAACCGAAACAGGTTCTGACAGCAATGAAGCAATTCGTAAAATTGCCCCTGTTCATAAAGAAAAAGAATGTGTTTATCGGCAATCCCCATTAGCTGATCAAATTCCGAAACCAGCCGATAATTCAAATCACCTAATAGCGTTACAGCTTTCTGCGGGTCACTTGCAATGACCCAGAATTCCGGTAATTCCAAATTGGGCTGCCCTTGGGGCGAAAACGCTTGCCACCGGGTTTCATAAAGGTTTTGCAGCATCGGTTCATAGCGATTCAATTCAGTTCGTGAGACCTTCTTCAAGCGCAGCCCTTCGATGGATGCGAACAGCAAACCGGAGGGATCGTATAATTTAATATCGACAACGGTATCACCCTGTTCCCGCTTGCTTAAATACGCCCAGATAGTTTTTGGAGCCTCCTGAAAACTTTGCATGCGAGAAAAAGTATAGGTAAGATAAATGCCTTCTTCGCTGAAGAGAAGTTGAGCCGATTGCATAATACCGTCAAGCAATGCGGGATGATAATAATAGCCCTGACCATAATTGGTTTTATCAAAGCTGATTTTCGCAAGCAGACTATCCGCATTAACATAGGCTTCTTTGAGTACCCGGAATGTATCGCCATAAACAAAGGCATGCTGTTTGAATTTCTCATAAATCTGAGCGGCATGCATCTCGCGGTTAAATTGTAATTTTAGTTGCCCTATATCCACTTGCTCGAGACGATCAGTTTCAGATGCCTGTATTTCCATAGTGGAAAATTCCTGCCACTGCTCATCCTGCTTTGCAAATTGTTTAATGCGAAAGGCATCCTTCTCAAGGGGTTTTGCCTGCAATTGCAAATCCAGCGGGCCTCCAATATTCAGATTGGATTTCATGTGGAATTGCCTGATACAAAATGCCTGATCCCTGAAAAGCGCCCGCGCTGCCGCAAGACCGCATTCGATGCTGGCGGCAACTGGAAGAATCATTTTGCTGAACAAGCGATAATCTTCAAGATAATTGATGGAGCCTGGGGTAATTTTTTGGTTAAACAGGTATTCCTGATCGGGAAGAGAAAGCATCTGACCAAGGAGGGGATGCATTTGCTCGCCAGTCAGGACGCGGTCATTTTTTGTTTCTGTCCAGAATTCAATTCGCTCAAATGGATAATGGGGGAGTTTAACCCGGTTGAATTTGCCGCCCTGTTGCTGGTAATAGGCGATCCAATCCACTGATTGTCCTTGAAGATAAAGAAGCAGCAAGTCTTGCAATGCGGGATTAACATCCTGAAGAAGATGCTCTTTCCCAGTGAGTATGAACTGGCCTGTCTGCAGTTTTTCACTGGCTTCTTTAGTATTTTCAGCAGTAAGAACCAGACGATGGGAATAATGATCGCGGCCAGTGGCGGCTGTAAAACAGATATCACCAAACTCATCCCCGCTTTCTGCCAGATAGTGCTGATAGCTGTTTCTCAGTTTCTCCAGTGCAGTGGGGGATTTGGCGGATAACAGCAGGGCATGCACCGAAGTGCTGGGTGCTGGTTTCAGTTTTTCCTGTGGCGGAGATTCCTGAAGGATAAGATGCGCATTAGTACCGCTAAACCCGAAGGAATTAACCCCTGCATACCTTACTGTCGAAGTGCTTGGCCAATCCATGGTTTGCAGGGCAATATCGGGGTGCCTGACTTTAATATTGGGATTTAATTGTCTGAAATTCAGATGCTTGTAAATCCTTTTATTTTTCAGGCTAATAACCGTTTTAATAACACCTGCGACCCCCGATGCTGCCTCAAGATGGCCGATGTTAGTTTTGACGCTGCCGAGATATAAAGGAGAGCCGCTGCGGTTCTCACCATAAACACTGTGGATTGCATGAACCTCAATGGGATCCCCTAGCGGTGTGCCGGTTCCATGCGCTTCAATATAGCTGATATCCTTTGTTGCCAGCCCGGTTTGCCTGAGGGCCTTGCGCATCACGGCCTCCTGACTTTTGCCATTCGGTACGGTCAGCCCTGCAGCCTTCCCGTCATTATTGACTGCAGATCCTTTAATAACTGCTAAAATTGAATCCTTGTCACGCAGGGCATCCGCCAGGCGTTTTAGAAAAATAACCCCGCAACCTTCACCGCGTGCATAACCGTCCGCATCGGCATCAAAGGTTTTACACTGGCCGTCTGGTGAAAGGGCTTTGGCCCTGCATAAAGTAACATTGGATTCCGGCATTAATAAAATGTTCACACCACCCGCCAGTGCATAGTCCACCTCCCGGGTTTTCAGGCTGTTACAGGCATAGTGGATAGCGACAAGGGCAGAAGAACAGGAGGTATCGATGCTGAGCGAGGGGCCTTTAAAATCAAAGGTGTAGGCCACCCGGCCGGGAATTAAATTCAACACGTTACCGGTGATTGAAAATGCACTGAGTTCTTCATTGGAAAATCCTGATTTTTCCAGGCGGCCGTAATACTCATTTGGCCCCACCCCGGCAAAGACTCCAGTCAGGCTGCCGCGTAATGACTCGGGTGAATAATTGGCATGCTCTAAAGCTTTATAGCTGCATTCAAGAAAAAGCCTTTGCTGCGGATCCATCAGGCGGGCTTCACGCGGGCTGATACCAAAGAAATTGGCGTCAAATCCTTTAACCCCTTCGATTAATCCCATTTTACTGACATAGGACTTGCCGGGTGCATCCTTATCCGGATCATAATATTTCCGGTTATCCCAGCGCTCAGCAGGAATATCCTGCATACCGCTGAGCCCCTGTTCAAGCAGCGTTTCAAAGGCAGCGAGATCGGGCGCTTTGGGAAAGGAGCAGCTCATGCCAATGATTGCAATATCATCATCCCCCGCGGCGGCCTCTGTTGATTCACTTGTGCTATTCAGGGTTTGACTGCTTAATTCGGTGTAAATGTACTGTGCCAGTTTGTTAATCGATGGATAATCAAAGCCGATGGTCGCAGGAATTTTTAAGGAAGGTTCCAGTTTTTTTCTTAACAGTGTCGCCAGCTCAGTCATCATCAGGGAATCAAAGCCAATCTCAAAAAATCCTTCTTCTTCATCCAGTATTTCACTGGAAGGGACTTCGAGGATTTCCTTACAGATTCCTGCCAACATGTTACGGCAGGCAGGGAGGCGTTTGTCTTCGTTGTATTGTAGATATTGCTGTACCCAGGAGGGCTGCACTGGGCTGCCCTGAGCCATTTCCTGCTTTTCCCCGGTTTTGTTTAATTCGCCGGCCAGTGATTGATAAAAGAGGGGGCCTGGCTGAGGAACGAAATCCAGCATGAATTGGAGGTATTCCGGTGAAATGATTGCAATCTGTTTCAGGCTGCTTTTAAGCAGGGCCCTGATGAATGCCTGGCCTTGTGCATTGCTGATCAATGCTTGTTTTAATCCCGGATCACGGGCGCGTTGGATCGACATGCCGGCCTCTCCCCAAGGCCCCCACTGTATGGAGGTGGCTGGGAGTCCAAGATGCCGGCGATGGCTGATTAAGGCATCAATAAAACTGTTAGTAGCGCTGTATACTGATTCTTTATTACTGCCAAAAACAGAAGAAATAGAGGAATAGGCAAGGAAAAAATCAAGCTTGAAATCCTTGCTTAATTCGTGCAAATACCATCCGCCTTTGACTTTGGCAGAGAATTGATAATCGACATCTTCATTTCGGTGATCCAGCAGCGAAGCCTTAACCGCAACACCTGCTGCATGAATAATACCTTTTAATAAACCATCTGCATTCACTTCAAGGAATAATTGCTTCAATTTTTCCCGGTCAGTTATATCCAGGCTGACTGCCTGTATGCTGCTATCTGGATAGGCGCTGCGCAGTGTGCTAAGCGCTTCCTTGATACCCGGTTTTTCAAGATTTCTGGCGAGCAGAATTAAATGCCTGGCGCCGGCGGCCAGTAAGGCCTGGGCACTGACCCTGCCCAGGCCGCCCAGCCCTCCGGTGATGAGATAACGTGCTTTGGGATCAAGGCTTATATTTTCTTCAGGCAATGCCGACTTTGTTAAACGGCTTACCAGACGGATTCCCTTGCGGTAAGCAACCGCATGTTCATAAGCGGAACTATGGTTATAAGTGATTTCATTAATTACCAGCGGCTCAATACCAGCGATTTGATCCACATCGATGAGAACGCTTTCAAATTGAGGTAACTCCAGTGCCAGGGTTTTGCAAAAACCGGGCAGGGGACTATTACCCATATCAGGATCGGCGTCTAATTCGGCAATCCCCTTATGGTTAAGGATTATCAGTCTTGGTTTAATCTGCCGGGCATTGAGGTCCTTGACCAGGACCAGCAGGCTTTTGAGGGTGTTCTTTTGAAATTCGATGAGGGAATTGATTTCCTCGCCTGAGGTGTTGACAAGGCCTTCTGCGAAAATAATACCATCCCAGTTTTCCAGTGCACCCGCTTCTTCAGGCAGGGAAATATTTAAACCCCTGGCTTTGAAACCAGAAACCAGTTCCTTGGCACCGAGGAGCAGCCATCGACCGCCAGGGGGAGCCTGAGTGGATTGATCAATTGCCTGCGGCTGCCATTGTAATTGGAAACTCCAATCGTTTGGCGCGGAGACATCAGCAGAGCTGTTCTTATCTTCGAACCAGTACTCCTGTCTGTCAAATGTATAAAGCGGCAGCTTCACTTTTTCAAATCGCATGCCTAGCGATTGGTAATACGCTTGCCAGTCAATTGAAAACCCTTCCTGATAAGCGCTTTGCAAATGATCAATCGTATGGAATGTGGTAGTTGTGCCCTGTTCTTTCTTAAGCGGATAAATCAGATATAACTGCCGTTCTATTAGCGCTGCCGCTTCTGCCGCAGAGCAGGCTCGAATCACTGTGCGGAAGAGATAATGTCCGCGGCAATTCGCTGCCGTGTAACAAATATCAGCAAATTCATCCTGTGTCTGGGATAAATAGTGCTGGTAACTTCGCAGTAAGAGCTCAAGTGCAGCCTGGCTTTTTGCCGACAAAACCAATAGAAATTCCTGAGAAAATGACCTATTACCAGGTTTGGGCTGAAAAGGCGCCTGACCTAGAATGGCATGCGCGTTCGCACCGCTAAATCCAAATGAACTGACCCCTGCGTGTTTTAATTCTGCGGTATCAGGCCAGGTGATGGTCTCCAAAGGGATAGCTGTGTTGTTTAATTCAATTTCCGGATTCAGTTTTTTGAAATTTAAATGCTTGAACAAGCGTCTATTTTGCAAACTCAGTACTGCTTTAATGATGCCGGCAACACCCGAAGCGCTCTCGCTGTGCCCGATATTGGTTTTAACCGAACTAACGTACAAGGGACGTTCAGGACTGTGGGAAGCACTGAAGATCCTGGTCAGGGTATTCATCTCAATTGGATCGGCCAAAGGTGTTCCGGTTCCATGCGCCTCAACGTAATCTATCGCACCGGGTTCGAGTTTTGCTTTCGCCAATGCCCGGCGAATAACATCTTCCTGGGCGACGCCATTGGGAACAGTAAACCCGCTGCTTTTCCCGCTGCTATTTGTGGCAGTTCCCTTTATCACTGCAATAACCGAGTCATTATCCCTGATTGCAGCCGACAAGGGCTTTAAGATAATCACGCCGCAGCCCTCGCTTCGGGCATAGCCGTCAGCATCCTCACTAAAGGTTTTACAGCGGCTGTCTGGCGACAACATTTTCGCTTTGGACAGGGTAATATTGGAGTTGGGGGTTAATATGACATTGACCCCGCCGGCAATTGCCATACTGCAATCACCTGCCTGTAAACTGAGGCAGGCATTATGAATGGCGGTCATGGAAGATGAACAGGCTGTATCAATGACCTGAACGGGTCCATGCAAATCAAAGCTGTAGGCAACTCGCCCAGCCAGGGCGTTTAATACATTGCCCGTGGCAAAATAAATATTTAAATCCTCCAGGCCTAATCCGAGATTTTCCATGATCCGCGGGTATTCGTTGGTCCCTATACCAACAAATACCCCGGTCTTACTGCTTTTAATCAAATCGGAGGAAATATTGGCGTGCTCCAGCGCATGATAACTGCACTCCATAAAAATGCGCAGTTGCGGCGACATGAATTTTGCTTCGCGCGGGCTGATATTAAAGAAATTGGCATCAAAGTCTTTTATATTGTCCAGCAGTCCGAGCTGTTTGACATAGAGTTTGCCTGGTGTATCGATATTGGCATCATAAAATTTGTCATTATCCCAGCGCTCCTTGGGGATAAAATCCATTCCGCTGTTACCCTGCTCAAGTAATTTTAAAAATTCATCGAGGTTGGGGGCTTTGGGAAAGCGGCAACTCATGCCAATGATGGCAATGGGCTCGCCGCCTATTGGCGGACTGGTTACGGCATTGCGCGGCTCGTGGTAGTAATGTCTGCGATCAAAGGGGTATAAGGGGAGATTAACTTTATTGTAGGCTGCATTGTCCGCTGTTTTGATATTGTGGCCTGCCATAAACTGCTCATAAATGTCATGAGGTGTGGCGACTATCCGTTGGTCTTTTCCAATCGACAGCTTTTCCAATGCGTAATTCGCGGATTCAATATCAGCAATCAGCGATTTTTTATCCTTTGCCAGAATGGCGCAGCGGTACTTGTAATGATGGCGGCAATTAATCAGGCTTAAACAAATATCATGCAGACTTGCGTCCGTTGTTTTTAAATAAGCAGCATACTGTTGCAGCATTTGTTTCAAGGATTTTTCGCTGTTCGCGGAAAGCACAAAACATTCCAGTTCAGTGTTTGCACTTGCCGGTAAATGCTGTTCTGGCGCTTCCTCGATTAAAACGCTGACATTTGTGCCGGTGAATCCAAAATTGGTAATCTGCACCCTTCTTTTTTTATTTAACTGCCTCCTGAAAGGAAGGGCAGTTAGCGGTAAAAGAGCTGGGATTATTTCAGGATGGATGGATTTATTCGAATTGGAATAATGCAGATTAGGGGGGATGGCTTCATTTTCCAATGCACAGACAACCTTAAGCAGGGAAGCCATCCCCGAGCAGGAAATGCTATGGCCAAGATTGCTTTTCAGGGCCCCAATAATCAGGGGCTTCTCAATCGAATGCCGCCCTTGATGGACTGCTTCAATCGCTTTAAATTCCACCGTGTCGCCAACGACAGTTCCAGTCCCATGCGTTTCAATATAGTCAATGTCTCCTGCAGCAATATTGGCCTCAGCTAATAGCGCCCGGTGCATGGCAATTTGTGCTTCCTGATTTGGGGAAACCATGCTGATACCACCGCCATCCTGATTCATCACTATAGTTTTAATAACGGCATGGACAGTGTCTTTATCCCTTAAGGCGTCATCCAGCCTTTTAACTACAATGACTGCAACCCCCTCGCTTCGTACATAGCCGTCTGCCTCAATGTCGAAACTGCTGCATTGGCCGCGGGCAGAAAGCATATTAGCCCTCGACACGCCGATAAAATTTTCCGGGGCAAGATTAAGATGTATTCCGCCGACAATTGCCGTATCGCATTGGCCGGTGCGCAAGGCGGTGGCTGCCAGGTAAAGGGCGCTCAGGGCAGAGGAGCAGGCTGTATCTACCGCCATCGTGGGGCCTTTCAGGTTTAAATAGTGGGACAGCCTGCCAGCTGCGGCGCTTGCAGCCACGCCCACGGGTGTGTACTCATTAAATTCAATCTGGTCTTTGAAATTTAGCTGGCTGTATTCGTGTGTGGAGAGTCCGCAATAAACTCCCGTATTGCTGCCGCTGAGCGAGTCTGTACTGATATTGGCATGGTTTAAGGCCCGAATCGCCACTTCTAAAAAAAGGCGGTGCTGGGGATCCATTTGTTTGGCTTCGACTGGGGAGATTTTAAAAAAATCGGCATCAAAAAGATAAGGATTATTTAAAAATCCCCCTTTGCGGCTAATGATTTTGTCTGCTTTGCTGCGATCTGCATCATAATAGGCATTAATATCCCAGCGGTTTGCGGGTACCTCTTTTATTGGAGTCTGGCCATTCATTAGCATGGCATGCAAGGCTTCACAATCCTCCACATCCGTTTCAATACCGGGAAAACGGCAGTTCATCCCGATGATGGCCAGGGGCTCATTTAAATTAATACGATTATCCTTTTGTACCACTGATTTATGCTCCAAAACTCAGACAATGCTTTGTTTGCTACACTAAAAAACGGGATTTTTCCCCGTCTTTGCGAACGAAGTGAGGCAATCCAGCCACGGTGCTCTATTCAAGCCCCGCTCTAGATTGCTTCGCCAAGGCTCGCAATGACGAGAAAATGGCATAATACTGCACTCGCTCCCCCGTCTGTGGAAAGGACATGTGTAATTCGTAAGATGCGATTGCCCGGAAACAACAATGTATTCATAATAGGAAAAACTGGTGATAAATTCTATTAAAACAGAGTTCTTCTTTATTTACTTCTAAGATTAGTTTATGAAAACGATAAAATCCTGGCTTAATGCAAAATTGAAAAAAATAACTGACGATTCTTATCCTCTCGAGCAGTTAGTTGCAGGCAAGCCGAAGAAAAAGGCGCCCAATGCTGATTTTTATAAAAATTATTTTTCGCTGATAGCCGATGGAGCCCGGCTTAAATTGGTGGAGGCAATGTTCAGTCTGAACTTGTTTGAGCTGTTTGAAGGCAAAGAGTACGTCCTGGAAAGCGAAATTATCAGTAAACTGGGGCTGATGCCGGTGCGTGCTAAAAAATGGCTGCATCTTTTAAGTAGCGAGCACTTCTTGATCAAAGCTCAATCGAGGGATTATCAGGTTGCCTATCGGCTTCCCCCTGAGTTTATCGAAATAATGAATAGCGATAAATGGTGGGGAATGAAATTCTTTTTTAATACCTGGCAAGTTGCTGCGGATGAAAATTTAAGCGATGTGCTGCGCTATGGCAAAATCAAAATCAGTGTCTCATGGCCTCCACAAACCGACGGAGAGGTTATGTGGCTGGAAGACTGGATGCGCAATACCATCCAAAGACCTGCGGAACGATTTTTGGAGTCGATTGATTTTACCAAGGTACGAAATGTGTTTGATGTAGGCGGCGGTGATGGATCGCTTGCCTGCCAGTTGGTTAATGCCTATCCCCATTTAAATATTACAGTATACAACTTACCGAAATCAGCTGCCTTAGCCAGGGAAAATATTGAAGCGCAGGGTTTAACTCGGCAGATTAAAGTACTGGAAGGCGATTTTATTGCAGAAGATGCGTTTCCAACCGGCTTTGATCTCTTCCTTTTTTCCCGGGTTTTATATGACTGGGATGAAGCTGTAAACAGAAAGTTGTTAAGAATGGTTTATCAGGCTCTACCCGCGAATGGTTTGGTGGCGATTTGCGAAACATTTAAGGAAAATAATAATGATCTTTGTTTGTCAGCAGAGTATCGCTATATCTTCCATGATGATTTTTCGCCGAATGTAATGAAAGCTGCTGCAGATTATTACAGGATGTTGGAAAAAATAGGATTTACAATTGTGCTTCCTACCAGTAATAAAACGGATGTTATGTATTATTCTATTATTACAGCGCGTAAGTAGCTGGATACCGCGGACTCACAAGCCGCGGTAAGTAGGCAGAGGGGCTTGCGCCACTTCCCAACACTACTTACGGCGGCATGTCCGCGGTATCCACCCAGAAATAGGTAAAATGAAAACGCAGTCAATCAGGGTAAAAAACAAGTTGGCAGAAAGCATTCTCAATGCTTTGACAGATGTAAAAAAAACAGCCACTTTTAAGGATGATTTGCGAAGGCTTAATGCCTCTCAGTGCCTTGAAAAAATCAATGGATACTGTGAATGGATAAATAGCCTTAATGTTCATTCAGTCATGGTGCTGGCTTCGCCTTCGATAGATTATCTTTGCCTTTGTTATTCACTGATTATCAGCAATAAAACCTTTATCCCCTTGCACCCCTCCACCTCGAGCGAATTAATCAATAATTATTTGCAACGCTATCCCGTCGATTTATTTCTGCTGCAACCAGAATTTGCTGCCAATTTTTCGGTAAACTTCAGAGAAGAGAAAAGTTTCCTTTACCATCTGCCTGAAATTCCCAGGCAAGAGTGTCTGCTGCCCGGCGAAATACTTTTCACCTCTGGCACTACCGGATTTCCAAAGGCAGTCCATTACCAGTACGATACATTGTTTGATTATGCCAGTTGGTGCAGCGCGGAGTTTAATTTAGGATCAGAAGACTGTTTTTTATTTACCAGCGAATTATCATTTGCTGCTTCAATCCGCTCCCTGTTTGTCCCTTTAATGTCAGGCACTGCCATTCGCTTTATTGCCAGTGATTCGCCAAACAAATTGCAATCGATCATCAAGCTCTTGTGTAATGAAACGATTACGGTTTTAAATATGACCCCCAGCTTGCTTGGGCAATTAATTAAGCATTTAAAAAAAAATCTTTTACTGCATACTCTGCACTCGATCCGCCTGGTCTTATTAAGTGGGGAAGCCATTGACGTTGAAACAATTAATACCTGGCTCATAGACATCAACAAGACCACTGTTTTTTATAATTTATATGGTACTACCGAATGCCTCATTCCTTTCTATAAAAAAATTAATGCCCCGCTTGATGAAAATGAAGGCTGCCATCTGGGAAATCTAAGAACAGGATGTGATTATTCTCTGGTATTTGATGCCTTAAAGGGGTATGAATTATATCTGACAGGCAATGTATCGACCGCTTATCTTGAGACCGAATTAAATCAGGCGAATTATGTCATTATCAATGATCGCCGTTATGTCAAAACGAATGATTTTGTAATAATGCGTGATAAGCAATTATACTTTAGTGGGCGATCACAGCGCCTGATTAAACGCTATGGCCAGTTGATAAGCCTGGATCAGATAGAGTATGTCTTAAAAAAAGGGTTTAGCGATCTGAATTTCAAGACATTGCATGATGGAAACAGGATTGTGTTGCTGATTAATGGCCGTATTCAGGATAATTCTCTCCTAAAGCAAATAAAGCATCATTTACAGGCCCATCTTCCGGATTACATGCACCCTCAGGAATTTCTATTTGTGAAGGAATTTCCCCTTACTGCCAGCGGTAAAACGGACTATTATAGCTTGCACAAGGAGCATACTTCTGCAGCGAACAGTTTGACTGATTATTTTAAACGATTTTCTGCGAATAAGGCGTTTAGTTTGGAAATCAGAATCGGGGATCTGGGACTGGAATCTATTGATTATCTCGAAATGGCAGAAGCCTTGCAAAAAATCACCGGAAAATGGCTGGATATTTCAAAGATTAATGAAGATCTGCCCATTTCGGCGATTGAGTCCTGTTTGAGGGATGCTAATCAAACTACCCCGGGTTTTGGTAATAAAGTCAGATTAAACAGTATCCAAAAAGCAGTTTATAATCGTGAATTGTATGGTTTGGATAAAGAGGGCGTTTATCAAATATCGTTCTGGCTGCTTAAGCAAGAAATGGATATGGATAAACTGGAAATAGCGCTAGCACAGACCTTGACAAATCATTTTATCCTTTCAAGCCAGTTAAAATGGATAGACGATGATTATTATTTTGTCCCTGCAGCTCAGCAAACCACTTACAAGCTGCGATCCCCTCTTTTTTTTACAGATAAAAAGCTGCTCAAACGATTAAAAACCTCTGTTTTTCAAGACCGGCTGGTAAACCTGTTTATATTGAAAAAAAGAGGGCAGTATTATTTGGCCATGGCCTACCATCATATTGCGATTGACGGTTGGTCGGCGCTATTAATCCGCGAGGAAATTTTCCGTCGTTATCAGTGCCTGCCCGTCGAAAGCCTGAACAGAGCGGAGGAAATTCGGCAATTAAATCTGGTTAATGAGTTGGTAGCGGCCTCTGGTCACAATATTGAGGTATTAAGAACCCGTTTATTGAACCTAAAGTTTGAGGCTTACAACCATCTGGATGCAATTTTCAAAGGTGTTTTGCAAAAACAAAATACCTGTATAAAGATTGAAAAAAGAAAAATGGATGCTTTTGCCATTAATCATCACATTAAGGATTCAACTTATAGCGTAGTGTTTGCATTATTACTTCAGCAGATGGTTGCTGTGCTGGCAGGAACAGACAAGCTATTTTTTTATATCAGTTTTTCCAATCGGAATATACCGATCCCGGGGATTAAGAGCCTGATAACAAACCTGGCAATTGGCCTGCCTGTTTTTTTGGAAAGCAGCCATTTACCCTTGCAAGCAAGAGCGGCTCATCTAAAGGATTCCCTGGCCCTTTATTTTAAAATGACAAACTATAATCTTTATAATGAGATATATGAAAATCAAATCATTCCAGAATACATACTGAACGCCACCCAGCAACCCTATTTGCTGGTTTACACTTACATCAATCAATTGGCAAACGATGGATACACACAAAACTATTATATTGACTGGGCCCAGTCGTCCAATGAAATTAACTATGGCAATTTGAAATTAATTTTTCTAAGGGTTTATGACATGGGAGAGGAGTTTGTCTTTACGCTGGATACCCAAATGAAAGAAGGCTTGCATGAAGTTTTAATTAACGATTTGAATACTACTCTGAATCTATAATATGAAATTCTTGAAATGGTTGAAGACCACTACTAAAAAATTCGACAATGTACCCGCCCGAATCCTACAAACAGGAAACCGTAAACGCAATAGCAGATTTTATGAGAATTATTTTTCGCTCATTGCCTCAGGCGCGCGATTAAAATTAGTGGAAGCAATGTTTAAACTCAATTTGTTTGCCTTGTTTGAGGAGCAGAACCTGGTGGAGGAACAGGAAATTATCAGCCGTCTGGGCTTACATCCTAAAAGGGGAAAAAAGTGGTTGCATCTGCTATCGAGCGAGCATTTCCTGACAAAAATAATGAAGGGCGAGCAGATCGCCTATCGTTTACCAGAGGGGTTCAGGCAGCTTCAGTATAGTGCTGAAAACGGCTGGTGGGGAATGCAGTTTTTTTTCGATATATGGACTGAGTCAGGGGCTGAAAACTTAACGGAGGCCCTGCGTTTTGGAAAGGTGAAGACCGATGCTCCCTGGCCTCCCAAGACCCCGGCCCATGCCGCCTGGCTTGAGCAATGGATGGCAGGTACGGCTGATATCACAATCCGCTGCATTTTGGAGCAGATTAATTTTAAAAAGGTTAAGCATTTTCTCGATGTTGGAGGCGGTGATGGGACAATGGCCTGCGCTTTTGTTGAAGCGTATCCCCATTTGAAAGCGACTGTCTATAATTTGCCTGCTTCAGCAGAAATCGCAAGACAAAACATCGAATCACGAGGATTGAGCGATCGAATTTCAGTGATTGAGGGAAATTTTCTGGAGGACGACGCGTTTCCTGTCGGTTTTGATTTGATTCTTTTTGCGCGTGTACTCTTTGATTGGGATGCATCAGTTAATCGCAAACTTTTGCGAATGGCTTATCAGGCCTTACCACAAAATGGCCATGTTGCGATTTGCGAAATTTTTAAAGATCGTAATAAATCCTTTTGCCTCGCCTGCGAATACCGTTATATTTTCCAGGATGATTTTGGCGTGAATGTCATGAAGTATACCCGGGAATACATTACTATGCTGGAGCGTATTAATTTCACCGTCCTTCCTCATAAGGAAGAGGCAGGTTACCGTTTTCCTTGCTCGGTTTTGATGGCTCGAAAATAGTGCTCGGTCAGAATTGGATTGCATTAAAACCGCTCCTCCTCAGGCCGAATGATTGAGATAAAGCTAAAATTCTGTCAGGAACTAAGTCACGGAACATAGGAGAGCGGAACTGAAATGCCAGACACAAAAGAGTTGAAGACCAGACAGACACAAGACATGGTCAATCAGTTTGCCCAATCGCATGATGCCTTGAGCTGGTCCAAGAACAGGATCAGCGAGCATCGGAGTTTTCGGCTGAGAAAACTTCTGCAATACGTCAAAGTACATTCGCCCTGGTATCAAAAACAACTGGCGCATATCAATCTCGAGCGGTTCACAGAAGAACAGCTGCCCGAAATTCCGGTGATGAATAAAAAAATCCTGATGGAAAACTGGGATGAAATAGTCACGGACAGAAGATTGTCCCTGGCGCTTGTTGAAGATCATATCCATAAAATGAAGAATGACGGGAATACCTTGTATTTCCTGGATGAATATCATGTATTGGCAACCAGTGGTTCAAGTGGTAAACGGGCTATTTATATCTATAACTGGGAGGAGTGGAATACCTATTATTTATTTAGCATCCGCTATGCACCGCTCCAGCCAATACCTGTCAGGGCCAATAAAAACGCTGGTAAATTAAAACTGGCGATGATTTTAATATCGAATACAGTCTATGCCATGTATTCGATGGTGCAGACCTTTCAGCAGGACCATGTTGAGCAGTTTTTTATTTCCATCACGCAGCCTGTCGACCAAATTATTAGCGAATTAAATAAAATACAACCGGATTATTTGCTGGGAACCCCGACAACCATTGCCAGAATATGCCACGAGCCCTATGTAAAACGGTTAAGCATTGATCCTCTGGTCGTTTCGCTTTCAGGCGAACCCCTGTTCACTCCCATACGCAGGCTTATCGAAAAGACCTGGCCTAATGCCATGGTTAACAATGTCTATGGCTGTTCCGAAGGCCTGGCGGGAGTGAATTGTGGTGTAAAAACGCGGGAAATGCACTTAAATGATGACGGCTGTATACTTGAGCCGGTTGATGTCAATGGGAAGCGGCTTGAAGCAGGTATGACTGCCCATAAACTCTATTTAAGCAATTTATATCTCTATACGCTGCCGCTCATACGCTATGAATTTTTCGATCAGTTAACATTCCTGGATAAGCGCTGTACCTGTGGGGTAAACCATCAATTAATTGCAGAACCTCAGGGGCGTCCGGAATATGATTTTTTCTATCCCGGAAATGTTTTCGTACATCATCTGGCCTTTGTTACCCCCCTTTTGCTGGAAAAGAATATTCATGAATATCAGGTCGTACAAACCGCAAACGGAGCGCATATCCGGGTAATGACTACCGGTCCTATCAACCAGCAGCAAATCAGTCAGGCTATATGCGCTTCTCTAAAGGAAGCAGGTTTGGAAAATCCGAAAATTACATTTTCAGAGGTTAGTGAATTTGAATACCTTTCATCGGGGAAGCTGCGTCGATTTTTGAGATGCAGTTAGGTGGGCCCCGCGGTAGAAGCCGCGGGGATTCGTTAGGGGGCGCCGCGGGGATTCGTTAGCGGACGTTTTCCGCGCGGATTAGCACGTATCCCCGCGGCGGAAGACCGCGGGGCCCATCTTCCCACTCCTACAATTTCCGTTTCCTCGTCAACAAATGCTCGATCTGGCATAAAAGCCCATCACTATTCTGAAAAACAATATCCGATCCCACATAAAACAAAGGCTGATTGTCCAGCCCAAAAACATTTGTCCTCTCTTTAATAAGGACAGGAGTTGCCCCGCTGCCTTCCAGTAAAAGGGCTGGATGAGTATAAAATTTTATCCTGTTTGTCCCTGTCAACTGGCACAGCGCAGCGCCATGCCAGGGCTGAACTGGATCCCCTTTGCCGCTTGTCGTCAATAAGGCTAATTGACCGCGTTTGGAATGGATGGTCCAGCGGATAGCGTCAGGAAAACAGGTTAGTATAGGATCATTGGCTAACTCCCTGTCGCTTCTGATTTCAGCAATATAGTGAATAGCCGCCCGCCAGGCTTCTTTCAGCATTTGCTGCCGAAAATACTCCTTCATTTGCACCCATTGGGGAGGTTCAAGCCTGGGATTGGCGATAAATGCTTTCACTTGCGCAATATCCGCTGACTCCAGCAATGTGCAGGGTATAAAAATATGACGGATAATCTCCATATAGAGCGGGTTATAATCTGTCTGAAGGATTGAAGCATAGTCATGCAGGCACTGATAGGAAATGGTATATACGAGGGATTTGAACAGAGGAACAAAGCGCCCTTCTGCATAATCCGTTTCAGGATCAGGGTCGCAGGCGATAGCATCAATCATCGTTTTCGACATTGCACAGGGGTTTAAAAGGGGAAGCATTAAGTCTGTATACAATTGCAATACTTCATTTCGGATGGCATTTTTTTGTAAATATTGGTCTTTTGGTAATAAGTTTCCAATCACATCCTGGTAGTCGACTATCTCAACATAGTCTGCAATATTCAAAGTATTAATCCACCAGTTAAGCTGTTGCTGATAAGCTTGAATATTTTCAATAGGCTCGTTCAAAAAGCGGTTAAAGCGGCTGCCGTCTGAAATGACTATGAATTTTGCAAAACTATTTGGCGCTGGATTGTCTTCACAATATATACGGCTGATGGTTTTAGCGACTTCTGCCAAACCCAGTAAAAAATTGACTTCAGATAAATCGGGCAAAATGCCTCGGCTTTTAAGAGGGGAAGTGGATTTATAAGGAAGGGCAGGGATCACCATCCTGATAGGTAATTTGTTTTCCAATGATTCCTTAACGCGCTTAGCTAAGGCCATGCGTGAGCAGTTGCCTTTCCGACCCTTCAGGAATTGCCGATCAAACATGACTTCGGTAATAAATTCAGCTGTGTCGATGTCTTTCGGATTATGTCTGCCATACTCCTTATAGTTACGGATTGCCCGCTTCCTGGCTGCAGATACCCGCTCTGAAACAAAATGATCGGATGCTTTTTCTAATGCAGGGAGTAAATTTTCGATAACCCATGAG
Organism: Legionella birminghamensis; assembly: GCF_900452515.1. Lineage (NCBI taxonomy): Bacteria > Pseudomonadati > Pseudomonadota > Gammaproteobacteria > Legionellales > Legionellaceae > Legionella > Legionella birminghamensis. The sequence goes on from NZ_UGNW01000001.1 coordinate 764,762, forward strand.
GAGGAAACATAGAAGGCACGCGCGTAAAATTGTTCGGAACCATATAAGTTTAATAGGGTGTTAGCATTAATTTTGTCCATAAAATGAGCGCTGATAACCGCCTCATTGTTCTCATCCAAACCAGGCTGGTATAAGCTGGCGTGTAAAGAGTCGTTACCCATTCTACACACTCGATCCGGAATAAGTCATAAAGGGCGTATAATTTTTGATTTCCTGTATCGTTCTGCAGCCCGTTAATTGCATTGCCAGTATAAATTCGTTTTCTAATAGACCCAGCATTGCCTCAAGTCCTTTTTTTCCGGCAACTGCCAGGGCCCAAAGGACAGGTCTACCAATTAGTACGGCATCGGCTCCTAGGGCAATCGCTTTAAACAAATCAGTGCCGCGTTCCATGGAGCCATCTACAAAAATCAGACTGCGGCCAGCCACTGTCCGGACAATATCTGGCAATGCTGTCATAGCTGCGGCCGCTGTATCCAGTTGCCTGCCGCCATGGTTAGAAACTACAATACCGGCAATGTTCCTGCGGCAGGCTTCTTCTGCATCCAGAGGGTTCAGGATCCCTTTAAGGATGATTGGGAGCTTTGTAAGGGATTGTACCCACTCGACATCTTTCCAGGTTAAGGAAGGATCCAGGTGATTCAAAATAAAGTGGTGAATAGCCTGCTTATCAAGTTGGCTTTCGAAATTACCGGTGCTCAGTTTACTGGAAAGGGAGAATTGATTACGGATATCACGTTCCCTTTTACCGCCAACCGGTACCCCAACCGTTAAAACAATGGCCTTGTAGCCGGCCTGTTCTATTCGTTCAATTAATAATTGCGTTAGCGATCGGTCTTTAAAAATATAAAGCTGCGCCCATAAATGGGAACTGCCTGCGCAGCTTGCAATGTCCTCCAGTGAACGGTTCGACATGCAACTGACAATCAAATTAATACCGCAGGCTTTGGCCGCCATGCTGGTACTTTTCTCCCCTTCTTTGTCAACCAATTGGTGAAAGGCCATGGGAGCAATAAGCAATGGAAATTTTAACTTCGAATTCAATAGCTCAATAGATGTATTTATAGAAGATACATCCCGCAAACAATAAGGGCGTATACTAATTTCATCCAGCGACTTCCTGTTATTGCGTTTGCTAATCTCATCGCAGGCGCCGCAATCGATATAGTCAAAGACTTCTGCTGCGAGCAAGCTTTGAGCCAACTCTCTGTAATCTGCTACTTTTACTGGATTCAAAACCTGCCCCTCGATATTTTTCCTTCATTAAACCAGACGGTTGCTAAGAAGGGCGGAGAGAAGACTGCTCGTCTTTCATCTGTTGAATGATAGAAAATAGTTCATTAAAAACAGCCTCGGAATTACTCTCCAGAGCTGCAATAAACTCTTGCTCCACGTTTGGAATCTGTTTTCTGGCATTATCAATCAGTTCTTCTACAGTTTCAAAGTCATTATCCTCACAGGCCATTTGTATCAAACTAAGATGGGCTAAAAACAATTTTAATTCCTGCATATTATTGCAATTAATACGGGAATCAATGGCCATCTGATTAAGTTTTTTTATGAATGACTCGAGTTCAGCGAATTGGGACATACAATCTCCTGCCATTAGAGGCCAGTTTGCGGGTTGAAGTAATCCTGTTTTTCTTGAGCAGAAAATTCCTGTTCCTGTTGTAACTGCTCCATCTGCTGACGATAATCCTGAGTCCTCACCCGATTTTGATCATCATTATCCGTATTTTGATACGCTTTTCTCGGTGGGGGCAGGGGTGCTTCCACGGTTTGCTCCGTTATTGAAGCAGTCAGCATCGCCTCCGATAAGGAGCGTCTGAGGGGAGGTTCAGGCGGTTGCTGCAACTCCAGAATTCTTCCCCAGCCTTTTTCCATATCCGCATGAGGGTTAACATCAATCTGGTTATTATGGAAAAACACTTCCTCCAGCAACAGGACTTCAATCAATTGTTCTTCCGTGTCCCCATAAATAAACTCACCGTTTCGCGTGATCATTAACCAGGCACCGGCAATATTGCAGCCATATGGATTGCGCATGTCAAAGCCATGTTGATAGAGATCATGTACATTTTGATCATGTTGCGGGTGCGGGATCTTATAGTGAGAAGCCTCTTTTTGGCAAGCTATTTGTGCATGGTGTTTTAAATGATCAAAATAAATTTCTCGTCGCCACAAACTGGTTTCTGGACTGGACTGCAGCGCTTTTTGTAATTCCTGCTCCAAAAACACATCGAACTCAGCGCTGGGCGGGCGCGGGCCATTATTTTTAAAATTGATCAGCACTGCATCCATTGTTGCCTGTAAGGCAGTCAGGTTATAAGGTTCTCCCAAGGCATTATCGTGATCACGATAGGCATAATTAATCAGCTGTTGAAATAAAAACTCGTGAGGAGTAATGCAACCCGCTCTGGAAACAGCATAGGGGGTGAGCAGCTTATGCGTTTTTACGTTTAATATTAGCTTGTCAAAAGGGGATAATTGAGCAGGGTCTTTCGCCTGTACTTGCTTTTTTAACTCTGCAAGGTAATTTTTTGTCCGCTCCGAAAGTTTAAACATATTGTCAAACATTTCTCCAGGAAGGCCAAAGGTGTTATACACTTGCTGAAATTCGGGAGCCATATTCCTGGGATGGCTAAGCAACAGGCCGTCCCAATCACCGGCCACAATTAAAGCAGTCTGATCGTAAATCTTTTTTATGGTTTCCTCATCAAGAATGGCGAGAATCTGTTCGAGAGAATGGCTGCTGCTGCGGTTGTATTGTTCTACCAGGGAATATTCGGCGCTGTCTTTATCCATGGCTGCTAAAAATTCTGCTCCCGTACGCGCTGTATTCGCAAATACTTTGGCGGGCAATAGAGTCTCAGGTGATTCGGATTGCTCGAGGCTATAGAACAAAGGAAAGCTGTAATGAAAAAAGCGTTCGTAAATCTCATCAGGAACTTCAGAAAGTTCCCTTGGCTTTGGAAGTATCTGTTTTGTGTGATCCCATTCCGGCTGATTGGCGGGATTATCCCAGGGACGTGAATAGATTAATTGTTCCTGACTGCCATTTTTTAAGTTAATCACAAATTGCCCCTTGAATTCGGGAGCCCCTTTTCCTGCTTTATAGGCGAGCCTTAATTGTCCCGATTCTTCGTCGTAACCTAACACTTTTAAATCACCGTCTGGTTTGATTTCACGCAAAATATCAAGCATGTTTACTGGCAGCTGTACGGTATGTTGATATTTCGGGCTTTTCAGGGGTTGTTGAAGGCGTTCTTTATCTTTGGGATCAAAGCCCCTTAAGACGCCGTTTTCGACGCGGGTAAAAAGTAAATCGGCCGCCAATGCGCCTTTGAAGAAGCCCTGGTTACTGGTTTTTGACAAATTCAAACCGCTTTTGGGGCTGCGCGGCTTGTTATACACTGGTGGCGTTCCTGAGCGCAGGACCACTGTACTGCTGAAACTTCTCGCTGCAAGCACGTTGACTGTAGCAAATTCGGTCTGAATGCCAGCAGCCTGTATAGCAGTAGGGCCTATTTTAACTCCCTTCACATTATTGGCTACCCGGGAAAGAAAAGGTTCCTGAATCACATTATCTGTTTTTTGTTTCATTTCGATGATAAGTGTCTGTCTTTTAAACAAGTATAGACACTTACCGCTTGAAGGCCAAGCCTACCGACCAGTGTGTCTTGTGTCGGCGATTAACCCGAACTTCCGCGCGAAGGTAGCTCGAATTCCCGAGGCGAAGACCCATAGCTATCCACACAAATACAGTCGAATCCCCGCGGCTGCGACCGCGGGGCCCATGTCTGGTCCGAACAAGCTCTTCAGAGGAATCCAATGTTGCCGTAAATAGCAAAAGCAGTTTGGAACAAGTCTTTCAAACATTATCCTAAATCAGCAAAACGACTATTCCAAATAGGCCTCGTGTGGGCCCCGCGGTCGCAGCCGCGGGGATTCGGAGCGGGAAAAACATTTGTGTAGATAGCTATGAGCCAAGACCGCGGGACCCATTCCACTCATTTATCCCGTTCATTTCCGCCAGCTCGGAAAAAACACCCCAATCAAATACTGTGAAACTCCGCTTTTACCCTTAACTCCGGTACTATACGGTATACATATCTCAAGACTTTCAAATGGTAGAAATAAATCGAATTGCAGGTCAAATCCATAAGCACATAAAAGCCTGCAGCTCCGGAAGGTGTAAATCCCATAGGGGGGAAATAAGGATGGGCGCCTGTGACACCATACCAGGACCAGGTATAGAAAACGGTACCCATTAATTCGATGTAATAAACCATTGTAAACATATACAAATAGAAAAGCGTATTTTTTCGGAAACGCAAAACGATCAGGAATACCAGATAGCCAATAAAGCCTGCGGCATCGTGAATCATAAATAAAGACAGGAATGCGGCCAGAAAAGCAAACTGCGCCAGGCATTGCTTTACTTTTTCATGATTTTCTAAAGACCATGGATGCTTACTGAGATAGTAAACAGTGGCATAAATCAGGGCATGCCCGATCGGAATATACAGGGGTATGTTTTTCAGGCGGTAGGCGTAAAGTTCCAATACGAAGGATCCTAAAATTTCAGCAAACAGGCTGCATATCGTCATTAATAAAATCAGCCAATATAATTTACCGCGGGCATTCAACAGGAAAAGACTATAGGTGATAACAGCAATTAAATTGCAGATATCCTGCCCATAGCTGATATGCTGCGCAGCCCAGGGGCTATCGGTCGCAAGAAAAAAAGGAGTCCCCAGCAGCAAAAGGATAACCAGGTGAGACATCATTGAATTTGATTGCAGTGTGTTGTTTGCCGACATATTCCCTTGGTCGTAAAAAAAAGTGATTGGATATAATAACGTAGCTTCCATCGGAAAAGCATTATAAAATGGATTTTTTTGCCAGCTATAAAAATTAAAGGAAGTTTAATGAGCAAGGAAAGAAGAATTCTTTTATTAAAAAATTGGGTTGAGCGGCTTATCCTCCATCCGCAGCTCTATGTTTCGGGAGTCATTAGTGCACTGCTTAGCGGCAGCAGTGGCGGCATTATTGGTTTCTTCTCTGGTGGATTCATAGCCCAGTCATTTTCACTCTGTAATAGCTGTAATAACTGTTTTTTAAACCTTAATCCGACTGTTATCGTCGGCGCGCTTTTAGGGCTAGGTATTGGTGCGATTGTGGGCGGGGGGCTTGCGATTGCCATAACCTCTTTCAAAATATATAAACGGACTAAAAACTATCCTTTACTGTCGCCAGATAATATTGTGCAAATCATATCCGCCTCTCTCTGGATTAATGCTGAAATACTTATCGGTATGGATTTGGGAGCCATTATAGGAAGTCTGAAATCCGCGGGCATAGGGACTTTAACAGGCGCAATACTTGGCCTTTTAATCATCTGGCTGACTTCTACGCTAAAGTCATCCAGGCAGGTGAAAAAACCAGTGAAAAATTAATCAGGCCTACAGAGAATAAAAATGACCAAAGAAAAAAAAGAATCAGACGATAGCGGCGTCATTGGGATCCTTAGTTTGGGTTCAGAGCCTTATTGCACCGCAGATCAATGTTTTGCAGCACAGCCCCAGACATTCTCCTCAACCGTGGTTATTCCCGCCGTACCTTCCTGGTTAGGCGGAATAGGGAATTCAACCCAAATAGAACAATGGTTTAATCTGATTCCTTCCGAATGGGTTGATTTACTCTCAGAAGCTGCCCAGCAAGGCTTTCTTGTTTCAGGCCTGCTGACATTAACCCAGCAGGCCTGTACCGATTTTCTTAAAACCAAGCATTTGCATCCTGATCAAATTTATCTTATCAATCAGGGGCTTCGCGCCTTACTTTTAGTGATGCTGGGCACTTCAGTGCCAGCTGCTATTGCTACCCCTCTTGCCAGTTATGTATTGCATAAATGCTTTGGTTTTAGTCAGCAAAGCTCGAATTATTTAACTACGGGCGTATTGGTCGGACTTAATTTATTAAACTCTTCAGAGCTGCTGGAGAGTGGGGCGACTATTATCAGCAGTGTTGCAGGAAGCATTGCTGGAAGCCAGGCGGCCAGATATGGGTACAAACTGGCGCGCGACGCGTTTTTCAGTTACACAGCAGCTAAAGACACACCGGATGATAGCTGCCAATCCCCGTCTTTGCGAATGCAGTGAAGCAATCCAGAACAATGCCGCAATAGGCTCCGCTCTGGATTGCTTCGCCACAGGTTCGCAGTGACGGCTGCATCTTGCGAACTTGCTTCAGATTTTCACATATGAACGGGATTCTTCATCAAGCTGCTCAAATTCAGCCTCTGCTTGTCTGGCTTCTTCCCTTAGCGTTTCCAAAACAGTATTGCTTAACTGATCTTTTATGGCCCTTTGCAAATCTTTATTTTTTTCGGAACGACTGGGGGGCGTGTTTGGTTCATTATGGGAGCGTCTGGCATTTTTGTGTGAGGAGAAAAACTCTTTCATGATTATACTCGCATGGCTGTTAAAAAGATCATCACTATATCAAAAGCAACTGCATTGTAAATATCGGCCTTAAGTGACGTAGAATCCTTGTCTATAATCAGGTTAGGGAAAGCAAGGACTGCAAACATGGACTATAGAAATCTAATCGATGCCAATTTAAAGCGCCAGCACGAACAAACCTTTCGCAATACAAGCTCTGAAAGCTTTCAGCTAGCTGCCGGTGTATTTATGCTGTTTACCCGCAAGGACTGGCAGGGAAAACAGATTCAAACTCTGGAAGACAACTGGAAGGCCCATATCAGTGTCAGCAGTGGGCAATTAGCAGAAGCCTGGAACTTACTTTATCCGCTTCTCCATAATAAAGCCGGTAAATTTAAAATAATTAATCAGGAACTTCTAAGTGAAGCGATTGATGTCAATCAGAAAAAACTGGACTATGCGAGGCAGGAATACCAGCGGTTTCTTACTAGCTACCACTCGAATCAGATGGGGCATTCCGAGACGCTGGATTTAGCTTATCAATTATCACCTGACCCGTCGCAAATTCCTAAGGTCTCAACCACGAAGAAATTGCGGGAATATATTGAAAAACGTTTTCAGGATTATATTAACGATCTGGCAGCCAAGGTGGAAGAAAACCAGCGTCTAAGCAAGGGTATGCAAATAACCGTTTATATCCCGCCCGGAGAGGAAGAAAATTATCAGAATCTCCTCATCGAGATTGAAGCAAGATTAAGCCGTGAGGAAATTAAACCCGGTGAAATTTATCCAAGCGATCGCCAATTGGGTATTTACACCTCAGTCCGTCACCCCGGTAAAAACCATGTGATGGCTGTCGGAGCTGCCAGTTATAATCCGGATCAAATCCCTGATCCTTTCAGGCCAATGCCGATTCAGGGCAATAAACCGATTCGCAGCGGTAAAGATAGGACGCCTGATTTGCAAGCCGGTAAAGTAAAGACTGAGGTGTTAAGACAGCAACTGGGGATGCTAAAACAACAGGAGGGGGCTTTAGAGCCGAATAGACAGTTTAATAACAAACAGCCCTGATTCTTTGTGTTTATTTTCCAATAGTTATGAGTTATCTTAGCTTCCTTTAACGTCATGGAATTGACAAATGAAGCTCTTTTTATTTAAGCGTTTGGTCGCTTTGTTTTCTTTATTAATAATGTTTGCGAATAGCTATGCTCTGCCCATTCCTAAATTTTCAGTTGATGTTATTCAGCGGGCCCCACTGGAAATTGCGAATAATAATACCGGAGTTGCTATTTATAAAGTAACCAATAATACAGCGGTGCCCCGGATATTAACCACCAAACCCATCAAAGGCATCAGACAAATTACTGGGGGCAATGGCGTCTGTCCTTCGCCTTTTCTTTTGAGTAGAGGCGAGTTTTGTTTTTTGTATTTGCAAATTGATGGTAACAGTATTGACCCAGTGGTGAAAGGCGGGCCAATTGTTTGTAAAACAAACGGGCCTGGCGATAATAGTCCCGACCAGTTTTTGTGCTCGCAGCCAAGTGTTCAGGACAGTTTGAATGTCACGCGCATTGAAGCGAAGAATACCCCTTGCAGTACGGATGCCCAATGCCAGACAAATTTCTGCGATCCCATGACCCACACTTGCCGTTCATGCCGTTCTAGCAGTGATTGTGCGCCGGGTAGTACCTGCAACAGCTCCGGCATATGCGTGGCGCCGGCTGGTATCCCCTGTAGCCTCAATACAGACTGTCAAAGCAATTTCTGTAATCCGCAAACTCATATCTGTAGTGCATGTACTGCCAGCAGCCAATGTGCTGTCGGAAGTACCTGCAATAACAGTGGTGTTTGCGTTGCTACAAATGGCGCTGCCTGTTCCGGTACACAAAGCTGCATAGCCGGCAGTATCTGCCAGTCAGGACAATGTGCCGGGCCGAACGGTGCGGTATGCCAGACGAATGCAAACTGTCAGAGCGGGGCTTGCGTACTGGGTCGTTGCCAGGGATTAACCAATGGCAGTCCTTGCATTACGAACGGCAATTGCCAGAGTAATTTCTGTCTGGCGGCTGTGTGTACGGCACCCAATAATGGCGCAGCCTGCACCACCTCTGTCCAGTGCCAAAGCGGGTATTGCTCGCCTTCAACGCAAACCTGTGCGCAGCCTAACACCGGTGCCCCTTGCACTAATAATTCATCATGCCAGAGCAATCAGTGTGTTGCGGGTGTCTGTAATGCGCCGGTGCAGATTTGCTTGTCAAGCACTGACTGCCCCAATGGTGAAAATTGCATAAGCGGCAGCTGTGTGGCCATGTGTATACCCCAGACCTGCGCCCAAATCGGTGCCAATTGCGGCACCAATAACGATGGTTGCGGCGGTACAATTTTTTGCGGCAACTGTGTGTTGCCAGAAACCTGCGGCGGCGGCGGTCCTTCTCAATGCGGTACCAATCCCTGTGTGCCGCAAACTTGCGCCCAGCAGGGAGCCTCTTGCGGTATTGTAGCTGATGGTTGCGGGGGCATTATTTCCTGTGGAGCTTGTGCGCCAGGACAAGTGTGTGTGGCAAACACGTGTCAGTAAAAAAAGCTTCACTATTTACCCAATTCGAATCCCCACGGCGTCGACCTTGAGGATCCACACAAAATTTAACTATCTCATCAGTGCCTACGTACCGCGCATAAAGCGCGGTACGTAGAGTTTTTCATATACTAATCCTTATATTTTGTGAGACTCTCAGGATCTGATGCCGCGGGAAGTCGGCCTGAATAATAACCAGACAGGAAGAGCTATAATTATAGTAGTTGCTCTAAGTATCTGATTTAGGATTACAGGAAGCGAAATGAGATGCCGGATGGGTTGTATCATGACTTTATTTCTAAGCCTGGCTAGCACTTCCCTTTGCTATGGCTATGGCTATAATCGTCAGTGGGGAACGCAGGTTATTATTGTGAATCCCAATACCGTCCCCAATCAATACTATAATAGCTATCCCTATTACCCGTCCTACCCTCAATATTATTATTACCCACGATATCGATGTATCGTAGTCCCCCGATGTTATCCATCGGGCTCCTGCAATTATCAGAATCAGGAATGCGGTTATTTCTAATTAAAGCAGCGATACAAGCGGATAACTATAACGCGATTCTTTGGGCGATAAACAACACTTGTTTATGACTACCTGTTAAATATTTTTTTTTGCAACATTGAAACTTGTCTGAGAACCATGCTACTCCTACAGGCATGGGCCCCGCGGTCGTTGCCGCGGGGATTCGGACGGGAAAACATTTGTGTAGATAGCTATGGGTCGGTGCTGCGGGGATACGGGAGATCTTCCCGCGGGCAGATTTCCGACTCCCCGCGGACAGATTTCCGACTCCCCGCGGCGAAGACCGCGGGGTCCATGTCCGCTATCTATTTAAATCGAAAGGTTAACCTGGCTTTGAACGGATTCCTTATCGCTTCTCCCGATAATGTGAGTAAGGCCTTGATCTGCTTCTAATAAATAATTCAGGTTATTGCCAATATTACATATGACGGTGGCTCTGCCTTGAGACATTCCGGTATTGACGTCCATTGCATTGCTTATGTATTGCAATTTCTGAGCGATTATTTTTGCTTCATCCAGGTTAGCCAGGGTGATCCAGAAAGTTAATCCTTTTGTTGTACTTGATTTCCAGCCTCTTACACCGGAGTATTTCTCAATAAACTCAGCAGCCTGTAAAACCTGTTTTTGCAACAGGTCAGGTGCTGCAGGGATATTCGGTTTTTTAGCATCATACACTTTTTCAAGATTTTTGCCGGCGGTTAGCATATCCCGACAGAACCCGATGTTGCATTCCACTTCATTTTTTAATTTGGGATTAAATTGTTTTTGCCACTTTTCAATGGATTCTATTGCAAGGTTATTGATATTGATGGAGGGGTATTTACGTTCAATGCGCTTAAAAAGAGTAGTCATTGCAATTGTAAGTTGCATACGCTCTTCTCTTTTCTCATTTTTGTAGGGTGCCTTTTGAGCCTCAAGGATGCGATCTTTAATCAAATCGGCTAATGGCTGTCTTGTAACAGCAATTTGACTGATTGCTTTCGAATACTGGCTGCCAGGATTTCTTGTATCTCCAGGATAGCGCAATAAAATATCAGGATAGCCCAATCCTTTTAAAATACAATTCATTAAACAAGTGGCAGTTCTTCCATTACCATTGGCAAATGGATGTATCTCTGTCAGTTCATAAAATACATTTGCAGCAAAATTTGCTACTTCATCAATATCTTCAGCATTGCATTGCACTAATTGTTTTACGAGTTTATCAGAAAATTCATTCATTTTTTCTATGACTTGCTCTGGCAAAATGCATATCTTGCATAACTTTTCAACGCTGGCCTTGTCTTCAGCAGAAAGCAAATTTCTATTATAAGCAACATACAGTTTTGACAGCGTACGCACGCTTTCGGGATTTTGATCTCTATCAACAATTTTTTGAGCGCAATCTGGAATAGTGATTGATGTATCTTTTTTAATTCTTTCGAGTAGTTTCAAAAACTTTAAACTGTCACGTTCCGGCACCCCATAGTTTTTAAGCAGAAAGTTGGCGAATTTTCTAGATGTATTTCCTGGAGAATGTTTGTTTGCCATATAAAGAATAAATTCCTGCACTATAGATGCTCCATGATGCCAGCGGAAAACAAATTGATCAGTATATTCTCCTGAACGCATTTCAAAGGGCGCGAGTAAGGTTTTTGCTATAAAACCATGTATTTTTTTAAGGTGTTCAAGCAGATCGGTGCTAGTCAAAGACTTTGTTTTTACTAAAGGAAGCAGATTTTCCTGTGCATATAAATAGGCTGCCATCATATCCTGATATTGGCCTGCATCGTGAAAATATGTCTCTTGCAAGGTCTGCAAATCACAGTTGGGGGAAGATTCAGGATCAAATGAATAGGCAATTGCAGGATTAAATTCTTTTAGAAAATCACGGTAATACATGGATGTCTCGTTAATTAAAAGAGCTATATTACCATAATTTGGCCAACATTTGTAACAATTGATCGCATGAGGCACTATCAATTACGAGCCTCAATTGTGTGCTAAATTCAATATCTTCCAGGAACGCAGATCTGATCCACCGCCAGCATTAAATTATTAACTTGTTGCATCCAGAAATGGTTTATATAATTGGCGGCCATAAAATCTGAGTGTGTTTTATAAGATCAGGGAATGCAATGGTCGTTATTTTCCTCCACGGCTGGAGTGTCACCAATACCAATACCTATGGAGAACTTCCTCAATGGCTTGAAAGTCAAAGTAAAGAGGGGAAACTGGGCATTCAGGTTGGAAATATTTACCTGGGCCAGTATATCAGCTTTGATGATACGGTGACGGTTGACGATATAGCGCGCGCCTTTGATCAGGCCGTGCGTGATGAAGTGGCCGGGAAGCTTCAGGGTGGGGGGCGTTTTGCCTGCATCACCCACTCAACCGGTGGTCCTGTAGTGCGAAAATGGATGGACTTATATTATAAGAACAGGCTTTCACAATGCCCATTAAGTCATCTTATCATGCTGGCTCCCGCTAATCATGGATCTGCACTTGCACAACTGGGTAAATCCCGTCTTGGCCGTATAAAAAGTTTTTTTGAGGGCATTGAACCAGGGCGGCATATTCTGGATTGGCTTGAGCTTGGAAGCGAGATGAGTTGGCAACTTAATGAAAGCTGGCTTGACTATGATTGCACTGCAAACGGCATTTACTCCTTTGTACTGACTGGCCAGGCCATTGATCGCCAGCTTTATGATGCCGTTAATTCTTATACAGGGGAAGCTGGATCGGATGGAATCGTGCGGGTAACCGCTGCCAATATGAATTACAGCCTGTTAAGAGTCCATCAGGAGGGCAGTAATGGGGAGAATCTGGTGGTCGCTAAAATGAGGCGCACCCAGCCCATGGCATTTGGAGTGCTGCCTGGCTGTTCGCATTCTGGTAAGAAAATGGGAATTATCCGCAGTATCACCATGGCGAATGCATCTACTCATCCTACAGCCCTATGGGTATTGCGCTGCCTTCAGGTGAAAAGCCGTGACTCTTACAATACTTTGGCAAAAGCCCTTGATCAGTTAACGCGGGATACTCAGAAAAGTGAGCATATAGAAGTCGTAAGAACCCCTTTTTATAAACGGGAGTATATTACCAACCGCTATTCGATGATTGTATTCAGACTGATTGATGATCGGGGCAACCATCTTGACGATTATGATCTTTATCTTACCGCAGGGCCTCAATATTGCGAAAATGCGCTCCCGACAGGCTTCTTTGCCGACCGCCAGCGAAACCAGTATAGCCGGGGAAAATTAACCTACTTCCTTGATTACGATATTATGGAGGCCGGGATTGATACGCCAAAAATGCAGGGAAAGCTGGGGTTCCGTATCAAAGCACACCCAGAGGCCAGTAACCAGGCGCTTGCCTATTACCGCTTGCTCGATTTTCATTCCTCGCTTGCCGACATTAACAAGATCCTTCACCCGAATGAAACCATAATGGTTGAAATTATGCTGCAACGGCGTGTCGATAGAATTGTCTCCCGTATCACCAATAACCTTATACCAGCAAAAATCAGCCGCAAACCAATTGGAAACAAGGCTGATTGATAATATTTACCTGACTGGATTATAATTGCTCTTCATGCTTGAAAAATAACATTTAAGCAATTCTATTTGGAGTACGCAATGCCCGGTCCGTTCTATGCGCGAATTGCCAGAGTTCAAGATAAAGGAAATGGTATAAAAATAACCTTTCAATCCCCTTCAGAGCACTTTGATCTAAAACCGGGTCAATATATTGAGGTATACAGAAACGATGATCCTGAACTGAAAAAACCTCTTTATCTGGCAGCAACACTTACCAGGAAAAAAACCGGTTTTTTTAAAGTGAATGCGGGCAAGCCACAGCATAGAGTTTCAACCAAAGAATGGTTGTTTTTTCAAGCCCAGGAAGAAGCAAACATGCCAATAAAAGGTCCTTTTGGCCGCGCCTATCCCCTGGAAAAAATTAAAGACCGTCCCTTGCTGTTGATAATGGCCGGTTCCGGGCTTGCCTCTGTACGTTCAATTTTTCCTCGTCTGCTAGAAGATGAACAGACCAGAATTCTCTATAGCGCTAAAACATTCGCAGATGTGCTGTGGCCAAAAAAAGTAAAGTTGCTTGCAGCTCAAGAAAAAAACTACATAACCCTGACCCGTGAAAAAACCGACCTGGAGGGTTTCAATTCTGGCCGTTTAAATGAGCATTTATTGGAAATGCCTGTCACTGAGGATACCCAGGTTTTTATCTGCGGCCCCACAGAATTCATGCGCGATATTGCTCAGATATTACTTGGCAAGTCCATTGGAATGGCCAATATACATATCATATTAAATACTATTATTCCCGGAAAAGAGAGCCTGTGTCCCCTGTTTTGCCTGGATGAGTTAAGCGAGAGCGAACGTTTAAATGCCATCGGTCTGCACCCCCCCACGGGTGCGCTCTCTTTTTCGCTTTAGCCCAGGCGAGCAGGCTACATTTCGGATGGGGGTACTGTTATAATGGCTCCACATTTCGCCTGCATGGAACAAGGACTATCTGAGTGATGAATACAATCTCTGTTAAGAAGGGTGCGTCGATTTTATTGTTAGCCTTGTTTTATGTCGGATTAGCCAGTGCTTATACAGTACCCAAAGCATTCATGGATCTTTATTTTGATTTTACCGGCACGAATGAAACTGATTTTCCAAAAAAGCATAAGACCATCTCCCAATATTTATTACAGTCAGAAACAGCAAAAAACAAGGCAAACCCTTTTGCAGGTCCATTGATTTTAGTACTGGACTCCTCTATATACATTTACGATCAGAATCGGAAACTCCTTTTTAAAAAACTGCTGCGGACCAATCGCTCCAGCGGTTTTTATGAGCTGACCGCTATATCCCATATTGGACCGGCACTCGCTTATCTGGCAAAAATTAAGGAAAACGGCGATCCTTCGTGGCAGCCGGCAATGAATGCATTATTGACCCATATCAAAAAGGTGCGTGCTTTAAATGCCAGTACAAAGAATAATTGGCTTGAGCGGGCGAATATCAAACCCTGGCAGGACTACACCCCGCAAATCAGGGCCATGATTGACTATGCCCTGTCAATGGCGGGTAATTATATTGTTTCCGTGCAGAAAGGCGCGCCTTTTGACCTGCAAACTGTTCAGGCCAATTTTTTAAATGGTAATAAGGACTATCCCATTTCCTACAATACTGTGATGGTCGGAACCTTCATGTTGACCGCTTTGGAAAGCATGTCTGTGGTCCATGATGAAATTGCCAAACTGAAGCTCGACTGGCCCAATGCAATGGTTATTGTGCGCAATGTGGCAGGCAATAATGTGACCTCGGGTTTAACAGAAGGCAGCAACTGGATGGTTGCTTTTATCAATGCGCTTTCCGAGAACACACTACCCCGTGACCGCCTGTTTATAGCACCTTACGCCAAGGTCATTCCCGAAGTAGGGCAAACCCTTCTACCCGAATCAGCCTATAACTATTACACAAAGGCGGTTTGGGGTAGCGTTTATAACCGCAGGGATATGGCTAAAGCGGTCTTTACTGACCTGGAAACCATTTACTTACCGGAAAGGGCTGCTATCCCTGGCGATTTCCATTATTCATCGGCCAATAATATTATCGATTTTATGGTGCGTCTCAAACATTCCCTGCAAGACCCCCGCGAAATGCTTTCCAATACGGTCGGATACTGGATGGCTGGCGAATTGCAATCCAAATCCTGGGATTTGAAGAAGATCCAGATTCCTGGCTTCACCACCGGTTTTCCTGAAGGCATCACTGCTTATCCCGAGAAAAATCCGGAAATAGGCAGTGCTTCATGAAAAGCTGGTCTGCAGCGTGTATTTTCATTTGTATAATCAGTTTGAATATACAGGCAGGCACGCTCACTGCGTTTCAGACACTTGAAACCTCGGGGGCACGGGCAATTACCCCGTTTAAACTGGATGGTCATCAATATCTGGCCGCAGCCCAGCTGGCTAAAGATATTGCTAATACACCTGCCAATATGAATGGGGGGGATTCAGATGTTGATGTACTGATTTATCAGCTGCGGGGTGAGAAATTTCGAATTTATCAGACAATTCCGGGGCATGGTAACGAGGGTGCTACTTTTTTCCGGCTGAACAATCAGGCATACCTTGCTATCCCCAGCGTTCGTTCAGGTTCCAAGGCGCCTTATAACCTGAATACCTATTCCATGGTATACCGCTGGGACGGTAAGTATTTCATTCCATTCCAGCAATTTTATGCCCGGGCAGCCAAGCAATGGTCTTATTTTTCGATTGGCGAGCGGCATTTTCTGGCCCTGGCGACCGGCGTTGAAACCCCAGGGAAAAAACTTGCAGACAATCATTCCAAAATCTATGAATGGAATGGCAAAGAATTTGTATTGTTCCAGGATATTCCCAGCCGTTGGGGATATTCGTTCACTGCATTTAAAATGGACAATCACGATTATCTTGGTTTTGCAGATCATTTGGATGGCCTGACTATTTTTAAATGGAATGGCAAGCAATTCAAAGCAATGCAGCATATTGAAGGGCACGGCGCGCGGTCGCTCAAACATTTCAGAATGGAGAACAGGCATTATCTCGCGTTTGCCAACATCAATAAACCATCAAAATTACTGCAGTGGAACGGTAAACAATTCGCTGACTATCAATATCTTGCCGAGTCAGGCGGAAGAAGTTTTAGCTGGTTTACTGTAGACGGCCGCCATTTCCTGTTGCTGGTGCGCTTCATCACCGGCAGCCAGGAAAGACCTGTTACTAATCTTGACTCCCTGCTATATGAGTGGAAAAAAGGGAAACTGCAATTAATTGAGAGATTGCCTGGATTCGGTGCTGTTTCTGCTCATTTTTTTAAATGGGATAAGCAGAATTTTATTAGCCTGGCGAACAGTCTCAGTAAAGATATTCGTTTCAGGGTCAATTCTGTAATTTATAAAATTAAATCCGAGAATAGTAAGTAATGCCTGGAGATTGATAATGCAGGATGTTATTCATATTGCAGTCGATTTAAAAGATACCGCTGATATAAGCAGGGGGAATACAAAAAGGACATTTAGTAAACTGACATTTTATTTTAAATACGATACAAGGTTAAAACAAAAAATTGCTGAATTACAAACGAATCCCGCAAGCCCAAACCTTGAAAAATTAAAAATAGATTACCACCCCCTGACCATCGATCCCTTCATGGAGCCTTGTCTGGTCGTCGATTGGAGCGCTATTGATTTTGATTTATTCTACCACAACGCCAGTTATTCCCGAACCCAGGTTGTGGCTAGCGGCGCAAGCATCATCCACTATATGCTGAATGAAATTTCATTTGCTGAGTTAAAAGAAAGCCAGCTAAATGTGCAGGACGCTGATGACATTGGCGGGCTTCTGGCAAAAATTCCGAATAATGAGATAAAAATAACAATCAGAAATGAGAGAGGGCCGGTGCCAGGGGTATTTAGCCAGAATTATATTACCGGCCTGGTTCAGCGCATTTTAGAGAGTGGCGAGGAGTACAAGACTGGCATCCCTACAGAAATTCCCGGCTCATTAAAAGACAGGATTACAGAGGAGTTTGCCCAGCAAATGATCGCTTTATCGCAGCAGCTAAGAACCCTGACCCGCAGCAAGGAAGGAATGATTAATGCTGCGTCCAGCCGCTTCTTCAAAGCGTTTGAAGAAGAATGTGCCTCTTTGAAAGTGACTTAGGCAGCAGTCTTGCTGCCTGTGCTCTGTAAAAGTCAATCCAGTATTGACATTCTCAACACCTCAACTTAGCATGCAATGATTTTAGCCTGGAAACACGATGGATATTGAGCATTTACGCGAATTAGTGAAGGACGATTTGGAGGCTGTTAATGCTTTGATCCTCGAGACCATGAAATCCCCTTCACGGCTGATTAATGAAATAAGCAATCATGTCATACATAGCGGCGGCAAGCGCCTTCGTCCTTTGCTCGTGCTGCTAGCAAGCCGTGCCTGTCAATATCAGGGTAAAGATCATGTGATGTTAGCGACGATGGTTGAATTTTTCCATACTGCAACACTTCTTCACGATGATGTGGTTGATGAATCAACCCTGCGCCGCGGAAGGGAAACTGCTAATCAAATCTGGGGTAATAAGGCCAGTGTGCTGGTAGGGGATTACCTGTTTACAAAATACCTGCAGCTGATGGTGGAAGTAGGGGACATCGAAATTATTCAGTTGTTAATCGGTATAGCCCCGCAAATGGGTTGCGGTGAAATTCAGCAGTTTGACAATCTTGGCAATACAGAGATGTCGGTGACGGATTATTTTGATCATATCCGTGCGAAAACCTCCCTGCTGTTTGCTGCATCCTCCACCATGGGGGCAATGATCAGCAAGACCGGCGAGTCGATAAAAAAAGCAATGTATGCCTACGGCTTGCATTTAGGAAATGCATTTCAATTGATTGATGATGCACTGGACTATTGTTCAGACGCGCAGACTCTCGGTAAAAATATTGGTGATGATTTGGCAAGCGGCAAGGCAACGCTGCCTTTACTGCATGCGCTGAAATACTGTAATTCTGAACAGCAATTGATTATCAGACGAAGCCTTGAAGAAGGTTCGCGCCATCATTTACCAGAAATTCTTGAAACGCTTAAAGAAACCCAATCGATTGAATACACGCGCAGCCTGGCAGCAAAAGAAATGGATCAGGCTATCACTGCATTGCAGGTGCTGCCCGATTCAATTTATAAAAATGGGTTGATGGATTTAGCGCAATATGTGATACACCGCAATTACTAAGGCTTAGAATATGAAAGAGCTTGATAAACTCTTAACCCCGGAGTGGGGCTCGGAAAAATGGATCCTTGAGGGCTGGAATAAAATAACCGAGGATGAAAGAAAGAGTATTGAAGCCAGAGTAGATGCGCTTTTCAAAAATGGCCTGCCCTTTGAATTAAAACACGACAAAATATTATACGTATATATATTTTCCCTGATGGCGCAACTGGAGGTTCTCGGGATCCAGCTGCCGATGCGTTTTGAAGATAAAATGTGTAAGCCTGAGTTTAAAACCCGTATGCGCGCCCAGCTGGTCGATGAAATCTTTCACGCGATTGTGTTCACACGCATTGTCTTCATGCTGGCTGCCCCTTATGGACGGCCTCCTGCCTATAATGAAGAGCTGGAGAAAGTCTGTAATTTTATTCGATCCATTGATTGCCTTAAGGTGGGCATGGTGGTAATGAATTTAATCTGCGAGGGATTAGTCGAGGAGGTTTTTTCCAGCTTTTATCATAACGGTGTTGCCCCGGAAGTATTTGGAATTATATTAGCCGATGAACACCGCCATGTCTGCGAGGCGGATTTGTATGGAGAAATAGGCTTACCGGAGCCTGAAATTTTGGCTGAAACTATAAAAAATATGGAAGATCTCCTTATCTCGGTATTCACCCGTCTTCCGAAATACAACACCTCACTGACCACCTTGCTTGGCCCTGAGGGAACAGCTTCTTTTATGCTGGATTTGCATGATAAACACAAGCGGCAGCTGAAAAAAGTAAATATGGTTCCGAGTGAACGGTTCGAATTGCTTTTTGAGATTGGTCCCGATGCCTATGCCCAGATTCAGCCTTATTCTGAAGAACTGCATCATGAAATGCATCAGGAAATAAAAGAAATTGAGATGAGTTCTGTGCAGAAAGCATTAATGGCACAGTACAATTATCCTGGCGATCCCACACTTACACTTCAGTTTAATATCGATATCAGCGAGTTTGGCTTTTTTGAAAATAATCAGCCACAGGAGCGCCTGACTGTTTTGATGATGCAGGCTGTCAGCTTTATGCTGGAGTCGAGCGAATCGTTGCGCAGTTTTTTAAGTTTCAAAAAACTCCATCAAAGCCGAAGTGCTTATGTAGCAATTCTTGATAAACAGGCTGAGCGCCAGGATCAGCTTGGGATTGTCTTTTTTAAAGACTGTCATGACATGACGGTTTTTGAACTGCAGGAAAGAATCAACCGCTCCCGGCAATTGATGACTTACTGTTTTGCCAAGCGTGAGCAGGTTGAAGCAGAGTATCCAGAATTAAAAACGCAGCTGGATTCAGAATTATACGGTTATGCCCACGATATTTACCCCTGTCCCGCTCCCGGAAGCTGTGGTGCCTATGTCTGTAATCTGGGCGCCTATGGTTATACCCAGGCGGTGTCGCCTTTACTTAAACAAACCGGCCTGCATGTGATGTTATTAGCTGTAGAGCGCCGACCAGTCTGGAATGATGCCAGTAAATCCTTTGAAGCCAGAGATATTTTACCCGTGTCGATTAGCGTTGATAATCGAATCGTTGACGGCCTGCTGCCTATCCCTGAGCTTCTGGATGATGGTTTCAGGCGGGCCTTAAAACAGATGAAGGAACAGATTGCTAATCCGTTATTGGATAGAGAATCAAAGGAAGCCAAAGCCTATAAAACACGAATTGATAAAATTGCAAATGATCTGGCGGCGCAGGAGAGCCTTCTGGGCAGGGACAAGATAACGGTCCATTTGCTTAATAAAAATAAATTGGCGGTGTTCAGGGAAATGAGAAGAGTATTTGGAGAGGACGTTGAACTTTATGGAAAACGCCTGAGCAAATATTCTGACTTCAAAAATGCCGCAGATAATCTTTTACTTGATTATTTAGGCTTTGACTCGGAAAAAGCGGCGCAAGATGCCAATTTTACAAAAGTTATCGACAGGATGCTGGCAGAAAATCTGGAATTCGGTTATCGAATGCTAAGCGGAATGCAAAATGCCTGGTTTGACTACATCAATGTGGAAGCGCTATTTCATGCAACTTACAGCAAAATAGCTGAATCGAGATTACGGCGATTGGCTAAGTTTATACCAAGCCTTTGGAATTGAACCATATATATACCCAATGGTAAATTTTCGTTATTAGATGATGTTAGAGGATTATTGTTTAAATTTAATTCAAATGGCATTTTAATTGAGCATAATTTGTAATATAATACACGCTCTTCGTACTATTTTGAAAGTAAGATTAGAATGCTGGATACACGAGAACAATTTGGATTTTTCCAATCTCAACACAGAACTCACAATCAGACAGTGGTCAGTCATATCATAATTCCTGCCTCAGTCGAACATCGATACGAAAATTCTAATCAAAGCAAAGCGCTTAGGAATGCCCTTTACATAAAAAGCTATGAATCGAATGGCTCAGACCAAAATCCTGTCGTATTTTTTCATGGTGGTCCTGAAATTGTTAACCAGGAGCAATTCAGCATCATGCAGTCTTATTTTACGCAACGTGGCCACACTTTTTATATTCCCGAAATTGAAGGAAGTGCCATGTATGCCCGCGCTGGCATGCTTCCGACAGGTTTTGAGCCAGGATTAATTCCTCCAGGCTTAAAATTACTCGAATTACAACAACTTGGCGGGACTGGTTTAAATGAGTTCACCAGGAATTATGCGGATGATATTAAAGATGTGCTTGATGAAATATCCAGAAGACATCCTGATAAAAAGATTGATGTCATAACTCATAGCCTGGGAGGCCATCACTTATTACGCAGCTTGCAACACTATCCCGATTTAAGCCAAAAGATAAACGGCATTTGTAATGTGGCTGGCACTGTGGACATCGGTGCTAACCGATTCATCAATACTTTGAAAAATACACCGAGATCAATATTTGAACTCAGATTGGAAATAGAAAGCATCCGTTTTGTAAAATCTTGTGCTAATGAAAATCAAGATGGCCCAAGAATTGACAGGAATAGCAATCCTAGTGTGGACCAACACATGAATGGTCAGCTCTCCGTTTTATACGGAAATACAACTTGCTTTCCACCAATATTATTTTTACACGCAACCGATGACCAAAACGTATTTTTCCAGGGTTCACTATCGCTGCAACAAAAAATGCAGCAAAACGGCTGCATAGCCCATGGCTTATATTTTTCATCTGGAGGCCATCAATTTATTAAAAATGAAGGGGATCCAGAAGTTAGAGTTAGAGCTTTGGAGGCAATGGAGGATTTTTTTCAACAGCCTGCGAAAAAAATAGAGTCTGATATAAGTCAATTGCAATATGAGGATGTATTAACAGAACACCTTCATTTTCTTGAGGATAAAGAATCCTATTTAAATAACTTCTATGAAGGAAATCCCAAAGCCCAACGGCCGGCAGCATGAGTTATTATTTTATTACTCTCGGGAATCAAATAGCCGACTTCAGAGCTGCAAAATCCGTTACTTAAATCCAGGACTTGGACTGACTTCAGAAGCCTTTGTAACCTCCAGTTCATTGGCTAAGTTCTTTTTTGCAGAAGTATTACCAAATATCAATCCCAAAGACGCTAATTCCCGGACAGAAAGAGAGAGTTTCGCGGGTAATTGAAAAGCTACTGTTAATCTGACTCCTAATGTATATTTCCCCGTAAACATGGGTTTTAAAAAAGAATTCATTAATGTTGACGCGGTAAGAGAAACAAGTAACCCTCCCAAGGCGGGGGCGTATGTGTTTGATTCCCCCATTATTTGGTACAAAAAATCCCTCGTCATAAAGCCTGGTAACAAGCAGGAATTGGCAATAAAATTTCTGAAAAAGAAGGATGAATGGACTACGGGATCTTTTATACTTTTAACTACAAATTGATGGGTTTGTGCCCAATTAAGATTTATCTGCCGAGCATTACTGACTAGAAAAAGAGGCAAGATTGCATTTTTTGCCACTGTTGTCAGGAACAAGCCTTTATAATCAGAACCAAAAAAGTCAACACCTAGGAGTGTAGTAAAATTACCAAATAGGCAATATGACATTCTGGAACCAGGGCCTGCAAAAAGTCCTCTAAACCCTATATTATTTATAGTTCCCAGTAAGAGGGCGGTTTTCTGCCTGGATTGTCCAAACAGAAAAAAATACGTCGAAGAGTCAGTCCTTCTGCTGGCACTGTAGCTAATGCCAGGCAAGCGTTTCGTGGTAAGGAATCAATAAATTTTCGCTGAGGAGAATCATGTCTTGGTAGACTGAAAAAAGAATAGTTGCTTGTATCTTTTCTTTCTCTGGACATCTTTATTCTGTATTAAATAATTAATAAAAGCATTAGTAAAATAAAATATTATCTACGGGCAGGATTTTAATTCAGAAGGCTCAACGGAATCAATCAAATCTCTATTCGAACCAGTTAAATTACAATTATGGCCTATCCAGATATTCCGTAGCAATCTGGGTTGCCGCTTCTTCCTCATGAAAATCAGCAGCTCTTGTAGCAGATGCAATTTTTATTAGCAATTCAGCGGGAAGTGTTGAAAAAAAACCGCTGCTTATGTCTCTTTTTCCCTGAGCGAGTAGGCGGGCATTTTTTTAACTTCTGCAGCACTTGCTTTAGCGACTAAGGTAGAGGACTCTTCAATGTATTGCCTAAACTCCTCATAATCGCTTAATAAAGGATAAACAGTTTTATTCATAAGCGATTTCAGTGTTATTGCCCTTTCCACTTTTAATTGATTAATTGCTTTGACTTAAGTGGATCTTTTATCAATTAATACACTCGTAAAATTCAATAATAAGAAGGCTGAGAGCCGTCCAGGTTGGTTTTATTTTTTCTTTCATAGCGTCTATACCAAAATCGTATCGCCGTTCGGCCTGAGGAGCCGCTTTAGCTCCCCAGGCTGAACGGGTTTAAGGAGCTATGTGTCCCTAATGCAGTTCACTATGAACCTTCAAAATTATCTATTATTATTCAGCGAAGGGGTTCTTTCAGGACTTGCTTCATTATCTTTCCAGCCAACCATAGCTTTAAAGAAAGCACCCCATCGTGATGGCGGCTGATTAGGTTTGTAGTTCTTAATCGCCTCTATTGTTTTTGGCAGATTTCTATCAATAGCGCTGGCAAGGATACCCTCAGCGAATTGGACTCTGTAAGTGTCACCTTTCTCTGCATATCTTACGTTTTTAAAATCAGTCGTGGTTTGGATTTCTGCCATAAAGGTTTTTTCAAAAACTGGTGTAGGGATGTGTAATACAAGAGGGATAATCCTCTCTTGCTCAGCTAGTTCAATCAGCTGGTGGCTATAATTTAATGTTTGTCTAAAATGCCTTTCAATTAATGACATACCTATGCCTGGTGGAAATACAATGAGCTGCCAGGGGGAGTTATCTGGAGCCAGGGAATGGGTACCAGAAAGGCCTGTAAATACATAGCTTACTGTGTCGGATAAAATATCCTGGTGGTAATTACCAACTATATTCCCAACATGATTTGTACGGTAATTAACAATTCTATTACGGATTTGGTTGATTGTCTGGTTTTCCCGTGAGACATTCTGCTCGTCTGCTGGAATGCGAAGCCGATCTGACAAATCCAATAGCATTTGTCTTTGCTCAGCTGGGGTTATTCTTGCAACTTCTTGAAACACCTTCTCTATGTGCTGGTCTTCGGCATTATAACGTTTTACCAGGCGTTCAAGCATATTTTTATCAAATTTGAAATACTCTTCTTGTCCGATTTCACTTATGCAAATATGAATTTTGTAGTTTCTGAATATTTCCGAGCCAAAATAAGCCCTTAAATTTCCGAATTGATTGTTAAAACTATCCACTTGACGCTGGTTATTAAAAAATGCGCCTCGTCTTAAATTCAGTATGCCATCGCCGCCAAGATCGCGAATCGTAAGTAAATGTAAGGTTACTGTTTCCTGACCTTCAATACCGACCTGTTCAACATGGTCATTTTCACGAAGTGTTAATTGAAGGGGTTCCTTAAATTGCTGATTTTCATCTCCATAAGCACCTAGCCGCATTGAAAAAGGATGATCAAAACTCAATTCTAAATAAGCATTCTCTTTTTTAAAAGTACGATAAGCAATAGGAAAGGAAATAGGTGCGCTATACATACAAAACAAATCAAAAAAGCCCTGGACTTGTTTAAGCGGAGAACCAGTGTTCCCATTTTCGCCATTTTTGTCTAACACGCTCGCATGGGTCATTTCCTGGTCAGAAAATGGTTTATCCTCTACAGGAGCAAAAGAATAAATGACAGTATTTTCTTTCAACCATTTCGCGGATACAGTAGCTACATAATAGGGCATAAGTTGTATTCTTTAGTATTAAAATTGCCTCATTGTATCATTTTTGCTCATAAAAGGGTATTTATTTTTTTCTAAAAGAACGAGATTTTAGCGAGAGAATATACGGCGCTTTTTCAGGCAAGCAGATTATTTAAAATCACTTACTAGCCTTGTCAAAAAGGGGGATAGCTGTATAGGACGTATCGGAATCGCTGGCGCTCGAAGTGCTTTCTTTTTTCGGCTGGAAGAAGTAGCTGCGGCGTTTCTGGTCGGACAGCGGTTTATTTGAATCATCTGCTGCAGGGGGGGCCGTGTGTGAATGAAGCATTTGTTGCTGGGACGGGTGTCTGAAAAGCGTAAAAATTGTAGGGCGGGGGGGCTTGGCCTTTACATGGATAACGGGATGCTCATCATCAAGCTGGCGCATTTTATCCACAATATCCGGATTATTAATATCGTGAATACTCTCTTTTAATTTATCAATTTCAGCCGGCGATTCCACCTCCTCGCTGCTAAATTCTTCAGCCAGGGATTTTAGTTCCTGCTGTAACTTTCTTGCCACCATAATGTCATTGATATATAAGGCAAGTTTTTTTATGCAAAATACAATGGCCACTACCGAACAGGTAGCAAGGGTCAGGATGAAACCAGGCGGCAAAAAAGCACAGGCGGTAACCGAGGCGGCCAAAGTCAGGGCGGCAGCAATATTAATAATGAAGGCATTGCGCTGTTTTATAAAATCATAATTTAAGCGTGCAAGCTGCTGGTGATAGAGTGTTAGGGAAGCAAAATTATGTTTGTCTTCAGGGAGAAGCTCTGGTGTCTGGGTTTGATGAAGTTCGAGCAAATAAAACAGTTCTTTCAAAACCTCAATCACTGCGGAAGCAATAAAGAAAAAAGCGGCCAAAGGTACAAACGTATATTTGGCGGCCATTAAAACGGCTTTGGCGGCAATATTTAAGGAGTTGGTTAACACTATAAACGCATCATCGCGATAAATTTTTTCAATGGGACGGCGATCATTGAGCAAATGAGTGAAAATGACCTGAAAAATAATCGTAAAGATTGAAACAATAATACCGAAAACAGGCAGCAGGCCGGCAGTAAAAATTAAAAAGCGAACGATCTCTTCGAGTTGGGCATAAAAAATACCGGCCAGGATAAGAAGTAAAACACAGAAAGGGACCAGGAATTTTAAAGCGAACAGAATATTGTTATAACGTTTGCGCTTTTCAATCGTATCAATCAGTGTATTAAGCTGAATGGATAACTCATGATCGCGGACTATTTTTTTTAAAAATTCATATACAGTAAGATTCTGGGCAAAATAACTGGACCATAGTTTAAAGCTGATATTCAGATTCTGTAATAATTTGATAGCGGCATCAATGCATTCATCATTTGAATCAATTGGCGTTACATAGAAATCACGTTCGAAGGCCAGAAAATTATTGTCATAGGCTTTCAAATGCTTTTCTACGTCTTCAAGATCGCAGGAGGCAGTAATAAATTTGGAAAAAATTGTCAAATTATCTACAATTGTCTGCACCTGTTTCTACCATAAATGAATTCAATATTGATCCTTTACTCAACACATTGGTAAATTGTTCGATATCCTTCCTGTCAATAAACCGCGTGTATTTTCTCATATAAATCCAAATAATGGAAATAATTATACAAACTGCTATGAAAATAAAGAGATTTTTCTTCTTATGGCATAAGACCCGGCGGGTTGGGCTGGGCTTCAACCGCCCTAGATTCGGTAAAGAACCGGGGAACAGCTGGTTTCGGGCGATTATCGGATACAACTGCCTCATGCTCTTTCAAAACTTTAATTAAAATCCTCGGGGTCATCCGATTGGTGTATCCCCAGAAGCAAGCGAGTAAATACCTGCAGCTTGCCGCTTGCTCTGTGACTGAGATATTAGCCTTGTCCAGGGCAAATAAAACGGCCGAAACACAGTTATTTTTATTCATGTCAAAATTTCTGCCATCGATATATTCAGAGTTTTTCAAATCCTCATAAAACTGTTTAAACGACACCTCACTGTGTAAAACGACTGAATTCTTATCGCTTTTTTCCTCTACATTGTGAAATTTATTATTCTTGAGATAACTAACTGCTTTGAGGCGCCAGGGATCGCCTTCTGAATGTTCGGTGATATATACGAAAAAGTTTAACTCTATTTTGGCGATTGCCCTTTTTTTATCATCAAGAGGGCAATCTGCTGTGGAATCTGCCCAGGCAGTGAGTAAAACATGTTTGGAATTAAATACGCCTTTCTCATTAATGATTACTCTGATTTTCATGCACACGAATCCTGGATAAAACTTTATTGTATAATATTTGCCCTTTGTGGTCACTGTTATTTATTCTCTGCGCAGCAAAAAATAAGAAGATCCCTTTTTGTAATAGTGTTGAACCGGGAGGGAATGATAGGTATGATGGCCGTGACTTTTGTTTTTTTAACAAGGAGTGGTTTATGAAACGTTTGTTGCAATCCTGTTCTCTTGCGTTACTTGTTTCCTCTTCAGCATTTGCTTTCGGTGATGCGCCAACACAATGCCCCGGCGTTGAGTCGCTCCAAGCTATCGGTGTAAATGATGCCAGAGATATCGATCTGGGCTGGGTAGCCCTTAACTGGAATAATTATTACGATACCCAGGAGCAATGGACTTTTGGAATTTTCGTGGGTGATGTGAAGGATAAAGAAATCGCGATCAAGAGAGGGAACCGCATGCTCAAGTCGTTAAAATCGAATGGCGGCCCACAGCAGGATAGTGATCTCTGGTTTTGTGAATACACTAACCGCCAGGGGCAGCCAGTAGCTATGGCGATTACCCCGGCTATTGATCCTGTTGACATGATCCGCAGATTGGTTAGATAAAGGAGTGTTGGGCTTTACAGCCCAACCTACACTTTTTATAAGAAATCGAGTACCAGGTTGTAGACACAGGAAAAAATATACGCGGCTAGAAAGCCCGCTACAATAACCAGACCGGTTCCAATGCAGACATTGGTTAGTGTGGGTATAACGGTAAAATACATGCTGCCGAACATTGTTACAAAGGGCTTTCCCGTATAGAGCCAGAATGCCAGTAAGCCTGCAAAAAAAGCAGCCATTCCCGCGAGTATGCAGGTGGTCAGTGCCAGAGCCAGGGGATTAAGTCTTTGATATTCCATTGCTTATCCTTGCGAAAAAATAATTCATTTTCATTATAATACTAAAATTCGACAGGCTGATATAGAACTTTAAGCACAGCACTGAATCTACTTGCTAAACAATTCGTTTAGCTGTTATATTTTTAATCCCTACCACTGGCAGTATTCAAGGATTATGAAGAAATTTAGCTCATTCGTTTTACTTATGGCTGCGACAGCAGGATTTGCTGGCAATTTTAAACAAACCATTGAATTTAACATTCATCCTACTTCGGAGATTATCAGACCCCCTTATTTGCGTGCCTGTTTTTCGACCACTGATTTTTTCGATCTGGCCCATTGCGCCACATTAAATAAGAAACAAGCGGGTAACTCCTACAAACATGGGCCTAAAAACTGGTTTTTAATCAGTGACAGCTATTACTATCACCCCACTTATCTGGACAGTTGCTATTCTATGTTCCATATGACGACCCGATCACCAGAAGGGAATGGCAAGCTGGTGATTGATGCGGATATAACGATTAAGGATCATTCACCTGCCGCACCAGAAGCGGTTTATAGCAATTGCAAGGTTAGCTGGGTTCCTGAAGCTTCAAGCTAGCAATGTTTTAAAAGCTCCTTCCAAGGCAATCCTTTCATTTGTCTCCAAAGATTTGATTGCCTAAAATTAAAATGGAACTGGAAGGAGAGTACCATTAGCGATATCTCTATTTACACCATGGAAGAGTGCGAAAAAATTGCCAGATTGGCCGCTCTTCGCTATGTCAATGATTCCATCCCCGGTATAAAGCGGCGCAAATACGGGAAGGGGTTTGCCTATTATTATCCCGATGGCAGCAAAGTAACAGACGCAAAGGAGCTCCAGCGAATTAAGGCGATGAGGATTCCTCCGGCCTATCATTCGGTATGGATATGTCCCTTCGCCAATGGTCATATTCAAGCCACCGCGCGGGATACGAGAAACCGCAAGCAGTATCACTACCATCCCTTATGGCGAGAAGTGAGGGATAGACAGAAGTTCACCGCCATGATTGATTTCGGACGGTCTATTGCTTCTATCCGGGCCCATATTGCTGAGGAGTTGGCAAAACCGCCTACTTTAAATAAAAAACAAATTATTTGTGCCATTATTTTCTTGCTAGACCAGTCAGGTGTCAGGATTGGAAATAAAATATATGCAAAAGAGAATAAAACATATGGGATTACCACGCTTAGGAAAAAGCATCTTTCAATTAATGGGAATAAGGCCGTATTCAGTTTTACCGGTAAAAACTCCAAACCCTGGGAGATTGTTCTGGATAATAAAAAAGTAATCAGGATTTTAAAAAAATGCGAGGAAATACCCGGATATGAGATATTCAAATACTATGATGAAAATAACACGATTAATTGCATTAGCTCTCAAGATATAAACTATTATCTGCAGTCACTCACTCATTTCCCCTTAACCGCAAAGGATTTCCGCACCTGGATAGCCAGCCGCGAAACCTTTTACCGTTTCCTCTCAGCCCCCTTTGCAGAAGTAGAATTAACCACCACAGTTAAATCAATCATTAAAGAGGTCGCTGAATTATTAGGCCATACCCCCACAATTTGTCAGAAAAATTACATTCATCCGGATATTATTAATTGCTGGAGTGAAGGGAAGTTAGAGCGCTGGGTGAGGGAAAATATCGAAGACAGTGAGGTTGATAAAGACAGGCTTTTTCTGGCCTGGCTTGAACAGTATAAATAAATATTTTGACTTC
The DNA here is from genome assembly GCF_900452515.1 of Legionella birminghamensis. Lineage (NCBI taxonomy): Bacteria > Pseudomonadati > Pseudomonadota > Gammaproteobacteria > Legionellales > Legionellaceae > Legionella > Legionella birminghamensis. Next base: position 794,268 of record NZ_UGNW01000001.1, read on the forward strand.
TACATCAACAAATGTTTTTCCCGCTCCGAATCCTCCCGGCATCGACCATCCGAATCCCCGCGGCTTAGACCATTCGAATCCCCGCGGCTTAGACCATTCGAATCCCCGCGGCTTAGACCGCGGGGCCCATGTCTGGGCTTAAACAATAGCCTAAAACAACTACAATCCAGAATAAAGATTGAATGAACTGCTTGGTAAACTGGGGCTCCGAATAAGATTTATTGGACCCCGCGGTCGAAGCCGCGGGGATTCGAAGAGGCTGCGCCGCGGGGGATTCAATAGTCTGCGGCGCGGGAAAACATTTGTGTAAATATCCATGACCTGCGCAGAGGGGGCAGTAAGTAAGCGGTTAAAACACTCTCCGCAAATTCATCTATTATAATAAAAGTACAACCTGCAGTATACGGGTACATCATGGCCTATTCAATAACCCTCCTGGGCACCGACACAGAACATACCCCTGATAAAGATCAATACTATCCACGGGGGGAAACGCTCAGTTTTATTTCGAATCTGGTCAAGGGGGAGGCGCTCGACTCCCCTTTTGATGACAAGGTTGAGCATTTAAGCAGCAAAAGTCAAATTCTTATTGACGGGCCCACCACCCTGGGCACAGAAGTAGGAGACCGCATTGCACGGGCCATGATTGCAGCGCTTGATGCAATCAGCCGCGGTGAAAAGCAGATTAATATCAGTGCCCACAGCCGGGGTGCTGTAGAGGCTATTCTGGTCGCCCATGAACTGGAACGCATACAAAACCTGTTTAAACAAACGCCTCCTCCAGCCGATATGGTTGCCGAAATTAAAAAAAGCGTTTGCCCTTATACCCGTGCTGCCCTGGAGACGCCAGCCTTATCAGAAAGGCTGAATAAGCTTAGCTTGAACAATACAGGTGAACATATTGCTGATGTGAAGGTTGCGATGTTCACTATTGACCCTGTACCAGGCGGCCGATACCATGGCGCACCGGTGGCCTGGGTCGATGAACGGTTCTATCGGGTGCCCTCCATAGTGAGCCATTACGAGCAATATGTATATCAGAATGAGCGTACCCGCTGCTTCAAAGCGATAGTTCCTGCCTGTGATTCAGCAGCTACCGTATTCAATCTGACTTCACTGCCTGGCCATCATGGAACAGGTTCCGGTAATGCCAGGGATCAGCAATTCAGGGAAGTGCCTGCAGAAAAAGGGAGCACTACGCATGTGCAGGATCTGGTCGCTTTTAAATTACTGGACTTTTTAAAAAGAAATGGCACTGAATTCAAATCGGCTGCTGAAATTGCTGATAGTTCAATCAGTGCAGAGTTAAAAGAACTGGTATTACCTCTCCTTGCTTTAAAAGAAGAGCCAGAAAAATACAAAATTGCGCTGGATGAGCAATACTTAAGACTTTACGATGAAATTCTCAGGAATCGCGAGGCCTATCGGCATTTTGATAATACCGGCTATGCTGTGCTTGGCCAGGAGCAAGGTTTCTGGGCTTTGTTTGGGCTTAAGAAAAATGATCGGATGATTCATTACCAGGCGCATAATGATACTTTCCTGAACACTGTTGTGTCTGCAACTGTAGGTAAGAATTTTCTTAATCACGAGCATGCCCGTCTTTTTTTAAATAATCTTTTAGAGTTGGGACAGGGAACTGCGCTGGCGGATATGATTGACAATGCATCCTCTAAATTTAGCGCCCTTGCCAGGCATGTTCACCTCTTATCCGATCCATCAGCGCTTACTGCATCACTTCATGAAGATCATCTGGCACCCATCTTGAAAGAAGAGCAGGGGCAGCAGATGTTATCGGATGCCCTAAAGCTATTGATTCATCAGGTCAGTGAGGCCTATCTAAATAACCAGTTTCAAAGTCCTGAGGAAAGAGGCCAGGTATTTAACGCGGTCAGTAAGGCTTTTGCGACTTTTAGCGAAGCCGCTGTTTCTTACCCGCTTGCAGCGACTATTTTAAAAGAGCTGCAGTTGGGTTTGCAAAACACGCTTGAAACAAAACAGACAATGCTTGTGGAGCAAACTGCCAATTTATTTAGAAAGGTTGACCGATTTCAACATGTGGATGCGCTATTTAGGCAATTGGAACCAGTGCTTGATTATTCTGGCTCTGGTTTACAAGAGATTCAGGCTATTCTGCGGGAAATGCAGAAGGACATTATTCTGGCAAAAGAGCAGCAATTTTCTGCAGAAAAAATGGCATTGCTGACTGAAAAATATTATCTGAAACTGGAAACATTCCGGACAAGTAATGCCCTGCCTGAGGAGGCCTTGGCTTATGTCAACCAGATTAACATGCTAATGCTGGAAACTTTGGAAAATCAAAGGGCCGAAAGAACCTCGGTTGAGGCAAAGATTTATGAAAGCCTGGAAATCCATCGGTCATTGAGCGAGTACATACGCGGATTGGATGATTTTAAAGGATTTGATCTCACTCTCGATATTGAGAGAATGAAAAAAGAGCTCATGGAGCGCCAGGTTTTATTGGAAAAATCGACAGCCGAATACATTTTCAAAGAAGGCTTGCCTCTGGAAAGAGTAGAAAGTATTTGCGGACAAAGCAATCAGGTTTTCTATAATAGTGTTGCTCATCAGGCAATTGCCCTTGGGGCGGTTGATCCTGTGCTAGCGGCCAAAGAAAAGGAAGTGCAGAAGTTGGTTACAGATTATCAGGGACAAGTCCTGATTCTGGAAAAAATAATCACTGAGCAGCTATCACAGCTTGCTCAAAAAGATGAAATAATAGCGGATAAGGAAGAGCAGATCATCCAGAGAAACCAGCATATAGGGCAGATACAGGAAGAAATAGAAAGGCAACGGCATACTATTGAAAATCAGCAACAGTTACTGGATGTTCATGAAGCCGCCCTGGCGCAGGAGGAGGGAGTTAATGAGCGGCTATTGAATCAATATAATGATGTCGAAGAAGCTCGCAGCCTGCTTTTAATTGAGGATAAACTGGTTCCAATTACTCAGACTTATCTCAGGCATTTATGGAAAGACATCCAGAAGCAAACTAAAACAAATGAAGTAATGCCTCAGGATTGGAAGCAGGCCGAGGCATTTCTTTCCTCCCGAGATTTCGCCGCGGCTGACGGTAAATTGCGCGACAAGTTTGAATTAACTGTCCATCTGTGGAAAAAATTAAGTGATAACCATTCTATCCCGGCGCATAGTGAGCGGGTAACAGCGTTCTATCAGTTACTGGATAAACACTACGAGCCCTTAAGCAAGCATCGGGATGAGCACTGGAATCATTTTGTGGCCAAGGCAGTAGCTGTTGGCTTTGCCGTGGTTGCAACAGGGATTCTGCCAGGTCTGGCTGTGTTAGGTATCATGGCTTTAGCGAAAGGAAGAGCGCCATGGCAGACTGCGGGACAGGCCTTTTTTAAAGCAGCGAAAAAAGAGGAAGTTGAAACAGAGCCTGAACTCACTGATGCGCAGGAGATTAGGAATAATCCCTTAGGGGGGGCAGAGTAAACTCGGAGATGGGCCCCGCGGTCTTCGCCGCGGGGATTCGCTGTTCTTCACCGCGGGGATTCGCTGGTCTGCACCGTGAGTTTCCAATCACCGAATCCCCGCGGCATCGACCGCGGGGCCTATTCTAAGTTGCTAGGGTTACGAAAGTAAATCCTGAGATCTCGTTGTCCCCAGCTGATTTCCCGATAAAATCGGTTTATTTCTTTCGCAAAACAGCATAACACTGCCAATGACTGCCGCAGGCATTGAAAAAAGATTTAGCAAGGGAATAAAACTGGCGAAATTAATGGATAAACCGAAACCCAGGCTGAGTAAGCGGTTTTCTTTTATCATTTCCCGCATTTCTTTAAAACCAACCAGATTATTATCCATTGCAAAATCCTGATATTGAATACTGAGCATCCAGGCATTAAACCAGAACCATAAAATTGGATAGATTGGATGAATAATCGGAATAAAAAATAAAAGGCAAATGCCCACAAACCTTGGTAAGAAATAAACCAGAAATTGCCCCTGGCGTTTGATAGTACGCCACAGGATTTCTTTGAAAGACAGCCCAGGGATAGTACTTTTATACAGCATCATCTGCGCTTTTTCTGCCAATAGGCCGTTGAAGGGCGCTGCAATTAAATTGAAAAAAACCGTAAACATGGATAAAAAAAGCAGAAAGAAACTGATATAGAAAAAAACTAAAAATACAATATTCAGAAAGTGGAGCCAGGAAGGAAGCCGATCCAGGTATTCATAGGCATAGGGAAAAAGGTAATGATAAATCAGATAGAACAATCCAGAAAACAATAAAAAATTAAACAGTATCGGCAATACAACGAAACGTTTCAGCCCTTTGGCAAAAAGATGACGAAAGCCTAAAGGCAGATACATCATTCCCAAAAAGAAATCATTCATAATTGCCCTCATTATTCTTATTTTTTAGTATAGAAAATCGTAGGCTGGGCTGTAAAGCCCAGCATCTGGACGATCAGGCAAAATGACCAGGTTGCGGCACTGGCTCTTCCTCCTTCTCTTTCCCGGGCTTACCCCAGAAAATCGAAGACCAGGAATGTTCAGGTTTTGAATAGATTGCAGGCACTTTCGATGTACCATTTTTAATATAATCCTTAACAAATTGAGCAATATCATCAATTTGCTCTTCCCGCATTTCTGTTTCCTGCTGTAGTTCAATGCAACTAAATACACGGTAATGTTCTTTAATCGCTTCAACTGCATCCGGAAATTCCTTTTCAAAAAAGTTCTCTTTGTCAGTACTACCGCGGTATGCGGCAAGTAACTGATCCAGGCAATATTCGGTCATTGTGGAGGTGTTAAAGGTAAAGGCTTTGCGAGTAAAGCAAAATGCGCCCTTACGTCCGTTACCCGCTTCTGAGATTTGCCCATTTTCCGGGAGTTGTCCCCAAGCTGTGAGTGAGGAGTAGATATTTTTAAATTTTTGCTCCTTCATGTCTGCAGCAGGCGCGTCCGGTTCAAAGCGTGGTTTTTTCACTGCCTGACCAAGGCCTTTGAGGGCTGCAATCAGGGGGGAGCAAACGAAGCCAAGTACCAGGGCAAGCAGGACGGGCACTACTTTTCTGAAAAATAAAATGCTGGCGCTAATCGGTAGAGTAACTGCCAAGGCAAGTCCGTAACCCCAAAGTCCAGCAATTTTGGACAGCTGATCGCGTTTATCACCTGCCAGACCAGAAAACACCGGTAATTCCAGTGCAGCATTCAGTAATGAACCCGAAAGGCTCAGCCAGCTGACAACATTATGATAAACGAATTTTGCACTGAGAATTGTAAACAGGGCAAACGCACCCAGGATAGAGCCGAAAATGATTCCCGGTAATCCGAGCAGACTTTTACCCAGTAGAGAACGTTTGGCTTCCTCCTGGCGATCCGGATAGGCGAATTCATTTTCTTTACTTAAACCCAGGTTCGTGAGTACGATAAAAGTCCATCGGCCGCTTTGAATGCTGTTAACAAGTACCTGCACAATACCGGAAACAGTCAGAGCAAAGGCTCCAGGTATGCCTCCCAGCAGAAGGCCGGGTGCACCAAAGAGGAAACGGTCCGCAAATGAGCGAGGTTTTTTCGACAAGGGAATTTCTTCCTCTGGCGAAGCCGTCAGGTTTGCCATGGTTACGAAGCTCTCGACGCTGGTTTGCCAGCTTTCAACGACAATACGCTGTCCTGCAGCCAGTAAGAGGGCAAAACCTGCGGTGATACTTCCGAAAATCAGACCGGGAAATCCCCATACATATTTTTTGATGGCTGGACGTGAGTCCTGATCCAGACCGCCATCAGCCTGTTCATTCTGATGACGCAATAGATTATAAGCGGAAATGCTCAGACTGGCTGCAGTCGCAAAGGAGTTACTGATTGATCTGCCCAATCCAATCGCCACACAACCTAATACACCGGCAACTGAACCCAATAAAATGCCCGGGAGTCCGAGGATCTTATCAAGTGAAGACCTTGCTTTGCCTCCGGTTTTCAGGTGGCTATCTTCAGGCAGTACCTGATTAACCATGCCTTTGAACAAGGTGGTGCCAGTGATGATGCTTTCAATCAGGGCGCGTCTGCCAATAGTGAATACTATAGCTGCAAGCCCGCTGATACTTCCTAATAAAAGGCCGGGAAAACCAAAGCCGTATTTACGGATATTAGGGCGTTGATCATGCTGCAGATCACCCTGGATTGTTTCCCCATCATAATTCACGGCATTGATGGCAGTGACGGTAAGCTTATAAGCGGTTTTAAGTGAGTTACCGAGACTGCGCCCCAGAATCACCGTCGCCAGCCCCAGACTTCCTGCCAGTGTTCCAATAATTATTCCAGGCAAGCCCAGACCGTATCGATGGCTTGGCCGGCGTGCATCGTTTAATTCAATCTTATCTTCCTTATCCAATACAAGATTTGTGACGGCGGCAAAACTATGAGCCGCACTGAGGAGTGAATTGCTGAAGATTCGCATCGCGCCAACAGCCAGAAAACCAATACTTCCAAGGACCAATCCGCCCATTAACCCTGGCGCACCAAACAGATATTGATCAATAAAACGGCGTTTATCCGAAGACTTTTTAATCTGATCGTTTTCATGCAGGGCTTCATTGATAAGGATTATGGCCACTTGCCTGCTGGTTTTGGCTGTTTCAATAATTATTCGTCTGGAAACAGCGATGAGGAAACTGATGCCGGCGGGAATAATGCCAAGCAGGAGTCCTGGGAAGCCGAGTATATAGGTCTGGAGCAGGGGTCTTTTTTCATGCTGCAGTCCTGCTTTGAGTTCTTCCTCTTTATGGACTGCAACATTAATTCCCGTAACACTGAGGCTGATTGCCGTTTTAAACGAATTGGTAATAATTCGTCCAAAAATCACATCAATAAAACCAACAGCGCCGGCTATACCGCCAAGAATAATGCCGGGTAGACCCAGTCCATAAGTGATGCGCGGCGGTCGGGAATCGATATTGAGACCCAGGTTTTTAAAGCGGTCTTCTTTATGCAGGGCCAGATTGGTCACCGAGGCAAAGCTGTGGGCGGCGCTCTCAATCGAATTGATAACAATACGTGCTGCTCCGACAAGTAGAAAACCCGCGAAGCCGGCAATGACTCCACCGATTAACCCCGGAATGCCGAAGACGAAGCGATCAAGCGGACTGCGATTTCTATTTTCCAACTCCATGGTTTCATTTTCAGGTAAAGCCTGGTTGGTAATGGCGACGAACCCTTCCTGCAGGGACATAAAGCTTTCAGAGATAACGCGCCCTAGACATCCCAGGGTGAAAGCCAAAGCCCCAGTAAAGAGGCCGACAATCAGACCAGGAAACCCAAGAAGAAATTTCCCAAGAGGGGATCTTGAATCATTTACGATATCATATTTAAGGGCATCTTCTTTATGAACTGCCAGGTTATAGGCCGCATTATTCATTCCGATGATGGTTTTTACCGAGTTACTGACTACTCGCGCGGCAATAATTGCCATGAAACTCAGGCTTCCGGAAATGATACCTGCCGCCAAACCGAATACGCCTAAAACATAGCGATCGACAAAGCTTCGCGGCAATTGCAACGGGTAGGTAATCTGATCTTCCTCTGCCAGCGCTTGATTGCTGATAGTAATAAACACCGTTCTCGTAGTTTTGACGCTCTCAATAAATATGCGTCTGATACTGCCAAGACCAATTGCCAATAAGGCTGTAAACATTCCAAGGACTAAGCCGGGAAAGCCCAAGATGTATTTTTGCAGAAAGGGGCGGCGATCGTTTGCTAATCCGCCTGCTAATGGCTCATAGTCACTCCGGGTTAAATTGGCCCCGGAAATAGTAAGCTCTTTGCCAGTTTTCCATGAATTACTTAGGATTCGGCCAAAGCCCGCAGCGGTAAATCCCAAAGCCCCCAAAAGGATTCCAGGGAGGATACCGAATACACCAAGCAGATATTTCTGTGCCCATGGACGCCTGTCATTAGAATCAATTTGATCTTCTGCGTCTAAAACAAGATTGGTTTCAACTGCAAACAGATAGGCTGTAGTTTTATAGGAGTTGGAAATGATGCGTCCAATTCCGATAATCCAAAATCCCAGTGCCCCGGCAATTCCTCCAAGGATAAGGCCGAAAATACCGAGGATATATTTTTGTACGACAGGCCGTTTATCCTGCTTGAATTCCCATTCTTTAAATTCATCTTCTTCATCAAGCGCAAGATTGATCGTGGAGACAAAAGCATAGGGAATTGTTTTAAGGCTATTTGTGATTACACGGATAAAGCCAATGAAGGCGGCTGAGACTAATCCTAATGAAGTTCCCAATAACAGTCCAGGCAATCCATAGATAATCCGGTACCAGGCCATGCTTCCTTCCGGGGAACGCAGTTTTTTGCTGGGTATATCAAGTAGGGCCAGATTGGTTGCCCGAATGTAGAAACTGATTAGAAGCAATGTCGAGTTGTAAATAAGAGGCGCAAGGGTTAATGCCAAAAGCCAGCTAAAGATAGTCAGTGGAAAGACAGTCAGGGCAATTTGTCCAAAAATATTTAAATCCGAGGGTTTTGGGGGTGTTTTTTTGAATATTTCCTGCTCGATTGGAGCAGTTTTCTGGGCGATGAGGTTAAAGTGGGCTCTAAATGTATCGCGCAGGAAATAGAAGCAAATTTCGCCAATTCGTTTTAACCCGCTGAATAGACTATAAAAAAGATATCCCAGCGCATGTGCCGCTTCAATCAGTAAATCACCCATATTCTGCAAACCCTGTTAGTCTGTGGCTTGTGTATTGTATTTATTTTGTTTTTTGTAGTCAAATGATGTGCAGTTTTGAGATGAAAGTTAACAATCAGTTTACATAATTTTTTAAAAAAAAGCAGGGTTTTCTATAATTAAAAAATAAACATTAAAATCAGGAGAAAAACCATGGCAAGAGCGATATGGAAAGGCGACATTTCATTCGGTCTGGTTTCTATTCCTGTCGGCATTGTGTCGGTTGAAGAAAGGAAGAGTTTAAGTTTTCATTTAATTGATGCCAAGGATCATGCGCGAATTCGCTATCAGCGTGTTAATAGCAATACCGGTGAAGTGGTGGATTGGAATAATGTGGTTAAAGGTTATGAATATGAAAAGGATCAATACCTTGTAGTCGATGAACAGGCTTTCGAAAAAGCAGGGCCGGATGTGTTTAAATCGATTGATATTGAAGAGTTTATTGATGCTAAGGAAATAGATATTTTGTATTTTGACAAGGCTTATTATATTGTCCCGGAAAGTAAGAATAAAAAGGCCTATGTTTTACTGCGTGAAGCCTTAAAAAAGACGAATAAAGCGGGGGTTGCACGCGTTATTATTCGCACTAAGGAATACCTCAGCTTGATTATTCCTCACGATAATGCCCTGGTTCTTAATTTAATTCATTTTAAGGAAGAAATTCGCGACGAGGAGGATTTGGGTTTTCCAGCGGATAGTTTAAAAAATTATAAAATTACCGACCGTGAGATAAAAATGGCTGTTTCTTTAATTGAAGATATGACCAGTAAATGGGAGCCGGAAAAATACCACGATGATTATCATGAGGCACTGCAAAAATGGATTGATTCCAAAACAGAAGAACTATCCAAAAGCCCCAGGAAAGCCGGTGCAAGAAAGCAGCAAAAAGAAGATGTGGTCGATTTTATTAGCCTCTTGAAAAAGAGTATGGGTAAGAAGGCTAAGGACAAGGAGGGGGGATCCCGTAAAAAGGCTTCTGGAAAATGAGGTGGAGAATCCGCGACTTCTCGCGGGATCCAGCAGGAGCCAGGCATGGGCCCCGCGGTCGGTGCCGCGGGGATTCGGATTTTGGAAGGTTTGGATTATGCGAATTCTCAACCCGCCTTCGCGCGGCTTTGGCCAACCCGGCATCGCCGCGGCTTTGACCAACTCGACTTCCCGCGGCTTGACCGCGTGGATTCGGAGATTGGCTTCCTAGATATTTTGCATACACAATAAGGATTTACACTAATATTCATCAGGAATACACGTATTTCCTTTATACACTTAATAGAGAATATTACTGAGGTACCATAACGGTAATAAAAGGACTGATAAATGTATAAATGGATGTATTGTTTTATTATTTTCTGCAGTTTTCTAGGGGCTTCAAACTATAACTGGGCATCAGCACCCGGTAATAAAAAAGTAACCGTGACTTTATTTCAATGGCCTCTGGCAGATGTTGCAAAAGAGTGCGCACGACTTGGCAAAGCAGGTTATGGCTATGTTGAAATCTCACCGGTTCAGGAGCACATACGGGGCCCGCAGTGGTGGACCTCCTATCAACCGGTAAGTTACCAGATAGCAGGACGTTTAGGAGACGAGGAAGCGTTCAGGAACATGGTTGCCCAATGCCATGCGGCCGGTGTCAAAGTGATTGCCGATGTAGTGGTTAATCACATGACGCGGGGTTATGGTGTGGGTACTAACGGCACGCGCTATAGTAAATATGATTATCCCGGCACCTACCAGGTACAGGATTTTCATTGGTGCCGAAGCAATATTAATGATTACTCCAATCGGGATAATGTGCAGAGTTGTGAATTGGATTCCCTGGCTGATCTGGATACTGGAAGCGATTATGTGCGCGGTAAAATTGCAGAATTTTTGAATCATTTGATCGCACTGAATGTGGATGGATTTCGTATTGATGCTGCAAAGCACGTTTCTGCTGAAGATTTGGGAGCTATCCGTGCACGTCTGAGCAAAAATATTTTTTGGGTGCAAGAGGTTATTTACAGTGAAGGAGAAGCAGTTCATCCGGAGGAATACCGTCATCTGGGAGATCTGGATGAGTTCCGCTATGGGCGGGATCTCAAGCGTATATTTGAGCGGGAAAAACTGGCATATTTGAAATCCTTTGGTGAATCCTGGGGCTATTTGCCAAGTGATATTGCACGAAGTTTTATTGATAACTGGGATACAGAGCGTAACAGCTCCAGCCTGACTTATAAGGATGGTGATAATTATCTGCTGGCGAATATTTTTATGCTAGCCCATCCTTATGGCTCACCGAATGTCTATTCCGGTTATCGCTTTAATCATTTTGATGCAGGACCGCCCGTGACCAAAGTCTGTTCAAGGGATTGGGTATGTCAGCACCGCATACCGGCAATTGCCAATATGGTTAAATTTTATAATGCGGTGCAGGGCGAGCCTTTAAGTGATTGGTGGTCGAATGAGAATAATGCCATTGCCTTTGGCCGCGGCAATAAAGGCTTCGTAGTGATCAATCACGAAGATTACACTATCACGGAAACCTTTAAAACCTCGTTGCCTGAGGGTGTTTATACGGATGTGATTCATGGAAACAGCTTTTCCGTGGATAAAGCAGGACGCTTTACGGCCACGGTGGAGTCTAACGATGCCCTGGCCTTATACGCCGCCCTAGCGCTTCAGTAAAATTTCAAAAGGCAAGTGTCTGAGAACCTTGCCTAAATCCAACTGATTATCCACTGAATCCCATGTATCATGCGACAACAAAGAAATATACTGCCCTTGCGCTATCCCATGCAAATTATTCTCGGTTAATCGCTCGCTATTCCAGATCTCGCCAGGGTTAATCAATCGGCTTAACCAACGGTTGGCGAGAATAATCAGGGTGGCGTCCTCATGCGCTCGCTGAAATGCGATTACATTATCGCTGAACTGTCCTTTAATCATTAAGGACTTATAATTGCCTTCTACTAACGGTTTATATTGCTCCCGTAAAGCCAGTAGCTGGCGGGTTAAATTATATTTGATTCGCCCGTCCTGCCAATGCCCCAGTAATTTTGACAAACTTTCATTGCTGACTAAGCCACTTAATTTTTGATAATCAACAGGACGACGATTATCCGGATCGACCAAATCAAATCGCCAGCTTTCATTTCCCTGGTAAAGATCCGGAATACCAGGGGTGGTGAATTTGATCAGGATCTGTGACAGGGAGTTATGCATTCCGTAAAAAGCTGTTTTTCGTTCAAAAGAAGAAAAGCTCTCCAGAAAAACATCATCGTTCAAGAGTTGCTTAAAAAAATTCAAACAGGCTTGCTCATAGTGTTCATTAGGCTCATACCAGCTGCTTTGCAGCTTTCGCTCACGCATGGCTTTGATCAGAAATTGCTGAAACCGGTCTTCCAGATCAGTATTGTCAAATTGAAGAGGCCAGATTCCCAATAAAGATTGGTAAATGGTCATTTCATCGGTTGCATCAGGGGCGGACTTTATTTTTTTAGACTGATTATGGCTATGCCATTGCTTTAATAATAAATTCCATTCTTCAGCCAGCTCGCTTAAGACATTCAAACGTGCGCGAACATCCTCGCTGCGTTTGGTATCATGGGTTGAACTGGCATTTAAGCTATAAGGCCAATGGGCTTGCCTTACAGCAATAAATTCATGAAAAGCATCCAAATCGCCGCTATGCTCAAACCATTCAGGGGAACTGCCTACTTCATTTAATGAAAGCAGGGGGCTATAATTATATCCAGCGGTATCCTCAAAGCCTTTTGCCATCAGTGGCCCGGTAAATACTTCCCAGTGATTACGCCATTGCTCCCATTTTGTTTTTTTTGCGGCATCAAACCATTCGGGGTAATTACCAATAAGTAAATTTTTAAATAAAATACCTATTTCCTGCTGTTTTGCCGGCAGTTCTGTCAAAATAGTTTCCAGGATTTTTTTTGAGTAGCAGCGAGAGTCTTCCTGATGATAAAGCCGGTAAACCGGCATCCGTGATGAAAATTCAATCAGGAAAGCCCTTAGTTGCTGCGGATTAAACATAGAAAACAGCGGAATCAGCTCTGAATGGAGATAGTCAAATTCTTTTGAAAACAGTTTTTCTATTACCAGGGAGAGGGATTGAATTCTGATTGACTTCATTGACTGAGATTGGCCGGTAATTTTGCCGTAAACTGTTTTTAATTTTTTCAATCCTTGGGGATCTACATAAATTTGATTCAATTGATTAAGCCAATCATATCCGGTGGTTCCAGCTATGGGCCATGATAGCGGCAGGTTTTCATCGAAGCCAAGAATTTTTTCAACGACTATATAAAAATCCCTGGCGATTTTAGCTTTTAATGTCTTTAAATAAGCCAAAGGCTGTCTCAGGCCATCAATGTGATCAATACGTAAAGCCTGTATTTTATATGTTTTAATTAGGTGGATAATCAATTCATGAATATGGCTAAAAACCTGCTCCTGTTCTGTTTTCATGCACACTAGTTCGTTGATATCAAAGAAGCGGCGGTAACTCAGGTTGCTCTTATCTGATAGATCCCATTTGATATCAAAAAATTCGCTGTAGGGAGATTGTTTACCCTCCTTAAGAACACTCTGCCACAGTGGATTGTGAGAACTGGCTGCCATATGATTAGGTACAATGTCTACACAGAGGCTCATACCATAACGCGCCAATGCTTCAGTCAATTGATTAAATCCTTCCTCCCCTCCCAGCTCTTTATTCAATTGCTGATAATTGACAGTATCATAGCCATGCGTGCTACCAGGCTGGGCTTGTAGAATTGGTGAACTGTAAACATCGCTAATACCCAGTTGATGCAGATAGGGAATAAGGCCGCTTGCATCTTTGAAGGTAAAATTTGGATGGAGTTGCAAACGATAGGTGGCCAGCGGGATATGCATCAGACCTCCAGATTCAGCTCTTTGCCAAGCTCGGTGAGCAGAGGCCTAAGGTTTGCGGTGGATAGAAGCTGCTTTACCATATTTTGCAAATGCCAGTAATTAATCTTCAGGGGTAGTGTGTTGATTTGGCGAACGGTAGCAATGACTGCATTAATTAAATCCATGTCATCAGGGGTTTTTTCAAGGTCGACAGCATAGGCTTTAAATCGTTTCCCTGCTTCAAAGCGAATAGCTTCATCGAGTTTAATGTTGAAACGTTTCACCAGTTGCAAAAGATTGTCTAATTTTTCCTGGTCTCTTTCATCCTGTTTTAAGTAATTCAAAATATCCTGATTGATAATATAAGTGATTGACTGGGCCACTGCCTTGGGCAGAGGCATTTGAAGATCTGAGATAAAATACAAAAGTGCTGCATTATTGCTAATGAATTCATGGTAGCGATTTTCGAGCTCGCCAGTAATGGAAGACAATATCTGATCCGTAATCTGGCGTTTCATGTCATAGAACAGATCGCGCAACGAGGTGGTTTTTTCACCAAAATGCTGATCAAAGAGCTTGACCAGCTCGAAAATCTCCCCTTTCTCAAAATACTCGTAAAACTCATCTTCCATACTTTCGAGCTGGTCGTCAGGATTGCGGATCGCGCAAAGCAGGTTTTGATCACCCTGGTAAAGAAGCGCATACCAGACCTCAATGGATTCGGAGGTAATTTGTGACTGTACCTCCATAAGACCCGAATATAATTTCACTTTGCCGGCTTCAGCCCGCCTTGACTCACTTAAGTTAATTTCATAGCAGAACAGGCCAATGTTTTCATTATATTCACTGAAAGGTAAGCTAGCCGCCAGATGTGCGGAAACGTTGAATAAATCGATGATCAAAGGTTTGATATAGGATTGATAAATTATTGCCCCATTGGCAAGCTCTGGCAGATTAGAAGGGATTTTCTCCAGACGTTTGATAAACTCCGGTTCGAAATCAATATCCACTAACTCTCTGGCTAATTGCATAACCCGGGCGGCATATTTTAAAATCTGGGTTGTCTCAAGGCCCGATAATTCATCAAAAAACCAGCCGCAACTGGTATACATGAGCATGGCATGCCGCTGTAACTCCATCCATTTTAAAACCTGAATTGCCTCTTCTCTGGAAAATTGCCGTCTAAAATGGCTTTGCAGAAAATGCTGCTGTTGACTGCGATCGTTGATGACTTCAATATAGTCATTTCTGGCTGCCCAGGGATCAGTGATCAGCTTCTTAAGATTGGCTTCAAAAAGGGGAATGAGCTGATCGCGCAGCCAATCCAGTGCGTCTCTCAGGGGGCCCCGCCATTGCTGATGCCAGTCTCCACGTGTACTGCAACCGCAATCACTGCGCCAGCGTTCAATTCCGTGTGCACAACTCCAGGAGGAATTTTCATGAATTTCGACCTGATATTCAGGCGGCTGTAGCTCCAGGAAACGGGCATAATTACAGAGGTCGACCCCCTCGGTGTTCTCGATTATGTTTAACGCATAGGCCAGACCCATATCGCCATGCGGATGATGATGGCCATAGGATTCCCCATCAGTGGCAATATGCATTAGATTATGTTCTGTTTTCTGCTCGGGAAATGAATTAAGCAGGCGATGCGCAAAAGTTTCCCCCTGCGTCAGTAACTTTTCAAAAGCGACTGCTTTTGATACCTCACCATCATAAAAAAACAGGCTGATACTTCGCCCGGAAGGGAGTTGCTGCTGATAAGCCGTACCCGGGATAATGCCCTCTGTCCACTCTTCTTCATCAAAATGTTTATAGCGCCTGGCCTGGTTGGGAGCAAGAATGGTAAATTGAATTCCCAGTTCACTCATCAGATCGAGTGTTTCCAGATCGACCGCGGTTTCCGGCAACCATAAGCCTTCAGGCTTGCGCTTGAAATAATGCTCGAAGGTTTTTATACCCCAAAGCAGTTGTGTGTATTTGTCCTGCCGGTTGGCAAGCGGCATAATCATATGATTGTAAGCCTGGGCAAGTGCATTTCCATGGCCATTAAATTGCGCTTGGCTCTTCTCATCTGCATCGATAATGGAAGCAAGCAATTGCGGATCCTGATCGCGTATCCAGGAAAGAAGGGTAGGGCCAAAGTTAAAGCTGATTTTTTGGTAATTGTTCACAATATCGCTAATCTGACTGGCGCTATTTAAAATTCGGGAACCGGAATTGGGTAAATAACATTCATCGTTAATGCGCTCATTCCAATCGTGATAAGGGGAAGCTGAATCCTGTGCCTCAATTTCCTCCAGCCAGGGATTTTCCCGCGGAGGCTGGTAAAAATGTCCATGTATGCAAATATAATTAGCCATGATGATTATCCTTAAACAGTAGAAATCCAAAAGGGGGGATAGACTGGCTTAAATTTTCCTGATGGTTTTCTGTCCATTGTGTGTCGTAAGAGTGCAGAATCAATGCCCAGTCGCTGAGCAGATTGGTGTCCATCAAATGAGTTTGCTCCGAAAAACTGGCAAGGATTAAAACAGACTGACTGTCATGATGCTTCACAATGCTCAGCCATTGGCGCTCTTCATCCCATTGGATGGTCTGTGCATCTTTATCCATGCTGCTTATTGCTTCGAATGATTTACGAAGATGAATCAGTTGTTGGTAATATTTCCATAAGTGTTGATGCTTTGCTTGCTGCTTTAAGGCATGGTTAAGTTTGCTGGCCTCAAAGGTTTTTGTATCTTGCGGGTCAGAAAGTAAATGATTCGGCTCATGGGCAAATTCCCTTCGCCTTCCCTGGCGAACTGCTTCAATTAATTTGGGATCGGAATGGCTGATGAAATAGAGGAAAGGCGCGGGTTCGCCATATTCCTCGCCCATAAAAAGCAGGGGAATGAAGGGAGCTGTCAATAATAAACCTGCGCCCAGCTTTAATTTTGCATCGTTAACCAGCACGCTCAAACGTTCACCCTGCGCCCGGTTACCAATCTGGTCATGGTTTTGCAAACACACCACCAGACGTTCCGCAGGAATATCAACTGAACTCCTTCCATGCGGCCTTTTGCGAAAAGAGGAGTATGCTCCTGAATAGACAAATCCTTCCCGCAAGGCTTTCAGTAAATGCGCAAAGCGGCCAAAATCCTGATAATAATTCTGGGTTTCCCGGGTAAGCAGGCTGTGGAGAGCATGATGGAAGTCATCATTCCATTGCGCATGCATTCCAAAACCGCCCTGGCTTTTTTCAGTAATAAGCTTTACATCATTCGCGTCATTTTCTGCGATTAGATAAAGCGGCTTCCCAAGCGCCTGCGACGTTTGATTAACCGCATCCGCCAGTTGTTCAAGAAAAGGATAAGCCGAGGTATCAACAATGGCATGCAAAGCATCAAGGCGAAGGGCGTCAATATCATATTCAATAAACCAGTGCAGCGCATTTTCGATGAAATAACGACGCACATGGTGGTTGTACTGATCATCAAAATTAAGCATCTGCCCCCAAAGTGTCTGATACTTATCGGTAAAATAAGGTCCAAACTGCGAAAAATGATTGCCTTCCGGGCCAATATGGTTGTAGACCACGTCCAGAATCACTGCAATATTGCGTTCATGGCAGGCCTGAATGAGGGCTCTCAATCCTTGTGGGCCGCCATAAGAGTTCTGGACTGCAAAGGGATAAACCCCATCATAGCCCCAATTACGCTCCCCAGAGAATTGTGCGATGGGCATGATTTCAATGGCGGTAATCCCTAAATCCTTTAATTCATCCAAATGATCAATAACGGCGGTAAATGTACCTGGTTCAGTAAAAGTACCGACATGCAATTCATAAATGATGTAGTCGCGAAGTGGTCTATTGGTCCATCTTGTAGTGATTTGGGGCTTTTTGATAATTGCTGAAGGACCATTTATTCCCTGGGGAAGAAAATCAGCCGCGGGGTCAGGAAAATGGTGGTTAGCGAATAAATAATAATAGCAATCGCCGTCTTCCACCTGATCCAGGGCGAGAAAGTAGTATCCATCTTCCATTTTGACCATGGGAAAAACACGCGTTTCTCCGCGGGAATTAATCAGTTCCAACGCAGGTTTCACCGCATTGGGTGCCCATACTTTAAATTCACAACGGCCCTTGGCATTCAAATTAGCGCCTAATGTACGGTTACTTATTTTATCCATTTATAAATTACCAGGCTAAGTCCAGGGATGGTTAATGTGAGCGAATGAGGGCGATTATGAAAAGGAAAGTGTTCTGTTGCTGGACTGTGATTCATATTCTGCCCCGCCCCCCCGTACTGGCTTGCATCACTGTCCAGGAGCAATTGCCAGTTGCCGGGTTGTGGGACGCCGAAGCGGTAATTGCTTCGGCATACTGGCGTGCAATTGAAGGCTATTAATAGCAAATCTCCCCCACTTGATTTGCGGATGAAACTGTAAACGCTGTTATCCGCATCGCTGCAATCAATCCATTCAAAACCATGGGATTGCCAATCGAGTTCATGCAAAGCCGTTTCTGAACGGTAAATCTTGTTCAGATCCTGCACCCATCGTTGCAAGCCCTGATGGATTGGAAAATCAAGTAAATGCCAATCCAGACTGCTTTCATGATTCCATTCGCTGTATTGGCCAAATTCTGAACCCATGAATAATAATTTCTTTCCGGGCAAACAGAACATATAGCCGTACACCAGGCGAAGATTGGCGAATTTAGACCATTCATCGCCAGGCATTTTGTTAATGAGTGAGCCTTTCCCATAAACGACCTCGTCATGTGAAAGGGATAATGTAAAATTTTCGGTAAAGGCATAAATCATACGGAAAGATAATTCATGCTGATGGTAGCGGCGGAAAACCGGGTCGCGGGAAAAGTATAAAAGCGTATCGTGCATCCAGCCCATGTCCCATTTGAAGCCAAAACCCAGGCCGCCAAATTCTATAGGCGCTGAGACGCCAGACCAGGCCGTGGATTCTTCCGCAAACATCTGGATATCAGGAAAATTACGGTAAGCGGTTTTGTTCAAAGTCCTTAGAAAATGAATGGCTTCCAGATTCTCATGGCCGCCTTTTTCGTTGGGCAACCATTCACCCTCCGCCCGCGAATAATTGAGATAAAGCATAGACGCCACTGCATCAACTCGAATCGCATCAATGTGATATTTTTCCAGCCAGAACATTGCGCTACTGATTAGAAAAGCCTGTACTTCATGACGTCCATAATTAAAAATGGCACTCTTCCAATCTGGATGAAATCCTTTGCGGACATCCGAATGTTCATAAAGCTGTGTGCCATCAAATTGTGCCAGGCCATGGGAGTCCATAGGAAAATGAGAGGGAACCCAATCCAGAATGACTCCAATGTCCTGTTGATGCAGATAGTCAATCAAGTACATAAAGTCCTGAGGATTTCCAAAACGCGCAGTCGGGGCAAAATAGCCTAATGTCTGGTAACCCCAGGAGCCGTAGAAAGGGTGCTCCATAACGGGAAGAAATTCAACGTGGGTAAATCCCATTTTGCTTATATAATCTGCCAGTATGGGAGCGAGCTCGCGATAAGTCAGGTAACGGTTATTTTCCTCCGGTACCCGCCGCCAGGAGCCCAAATGCACTTCGTAAATGGAGATGGGAGAGTTTAAGCTTTGCCTGGACTTTCGTTTTTCTAGCCAATCTTTATCATGCCACTGGTAATTCAAATCCCAAACGATAGAGGCTGTGCAGGGAGGCGTTTCCTGATAAAAAGCAAAGGGATCTGCTTTTTCGCCTGCAAAATGGTGCTGCCTTGATTCAATGAAATATTTATAGAGATCACCCATTTTGGCTCCAGCGATGAAGCCTTCCCATACGCCTGATTTTCCACATGAACTCAAAGGATGCTTTTTATTATTCCAATCGTTGAATGAACCAATTACCGAGACATAGGATGCATTGGGAGCCCAGACAGAAAAATAAACCCCCGCCACCCCATTCCTCGTCTGCGGGTGGGAGCCTAAATGATCATATAAACGAAAATGAGTTCCTTCATTAAACAGGTGAAAATCCAGATCGCTAAAAAGACTTTGGGAAGACGTATGACCGCCCTTACGTTGCTGATGGATAGCATCCAGTTGTTCGCTAATGGTAGACATTTGTTTTATTTGCTCCAGGGAATAATGAAGTTTCCTTTGCCAATTAGGGGCTTTTGCTGCATTGGGTATATTTTGCGGGTTGGTCTCATTCCATAGGTCTTCAATATTAATCAGTTGCAGGGCAGCAGGACTTTTTGCCTGCAGCAGCCAGAGAGAAAATAAAAGCCTGGAGTCATCAGTATTTTGTTTTTTCAGAACAGTTCTTATTTTCTTTAAGTGTTGTTGGCGCTTGCGATGCATTTTCCTGGCATATTCTTTGTCAATTAGCCCTAATTCCTGAAAGCTATGAATGTCCAGGGCCTGTGCCCAGGCAGTAAACGGCGGCATGTCATGGGTGTTAATGCTGCTTAAGGTTTTACAGGTGTCGGGAATTAACTTTTGTTTGGCATCAAGGACATATTGTAAAACATGCATGCCTATCATGCTGTGGCGTTTCATCAATTGGGTCGTTTCTGGCGGTACTGCGCCCAGATTTTCACCGACTAGCATCACACGATGGCGCTGCGATTCCAGGCTCAAAATGGCGTAAATTTCCTCGGCTGGATAGTTGAGATAAGTGCCTTCACTGGCAGGGCTTCCGTTTGGGATTAAATATAAACGGTTAAAGCCCATCACATGGTCAATGCGCAGGACATCTACCTGTTTGAAAATATTCTGAATCAAGCGGATAAACCAGGAATAGCCTTGATCGCGCAATTTTTCAGGGTTTAAAGCTGGCATGCCCCAATTCTGGCCTTCAAGAAATAAAGGGTCTGGTGGTGCTCCAATATTCGCTTCGCCCAGATAAACGGACTGCCACCGCCAGACATCAAAGCCATCGCGATGGGCACCGATAGGCAAATCAAGATAAAGAAGCTGGCCCTGTTTATTTAAATCCACTTTCAATTGGCTGAGCTGTTTGTGCATTTGCCATTGGGCAGCCAGGTGATATTGGTAATTCTCAACGGGAATGTCCTGCTCGTTTAAGTTGCCCTTTCTTTGGGCTAAGGGCCAATCTCTCCAGCATTTGCCTGTATGTTCAACATTGGCGCGAAAAAGGGCATAAATTTTGACCTCAGGATTTTCATCCACAAACTGCTGTAGGGCCTGCTGATTTTCAGGAGATTGCAGCATTATTTCAAACTGTTTACTGGCAATCTCGCGCTTTAATGAAGCGGTTTGCTGGTAATCTATTAAGGATTGCGCGTTTAATTGATCAACGGATGCCGAAAACTGTGGATCCATTGAGCCTAATTGGTTTAAATCCAGATACAACTCATTGGGAAATAAACGGCTGACTGGCGAATAGGGGCTAGGCTCGCAAGGTGAGTTTAAAAAAGAAGAGAAAAGGGGAGTCGTGGCGACAAGCTTTAATTGATGGTCGGCCATCCACTCAGCGAGTATGCTCAAATCACCCAAATCTCCACAGCCAATACTTTTCCTTGAATGCAGGGAGTAAATCGGGCAGAAAAGGCCAAGCATTTTTTTCTGGCATAAATCCTCAGGAAAATAAATGGTTTGCGGCGCCGAGATAATCAGGCTTTGATATTGCCTATCGCCAATAGTAAGGCTTAGTTGATGATAACCAAAAGGCAGCTTGGGTAATTTGATGTGTATCTGATTGGTTCCTTTACTGGTGATCGTCTTCTGGAAAGTGAGTCCTTCCTCAGTGATTAAGCGCCAGTTGATTGCTTTTGATACCTCTTTTTTTGGCAGTTCCAGTTTGAAAGAGAGCGCTTTTTCATTCCATACGATGTAAACGGGTTGCATTAATTTTCTGAGCTGCTTTTGCTGGTATTGTTTAAAAACCGGAATTGCCTCATCAAGCGAGTTAATTGGATAGCCGAGCATGCGCAGCAAGGCCATTAGCGTATGTGAAGAGGCCTCTGTCTGTTTTCCCCATGCATTCTGATAACTGGTCATTAAACCTAGCTTCGCTGCCAGTTGTTTTAAAGCATTTATTTCAGCGTCCATTGCCAGCATATCACTCCAGTAAGGCGATTAATCCCTTGCAGGGAACATGAACCCAGTGGGGCCGGTTATTTATTTCGTATTCAATTTCATAAAACACTTTTTCCATCATGAAAATTTTTAATAACAGGAGCAGATCATTTTCATCAGCAGGCAGCAGGCTTAGAATCGCTTCATGGCGCAAATAGGTATTTAAATAAAGCTGGCATATCCAGGCGTAAAGGTTTTCTGGTGAAAAGGGTTTAAAGGCTAAATCCTTTTGCCTTCCTTCACTAATTGTGTACACCGCATAATGAAAGGAGCGGAGCATTCCGGCTATATCTTTTAACGGAGAGCGTTTGATCTTGCGCTCCGATAAAGGACGGTTGGGTTCGCCCTCATAATCGATAATGATGAAATCATCGCCTGTATAAAGGATTTGCCCCAGATGAAAATCGCCATGGCAGCGAATTTTTTTGCCATACAGGCGCTTGTCCAATACGGATTGAATGCTGGTAATTAATGCATTCCCAGCCAGCTTGTCTTGAAGGGTTTTATAGAGTTCGGGTTCCAGTTCTGATTTGAAAGCGTTTAAATGTTTTTTTGCCTTGCTGATAATCGAACGAAGGGACTGATAGAGGCTTCGCTGATCAAACCAGCTGAAATTTTCCTGTTTAAAATCGTCCTGGTTAGACGCCTGAGCCAGGGCGATATGCATGGCTGCTGTCTTTTCGGCAAGCATTTCCACTGCCCTGGAGTACACCCCAAGCCTGTGATAGACAGCCTCTGGAACAGTAACCCGCTTATGCCAGGGTAATTCGACTGAAGGGAAGAGCAGCGAGTCGCTATTTCCTTCTTCCAGCAAATTGCCCAAATGATTTAAACTGTATGCCCAGGCATCCCCTTCATTAGGAATATGCTCCTGAATAATGGCCAAAGTGACCGGTTTTCCCTGATCCTTGTATTGCAGCTGGGATAGAATTCTGGGAAGACGAAAATTGCTTTTCTTCGTTAATAACTCTGTGATTTCCACTTCTGGATTGATGCCGGTTTCAAAGCGGCGGTAGAGCTTGAATAATGCCGCATTGTAGCGGATTGAGGTATTCGATTGCTCAGCATTAATGGGTTCTTTCTGAAAATTGCTTTCCGACAACAATCTTTTCTTATAGCCGCGATTAGGTAAAATCGATAAAACGCCCTTACTGCCTTTTATTTGGCGATTAGAGCCAAATAAATTAAATAATGCATTCCACAGCGAAGGGATGTGGGCTGCATCCACTAAATAGGCAGGGGATTGATTGTCCTGCTTAAGACTACAAATTACTTTTTGATTGCCTGTCTGGCTGATTTCATGGTGGTTTTCCTCGGGGGTAATAAATAGTGAGTATTTTTCTGCTTCCTTGTCACGAAATTCGATTAATACCAGCAGCAAGTAAACCGGAGAAGGCTTTTTTAAGACCAGAATAAAATCATAAATGCTTAATTTTGCAATTTTATGGTTTTTGGAGCGATACCATCGACGATTGATAATGTAATGTTCCAATACCGTTTCAAGCTTTCTCCTCGTTTTTCCTTCAAACAGTTCTGCAAGGTTCTTGTTGATCTCGATTTCTTCAGCTTTATTCTCTTCAGAAATAATTGACTGGGGTTTCTGTAACTCAAGCCACAGGAATCCATAGGCTGGGAGAACGAAAAAATAAGGGGTTTTCTGAATGGGAGGAAATTGATTTTTTCCGAAAACTTCAAGGAGGTTGTAATTTTCAAAATTCGATAAATCCAGAAATGTCGTTTGAATAGTCTTTGATAAATTACAAAGGACAAGCAAGCATTGATCCTCATAAGCCCGATAGAATGCGAGCAGTTTTGGATTTTCTGCCGTTAGAAATTCAATACTTCCGCGGCTAAAGACGGGATAACTATTGCGGACTTCGATTGTTCGCTTCATCCACCACAAGAGGGAATGGGAGTTTTGCAGTTGTAACTCGACATTCACCGCCTGATAGTTATATTCGGGATCAATAATCACTGGCGTGTATAGCTTCTGTGGGGTTGCCTTGGAAAAACCGGCATTTAAATCCCCAGACCATTGCATAGGTGTTCTGACACCGTTTCTATCGCCGAGATAGATGTTGTCGCCCATGCCGATTTCATCGCCGTAATAAATAATGGGGGTTCCCGGGAGAGAAAATAGCAGGGCATTGAGTAATTCAATACGCCGTCTATCCCCTTCCATCAAGGGAGCCAAACGTCGCCGGATCCCGAGATTGATACGCATTTGCTGATCCTGGGCATACATGCGGTACATGTAATCCCGTTCTTCATCGGTGACCATTTCCAGGGTCAGTTCATCATGGTTTCGAAGAAAAATAGCCCATTGGCAATTATCCGGAATCGCTGGAGTCTGTTCGATAATGTCGATCAATGGAAAGCGATCTTCCATTTTAATAGCCATATACATTCTGGGCATAAGCGGAAAATGAAAGGCCATCTGGCACTCATCGCCCTGGCCAAAATATTTAACGGCTTCATCCGGCCATTGGTTGGCTTCTGCCAGGAGAAATCGACCGCTAAACTTTTTATTGACATGGGCACTCAGTTTTTTTAAAAACGCATGCGTCTCGGGCAGATTTTCACAGTTAGTACCTTCCCGCTGGAAGAGATAGGGGATAGCATCAAGCCTTAAACCGTCTACACCCAGATTCATCCAGAAATCGACAATTTTAAAGACTTCTTTCTGCACATTGGGATTGTCATAATTCAAATCGGGTTGATGGGAATAAAAGCGATGCCAATAATAGGCTTTTGCCAGAGGATCCCAGGTCCAGTTTGAGGTTTCAAAATCCCGAAATATAATACGCGCCTCCGCGTATTCGCTGGCATCGTCGCTCCAGGTATAAAAATTTCTCCAGTAAGACCCAGGTTTGGCCGCCCGTGATTTTTGAAACCAGGGGTGGGCGCTGGATGTATGATTAATGACGAGCTCAGTAATCACTTTAATATTACGCTGATGGGCTTCCTTTAAAAATTTTTTAAAATCGCCCAGAGATCCATAGATCGGATTGATACGCGTATAATCGGCGATGTCATAGCCCTCATCTTTCAGTGGGGAGGGGTAGAAAGGCATGAGCCAAATCGCATTAATCCCGAGAAACTTCAGGTAATCAAGTTTTTGAATCAAACCCTGGAGATCACCAATACCGTCGCCATTACCATCAAAAAAACTACGGATATGGATTTGATAAATGACAGCATCCTTATACCAATCAAAATTGTCATTCTCCGGGCGATCTTTACTCATAATGGATTCTCCCTTATATGGAAAATATGCGCACAACGAGACTTTTTTGGATCCAGTTCTACATAGCAGAGGCCGGTTTGCCAGACATAGGTTTCATCGTGGAGCAGATCATGCACCTGAAAACTGTCCTGATGCAGATGGAGGTCTGCCTGGCGTAGATGGACAAAACCCGATTGCTTATATTCATAATCCAGATTGACAATAATCAGCAGCACTTCTCCAGTAGCCTCACAATGCTTGCTATAGCAAATCAATTGTGGATTATCGATAGGGTGAAAGCGTATAGAGTCAGTATTCTGCAGTGCTGGATGTTGTTTTCGGACCTGATTTACCCTGGTAATGATCGAATCAATGTTTTGGCTACTGATTACGTTCTGCATTAATTCATATTTTTCTGAATCCAGGTATTCCTCTGATCCTTCATGCAGCGGGATATTGATGCAATTTTCGTAAACTGGCCCATACATGCCGTAATTGCTGCTTAAGGTTGCGGCCAATATAAAACGGATAATAAATGCCGGGCGGCCCCCTTTTTGTAAATATTCCGGTAATATGTCAGGGGTGTTCGTCCAGAAATTGGGCCTGAAGAATTCAACTATCGGTTGGGATGTCAATTCCTGCATATAGGTAGTCAATTCTTCTTTCGTATTACGCCAGGTAAAGTAAGTGTAGGATTGGCTAAAGCCGCATTTGGCAAGGTGGTACATGACTTTAGGGCGGGTAAAGGCTTCTGCAAGAAATAATACGTCCGGGTGCTCTTTCTTTATTTCACCAATGAGCCATTCCCAGAAAATAAAAGGTTTGGTATGGGGATTATCGACCCGAAACAGGGTGACGCCTGCTTTAATCCAATAATCGAATATCGATTTGAATTCCCGCCACATTTCCTGCCATTCTGAGGAGGCAAAATGAAGCGGATAGATATCCTGATATTTTTTAGGCGGGTTTTCAGCATATTGCAGGGTACCGTCCGGTAAGTGTCTGAACCATTCAGGATGTTCTTTCAAGTAAGGGTGGTCCGGGCTGCATTGAAGTGCAAAATCCATAGCGATATCAATACCCATCGATTTAGCTGCTTTAAGCAAGTCTTTAAATTGGGAATAAGTCCCAAGTTCTGGATGGATGGCTTTATGCCCCCCCAACTCACTGCCAATGGCCCAGGGACTTCCCGGTTCATCATTATTTGCAGTGACTGCATTATTTTTTCCTTTGCGATTTGTTTTGCCAATGGGATGAATGGGGGGGAGGTAAATGACATCAAACCCTAATTCCCGGATATGAGGCAGGTAATTAATCAAATCCTTAAAGCTGCCATGCCTTCCCGACGAAGCAAGTGAGCGCGGAAATACTTCGTACCAGGCACTGAAACGGGCTTTGGCTGGATCCACTCGCAGGCTTAGCAGGTGCTCATAGCGAGTGATCAAATTAGGCTTTATATTATCTCTCAGCCATTGCGCGATATTCTTTTTTGAAAATAGATTTTCAATTTTTGATGGGGATTTTTCATGTTTAATATTATCCAAAACATGATGAATATAATCAGGCTTTTCCTTGCCGGTATTTTCTAAAATATTAATGCCAATTTCCCGTTCAATAGCGACATCCATCTTTAATTGTAATTTTTTTATGAAACGCTTTTTCCATGTTGAAAACTCATCGATCCATGCTTCGACCGTAAAATAATAAAGGCCAAGCTTTTTGGCTTTAAATTCTGCTTTCATGCTGTCATTGTCTGGTGGAGACAATTTCAATCGTGTCCAGTCATTATCTATTTCGTGTTTATAAAGTAGCTCCGCATAGATTTCGTCAATCCCATCAGTGAAAATATCTGCATCTATAATAATATTATCATTCAATATTCGTTTCACTGGGTATTTTCCATTATCAATACTAGGGTTAACCCTAGTAATAAAAACACGCTTGAATCCCTCAATGCTTAATGCGTTATTATTAATGCTAATATCCATGGATTAATTTCCTCTTTACACAGTCCTTTTTTATGGAATAGAATGAATTTTCAATAAGAAATAGTTGCTAATTGGTTGATGCTACACTATTTTTATTAATCTGACGACTTAATTGGAAGTTTTAATGTTACGGATGAAAAGGACTTTTTTATACCTTGCCTTATTATCGTTTTCCATCAATTTTGGATTTACTTTCCAATTATCAAATCTGAGTACGCTTTTCAAGATTGCTGGGGCAAATGATTTTATATTGCCTTTACTGTGGTTAATACCTCCATTAACGGGTATTTTTATTCAACCTTTAATAGGTTATATCAGTGATAAATCGGTCACGAAAATAGGTCGAAGAAAACCGTATATTCTGGTGTGGGGATTGGTCGGGGCGCTTTCTTTCTGTTTACTGCCTTTACAAAGCTCTTTATTTTATGTGGTATTGTTTACATTCTTTATCGATTGCAGCTTGAATGGCAGTGCGGAAGGGTTGCGTGCCTTGACCGCAGATAGTTTTCAGGAAGACAAAACACGCATGCAGGCATTTTCTGCTGAAGCTTTTTTTGCAGGGCTTGGCGGTGTTTTAGGTGCTTATCTTCCTATCGCTGCCCATAGGATTATTGGTAAGGAATTCAGTGATTTTTCACTACCACTAAATCTTGGTCTATCTTATATAATTTGCGGGGTAATATCTGCAATTATTATTTTATTTGTCCTGAGAAAGGTGGATGAGAAGCCGGCTAATTTGCTGCGGTTAGATTTTGCATTATTTTGCAAATTATTAAGCGAGTTTTTTTTAAGTATAAAGAGTATTCGCCGAGAGATTACAAAAGCCGACTCCCTGTTTTTGAAGCTATTGATTATCCATGGCATTTCATGGATGGGCGTTTTTATTTTTTGGCTGTATTTCAGTTTGGCAATTGCACAGGAAAATTATCATTTACCCTATGTCAGTGGAGTGAATGGATATGCCCAGTTAATGCAAGCTGCCAGCCTGGATACTTCTTTTTATTTTTCACTCTATCAATACGTCAGTTTAATGTTTACGTTGTCCGTTTTTGTATTCTCAAAATATATCAGGGTGGAAATTGTGCACGGTCTCGCTCTACTTGGGGGTGGTTTTGGAATGGCATTAATTTGTTTCGTGACCTCCCCGTCAAGTCTAATATTCTCTTCGATTTGCATAGGAGTTATGTGGGGTAGTTTAATTGCATTACCCTATGTTGTTCTTTCAAAATTTTTACCAAAGGAGAAAATTGGAACCTATCTTGGGATTTTCAATATGAGTATTACTTTCCCACAAATAATCTGTGCTTTAATCCTTCCGCCGCTTTACTATTATGCTTTAAAATCCCATGCTGCCTATGCCTTGTTATTGGCTGGCGTTTTAATTCTTTTAAGCAGTATCCTTTGGCTTAGATTATTCCTTTTCCAAAGGGACAAAATGGCTTCGGAAGAATATAGCGTGTGTTGACCATTGGGTTTGACAGCTACCTGCCTTGACAGGCATTGATATCACAAAAGTGCATGAGAATAAAAAGCTATTGAATCCCCGCGGCTGCGGCCGCAGGGCCCATACGAAGCCAATTTAATGTTAAGAACACTTGTTTATGACTAACTGTTAAATCCTATTTTTTGGCAAACATTGAAACTTGCTTGAGGACCATGCTATTCCAACAGGTATGGGCCCCGCGGTCGCAGCCGCGGGGATTCGGATGGCCATGGCTGGGATTCGGATGGTCATGGCTGGGATTCGGATGGTCATGGCTGGGATTCGGATGGTCATTGCCGGGGATTCGATAGCTAGTTGCCAACACCTTTAATTATCTGATAAACCCGGCCATTAAAATCATCTGATAAATACAATTCACCGTGTTTTCCCTCTACAATGTGCACAGGTCTGCCCAATACCTTTCCATCGTTTAAAAAACCGGTAATAAAATCCTCTTGAGTGATTTTTCCATCAGTGAAGCTCAGGAGGACTATCTTATAACCCACCTTTTGGGAGCTGTTCCAGGAGCCATGGAAGGCCACCAGTGCTTTCCCATAGAAGGGCGAATCAGGATTTTTAATAAAGGTAAGCCCGAGAGGAGCCTGGTGTGCGCCAAATTCAAACACCGGCGGTATCGAGTTTTTAATGAGTTCCTCTTTTCCTTTTCCGTACTTTGGATCGGGAATGCGGTTTCCGTAGGCATAAGGCCAGCCATAAAACTGCCCCGCTTTAATTAAATTTAACTCTTCTGGCGGTAACTTGTCACCGAGCATATCGCGGCCGTTTTCTGTTGCATAGAGTTGCTTATCAAGCGGTGACCAGTCAAGACCAACGGAATTCCGCAAGCCTGTGGCATAGACTTGCAGCTGTGGCTTATCTGGATCAAATCGTTGAATACTTGCCCGCAGCGGGTTTTCTTCAATACAGGCATTGCATGAAGACCCTATTGATAAATAGGCATATCCGTCCGGGCCAAATTTGATCGTTCGGGTCCAGTGGCCGCCATCATCCGGGATATTGTCAATGATTCGCTGATATTGACCCTCAACGGCCTGCGTCTGAGGGTTAAACTTTATTCGGCCTACAGCGTTTTCCTCCGCCACATAGAGAAAGCCTTTGTAAAAATCCATGCTATGCGGCTTTTGCAAGCCGCTTAAAAGTGTTTTTTTCTTTTCAGGATGCTGATAGGGAAAGAGCAGCACATTTCCTTTATAAGGTTCGCTGACAATCAGATCCCCTTTTTCGGTAATATACATAAAACGCGGTGCATCCAGACCATTGATATAAGGTTTAAGGCTCAGGTTTTGCGCGAGTTTTATTGTATCAGATGAGGCATTGCCCGGAATGTGAGGGGATAGTAATTCAGATAGTTGAATATTAATCCCAAAAAACGGCAAGCTGTAGTAAATCGCACTGAGAATCAAGATAATAGTTGCAATAATGGTTATATTTTTGTTCATGCGTGGAATCCTTTAAATCAGGTGCTTGGGCCTCCTAAACGCCAGATACCATCCCATCCGGGTACCGGTGAATCAAGAAAACCCTGGCAACGCTGAATATAGACACTGGCCAGCTGATCCCCGGGATAGGCCGGAGGTAGTTCTTCAAACTCATTTAAGGCATTTTGCCATTCGCCTTGTTGATAGTAACAGAAAGCTCTGTAAAAAATGGATTTATGCTGTTCCAGATTGTGAATATTGCTGGCGGTAATGAGTTCGTAAATTCGCGTACTTTCCTGCCTGCCGCGGACTGCAATTTCATCGAGCAAGCGAAAATTAAAGCGCTTGGCAACTTGTTTGAAAGTGGTCTCACTGACAATAATCTGAGTATTATATAGCTTGTTAACCGCCTCAAGACGACTGGCTACATTGATATTATCACCCAGGGCAGTATAACTCAGGCGCTCCTCCGAGCCGACGTTGCCGACGATGGCTTCACCGGAGTTGATACCAATGCGGATGTGGAATAACGGAAAATCATTTTGCTGATTCAGTTGATTAACAAGCTCTAATCGATGAACCATGTCCACTGCTGTCAAGCAAGCATGGAATGCATGCTGTGGATCGCTAAGGGGCGCATTCCACAAGGCCATGATTGCATCGCCAATGTACTTATCCAGAATACCTTCATGAGTGATGACTGCCTCGGTCATCGATTGAAAATAATTGGATAAATAAGTAATGAGTTGCTCAGGGCTCGACTTCTCAGCCAGTTGGGTAAAATTTTTAATATCGGAGAAGAGCACAGTAATCTGTTGACGTTGCCCGCCAACCTCGGCAATTTTACCCGAGAGAATCAATTGCCTGACCAGGCTGCGGGGTACGTAGCGCTGGAAGGACAGCAGGCTTGATTGCATATGCGACAAACTGGTATCCATATAATTGATTTCTTTGATCATGGTCTTAATCGGTGGTCTTTGGCTCAATTCAAGACGGGCGATCTGCTGGGCTTCATTGGCAATCTGTATAATGGGTTTTGAGATTCGCTGAGAGAAAACACGGGCAATAAAGATACCTAAAAGCAGTACCAGGCTGGTCAGTAAAAGCGTATGGAAACGCAGCGCTCTTAAAGGGGCCAATACATCACTGGCTGGAACAATGATTGTTATATACCAGGGCTTTGACTGATGGGATTCGAGAATAGGGCGGTGTATAAGAAAATATTCCTCATTATTGTGAGTAAAAGAACTCACTTCCAGCAAACCGGTTGTTTTATCCAAAATGCTGGAGGGTATGTTTAGTTTTTTTAAATGATAGTCAAGATGTCTTGTATTGGAAACAAGGTCTTCTTTTTCATGGGGAATATGATAGGCAATCACTTGCTTACTGTTATCGGTCACATAAATTAAAGAGTTCTCAGTCAGATTCAATTGGCCGATAAACCTTTGAATGCCCTCAATGGATAAATCCATTGCAAATACGCCGAGAAGTGCGCCTTTCTTGTTATACACAGGAATAGCAGCAGTAACGCCATTTACAGTGGACTTATAGTTACCAAAGTTTACAAATTGGTAAACGTTGGTCCATGTTGGCTTGCCAAGGGCGGCTGCTTCGAGATACCAGGGGCGCAGGCGCGGATCATAGTTTTGGAGCGGTACTGTGCGTATCAATTGCCCGCTTTCATTATATTCATAGCGCTCTTTAATGGGTGGTACGTTCGTATTAATGATGTGGTTCAAGCCAATTATATTCTTTTGAGTGCGGTCAACGCCGTAGAAATCACCTTCTTTGGTGCCATAGTAAATCATGAACAGCTGGGGAGTGTCGCGGATCGATTCGAGAAGGTACTTGTCGAACTCTTTAGGATCGATAGGATCAATAATATTTTCCTTCAATAAATTTTTCATTTTTTGCAAATCCCTGTTTAAAGGATGCAAATAGTTATGAATACGTTCATTGAGAAGCGAGGTTGTCTCGACGATTAGATTTTTTTCGCTTGCCCCAAGGATCTGGTTTAGGGCGCGATAATTAATTGCCAGAATGGCAAAGCCGATTAACCCTAATAGAAGTACAAAAAGGGTAATAATGCTCAGGCGGATACTAACCATGAAACCTTTTGATCGCATTAAATTTCTCGATTTTTTTTATACATATTTAAATTGCCCTCTAAGTATTATATGAGTCTTTTGAATGCTTTGCCTGACTACTGGTCTGAGCAGGCAGATTGAATGCAATTTTGGTTAACTTCTTTCCAGACCTCTGTTAATATTCTCCAGTTATCTTCGTCCTCCGGGACATAGACTGGCTTGTCAAAACTGCGCATTGCGTTAATCAATAATAAAAAACTGGAGCATAATGTGGCTAAAGGCGCGCAAAAAATTTGGTTTTTGCAACTTATTCGTTCAGTCGGCTGTGTGCTGGTTATTTACACGCATTGGTTTGGTTTGATTACGACACCGAATGCCATTCATCAAATGATTTTCCAGGATCCAATAACGGATTACCCCAATGTCCAGCTTAATGAATATTTGACAATTATTTCAAGCCAACTTGGCCTCACCGATTTCAGGGCAGGTTTTTTTAGTCTGGGTTTATTTTTTCTGTTAAGCGGCTATATCATCCCTTTTTCATTAAAAAACTCTACTCCCTTTACCTATCTTGTGCGCCGAGTATTCCGCATTTATCCAACTGCTATTGTCTGTTTAATTATTGCGGCCAGCACGATAACTATTGCCAATCATTATACTGGCAGTTCATTGGTGCCTGATGTTTTCCATCCGAAGGTACTGATAGCTAACCTGCTGTTAATCCGGGATGTGCTGCATACGCATCATATTGAAAGAGCCTTATGGACTCTGGAAATTGAAATGCACTTTTATCTTTTGTTTTTTATCTTTTTTTATTTTGCCATTGAGAGGAAAGTAGAAACCTTCTTAATATCAGCAGTGATTATGCTTCTTGCCAGCCGCTTTTTTATTTATTTCAGCGATTTTTTTCATGATGATATGCATAAGCTGGTGAAGGGGTTCGGTAATTTGCTAGCTATGAACAGCAGTTATATCACTTATATGTTTGTGGGTACTGCGTTTTATTACACTTTATCAAAACAATGGTCGGTTCTAACGGGTATAACGACTACCTTGCTGATGATGCTGCTTAATTACTTTTGCTTGAATACTGGAACCATTTTGAATGGTACAGGCAATTTAATCTTTATCAATCACTGTTTCGGGATTGTCATGTTTTTGCTGTTATACCGAGTTAATGATCGAATACCCTATAATAAATATCTGAATCATTTTGCCGAAATTTCCTATCCACTGTATTTACTGCATGGTTTCACCGGGTATACGCTGTACTTCCTCATTTACCCCTTGACCCTGAATGTACCCCTGGCAGCGGCAATCTCACTTTCCCTGGTGTTTTTGTTAGCAAACCTGGTGCATTTTACAGTTGAAAAACCAAGCATGACCTATTCGAAAAATTACCTGAAAGCACGCGAGAACCGCAGCCGGGTTGTCGCTGGCGACTTGCAGGTTACTGCGGATTAAGGCAGGTTATGGGCCCGCGTTCAAAGCCGGAGAGATCCTTACAAAAGTTAACTATCTTAACAGTGCCTACGTACCGCGCTTTATGCGCGGTAACCATAAATAGGATGGTGGATTGTGAATACTTTTTGTTCATCAGAGACATTACATGGATACCGCGCATAAAACGCGGTACGTAGCATTTTAATATAAAACAAGTAGTTACACTTGCATAGTTGTGTAGCTATGGTCTTTCCTGCGGGAATTCAGATGGCTTCTGGGAATCATCTGCCGCCTGCGAATTCTGTTTAACTGTTTTGAACATTCTGGCATCGCAGTGAACGCCTTTTTCTTTATCCAGCATATCTTTTAAAAAATAAGCGAATTTTATAACTGCGATACCTAGTGACTCAATCAATGTAATTGCTTTAGATTCCTTCCTGTCGATTAATTTTTGACTGGCATTATTGAATTCCACACCATGCTTTTGCAAATCATGTAAAAGCAGGATATTAGTACGCTCCACCGCATAAATAGTCAAATTGACCGTTTTCATCAACTCCCTGGAAATACCGGGCTTCTTCGTGATTAAATAATTCGTAACTGAATTGCGATTGGCACGTATCGCCTCTAGCAGAAAGGCGATTTTTTGTTCATCTGACAGCTTGGTTCCGCAGTTCTCTAGCTGTTTCATGAGGAGTTTGACTGATTGAACGTCGCCGCTGTTAATTGCATGGCTGAGCGGGCTGCCCCATCCCTTGCTGATCATTTCAGTTTGCTGACCCAGAATCAGTTTGGAAAGATCAGCAGATGAAACCGCTTTATAATCGTTAATTGTCTCGGCTAGCAGGGCGGCGTTATTACCGCAAGCGGCAGCCGAAATGAATATGCCGTGAACTTTGTAATTACTATAGTATCTTTTGAATTTGGGATCTTGCCTCAATACATCGATTACATCCTTCCTACCGGAATTGAAAGCATAATTCCAGATCCGTAAAATCTGTTCACCGTTATTGATGCATGGAAGTAAAGGTTCAAGAGCCGAAGGACTATTGGTCCTTACCGCATTGATGACAGCGTCTACATAATCTTCAGCACCTCTGTTAAGAAGATATTCAATTACAGACTTATCATTGTGCCCAGCTGCATCTTCGAGTATTTTAAACTCTTTTTTTCCACAACGCGCAGTCGCTTTGGCATCCGGGAGGTATTTCTCATACAGGTTTACAACAGTGGGGTAGATTCTGTCTTTATTTTGTTTTTCAGGGTGTCTCAGTATCTGGATGTCAAGACCCAGATTTCCCTCCCGGTACGTAAAAACATTTTTATGGAGTTCTGTTACCAGGGATGCTTCATCAGCAAACTCTTTAAATCCATTGTTATAGTTGGGATCGTAAACGATGTAGTTTCCATTGGCCTTGTGAACGGAAATAACATGATCAACACTGCGGATAATCATCACCTCGTCGTCTTTAAGGGCAATATCCTGTAATGCCTGTGTCCAATTTTCATCAGGGGCAGCCATGCAAAAACCAAAGGAAGGCGCTAAGGGAATCCCTCTTATCTTTAAGGCTTTCATCGCAGTGACCTGATGCAGCCCATGGTCAAATTCTTGCGGCGCGTAGGCTAGAAGAGCCTGAAACGCAAAATTATTGATGTCCTCATCGGTGATGTACTTATCCCTTTTTCCTTCCGAAATATAGGTTAATATATTTGTGAATTCCTTGCCCCGCCCCTCGAGTACATATTTTGCATGAACCAGGGCAAGCCCGTTGCAAATCCCATTCCGATTTAATGTAAAGGGGAAATTGTTGGCCTTCAAATATCTGTTTAGGACACTGATTATTCGTGCCTGGTTAATTACGGTACTGATAAAAGCCGCCTCTACTGGATTGTTGTGTTCAAATTATAAACAATTCGGATTAAGATAAAATTAAGCGGCTTTCTCCGGTTTGATTATCATCAACTACCGGTTCAACAGGCTCGAAAGAGTCTATTATAATCTCGATATTTTCCTGGGCTTCTTTTGCCTCTTGCAGCTCCTGTTTAACCGATTTAAACAGTCTGACATCATAGCGAACGCCTTTTGCTTTATAGTCCACCAGGTCTTTGAAAAAATCGGCAAATTTCTGAATAGCAATCCCAAGGGATTCAACAAATGTTAACTCTTTGGATTCTTTCCTGTCGATTAACTTTAGAGCCGCGTTATTAAACTCTACACCATGTCTTTGCAAATCGCGTAAAAGCAGAATGTTAGTGTGCTCGACTGCATACAGGCTCAAATTGACAGTTTTCATTAATTCTTTAGCAATGCCGGGCTTTTCAGAAATTAAAAAATTGGCGACTGATCTTCGATTTGAACGGATCGCCTCAAGCAGATAAGCAATTTTCTGCTCATCTGTCAGTTCAGCCCCTGAAGAAAGCACTTGTTCCATGAGAATCCTGACCGATTGGACATCGCCGCTATTAATTGTATTGCTCATGGGGCTGGGATTTTTAGAGTTGGAGTATTTACTTTGTCCCAGGATTAGTTTGGAAAGTTCTGAATCAATATTCTCAGGAATACCTTGTATATATTTAACAAGGGCATCCGGTGAAAACTGATCTTCTAATTGCTCTTTTTGTGCTACAAAGTCTTTTTGCGCATTTTCTAGTGCAACAGCTTTGTAATCTTTTATAAATTCTTCGAGTAAGTCTGCGTTTTTACCGGAAGCGATAGCAGAAAGGAATGCCTCAGCAGGAAGATACTCCTCGTAAAACGCTTTAAATTTTGTATCCTGTTTCAATAAATCGATTATCTCTTTTCTTCCCAGACTGAGAGCATAGTCCCAGATAGCAAACATCTGAGGTTCTTTGTCAATGTGTGCCAGTAAGGATTCAAGCGCTGAGACATTATTCGATTTTACTGCTGACATTGAAGCTTCTGCATAGTTGTCGGCACCCCGCTGGATCAGATATTCAATAACGGATTTATCATTGTGCGCTGCAGCGGCTGAGAGCGTATTGAATAATTGATCGCCGCATTCTGAAATCTCTTTGGCATCAGGGAGGTACTTTTTATACAAGTCTTCAACAGTGGGGAATACTCTCTCTTCTTTTTGTTTTTCAGGATGCCTGAGTATTTGTACTTCAAGTCCCAAATTTTCATTGCTAAAATGAAAAACATTGCTATGTAATTCTTTCACTAAAGCAGCTTCATCAGCAAACTTTTTAAATCCATTGCTATAGTTGGGGTCGTAGACGACGTAATGACCATTGGCTTTATGGATAGAAATGGCATGATTAATACTACCGACAATCATTACCTCATCTTCTTTGAGAGCAATATCCTGTAAGGCTTGTGCCCAATTAGTCTTTGAAGCGGCCATGCAAAAATTAAAAGAAGAACTTAAGGGAATCCCTTTAATTTTTAAAGCCCGCATTGCTGTGGCCTGATGCAGCTTATTATCAAACTCGTGGGGGGCAAAAGCCAGAAGGGTCTGAAACGCAAAATTATTGATATCCTCATCGGTGATATTATTATCTCGCTTTCCTTCTGAAATATACTTCAGAATATTTTCGAATTCCTTACTTCGGCCTTCAAGCACATATTTTGCATGAACTATGGCAAGCCCATTACAAATCCCATTGCGATTCATCTGAAAGGGGAAATTGTTGGCTTTTAAATACTTGTTTAAAACATCAATAATTCGTCCCTGGTTAATATCGGTACTCATAAAGGCCACCTCACCTGGATTACTCTGAATTTTTAACTATTGTATCCAATTAAGATTAAGATAGAATTAAGCAGAGATGAGGTAAGTAACTAATGCTTTGGTTATATGCCTGTCTACATACCTCAACGCAACTGCCCACGTACCGCGCTTTAGGCGCGGTAACCATGGAGATTATGCTGCGTTGATGATGCTTTTTGCCGCATCAGAAACCGTTGAATAGATACCGCGCATAAAGCGCGGTAAGTAGAGATTTATAGGTTTGTATACTATACCAAAGCTGCACCGTAAGAACTCACATCGGTTTAGTCGTCTTCAAACCGGAAATCGGGATATCCATGTGATAGATGTAGTGTTCAATAATTTGCCTTGCCTGTTCGCTGGTAAGCGGTTTGGTAATTGCGCCCTCCATGAAATAGTCATTACAATCCATTTTCACCACATCGGCCTCATAGCCGGTTAAAGCAATTATCGGGACCCTAAAACCGCTGCCGTCTTCTATCTGGCGCAATTTTTTGGAAACCACATAACCTGAACCATCCTCCAGACCTATATCCATAAATATTAAATCGTATTTCCCCGGTTTAAACAGGCTGACGGCTTTTTCTCCCGAGTCAGCAACATCAACCTGGCAATCAAGCTGCATCAATAAGGCCTGCACCGCTTTTTGCGCGATAGCATTATCTTCAATCATTAATACCTTGGGCGGATTTTTAGGATCGCGAAAAATACGGGCTTGAGGATGATCTGATTCGGAAACCCCATGTGTTTTGAGTCGATCTTTCAAGTTTTGCAATTCTTCTTCCAGTTTTTTCTTTTCAGTCATATCGACGAGAATAACCACCATGCCTGTAAGCTGATTTTGCTCATTAAACAAGGGGATGCGGGAGGAATGATAATAATGAATTTTCTCATTAGCATCGATAACGGGCGCTTCTTTCACCTCAAGCAATGGTTTTGCTTCCAGCAGTGCATTAATATCATCCTGCTTGAGCTTCTGGACTCGGGCCTCGGACAAATGACTTTGCTCCACCAGTTGTGAGTAAAGGGTTCCTGGCATGTCCTCCAGGCGTTCCAGTTGCAAAAGATCCAGGAAGTTCTGATTACAGTCGACAATCATGCAATTCTTATCCAACACATAG
Organism: Legionella birminghamensis; assembly: GCF_900452515.1. Lineage (NCBI taxonomy): Bacteria > Pseudomonadati > Pseudomonadota > Gammaproteobacteria > Legionellales > Legionellaceae > Legionella > Legionella birminghamensis. Next base: position 832,479 of record NZ_UGNW01000001.1, read on the forward strand.
ACGAGATTAGGCATGTAATTGATTATGCTGTGATAGTAATGATGCAAAGACTCTAAATTATTGAATTCTCCATGTGTTGCATCAGTCATTATTAACCCTCCTCTTAAAGGTTCAACACAAGTATAGACCATTTACTGCTATATTTTTGAATAAGGCGGGAGCGTTTTAATGAAGGTGCTTATGGAGAAATACAGTAATCGCCGTCAGGCGGGCAAGGTGCTCGCATCTCATCTTGAGAAGTTTAAAGACAGTAACAGCATTATTCTCGGATTGCCGCGAGGAGGAATTCCGGTGGCATTTGAGGTAGCTAAAGCACTTCGTTTACCAATGGATGTTTTTATTGTGAGAAAACTGGGGGTTCCTGGCTATGAAGAATTGGCAATGGGAGCAATCGCCTCTGGTGGAATCTTTTTCATTAACCAGGATTTGGTAAAGAGCCTTAATATTTCTTCCTCAGACATTGAGCATGTTATTGAGGAGGAAATGCGCGAACTAAAACGGCGGGAAAAAGTGTATCGCGGTGATCGGCCGCTTCCTGGATTGAAAAATAAAACAGTGATTTTAATCGATGATGGCATCGCTACCGGTGCCAGCATGAAAGCAGCTATGGAGGCGATTAAGACACAACAGCCTGCATCGTTGGTCATTGCAATTCCTGTAGCCGATCCCAGTATTTGCAAAGAGTTCGCTGACTTGGTTGATGAAGTGATTTGCCCGCTTCAACCTTATCGTTTTCAAGCTGTTGGGCTTTGGTATGAAGACTTTACGCAAACCAGCGATGATGAAGTGATCAATTTATACAATTTGTCTTTACAATTTTGCAAAAAAACTTGACTAAGTGGATGCAAAAGTAGTTAAATATCTACCAGATTGATAGATTGGAGACAATTATGCATATAAGACTTAAACTTATGAAAAAGGCGAAACAGTTTAAGCAAGAGCTACACCCTGAGCATCAACTGAAATTTAAAAGTGTGAGTGAGGGGCAGGATCCGGAAATTCTTGTGATCACTTGCGTGGATTCAAGAATACTTCCAGATACATTAATGGCCATAGAGCCTGGTGAAGTATTCATGCATAGGAACGTGGGAAATATCGTCCCCGAAGCAGAGGCCGCAGCAGGAACCTCTGAAGCAGCTGTTATTGAATTTGCCTTGAAAAAATTCAGCAGCATTAAAGACATTATTATTTGCGGCCATTCCAATTGCGGCGCAATGAAGGGATTGCTAAACCCTGGCTCTGGAAAAGATCTGGAGTTTGTGCCGGCCTGGCTAGAACATGCAAAGCCTGTTACTAAAAAGTTAGAGCAGCACAGCTGCCATTCTGAATTAGATGGTATGGAAAAGCTTAATCTGGCTATACAACTTAACGTGCTTACTCAGATTGAGCATTTAAAAACCTATCCCCTTGTACAGCAAAAAATGAAAGAGGGCGTAAAAATTCATGGTTGGCTTTTGGATATCGCCACACAGGCGATTACAGTTTATGACGAAGAAGAAAAAGTTTTTATCTCTTCTGAAGCTGCTGAAGAAAAGGATCTATATGCAAAGGCAAATACTATTCTTGAAGAAACAGCCGCTGCTTATTTACAAGCTGAGTTAGCAAAATCCGAAGACAACCCACAGGAAGTATTCAGCCAATTAAAAGCCGGCGTACAGCCAATTTGGTCGCAAATTGAAGGCTGTGTCCGACAGAATTTATGGACAGAGTTACAGGTATTATATAAAAACGAAAATGACCCTGAATTTGAAAAGCTCGTTGAGCGAGTTTCACAGATGAAACTTCGCAATTTGGCCGAGATTTTACCTGAGCCCAGAAATAGGGAATTCCAGGCTTATTCCTCTGCTTTGACCAACAGCGGCCTGTCTTTCTATTCACCACTACAGCAACGTGTTTCCAGGGCTGGTGCGGAGACAGCTGGGCAGCTGCATATGTCTGCGTTATAGATTGCAATCGGTCGAAGCCCTCTGCGAATCAGCGGATCCCCGCGGCTGCGACCTTCCGAATCCCCGCGGCTGCGACCGCGGGGCCCATGTCTGGTGCCGAACAAGCTCCTCAGAGGAGTCCAATGTTGCCGTAAATAGCAAAAGCAGTTAGGAACAAGTCTTTCAAATATTATCCTAAATTAGCAAAACCAATATTCTAAATACGCCTCGTGTGGACCCCGCGGTCGCAGCCTCGGGGATTCGATAACTCATGCATTTGTGTAGATAGCTATGGGTCGCAGCCGAGGGAGAAAATGTCTGTGCAGCGTGGATTTAGAGCGGAAATCATTTGTGCCCAGTCAACTACTCCTTAACCAAAAGAAAATAAGCAGCAATGTAATTCGGCAGCTCCCGGTTTTTTTTAAAAAAATCATCCCGGCTGGAATAACTTCCCGCCAGATAATCCACCTGATATAAATTTCCTGTAAAAGCGCCCCCAGTATCCGCCAGAATACCCATCCGGGTGATAGATTTTTTTTGCGGATTAGAATATTGCACCAGCATTAATTTGCCTAAGCCGAGTTGTTCAAGATCGCCTGCAAAAGTAACTCCCGTATTCACGGTTATTTTATGATCCGCATCTTTTCCATAACCCTTAATCCCTTCGACTTCCCGGAAATACCAGAAGCGTTCCTGTTCATAGGGTTTTTTATTGCGGTCATAGGCAATATTATTATTGCGATGGACATTAAATATTTTTTGCTTTCCACTGGGGAAGATGGCAATTAAGGTTCCTTCCATCAATGCTTCTTCCAGATCTGCACGGCTTAGATAGGCAAGTACGGGCACATTCTGATTTTTCAAAGCCCCGGCAAGAATGGCTTGTTTGCCGTAGCGAAAGCGGATTAATTCTGGATGTTGATTGGCTTCCTCAATGCTTAAAAGGCTCTCATCTCTGGGCAGACCGTAGAGGGCAAATGGATGGGTTTTACTGGCTTTTTCCTGTACCTTGGCCTGATGCACGAAGTATTTAGTCATTAGCAGGGAGTTGGATGGTAAGTCTTTGACTAAGGGTTTGCCTGCGGCAAATTGTCTAGCCTGCTTTAAGTCAGGATACCAGCGGATAAATTCAAAATGGGCTTGTAGGAACGCTGGATCTTTCATTTGATTTTGATGCTGGCAAATAAAGTTGAGTGTCTTTTTCACGCGCTCGAGTGGAACAGAAAATAGCCTGCCTCCATGAATCACCTGGGAATCATAACTCGTCCCTTTATTTAAATAAGCCAGCGTTTCTTTGGCTGTTGCACAAAGTGCTTCAGTATTTATCTCATAAATGCTGTTCAATTGCGGCTGTTGATATTTAAACTGGGGAGACGCCTGAAGGTTAAGGCTTAAGAATAAAGTAGATAATAATAAGCGCTGCAGCATTTGAGATTCTATTGGATAAAAGAATGCTTTTATCAGAAAATAGGGCACATAACAATGAACCCGTCTTTCACAAAGACGGACTGCCGTCATTGCGAACGGAGTCAGGCAATCCAGAGCAGAGCTGGAATGGGGCATCGAGGACTGGAATTGCTCCACTTTGTTTCGTAAAGACCTAATGTTTAAATATTTAATTGGATACAGCATGCAAAAAATTGTTTTTATTACTGGTTGTTCCAGTGGTATAGGCTACGAAACAGCCTGTGCTTTGTATAATAAAGGATACAGGGTTATCGCTTCCTGCCGCAAAAAAGAGGATTTAACCAAGCTTGGGCAGCAGGGGATTGATAATTTGCTAATGGATATGAACGATGATGCCTCAATTCACCGAGGCTTCGAGCTGCTATTGCAAAAAACCAATGGGCGCCTCGATGTATTAATCAATAATGCCGGTTATGGGCAAACTGGCGCTCTGGAAGACATTACGCGCAGCATTTTACGTGAACAATTTGAAACCAATGTTTTTGGTTTAATGGAATTAACCCGCCTGGCTATACCTGTCATGCGGCGACAAAATGAAGGGCGGATTATTAATATCAGTTCAATTCTGGGGCTGGTTAGCATGCCGTTTCGCGGAGCCTATAATGCATCCAAGTATGCCGTAGAAGGTTTAAGCGATACCCTAAGGCTTGAGCTTGCCCAGTCTGGAATAAAGGTCAGTACTATAGAGCCTGGACCCATTGAAAGCCGCTTCAGGGATAATGCCATCAGTTATTCCCTTGAAAAAATTAACCATGAAAACAGTTACTTCGCCAAGCAGTATGAGTTCATGTTGAGCCATTTCCGCAAGCAAAAATCAAACTCAGCTTTGACTTGCGGTCCAGAGGCGGTTATTAAAAAAATTATACACGCAATAGAAGCAAAGCATCCCAAACCTCAGTATCGCGTAACAGTCCCCGCCCATTCTCTTGCCTTTTTAAAACGCATTTTAAGCACTCGCATGCTGGATCGTTTTATCGCTTTTATTTCAAGAAAAGAGTTGGGAGAGTAAGACTCTGCAAATGATTCAAAATAGGGGGAAACAATTTATCATTAAATATTAAAGAGATATGAAAAATAATGCCTTTAAAGAAAACAGAGCTAAAATGTCAAGACTGGTTCTTGTAAAAAAAAGAGGATAGAATGCGTTTCCGAAAACTTTATCTCCTGCAGCGCCTTTGTGGATAAGTTTTCCAGATAACTTTCCTTGAGCCCCCGCTTTAATCTTCTCACCTCGTTCTAACACATTGACTACCAAGGCTTTCCATATTTTTTGCGCAGAAATTCTCTTAAGCAGTTATCCACAAAATCTGTGGATAAAGATGTGCATAGACTGTTACACCGACTGGATTGCCCTGAATGATAGCCTCTTTAGGAATTTTCGTGCTTAAATGGACAGTTTAAGGAACTGAGACAACTTACAGCGATAAGGAATGAAATGAGAATAACACAGGATAAAGGGAAGCCTATTGGTTTTTGGTCTGTCGGAGCGGCGGGGCTGATGCTCAATAGCCTGCTCTATGCCTCAACTCCGTTATAGACATATTCGGCGCCAAACCCTGCTGTGGTGACGGTCGCTGGTGCTGAGACAGCAACGGTTTCCTACACGGTAACGAATCTTTCGGCAAGGGGAAAAAACCTGGTTTTGCAACCCATCCCTGGAATTACCGCCTCAGCCTGTTATCTGGCCGGAAGATCTAGCAGCTGCCAGTTAATCCTGTATCCACTTGAGAATATCCGTAGAATATGGCGGATATTCTCAAGGCGACAGGCTGTGGACATTCGATGCCAAGTGTTGATTGTGGTTATTATTCCCACTGTTAGCGGCGGTGTGGAGGTTATGAAAGCTATATCCATAGATATCTACACAAGTGCATTAGCTATCGAATCCCCGCGGCATCGACCGCGGGGTCCACACGAAGCCAATTTAATGTTAAGCACACTTGTTTATGACTACCTGTTAAATCTTATTTTTTGGCAACATTGAAACTTGTCTGAGGACCATACTACTTCAACAGGTATGGGCCCCGCGGTCGGTGCCGCGGGGATTCGCTGGGCTGTGCCGCGGGGTTTCGTTGGGCTGTGCCGCGGGGTTTCGTTGGGCTGTGCCGCGGGGTTTCGTTGGGCTGTGGACATTCAATGCCAAGTGTTGATTGTAAGCGTATTGATTAAGGGGCTGCCGCAATTGCACAGGAGTGCCCCTCACCAGAACCATTATGAAATATCCCTGTAGCGATCAAAGCCTGGACATCCAGAGGGCTATTATTGGGGTTGCCATTGCCGCTGTTAGTGGTGGAGCCAAGCTGGCCATAGAGGTTCAGTCCCCAGCATTTAAGTCCCCCTGTATCGAGCAGGGCGCAGCTATGGTAGGTTCCTGCAGTTATAGCGACCACACCTGAGCTTAAGGTTTGCACGTCGAGCGGGCTGTTGTTGGGATTATTATTCCCGCTGTTGGTGGTGGAGCCAAGCTGGCCATAGAAGTTCAGTCCCCAGCATTTAACAGCCCCCGTGTCGAGCAGGGCGCAGGTATGATCTAAACCTGCAGTTAAAGCCACCACCCTTGAGTTTAGGGTCTGCACATTCAGCGGGCTATTGTTGGGAGTATTATTCCCGCTGTTAGTGGTGGATCCAAGCTGGCCATAGATATTCCTCCCCCAGCATTTAACAGCCCCCGTATTCAGCAAGGCGCAAGTATGGTATCCCCCTGCAGTTATAGCGACTACCCCTGAGCTTAAGGTCTGCACATCCAGCGGGCTGTTGTTGGGATTAGCAGTGCCGCTGTTGGTGGTGGAACCAAGCTGGCCATAGAAGTTATCTCCCCAGCATTTAACAGCCCCCGTATTGAGCAGTGCGCAGGTATGATAGTAACCTGCGATTATAGCCACCACCCCTGAGTTTAAGGTTTGCACATCCAGCGGACTGTTGTTGGGATTGCTACTACCGCTGTTGATGGTGGAGCCAAGTTGGCCATGTGAGTTATCTCCCCAGCATTTAACCGACCCTGTGGCGAGCAAGGCGCAGGTATGGTTTAATCCTGCAGCGAAAGCCGCCACACCAGAGCTTAAGGTCTGCACATCGAGCGGGCTGTTATTGGGATTAAAAGTCCCGCTGTTGGTGGTGGAGCCTAGCTGGCCACTAATATTCACCCCCCAACATTTAATGGCTCCCGTACCGAGCAAGGCACAGCTATGATAGGTTCCTTCGGTCAAAGATACTATTCCTGAACTTAGCGTTTGCACATCGAGCGGGCTGTCATTGGTATTAAAATTACCGCTGTTGGTGGTGGAGCCGAGCTGGCCATATCGGTTTAGTCCCCAGCATTTGGCAGCGCCGATGGCTTGGATGCTGACAGGAATATTAATATTATTGTCAGCCCCTGCTGCCATAATGGTCAGCGGGTTTAAAACCCCTACTGCTGATGGGGTGGGAATGGCATAGGAGAGGGTACAGCTTTGTTGGGGCTGCAGCAACGTCGGACAGTTATTGGTAAAATAGCTACCCCATCCAAAAGGGAATTTGATGTCCAGAGCAGAAACCAGTCTTCCCCCCGTATTGGTAAGTAACAGAACCCCGCTATCGCCTGGGCGAAGCGATAAGAAACTGACTGGCGCGCCAAACTGGCTTAACAGTAAATGCCCGAGTCCGGATGCCCGGTTAACATTTAATTGCTTGTCTAAAGCGGGTTGGTAGCATTGGTTGGGGTTGCCTTGTTGGCACAAAACAGGACCGGTATGGATGCCTTGCGGTGGAATGGCACTGCCCTGGATGGTCAGGGTTAACTGGCAACTGCTTAGCCTTCCGGCCAGATGGCAAGCCGAAGCAGTAATTCCAGGGATGGGTTGCAAAACCAGGTTTTTTCCCCTGGCCGAAAGATTCGTTACGGTGTAGGAAACCGTTGCGGTCTCAGCACCAGCGACCGTCACCACAGCAGGGCTTGGTGCAGAATAAGTCCATAGCGGGGTTGAGGCATGGAGCGAACCATTGAGCATCAACCCTGCCGCTCCCAAAGACCACAAAGCAAGACGCATTAGCTTATCCTGTGTTGTTCCCATTTGCATTCCTTATTGCCCCTACGTTATTTTCTGAGCCGGCAGCCAAAATTTCCATTAAACCATGAAAATACTCAAAGTGGCTACCACTACATATCCAGAAAAAGGAATGCCATTCTGCTGACATATAATGCCAGCAGGCAGGTGTCCAATTCAAATTCAAAAGGATAGAAATATTATTCTTTCTGATTTGAATTTAAAGGCTCAAGATTCTCCAGTGTGGTTGGGATTAGTTCTGACACGGTGGGATGGATGTGAACAGCATCACGAATTAATGTATAGGGTTTATCAGCGTACATCACATCAAGAATGGAGTGGATAATTTCATCGCCGTTCACACCCAAGACCGCAGCACCGAGGATTTTTTCGCTTTTCGAATCAATAATCACTTTAATGAAACCAGTGGGTTCGCCTTTCATCATCGCCCGTTTCACCTGGGTCATTGGGCGTTTGGCAACTAAGGCTTTGTAACCTGCCTGAATGACCTGCTCTTCTGTCATTCCACAGCGACCAAGCGGCGGATCTATATATAATGCGTAAGTCATGATCCGGTCATCTACACTGCGCTTAGCCTTGTTGAGCAAATTATCAGCAGCAATCTGATAGTCATTGTAGGCCGTATGCGTAAAAGCGCCGCGGCCATTACATTCTCCCAAAGCCCATACGCCCGGGACGGAGGTGGCCAAAAACTCATCCACTTCGATCATCCCGCGCGCATCCTGCTTGATATCTGTATTTTCCAGCCCCAGATCTTCGGTGTTTGGGATTCTGCCAATAGCCATCAATACATGCGTGCCGCGATACAGTTTATGATCATTGTGGCAGCCGACTTTAGCGATAATACTGTCGTTTTCCCGATAGAAAGATAAACATTCTGTGCCCAGTTCAACCTGGACTCCGGAGTCCCGCATAATGGACAAAACAGTATCGGAAACATCGCGATCTTCGCGTCCAATTAACCGGGCTGCTTTTTCAATAACGGTAACTTCGGAACCAAAGCGGCGAAACATCTGGGCAAACTCTAGGCCTATATAGCTTCCGCCAACCACAATTAAATGCTCTGGAAGCGTATCGAGTTCAAGAATGGATGAATTGGTTAAATAGTTGATACTATCAATCCCTTTCATGGGCGGAATGAAGGCACGGGCGCCGACGTTGATATAAATATGCTTGCTTGATAACTCGCGGTCATTGACGCGTACTGTATGGTTATCGACAAACTGCCCTTGCCCATGAATAACCGTAATATTCGCAGTATTCTTAAGCCAGTTTTCTACACCCCTTGAGGCTTTTTGAATAAATGCATCTTTTCTAGCTTTGACCTTTTTTAGATTGGTTCGAATATCGCCATTAATTTCAATCCCAAATTGGCTGGCAATCTGAGCATGATGGGCCACTTCTGCACTCGCTACATAGAGTTTAGTCGGGATACAACCGGTGTTTACACAGGTTCCACCAAATTTTTCCCGCTCAAGAATGGCAACCCTCCAACCTTCATTGGCGAGGCGAACCGCCAGTGAAGGACCTGCTTGTCCTGTGCCAATGATGATGGCATCAAATTGTTCAGCCATGACAATCTCTCCTTTCTTCTTATTAAACTTAGCACAGGTTCTAGACCAGATTGCCATCCCTCACATCAAGAAGAAAGATCTTCTTATCGGTATCGCTGCTAAGCGAGACGCGAATCGAGTTATTTTTCATTAGCTTTTTACACAAGGCATAGGCATCATTTTTGTTTTTAGCCTTCTCCAGCCTGAGCCAGGTATACAAGGTCAGGAAAGAACCGTCGCTGTGATTCTCGTAGAATGCATTATGAGAAATAATTCCGGATTTATCTTTAATATCGGCTGGCATCAAATAACCGTATCCAGTAGTAAATACGAAAAGATTTTTTGTGTCTCGATCCGCTTCCGCTGGTATATCGTCTTCCTTAAAAGTCCAGACGTCTTTCACCTCATTGTAGGACACTAGCTGCAGCCAGGTATTATCGATGGAAGGGAAGAGATTGTAGATGGAAATACCGCTGATTGACTGTAACTGAGTAGGTAAATCAACAGTTATCCATTTCACCAGCTCGACGTCTTTTTCCAGCTGATCGATGGAGGGCGGCACACGGTAAATGCCAAATCCATAGCCCCAGAAAATCCATAAATAGCCATTGGCTTCTTTATAGTTTTCTTTTTGCTCTGCACTTAAGGAGGATTCTTTGGCAGGGATCCCCTCACCACCATTGTCTGTCTTTGACGACAGCCATCCGCGATTTACAAATTCAATGCCAATGCTGGTTGGATTCATCCCGGAACTGTGATTTTCATATTCCACCAGATCATTAAACTGTAAAATACTGGCATCGCGTCTAACAGACATGTGGGAGGTTTCATTCGCAGAATCATCAAATCCATTGCCGCTTTCCCCTGCTGTTTCATGCAAAACCAGATGTTTGATGCTAAAGGGGGTGCGGTAAGCATTTTTGCGTTTATTATGGATAACCGAACTGTCGGTTTTCCAATTTTGATAATTGGTAATCCCTGAAATACCGCTGTTAAATTCGATGGTATTAATCACAATGGTACTACTGTCTGCAGGATTATATTCATTCAGATTTTTAACGATATCTGCTTCAGTCGGGTCATTTCCTTCGCTGGGGGTATCAATTTTATCTTTAAAATGAACGACCTGAGTGGAGGGGAGTAATGGACTGTCAGTGACCAGTTCATTGAAGCTGTTGGCAAACTCTTCAAAGCTCTGAGTGATTTTTTTACCCTGTGCAGGATCAATTAATTCCAGGGTTTTCCTGTCATTACTAATGCCGGTAATGATACGCGCATGGGCAGAGAACCCCTTGGTTTCATCGGCATCGCTGGTAACCCACAAAGGGCCATATTCGATAAGCCAATCATGGTAGTGGTCAGCAGTATAGGGTGCTACCGGTTCGCCTTTCATTTTCAGTGCAGTAATGAAATCCTGCTTTTCGGTATAGGGCAAGCCTTGTTTCTGGTTGTAGTAATTGAGATATTGTGGCCCGGCCTTGGTCATAACCTGTTCAATGGTATAATTCGCACCGTCTTTCCAGCGCATCATCATCGTGGCAACAGTAGCCCAGCAGATATTGGGGCTTTCCTGTTTCAGCGGTGTGATGCCGCCCTTACCAATTTTGGTTTCAATGACTGGCCCGGAACCTGCCTCATCATTGAATTTGGTATTAATTTTAGTGCCGTCCGGCTTGGTAACCGCAACCTCACCGCTTTTACTCTTGCTGACCTTATCGAGGTTTTTATTAATTCCTTCCTGAAGTTTATCGGCATTTTCATCTTTTGCCGGTGTATCGGATTTGGCGCCTGCACCCAAATAAGCATTTAAGGCCTTTTCAGTGAGCTCTGTTTTTTGCTTGGCATCCAGATTAGGATTGCTGTTAATAGCTTTAATCGCGTTGTCCAGTCGACGCTCCATAATTTTCTGCATTTCAAGTTTTGCAGCTTCCTGGCCAAATGTCTTGGTGGCATCAAAAGAAGCCTTAAGTGCTTCTAGCGCATTGGTTTGGTTTTGGCTCAAGCCGGTAATATCACGGAATGAATCACCCTTACCCAGGAGCGATAAAGTACCGGCAATGCCGGCAGGATCAGGCACGTTCGGTGCATTCTGGATATTAACCACCGGAGTTGCAAGCGGGGCAGGCTGCAGATTGCCGGGTTCGGCTCTGCGGCTGTCGGTACTGATTGGATTAATGGCAGTCGGGCTATCGGGAACAGGCGACTCTTCCCAGCGCCAGAACCGGCTTTCATCTTTTTCTTCACAGGAGTTACAGCGTCCCATCATCGCTTCAGCATAAACCCCTTTTGTGGGAACGCTAATCGACATGGGATCGGTGGCGGAGACCATATAATAGTCGAAAAGGGAATCGGACAAACCAAAATTAGGATCAAGATTCAAGCCCTGGGCAACCGGAAATACCAGGCTGTTTCCCACAATCCCAATCAATTCATTTTCGACAAGGGAGGCAAGGCTGCGGCCCTGGCCTTTTTCTCCGGGTAAGATTATACCGTCTAACAGCATGAAACGCCTTTCTGGCGACATGCTATACCACAGCGCCTTATGGTAATATTCAAGATGATCATTTAAATGGCTAATCAACGAATTCAGAACGGCTAAATCGTCCTTGCGTGGATCCCGCAATTCGTCGCCGCTGGGACCGGCATAGAGACTGGCACCGTCACTGGGTGATAAATCATCCTGAATGCTTTGGTAGCGGCAAAGGAAACCTTCATAATGCGCTGTTTTATAGCGAATAAAGCCTGAAACAATAATGATTGAGGAATAATCAGGTAATACATTGGTTGTGCCACAGCGGATTTTGATGTAATGCAGCTTGTCGCGGCTAAATTGTGAAGGTCCCATAAAGCGTACAGTGATATTTAAAATACCCTCCTTGCGATATCGTGAAGTTAAACTGGTATCAAAAGCCATTGTGGAAATTTCATTGCCGTTTTCATCGGCCACATGAAAGGTTAAGGCACCGACGAATGCGCTCGCAATTTTTTCGCCCAGTACACGATGAAAAACCTCATCCTTATTGCGCGCGTTTTTCAGATAATGTTCATAAAAGCCCTGGGGTGTATCGGCGCCCATGAAGGGGATAAGGCTTTGCCAATTGGCTTCATTAATATCCTCCACCATTTTTTTCTGATAACCGATAATCCCTGTGGGGCCGTAAATCGGTTTGGAGTAATCATCCGTTTCAACCAGCTTGTCTTCCGGGCGGCGGATAATAAATCGAATCTGAAAACTGCCTGAGGCATTAAGAATTTTCTCGGAAGCAAAAGTGCCTGAGGGGAAATTACTGTCGATCCATTTATTTTTAACCCGGATTGCAGCTTCGAATCCTTTGGATAGAGTTGGATTAATTAATGCCAGTGATAAATGTTCTTTCCAGCGCAGCACTTTATCCAAATCAAAACTGCCCATCGGCAGGGGGACAAATAAACATTCGCGAGCATCGGCGAGACGCTGCCTGACTTTAAAGTGGCGCAGCACTTCAAAATATTGAATAGTGATTGCATGGCAATGGTTATAATTAGCAACTGTTTCGGAAGACACTTCAAACCGTTCCCCCTGGGAAACCGTTTGAATTACTGAAGAACGCTGGCTGCGCACCGCATTGGCAGACTGTACGATTCGATCTCTTATTTTTTGTAAATCGCTGGCGGAAGTTTGCCTTAAACTGTCCTGGGAAGCATTTGAACTGGAATAACCGGCTCCTCCTGAAACCCCAAAAAGCAGCCCGCCGACAAAACCGCCAATACCGGCACTGGCACTGGCGGTGGTGGCGCTGGAATTTCCTCGAATGTTCTCCTGAATCACCCCTTTGGTGATTTCAAAAATATCCCGGTCTCGGCCTAAGGAATTATAAAGGCTTTCCTCATATTCAATCGATTGAACATTGGCAGCGGATTCGCGGCGCTCCCAGTCAAACACGACAATTTGCTTTTTTTGTCCCGGAGCCAGCGGGAGGCTGTAGAGCAGGTCGCCGAGCGAATAACCATCTGCTATCCATTCGGATTTAAAATGCAAAAGATGGCCGTGAGCCACTGAAACGGATTGATAAAGCGTGGCATCCACATCCCATTGAACAGTATTATTACCGTCCAGAATAACCCGGCCAAGGGGTTGGGGGGGGACTGGGGCGATTTGCTTTTTAAACTGGAGGGCTTCATTTAACTCAATGAGCGAGACAATATTGTCTTTGTTTAAACCGTCCTCGTTCTTGAGAAAATTGTAGAGCACGTTTCGGCTGATTTTAATTTTTTTCAATGCCTCTGCCATTTCATTACTAGGCGCAGGCGTTGAAGTGCCCGGGTTAGCTCTTGATATACTGATCTCTGAAGGCGTAAAGCCGCCACGTATGGCTAAATGGCTAAAGGCGGGCAGTTTAAGGATTGGATCAATAATTTCCCATATCTTAATAGGATGCTTGTTTAAAACTTCTCCCAGTGTGATCTCATCATCTTCCTCGAGAATAAAGCCGCGGATTTCGGGTTCTGTGGTACGGATTAAGCTGAAGAAAGAATATTCTTCCAGAATACGCTTATTATCCTGCATATCAATTTCCTGGCAGCCGCACTCTTTTTCAGGGATTTCTGCAATATTCCCAAGTTCTGCAACCAGAATAACATGCCGTGGAAAAACCAGGGCTGATTGTTCGCCATCGCTAATGACGCGATCAAGCCGAATGGGAATAGGATTTTCAATGATATCCAAACCAATTCTCGCGGCGGCATAAGAGAAATTTCCTTCAGGATATTCAATAAAAAAGTAGCCATTTGCTTCTGTTCTGACTGTGGCGATGGGTTCGATGGGGCTGTCGTTATTGCGCGATGCTTCGAAGATAATCTGAATATCTTCCAGGTTTTTCCGCCCCAGTTTTTCCAATAAGCGCCCATAGACAAATAAAGGCTTGCTTTCAGGAATTATTGGGCTGGGCTCTGGAAAATCAAGCGGGTTATAATCAAAGTCCAGGGTCACAGGTCTCTCTTCCCGCAAGTCAGAAGCCGGTGTGGAGCTTTGTGCCAGTATATTGCCGGATTTTAAAAGCAGCATGAAAAAAACATCTCTATCCATGACTAAATCATTTGTGAATTTAAGCGATAACTCGGCAGAGGATGAGGGATAATATTTTTCTGTTTTTGGTAAAAGATTTCCCGATTCTGTTTTAATAAAATAAGAGGATTGCAAAACAAGATCCTGCCAGGGAACATCATCGGCATTTGGTTTCAATTGTAAAGTGATTTTCATATGCTTTCAGCATGCAGCAATGAACTGAAATTGCGGCATTGGCTGCTCCATTTTATGTTAGATCGGGTTGGACTTTTCCTTGCCGATATAATCGTTCCTTGATCAATTTCGAGTATAGCTGAAGAAAGGAAACTTTTTTTAAATTGCAAGAGAAACATTTGACAATGATAGAAAAAATACAATATTTTTATAAAGCTATAAATAATGTATTAGTTAAGGACTAACTGAAGATGTTGACGATTGACCCCGATATTTCAAAAGCAAGCACAATTCCCTCCGAATTTTATACCTCAGCGGCATGGTTCGAATCCGCCAAGGAAAAAATATTTGCCCGCAGCTGGCAATTTTGCATGGGAATGGAGGATGTACGTCTGGAGCAACAACTGGTTCCGTTTACCTTGCTGCCAGGATTACTGGACGAACCATTGCTATTATCCAGAGATGAACAGGGGCATTTGCATTGTCTCAGTAATGTTTGCACACATCGTGGCAAAATTCTGGTTGAACAGGCCTGCACTGCCCAGAAAATAAAATGTGCCTATCATGGCAGGCGCTTCAATCTCTGTGGTAAATTCCTGCATATGCCTGAGTTCGAACAAACGCAGGATTTTCCTTCTGAAAAGGACAATTTAACGCAGGTGCCTTTTGCCTGCCTGGATCCTTTTATTTTTGCCTCCTTAAACCCATTGATTCCTTTTGAGAAAGTGATTTCCGAAATCCGGGAGCGATTATTCTGGCTGCCAATGGAGAAAATGCGTCTTGATATCAATCGCTCCCGTGATTATCTGGTGAAAGCGCACTGGGCACTTTATTGCGAAAACTACCTGGAAGCACTGCATATTCCCTTCGTCCACCATGGGTTGAGAAAGGCAATTGACTGCACGTCTTATACCACTGAAATTTACCCTTATTGCAATCTGCAACTGGCTCTTGCTGCCCAGGGGGAATTAAGTTTTGAGTTACCGGAAAATTCAGTCGATTATGGAAAAGAAGTAGCCGCTTATTATTACTGGATTTTCCCTAATACCATGTTAAATTTCTATCCTTGGGGATGCTCGGTAAATGTGGTAAAACCCATTAATCCCGGCTTAACCAAAGTGTCCTTTTTAACCTATATCCTCGATGAATCAAAGATAGGGCAGGGCGCCGGCGGCGAGCTGGATAAAGTAGAGCGTGAAGACGAGGCCGTTGTCGAATCCGTACAAAAAGGGGTTCGTTCCCGTTTCTACGACACCGGGCGTTTTTCTCCGACCAAGGAGCAGGGAACCCATCATTTCCAGCAATTGCTCTGCCAGTTTATGAATGATTAAATCGCAATGCATTGGATTCTCGAATCCCCGCATCCACAGACCATCGAATCCCCTCGGCATCGACCGCGGGGCCTATGGTGGCTCAATAAAGAGCTCAGAAAAAACTACAATGCCGATTAAAGATTGAAGAACGGCTTAGTAAATTGGTGCTCTGAATAAGATTCATTGGGCCCCGCGGTCGATGCCGCGGGGATTCGATAGTTTGCGCGAAGGGGATTCGATAGTTTGCGCCGCGGCGATACGATGGTTTATGCCGCGGGGAGTACATTCGATACAGACATATTAATCTAAAAAGTCTATAATTAAACCATAATGACTCTATTGAGATAAATATGCCCTATCCTAATACTATGCGCTTAATCAGAAAGTATGGTGATAAATTTATCACTGGAACTCTAACCCAGGACGATATGATCCAATTAAATGAACACGGTGGCAAAGAGTTTCCCCGTACAAACGAGCATAACTCTACTGAAGCTATGCAGGATTTTATACAAACGATAGCACCCTTCATGAATTCAGAGACCCTGCACAACATTACCCATCAATTTTTGGAAGTGGGCGCGAAATATAATGAGGGAGCCAATACGTTTATGAGAAATACAACTCTGGAAAAAAATTTATTAGCCTTTGAAATAGTAAATTCTCCAGAAAAAGGAAGGGATCATTTAAGCACCCCCCCTGTCACAGACCAGTTTAAGCCAGAGGAAATTACTAATTTGGAAGCTGTGATCATTTCAATGCCAATTAATTTTTTCACCCGCGCTAAAGCTGAAGCTGAAGCAAAAGCTGAAAATGAAGTTGAATTTAAAAATTGGGATGATTTAAGGGCAATGGCTTTTACTGATTCAGCTCCTGGCTCAGCACCTCCCCCAGTACAGCACTCTGCGAAGCCACCGACCTACTTAGAGGAAAATCTGGCTTTGTTGAAGCAGGCAATTGGCTCTGTTGCCATAACTGAGGTTAAAAACAAAGCTCAACTGGTGTATGACCAACTCGAATCTCTTAAAAATAATCCTGAAGCAAATGAGACTTTGCTTGGGCAAATTGCCCAGAAAACCCGGTGGCTTATCCAACCGAATCAACAAACTGGGCAAGAGATAACGCCGCAAGAGTATCGAGAATTAGTCAAAGATCTTCCAGCAAAAAACTGGGCATCCTCCCTTGGCGCTGCAATGGCTACTCTTGCAAAAGCTGTTGCGCTTTTATTCGTATTGCCTGCCGCGTTGACGGGAAGCCGGGGTAGAGAAGCGGTCTCTAATCTATCCTCCAGTATGAAAGAAAGCTACAAGGCTATAACACAAAAACAAATAGGGGATGTTACCAAGGATTTGAGTGATGAAGTTGCCAAGGATTCGAGTGATGAATACGAGTCTCCCTCTCCACATTGATCGTGCCTACAATAACCCGGCTCAAACAGCCGGGCTACATTTTTTGTAAATTTTGATCTAGGATAGATCAACTTTTCTCGCCGCTTTTCTAAAAGGATTTGGAATGAATACTGCGAAAGAGGGTAATACCCTGCACCGCAAACTGGATGCGCGCGTGCTGAGCATGATTACCTTAGGCGGCTCCATTGGGACTGGTATTTTTCTTGGAAGCGGCAATGCCTTGTCGCTTGCTGGTCCTGGAGGTACCCTTCTTGCCTATCTTTTAATAGGGTGTATGGTTTATTTTCTCATGACCAGCCTGGGTGAAATGGCGGCGTTCATGCCGACAGCCGGCTCGTTTTATGTGTATGCTACGCGCTTTGTAGATCCTTCCCTGGGCTATGCCCTGGGCTGGAATTACTGGTATAGTTGGGCGGTATCTATAGCCTCCGAAATTGCCGCATCTTCGGTCATTATGCAGTACTGGTTTCCACACAGCCCGCCTTTATTATGGTGCGGCTTATTTCTCTCGCTGGTCATTGGTTTCAATGCTATTTCGAGTAAAGCATTTGGCGAAGCAGAGTATTGGTTTTCCTTCATCAAAATTGCCGTCATTATTTTATTTATTGTTGCCGGAATAGGGATGATTAGCGGTTTAACCAGCTATGAACCGCCCGGTTTAAAAAACTGGCAGATTGGCGATGCGCCTTTTCATGGAGGCAGCCTGGGTGTCTTTGCGGCCATTATGGTAGCTGGATTTTCATTCCAGGGCACTGAATTAATCGGCATCGCTGCTGGCGAAAGCCAAAATCCAGGGAAAAACATTCCCAAGGCTATCCGTCTGATTTTCTGGCGTATCATGCTTTTCTTTGTTTTATCGCTGCTGGTGATAAGCTTATTAATCCCTTATACCTCACCGCAATTAATTGAAAACAATCTGTTAATGAGCCCATTTACATTGGTATTCACCCAGTATGGGAAAGGTTTTGCAGCCAGCTTCATGAATAGTGTCATTTTGATTGCGATTTTATCGACTGCCAATTCCGGCATTTATGTGGCAAGCCGGATGTTCTGGTATTTGGCTAAACAGGGTCATGTTCCCTCGGTTTTTACTCGAATTAATCGCCGCGGCGTGCCCATGGCGGCCTTAATGGCCACTGCAGGCGTTGCCTTACTGGCGTTCTTTTCTTCTTTTTTGGGTAATGGACGAGTATATTTCTGGTTACTGAATGCGGGAAGTCTTGCAGGATTTATTGCCTGGATGGGAATTGCCATTAGTCATTATCGATTCCGGAAGGCTTATTTACTAAAGGGGCTGGATATTCGGGATTTACCTTATACCGCCAAAGCCTATCCCTATGCCCCTTTACTGGCTATTGCGCTCTGTTTTTTTGTAATCGGCGGCCAAAATTATAAAGCCTTGTCCGTATCGCCCATTGACTGGTATGGATTATTAATTTCCTACATTGGTTTACCATTATTTATGGGGGTCTGGCTATCACATAAGTGCTTGCGTAAGACCAAATGGGTACAGCTTGAAGATTGTTCTTTCGCAATGGATTAACTTTTTTCTTTAATTCAGTGATAATAAGAAGAAAAATGGAAGTTTCTGACATGCCTATGGAATCAGCAGCTACAGATTTTTCGCAAAGTCTTTTGAAGCGTCTAAGTGAAATCTGGACGTTTGCAGTCGACAATGATTTTAAAATTTTTTTAAGCCCGCTCTTCATGCGCCTGAAGCTTTGCAGTGTTTTTAGTTTTCAAGAACATCATTATATTCATGGATTCATACAGTTGATTCGATCGCTTCCCGAAGGAATCCGAAATGCTTTCTTGGATGGAGTGGCCATTGAAGATTTGCAATTATCCAGTGGGGTGGATGGTTGGCGGCCAAATGACATCGTGCTAACTTATCTGCAAGATCCTGATTTGGCCAGTATGGCGGATTATGTTCTCAGGTATCAGAAAGTACTTTCGGATACAAAATTATTAAGAGATGAAATTGTGGCATTGGAACAGGCCATGGAGTCGAAGGAAATTCCCGAATATATCTCACAGTTGACTGAAAACCGTGCACTTCTAAAACAATATTTTCGATTACCTGCCGAAACCCCCAAGCCCTCGCTGCTGCCCTCTATTCAAAATGCGAAGGGGAGCCCTGTGTTTTCTGCTGCGAGTACATCAGCAGTAAAATTGACTCCGAATGAGCACACTGCTTTCTGTAAGCGATAAACTAAATCGAACCCACCTCCGCATCCCCCCGGTTTCGACCCATAGCTATCCACGCAAATGCATTAGCTATCGAATCCCCGCGGCTGCGACCGCGGGGCCCATACCTGTTGGAGCGGTACGGTCCTCAGACAAGTTTCAATGTTGCCAAAAAATAGGATTTAACAGGTAGTCATAAACCAGTGTTCTTAACATTAAATTGGCTTCTTGTGGACCCCGCGGTCGAAGCCCATAGCTATCTACACAAATATTTTCCCCCGTCCGAATCCCCGCGGCACCGACCGCGGGGCCCATGCCTGTTGGAACAGTACGGTCCTCAGACAAGTTTCAATGTTGCCAAAAAATAGGATTTAACAGGTAGTCATAAACAGAGTGTTCTTAACATTAAATTGGCTTCGTGTGGACCCCGCGGTCGCAGCCGCGGGGATTCGAGGTGTCGAAGACGTGAGGATTCGAGGTGTCAAAGACTCGGGATTCGAGGTGTCAAAGACGTGGGGGATTCAATATATCCAGAGGCTACAAATCTTTTTCTTTTCGGTTTCTTTCGTAAAGGGTACATTGTACAATTTCAGCTAATTTTTTGCTGGAAATTTCTATGTCTGACTCTTATATACAAGCGACCGCCCATTTCGAAACCATCCTTGATTTTCTGCGTTTGGGCTACAGCGAGGCGAATAAAGCCGGTCTTTTTTATGGCCATGGGACGGATAATGCCTGGGATGACATATTTTGGCTGGTAACAGCCAGTCTGTCGCTTCCTGTTTCAGTTGATAAACAGATTCTGGCAGCCCGGCTGACGCAGTCTGAGAAGACGATGCTGGCTAAACAGTTGGCCAAGCGTATTATCGAGCGTATCCCGGTTGCCTATCTGATTCATGAAGCGTTTTTCTGCGATTTGCCCTTTTATGTCGATGAGCGGGTTTTAATTCCACGTTCACCCATTGGAGAATTAATTAATCACCAGTTTTCACCCTGGATTGATACCGATCAGGTGCATCGGGTGCTTGACCTGTGTACTGGCAGTGCCTGTATCGCGATAGCTTGCGGCTATGCATTTCCTGACGCATCCATTGATGCAGTGGATTTGTCGTCCGCCGCGCTCGAAGTGGCAGAAATTAACCGCCAGAACCATGGCATGGAAGATCAGCTGCAACTCATTCAATCCGATTGCTGGGAAAAAGTCCCTGCTGTTCAATATGATATCATTGTTTCCAATCCTCCTTATGTCGGCAAGGAAGAAATGTCAGGCTTACCCCAGGAGTATCGCCATGAACCCGAAATGGCGCTGGAATGTGCAGACAATGGCTTGGCGATTGTTGAAAAAATTCTGGCAAATGCCCATCATTACTTAACAGAGCATGGTATTCTGGTGGTAGAAGTAGGGAATAGTGAAGACGCATTAATAAAAGCGTATCCTGACCTGGATTTCGTATGGCTCGATTTTGAACAAGGGGGGCATGGTGTTTTTCTGCTGACTGCTCAACAATTAAAATCATATTTTGGAAAACAAGGGCAATGAGCGGTAATACATTTGGAACGCTTTTTAAAGTAACTACTTTTGGTGAAAGCCATGGTCCTGCACTGGGCTGTATAGTGGACGGCTGCCCTCCAGGATTATCCTTATCGGAATCGCTTATCCAGCCTTATCTGGACAAGCGGAAACCAGGCCAATCGAAATATACCACCCAGCGTCGGGAAAGCGATATAGTCCAGATCCTCTCGGGCGTTTTCGAAGGAAAAACAACGGGTACACCAATTGCGCTCGTGATCCATAACACCGATCAGCGATCGCGGGACTATAATGAAATCAAGGACTTATTCCGGCCTGGGCATGCCGATTTTACCTATCATCACAAATACGGCCATCGCGATTATCGGGGAGGTGGACGCTCATCGGCCAGGGAAACCGTAGCCCGGGTCGCTGCAGGGGCCGTTGCCCGTCTGTATCTTAAGCAGTTTGCCAATATCGATATCATCGGCTTTTTACAGCAAATGGGCAACATTGAGTTGCAGTTTGAGGACGAATCCGCTATCGGGCAAAACCCTTTTTTCTGTCCTAATTATTCTCAGGCAAACGAGTTGGCAGCTTATATTGATGATTTACGGCGGCAGGGAGATTCTGTTGGCGCCCGGGTTACGGTTATTGGCAGAAATGTACCGGTGGGCCTCGGAGATCCTGTGTTTGATAAACTGGATGCCACTTTAGCCTATGCAATGATGTCTATTAACGCGGTAAAAGGGGTGGAAATAGGGGCTGGCTTTCAAGCGGTTGTCCAGCAAGGCAGCGAACATCGCGATCAAATGACGAAGGATGGTTTTTTAACGAATAACGCTGGGGGGGTACTGGGTGGGATTTCGACTGGCCAGGAACTCAGGGTCAGCATGGCATTAAAACCCACATCCAGTATTGTCAAACCGGGTAAAACGATTAATAAATATGACGAGGAAGTGACTGTAGTCACCAAAGGACGTCATGATCCCTGTGTCGGGATTCGTGCAGTTCCAATTGCCGAAGCGATGATGGCATTGGTTTTAATGGATCATTTTTTGCGGCATCGAGGCCAGAACAGTCAGGGTTAATTAAACGGGGTAAAAGCATGAGTAGACGATTGAACATTGCGGTAGTAGGGGCCACTGGGGCTGTGGGTGAAACATTGCTAACTGTTCTGGAAGAGCGGGATTTTCCAGTGGACAATCTTTATCCCCTGGCCAGTGAACGCTCTGCCGGCAAGACGGTTCAATTTAATGGTCAAACGCTTGATGTGCTTGATTTGGCCCATTTTAATTTTCAGGATGTTGATATTGCGCTTTTCTCAGCTGGAGGAAGCGTCTCCAAAATCTATGCGCCTATCGCTGCAGAAGCGGGCTGCATCGTAGTAGATAACACGTCCTGTTTCCGGTATGACGACGATATTCCGCTGGTCGTTCCGGAAGTAAATCCCCATCGCATCAGTGATTATAGAAATAGAAACATTATTGCCAATCCCAACTGCTCAACCATTCAAATGGTAGTGGCTCTCAAGCCTTTACATGATGCAGCGGGTATATCAAGAATCAACGTAGCAACCTATCAGGCGGTTTCTGGAACCGGTAAAAAAGCCATTAGCGAACTGGTCGATCAGGTGGGCGAACTACTCAACGGACGGCCTGCCAAAAACAAGGTGTATCCACAGCAGATCGCTTTCAATGTCCTGCCGCATATTGATGAGTTTCTGGAAAATGGCTACACGCGCGAAGAAATGAAAATGGTCTGGGAAACAAAAAAGATTATGGAAGATGATAGTATTATGGTGAATCCTACCACAGTGCGTGTGCCTGTTTTATACGGTCATTCCGAGGCAATTCATCTGGAACTTAAATCGCCTTTGACAGTAGAGAAAGCTCGAGCCCTGTTGAGTAATGCGCCTGGGGTTATTCTAGCTGATGACACTGCAAAGCTTAAGTATCCTACGCCCATAACTCACGCAGTGGGGCATGACGAAGTGTTTGTAGGCCGCATTCGACAGGATATCACCCATCCCAATGGGCTTAATTTGTGGGTAGTTGCAGATAACATTAGAAAGGGCGCTGCCACCAATGCTGTACAGATTGCTGAAATATTGCAGCGTGAGTATTTGTAAAGAAGGACTTGAAATTGTAAAAAAAGACCCAATTGTATACAAAATTGGGTCTCAATAAAGCCTATACTTTTAGTAGCTTATTTATTTCAGGTAAAAAGATGCCATCGCTCAAGAGACGCATAAAGCAGCCGCAAGATTTAGTAATCACCCTGCATCCGCGCGATCAAACGATGAATGCCGGTTATCGGGCTACTTTTACAGCGGTAGCCAAATCAGACACATCTGCAGTGTCCATTCAGTGGCAATTGAGTACGAATCAGGGGCGAACCTGGCTTAATATCCATGATGCAACCAGTAATTCGTTTACCACTGAAAGACTGACTCCTGCTGCAAACGGCAATCTATATCGCGCTGTATTTTCCACTGGAAAGCGAGTATCGCTTGCTTCAAATGCTGCCAGATTATCAGTAATCGATGTTCTAAACCGCGGCAGGGCCAGAGGTCTTCCAGGCATCGATATTCCTGAGGGCGAGCAGCGGCAATCCTATCTAGTTGACGAAAGCCGTGCTATGGAGCGAAAACGCCGCTTACTGGAGCAGGATGGCCATCGCAAGATGGCGCGAGTTCACGCCCGTGAACATAATGATGAGGAAATGAATACACCAGAAGGTGAATTGCAAAATTCGATTATGCAGCATCCCTTACTGGCTGACCAGCGTTATGATGGCTATGATCCCAATGTTAATCCCGAGCCGCCGCTTAACTCAGAAGCACGTAGGGAATTTGATAATGAAAAGCGTAAACAGGAACAGGAAAAACAATTGCGTTTGGGTAATATGCCCAAGTTCACCGCACCAAGACCGAGTCCTAATTAATGACTATAGCGAATGATATTATTAGCGGCCGTATGCCTGATTTTGAGTTTTATCTGCGTCAGGGCGATTCATTGGACGATATTGATGAATATGGCTTTACTCCGCTGATTGAGTGCGCAGTAGCAAGACAGCCTGAAATTGCTGCACAATTGATAGGCCGAGGCGCCAATGTCAACAAAGCCGATGTAACCGGGCGCACTCCCTTGCATTGGGCTGTGGATAATAATGATCTGAATATGACCCGTCTCCTGTTAGAGCACAGGGCTGATCCCAATGCGTATACCCGAGCGGGTTTGTCAATCCTTGTTTATCCCGTTTTACGCGGCCAGGACAGCTTAAAACAGGCTCTGTATCAATATGGCGCCAAGCTGGATTTTGCCCTTGATTTTATTTTAGGGAAATTACTGGGACACCGTTTTGAATTACAGGGGGATGTCGATATTGTCAATGCCAGCAATGAATTTGTAGAGCTCGACTATGAGGGGTTTATACTCGAATTTACGGTTGCCATCCTGAAAGACTCCCTGAGGCGATTTATCAGTTCCTATTCGACTCGTCATTTAAGAGGCTATTTCCCCCTATTGTATAATATTATGGATGGATTTGGTGTCGCAGCCGAATTATTGCAGCTGCAGCATCAGCCACAATTTACCGAGCGGCATTTGTCGCAGTTAAATACTCTGGTTCGAGCTCCAATTCTCATTCTTCCAGCCGCCAGTCGCGGTCATGCACTGGGTTTTGTCCGCTATAAAAACTGGTGGGCTAAAATTGACCGCGGGGAAAATAGTTTGAAAGAGGGGTCTATCAATATTTATCGCATGGGGCGTCCGGAGGCCGTTAATCTGGGCTTTCTAAGGGAGTTTCTTTATAAAAAACAACCCCGCAGTTTTTTTCATGAAACGATAAATCAGGTTTTAAAATTAAGCCCGGTGATGCAAATTCCAATGAGTTCGCAAATCAGCGGCAACTGTTCCTGGGCAAATATTCAGGCGATAGTCCCGGTAGCCTATGCCTTGCAGGAGCTGGAAGAAAACCATCATTCTTCTGTAGATACTGCACTGGCCTTGTATGATGCCTGGGTTGAATGGGATAAAGACAGGGCATTGGATGATGCAATTCATCGCTTTTATCGGGCGAACAGTCTGAGAAAGGCAAGTATCTGTTCCATGTTAGCCGCAGTGCTTTACCAATCCTGCGATTATAGTAACTCGCATCATCTGGTACGGGCTGAAAAGATCCTTACCCTGCTGACTTTACCCGATTATTATTATATTTTGCGAAGTTATCTCGAAGAATATTGCATCACCCGCCTCACCCGCCGAGGTAATAATCTGTTAAAGATCCTCGACGATTGTGGTATAAATCCGAATATTGGTGTAACACCTATTGCTACAGGTTTAAAAGATAGGAAGTAGTGTGCTCGATTCTATAAAATTTATCACAGTTAAATCAATTAAAATTGCCTATGAAACATTTGGGGATCCCTCGCACCCGGCAGTTGTTCTATTAATGGGAAATAGCGCCCAGGGCCTGATGTGGGATGAGTCATTCTGCCGGCAATTAGCAGCTAATCGCTACTTTGTGATTCGCTTTGATTATCGGGATACCGGCCTATCCACTTGTCTTGATTATGATAGCCATCCTTATAATCTTGACGACTTGACCCAGGACGTTTTAGCTTTGATGGATCAACTCAGTATTGAAAGGGCTCATTTTATTGGTTTATCAATGGGCGGAGCTATTGCTCAGCTACTGGCTCTATACCACTTGCCGCGTGTATTGACGATTTCATTAATGATGACCTCCCCTGATTTGTCGGTGAAGAATAACGCGTTTAAAGGGATCAGATCCTCTCATGCAATGCTTCCTCCCCCGTCTGCTGATTTTATCCAGCAGGTTATTGAAATTAATAAATGCCCTGCTGCGAATGATGCCGAAAAGTTGCAACAATTAATCGATAACTGGCGCCTTGCAAATGGCGGAAAAGCGCCTTTTGATGACTCATACTGGCGAAACCTGCTGGGTGAAACGATGAAGCGTGAGGCGGCTAATCCAACAGCCAGGGATTTAAAATTTGCCAATCTGGGAAATCATAGTAAAGCGCAAATGGCAAGCCCTGAGCCAAATCTGGAAGTTATCAGGAAAATCGACTGCCCCTGCCTGATAATTCATGGTGAAGAAGATCCTATTTTTCCAGTTGAGCATGCGAAAGCACTGGAGGATGGCATTAGAAACAGCCGCTTTCATCTGATAAAAACGATGGGGCATGCGTTAAACCCCTGTTTCTTTGAAGAGATGATTTCTGCAATACACGGGCATTTGGCATAACACCGGATCCCGCGGCGTCCCGAATCCCCGCGGCAGCGACCGCGGGGATTCGTAGCGGGAAAAAAATTTGTGTAGATAGCTATGGGTCGAAACCGCAGGGATTCGAAGCGGTACAACATCAGGTTAGCGTCCAGTCATTATCATCTTCAACATCCGCTTTAAACTCTGGTTGTTCATAATATTTCTTTGTGCCGCTCCTTCGGGTAAACCAGGTGACCAGGCTGTTATCATTTTTACTTTCTGTAACGCATTGCTTCATCCTGGTTCGCGCCTCTATGAACGAGATGCTGCAGCTTAAGGCATTATTTGAATGTTCCCATTGCCTTCCAACGGTTGCAGGCACTCTTTTTGTGCTTCCATCTGGCAGGGTAATATCCACACCGCCGCCTCCTTTACCCATGAAGCCCAATTTGAACTGGTTTTTAAGAATGCTTTGACGTAGACCCATAACCCATTCCCGGGCTTCTTTCTCTGCAGCGGGCAACAGGCGCTCAAGGAATTCCTGTCTTTGCTCGGAAGGAATAAGGGTTTGAATTTTTTCTTTTGCACGTAAATTGCCATACGATGGGATAATTGACTGCACAGCTGTTTCACCTAAAATGTCAAACAGCATAGCCATTCTGTCAGTATCCCGGATTGAAACAAGTACTGTGGCCAGCATGCAATAGTTTTGGCTTAAAATATCCTGCAAGTGCTTACTGCCTATTATTTCCTTCAAATAAGACAAGTGACACTCCTCGGGAAGTGATTTAAGTTGAGATGCTAGATAGCTATGAGATTGGGTCAATGAGCGGATCCTCTCTTCGGAAAACAGGCTTTTTAAAAATCTAACATGGGAGATTTGCAAAGGTTTTAGTTGTTCAAGGAACCTGTCGTAATGACGCTCCTCAGTAATCAATGCGTTTAACTTTTCCTTCCCTATAATTTTTGATAAAAAATCAGGCATGAATGCTGGTTTGAGATACTCCATTTTTGATTCAAGCATATTGTAAGTATGGAAGGATGCCCGAAGTTTTTCCCCGGTGAAAATGCTTATGAATTGTTCCTGCGCCTTCCCTGTGCCAAGGGTAGACATTAAATTATAAAATTGATGGTCTTTATCTATTTTTTTAACTGCTGATTCAAAGCGACGCAGACAATGTAACTGTCCTTTTTCCGTTTCGAGTTTTTTTAATAAGAACAGGACAGTGATGAAGCTCAGATTAGAGCCGGGGAGTTTATCGATCAGGTCACTGAGTTCATGAGTCTCTAAATACGTTTGAATAGTATAAAGGCCTTCATGTAGTTTATCCTGATCATCGCTAATGCATAATTCAAAGACCAGTTCCGGAACGAAATGTTCGATACAGAATGCGGCAAATTGAGGATGTAATGCTTCTTTTGTATAGCGTCGTGCGTATGCACTATCAAGCGCTTCTGCAATATTGCGGGGAGGACGCCTGAGATCAGCTTCAATCTCTGTGGTCATGTGAAACAGTCGTTTGGCGGTTTTGAAATCCTCCGCAAATAACTGCTGCCAGGCCTGCAAATTAATCGGTGGCGGAGAATATGTCCCCGGCAATTTATAAGCCAATAAAGAAGGCCATTTCTCCTGGCCATTACTTGCTTTATCCAGGGAATCCAGAGCAGCTTCGATATCGTCCCCACACCAAAGTAAAACCCTGTAAGCATATTCATAGGGATTGATTTTCTCACTGGAGTTCTTCGCAGCCTGAAGTATTTCAATCAGGAAATAATAAACCTTAAATGCCTGTATAAGGGCAGGAGAAAGCTCGCCGAAATAAGGATGCTGATCATTAATCCACTGGAGCATCTTGTGTAGACTGGCATCTTCTGGTACATAAGCATAGCCATGCCCGGAATCCTGATAGAGGCGGTTATGTAATTGTTTGGCACCCAGGGCATAAATAAGACTTTTAAAATCAGAGCTATGGGATAAGGATACAAAGAACTGGGGGACTTTGCTGATTTCTTCTTCACTCAGCGTGTCCCAGCGAAAGATATAACGATATAATTGTTTAAACATAGACATCCTTGTTTATACGAGAGGGCTTAATAAAACAAAATTAGCTGCTAAAATCAATCATGATTTTTATAGAGATTGCAATAGAGTTTGGAAACAAGTATCTTCACCACTCCAGCTCTAGAGTCCTGGCTTAATGGATTATTAATATGTCAAATTTACTGGCGAAGAAAATACTTAAAATAATCACTACCCATTCTGTATCGAGCCCGCAGTGAGCAATAATATGCTGTCGCAATCCTGTGAAATCTTGTCGGGCGTTGGTCCTGCTCTTGCCGGCAAATTGGAAAAATGCGGGATTAAAACTATCTCTGATCTAATCTTTCATCTCCCTTTCCGTTATCAGGATAGAACCAGGGTTACGGCAATTTGCGATTTAAGGCCCAATGATTACGCAGTTATAGCGGGCCGTGTTTGTAAAACCGAAGTCAAATACGGTAAGCGTATGATGCTCTACTGCTATGTAGAAGATAAAACCGCGCTGATTAAATTACGTTTCTTCCATTTTAATAAAAATCAGGTTAAAGCATTACAAAGCGGCCAGTTAATCCGCGCGTTTGGTGAAGTGCGCGAGTTTTCGCAGCAACTGGAAATGATCCATCCGGAGTACCGCTTGCTGGAGCACGAGCAGGATATGCAAATGGAGGAAACCTTAACGCCGATTTATCCAGCTACCGAAGGTTTAAGCCAGACGCGTCTTCGCCAATTGATCAAAGCAGCGCTTACGAGTACCAGAACGGTGTTGCAGGCGCTTGAGTGGATGAGCGAGCAGCAATTGGCCGCGCTAAATTTCAGCTCGATTAATGATTCATTAATGCTTTTGCATCAGCCGCCTCCTGATGTTTCTCTCAACCTTCTCGAAGAGGGCAAGCATCCTGCCATGCAACGCCTCGCCTTCGAAGAACTATTGGCACAACGGCTGAGTATGCAATTTGCCAGGCGCCACCGCAGTCATTTGTCTGCGCCAGGCTTTAAGGACGAACGGGATTTAAAAACGAAGTTTATCCAACAGCTTCCTTATCCTCTAACCGCAGCCCAATTAAGGGTAGATGCTGAAATCGCTCTCGATCTGACTGCCGAAAAACCCATGCTGCGCCTGGTCCAAGGGGATGTGGGTTGTGGTAAAACTACGGTGGCTGCTTTGGCCAGCCTGCAGGCCATTGCCAATGGTTACCAGGTGGCCTTCATGGCACCCACCGATTTGCTCAGCGAACAGCATTTTTTTAACTTTCAACGTTGGTTTGCGCTGCTGGGAATCCCTTGTATGCGGCTTAGTGGGAAGATGAAGGCGAAGGAGAGGCGGGAAACGCTGCAAAGTTTGCTGAATCATGACTGTCATCTCTTAATCGGAACGCATGCTTTATTTCAGGAAAATGTGGAGTTTGCCAGATTAGGGCTGGTAATTATTGATGAGCAGCACCGTTTTGGCGTGGAACAGCGTTTGTCATTGCAGCAAAAAGGGCAAGTCGATTCCCGGATTCCCCATCAGTTACTGATGACGGCAACTCCTATTCCCCGCACACTGGCGATGACCCAGTTTGCCCACCTTGATATTTCAATTATTGATGAGTTGCCGCCCGGGCGTATCCCAGTACAAACTGTGGTTATTAATCAGGACAAGCGTGAACCGATTATTCAGAGACTTGAGGCTGCCATTGCCAGCGGCGCGCAAGCATATTGGGTCTGTACCTTGATTGAGGAGTCAGAAAAGCTCCAATGCATGGCAGCCACCGTTACAGCGGAAAATTTACAGGCGCAGCTGCCTTCGGCACGAATCGGACTTGTTCATGGCCGGATGAAAGCCATAGAAAAAGAAGCCACTATGGATGCTTTTAAACAAGGTGAAATTAATTTATTGGTGGCAACGACTGTCATTGAGGTGGGTGTCGATGTTCCTAATGCCAGCGTAATGATTATCGAAAATGCCGAGCGCCTGGGGCTTTCCCAGCTACACCAGTTGCGTGGACGTGTTGGCCGCGGAAATAATCAATCATTTTGTATCCTTCTTTATCAAACACCGGTTTCCCAATTGGGTGCAGAGCGTCTGCGGGTAATGAAGGCAACCAATGACGGCTTTGTCATTGCGGAAAAGGATCTGCAGCTTCGCGGCAGCGGCGAAATTTTAGGGACGAGGCAAACGGGTTACCGACAATTTAAAATCGCCAATCTGCAACGTGATGCAGCATTACTGCCGCAAGTCGCCGAAACGGCCAGAGGTTTAATGCAGGAATCGGCTGATACGGCTGAAGAGATAGCTGCACGCTGGCTGGGAAATTTCAAAGCGTTTATACATAGCTAGCTTGTTCCGCTTCCGAAAGCTTTTGCTTTTCTGCAAGAGCAACTAGAATGAGCTATTAACTGCCTTTGTTCTAAAGGGCAAATATTATTAAGGAAGAGAATACATGAATCGCACGGTCTCATTCGCTGCGGGTTTAATCATGGTATGGATAATTGGTTATTTGCTGATTGTTGGCAGAAGCCTGCTTATTCCCTTAGTCGTTGCTATTTTTATATGGCATTTATTAAATACAATTTATGTTTTCGTGAAAAAAATTCCAGGTTTTGAAGGCAGGGTTCCTGACTGGATGAGCATGATTCTTGCGTTTCTTGCGGTGGGTTTGCTGATAAAAATCCTGGTGGATATTATTGGTAACAACGTCAGTGATGTGATTCAGGCTTCATCCCGTTATCAGGAAAACCTCATGGCCATTTTTAATAAAATAGATGATTATTTTAATATTAAAATCATGGCCAAATTCGATAATTTTGTAAAAAGCCTGAGCATTCAGGAGATTATGGTTAATATTTATGGCGTTTTTAGCTCAGTCACCAGTTCCGCCGTACTGATTATTTTGTATGTTGTATTTTTATTCGTTGAACAGCATTATTTTGAGCAAAAGTTAAATGCGATGATCAAAGAAACAAACAACCGTCAGCTGGTAAATAATATTTTGGGGCATATTATCAAGGACACGCAAACCTATCTGGGTTTAAAAACGCTGATTAGTATTGTTACTGCTCTGACCAGTTGGGTTATTATGAAAATTGTGGGGCTTGATTTTGCGGAGTTTTGGAGCTTATTGATTTTCTTTCTTAATTTTATTCCCAATATTGGCGCTATCATCGCTACCTTGTTCCCCAGCGTACTGGCGCTGATTCAATTCGATAACTGGCTGCCCTTTATTATTGTCTCTCTGGGCTTAACAACCATTCAATTCATCATCGGCAATATCATCGAGCCGCGTTTTTTGAGTAAGTCACTTAATCTAAGCCCCCTTGTTATTTTATTCGCCCTGGCATTATGGGGTGCAATCTGGGGGATTCTGGGCATGTTCCTTTCTGTGCCGATCACTGTCATGATGATGATCATCTTTGCCCATTTTGATAAAACCAGACCCATTGCCATTATGTTGTCCCAGGATGGGTATATCCAGAAAGCCTATGAAACTATGCCAGAAAAATCGCGCCTGCTTTGAACTGAATGTTTGATTTTTTATTGTACATAATGTAAGGTAAATAATTTTATTCGCTCGAGAACTAACAATGAAGACCATTATTGTGTCATTAGGACAGCTCATCTCATCAGATATTAGTCAGTTTAAAGCGTCATTTCAGAACAGTTTTCTCAATAGGCAATTAAAATTCACTGGCGAGGATGCCTGGAATTGGCTGCTGCCGCATCTTCCTGAATTAAGACTGGCTAAAATAAATCTAAATGATTTATTAGGTGATTTTAATAGTAAATTTTCAACCACACTAAGTTTTGATGAGTTTCGTAAAAATTTTAATTCCATGTCCCAAATGAATTCGGACTCATTAACCCGGATGAAAGTGCTCGTGGATTTTCTGCAGAGTCACCCGGATGTGCAAATTCTAGTGGTTTCTCATAGTAACTGGTCCCATTTTGAGTTTATTATGGAGCAATTAGATGAGATTCTGCCTTATTGCAGAGCAGGATTGATTGAAAATGATCAAGCAATTCCAAAAGGTCAAATACTGTTTGCTCCTTCTATGACATCTCAATGTGAAAAGCATCCTGATACACTCGACTGGGCAATAAAACGATTAAAAATCGATTTGAATGATCCTTTGATCTCCTTGCTTAACACTGTACAAGCGGTTGAGGGTGCCGAGCAGTTTAAATATACACCGGTCGGTCCTAATTTAAGAATGGAAGATTTTGTAAACGCGGCAACTGTGTTTTCTTCAACATCTCCAAGGCCCAATTAATCAATAGAACCAGGCGTTTAGCCTGGTTCATCCGGTTCGCTCAAATAGGCACCTAAACAATTCTAACCTCCCAACACCTTACAAAACACCTCGATCTCTTCTTCCGTATTATAATAATGCACTGAAGCCCTGACCAAGGCATCTAGCCCCCGGGCTTCTAAATCCAAACGGGCAAATTCCAGAACAGATACTGCAACATTGATCCGCTGTTTACGCAGCGCCTGTTTAATTTCCACAGGGCTTTTTCCTTTTACAGTAAAGGTGATAATTCCGCATTGATTTTTGCCTAAATCCTGAAGTTCCAGTCCAGGAATAGTTTGCAACTTATTACGAAACAGGCTGGATAATTGCTGGATTCTCTGCCAGATTGCATCGACTCCCAGATCCAGCGCATAGCGAACTGCAGCGCTTAAGCCCAGTTTTCCGGCATAGTTTTGTTCCCAGGTTTCAAATCGTCTTGCGTCTGGCATTAACTCATAGCCGTTTAATGAGCTCCAGTTAGCAGAATGCAAATCAATAAATGGGGGATTACAGCGGTTTATGATATTTTCGCTAACATATAAAAAGCCGGTACCTCTGGGGCCGCGTAGAAATTTCCGCCCAGTGCCGCAGAGAAAGTCACATTGAATTTGTTGCACATCAATCGGCATTTGGCCTACGGATTGAGTGGCATCCAGCAAATAAGCCACCTGGTGTTTTTTCGCAAGCTGTCCCGCTTCAGCTGCTGGATTAATTAAACCGCCCTGTGTCGGCACATGAGTAATTGCAAGCAATTTAACCGAAGAATTTAATTTTTTCTCTAGTACGTTCAGATCCATTTGCCCATAAGCATCGTTCGGAATCACTTCTATAATGGCTCCTCTCTGCCTGGCAATGTGCAGAAAAGACAAGTAATTACTGGCATACTCATTGACAGCGGTTAGAATGCGATCACCGGGTTGGAAATCCAGGCTATAGAACGCCATGTCCCAGGCTCGGGTAGCATTTTCAGCAAAGGCAATTTCATGGGGCTTGCAATTTATCAGTCTCGCAATGTTTTGATAAAAAGCCTTTATTTCCAGGGCTTTCAGTTCTTCAGCTTCATAGCCTCCAATAGTGGATTCCAAATCCAGATAGCCTTTTATCGTATCAATGACAATGCGGGGCGAGAGGGAAGCGCCAGCATTATTAAAATGTAACACCTGCTCACAGCCAGGGGTTTCTTGTCGCAGTGTTGCTATATCTAGTTGCTTCAATTGAAAGTCTCCACCAAAGATTGAATCACAATATCCCAGCCATTAATAAGTACAAAGACCAGGATTTTTATCGGCATCGACAAACTGGCAGGGGGAAGCATCATCATCCCCATTGTCATTAACAAGCCGGATACAATCAGATCAATTAACAGAAAGGGTATGAAAATCATAAACCCAATTTGAAATGCCGTCTGCAGTTCGCTTAATAAAAATGCAGGAATAAGCTGAAGCAATTTAATTTCCTCAACACTGTCGGGCAATGGTTCTTTGGCTAGCTCCAATAATAGTTGCAAATCTTTTTCACGGGTTTGATGAAGCAGGAATTGTTTAATTGGCTCTTTTGCTTTCTCTACAGCTCGCTCAAAATCAATCTTCTGTTCTGCAAAGGGCTGATAAGCTTCTGCGTAAAGAACTTTTCCAACCGGCATCATGGTATAAAAAGTCAAAAAAAGAGCCAGGCTCATCAGTACTGTATTAGGGGGAGTTTGCTGCAAACCAAGTGCTGTTCGAAGCATCGATAAAACGACCACGATGCGTGTAAACGAGGTCAGCATAATCAAAATACTGGGCGCAAGGCTTAAAACCGTTAACAGGCCAAATACCTTAAGTGCCGGCGCAATATTCTCCTGACTCAGCGGTAAGGCATCCAGAAAGCCAGTGTTTAAGTCGGCAGCTGCAACGAAATGACAATAAAACAATAAGGCCAAACCACTTAAGTATTTCATTTGTCATTCTCGGGCAGCGGGTGGAAACAAAGCCCTTGCGGGTTCTCTGCCAACAGGAAATGCTGTTGCCGATATTCCAGCAGATAAATAATGGTTTTATTATTTAGATAAGTCTTTTCCAGTAAACGGCAGGACGTAGCCGGTTTCGCTTTATTTTTCTTCAGATACAAAAAAAATGCCGAAAAGAGCAGGGCGCCCAGAACAAGTCCATAATTTAACCATTCCATGCCATTGGTGGACGCAGTTTTAAATGGCAGAGTAGAGGCTGAAAAAGCCTGGCTGCTGAAAAGAAAGGGGTAAAAAAATACAACCATGGCTCTTCTCATTTGCCAACCTCAATTATCTGAACCGCAAAATAGTCATCACAGCTCATTAATTCACCACGGGCAAACACTTCATTGTTCAGCAGAAGCTCAACTGGCTCGTCTGTTTTTTGAATGAGATTCAGAACCTTGCCCTTGGTTAGTTGCTTCAGCTCTGCGATAGTAAGCTTCAGGCTGCCTATACGAACCTGGCATTCCACCGTAATATTCGCCAGTAGGCTAAGATAGTCCGTTTGCATTGCATCAGTGCTTTGCTGTGGATCCAATGCAGGAAAATTAATTTTTTTAACCAGAGTTGTCATATTAAGTACTCGCTATCTGAATGGATTTATAGGTTTGATTTTGTCCCGGATGTACTGAACACAGGATTGTCTGTTGATGGGTGAGCTGCAGGGCTTTCTGTTGCGAATGATCTGTCCGGATAACATCACCTGGCTTTAATGCCTGCAAATCTGAAAAATTCATGATGAAGGGGGATAGCCTGACCTCTAGTTCCAACTGCTCAGACTGCAAACTATTTTCGATTGGTGACAAAGAAACTGCGCTGGAATTCAAAGGCAGTTGCTCAGTGACCCAGTGAGGATGGCAATAAATTGAAATTTCAGCTTGTTCAAACGCCAAGCGTAATTCCAGACAAGGAGAGCCGGTGTAAAACCATTCTTTCGTTTCGAGATGCTCTTCCTGAACGGAGATATTTTTATCCTGAAACAACCCAGACATTAGCTCAAAAAGTAGCTGCTCGCTGGCTTTTTGAAAGCAGCAGCAATTATGGCCAAATACAAGTTTTTGTAAGCGCTGACAGATATCCCTTTGACAAAAGGCGAATAGTTGAGCCTTCGAATTATATATACCAAGCCCGGTCTCTGCTGGAATGCCAGCTTTAAGCAAGTGGAATGTTCCGGATGAAAGCGTATAGAGGGCACTCCAGCTATCAAAAGCTGTTTTAAAATAGTGGGTAAGTGTTTGTATTTGGCTGGCATTAATCAGCCGGTAAGGTTTAAATCGCTTATTCATTTTCTGTAAAACTCTTCCAGAAGTTGTTTATCGATATCCATAATCTGTGAGCAGGCCTGAAACATTCTCTGCAACACCACGATATGTGCGAATTCTGTAGTGGCATCGACATTGGACTGCTCAAGTGATTTCGTCTGAATTCGACCCAGGCCTTCTTTATTGGCGAGACCAATATGGCGAAAACGGTCGTTTTTGACGCGAAAAAGATTGTCTTCCGTTTGAGAAAGGGTATTTTCCATGTCATCAAAATTGGCTAAAGCCAGGTGCATGCCTTGCAATTTTTGACCATTGTCATAGGAATAATAGATTTGACCATTATCATCAAAACTAAAATCGATTTGCCGGCCTTCACCGTAGCCATCCTGTTTGTAAGTTTCGATATTAGTCATTGGATTTGTTGCCGATTTCTTATCAAATTGTACGGAGTTTTCAGCGTTACTGTCGCGATCGCCCAGTTGAAGGCAGACCATTTGTGTTCCATTCAAAAGAAAACGGATTTCATTGCTGCCAGCCTTGCCTCTGCCTCCCAGGTTGCTGTCAAATTCAATTTGCTGTGGATCGAACTGGATATCTGCATCATAGCAGCTAATGTTTTTGACTAGCCAACCCCTGCCTTCATCATAAGTTGAGTTCGCATGTTCAGCTTCCAGTTCAATGCTTATCTGATGGGCTTTGCCTTTATCGTCATAGACGCTGCCCACATTAAATTTGATCGGTTCGAGTTGTTGTTTCTCTCCGGTATCAGGCATATCCGGGGTAGGAACTTGTGAATCTTTTATAGGAACTCCCACCAGATTACCTTTTAAACTGAGCACTGACGTGGCCTTCCCCGGGCATTTAAGCGGTCCTTTTTCCTGTATGGGAACCAATTGCTGGTGTTTATTATACCCCATGACCAAACCCTTGCTGTGTTTATCAGCCAGAAGCCCTTCCTGATTGAAACCGAATTCGCCGTCGCGGGTATATAGTAACTCCCCATTTTGAAGCCGGACAATGAAAAAGCCATTTCCTTCAATCGCCAGATCCGCCGGATTACCTGTACCAACATAAGTGCCTGGTTTAAAGTTCGTGTGCTGGCCTTTAACCGATACTCCTAAACCAGTGCTATGCTGGCCGTGATCATTTCCAAGGGAAGAATAAAAAACGTCGCTGCGTTTAAAACCTGGGCTTTGCATATTCGAGATATTATGTGAGGTATTCTGCAAGCCATAACTCGCCGCCATCATGCCGCTCATGCTGGTATAATAAGTATTGCTCATGCTCTTCTTTCCTAGCTGACTTCACTGATATCGAGTAAGGTTTTCTTTATATAGCTTCCATTGATACTGATATTCAGAAGGGGCGGGGAGCCATCAGGGAATTCTATATCAATCACTCTGCCTAACTGATTACTGTTGCGAAGTTTGACTGATTTTTGTAATAACATGAGACTTTGGGTGCTACTGGTCATTCCCAGCAATTTCACCAGGTTTTCATTCGTATTCCGCGCTTCCTGCAAGGAGGAAAACTGCGCCATTTGCGCCATGAACTCGCGATTGTCTATGGGTTTTAAAGGATCCTGATAGGTTAATTCCTGCATAAACAACTTCAGGTAATCGGTTTGACTGATATTATTTTCCTCGGCGGGTTGGATTGGACTACTCATTGTTTTACTCCATTAATGATTAGTTTTTTCAATATAAATCCTTTGGAACTTACTAATTCGCGAATTTCCCTGATAATTTCTTTTCGTTGCGATTCCAGCTGCTCTGGGATGGCCAGCGCCAATTCCAGTTCATTGTTTTCAACAAATAGCTGGAATGGGTTTAAGGGACGCCTGGTTATCGGGGCAGTGGGTGGGGCGGGCTGCGCTGCAGGCTTATGCGGCTGGGTTTCAAAGCGGATTGAAGTTGAAATAAAGCCCATCCCCTGACCCTCCGAAAAATGTCCTATCAGCTGATTAAAATCGTTTTCCAGGGCAACGATTTCTGTTAAGGGCACGGCATCATTTTCTTTCTGCCAGGGCAATGATTTTGAAAGCCCAGATGATTCTGGAGTCAATAATTCGCGTGAAAAGCTTTGCTTGGCATCACTATTATTGCCAGATTGCGGATGAGTATCTTTTTCGGACTTATTATCGAAGCGGAGTGCATTTTTTTGAAATTCTTCCAGATGCTCGATGTAGTAAGAGTCGCCCTGTGTTGAATTGGGCTGGTTAAGCCAGGCTGAAAAGGATTCAGGAGCCAAAGAGGGCTTGGATAAAGCGTTA
Organism: Legionella birminghamensis; assembly: GCF_900452515.1. Taxonomy (NCBI): domain Bacteria; kingdom Pseudomonadati; phylum Pseudomonadota; class Gammaproteobacteria; order Legionellales; family Legionellaceae; genus Legionella; species Legionella birminghamensis. The sequence continues at coordinate 870,176 of NZ_UGNW01000001.1, forward strand.
AAATTTGCAGGTTGGTTTATTATTTTCATAACTTCTTCCTTGTTGCGCCTATTATTATCCGTTTTTTATGTGGCTGTCCATCATTATCTTTTACTATTTTACTGCCGCTCCTAACTACAATCCTGCCATAGTAAAGATTGAATGAACTGCTTGGTCAACTGAGGCTCTGAATAACATTCATTGGGCCCCGCGGTCGCAGCCGCGGGGATTCGAAGGGGGGCTGCGCCGCGGGGATTCGAAGGAGGGCTGCGCAGCGGGGGATTCGAAGCCGGAAAACATTTGTGTAGTTACCTATGGGGCGAAGCCTCGGGGATTAGATATTTCTTGGAGTTCCCTTGCAGGTAATTATGCAAATTCGCATCGATTATGAATACTTTTTGCTCGATTTAAGCAAGGCCCAGGTATCCATTTCTTTCTCGGCAATCGATTCCGCCGCTTTTTTTTCTTTTAATGCATTCCTCTCCCGGTATTTTTCCAAGGTTTTGAGCTCTGTTTTCAAACGCAAATGACGTTCCTGGAATATTGCGAGGAGTTTTTCATAATCCATTGCCCGCATTTGCAGATCATCGTATTGCTGTTGCCGGGCAATTACAAAATTAAGCCTGGATATCTCCTGCTCCGGAATAATATGGGCAGGAATTTCAAGTGCTTTGGCAAGTTCGGCTTTAATTCCAACAGCTTCCATTTCCAGGGTTTTTATTTTTTCCCTTACCGTCAACTGCTCATTATTAAGCGCTTCAATTTGTTTTTTCAATTTATTCATTAAGCTTGAAAGGGCTAGGTTCATGATAAAATTTCCTGAATGCGGGCGAGTAGTACAGGAAGGGCGAGGGGGGCTTCCTCTTTCTGCTGTGCAAATAGTTTTCTCAGAGGCTCTATACGGGCAATGGCATAGTCCAGCTCCTGATTGGAACCACTTTGATATCCCCCCAACTCCAAAAGATCTTTATGCTGCTGATGTAAAGCAAAAAGCCGGATTAGTTTTCTTATCAGTTCATTTTGTGGGGTCGAAACCAGACGATCCTTCAAACGGGAAACACTTTGCAGAACATCTATCGCAGGAAAATGGCCGCGTTGGGCCAGCTCGCGGGTTAGAATAATATGTCCGTCAAGCAGTGAGCGCATGGTATCGGCAATGGGTTCATTAAAATCATCGCCTTCAACCAATACCGTGTAAAGAGCGGTGATGCTGCCCCGGTCACTGAAATTACCTGCGCGTTCAACCAATCCAGGCAGCATGGCAAATACGCTGGGGGTGTAGCCTCGGCTAGTAGGCGGTTCACCGAGACTCAAGCCAATTTCACGCTGCGCCATAGCCAGACGTGTTATGGAATCGACAAACAGTGCAACTTGTTTGCGTTGCCGGCAAAAATACTCTGCGATGCTGGTTGCCGTGAATATTGCCTGCCGGCGTCTAAGGGCGGATTCATCACTGCAAGCCACCACCATAACCGATTTCTGGCGATTGCTTTCATCAAAATGCTCGGCAATAAAATCATTCACTTCGCGGCCGCGCTCACCGATAAGGGCTATCACATTAATATCGCTCTGAATCTGGCGAGTCATCATTCCCATCAACACCGATTTTCCCACTCCGCTGCCGGCAAAAATTCCCATTCGTTGTCCCCTGCCCAAAGGGATGAGGCAATCAAGGGCATGGATTCCAGTCATTAAACCTTCAGTGACTGGCTCACGAGTGACAGGATTGATCGCCTGGCCGGATACTTCATAGTGATCGAAAAATAAAGCCTGGGAGTCAACTTTGAGCGGATTGGCAAATGCATCGACCACTTGTCCAAGAAGATGATCTCCAATTGGGATAGTGCAGGCACGACCGAGTGCCCGTACTTTAAATCCCATGGCAATGCCTGTATTTGAGAAAGGAAGTAAGTATACTTTACCCTGATTAAAGCCAATGACTTCTGCCTGAGTGACAAGCTGCTGATTGCTATCGAGAATATCGCAGATTTCACCGACAAAGACTTGCGGAGGTCCTTTAGCGACCAGTTGCAAGCCGAGAGATTGCTCAATTTCACCAAAACGCTCAATAGGCTGTAAAAAATCCGACCAGTTTTTCATTGGGGCATACTCTTCTTCAGTTGCAAAAGCATTTGCTTAAGCTTGTCAATTTGCAATTCTATGCTGGCATCAATTAATCCGTGATCATTGCGTAACCGGCATCCGCCTAATGCCAGTGTTTCATCCGGAATCAGCTTTAAATGGCGGCATTCGCTAAAATCAATATTTAGCTTGCTTTGCTGCACGAGATTAAGATCCTGGGGATGAAGAAATAGTTCGATGTTTTCTTTATGATTTAAGTGATTGATTGCTTGTTCAACCTGAAAAATTATTGCCTCTTTACTGGAAGCCTGGTTAGTGAAATATTGTCTGACAATTAGTAACACAATCTCGGCAATCTGATCACGGACTGAGGCGTGATAGTCTTGCAAGGCATTGGGTAAATTTTTTAAAAGTTGATCCAGTAGAGCTTTCTGGTTCGCTAATGCCTGTAGTTTGCATTGATACGTTTCCGCCAGTTTTTTTTCAGCTTCTTGATATCCCTCAGCAAATGCCTGATTTTTAACATTCTCCAGGGTTTCTTCATTTATTCGCGTTTCTTGTGTTAAATCCGATGCATTTTCTAAATGACTCTGAGTCTTTACGTTTAATAATACGGACTCATGACTCATGATAATTTTTTTTAATAATTCCGCCATAGTATGTTCCCTCTTGAGGTCTTATTCTAGGTTTTCTCTCTGCGGCAAAGTCACGGTAGAGTTTTCGCAAAACCCAAACATTTTCAAATAGCCTATACTTACCGCCATGCCTACATGCTGCGAAGTCCCGCGCCTACATGCTGCGAAGTGCAGTGCCTACATACTGCGAAGTGCAGTGCCTACATGCTGCGAAGTGCAGTGCCTACATGCTGCCAAGTCCCGCGCCTACATACCGCGCTTTATGCGCGGTAACCATGCTGAGCCATTGATAATACTTTTGCCCCATCAAAGCCCTGTTTGGATACCGCGCATAAAGCGCGGTACGTAGGCGCTTATCCGGTACGTAGGCGCTTATCCGGTACGTAGGCGCTTATCCGGTATATAGGCGCTTATCCGGTACATAGGCGCTTAGCGGTACGCATCGGTAGTGGAAACCCATTCTTCATAAAGAATTTTTTTACTCGAATCACTGATATTTTTAAGTGACTCTTCGAGTAAATTAAGCTCTTCAAAAAGACTAAACTCGGATAAAAACCGCTCTTTCCAAATAAACTGGCCTTGCTCAAGGACAATGGCGATATACAAACGATCTTTGCCGGCCAAATCATTGCAATAAACAGGCAAGCTGGTATCAGTAATTAGCTCGGGCGGATGGCTTTCCCTGGGATGCGATTGGGCTTTATCCAGCTTGCGCTTGCTTGTTTCTGGCAGCTTGCTAAGGACCCATTGCTGATCTCTGATGGGTAATTTACCAATCGCTAATAAAATATCCTGCAAATTATTCATGATTGCTTATCCATTCATTGAGAGACTCTAAAAGATATTGACGTTTTTTCTGACGGTTTCGTCTTTGAATGCCATAAGCGATACCTGTGATAACAACAAGCAATGCAGCTAAATAATGGTTCGAAATGGGATTCGTTTCCGGGTTTTCCATAACGCTGGGGAATTCTTCTTTAATTACCGGAGGAAGAAGCGCTTCTACAGAAATAGAGTCGCCGCGTTTCTGTTCAAAACCGATTACCGTTTTGACCAACCGTTCAATCTGTAAAAGAGTCTCCGGGTTGGTCTGCCGGGGTACAATGACAGAGACTGTAAGCCGTTCAATTGTGCCATTAGCCCGTAAAAACTGCTCTTTTTCACGTCCAATCTGGTAACTTCTCTCTCGAGTCAGATCCTGTATCTGAGCAGGTTTCTTCGCTTGTTCAGTGGGTGTACTATGCTGAATCTCCTTTTCATGGGTCACTAGACCCTGGGATTGGGGCTTGATTAACTCACGACGCAACTCATCGTAATTTAAAGTCACATCCATTTTGACGTACACGTTTTCATGCGGAAATACATGCGCCAATAGCTCAGTGATTTTGTTATTGAAGTAATTTTCTATTCGTTGTTTCGCAGCAAAATGTCCATCCCCGCTAAATTCCTGAGTCTTAGTTAAATTATTGCCATTTTGATCGAGAATAACCACGTTTTCCAAAGTCAAATTGGCCACACTGGCGGTAAGCAGTTTCTGAATGCTTTTTACCTGCTTTTTTTTGAGGGCTCTTTTTAAATGCAGGGTTACTGAGGCTTTCGTAGAACCCGCTTCTTTCTGCAAAAAATGGTGCTCGGGAATAACCAGATGGACTCGGGCTTGCTTGACCTCTTCGAGACTATTAATTGTACGCTCAAGCTCTCCCTGCAACGCACGCTGATAATTGATTTTCTGAGAAAAATCGGTCATCCCGAAATCGGCTTTGTCGAATAGTTCAAAACCGACATGACCGTTTAAATTCAGATTATTACTCATCAGCTGAATGCGGGTTTTATCCACGAGGCTCTTATCAATCAAAATATCGCGGCCGGAATTATGCAGTTGATAATGAATATTGTCCTGCTCCAATTGGCGAATAATTTCATTGGCATCCTGAGTATCCAGATTGTTAAACAAAATGGTGTAGTCTGGTTTCACCAGGAGGATGGTGAAGAACAAACTGCTCAGAATACTGCCTCCAATCGCAAGCAGTACCATCATTTGCTTTTGTTTTTCCTGCTGCTTAAACCACAGACAGGCGGTGTTCCAGTAATTCATTTTAAATTTGCTCCCTGATTATTTCCTGATAGGCAGTCATTAAACGGTTGCGTACCTGTTCCAGAAATTGAAAAGACAGTTTGGCTTCCTCCATATTGATCATCACTTGATGGAGGTTAACGCTCTGCCCGCTGACCAGTTGCTGCAAAGAATCATCCGCTTCAATTAATTTGCTATTCATTTGCTGAAGTGGGGCAGCAAGCCAATGACCGAACTCCCCCGCCTGGCTGATGGGCTGTTCTTTCATCAATTCAATTTTGAAATGATTGACGGGTTCTATGGTCATCGTTCGTCTCCAATAGTAAACGTTTGCATAAACAGGCTGTGCGCGGTATTAAATACTTTGATATTCGCTTCATAGGCTCGCGAAGCGTTTAATAATGTAGTCATTTCATCGACAGTATTAATTCCTGGATAATGGATATAGCCCTGTTCATCAGCCTCTGGGTGTTCCGGCTGGTAAACTTTGTTGGGCGGCAGCATTTTAGGAGCCAGTGCTGCAGTGCTCCATTCGCCGCTTTCTGTCAGATAGTCGTTGAAACTTCGGCTGGGGGCGATGACTTGCATTGGCTGGAAACCACTGCCATCGCTTTTTAATAAGCTATGCTGGTTAGCAATGTTATAAGCTACTGTATCAATACGTAATTTTTCAATTTGCATGCCCTGGGCAGCAATGGAGTAAACCAGATTGTAATTCATGCCTGATTACTCCCGTGCAAAGCCATCTTCATAATGGCCAGTTTATGGTTCAGTCCTTTAATCAGTGCGCGAAACTGAGTGGCATTGTTAATGCCAAGTGCAATTTGCTCATCCAGTGCAGGCCGCGAATCGCTTTCATGAATTTGCGGTTTCAAATCAGATAGTCTATTGAGATTGAAATCAAGATCGGCCAATTGCTGCTCAAAAAGGACTTCCGTGGCCTGGTAGCCGGGCGTATTGATATTGGCTATATTGGCCGCAATGGACGTTTGCCGCATCACCGCGGCATCCAGTCCGAGTTTTATCAGTGTGATGGTACTATCCTGAAACATTTTTTGTACTCCTATTGAACAATTAATTCTGCATGCAAAGCGCCAGCCCGCTTCAGGCTCTCTAAAATGGCAATCATGTCGCGCGTGCTAATCTTGACCTTATTAAGCGCCGTAATTAAATCGGCAATGGTGGCTCCCTGTTCGAGATAAATGGATTGTCCGGCGTTTTCCTTGACTTCGATATTCGTTGAGGGAGTAATTGCTGTTCGAATGGACGAGTTGCTATTAAAAAGCATTGCCGGTTGCGACACCTTATAATCACTGGCAATTGCAATCTGGAGATTACCCTGTGAAATACTCACTGCATCCAGTTTGACATCCGCACCTGCTACGACCACGCCTGTCCTTTCGTTCACAACGACGGTCGGCAGGTTGTCAGGGATAATAATGATATTTTCCAATTGGCTAATGAAACGGACATAATGGTGTTTTGCAGCAGCGGGAGGTCGAATCTCAATGTCCTGGGCACTGCGGGCAATTGCTGTATTTTCACCAAAACGCTTGTTAACAGCCGTTTCAACGTTATCGGCTGTTGTAAAATCAGGGTGATTCAGAATCAAATGCAATTCACCACCTTTATCAACAAGCTCATTGTAGAGCGTTTTTTCAACGATAGCCCCGCCGGAGATAATGCCCGAGGTGGGGTGGTTTTTTTGTACCACATTACCGAATAAATCATATTTGAATCCGCCGAGGGAGATGGGACCCTGGGCCAGCGCATAAACATGATTATCCGGTCCCTTTAGGGGAGTGATTAATAAAGTCCCTCCTAACAAACTTTTGGCATCACCCAATGAGGAGACATTGATATCCAGCTTGTCTCCCTGATGGACATTGGCAGGTAGGTTGGCGGTGATTATAACCGCCGCACTATTGCGGCTGGTGATGTCCCTGGCGCTGATATTAATGCCAAAACTCTGCAGTAGATTGGAAATGGCCTGGGTTGTATCTTTATTTCGATGCGAATCGCCAGAGCCTGCCAGGCCAATGACCAGACCGTAGCCCGTAATCGGATTTTCCTGAAGCCCGGATAAATGGGCGAGGGATTTGAGGCGTACACTGGCAAAGCTGTTTAAAACCAGGAGTTGCAGGCAAGCAATGAAAAACAGTTTTCTTAGCTCAGGCATCATACCAACCCCATAAAGGACATAATTTTGTAAATGCTGTTATAACGTTGAGAATTAGAAACCGAACCGTCGCCGGTATAACTGATATGGGCATCGGCAATTCGGGTGGATAAAACGGTATTCTGCGGGCTTATATCTTCCGGCCTGACGATACCGCTTAGCAGAATCCTTTGTTGCTCCCCATTAATTTGAATTAATTGGTAACCTTCCAATTCGAAACTTCCATTGGGACAAACTGTTTTGATTCTTACCGTAAGAGAGGCTTTAATTTTACCGTTTCGACCGGTTTGCGCTTTGCTATGGCCTTTGCCGCTTAAGCCAAAACGCAAATCATAGCGTTTCTGATTGTAACTGGCTTCGAGAGCGGTTTTGATTTCCTTGCCCGAGGCTAAATCAGCGCTGGTTTGCGCATTAGAGGTTTCCAATACAATAACGGTGAGTAAATCGCCGGGTGCCGAGGCGCTGCGGTCAGATATCAGGGAACGATAATTAAGATCATTATACAGGTTGGCAGCTTCAATCGGTTTGGACAAAACGAGAACGAGGCTGGTCAGTAATGCAAATTGCTTATTCATCATGGTTTCTCTAATCGCGAAGCTCATTGATCATTTTTTCCAGTTCATCAGCAATCTGTACTGTTTTCGCATTCAGCTGATAGACGCGTTGCGCCATGGTTAACTGCATGAGTGAAGCGACCATGTCCACATTGGACGCTTCAATTTGTTTCTGTAAGAGCTGTCCCATTCCATTGCTTCCGGGATTGTCAACAATGCAGTCACCACTATCGGCGGTAGCCTGGAAAAGTCCGGAGCCAACCGGGTTTAATCGTCCAGGATCAGCAAATCGTGCCAGGCTGATGGTGCCCAGTGACTGGGGTTCGGAGTCTGTGCCTGACATCATTTCCACGTCGCCATTTTTCTGGATGATGATGTCAGTGTAATCTTCAGGAATTTGAATATTATCTGAAAGGCGTAAACCGTCTGCTGTACAAAGATAGCCTTCGCTGTCGATGGAAAAGCTCGAGCTGCGGGTATAAGCCAGACTGCCGTCAGCCTGCAGTACCTGAAAAAATCCATTTCCATCGATGGCCAGATCATTCCAGCTTGTCCCGGCTTTTAACGGACCCTGGCTAAAATCCTTTGTGGATTTAATAATAGCGGTTCCCAAGCCTATTTTGATACTGGATTGCTGAACATGCTTGCTGTCGATATTCTGGTACAATACATCGGAGAAACTTAATTTGCTGGCTTTGTAATTTGGAGTGTTGAGATTGGCAATATCATTGGCAATCTTGTCGATAAAATATTCTTCCGATTTTAAACCACTGGCGGCAATTGAAAGCGCGTCAGACATTTCCTTCTCCTAATTGGCTAATTGCAGTTGAAAGCAGGTTATTGCTTGTTTTCATAATGCGTTGCACCGCTTCGAAATGACGCGAAATTTTTAACATCTCGGTCATTTCATCAACGGATTTCACATTGGATTGTTCCAGCGAAAACTGTAAGATGGTCGTTTCTTCGGGAGCCGGTTGCGGCGACTCCTTGCTGTAATAAAGACCTTCACCCTGATACTGAAGCGATTCAGGCTGCGTGAAATCAACAAGGCCTATTTGATCAATGGGCTGTTTGTCAGCAAATACCTCTCCTCTGGTATTGATGGAGAAATCCTTGTCATCAATACGTATTGGTCCGTTCCTTCCTAATAATTTTCCGCCGTTTTCAGTCACCAGCTCACCATCCTGACTGATGTGAAAATCGCCGCGGCGTGTATAGTAAATCCCTTCAGTGGTTTGGATTTGAAAAAAGCCTTTTCCGCCTATTGCCAGCTCAGAACGCTGCCTTGATGGCGCTACTGTGCCTTGTTGGAAGTCGCTAACCGAGGCCATCTGCTGAACAACCGTATCAAAATCAGGAAAATCCAAAGCTGGTAAACCCTGGCTGCCAATGATTTGCCGTTTATAGCCCGTTGTCTGCAGGTTGCTTACATTCTGGCTGAGCATTTGCAGGCGGTATTGATCCTGTAATAATGCAATTTGAGTTGTTTTAATAGCGGATAACATAAAAACTCCTATTGAATAACGCCAAACGATTCAACCTGAATGTGAATGGGGATTTCACTTAAAGAGAGAATTGTTAAGTGCGGAATAATTCGTTGGGTGAATAGTTTTAATTGCCTGCGAAGCATGGGTGAGCAGAGCAATACCGGTTTTTTACGTTCTGTCAGCATTTTTTCAACCTCCAGAGATAGCGATTTGATTAATTTTTCAGTCTGCGAGGGATCAAGATGGAGATGGTTGTTTGTCAGATTTTTAGCAAGTGACTGCTCCATAGCTGGAGCCAGGGTTAAAACAGGCAAAGGCGCCTGATGATTCACAAGTTTCTGGCAGATCTGAGAGGAAAGGCGAATGCGTACCAACTCAGTAAGATGGTTGACGTCCTGAGTGGCTTTGCCATGTTCCAGCAATACCTCAAGAATAAGGGGTAAATGGCGTATAGATACTTTTTCGGACAAAAGATTTTGCAGAATCTTTTGTACCTGACCCATTTGGAGCAGGGCTGGAATTAACTCCTCACGTAATTTACTGACCTCAGCCTGCTCCAGTAATGCATCGACTTCGTTGCGGGTTAATAACTCAGCCAAGGCAGATTGAATGATTTCATGCAAATGGGTGGCAAGTACGGTCAAAGGCTCACATACTGTGGCTCCCTGATTTTCGGCCTGCTCCTTTTCCTTGATCTCAATCCATTGGGCGGGTAATCCATAGCTGGGATCAATTACCTCAATTCCTTTTAATGGGTTTTCTCTGTTTTTCTGCGGCTGAGTTGTTATTGCCAGGCACTTGTTCAAATATAGCGGATGCGTATCATAGTGAATCCCTTGTATATTGATGCGATAAAAAGGATAGTTTAATTTTGCCTCTGTCTTCAGCTTTACTTCTGGGATGACCAGGCCAAGATCAAAAGCGATGCGCTCGCGTAACTGTTGGATGAGCGATAGAAGATTGCCCTGTTGCGGTAATAGTTCCTCAAAGAGCCTGGCGCTGAGTTGGATTTCAATGGGATGAACCTGTATTTTCTGGTAAAGGCTTTCTTCAGCCAGTGCTTCCGAAGGGTCATGCTGCTGACGCTTCAGGGCGAACCAGGCGGCTGTTACAAAAAATGCCAATACCATTAAAACCGGCATTCCCGGTATCCCTTTCATAAATAACAATAAAGCAAGACTGCAGCTGACGATTATTAGACTTTTTGGATAGGTACTGATTTGGCGGACAATTTCGCTGCCTAAATGGGTATCGGTCGCCGCGCGTGTTACAATAATACCCGTTGCAGTTGAAATGATGAGTGCTGGAATTTGGGTAACCAACCCATCGCCAACAGTCAGTAATGAATAGTTGTGAACTGCCTCTGTGAAGCTCAAACCCTTTTGGACTAACCCAATAGCCAGGCCGCCGATAATGTCAACTAATACAATAAGGATTCCTGCAATTGCATCGCCTTTAACAAATTTGCTGGCACCATCCATTGCACCGTAAAAATTGGCTTCTTTTTCAATCTGCGCGCGTCTGAACCGGGCAGTTTCCTGGGAAATTAATCCCATATTCAAGTCAGCATCGATGCTCATCTGCTTGCCAGGCATACTGTCCAGGGTAAAGCGTGCAGCTACTTCTGCTACCCGTTGGGCGCCATTGGTTACAACAATGAACTGGACAATAATCAGGATTAAGAAGACCACCAGGCCCATTACATAATTACCGTGAATGACATATTGACCCACCGCGCCAATAACCCGCCCTGCGTCACCTTCAGAGAGAATAAGCCTGGTTGCCGAGATATTCAAAGCCAGTCGAAACAGTGTTGAAACCAGGAGCAGGGCGGGGAAAGTGGAGAAGCTTAGGGGCTTATCTGTATAAAAGCAGAGCAGGAGAACCACCAAAGCCCAGCTAAAGTTAATAATCAGAAGAAAATCAAGCAGGCTGGCCGGGATAGGGATAAATAAGATAAGTAAAATCCCCGTGACAAAAAGGATTGTACCTAGCTCGCTGCCCACGGCAGAAACCTTATTATTTTTGTTTTCCATACCTTTATTCCATTAATGTCGAGGTCGATAATTATTTTTAATTATTCACTTGCCCTAGTTGTCGATAGATTGCCGCTGCAATAGGGAAGTGCTCGCGGCGAATCCATTGATTCAAGTCTACTGAAGCATACAAATGACGGGCAAATGCTTTATTTTCAATCAGCGGAACCTGATGGCGAAGCGCCAATTTTCTAATCATTCGCGCTTGCTCATCCTGGCCTTTGCAAACCAGTTTCGGTGCTGGCATTGTCATTCGGTCATATTTTAAAGCAATTGCATAATGGGTTGGATTGGTGATCACCACATCAGCGTTCTTGACCTGTTCAAAAGACGCGCTTCGTTTTCTTAGTTCAAATTGCAATTGCCTGATCCTGCTTTTGATTTTCGGGTCGCCTTCACGTTGACGGTATTCTTCCTTGACTTCCTGCTTGCTCATCCGTTGTTCCTTGGCAAACTTTTTACGGGTATATAATTTATCGACAAGGCTAATAATAAAAAGGCCAGTCAGGATAGGCCCTAGCAGTTTGAGCAGCAAATGGAACATGGCCAAAGGCAGCTGCCTGGGCATAAGCCCTGACAATTCGACAAGCGAAGCCTGCATATATTGCAAACTATAGAAACCAAGGACGCTGACCAGGGTGATTTTTAATAAATTTTTCAGTAAATCAAATAATAGCTTGCTGGAAAATAATTTCTTAAAGCCGGATACAGGATTAAGCCGTTCGAATTTGGGCGTAAGCGGTGCTGCAGACCAGACAAATCCTGTCTGCAGGATGCTGGTGATCATTGCTGTGGCAATCAGGATCAATGCGAAGGGCATCCAGAGAGTTAACAAGCCGGTGATCAAGAGGCGCATAAGAGAGCTTATTTTCGAGACAGAAAAAACCAGATGGCCTGCTAACAGAAACTGCTGGCTGCATAGCTGTATAATCTGCTGCCAGGTGCTGGCTCCGGTTATGCATAAAAGTAACAGGCAAATTAAGAGTTGGCTGGTGTTGATTAAGTCGGCACTTTTACTAACCTGGCCTTTTTCTTTTGCTTTTTTTAACTTGTAGGCTGTTGCATTTTCTGTTTTCTCAGTCATGCAAGTACCCCCGCCAGCATTGAAAACCCAGTTCAAACGTTTTTTGAAGTAAAGGGTTAATATTGTCAAGCAGCAAATAGAAAACTAAGAAACCCAGCAGGATTTTTACGGGCAAAATCAGAAAAAAAGGACTGACTTGCGGCATATTTCTACTCAAAACACCGCTGCAAACTTCAACCAGCCACAAGCAAAACACGACAGGCGAGGCTATTAACAGGCCGAGTGACCAGATCATTGCAAACTGTTTGATAAAATGCAGCAAGTCAAATTGCCCAATTAGCTTGCCAGGCGGGGATTCTGCAAAAGAAACCAGTATCAGCCTGATAAATTTGTGATGTCCCTGGGAGGCAAAGAAAAACAGGGCAGCCATCATGCCAAGCAGATGGGCGGATAGGGAGTCGAATCCTGCATCGGGTTTAAAAACGGATACCCCGTTTAAGCCATTCTGGATATCAATTAAATGACCGGCAATTTGAAAACAGCCAATGCAGGCAGAAAGCGATAAATAAAATAATTGGCTATTAATTAATTCGGCAGCGAAAGCAGCTGCTAGTGACTCTGCTTGAAAGGGGGCATCAATGTTCAAAATAATCAAAAAGCTGCTTAAGAAAAGCAGTAGTAATCGGATTTGGACGGGCAGGCGTCTAATCACTTCAAGGGGCGAAAAGAGGATGATAGCCCCCAGACGGATAGAAATGAGAAAAAATAGTGAGAGTGAATGAATTGATAATCCGATCATTTCAACCGCTCCGGGATACTGGTAATTACCTGCTCAGCAAAGCTGGCTATCGAGCCAAGCATCCAGTGGCCGCAGAACATTAGCATAAGGGCTACCGCCAGAATTTTGGATACGGTGCTTAGGGTTGAGTCCTGGATCTGGGTAACAGCCTGTAGGATAGAAATAACCAGACCGCAGATCACAGCAACTACTGCTACGGGGGAACATATGCAGAGTGCTTGCCAAAGTAATTGCTTTGAAAGATAGACCGCGAGATCCTCGGACATTTTCCTTATCCATTCCATTATCGGTTAACGACTTTCTGCGCTGAGAGGGTTTCCATTACTCATTTGCAGTGTCTGCGGATTAAAGCAAAAAGATTTTGGAGAAGCAAGAGAAAAAATTATTTTTTTCCATGGCAGTTTTTGTATTTTTTGGAGCTGCCGCAAAAGCAGGGGGCATTTTGTGCAATTCGCGGCGTTTTGGCAGGTTTGCCTAGTGGGGGATGGCTGTCAATATAATACCATTGGCCATCGTCCAGCAGGAATTCGCTGCGCTCGTGGATGGATTTGATCTGGCCGGAAATATGGTATCTTGCAATAAACTCCACGAAACCTTTAGAGGGCTGCTCGGGAGAATACTGAGATTCCAGAATCTTTAAATCAAGCCAGCCGACCTGTTCCGCCCATTGCCTGGCCTCTGATTCATTAAAGTCGATCAGGGGTTTGCCTCTCATAGTTTTGAGGATATAGGCGATGTTGGCTTTGGTATAAGCAGTATATCGCGAACGCATCAGGGCTTCAGGCGTTTCAGGCCTGTTCGCTTCCTCGATGTAAAGACCGCAGCAGCCTGAATAGTCAAGTCTGGATCCGCAGGGGCAGAGGCTCATAGGGATTAGTCAATTGTTTTTTTGCGAGTGTAGCCTTTCGTTGTTGTTTAAACAAGGTTTTCATTTCATTGATTTTTCAGTACCATTCAATCATTTAAATTAAAAAAGACATCAATATGATTACCCTTTATCAATTTCCTGAAATGTGGGGCTTGCCTAACGTTAGTCCTTTCTGCCTTAAAGTTGAAACCTATCTGCGAATGACGGAGCTGCCGTATGAAAGCCGCTTTGTCAGGGATCCGCGCAAAGCGCCGAAAGCGAAGTTACCCTTCATTAAGTGTGAAAATGCGATTATTGCTGACAGTGAGTTTATTATAACGGGCTTAAAGCAGAAATATGGCGATCTTCTGGATAAACATCTGGATGATGGGGATAAAGCCCTGGCCGTGCTTCTTGATAATGTGTTTTCGGAAAGGCTTTATTGGCTAATAGTCTATTTTCGCTGGCAGGATGATAATGGCTGGAAACATGTCAAACCCAGTTTTTTCGCCGGATTGCCTGGAATACTCAATCTTTTTTTACCTAATCTAATCCGCAAAAAAACGATAAAAACACTTTATATGCAGGGCACAGGAAGACATAGCAGGGAAGAAGCCATGCAGATGGCTCGGACAACTATCGATGCCATAGCTCAGTTTCTTGGGGATAAACCCTATTTTATGGGGGATGAAGTATCTACTATTGATGCAAGTGCCTTTGCTTTTTTAGCAAATATCGTTTGGGCGCCCTATGATGACCCTTTGAAAAATATGGCAAAAAAACACCAGAATATATCGCGGTTTTGCGATAAAATGTGGCGAAGTTTCTTTCCCGAATTAAAGCAGCCCTTTAGCGTCGTCTAAAATCACCTCTTTTCATCCTCTCCAGCTCTAACTATCTGATACTTAGAGCTGTTTTTAATTTGGCGTCTTAGTCAAAATTATAGTTTTCCCCAAGAAAACAGGCTAAAAATTCACCGATAGGGTTTGCAATTTTAAGTTTATTTGTTAAGCTTCTTCAGTCTTATTAACACTTGGGGATTGAAATGCCTATTATCAATGGAACACGTTTCCAGAAAAAAGAAAAAATTAAAGCAGACATCAACAGTGAGACCTATGAAAAAATCATGGAATATTGTGCATGGGCTGATATTGATGATGTTGGTTTTTTTATTGAAGAAGCTGCCAGCTTTGTCTTCGCGAAAGATCGTGACTGGAAGCAACACAAAAAAGCAGCAAAGAAACGCGCTGAATCAGTTTCTGAATAATTTTCCAGGCTCAAGGTGTTTTTCATAAAACACCTTGAGAATGCTCTACATATTCCCCCTTTTCTACTATTGCCTCTTATTGTTCTGCTATAAAAATTCACATTGGACGTTCTTCGCATCTATTTAATTTGGATGAATGCTGCTACGGCTATGCAATAGGTTGTTCAGTAGCGGTTAATTGCTGCAATGCCATTTGAAAGTGACTGATTTGCATTTAATTTTAAAAAATTGCTTGACAGTTATGGGCGAGATTATTAAACTGCCAATCTCTTTCGGGGCTATAGCTCAGCTGGGAGAGCGCTTGCATGGCATGCAAGAGGTCGGCGGTTCGATCCCGCCTAGCTCCACCATCTCTCCCCCGAGAGATGGGTAAAAGAACAGGGTCCCCATCGTCTAGAGGCCCAGGACATCGCCCTTTCACGGCGGTAACGGGGGTTCGAATCCCCCTGGGGACGCCATCCTCTTCATAGAAGATGGCTTCTTAGATGTACAATTTGTTTTAAAGTTCCAGGTCCCCATCGTCTAGAGGCCTAGGACATCGCCCTTTCACGGCGGTAACGGGGGTTCGAATCCCCCTGGGGACGCCACACCTTAATGGTGTGCTTCAGCTTGTAACAAGTCAGATAATTCTCTTAAAGCAATAAAAAACATCGTGTAGTCCAGGCTGCTGCTGCCATATAGCATTTCAAGCAATGTTTCCCAGCGTTTGTGAATATGTGTATTGGCTTCCATCCAGTTACTAATCAATTTGTCAGCATTATTCTCTCTGGCATCACTTTTCAGGATAGCAATTGATAAATTGCGTTGCAGCGAGTCTAACTCATCACGTAAAGACAATCTGGCCATATTATTCCAGTGTCCCTCACGTCCATCATTGGCAATTTGATCCCTGAACCAGACCAAATTGAAGCGGCCGCCTACCTGGAAGTACACTTCGGCGGTTCTGGTGAGATTCATTTTATTCTGGGTGGCCACCTCGATGACATTTAATGCAGTATAAAGCGGTCTGGCAATAGCAATTTTCTGGGCGATGTCGGCGGCGAGCCCTGCCTCAACAAACTGGCTGACGATTTTTTGCATGTAGTCCTTGGTGACGCCTACTATCAGGTTAGGAATTAAAGTCTCAAGTTTTTTAACGCAATTTCCATAGTGGGTGACAATCTGATTGATATCGCCTTTGAGGCGGTTATTTCTCAAAAACCATCTTGTAGATAGATTTAATAACTGCCTGATGTGATGCATTAAATCATACTGGGTCTGCAAGGGAATTTTAAAGTTCAGAGAATCGATCAGATATTGCAGATTATCTGTGTCATATATATTGGCAGAAATGGAGTAAGCTCGAGCCACATCCGGAATGGAAGCACCAGTTTCGACGCTCATGCGATAGACAAATGTCATTCCGGCCACATTGACAATCTGGTTACTGAGCTGAGTCGCTATAATTTCTCGACGTAAGCGATGATCGCACATGGATTGCGGATAAAGCTTGGCAAGCCGGGCAGGGAAGGCTGATTCCAGGCATGTGATGAAATAAGGATCGTCTGATATATCTGATTTAAGCAGTTCCTGGGTCAAATGGATCTTTGAGTAAGCAAGGAGTACGGCGAGCTCGGGTCTTGTCAGACACTGGTTGGCTGTTTTTCGTTCCAGTATTTTCTTATCATCCGGCAAGTATTCATTCGTTCTGTTTAATAAGCCTGAATTTTCCAGTTCTCTGATATAGGACTGGTAAAGAGTACTGTAGCGTTGAGCGCTTAGAGAAGAAATACTCATAATCAAAGCCTGGCTGTAGTTATCTTTTAAAACCAGATCGGCTACTTCATCCGTCATTTTTACCAGGAGTTGATTACGCTTTTTCTCGTTCAAATTGCCTTTTTCGATTTCTTTATCCAATAAAATTTTGATATTTACTTCATGGTCAGAGCAATTGACGCCGGCGGCATTATCAATGAAATCTGTATTAATCAAGCCCCCTTGAAGCGCATATTCGATACGGCCCAGCTGAGTGCATCCCAGATTGCCGCCTTCTCCCACCACTTTACAGCGTAATTCATTGCCATTAACGCGGCAGAATTCATTAGCCTTGTCCCCCACATCGGCTTGAGATTCCTGACTGGATTTTACATAAGTACCAATACCACCGTTAAATAGTAAGTCAACGGGCGCTCGCAGAATGGTTTGAATCAGTTCATTGGGAGTCAGGGCATTTTTCTGTGTGCCCAAAGCCTGCTTTATCTCGGGACTTAGTATGATTGACTTGACAGATCGCTTAAATACCCCCCCTCCAGGGGATATGAGCTGGTGGTTATAATCTTCCCAACTGGAGAGGGGTAAATTGAATAAGCGCAGGCGCTCTTCATAAGAGAGTACGGGATCAGGATTAGGGTCGAGGAAGATATGGCGGTGATCAAAGGCAGCAATAAGGCGAATATGGGGGGTATAGAGCATGCCATTTCCAAACACATCGCCGCTCATATCACCAATGCCCACAACAGTAAAATCCTGGGTTTCAATATTCAAATCCAGTTCTCGGAAATGGCGCTTAATGGATTCCCAGGCGCCGCGGGCTGTTATCCCTATTTTTTTATGGTCATACCCGGAAGAACCGCCAGAGGCAAAGGCATCACCCAGCCAGAACCCATATTCGGCTGAAATGGCATTGGCTATGTCAGAAAAACTGGCAGTTCCTTTGTCCGCTGCGACAACCAGATAGGGATCATTCTCGTCATAGCAAGTTGTATTCGCTGGGGAAACGCATTGATTATTGACTAGATTGTCCGTTAAATCCAGGAGGCCGCGGATGAAAGATTGATAGCAAAATATCACTTCTTTTTGCAAGGTTTCACGGATAACACCCGGAGGCATCATTTTGAGAACAAAACCGCCTTTGGCTCCGGAAGGGATGATGACAGAGTTTTTAACGACCTGAGCCTTCATCAGCCCCAGTATTTCAGTGCGGAAATCTTCGCGGCGGTCAGACCAGCGCAAGCCTCCCCGGGCAACTTTTGCACTGCGTAAATGGATCCCTTCAAAACGCGGGGAATAGACAAAAATCTCATAAAGGGGTTTAGGGGAGGGTAAATCAGTAATTTCTGCAGAGTGTAACTTGATAGACAGGTATTCTTTGGGTTTTCCGTCTTTGGTTGTCTGAAAGTAATTGGTGCGCAGACTGGCTTTAATCAATTCCCAATACAAACGCATAATCCTGTCTTCATCCAGGCTGGTTATGGCCTCAAGTTCGTTCATAATTTTCTCTTTGAGCTCTTTAAGCTGTTTTTTGATTGAAGCATTTTGCTTGAGAGAAAATTTTAATTTAAAAAGATTGACCAGATCTCTGGCCAGGTGAGCGTTATTTTCTACTGTCTTTTCGATATAAACAGGGCTGAATCGAATTCCAATTTGCTGCATATACTTGGCATAGCTGCGGATGATAGTAATTTCACGCCAATTAAGGCCTGCGGTAAGAACCAGTTTATTAAACCCGTCATTTTCACATTCGCCATTGCTGATTTTGATAAAAGCCTCTTCAAAATTAGCTTCAACTTCATGGATGTCCAGCGATTGCGGGTTGGTATAAGTGATAATAAAATCATTGATAAAAACAGGATACCGGCCATCCAACATCAATTGGTAAGGCTTTTCCCGCATTGTATGCAAGCCCATATTTTCTAACATGGGAAGGATGTCAGATAGTGGAATGAAGGTCTGGTATTGGTAAAGTTTTAAACGCAAAGGATAGACATCATCTATTTCTTCATAAAGATTGATCTGTAGGCGGCGATCCTCCGATAGTTTTTCAATGTAATGAATGTCTTGCAATGCCACCGTAATCTTATTTTGTGCCGAATAGGTGAGTGGAAAGGCATTGGAATATTTTTCTGAAATCAGTTGGCCTTTCTTATGTCCAAATTGTTTAATAACTTGCTGATTTAATTCATCTTTCCAATGATTTAACACGTTATTATCCTTTTTATTACGAGATCCATCGAGTGGAAGACCTATTCGATAAATCCCTTAATGAGTTTATAGAAAGTATAGTCCGAATTAAAAAAATGGTTAAAAAACCAACTCTTACTCCACGAGTTATTGATAATTAAAGTTTTCTGGGAGCCTCGGAGCATCAGAAAAATGCGCTTTAACCATCAATAACCCGCTACAAGCTGGACTAAGAGTTGGACGGGAAATTATTAGGTTAAACCTTTAGAGTGAGAATGCTGCTCATTCATATACTCTTCAATCCTGTCAATGCTGTTGCCAAGCAACTCTTTTACACGTCCATCTTTTAGCGCTTTTAATTCAGCAGCAGAAACCTTTACTTCCTCTACACCGCTGAGGATCTGAATGGCTTTGTCAACTGCGCTGATTTTGTTTCTGGCGCTGCCTACCTGATGTTTGAAAATCGCTGCCCAATTGGACTTATACTCGGAACCGGTTTGCTGCCATTCGTCGTAACGGTCTTTTTTATAGTTGCGAAGACTAGCAATTGTATCCGTGACTGCTCCCCGGGCCACTGCTTCCGTATCATTTGGAGCACTTGATTTATGCTGATTAAAGCTTGATAGAGTGGAGATATGTTGTTTGGCAACAATAAAACAGTTCGGTTTAATGGGCAGGTGTTTGTGATCTATAATTTCCTGCAGGTTTTCAGGGTGATCATCAAAAAAATCGATTACAATTTCTTCATCAGTATCCAGAAGTGCAGGAAGCGCGCCAGTTAAGGTGACATATTGATCTACTTTGTCTTTAGGATAAAAACTTCCGGCACTGACATCATCGCCTTGACGCAATAACTCTCTCAGTACTGGTGACTCCTTGTCTACTTCTGCCTGAATAGGCGAGAAATCAATTTCATCAACCTCTCCCCTCAAAGCTGCTTTTAGATTTTGTTCGAAAGGCTTTAATTCGGATTCATAATAGGCTAAGGGCTTTCCAAAGAAACGGTCAACAGAGGTAGACACTTTAACATTTTTGCCCAGTAATGCACTAAGTTGGTCAGCTGCATCAGGAGTGATTAATATATTGTTTCCTTTATGCAAATCAAGCATGAGCCAGTTATTGGCATTTTTTTTCTGGATGAATTTGCTGCGTTGAGTAAACAGTATAACTTCATCATATTGCTTTAATTTTTCCACCAGTGCCAGATTGAGCTTGCCATCTTGAACAAGACAACCGTCAATATCTACCAGCGCTACTTTTTTTGGCATAACCATCTCGAAATTAGTTTGATTCTTAATTTTATTGTAAGCCCTAATTATTAAGGATATATGATAAATTTCTTAAGGTTTAATTAAATAATTCGAGTTACGTCTTCCTTCACGAATCTCGCGGTGTACGCCATTCGTATCCCCGTGCTCTCTTCCAATTCGAATCCCCGGGGCACTTCGAATCCCCGTGCGACCCTTCGCATTTCGAATCCCCGCGGCTGCGACCGCGGGGCCCAATGAGTCTAATTCAGAGCCCCAATATACTAAGCAGTTCATTCGATATTTACTCTCGCAGGATTGTAGTTTTCTGAGCTCTTGTTTGTGCCCAGCATGGGCCCCGCGGTCGCAGCCTTTCAATTAGCCTTAAGTTTTTCTTGACATTTAAACTTATAAGTGCTTCCCCCTCGCCCGCGCAAGAAAAGTGATTAAAATCCAGTTGGCCAATCGCGGGAGAGGGAACAACGCGAATGAATGTATAGAAAGGCTTTGAATATGTCCTATTTCTATTTGAACTTCTCGTCGAGGTATGTGGATTTATTCTAGCTGAAACCGGTTTTTACCCTCTCCCCAATCCTCTCCCGCGAAAAACATAATCATTCTGCTCAAATTCCTTGCGAGGGCGAGGGGGCTTCTACACAAACAATCGTCTCAAGTCAAGAAAAACTTAAGGCTAATTGAAAGGTCGCAGCCGCGGGGATTCGGATAGTCGCAGCCGCGGGGATTCGGATAGTCGCAGCCGCGGGGATTCGGATAGTCGCAGCCGCGGGGATTCGGATAGTCGCAGTCGCGGGGATTCGGATAGTCGCAGTCGCGGGGATTCGGTATGGTCGCAGCTGCGGGATTCGGATGGTTGAAGCTGCAATTCCTACAATCTCTCAAAAATTGTGCGGGTATTAAAACCAAATAAACGTTCGTGCATGCGATAAGCATATTCGTCAGTCATATTGGCAATATAGTCACAGACAACCCGCATTGCCTCATTTTCATCAGAGGCCTCATTGAATAACTGACGATTTTTGGTATCGAGTAAACTGCCAGGATTGGAGCTGATGGCTTCAAAGAGGCGTAACACGACAGTTTGCCCACCATATTCAAAGGTTCTCGCTTCCTGGGAGTCAATCACATGCTGATAAACGCAATTTTTCAGATATTCCAGCAAACGGCCTGCTTCTGGCAGCAGGTTGATATTGTATTTCAAAAGTGGATTCTCAAACCTGCCATCAGTCATCTCAATTTGGGTAGCGGTGATCAGATAGTTTACCATTTCGCCAATGGCTTGTTTGCGTTCCCAGAGCTGGGTGGAGAATAAACGCTCCAGGAGTGCAGTGCGTTGTTTGCCAAGCGGGGTAGCGTCAAGCAGGGCATGAAAGTCAGGATGATCAATTTTTTCGCGGTTAATCAGCCGCAAATGGATGGCATCCTCCAGATCATGTACACCATAGCCGATATCATCAGCGACATCCATAATGGAGCAATCGAAGCCGTGAAAAGCGGATTTACCATGCTCATTTGCACTCGGAGATTTGCAAAGCGATTGAAACAGTATTTGGTCTTCTTTGCTAAAAGGCGATAATAGCCAGTTGATTTCAGCCTGCTCGCAATCAAAATAGGCTTTTGGCGGCAACCAGTCATTAATACGTATCGTTTTATGCAGGGTGTTGGTAATTTCAGGTTTGGCCGTGGAGATAACCTGGCTTCTGGGTACTGGATATTTCAGAATACCTAAAAGCGTGCGGCGCGTTAAATCAAGCCCATAAGCGCCGTAACTATTTTCCAGCTTGGTGAGCAGACGAAGTGTTTGCCCATTGCCTTCGAAACCGCCGTGTTCGCGCATCATGTAGTTCAGAGCCACTTCACCGCCATGACCAAAGGGAGGATGGCCAATGTCATGTAACAAGCAGATACTGCTGATCAAATCTTCGCTTGGTAATAAGCCAGGAAGAATACTCTCATCGTGATTAATGATTAGATTCCTGGCAATGCTTCGGCCTATTGAGGCTACTTCAAGTGAGTGGGTTAGACGCGTGCGGTGAAAATCACCCTCATCTGTGCCAAGAATTTGGGTCTTTCGCTGCAAACGCCTGAACGCAGGGCAATGGATAACCCGAGTCTGATCCCTTTCATAAGGGCTGCGGTGATCCTGAGTGCCGCGTTGATGATTTAAGCCAGAGCGTCTATGAGTCCACATGTATACAACACCTCTTTATATTCTGGAAGGGCAGTCGCCATTTATTTCATCATGGTAGCAGAAATAACTAAAGTTTTTTTTCAAAATGCAGCTAACAAGAGTATGAAACTCCAAATAATAATAAAAAAGGAGCTGATATGAATACACTTAAATTGATTGCAGTGGCCATTACCGTGACTCAATTGTCTTCCTGTGCAACAAGCCCGAGCACCAGTTATTCAACCTATGAAACTTATGGTTACCAGAATATGGAATATTATGGCCATGGCATTGGAGCCATTGGATATGGGAATTACGGGAACTATGGTAATTACGACAACAGCCAGGGCGGTTATCCACCGAGCCAGGCCACCGTTCCTGATTCCTATTATACTGGAGGCAATAACCGTCCTGTTTCCCACAAAGATCAGGACAGGAACTGGGTTCATAACCAAAATCCCCAAGGGTATACCATTGAAATTGCCGACGGCGAAAAGGCCTCTCAGGTTGCGGGAAAATTGTATAAAGCACCCAAGACTGATCGGACTGCAGAGATTAAGTATTATCGCGATGGCAAAGCTTACTACAAAGGGGTGTATGGCAGCTATGGTACCCAGGAGGAGGCAGAAAAGGCATTGAATGCCCTACCAGATGATATCAAGCAGGGCGCCGGCATCAAGAATTGGGGAAGCGTGCAGGGCAGCTCGGAATAGCCTTGTTTGATTAAGGAGCTAATTATTTTGCCGACAGGGTGATCGTCAATTTAACCACGCCGGGGGTATCTGTCTTATCTATGGAAAGCTGTTTTAAAAGAATTGCGTAATCGCTATTCAACTGCCATAACCATTGCAAAAACTGACTGTAGGGTACTTTCTCATAATTAATCTGGATATCTCCCGGCCCAGTTTGCTGTAGTTGATAAGTAAATGATTTAAACCGGGTGTTATTCAATTGAGTTGAAATAATCGATAGCAAACGTCCATTGTTTATCACCTCAGGTTCTTTGGTATTTTGGGGGCGTTTATTAATTTGCTTCATCCAGGCAAGGGTTGCTTCCTTGTCTTTTAACTGAGTGGTTTTATTATTCACCGCGGAACTTAGCGGCGAGTAGACTAATAAATAAAATAAGTAGGCGATCGTAAAAACAATGCCTATACTTAATGTCAAACGATCCCGCTCACTTAGATTCTGCCAATAATTCATCATAAGCTGAGCTCCAGGGTACTGGCGACCTGTTTATCTCTGGTTGATGCCTGTGTCTGTTTCACCTTGATATTCAGCTTTTGCAGCTGATTTTCAAAAGCCTCAACGCTTGCAAAATCCTTGCTGATAATGGTTACCTGTAAAATACGGCTTTGATAGCGTATTTGTTCAATGCTGATATCGCTATTTTCAATTGTTCTGGATAGCTGATTGAGTAAAACCCAAAAAGGATTGTCTGTATCATTCCCTTTGGTTTTTAAGAATTGTTCAATTCGAAACCTGGGACTGATTACTTTCTGTGCCTGAGGAAAAAATTGTCTGTAAATGACTGCAATTTGCTTATCTGCTTCTTCGATTTGCTGATTTAGATGGAAGTTATCCCAGATCTTGAGAGAAAGATTAGTAAAAAGCCACAGTGATGCCATTGCAGCCGCTGCAGCAATCCAGCGCTTTTTGCCCCTGGTCTGATCGTCAGCCAGAAACTCCCCCTGTGCCAGATTCATCGGGTGATGGGTCAAAAGACGTTTGGCTATCCAGATATATAAATTATCTTCCTGAATTATCTGCGCCATTAGCGGGCTTGGAAGGGGCATGCTTTCTTTAAAAACATACAGCCGATGCTCGGGGGTGGTTTTCTTCAGAAATAGCTCGGCAAGTGGTGAGTTCAACACGCCGCAGAACGTTTCATCACGAATAAGCAAACGGTCTTCAGCAACGCAAATTTCTTTATTTTCCAGGGCAAACCAATCAATAGTAAGAAAATCTACATGTATTCCATTGTCATGTACTAATTGTACCAGTTGTTGCAGGTAAGCTTTTTTGCAGGCGGCGATAAGATAATAACCCTGTTGATAATGCTGACGGTCAAAGGCAAAATGAAGTTCATCAACGTTTTCAGCAAATTTATCTTCAAGCGCATAAGGAATGGCAGTCCGGGCTTTTTTCTCTCCTAACCACGGTAACTCAAGACGGTGAAAGGCAAAGTTATCGCCCGATGCAATGATATAGGTGCGCTGATTTGCCTGAAACTGAATGATATCCTCAGCCTTGCGCCTTACTAAAGGCTGAACAACCTGTTGGTTCTGATCCAGGCTTACTGATAAAAAGCTGTCCTCAGTTAAAGACTTGACAAAAACGAAACAGGTTGCCAAATGGAAATCCCTCTGCCAGATTAAGTTTTATGCATAGGCATATTGTTTGGAAGCAGTTGCCTGAGCCCACTGGTTTTTTAACTGCTGCGCTAACAAATAAACAGCAAGCGCATATTGCGGGCTGCTGTTATAGCGGGTTATCACATAAAAATTGGGGTAGGCTAACCAGTATTCCGGCCCTGTATCAGTCGTCAATTCAATAAGCCCTGCTTTTTTAGGCACATTGAATGATGCAGTGACAGGTTTGATTCCTGCTGCACGTAATTGACTAATCGAATAAGCAGCAGTTTTATAGCTGGTATTAATTCGCTTGTACCCAGTTCCAGAAATTTGAGCGGGCTGCGCAATTCCCTGGTTTAAATTCCAGCCGTGTTTATTGAAATAATTGGCAACGCTGGCAATTACCGCATCATCATCATTCATCAGGTCTTTTTTAGGATTGCCTGTGAAATCAGCTGCATAATAACGGTAGCTGCTTGGCATAAATTGCGGTTTGCCCATTGCGCCCGCATAGGAGCCCATGTACTGCGTTGGAGAGACATGGTGTTCACGGCAGAGCAGGAGGTATTCTCCAAGTTCTTTACTAAAGAATTCAGAGCGCTTGGGATAATTAAAGGCCAGTGTGGAGAGTGCATCCAGAACGCGGTAATTGCCCTGGTTTTTTCCGTAGAGTGTCTCAATGCCAATAATCGCAACGATGATGTTGGCTGGTACATGGTATTTTTGCTCGGCTTTACTGAGCGCTTCCTGATTCTTGCGCCAGAAATCGATGCCGCCTTCAACACGCTGTGGAGTTAAAAACAGTTGTTTGTAAACATCCCAGTTTTTTTTCTCATAGGGTTTTTCCATGGACTCAATGATCTGGGGTTGGAGTTTGACATCGCTCATCACTGCCAGTAGTTCAATCCGGTCGAAATTATGTTTTTTTACCATCATCTCCACAAAGGCTTGAACGTCTTTTCTTTGAGTGAAACTCGCATCAGAGAATGAAAGGGAAGAGTAAATGATACTGAAAAAAGCAAAGCCAATCGCAATGAGTCGTCGCATTGGAGTATCCTGTCGGTTGAACAAATGACTCATTGTAGTCAAGTAAGAAGCTATTGTGAAGAGGAATCATCATGACCTGCAGGAATTACAGAGCGGCTCAGCCTGGATGGCTTTTTGCATTTCTTCTATTAAAAGCTTTCTGCCAGATAATTAATAAGCTAGAATAAGCGCTTTTAGCAACAGGTTTTTAGAGTTGAGCGACCTATCCCTAATTCGTAATTTCTCAATTATTGCCCACATCGATCATGGTAAATCTACATTGGCCGATCGGTTCATTCAACTTTGCGGCGGTCTTAGTGATCGTGAAATGGCTGCACAAGTACTTGATTCCATGGATATTGAGCGTGAGCGCGGTATTACCATCAAGGCGCAAAGCGTCTCTTTAAATTACAAGGCACGCGATGGTAAAACCTATCTTCTCAATTTCATTGACACCCCTGGCCATGTCGATTTCAGTTATGAAGTATCCCGCTCGCTGGCTGCCTGTGAAGGCGCTATTCTGGTGGTCGATGCAGCCCAGGGTGTTGAAGCGCAGACGGTAGCGGTTTGCTATACCGCCATTGATCAGGCACTCGAGGTTTTACCCGTATTGAATAAAATCGATTTGCCGCAGGCAGAGCCAGAGCGGGTCATTGCCGAGATTGAAGATATTATCGGTTTGGAAGCGCATCATGCGATTCGTGCCAGCGCCAAAAGTGGCTTGGGTGTAGAAGAGGTGCTGGAGGCATTGGTAAACCATATTCCGCCCCCCACCGGCGAAATTGATGCACCGCTTCAGGCCCTGATTATTGATTCCTGGTTCGACAGTTATCTCGGTGTAGTGTCTCTGGTGCGGATTGTTAACGGCAGTTTGCGTAAAGGCGATAAGTTGAAGGTCATGTCAACCGGACGCAGCCACGAAGTGGATCAGGTTGGCATTTTTACACCAAAACGTACTAAAGTTGAAGTGTTGCAGGCTGGTGAAGTAGGGTATGTAGTAGCTGGAATTAAAGACATTCAGGGTGCGCCGGTAGGCGATACCCTCACTCTGGAAAAAAATGCGGCATTGGAGCCTTTGCCTGGCTTCCAGCGTGTCAAACCCCAGGTTTATGCAGGTTTATTCCCAATAAGTGCAGATGACTTTGAAGCATTTCGTGAAGCGCTTGCCAAACTCAGTCTTAACGATGCCTCCCTGTTTTATGAGCCAGAGTCTTCCGAGGCGTTGGGATTTGGGTTCCGTTGCGGCTTTTTGGGCATGCTCCATATGGAAATTATCCAGGAGCGGCTGGAGCGAGAGTACAATCTTGATTTGATTTCCACGGCGCCCACCGTAGTTTATCAGGTGGAAACCACAAAAGGGGAAACAGTCATGATTGATAACCCTTCTCAGTTGCCTGCCCCGCCGCAAATCAAACAGATGTATGAGCCCATCGTCCGTGCAAATATATTGGTTCCCCAGGATTATCTTGGCCAGGTTATAACGCTTTGCGTTGAGCGCCGCGGTGCACAAGTCAATATGATGTACAGCGGACGTCAGGTTTCGGTGACATATGATTTGCCGATGAGTGAAGTGGTATCCGACTTTTTCGACCGGTTGAAGTCTGTCAGCCGGGGTTATGCCTCGCTGGATTATAACTTCTTGAAATTTGAACCTGCTGATTTGGTTAAGATGGATGTGATGATTAATGGCGAGCGGGTTGATGCGCTGGCCGTTATTGTGCATCGCAGCGCTGCTTATAGCCGTGGAAAAGCCCTTGCTGAAAAAATGCGCGAATTAATCCCAAGACAAATGTTCGATGTGGCTATCCAGGCTGCTCTGGGCAATCACATTATTGCCCGGCAAACGGTTAAAGCCTTGCGCAAAAATGTAACTGCCAAATGCTATGGCGGGGATGTCAGCCGTAAACGCAAACTGCTGGAAAAGCAAAAAGCGGGTAAAAAGCGAATGAAGCAGGTTGGCCATGTTGAAATTCCCCAGGAAGCATTTATGGCGGTTTTTCAGACGGACAGGAAAAAATAATCGTTTAATAATAGTCTCATGTGCTTAACTTGCAGGAACAGAAAAAATGAATTTTGCATTGTTGCTGGTTGTACTTTCCCTCATTAGCGGCCTGATTTATCTGTTGGACATTTTGTTTTGGCAGAAAAAACGTACTGCAGAGGAGAAGCCTAACAAGATCATTGAATACTCGCGCTCTTTTTTTCCTGTGTTTTTCATTGTCCTTTTGCTTCGCTCCTTCCTTGTAGAACCATTTCGCATTCCTTCGGGATCATTAGAACCTACCCTGCTGGTAGGCGATTTCCTGGCTGTTAACAAATTTGCCTATGGGCTGCGCATGCCAGTCTGGGAGAAGAAGGTTGTACCCATTGCAAATCCCAAAACCGGTGAAATAGCTGTTTTTCGCTGGCCTCCTAACCCTGGCTATGACTATATCAAACGGGTGATAGGGGTTCCGGGTGATAAGATCAGCTACCACAATAAGGTGTTAACGATTAATGGTAAGGAAGCGAAACAGTCATTTGTCGAATATACAACTGATGAGAGTTCAGGAAAAGCAGTGGCCAAATACAGCGAAAATTTAAACGGTGTCGTTCACAATATTTTTATTCGTCCTGATGTCGCAGCCACAGATTTTGAAGTAACAGTCCCCGCCGGCCAATATTTTATGATGGGCGATAACCGGGATGACAGCGCCGACAGCCGCTTCTGGGGATTTGTTTCCGACGAATATCTGCGCGGCAAAGCATTTCTGGTCTGGATGAGCTGGAACGGTAAAACAGACAGTTTACGCTGGTCTAAAATTGGAAGATTCGTAAATTAAAAAATACAGGGCATATTAAGGATGAATATGGACAAGCAAAAGGGAATGACACTGATTGGTTTATTATTAACCGTTATTATCATTGTGTTTCTAGGTATTCTGGCGATGCGGGTAGTGCCAGTATATATCGAAAATTATGAAGTAAAACGCTCGCTGGCTGCTTTGAATAATATCGATTCATCTCAGTTCAGTTCGGATTCCATGGCAAATGCCAGTATGTTAAAAGGCAAGCTTATTAATCAGCTCGATTTGGAAAGTATAGTTTCTATAAAACCGGAGCAGATAACAGTCACACCGAATGATGGTAAATATTTGGTCAAAGTTCATTATTCGGTAACCAAACCGCTGCTTGCCAATGTAAGTTTAATGTTTGATTTTGATGAGTCAGAAGAGGTAAAAGTTGGTTCGTATTGATTTAGATCGACTGTGCAGGCGGCTGGGCTACCCATTTCAGAACCCGGCTTTGCTTAAACAGGCATTAACTCATTGCAGCGTGAGTAATGAGCATAACAATGAACGCCTGGAGTTTCTTGGCGATTCAATTCTTAGTTTTGTAATCGCGAATGCGCTTTTTGAAAAATTTCCACAGCAAAGCGAGGGGCAGCTGAGCCGGCTGCGTGCTTTTCTGGTAAAAGGCGACATGCTTGCAGAAGTTGCGCTCGAACTCCAGTTGGGGGATTTTTTAATCCTGGGGCAAGGAGAGTTAAAAAGCGGCGGCTTTCGAAGAGCATCGATTCTGGCAGACGCCGTGGAGGCAATTATTGCTGCGGTCTATCTGGATGGAGGGATAGAAGCCAGCAAGCAGTTAATTCTTAGGCTTTATGCCAGCCGGCTAGATTCAAGGGAGTTACAGGATAATCTTAAAGATGCTAAAACCCAGTTACAGGAATTCCTGCAGGCCAGTAGACAATCACTGCCTGAATACAGCTTGCTTCGTGTTGAAGGAGAAGAGCATGAGCAGGTCTTTTATGTGAGCTGTGCAGTCAAAGGGTTCAAACCCATTACAGAGGGTTATGGCAATAGCCGCCGTAAAGCAGAGCAGGAAGCTGCCAAACAATTTCTTTCCTTGATAAAGAATAATTAACTGACTTGGCTTGCTAAATCGACAAAGTGCTGCTTGTACTAACTTCCTGGTCTGGTAATAAATCCTTGACCATTTTTGCAATGGCAGGATCCCCGGTAAGCGCATCCCAATTGAAAGGGCCGGGAATAATTTTTGTAATTAATCCCGTCCATTGTGTCAATATTTCTTTATCCTGAATGGCTTCTCGCCAGGGAAATAGCTTGAGTAAGGCTTTAAATGCCTGTTCGAAACAGAACATTTGTACCTGGGGCTCATCGAGGCGTGATCCCTGGCTCAAAGCCATTAGCTGTCCTAATGTTCTGGGGCTGCCATTTCCGCTGACTTGCTGTAAAAGATTAGGCGAGCTATGGCTGCTATTTATATTTTCCAGTTTTGAACCACTCGATTGCTTGATAGGGCCGCGCGGTGCAGAAGTGGAGTTCTTACGTTTTCTGACAAGACCAGAACTTCCTCCATCTGCCTCATACCCATTGCTAAAATCAAAACCCGATTCGGTTACTGTCTCCTCCATTGGAATAATGTCTTCCAATGTCATCGAATACATTTGCCTGTAGGATTGCAGAGGGGCCAGAGAATTATAATTGAGACTATAGTAGCGAGCCAACAAGGGATTATGGGCATAAAAGAGTTTCTCAAAACTGTCATTGGGACAATGCCTGGCAAAGTTAATCAGGGTTTTTAATCCTTCATAAATGCAAGGCAAATCATCTGCTGTGAAACGAAATGGAATTTCCTGGTCAGAAATGAAAGCTTTTCCCTCGGTATAAAGCTGACTATTGAAAAAGCGAGTATAGGCTTCATTGGCTGTTTTTGCGGCAAGCATCGCATTCAGAAATAAGCATTCAGCAGTCGCTGTAAATTTCATCTGACCGCATAAGGCTGAGCGTATGGGGGGAAGCATGAAGAGAATTGATTTAATTCCCGCACGATGTTTAATGGCATTTTTAAGATTCCCCGAGGCATTTGCTATTTCAGTGACAACTCCTCGCTCAAGCATTTGGCCGCCAATATCAATAAATACAATAGACCAGCCAATCAGCTTCCCCTGCTCATCTTTTTTCAGAGAAACTTGATAATTATCCGGTTTACCGTCTTCAGTGCCTAGAATCAGACTTCCGGCTGCAAGAGCCAGGGCATTGGGTAGATCAAGTAATTTCCACAAATTAAACAACTGCGTTTCGATAACAGTTATTTTGTTTTTCAATCCGAGCGGATTATTTTTTAGTTGTCTGAGCCGCTGTTCGCTGAGGTTCAAAAATAGTTCTGGTAAGCGGCTAAGAAGCGCTACCCATTTAATTATGTCATTGATATTGCGACCGGCAGCAAGTATCGGCCATCTCAGAATAAATGAAAAAGCCTGAATGATTGTCTCTTCATTCTCTTCTTTTTTAAGTCGCTCGGGTAGATTTTTCACTGCATCGGGAAATTCATTCGATTGGAGATAGTCTGATAACAATTCAATCTTGTCTCTTCCTGCCAATATCTCAAATTGGGAGATTCTTTCCCTGGGAAGCATGTTACGCTGATTATCAATTAGTCTCTCAAAAAGCTTTGATAAGTTAACTTCTTTTACATAACTCAAGGTGATCCAGTCATATATCGCTTCTTTCAGGATATCAACGCCTTGTCTGGCGCGTATGCTATCCGTTATTTCCTTTATTATTAACCAATTAGTTAATGAAATGCCTTCTACGGCTGTACTGGCTTGAATGAAGCGGGGCGAAAGCATTTCTGATGCCCCTTTAGGATTCTTTTTTATAAACACATTTTCAAGCCGCAGGAGTGTGGATGGCGTGAGAAAAGAAGGCGCCTCGTTTGGAAATATGCAATGGAAGATTCTTTGTATAAAACATTCCTTACCAAATTGCAGGGGAGGAAGGTAGCGATCTGTTTTGTAGTAATTTGACCCAATCTGGATAACCCAATGAGTTGCTGTTTTGAAAATCCATGGCCGTCCGTTTCCATCCGCTTCAACACCTAATAACTGATAGGCTGTGTCCTGAGGGATAGAGCGTGCTGAAATATCGATACCGGTGAGTGTGGCGGGAAAATCCAATGGATGGGCTTCATTGTAGAAACTGGACAGCCGTTTAAGCAAGGCGATAAGGAGTACGAGGAGCTCTTCCTTGGATTTTCGGGCATTGGGGTTCGAACGCGGTGAGACTGCAGGCAGATTGGAGCAGTGGTTATTGAGAGATGAAACCAGATGTTGCAATATGTTTGACATCATTATCAAGGGATAAAGAGGCGTTCGTACTTTTGCTTCGCTGGTCTTCATCTGCGCTTTTATTCCTTCTTCCTGGATAAGCGCGAGATGGCAGGGGGAAATCAAAAGGGGGAGCAGCTTTTCACGGATAATTCTAAACAGTTTCGCCAGGTCATCCTGGGGTGGCTCAACCTCAGCGGGTGTTTTCTGCCGGGAAGTCAAACGCTTGAGGCCATAATGATCTTTTTTCTTTATTGAAGCGGAAATAGGAGGCGGCATTGAGCGATCCGAGTGGCTTTTCTTGCCAAAGAAGCCGGGGCTTGATGATTTGGCAGGAAACGCTTTAGGTGCGGCACCCTTATTCTCAAAAAGCTCATCCTGCAATGCGGTGATATTTTCCAGATACTGGGTCAATTCACAGGCTACTGGGGAAGTAATTCCACCAATTTCCTCGAATAACCGAAGTCTTACTTTTTCAAATTCTGCAAAACTCAAAGTTGAATCAGAGCCTTGAATTGACAGGATAGCGTTTTTTAATTTTGTGTCGGAAGAAATAATTGCCAGTAAGTTCGCCTGATTGGGTAAATGGACTTTCTCTTTCATATTCTCTCCACTTCAGTCCCGTTGTTAGGGCAAATAAATACAGGGTTTCGCTAACACTGCTCAAGGAGTTCTGATACCTGAAGCCATTCTTCCTCTGCCTTTTCCAGTTCTCTGGAGGCTGTTTCCTGCTTTTTCAGGAGTTGCTGTAATTTTTCCTGCTGATCTGCTTCATAGAGCGCTGAGTTTCCTAAATCCTGTTCCAGCTTTTTTATCTGCAGATGATAGTCATTGATAGTTAGCTCCAGTTTTTTCAATCGATTTTGCAGGGTTTTACGCTCACGGTATTGGCTGTTGCCTGAGCTGTCGGAAGCATTCGATTTTAAAGGTTCAGGAGAAAGCAGCCAATTATGGTAATCCTCTAAATCGCCCTGGAATACATTTAATTTCTGCTGGTAAACCAGATAGAAATCATTCACTGTTGTTTTCAGCAAATGTCTGTCATGCGATATAAGAATTAAGGCTCCCTCATAACTTTGTAAAGCAATTTCGATGGCTGTCCTCATGCCCAAATCAAGATGGTTGGTGGGCTCATCCAATAAGAGTAAATTAGGTTTCTGCCAAACAAGTTTAGCTAAAGCGAGCCTTGCTTTTTCACCGCCAGAGAAATGAGTGATAGGGTTAGTGGCCATGTCGCCAATGAAATTGAAGCCTCCTAAATAATCGCGGATAGCTTGCTCACGTACCTCTGGGGAAAGCAGTTGAATGGTTTCAAGAGGGGAAAGCCTGATATCAAGATCCTCAAGCTGATGTTGCGCATAATAGCCGATTTTAAGATGCGCTGAGCGGTTAATCTGTCCGCTCAAGGGAGCAATCGTTCCAGTTAGTGTTTTAATGAGAGTGGATTTGCCCTGCCCATTAGGGCCGATCAGGGCAATGCGATCGCCGGGATTTAGGGTCATATTGAACTTTTTCAGGATAGGCTGATTGCTGTCATATCCTGCAGTCACCTGCTCGCAACGAATTAAGGGGTTCCCTGCACGCGGGCTTTGCAGGAAGCTGAATGAAAAGGGGGAGTCAGCTTGTGCTTGTGCAATGACGTCCATTTTGGCGATGGCATTAAGCCTGCTTTGTGCCTGCTTTGCCTTAGTCGCCTTAGCTTTGAAGCGATTCACGAAAGCCATCATATGACTTATTTTCTGTTGCTGCTTTTCATACATTTGCTGTTGAAGGCTAAGTTGCAGGGCCCTTGTCTTTTCAAAGCTGCTATAGTTGCCCGTATAAAGGGTCATTTTGCGTTGTTCAATATGAAGGATATGGGTACTCAGGGCATCGAGGAATTCACGATCATGGGAAATCAGCAAAATGCTGCTGGGTGTTTGTTTCAACCAGCGCTCCAGCCAGAAAATAGCTTCCATATCCAGGTGGTTAGTGGGTTCGTCAAGCAGTAACAAATCAGCAGGCTTCATCAGACAACGTGCCAGGCTTAAGCGCATGCGCCAACCGCCGGAGAAACTGTTGACCGGTTTTTGCTGCTCATCTGCACTGAACCCTAGACCATCCATTATGCTTGCTGCCTGCGCGGGCTTGCTATAGCCTCCTGTCTGGGTGAGTAACTCATGACAGATTAAAACTTCTTCATGGGCTGCACTTTCTTCCGCCTGCCTTAATCTGTTCAGGAGATTGATATAATCCAGATCTCCGCCTAGCACGAATTGCAAGGAAGGTTCATCAGTATCCGGCAGCTGTTGGGAAAGATGGCTGATTCGAAGATTATTGCTAATCAGGCAGTCGCCGTGATCGGGCTGCAACTGGCCTAAAATCAAAGAAAAAAGACTTGATTTGCCACAGCCATTATGACCAATGAGTCCCACTTTTTGTTTTTCGAATAAGCTTATCGAGCTATCTTCGATAAGGACTTTGTTGCCACGAGATAAGGAAATCTGGCGCAAATTTAGCATGGTTTTATAAAACAGAAAAAATTTGTAAGATATTAACACAAGTGAATTTAAAACATAATCCGCAATTTGCATGCAGGCTGAGCTGTAAAGCCCAGCTTGTATATCACAGGATCCAGGCTACAAATCCTTTCCTGTTCAGTATATAATGCAGGCAATATAGTTCTCAGGTTGTATAATGAAAAAACAGGATTTTTATTTTGAATTACCGGAAGAGTTAATTGCTCAATATCCTTTGCCCAATCGTAGTGATTCACGCTTACTGTTCTACAGTCGAAAACAGGAAGCCTATCAGCATTTACAGTTTAAAAATCTTTCCGAATTGCTTGAGCCAAATGACCTGTTAGTTCTAAACAATACGAAAGTAATCCCCGCCCGGTTTTTCGGCACAAAATCCACTGGAGGAAAAGTGGAGTTTCTAGTGGAGCGCAGGATTGGGAATAATCAGTTTATCGCCCACATTAAAGCGAGCAAAACACCCAAAAATGGATCCCTGATTCAGCTTGAAAAAAATTGGCAAGTAGAAGTCCTGGAAAAGCAGGATGATCTGTATCTTTGCCGTTCTCTGGGGGAACTCGACAGGCTTTTACAGGACATAGGCCATATTCCCCTTCCGCTTTATATCGAGCGTGAAGATGAGAAGGCAGATGAAGAGCGCTATCAAACCGTTTATGCGCAGCATGAAGGTTCGGTGGCTGCGCCTACCGCGGGTTTGCATTTTGATGATTTTGTTATCAGCCAGCTGCTTGAAAAAGGCATTCGCCTTGCTCATGTTACCTTGCATGTGGGCGCAGGCACTTTCCGGCCGGTTCGATGTGATGATATCCGTGATCACAAAATGCACAGTGAACAGTTTGAACTAAGTGAAGCCGTATGCGAGGCAGTGAGTGAAACCCGCCGCCGGGGTGGACGGGTGATTGCTGTCGGCACTACGGCAATGCGTACTCTGGAAAGTGCTGCCAGTAAGGGGTCTTTAAAAGCTTGTCAGGGAGAAACGGATATTTTTATTTATCCAGGTTACGAGTTTAAAGTCTGCGATGGTCTAATCACCAACTTTCATTTGCCAGAATCCACCTTGCTAATGCTGGTATCGGCATTCCTTGGCAGAGAACAGACAATGGCCTTGTATGAAGAAGCCATTGCAAAGCGCTATCGCTTCTACAGTTATGGTGACGCGACTTTACTGCTGTAAACAATTACATGGGGATGTAAATGTCTGGAAATAATCAATTTATACCTGTTATTACGACGGCTGCAGGCACCTGCCTGACAATGGCAAACTGGAAAGCGGCAGGCGTTTCTCAAATCACTTTCTATCTGGATGAGCTGCTGATGAAGCCCGGGCTTGCCTTCTTTGAGGGAATGAATGTCAGCTTGCAATCCTATTGCGGCTGGTCGGGTGATATTGTGCTAAATCTAAGTTCACTCCAGATAAAAAACGACCAGATCGTAATTCGTTCCCACTACGACGGCCAGATAATTAGAATTGACTTGCCTGTGTTGGCAGGCCTGATTTCAACATTGAATCCGGCATATCTCGTATTACCCATCACCAATGGGTCGCTGGAAGTGCTATGGCGTGATTTACCCGCCAGTATAAAAACAATTTCCAGTTCGAAAGAGAATGCTGATAGCAGGCACCATAGTTCTTATTTGCAGTTTTCTGACAGCCAGTGTTTCGAAGCGTTCTATAATATCGCACAGGCGTCGAAGCAGCCGCTCTATATCGCAGGCCGCTTCAATTGGCAGCAATTTCAGCGTTTAGCGCAATTGCCACTGCATACGCTTGAAAGCGACCAGCCAGCCAGTGATGCCTTATTGGGCCAGGTCTATACTGAATCGCTGGTGCTGGATATACAGGACGAAACAATGCGGGATGACCATCAGCCAATTGATAGAAACTGCGGCTGTGAAGCATGCAGGCAGGGACTGACGCGCGCCTATTTTCACCACCTACTGCAACATACCCCCTTACTTTGCCAGCGATTTTTGATTCAACATAACATTCATTATTGTTTGCATCATTTACCTGAGCAGCAAATCACTATATGATGTCACGCTAATTTGCCGGCACTTTCTGCCAGCGTAATGAAAGAAGTCAATTGGAGGAGAGAGGCTTATGAGTTTTTTTATCAGTGACGCGATGGCTGCACCGGCTGCAGCAGCTCAGCAGGATGGTACATTTTCTCTGGTGATGATTCTTGCTATTTTTGTCCTTTTTTATTTCATGCTGATACGTCCACAGAATAAGCGGGCTAAAGAGCAACGTGAGTTAATCAATAATCTAAAAAAAGGCGATGAGATCATTACAGCAGGTGGTTTGGTAGGGAAAATAGTTAACATGGATGAACAATATATCAAGGTTAGCCTGGCTGATGGCGTTGAAATCATGATGCAGCGCGGGGCAGTGAACGCTATTTTGCCAAAAGGCACAATTAAATCTCTATAAGTTTGGTAACTGGTAACGGAAATGCAGAATAAATATCCACTGTGGAAAAATATCGCGTTAATTGTGTTGGCGGTGGTTGGACTAATCTATGCCATTCCTAATTTATATAGTGAAGATCCGGCAGTACAAATCAGTTCGCAATCGCCAGTCGATGAACAGCAACTGGCCGAGCAGGTTGAAACGATATTAAAGGATGCCAATCTTCCCTATCGCTCCATGAACATCGGGGCGGATAGCATTGAGATTCGCTTTAAGACAACTGATACGCAATTACTGGCACGTGATGCTATCAAAAGCAGCCTTGGTTCAGAGTACACAGTCGCTTTAAATCTGGCGGCAGCGACGCCTGAATGGTTACGCAAAATTGGTGCCGAGCCTATGAAGCAGGGGCTGGACTTAAGAGGCGGTGTGCATTTCCTGCTTGAAGTGGACGTTGACAGTGTGGTTGCCCGTCGCTATGAGGGCCTGATGAAGAACATTGGCCAGAACCTGCGCGAAGCCGGTATTCGCTATAACGGCATTCGATATCAGCCTGAAACAGGCATTACCATCCGTTTTCGCTCTGCTGACGTAGTCGATAAAGCGGCTGATGAAATCAAAGACAAACAGCCCGGCATTCAGGTCAGCAAATTAAAAGATGGCCCTGGCTTAGCAATATCGCTTGCTCCTACTGAGTTGAATAGCATTCGCCAGAATACCATTGAGCAAACGATGAGTATTCTACGAAACCGCGTTAATGAATTGGGTGTTGGTGAAGCGGTCGTACAGCAGCAGGGCGCCACCCGTGTTGCAGTAGATCTTCCAGGAATTCAGGATGCAGCCAGAGCCAAGCAGATTCTTGGCGGTACGGCCACTTTGCAATTTTATCTGGTGGATCAGGAGCATGACGCCCAGGTTGCCAAGCAAACCGGCGCAATTCCCGTTAATAGCAAGCTTTATATGATGGATGGCCAGCCTATCCTCCTGAAGCGGCAGGTTGTTTTAAGCGGGGACTCCATTACCAGTGCCGTCTCCAGTTTTGATCAGCAGACTGCAAGCCCTTCCGTACAAATCCAGTTGGGCGGCGGCGGGGAAAGCCTGTTTACCAAGATTACCCGTGAGAATATCGGTAAACGCATGGCCATTGTTTATGTTGAAACCAAAACATCAACTCAAACAGTGGATGGGGTGGTCAAGCGCGTTAATCGCCGCGAAGAGCGGGTGATCAGTGCACCGGTTATACAGAATGCCCTGGGTAATAATTTCCAGATTACCGGTTTAACCGACAGCAAAGAAGCGAGTAATCTCGCGCTGCTGCTTAGGGCGGGAGCCTTACCTGCTGTCATTTATCCCGTAGAAGAACGAACCGTAGGGCCTTCTTTGGGTAAGGAAAACATCAAGCGCGGATTGGTATCCCTGGAAGTGGGCATGGGACTGATTCTGGTATTAATGCTGGTTTATTATCATTTCTTCGGACTGGTAGCCAATATCGCATTATTCTTGAATCTGATTCTCTTAAGCGCTTTGCTTTCATTAATTGGAACAACGCTGACCCTTCCTGGTATTGCTGCATTTGTATTGACAGTAGGTATGGCGGTTGATGCGAACGTTTTAATTTACGAGCGGATTCGTGAGGAGTTGCGCAGCGGCATGTCGCCTCAGGCCGCCGTGTATGCAGGCTATGATCGGGCATTCTCTACGATTATGGATGCTAACCTGACCACCTTGATTGTCGGCATCATATTGTTTGCAATTGGAACAGGGCCTATACGCGGTTTTGCGGTCATTTTATCGCTTGGCCTCCTGACATCCATGCTAACCAGTATTACCTATACGCGTGCTATCGTGAATTGGTATTATGGTGGCCGCAAAAACATCAAGAAATTATCGATTGGTATTTAAGGTAGGCAGAGATGGAATTTTTTAATCCAAATTCAAATGTCGATTTCATGGGAGCCAGGAAATGGACCGCTATCTTCTCGGCTCTTATTTTTATCCTGTCCATTGGCGCTTTAATTGTCAACGGCTTGAAATGGGGACTTGATTTCACCGGTGGAACACAAATTGAAGTGTCTTATCCCCAGGCGGCGGATTTGAATCAGATCCGCGAAAACCTTTATCAGGTTGGATTTAAAGAAGCGCAGGTAGTCAGTTACGGTACCTCCAAGGACGTATTGATAAGCATTGCCCCGCGAGCGGATATGGAGCAATCGGTTCTGGTTGATAAGGTGATGTCCCAACTTCCCGGCGCCACCAGGCAGCGTGTGGATTTTGTGGGACCGCAGGTCGGCGAAGAGCTGGCAACCAAGGGTGCTTTAGCCATTGTCGTTTCATTGCTAGCCACCATGATTTATATTGCCATGCGTTTTGAGTATCGCCTCGCTGTAAGTTCGGCTGTGGCTTTGATTCATGACCCTGTGCTGATTTTGGGGGTGTTTGCCCTGTTTGGCATTGAGTTTGATTTGAAAGCCCTTGCTGGCCTGTTGGCCGTAATTGGCTATTCCCTCAATGACACTATTGTCGTATTTGACCGGGTGCGGGAGAACTTTATCAAGATTCGCAGAGCCTCGCCTCTGGAAATTATGAATATTTCCATCAATCAGACATTATCCCGAACAATAATGACTTCATTGCTGACCTTATTCGTTGTCGTTGCTCTTTTTGTATATGGTGGAGAAACCATTCATGGTTTCGCTCTGGCATTAATTATCGGTATTCTGGTAGGTACCTATTCTTCTATTTATGTAGCAGGGGCTCTGGCTGTTATGATGGGGCTCGACAGGAAAGATTTTCTACCCTCTCAGCGTAAAGAATTGGATGATCGCCCCTGATTCAAGGGGGGCACACCAATATGAAGAGGAGTAAATAGTTCTTAATAACAATAGGAAGGGACTCAGATGAAAAAAGCTGATCTGGAAAAACACACTAGAGAGTATTACAAAAGTATTGGCTGGTTGGATATCAGAAGGAATGTAAAAGCTGAAGGCAAAATGAAGAAGCTTAACAATTTCGTTGCTGCTCTTAATCCAGATACTGAGCTCACTGCGGCTGAATTGAAAGAATTAGCTGGCATTCTCCTTCTCAAGCTGAAAGGGCGCGAAGCCATTCTGGAGGATAAAAACCCTAAGGAAAAACCTCAGAAAAGTCTTTTAGCGTTTAAAGCAATCGCTGATGAGGTCTTCGGAGACTATAAGGTTCTCACCTCATTAGATGAAGCCACATTAATGGATGACGTTCTGCTCCTATGTTCTCAACATAAAAGCCATGCACTTGAATTTGCGAAAATATTAAATAATCTTAATAGAAACGCAGGCCCCTCTGCATTCCAAAGGCTTCGAAAAGACATTCCTGCCGCAATACCGGAACCAGATAAATTATTAAACTTCTACAAACTCGCTTTCGAGAAGGCAAGTCACTCAATTACGTTTGAAGATTATTTGCTGCTTCACGAAAATCTGGTAAAAGCTTCGATTCAAATTGACCCCGAAACATTATTTGGGATTGATATACTCCATGTGCGAAATATAAGGGCTTTAATTGAGGGAATGCTCCCGCTTTTCAAAGCTGCAAACTGGGACATTAGTCCCTATCTTGGTTTGGCATATCAAAGCGGAGAAAGAAGCGCTGAACTTCACAAAACGATAGCAGCACTTTTTGATATGCAGCTGGAAGCAAACCTCCGTAAATCACTGGTGGATTTTCTGTTTAAATACCCAAACCTGCCTGTCTCTGTGATTTTGAAGGCTGCTGAACAAGCTCAGAATGAAGCGGTTAGTGCTGAAGTGAATAAGGCAATTGCTGCTTTTGCGGCGATGAATCTTGAAGAGGCAGTTCATACACCATTACTAAATGCAATGCTATCTAATCCAAAAGCCAGTTACGCAGGCGTTGTACAAGTGGCAGAGCAGTTTAAAGCCAGTAATAATAATAACGCATTAACGGAAAAAGATATTGCTGCCATAGGCCAGTTTGGAGAGCCTTTACTGAGGCTAATGCAGAAATTGTCAGCGAGTAAACAATCATCCGCTGCTGAATCCTCTGCGAGTCTACTGAAGCCGGAGAACCTGGCGCTTGTCATACAAAATGCCCCTTGTGTCCGATCGATTCTTCAGGCTTGCCTGTATTTGGAAAAACTGGACAAACTGGATCAGAATAATTTTGACAAGCTTTTCAAAAATCCTCGTTCCGCGCACCTGATTGTAATGTCCTTGTATGGAAAAGAGCAGTGTGAAGCAGCCACTGACACGGCACTAATCGCTGAGATTGAAAAAGATAGCAA
This sequence comes from Legionella birminghamensis, assembly GCF_900452515.1. Classification (NCBI taxonomy): domain Bacteria; kingdom Pseudomonadati; phylum Pseudomonadota; class Gammaproteobacteria; order Legionellales; family Legionellaceae; genus Legionella; species Legionella birminghamensis. The sequence continues at coordinate 911,210 of NZ_UGNW01000001.1, forward strand.
ATCACTTAGGGATGAGGCCAGGGCATTGCATCTTTCACAAGCGGTACAGCCAAAACAGACTGAAGAACTTAAACGAATTCGCCAAAAACTGAATTTCTTTGCGCAGGATGGGGGAAGGCTGGATAAATTCAGTGAACAACTGATGAAAGAGGCAATATTGGCTGCGCCGAGTCTCGCACAGCAGGAGACAGTTGTGGCAGAGGAGCGTTCCATGAGTCCTGGAGTTTGAGAAAGTTAGCCCATAGCTCTCTACACCAATGCATCAGCAATCGAATCCCCGCGGCAACGACCGCGGGGCCCATGTTTGGTGGTCAAACAAGCTCTTCAGATGAATCCAATGTTGCCGAAAATAGCAATTAAAAGCAGTTAGGAAGTCTTTCAAATATTATCCTTAAATTAGCAAAACTGATATTCCAAATAGGCTTCGTGTGGGCCCCGCGGTCGCTGCCGCGGGGATTCGATTGCATGGCCCCAGGAGTAGGGCACGAAAATGAAGTGAACTCACATGCTCTACTTTCCGTGGCTTGTCCACGGAATCCAGAATTAAAGCTCTGTAACCTCTACGTTTTTCCATTAAACGCAGCAGTGAGGATTATGGTCCGGCCGGCCCGGCATACTCAGGTTCTGGTGTTACATCAGCCTTCGGAGCAGGTTGGCGTTGTTCCTGGTTACGTTCTTTGAATGATTTAAAATTAGACATTACTTGCTGCATATTTTCTTCTTTGCCTAATTTGTATTTATTTGACCAGTCAGTAAATTTTTCAATCATTATGCCGATGGCAAGGCGAAATCCTTTAGGTTTGTTTTCCTTTTCAAGCATAACCCCCTGTACAGCTTTTGTGTGCGTAGTACCATGCTCCTGAAGAGTCTTTAAAATAGACAAGTCCGTTTGTTTTGCTGTTTTTTCACTTAACTGGATTGACTCAAAGATGGCTTTCTTATCTTTTTCAGGAAGATTTTTCTCAATAGTGTCCGCCAGGAGAGTGACTAAATTGGGCTGGTTCGTTTTTATCGCTTGCAAGGTATAACGAAGAAGCTGCTCAGCACTGAGTTTTTGGTTGGATTCCAAAACCTTGTTGAGCAATAGAGACACAGGCCCTTCGTTATTGGCCCCATATTTACCATTTACTTCAATGGCCGATCCAATGGCATCACGGCCAGACTGTGTGTTTTTCTTCAGGATTGCTTTGGCCAATTCATCCACAGGCATTGAGTCATACATGGCCAGCACTTTTTTTACGATACCCGGATCCGATCCTGCTATTGCCTTGTGGATGTATTCACTGGCTTTCTCGTTGCTAAATAATTTTTTAAAGTTTTCCTGGGTTTCAGGCCGCTCAGCCAGTAATGAAAAAACCCTGTGTGCTCCTCCGTCAATACTCTTATCCACCATTAGCTCAATATTGCTATTTATTCGGTTAGGCAGCTTTTCAATTGCCGCTGTTAATATATTTACGCTGTCACATTGGGCTGCCCCGAACACCAATCCAACATCCATCGCCGAGAGGGCCTCAGCCCGTGCATCACCCTCCAAATCAATCACTTTATTTAATAGCAGGTTGAATGTTTCGGTATCATCATAACCCCCCAGCCCAAATACGAAGTAAAATTGGGTGAACTTTCCATCCATTCTTTCTGTCGCCGCAGTAAGATTGATATCCTTGTAAATTTCCTGCATGGTTGGAAGAGGCGGTTCACGCGTTTTACTCATACTTTCTTTGTTTCGTACAATTTCTACACTAAATCCATAATCACCTTTCCAAACGTATTTGCTGGTGATGTGATCGAGCAAAGCGTCAGAACTTTCAAAATCCTGGAAACCGGCGTGGTCATTGGGATCAGCAAGCCGGTATTTATTATCAGCCGTTACAGACACGCTCATGGTATGGGTAGGCGTACTTAAGATCATCGCCTCATCCTTTTGCAGGTGAAGAGATTCCATGGTTTTTTTCCAGGTATCTGTAGAGGCAATCATATTGAATTTAAGTATCCCCTCACCGGGTACCTCTAACATTGAGAAGGCATCCCTTTGTTTCTGCCTGCTGAAAACTTCGGGCGCATGGGACTTAAGAACCTGCATGACAAATTCGTTTAATTCATTTAAGGATTTATCGCCACCCTGGAGCGTTTCGTTCGATATTTGATCCAGCATTTTGTAATAATCATTTTCACGGCCTTCCAGGACATATTTACAGCGAAGTACCGACAGGCCATGGCACATTCCTTCCGAGCTCATGCGGAATGGCAAATCTTGACTTTCAAAATAGGTATTTAAATTTCTTATCAGCTTTCCCTGCCCTCGTTCGACTGTCTCTGGCATACAACAACCCCTAAAATTAAAGAAAATCAGAATAAGAGAAAAGCACATTGTTCCAATGTTATTCTAATTATAGGAGAGTTTCTGAATTATGCTGGCTTGCTGATAAATGGGTAAACCACCATTTCGAACCTTATGGAGCCATTGAATTTTAATGCGTTGTACAAGAAGTTCTGGCAAAATAACAAGGCACATTTTCCATCCAAAAAGGATTTTTATGAAGGGCTTAACTATCTGGTCTGTGTTGCTGGCATTTATCGTGTCGTTGAATTTTTACATCAAAGACGAACCATTCCCTCCTGATGAAGAAGATATTCCCTGTTTATCCATTACTCGGGCATTCGTTTAATTCATTCCGGTGGGATGCCAGCAAGAAACGCATTTTCGATCTGGTCTTTCGCTGGTAGGGGAGCCAGTAGGTTATTTATCCAGCAATAAATCGTCTACTTTGGCTGCGCAGATGAAATCATTTGTCGTTAATCCATTTAATGCATGGGTAGTAAACGTCATATGGCAGTAATTATAGCCAATTTCCAAATCAGGGTGATGGTTTTCAACATTGGCTATCCAGGCCACTGCATTAACAAATGCCATGGTTTCGTAAAAATTGTTAAATGAAAAAGAGCGGCGTATGGCCTGATGCTCTTTAACGACCTGCCAATGTTCGTGTAGCTGCGAAAGTAGATTAAGGGTTTGATCTGCTTGTAGCGCTTGTCCTATGCCTTCACAGGACTCACAGTGTTTTTGACGTAATTCACTAGTCATATGGTTTCCTTAGTTTCCTTATTAGCTGATAAGCACACTGGCAATGCAGCGAGCAGGCGTGCGTTCTGTTCTTTAGTGCCAATGCTGATCCTCAGGTGGTTTGGTAAAGCGTAGGGGGTCAGCGGCCTGACAATAATACCATGATGAAGCAGAGCCTGGTAAACAGATAATGCATTTTGTCTGCAATCAACGGTGAGAAAATTGCAGGAAGATGGCAGGCAGGGTAGATTCAGGCCTCTGAACCCGCTTTGTAATTGCTTCATTCCAAAGCTATTCACCGCCAAAGTTTCAGCGACAAAGTTCTGATCGGCGAGCGCTTCAACTCCAGCGAGCATGGCGGCTTGATTCACAGCGAAAGGTAACTGGACGCGCAACAAAATTTGAATAATATCGGGATGGGCTATCGCATAGCCAAGCCGTAATCCCGCCAGTCCATAAGCTTTTGAAAAGGTTCGGGTAATAATTAAATTAGTGTATTTCTCTAGTAATCGGGTTGAAGCAAGCTGTGCATTTGTATAGGCAAACTCATAATAAGCTTCGTCAAGAACCAATAGCGTTGAGCTGGGGATAGAGGCCAGCAAGCGTTCAATTTCCTGCAGGTCACATAACAAACCGGTTGGATTATTAGGATTAGCGATAAAAATTACTGCAGTATCATCCGCTGCCCATTGTATTAACCCATCGATATCAACTTCCCACTGATTAATGGCGGGGCAAATACGCGTTGGAATCCCAAGGGTCTGTGCCTGGATCTGGTAGGAAATAAAGGCATGCTGATGGGTTAAAACCTGTTTGCCTGAATGGAGAGCAAAAGCGGTCATCACCGTATTGAAAAGTAAATCGGAACCATTGGACAAGGTCAGCATGGCCTCTTCGATACCTAAATGATTTGCCAGATGGTGTCGTAAAGGATGTATGCCCGGGCTGGGGTAAGTGGCAACAGTGGTATTATTTAGTCTTGCCAGTATCTCACGTACCTGGGGGCTGCAGCCAAGCGGATTCTCATTGCTGGCTAGTTTAATGATATTATCAATCCCCGATTCGCGAGCGAGTTCTTCTATGGACTTACCCGGAACATAGGGTTGAAGCGTTCTGATTCCTGGATGAGGAAGTGCGAAATAATCACAAGCCAAAAGACTCTCCCTGTTCGTGTCTAAAAAAACATATTTACCCAAGTGAACCTGAATTGCAACTCGTATCCACTTATTCCCCAGCCTCAGATTGTCTGGCCGGCCTGGAAGAGTTAATTTAATTGTAATACATAATTAGGGCTGCTATGCGCTAATCGCCCTTATTTTACATCTGATCTTGAATAAAATGCCCAGGAAAGATACTCTTCCCACGCAAGTTAACCTCATGGATAGAAAACATGGAAATAAACAAAGGATTCTCTTTGCTTGAAATCCTCATCGCTCTTTTATTGGTTGGTTCTGGCTCAGTGGGGCTTTTCACTGCCCTTTGGCATAGTTCACACCAGCTTAATGAGTCACTGGGCCAATTTTCTCAATTTATTATTAATATTAATCAGCAGGAAGGCAGAGGACTGTCATGAGCTTTCAGCAAGGGATTAGCCTGATTGAATTATTGATTAGTTTATTTATATCAAGCCTGTTGTTAGTGCTTATCAATCAGCAGTATATTAACACCAGTCAGCAATACGCCCAGTTCCAGTCAATAATTAATCAAAAAAATGATTTGCAAATGCTTATCCAGTTGCTGAGGGATAGCTCGAGGCGCAGTGGGTTTAGCCCTTGCGGAAATATTGAAGGGCTTGTTACTCGTGATCTGAAGGCCATACACATTGATGATGAGAAAAAAGAATTACGTTTATCGCGTATGAGCGAATTGTTTTCTCGCTTATTAGAAGATAAGGGCAGGACTATTCTGCTGGAGAAAAACACGAGAATAAGAGCGGGGGACACCCTTATAATTGCAGATTGCTTTCATGCAGAAACGCATAGGATTAAGCAGAGCCAGGCAAACTCTGTCGGCCAGGTGCTCGAACTTGAGCAGCCGCTTATTTATCAATATCAGGATCCCGTTTACGCCGGCCTTTGGATAGAAGAAAGCTTTTCAATAGAGAAGAACCCGCAGCAGACTTTTTCAATGTTTTATCGCTTCAATAAGAAAGAAGAACTCAGTGATTTCATAATCGGTATGAAAACGGAGCTTGTCAGAAAAAAAGCGTTACGGTTTTTAAGGATAATTCTCAAATTAAAAAATGAAACAACTGTAGAGTTATTCACAAGAGTTCGTGCTTTATGAAGAATAGTTTCCGAGGAATGATTCTGATTATTTTTTCACTCACCTTAAGTTTTATGGCCTTACTGGTAATGGCTCATATGGAATCATTGTTTCTATTTTATAAAAATATGCGCCAAATGATAGAGATCCAAGGCAAATACACTACTATGGAAACCGAGGCTGAACGGTTTCTAAAAAATAAAAATACGGCTTGTGTTTTAGCCGCGCAGGGGGCTGATGAAATAATTAAACTATTAGGTGCCCGGCATTGCAGCTTTAGTCTTGACGCGAAGAAATATATCTACCTGCTTGAAGATCTCGGAGAGTTTTCCTGTCTTAGAATCCGCAATAAATTTAGCAGCCATCATTGGCGGATTACTATAAGTGATAATGAAATACGGCCTGTTATCCTGCAAATTCGATATGCTGAGCCAGCTCGTCATGTCCCTTGTATCGAGAGTAATTCAAGAACGATAGAGGAGGGGGTACAAAGCTGGCGCTTGATGTGAACGAATCTATTCGAATACTCGCGGCTGCGACCCCTAGCTATCTACACAAGTGCATGAGAATTAAAAGCTATCGAATCCCCGCGGCACCGACCGCGGGGCCCACACGAAGCCAATTTAATGCTAAGGACGCTTGTTTATGACTACCTGTTAAACCCTATTTTTTTTCAACATTGAAACTTGTCTGAGGACCATACGACTTCAACAGGCATGGGCCCCGCGGTCGGTGCCGCGGGGATTCGGACGGGGAAAATATTTGTGTAGATAGTTATGAGTCTGCGCCGCGGGGATACGGTTGGTCTTGCCGCGGGTTTAACGCATCCCTGCCCACAGAACTATGCAGCTGAAGGACCGCCGTGCAGCCCGCTGCTTATATCAAGAATCTGATCTGCATCCAGTTCTGCTACCGCCTGCCGTGGTTTGGATTTGTATTCATAAATTCCGAAAGTAAGAATTTTGAGCACGATACGCGCAAACTTCTCGAAACCGCTGTGAAGGTGTGCCAATGATGGCTTATTTAAAACGGTTTCCTGTACGGCTTCCCTTAAGTCCTGATTATATTTGACCAGTAGTAAACCGGCGTGGTGAGTAATGCCAGTTTGCTGAATGGTATTGATATCTTCCTCCAGCGCAATTTGGCAGGCATTAAATTTCAAAAGTGCTGCTTCAATATCTTCCAATTGCGTTTTCTGTAGTGGACTTTGATTTTTAAGGTCAATCGAATCCCTAAATTGCTCCAGCTGCTTAATGGCCTCTGCAAGATTCTGCTGCAGTTTTTGCAAACGAGCTAGAGGCGGTAGTTCAATGTAATTTAATACTGATTTTACAGCCGATTTGACTACGGGTTTGTACTTGACCGGACATTGCGATAATTGCTCAAGCTGTCTGTTATACTCGGGTAATTCTTGCTCAATCATCTTTTGATGAGCTTTGTATTCTTTTGAGCCATAGTCTGAGTCTGAATATTGCTTTGTGCTATCCTTGTATCTTTCAGTGAGGCGATCAATTTCCTCATAGGCATCCGTAGTAAGATCGAGCAGGGTTGTCAAATTATTACCAAAAATACTGGCGCTGCTGGCTGAACGAAATAACCTGGGTGCAAACTCATTGGTTAGCTCAAGTGCACAAGCCCTCCACATCTGAGCTTTGGACCTGTCTTCAATGTGCATTTTGTTCGGATAAATCAATTTCAGCTGATTCAGTATATTCTCAACATCCTGCCGATTAACAGCCACCGAAGGGGAATCTTTTTGAACTGTACCCACTATCTTCTGGTGAAGTTCATTGGCCAGATTAATTGCCTGGCAAATCGCATGGGCTGAAACAGGCAATTGTAAGGTATCATAAATTGCTTGGAATAAATCCTCAAATTCATCCAATATCATTTTGTCTTCGATAGGGCCTGGCATCCCCGGAGTGGAAAATTCAATGCCTGAAGAAAATTGGGAGTTCAAGTCAATAACCGATTCAACGATCGGTGCGTCATCTTTAATAACTACAGGTGTTTTATCTTCGGGTACCAGAACAGGTACGACAGGAGATGGCAGAGGCTCTTTGGGACTGCTATGGAAAAAAGTCTGTCTGGGAAGCGGTTCAGGTGAAGATGGCGCTACTAAGACAAAGTCATCTTCCTCTTTTGGCGGCTCTTCTGCAACCAGCTCAACAGGCTTCATTATTTCATTGACCATGGTATTCAGTTCGGAATCGCCAGGCAAAATATAGGTTTTTTTCTCATGGCGAAGCTGAAGGCGAATTTTTACTGCAGCAACGATTTCGGGGGAATCCTCACCGGCAAACTCGGGAATATGCGTCAGAATCGCTTCTAATTGCGAATGAGGCTTCGGATCAATAACCTGAAGGGCTAAATCTTTGGGCATATGAAGTAAAAGCTTATTGAACTTCACTACCTGTGCTGCGAGTAAATCAAGTGTTTTCAATTCATCGTTAGTGTCAAGGCCCGCTGATAACCCCTCATGCATTAGTCGAATATGCTGCTTGAGAAGTTCAAACCCTAAAAGGGTGATATCCGGGTCATCTCTGAATAGTTTAACGACATATTTAAGACGCGAGTCCGCCTCTTTTTCATACCTGACCCGTTCGGAAGCGTTCGCAGTTCTTTCCCAGTGTCCGCCATCACCGGCACCCTGAATTCCTCCCTCATGATAAACATCAATCGAGACAATGCTGTTTTTTGCTTCCAGTCTTTTGGGCTTTTCACCTTGGCGATGATAAGTAAATGTAATCCCTAAGGGCTCAGCAATATAGGCAGAGACATGATGGGGATCAGCTGAATCATAGCGGTTCTGTAATTGGGGCTGTGGTTCACTTATCTCAGTAATATGCCCATTTAAAGCGGCTTCATCTTCAAAAAATGCGGGTAAATCCGCATTCGCTTTCATGGAGCCCGCCATAAAGCGCCGTAGAACCGGGCCTAAGAGAATTTGCTGATCAAAAGGATTATATTTTTGTAAAAGATTTGACAGTTGAAGCCAGGATAATTCCTCGCCTTCCAGATAATAATCAGCAAAGGTTTTCTTCAAACGCTCATAGGCATCGTCCAGCTCAGGTATGCTGCGGCTACTGTCACTGCCACGCTGGATGCATTCTGCAACAATTTCAGGTGTTAGAAAATGCATAGGACAATTATTTAATTTCGCTGAGATCTTGGGCTGAGACATGGCTTTTCTAAATTTGGACATATGTTATAAAAATAACACAGTTTGGGGGTGCATATCAACTCTGGCATGCATGTATTATTACTAATGCCTGGGAACTGTGCTTTATGCGTGAGAGACCTAAACATATCCGTTCGGCCTGAGGAGCCGCTTTAGCGGTTTCTCGAAGGCATCAGTGAAGACCTTCGAGACGGAGCCATGCTCCTCCTCAGGCCGAACGGTTCTGATCTAATCTGAATTGGTAATCAGGAACAAGTCGCAGGAATTATCTTAAGGCTTTGTAGTGGTCTGAGTCGATGTTCCTGTGCCCTGTTGTGTTATTTGACGGGGCGAAGCGATCATTTGCATAATTCCCAGATCACCTGTAATTTTACGGCCAATCACTAAGTAAACAGACAAGGGCTGTGTCAGTTTTTCTTTGTCATTCTGATACACCACCTGTAAAGGGAATGTAATTTTCCATTGATTGTCTTTAGTCTCAATGACTTGCTCCTGACCATCAATCATACTGCTTACCATCAGCTTCTGCGCTTTGATTGCTTGCAAATTGCCTGACTTGGTTAGTGCATCATTAAAACTTTGCCAACCCTGATCGGTATAGCAGTTTTTCAGTGAAGCGAGCTGCTGATCAATTGTATTAAAGTCAAAATCAAAGGATTGCTGTAATGCTTTGGAGGCCCATTTAATTACCAATGCTTGCTCAATCTGGGTTGTTTCGGCCGGGATTCGATAATTGCAGTCAATTACCTGAGGTTTGACTGTTGCCGGGACGGTAGTCGTTTGAGTTGTCTGGCCGGCAGGAACTACTGTAGGCTGGATTGTGCTGTTAGTCGGTGAACTGGTAGTAGTTGCCGGGGAAGTTGGGGTTTTGGTTGGCGTAGTCGCTTGATTGGGTGTTTGGGTAGTTTGTGTTGTAGTAGTGGTCGTGGTCTGGATTTTTACGGCTGGATTAGTCGTTTGTTTGGGTTGTGTCGTGTCTGTTGTGGTCTGCCCGTTCTGATTAGCGCTTGTAGTCTCTGGCTGTGTTGTTTGTGCAGCTACAGGTTGAGTTAAAATAGCAGAAGGCTGGTTATCTGCATACGTAGTTGCACACATTAAGGATAACACGCTGCCGCACAACAATAATTTTTTCATTCATCGACTCCTTGCAATAAAATTCACAACTTAAAGGCTGGTTATTTTGCATAATGGTGTAAATCAAACCATATTTCAATCATTAACAGACTTAAATCAACAGGTTAGATTACTATCTTACAATTCATGATTTTGCGCAACAGCGCCGAGAGTTCAAGTCAAAATTAATCTCGCCTGAGAGTCATCATCAGATTGCATACTATTACGTGCTTCCTTTTAATCGGTCTGTTATTATTCGATTATTTCAAAATTCAGGGGCAGCCTGACAAGCAAGGATAACTTATGTATCTGATTACAGGAGGCGGTACTGGCATTGGACGGGCTCTGGCGCTCGCATTGGCTGAGAGGCAAAAGGATGTGCTGATTGTCGGACGGCGCGTTGAGGTACTGGCATCAACAGCCAGTCTTTCAGAGCGAATTTCCTTTTTTCAATGCGATGTCTCCAAAGAAGAGGATCGCAGGCAGCTGTTAAGCCATCTGCAAACGATCGAAAATCTGGACGGACTGGTGCATAATGCCGGTGTCATTACACCGATTGAACCTATTCAAAGGATTACTGAAAGCGCCTGGAGCCGCTTCATTGCAACCAACCTGAATGCCCCTCTTTTTTTATCACAATTGCTTTATCATAAACTAGATAAGGGAAGAGTTCTGCACATCGGTTCAGGAGCTGCCTATTTTCCAGTTGCAGGGTGGTCAGGTTATTGCGTATCCAAAGCGGCGCTGGCCATGCTGACACGCTGCTGGCAACTCGAAGAAAAGGGCATTGCCTTTGCCAGCGTGATGCCGGGTATTATTGACACGCCTATGCAGGCTGTCATTCGTGAAGCTGATCATATGGAAGATGAAAAGCAGGATTTCTTCAAAACACTAAAGACAGAAGAACGTTTGCTGGATCCCATGACAGTTGCCTTATTTTTAACCTGGTTATTAATTGATATTCCAAAGGATCAATATGTCGGGCAAGAATGGGATATTTACGACAGCAGCCATCACTCAGCCTGGTTAAAACCTCCCCATACAGTGCCTCACTGGGAATAATATGAGTGTTATCATATTAAAAAATGCATTGTTACTCGACTCTGATGGGCTAGAAGTCAGCGGGCAATCGATTGTTATTATAAAAGACAGGATTGCCTGGTGTGGAAATGATGAATCCCTGCCGGAACAGTTCAGGCAAAGCGATGCGCTGGTAGAGGACTGTCAGGGACAATTGGTAACCCCCGGTTTAATAGACTGCCACACCCATCTGGTCTATGCAGGCGATCGCTCCAGAGAGTTTAAGCGAAAGCTTGAAGGGGCAAGCTATGCAGAAATTGCAAAAGAAGGGGGCGGCATTGTATTCACAGTCGCCCAGACGAGAAAGGCATCTTTGGAAGAACTGATTGAGCAATCGTTGCCACGTTTGCTTTCATTGTGCTCTGAAGGTGTTACCAGCGTTGAAATCAAATCGGGCTATGGTCTGGATCTGGACTCTGAAATTAAAATGCTGCGGGCGGCAAAACAGTTGCAGCAGTTAAGCGGCATGCGAATTAAAACCACTTTTCTGGGGGCGCATGCAGTACCTCCCGAGTATAGGCAGAACAGCCAGGGCTATGTCGATTACCTCTGTGCTGCTGTCCTGCCTGCGGTAGCCGAGCAGCAATTGGCGGATGCAGTCGATGTTTTCTGTGAATCCATTGGCTTTAACCTCGCTCAGGCCGAGCAGATTTTTAGGGCTGCCCAAAATCATAATCTGGCCATTAAATGCCATGCGGAACAGCTTTCCAATCTCGGGGCAAGCCGATTAGCGGCCAGTATGAAGGCCTTATCCTGTGATCATCTGGAGTATCTGGATGAAGAGGGGGCAGAAGCCTTGGGCAGGAACAATACCGTAGCTGTGCTTCTGCCAGGTGCGTTTTATTTTCTGGGAGAACAAAGGAAGCCGCCAGTTGAGCTTCTGCGCCAGCATCAGGTCAATATGGCAATTGCAACGGATTGTAATCCCGGCTCATCGCCGACAGCGTCTTTATTGCTTATGATGAGCATGGCCTGTCGATTTTTTTCCCTGACTGTCCCTGAGGCGCTAAAGGCAGTTACAGGAAATGCAGCAAAAGCCTTGGGTATTCATCGGGAAACTGGCATACTTGCCGCTGGTTTTGCAGCGGATCTTGTTCGCTGGTCAGTGAAAGATAGTGCTTCGCTGTGTTATTACTTTGCTTACCCCCTTTCTCATAAAACAATGATTGGCGGAAAATGGCTAGAGCAATAGAGGAATCGTTATGAAAAGAATAGTTCAATTGCTGATGGGATTGACTCTGATGACTGGAATTGCATTAGATGCACTGGCGTCAGTTAAAACAGTTACAATCAAGCAGGAAAACGCAAAACTGGTTCTGGATATTAACTATCCCCAGGGCTATGCAAACAATACGATAAACCAGCAGATTGAACGCTTTATTAACAAACAGAAAGAAGCCATCTTGGAGATAAACAAACAGGATAATTTATCTGCAGATATTCCGGGTAAAAACGGTATATACATCAATTACGAAACAAAATTTGCGCGGAATAATCTTCTCAGTCTGGTATTCACTGTTTCCAGCAATACGCGCGGGGCTGCCCATCCTGCCAACAGCATTAAAACCTTTAATTACTACAATGGCGTGGCGCTTGATTTTGACTCCCTGTTTACAACAGGCAGTGATGCGGCAAATCAAATAGCCAAATTCTGCCATGATCATTTCGTAAAACTTGGCCGTTCCGATGAAAACTGGATTAGTGAAGGCACAAAAGCAACTGCAGAAAATTATAGAAGCTGGTATTTCACAAAATCGGGTCTGATGGTTGTGTTTGATACTTATCAGGTCGCTGCCTATGTGTATGGGCCGCAGAAAGTCCTTCTTCCCTATTCAATGATTAAGCCCTGGGTTAAACCCGAAATCGCCAAGGCGGCATGGGGTAGTGCATGACCAAACCAGCTGTGAAAGAGAAACAGGAACCCTATATTGCCGAGCTAACCCTGCGCAGTATTTTATTGGCCGTATTTTTAACCATCCTGCTAGCGATGTCCAATGCCTATCTGGCGTTAAAATTAGGGATATTGACTTCGGCATCTATTCCAGCGGCAATTATTTCAATGGGAATTTTGCGTTTTTTTAAAAATGCCACCATTCTTGAAAACAATGCGGTGCAGACCGCCGCCTCCGCAGGGGAAGCTGTAGCGGGAGGGATTGTTTACACTATCCCGGCATTGATCATCATCCACTATTGGCATCATTTTGACTATATCAATAATTTTCTGATTGCTGTATGCGGAGGCGTGCTGGGTGTTCTTTTTTCAATTCCCTTACGCCGCGTCCTTGTGAATGAACCCATTTTAAAATTTCCGGAAGGCAGGGCAATTGCTGAGGTGTTGAAATCATCCAGAAGCTCTGGAATCCGCGAGATTTTTCTAGGCGGAGCCGTAGGTGGATTAATTGAATTATTCCAGATGGGATTTAAGCTGATTGCCAGCAGTTGGAGCTTCTGGTTTGTGGCCAAGCGTTCCATCTTCGGTTTTGGCGCTGGTTTTTCCGCCACAATGATCGGCGCAGGATATTTGGTGGGCTATGAAATGGCCATCAGTATTTTCATCGGCTCTGTCTTGTCCTGGCTGATTGCACTGCCCATTGTCAGTCGATTTTATCCCGAATTTCTGCACCAATACCCGGTAGATCAAGCTGCAGGCTTTCTCTGGGACAGCGAAATGCGTTATCTGGGAATTGGTGCGATGCTGTTTGCCGGTGTCTGGACATTCCTTAAACTAATAAAACCATTGATAAAAAGCATTGCAATTTCCTTCGATGCCTTTGTCAGCAACAACCGCAGGGACAATGCCCTGCCAAGAACAGATCGCGATATTCCACTACCGTTTTTATTAATTGGGATCATGCTGGTATCGGGTGTGCTCTTTTTCTTTTTTCAATATATTTTTCCTACGGAAGCGGTTGGGTTTACAGAGGATTATGCGCCGGGACTGGCGTTTGCAGCCGTTCTGTATGTGCTTATTGTTGGGTTCCTGTTTTCAGTAATGACCGGTTATTTCTCTGGCATGGTCGGAGTGACTGCCAGCCCCGGGAGTTCGGTGGTTATTGCCGGCATGCTATTCGCTGCTTGGGTTTTATTAACGTTTATCAATAAGGCACTGCCCTTACCGTTTACTGAAGATCAAATCAAGGCCGCAGAAGCGATTACCATTATTATCGGTTCAATAGTGACGGGAATTGCTGCCATTGCCAATGATAATACCCAGGATTTGAAAGTGGGGCAGTTAGTGGGTGCCACTCCCTGGCGTCAGCAGGTGATGCTGCTTTTAGGTGTCATCGTTTCATCACTGGTTATTCCTCCGGTGATGCAGTTGCTTTTTGATGTTTATGGGATTGCCGGAGTGATGCCGCGGGCTGGAATGGATCCAGCCTTATCCTTACCGGCTCCAACAGCTGCGCTGATGGCTGCGATTACCGAAGCAGTTTTCAGGAATACCCTGCCATGGACGATGATGTTAATCGGATGCGCAATTATTCTCCTGATAATCATTATTGATAAAGTGTTTAAAATACACCGTGTCATTCGATTGTCTATTTTAGGGATCGCGATTGGTATGTATCTTCCCATAGCTTCTTCCTTTCCCTTGTTTCTCGGGGGCTTGGTTTATATGCTGGTTCAATGGTCACTCAAGCGTAAAAAAGTGGGAGATGAGGAAAAGAAAGAGCGCAAGCAAATCGGTATCTTGCTGGCTTGTGGACTGGTCGCTGGTTCAGCTATCGTCGATGTGTTACTGGCAATTCCATTCTCCATCCTGCATTCACCGGATGCTTTGAAATTGGTGGGAGAGGGTTGGCATAATTATGGGGTGGTCCTGGGAGTTCTTTCGACTATCCTGTTGGCATTATGGATCGAGCGTCGAGTTTGCCGCTCTGCAAAAACTGATTGATTGACTATGAATAAATCTTCCCTGACAGGGATTCACAAATACCAATTGGATACTCCCTGTCTTGTTATTGATAAGAAAAAGCTGGAATATAACCTCGCATATATGCGGGAGCACTGCCTGCGCCAGGGTATTCAGTTAAGGCCGCATTGTAAAACACATAAATGCTCCCGTCTGGCAGAAATGCAGATGGATTACGGCGCTGCCGGCCTTTGCGTTGCAAAAGTCAGTGAAGCCTTAGTGCTTGCCCGTAATGGAATGGACCATATCCTTATTACTTCACCGGTGGTTAGCAACTATAAAATTCAGCAACTGATGATGTGTCATCAATTGTGTTCCAGCTTGACTGCGGTGGTGGATAATAAAGAGAACATTAGGCAGTTAAATAACGCAGCTCTCATTACAGGGAAAGCACTGTCGGTGCTGATCGATGTTAATTCCGGAATTGGCCGCACTGGAGTCAATCCTGAAGATGCTTTGGCCTTGGGCCAGTTCGTTCAGCAGATGCCAGGGCTTCGATTAGGCGGTATCCAGTGTTATGCTGGAAATCTGCAGCATCTGATGCTTTATGCGGAACGGAAAAATAAATCGCTTGCCGTTATGGAAATGGCCAGTGAATTACTGCGTCAATTCAGAAATGCAGGTTTGCCCTGCCCGATCCTAACTGGAACAGGAACTGGAACCTTTGATATTGATTGCCAGGCTTCAGAGGTGACCGAGATTCAACCGGGATCTTATACGGTGATGGACGTTCAATATACTGAGATTGCTTCGGCTGCTGATAATCATTTAAGCCCCTTCCAACCCGCCATGACGCTGTTAACGACTGTTATCAGCAGTAACCAAAGCACCCATGTAACAGTGGATGCGGGCACCAAAGCCTTATACGTAGATCGTTGTAAACCGGTTATCATCAATCGCCCTGGGCTGGAGTATGATTGGGCGGGTTTTGGCGATGAGCATGGCCGCGTTTATTCGCCAGTCAATGCCCCTTTGCCGAAAAATGGAGATGTGTTGGAATTAATCGTTCCCCATTGCGATCCTACTATCAATTTGCATGATCATTTTAATATTATTGAGAATGATGTGGTGGTTGATGTTTGGGAAATTGATATGCGAGGGAAGTGCCAATAAGTGTTTTAAGCAGGATTGCTTTTTAAATAACCTAGTCGCTTAACAAGGAGTGTGAAGTGAAAACGGTAGTATATGATTTAATTGATGGTGATCTGAAACTATGGAGCCATGAACGGGAAATACAAGATACCTACCCGATTGACAGTCTGGTTAATGGTGAGAATAAAGAAATTTTGTACCGCTTTGCCCTGACTATTCATACAAATCGTGGCGGCGGTGAATTCTATACCTCTACGGACACTTTTAGGTTTCTGAAAAATCCAGCAATACTTCTTCAGTTTAATCTTCCTGAAGCCCTTCAGCAGGCAGTTACGGAAGACGTTATTTATCGCGACAATGATATAAACCCCCGCCATTTCGGCCAGTCAAATGAGTTCTGGACTGGCAGATCCAGTATAAGAGAGATCTTTGCACCGGCAAACTTTGCTGGTTTTTGGTACAAGCCTGAAGCCGACAAGGAGGATTGTTATTTTGTCTCACTGGAGGAGTTCAAACAAAGTATTGCGAGTGAGAAATCATTTGCAGAAAGAATGTTCGGCTTTTGGTCAGCTCCTCGTTTGGAACGGGGTGGAATACGGCCTGTTGAAGGAGCCTCCAGCACGTGTATTGTTTTATAGATGGCATAAACTTATTGCCTGAGTAATTCTCACAACGTCGACACGAATAGGAGAGGAGTTCAGAGTGCAGAAGAGCCGTTCGGCCAGAGGGGGGCACCGCTCCGTCTCGAAGGCTTGGCGGCGAATGATGCCTTCGAGACACCGCTAAAGCGGCTCCTCAGGCCGAACGGATTGGGCTTAAAATAGACGGGCAGTAATAATCACAAACCCCTACAATTTTTTCATCGCCTCAGTGGCCTTTACCAGCTCCTTCGTTACATTAATTTCCATCGCCGAATGCCCAGATGCATCTGCAAAAACCAGCCTGGAGTTCGGCCAGGCCTGATGCAATTCAAATGCAGTGCTTGCTCTGGTTACCGTATCATAGCGTCCATGCACGATAATTAGCGGCAGATGATTAATCTTGCCGATATTATCCAGCAGCTGGTTTTCTTTGAGAAAGAAATGATTTTTATTATAATAAATAAACGCCTTGGCAATTCCGAGAACGAGTTTATCATCACTCAGGAGCGCGTTTAATTGTGTCTGGCCTAGTTTGATAAACGAACAGGTTAAATCATACTTCATCAGCGCCTTGGCTGCGGGCAACGCGATACCGGGATCGGTATTCATGACCAGTTGATAATACGCATCTCCCAAATCATCCCGCTTTTCTGCAGGAATAAAGTCACTAAATTCCTGCCAGGCATCGGGAAATGTATCTCGCATTCCGTATAATAATTGATTACTTTCGCGCTGGCGCCCCAAAAAAATACCGCGCAGTATAAAACCGGTCACTTTATCAGGATGGGCCTCGCCATATGCCAGTGCCAGGGCACTGCCCCAGGAGCCGCCAAATACTAGCCACTGCTTAATTTGGAGATGCTCTCGCAAGCGCTCCAGATCAGCAATCAAATCCTGGGTCGTATTTTCGCGCATCTCTCCGAAAGGCTGTGAACGTTTAGCTCCCCGCTGATCGAGAAGAATAATCCGCCAGTAAGCCGGATCAAAAAAACGCATGTCATTATCCCCGCAGCCGGCTCCAGGACCGCCATGCAGGACAACCACTGGCCTGCCTTTGGGATTTCCATATTCCGCATACCATAGCTTATGCAGGCTGCTTACGCTAAGATAATCCTCTTTATAGGGTTTTATGGCCGGAAATAAATAGGTTTCCTGGGACTGGATTTTGCTCATGGAAAAAGCCAACTGATAGCCTGTCAGAAGAATGGCGGCCAAAATAAGAGTAAACATTTTTGACATAGGTTTATCCTGCTGAGGCTGGTGATAACACGAAGGGAGATTATGAGAGAAATACCGCTTTGGCTGCAAGCATTTTTTTGGGGAGGTTTTGCGGGCTTTGCCCTGATAATCGGCGCCATGGGAGGCTATTTTTTATCGGTTTCACGGCGGGTTATTGCAGCAGTCATGGCCTTTGGCAGCGGCGTTTTGATTTCAGCCTTATCGTTTGAATTAATGGATAAAGCCTATAATATGGGAGGATTTGATTCCACATCAATAGGCTTTCTGGCTGGCGCATTAGTTTATACGGCGGCAAACTGGGTTCTTGCGCGTCAGGGCGCGAAACACAGGAAACGCGCGGGTCATCCATTGACAAAAAAACAATCGACCGACAATGGAATGGCAATTGCTGTCGGTTCTTTATTGGACGGTATTCCTGAAT
Source organism: Legionella birminghamensis (assembly GCF_900452515.1). NCBI lineage: Bacteria > Pseudomonadati > Pseudomonadota > Gammaproteobacteria > Legionellales > Legionellaceae > Legionella > Legionella birminghamensis. Next base: position 929,216 of record NZ_UGNW01000001.1, read on the forward strand.
CCATTGCTATCGGCGTGAGTATGCTTGAGGGGGAAGCGGTTAGTGTGGTAACTGTAATTGCCATATTCCTTTCCAACATTCCCGAAGGTTTATCCAGCGCGGCAGGGATGAAAAAAGCCGGTCGGAGTGCCGCTTATGTTTTTTACCTTTGGGGAGGGATTGCTTTATTTTCAGGGATTTCTGCCTTCCTGGGCTATACAGTGTTTCAACATTTTTCCCCTGAAGTCATTGCTGCCACCATCGCGGTTGCCGCGGGGGCGATACTTACCATGCTCGTTGACACCATGATTCCGGAAGCTTTCGCAGTAGCGCATAATTTTGCAGGTCTGGTCACTGTGATGGGATTCCTGATTGCCTTTATGCTGAGTAAATTAGGAGGATAGTCAACCCCGTAGTTCTACGGTATTTTTTTATCGCACCCTGGTTTAAAATAACCCTTCCCTAAAGATCTGTTTGCAAAGTAAGTTCACTCCGCAGCACTTTAAAAGAGTCAGTCCTACCATGAATGAAAAGAAAGAAAAAAACGATAACCAAACCCCTTTACGTGAAAATCTTGGAAAAGCCGCTGATGTCATTGCAGATTCTGCAAGGCAGGTTAACAGAAGTGCCAAAGCGGTTGGGGAGAGTATTCCTTATGTAGGAAAAATTTCAAGGGCAGCAACGGTTGTATCGGATGCTGCCAAGGATACCGAATACGGTTTTGGTGAAAGCCTGGTGTGCAATGGACTCAAAAATGTTGTCGAAGTGGGGGCTGGTGCAGGAGTAGTGACCTGGGGTTTAGTACGCGGTGCAGCTGCTGGTGGTCTAGCGGCTGGGGGACCTGTACCCAATCCCTATGTTAAAGGCGTCGGAGCGGTCGTTGGGGGATTAACCGGGGCAAAATTGGCGTCTGACGCGGTTGCTCCAATCGTGAAGCCGCTTGGTGAAGTCACCCGCAATGTTTGTCATGCCACATTTGGCTGGTTAAACGGCAGAAATATGCCTGCATCGCCAAAAGCAGAGCAAAAGCAGGCAGCTCAGCAACAGGCGTCAACGAACACCGCCCGTTATCAGGCGACTAATCTGCATTCGAAAAATACCTCTTTCCAGCAATTCATCTGCACAAGTAACCAGTTTAATTTATCTTATCAGCCGCGCTATTTCGCATTTAATAATCTTTCAATGATGACCTGGGGTGCGCAACAACAGGCAGTCAGGGAGTTTCAGCTGCGTTACGGCTTCATGTCGCCATCGATTGAGTCGGCGATTTACCGTGAAGTTTCTTTATCGACGTCCTCCTGGAATGGCGCTTATTTTCAAACATCCGGCTTGGCTGATTTTTCGCATGTGCTTATGGCAACCAATCTGATAAATAGCTTCAATACGTACAACATAGTCAACAGAGTCTATTCCCAAATGGAGGCATCCGGGGAAATTGGCGGTGTTGCTTCTGAAGTATCCCTTATTGAGAACCTCCTCAACAGTGAAGCGCATGCAGTTACCGATCATTTCTATCTGTGCTTTCCCCAGGACAAAATGTCTGTTTCTGATGAGTGGTTTAATCAGGTTCAGCATGAACTTTCCAATGCTTATCACAAAGAAAAGACCCTGCCGATTTTTAGTTTGCACATTAATCAACAGGGTTTTAACTATCCCGTCTTGCCAAAGGCATTACAAGACACATCCGTTGGCAGGCTCATTGGCTTCCTGGATTTCTGGCTGAAAGGCTATTTAAATGGCGGCATTTTTGATGAGGCGTTTTTAGAGCGATGGCATGAGCAGGAAAATTGTGATGATGCTTTTTTAAGAGCCAACATGATTGACCTTAAGAAATACTGCAAAGAGAAGATGCCGGGCCTTGCTTATATTTCATTGCGCGAGTTGGAAAGCCGTTATGGAGTACAATATAAATCAAGCGATTCAGCTTATCAGCAGCCTTTCATGACCTCATTTCGCATTATTTCCATACTTCCAAAAATCGAAACGATTGACAATATACTGCTTCCCCATCCCGATATAAGGATTGAGTACAGTGTTGATTTAATGCCGGACTATAAACAATATGTCGATTCCTATTTATTGGAACATGGAAAATACCCCCCGGAATATGAGAGCAATTTACGCTGCTATGAATTGTTTGCCCAGGAAGTGGCTGAAAAAATGCCGCAACTGCAGTTCTGTAAAGAGCTATTCAAGCGTTTAGGGATAATCACTGTGCTGTCATATCTTTATGTAACCTTCGAGAAGATGGGCAAGCTTCCTCAGCTTCCGCCTTTAAAAGAGGCTGCTATTCACCCCCATTTCCCAAAATCTTTACCGCCAATTCCAGTTCGTCATTTTCAGACCTATCCTTTGAGCATTCAGTTTAATGAGATACTTGAGCGCTTCAGGCAAACAGAGGGGCGTGAGCAAAGCGATCAATTATTTTCCGAGCTTTTTAAATTTAAAAAAGCAGAAGCGCTTCCCAAGGGCATTGTTGAGAAAATGCAGGCAAGTGTTATTTCGCTGATTAAGGAAAAACTAAGCCCTAAGCTTCCGCAGAGTGAAGCTATGGAAATTAATGAGGATGAATGTGAGCGGATCACAAAAGCCGCGAGCAATTATCTACTGAATAATATTCGCCAATTGCACAGCATCATTGAAAAAGCCGCTAACAAAATGGCCGCCGGTTTGACCAGGGAACAGCAAGTGATGGCTAAAGAAAAAGCATTAGCTTCGCGGATTGAATATGTCATAAGCGCCATTACTCAAAAGCAGGCATTGTTAGAGGCTGAATGGAAAAAAGATCCTCGGAAAGCAGAGGACGGAATTCTTGCGGTAATTCCGGAAGACGCTCTGGTAAAAGACAAAGAGGGAAAATTAATCTCATTGCGGGCGAGCATACGCGATAATTTCAAGGCTATCAAGCAAAGTCTGGACACTACGAAACAAGCTGCTATTTCTGAAATTAAACAGCAAAGCGAGTCGAATTTAGCCAAGGATCTCGCAGAGCTGTCAAAAGCCTACGAGGCTGGATTGCTGGCAAATAAAGAGCGTCATGAAAAACAGGCTGCAGAAGCCTTTTCCCAACAAATCACAGCGCTTAAAGATCTTATTATCAAGCAGCTTGAGGAAGCAATAAAAAAAATCGAAGCCAACAAAAAGGCTCAAGTCGACGCTGTACCGGTGCATCTCCGTGCGGCAAATGCGGTTCAAATTACGGCGTTCATTAAAGGGGAGAACGACCGGATTGAAGGGATTCGGCAGTCGATTGAGCAGGTTAAACTTGAAGCGAGCGAAATAGCTCCCGGGACAAGCCCAAATCCTGAAGAGGCTATACAATTATTGCGAACCAGAAAAACAGAGCTGGCAGCACTAATTAACCCACAAGTTGAAAAATTCATTAAAGAAGACAGCGAAAAATTAAAAGAAAAGTATGATGAGGAAATAATAAAATGCAAACAGCATTATACAAACCTTAATCAGGAACAGGCTAAAAATATCGAAGCGGCGGTAGCCGAAGACATTATCAGTGCGTGTTATCAGGAGGCCTTAGGACAGCTGGGGCATTATTTCGCCCATGAAATCAAACGACTTACCAGTTATCTGCAGAATATACAGCATCTCATTGATTGCCTGCTTTCTCACAAGGAAATCGCAGAAAATTCTGTCAGTAGGCAATACACCCACAGCTTCGTCTCTTTTACCAGCTCGGATTTAACACGAAAATATGTCGGCGGCTGTGCCCCCGAGCTTCCCAATATAAAAGCTGTCCCGCTGGCGCATGGGGAATTATTTGCAGAGTCACTGTCTGCCGCTTTTAAAGCGGGCAGACAGGACAAAGCCAGCTTTCAGTTCCAAGGGCAAAGCTATATTGCTTATCGATTAAGAGCCAAAGATTCTGAACTGGTGCTCGCTGATTCAGAGGAACATGAGGCACTGGATACTCTGGCCGTGGAGGCGATTAATCGCATAAATAATGATGCCGCCCAGGCTGTGCATTTAAGTCAGGAAAGCTTAAAAACAATTGTTGACAGCAATGGCGCCACCCTGATGCACTATGCGGCAGCGTCCTTAAATCCCGCTATTTTAAAAACTATATTCCAGGCAAACGGTGCAGAAGTGCTTCGACTGGCGGATAAAGCAGGTAATTTGCCGGTGCACATGGCAGCACAATCGGGCCATGTAGAAGCGCTGCGGTTAATGCTTGGCATTGCCCCTGATCTGGTGAACGCCAAAAACAAACGTGGACTGACACCGCTAATGCTAGCTGTGCAGCATGGTAAACAAGAGGTAATGGAAGCATTGCAGCTGGCAGGAGCCGATTTTAACTATGCGCTTCCCAATGGTCTATTTCCCTTGTTCATGGCGTTCCAGAAAAATTTCAGATCGCTTGCATTATGGATGATTGAGCATGTCCCAGGACTGGATCTCAATCAAATGATTGACAGCCGTATGACCAGTTTACACCTGGCCATTCAAGGCGGTGAAATAGAAGCTGCTAAAGAGCTGGTTCGCCGAAAAGCCCGGCCCGACATCCGCAGAAAATCCGATGGCTACACCGCGTTTCATTGTGCGGCGTCTCAGGGTGAAGTTGAACTGCTTCAAATCATGTTAGCGGCTAACCCGGATTTAGCCGTGGATATACCTTTGGAGTCTAAAAAAACAGCCTTGCATCTTGCGGCACAGGCAGGGCAGTTAGCTGCAGTTCAGTTTCTCATTGGAAAAGGCGCTTTAATCGATGCCCAAAACCTGGAGGGAGAAACCCCATTAATCCTCGCTATTAAGGCGGGACAGCTTGAAACAGCCCAATGGCTTGCTGAGCGGGCAGCTGTTAACCAGCCTAATCATAAAAAACAGACTGCTTCACAATTGGCTATTCAGTATGCGCTGCCTGCCGTTAGCGATATCTTGTTCAGGCGCGGTGAAGACTATCACGCCAAAGACAGAAATGGCTTTTCAAGTCTGTATTTTCTGGTGCGCAATGGGGATTATGCACGCGTTAGGCAGCTGCTTCGAAAGAGTGTAAATTTCAGGGAGTTGTATGAAGGCAATAGTTTAACAGCGGTAGCGGCACAGTTTGGCCACTTCCTCATTGTTTATGCTTTGCTTGAAAAAGGCGTTGCCTATAAAACCTCTTCATCGCTGACTCTGCTTGATTGTGCAGTAATGGCTGATGAAATGGGTTATTTGCGGGATAATCTGCAAGAAGACAATGATCTGACCGCTTTGAGTTTGAAAGCAATTCAAAATAGAGCATTTTCCTGCCTGGAATATTTATTCAAAAAAGGTCAAAAGAACTCTATTCAGACGTCTCGTTTAATAGCTGCGGCAATTGAAAGCAATGATGAAAAAATAGCTTCTTTGGTTTTCAGATACTGCAAAGCTATCGATCAGCCGCTGGATACTGAGAGAAACTATCCAGTCCATATCGCGATAAAGACTGGCGCCCATCGTATTTTGCCCTTGTTAAAGGAAAGGGCTTGTCAATTCGCAAGCGTCAACAGCAAGCAGCAAACGGCTTTTCATTTGGCTGTAAAACAGGACGATGCTGCGCTTCTTAAACGTTTGTTAAAATTAAGCCAGCCGAGTGAATGGCCGAAAGACTTGTTTGTATTGGAAGAAGTGTCTGCTGATATTCGTAAGCTGCTGAGTAAATATGAAAAGCGTCAATCTCCCTCTCGAGAGGCTGCTAAATCAAAAGCAGCTCCAGTTCAGCCCTCCTCAGCTCCCAGCAAGCCGCTTCCCAACCCTGTCCTTGATAAAAAGGGGAGGGAGGTTATAAAAAAATTCAAACTGCATCTACAAAAACTGCAATTTGATAAAGCATTGTCATTATTTAACAAAGAAAAAATCCTGTTGACGGCTTTCAAGTCCACAAAAGGGGCTTCTTTACTGCAACATCTTTTCGCAAATACCTATCATCTGGCTTCACTTCAGGCAGGTGAAGAAGGCTTGGCGCTGGGTAATCTTGATTCCTCTTTGGAAAAATTATTGGCCGCCTTAACAAAGGATGGAGTCTCTCCTGGTTTGTTTAAAGGAGATAAAAATGTATTACGGGCGATTATCAACGCCAATGATGACGCAACGGCCTGCTATCGCTTTGACGTCCTGGTCAAGTATTTTCCTGATTGCATTGCCGATTTAATTTCCGACAAAATCCGCGGCCTGAGTATGCAGCAGTTAGCTTCAGCAAAGTCCCATAGCTTGCTCTTTGCCAAAATGGATACGGTTTGCCGTAGTGCTGAAACATCGGATCATAATGGTTTGCATGAAGCCATAAAGGCCAATAAGTATGAACTGGTGAAACAGTTGCTGCCCTATTATGCGGTTAACCGCCCCAATCATAAAGGGCAGACTGCCCTGATGTTTGCAGCAGCTACTGGCAATGTCGCCCTGATGAACCTGCTAATAAAAGAAGGGGCAAGAGTTGATCAGGTTGATTTAAAAGGTAATAGTGCTTTGCATTATGCCCTTGAAAAGCCTTCCGAGGCCGCCGCATTAACGCTTCTTCCTCTGATGAAAACACCCAATCAGAGTAATCGTCTGGGCATAACGCCAATGATGTTAGCTGCAGCCAAGGAATCACTGCCTGTCTTGCGATACCTTTGCGAGTCAGGACATAGTATTTCTTCTGTTGATCAATCCGGAAACAATGCCCTTCATTATGCGGCAATGCTTGGAAAAGTAAAAAGTATTGTGTATCTAGCGGGGCAGGGCTTTGATATAAATCAACCCGAGACACCTGAGGATACTAAAAAACTTGAAAAAAGTGCGAGACGAACCGCTTTGCATCTGGCTGCTTTGAATGGACATGTTAAAGCCGTACTTTGTCTGCTCGAGTTAAAAGCTGACCTTGAAAAAGAGGATAAGCATGGCTTTGGGGTATGCGAGTATGCCATTTATTCGAAGAATCAGGAAATGCTGGATTTTGTTAAATTAATCCCGCTTTATCATAGCAAAGAACGCAATCGATCGCTTTTGCATGCAGCTGTAACAAAAAATAACAAAAATGCATTGGCAGAGCTGATTCTGGATGATGTGGATCTCAATGTCCTGGATAAGAATGGGCGATCTGCTTTGCACTTGGCCTCTATTAACGATGCCAGGGACGCTGCTGCGCTGTTGCTCAAAGGAGGGGATCTTGTTCTCAATGATACTGATCGGCTTGGGTATGCGCCGATTCACTATGCTGCCCAACTTAATCATGTGGGCTTGATTGAATTGCTGGCTAAAGCGGGTGCAAACCTGAATCAACCAGCAAGCGGCAATGGCACTGCATTACACCTCGCTTGCCAGAATGGAAAGATGCCTGCAGTGCTGGCATTGATAAAGCATGGAGCTGATTTAAACCCCATCAATGCTGATGGTTTAACGTCTGCACAAACGGCTCTGGGTAAAGGGCATTTTAAAATTGTCAGGGCACTGGTGCAAGCGGGGGATAAAAGTATAAGCCCTGCAAGTTTTGCCCATTTACCCAAGGAGCGCAATGACGAGTTAAATCGCGCGCTTAGCCAATACTATGCGGTGTCTAAAGTGAAAGAAGGTTTAATGATGCACAGTTTTTATAAAAGCCTTGATAAACCGATGCAGCCCTCAGCTGAACAGTCAAAAACAAACGTCCCAAGCTAATGTTTTAAGAGAAAATACTAATGAGAACCCCTGAATCGTATCAATCGACAACTTTTCAAAGTCAAAAAGAGGCAGTCCTGGATGAAGTGGATTATTTTTCGCATCAAGCGAAAGCTGAAATTTTTTTCAAGAATTTCCATACAGCGCCATCCTGGCAGCAATGGAACCAGTTTTGCAATCACTTAAATGCCAGCCAGGATAAGACAGCCGAGAAATTTTTATTACAGGAGCTTGTTTTTCAATGTTTTGAGCAGCCTTTGGCTGTGAAGGAATTAGCTCAGCTCATCACCCTGGCTTCCTATTTCAAATCAATTTATGGCCTTGAACTGTATCGAAGATTATTAGAAGCAGAAGTGCCTGATAGCAAACGCCGTATTGCCGATTATCTTGCTGTCATGCAATTATTAATAAATCTTCAGGATGTCAAAGGAATCTCTTCTCTGCTTAAGGGCCACCTGCCTGATCTACAGGCGCTGCGCAAGGCTCTGCAGTCAGAATATGGTCTTTATCTGGAAAAGCGTTATCCCAACCGCGATATTGATACAGTTTTGGAGCGGTTTGCAACGGCTGATGAGTTTACGGCAAACCCCTTGCCCGCGGCAGTCCTACAGCGTTTTAAACCGGAATATCTTGGCATAAGGGCAAAGGCAAAAACACTTGAGGAATTGAGCCAGAATGCTTTGAAAACTTCATTTCTCGAAGCGGCAAAACGATTTCGTGAGCAACAGGATAATGAAGCCAAGCAAATAATGATTGCTGTAATTATCGAAACCCTGCGCCGCTTTTTTAAAATATCCCCTTACGATACTCAAATCATGGCCCTATTGGCTTTAATAGGTCAGGAAGAGAAGGATATCAAGGGTTGGATTGCCCAAATCAGAACGGGCGAGGGCAAGTCGACTATTTCTGCCATGTTGGTTGCCTTTCTGGCAGGGCAGGGGCATTTTGTCGATGTCATCACGTCTTCTTCGGTGCTGGCAATCCGCGATTACAGAAAATATGCAGAGTTTTTTGAAGCCCTGGGAATATCCAGCTCCCATATCAGCCGTGTCGAGCAAAAGCAAGCGCATTTCCATGCACAGGTTTTGTTTGGTACAAATTGGGATTATGAATTTGCACAATTAAGAGACGGTCTGAATAAGGAAAAGTTACGGTTTTCTTACAATCTCAATGGAGAACTTGTCCCTCGGACCCACGACGCTGCGGTGGTTGACGAGGTGGATAATCTCCTGCTGAATACAACCGGTGCTGCCCGTATTTCCTATCCTGGAAAAGACGATTTAACCTGGATTTACGCGCCAATCCTGAAATTTACTATAGAAACTGTGAAAGCAGGCCGAATTACTCCAGAACATATTTCAAAACTAAGAAATCAACTGGGTATGGAGTTTAACAGCCCCGCGTTTCTGAAGGAGTTACGCTCGCTATCGGATACTGCCCTCAGCCGATGGATTAAAAGCGCGCAAATTGCTTATTACTACAAGAAGGAAGGCAAAGATTATATTATTCAGGCGGATGACATTCGGATTGTTGATTATTCCAATACCGGCAGTATTAGTGAAGGATGCCAGTGGCAGCATGGTATCCATCAAATGCTGCAAGCCCGGCATCAACTGAAAATAACGCCTCAGTCCCTCATGGTGGCTTCCATTTCCCATCCTTCCATGTTTAATGAGTATCAATTGCTCTTTGGTTTAACAGGAACAATGGGAGAGAAAATTGAGCGGGAGGAAGTTCAGGATATTTATAAAATAAAGAGCTTCGATGTACCGCCGCATTTTCCCTGCCAGCGAAAGACATTGCCTCCCAGAATTCTCGATGATATCCCTAATCAGTACCTGGCTATATATCAACGCATTCAGGAAATGCAGGCGCTTAACAGGCCAGTGCTGGTGCTTTTTGAAAGTATCGCTGAAACCGAACGATTTAATGCATATCTTGCTGAAAAAGGCATTGAGAGCCAGTTGTTAAATGAAACCCAGCGGGAATCGGGCGAGTACATTATTGCGCGAGCCGGACAGGAAAGGATGGTGACGATTGCCACCAATATTGCAGGAAGGGGAACTGATATTATCCTGTCTCCCGGAAGTAAGGCTGCCGGCGGATTGCATTTTATTTTCACCTTTCATCCTGAGGATTCCAGAGTACAGGAACAAGGGGATGGGCGCTCCGCAAGACAGGGAGAACCGGGCAGCTCGGAAATGATTTTGCAAGCCAAAGATCCCAATATATTAACTTTATTAAGCACCCAAGCACTGGATTCTTTAGTGCAGAATTGGCTCAAGGGGACAAATGAAGAAAAAATAAATTTTCTTCGTCAGCTAAGAAACGAGCAGACCGAAAGGCATTCGAAAGAACGCCGCTATAGTTCAGAACTGGAAACAATGCTTTACAGCGTATTGAAGGAGTTTTTCAGCAAACTGCAGGCAATTCGTGAGGATTTTGATACCCTTAGCCCGCAAGAGTGGCAGCAAACCTGTCAGATTAATGCAGCGCCTTCACAGGCTGATCCTTTAGCGCATTCTCCAGCCTGGCATTCGCTTTGCAACAGGGCCAGGATTTTGCTTGGTTACCACAAAGAAGGCAAAGCAGTTGATTGGTCCTCCTTCATTGAACAGTATAAGCAGCTTTTCATTGAATCGATTAACGAGGAATGGGCTTCTTTTTATAGCACACTGGACCATAATGTCCGGGATATGGATCTTAAACTGGCTCAAAAAACGATTCAGGAGCAATTCGCCAAACTGAACCTGGCAAGAATGAATAAAGAATCCGCTTTTGCAGGTCTTAGCCATCTGTTGTATCAGGCCAGTCTTCCACAGGAGGAGGCAGCGAAGAAAGTTCAGTCAGGATTTTTTTCGCTGAAACCGCGTGAATTATATGATAAAGCAGTGGCTCATTATAAGTTGGAGGATTTCCAAACGGCTTTCAACTATTGTGTGGCTGCAAAAGAAGGCTATGAGCAAAACCAGGGATGTGATTTGGAACTAGGTCATTGCTATTCCGTGCTGGGATCTTGTAATGCGAAGAAGAATCTCATTCCTGAAAGTATTAATGCATTTGAAAAGGCTCTTTCGCTATTTTATCCACTGAACAGCAATAAAGAGCATACTGAATTACTGAAGCGTACGCAGAATAAATTTAATGACTCTATGAATCTTGGTAAATTTGATTTTAAATTTATTTATGACAAGGCAGTAAAAAATTATCAGGCGCAAGCTTATGTCGTCGCGGTTTATCAATTATTGTATTTAATAAGCTATTTTCCTGGACAGGCCAAAGACGAGCGTGCAATTTGCTACTCTACATTGGCGTCCTGCTACAATAAATTGAAACAAAGCGAAGAAGCTGATGCCGCTTGCATAGAGGGGATTAAGCTTGCTAAAGAGGCGGGTAAGTTACAGTTGGCGGGGAGAATTTCGGATAAAAAGGATAGCTTTGATAAGGCCCGGGTGTCGGGAGTGTCTGCAGGGTTGTGATGTTTCTAAGCCAGGAAAGTGGGCCCCGCGGTCGAGGCCGCGGGGATTCGGAGCGGGAAAAACATTTGTGTAGATAGCTATGGGCCGAAGGCCCGGGATTCGAACCTTCATTAAATCCTGGAATCGCAACACACACCCGTATCCCCGCGGCTTCGACCGCGGGGCCCATCCTTACTCCAAATCCTCGACCGTTTTCCGATGCGCCAGCAATTTCTCCTTGGTCAAAGCAGCCTGCGATAGCTTCTCTTTTTCCTTGGCAATAATTTCAGCGGGTGCTTTATCCGTAAATTTCGGGTTATTTAATTTACCCTCAGCCAATGAAATATCCTTGTTGAGCTTGGCCAATTCTCTATCCAGACGAAGCAATTCTGCCTGTTTGTCAATCAACCCAGCCATCGGAATAAGGAACTCCGCTTCACCCACAATTGCCGAGGCAGAAGGAGGGACTGGCTCGTTCGCTTCAATGAAGTGAATAGGGGTCAGTTTGCAAAGAGCAACTAAAATGGCATGGTATTTCTTCAGCAGTTCCCGGATTTCTGGTGAAGCATTTTTAACCTGCAAAGGAATAAGCTTGGCGGGTGAAATTGCCATTTCACTGCGGATAGTTCGCAGGGATTGGATAACCTCTTTCAGCCAGACAATTTCTTTTTCCAGTTCTTCATTTATAAATTCTGGGATAACCTTTGGATAGGGGCAAAGCATGATACTTTCACCATTCAGACTGGTCAGGTTATTTGTCCGCTGCCAGATTTCTTCAGTGATGAAGGGCATAATAGGATGGAGAAGCTTTAATATTTGATCAAGCACATTCAACAATGTCCTGCGAGTACCCCGTTTCATCGCACCCAGTGACTGCTCCGCATAAAGAATCGGTTTGGATAATTCCAGATACCAGTCACAGTATTCATGCCAGACAAAGTCGTACAGGGTGTTAGCTAACAAGTCAAAACGAAAATTATTAAAATACTGATGGCAGGAGGCAATCGTCTGCTGGAGCCTTGATATAATCCATTGATCAGCCGGACTATACTGGAAAGCGCCGTCACCTAAATCAGCCCGTTCCTCTTCAGTATTTAAAAGGACATAGCGTGCCGCATTCCATAATTTATTGCAGAAATTACGGTAACCTTCTACACGCCCCAGATCAAAGCGAACATTACGGCCTGTGGATGCAAGCGAACAGAAGGTAAAGCGAAGCGCGTCAGTTCCGTAAGCCGGAATCCCCTCGGGGAATTCTTTGCGGGTGGCCTTAATGATTTTATCGCGTACCGAGCCAAGCATGAGGCTGTCAGTACGCTTATCAACCAGTGATTCAATATCAATCCCGTCAATAAGGTCGATGGGATCAAGCACATTGCCCTTGGATTTGGACATTTTCTGGCCTTCGCTGTCGCGAATTAAACCGGTAATGACGATGTGTTTGAAAGGCACTTTGCCGGTAAACTTAAGCCCCATCATAATCATACGGGCGACCCAGAAGAAAATGATGTCAAATCCGGTCAACAGGACAGATGTTGGATAAAAGGTTTCGAGTTCCGCTGTTTTTTCCGGCCACCCCAAAGTCGAAAAGGGCCAGAGGGCAGACGAAAACCAGGTATCCAATACGTCTTCATCCTGTTTAAGGGGAATTGAATCGTCCAGTTTATATTTGAAGCGCACATCGTTTTCACTATAACCCACATAGATATGGCCCTGGTTATCATACCAGGCCGGGATTCTGTGCCCCCACCATAATTGCCGGCTGATGCACCAGTCTTCGATATTTTCCATCCATTGGAAATAGGTTTTACTCCAGTTTTCCGGTACAAATTGAATGTCGCCGCGTTTGACCGCTTCAATGGCGGGTTCTGCCAGCGGTTTGGTTTTAACATACCATTGATCGGTTAATAAAGGCTCAATGATGACACCTGATTTTTCACCGCGCGGCACTTTCAAACGGTGCGCCTCTGTTTTTACGAGTAATCCTGCGTCGGCCAAATCCTTTAAAATCTGCTCACGTGCCACGAAACGATCCATGCCCTGGTATTTCATTGCGGCGTTTTTATTGATGGTGGCTTTTTTAGTCAGGATATTAATCGAAGGCAGATTATGCCGTTTGCCGATTTCATGATCATTAAAATCGTGCGCAGGGGTAATCTTGACGCAACCGCTTCCAAACTCTTTATCAACGTATTCATCTGCGATGACCGGAATTTCGCGGTCGCATAAGGGAAGCGTAATCATTTTTCCAATGAAGTGCTTATAACGATCATCTTCAGGATGCACCGCTACTGCCACGTCGCCAAGCATGGTCTCAGGGCGGGTTGTTGCAATCACCAGGCTTTCATCAGAGTTGGCCAGCGGATAGCGGATATGCCACATTTGCCCATCTTCTTCCTCAGAAAGCACTTCCAGGTCGGAAACGGCCGTACCCAGTTTAGGATCCCAGTTAACCAGACGTGTTCCGCGATAAATAAGCCCTTCATCATAGAGTTGAACAAAGACTTTCTGAACCGCTGCGGACAATCCTTCATCCATCGTAAACCGCTCGCGGGACCAGTCAACAGAGGAGCCAATGCGCCGCATTTGCCGGGTAATATTGTTTCCTGACTCTTCTTTCCATGCCCATACATGTTCTAAAAACTCATCGCGAGCCATGTCTTTTCTGGACAAGCCCTTTTTTTCAAGCTGGCGCTCTACCACTAACTGGGTGGAGATTCCGGCATGATCCGTACCAGGTTGCCAGAGAGTGCGATCGCCAAGCATGCGATGGTAGCGTGTCAAGGCATCCATCAGCGTATGCTGAAAGCCATGGCCCATATGCAGACTGCCAGTCACATTGGGGGGGGGCAGCATGATGCAGTAAGGTTTTCCTTCACCCTGGGGTTTGAAAAAATTATGATACTCCCAATTGTCATAACATGCTTGTTCAATTGCTTTAGGTGAATACGTCTTATCCATTGTCTAGCCTGTAATGCTGAAACCTGCGATTTTAACACAAGATTTTTTAATCTCGCAGCGTATATTATAAGTGATGAAGAACCCTGATGCTGCCGGCGTCCTCATCAGGGTTTTCCTTTTTCGCGGTGGTCTTCTGCAATATAAGAGTACATCGTGGGAACCACAAACAGGGTGAAGCAGGTTCCAACCAGTAATCCGGCTGCAATCACCAGACCAATATCAAAACGGCTTACTGCCCCAGCACCTGTTGCCATTAATAAAGGGATAACCCCGAACACCATGGCGGCAGTAGTCATTAAAATAGGCCTTAACCGTATTCCCGCAGCTTCTTCCACCGCCGCACGGCGATCAAGCCCTTTTTCCTTTTGCAGCTGGTTGGCAAAGTCAACAATCAGAATGCCATGTTTGCTGATCAGTCCAATTAAGGTAATTAAACCCACCTGCGTATAAATATTTATACTGGCAGCCCCCAGGCTTAAAGGAATAAGCGCCCCGCAGATTGACATAGGCACACTGATTAATACGATCAGTGGATCGCGGAAGCTTTCATACTGGGCTGAGAGCACCAGAAAGATAACGATAATCGCCATAAAAAAAGCAAAAATTAAGGCATTGCCTTCCTGAACAAATTGCCGTGATTGCCCGCCGAAATCATAGGTATAGCCTTTTGGCAGACTGCTTTTTGCTTCTGTTTCCAGAAAGTTTAAGGCTTGACCCAAAGTAGTTCCAGGCATCATTACGCCCTGAATGGTAGCAGAGTTTAATTGCTGGAAATGAGAAACTGCGTTAGGTTGGGTCTTCGCCTTTGGCGTTACGACAGTGGATAAAGGCACCATGGTTCCACTGGCAGTTTTCACATAAATCCATCCTAGTTGCTCGGTTGTTAAACGATAACGTCGATCGAGCTGGGGTATTACCTCATAACTGCGGCCTTGCAGATTAAAATAGTTAACATAATTACCCGAAAGGGCACTGGTCAGGCTGCTTCCTACTGCCTGCATATCAAGCCCTAAATCAGATGCTTTCGAGCGGTTAATTTCAAATTCAATTTCAGGCTGGTTAAATTTGAGGCTGTTATCAAGATAAATAAATAGCCCGCTGGCCTGGGCTTTGGCAATCAATTGGTTGGAAACCTCAAACAAGGTTTGAAAGTCATTGGTTGTTTTAATAACAAACTGAACAGGAGTTCCTGACCCGCCGCCAGGTAAAGGCGGTGGAATTACGGCAAAGGCTTTCAATCCAGCTATTTCATCCAGTTTACTTTGGAGCGGCTCTTTCATCTCAAATTCAGTGCGTTTCCGCTCATCCCATGGTTTCAAAACCATACCGGAAATGGATTGGGTGGATACAGAATTCAGATTAAAAAAATGAGCGGTTTCAGGAAATGTCTTATAAATCTCATCGAATGCCCGGGTAAACGTTTCTATGTAATTAATAGTGGCGTATTGCGGTGCAGTCGGGATAACAATGAAAAAACCCTGATCCTCTTCTGGTGCTGTTTCTGCCGGAATGCTGTTATATAAATAGGGAAGCATCAATAAGACCACCGCTGCAAATACAAGCATAATAGCGCGAGTATCCAGTAAACTGTGCAGCATGCGCTGATAGCGGATTTTCAGATTATGAAAGCGTTTATCTAGAAACTGGACGAATCGTCCGCTGCTCATCTCGGCGGTCAGCAATTTCGAGCACATCATTGGGGTCAAGGTCAGCGCTATGATACCGGAAATAATGACCGCACAGGCCAGGGTAAAGGCGAACTCTTTAAAGAGGGCGCCCGTCAACCCTCCCATAAACCCGATGGGGGCATAGACAGCAGCGAGGGTTATGGTCATCGCTATCACCGGCACCGCTATTTCGCGGGCACCTGTTAAAGCCGCCTGAAACGGGCTATTGCCTTCTTCAATATGCCGGTGCACATTTTCCACAACGACAATGGCATCATCGACAACCAGACCAATCGCTAATACGAAGGCCAATAGCGTTAATAGATTAACGGAGTAGCCGAGGAACAGCATCAGCGTACAAACCCCTACCAGCGATAAGGGGATAGTAACCACCGGGATGATGACCGATCTTAAAGAGCCGAGGAATAAAAAAATCACGACGATGACAATGAGAGCCGCTTCAGCAATCGTTAGAATCACCTCTTTAATCGAAGCGCGGATAAAATCCGTGGCATCGTAAACAATTGTTCCCGTCAATGATGGGGGGAAGTCGCGCACGATCCCCGGGAACAGCTTGCGGGCATCCTTAATGACAGTCAGTGGATTGGCTGTCGGTGTCGGGGTAATCGCGAGAAAAACTGCTTTTTTACCGTTAAAGGTTACTGTGGTGTTGTAATCCTGGGATCCTAAAATAACCTCTCCGATATCTCTCAGGCGAATGATGGAGTTCTTGTCGCTGCGAATGATTAAGCGGCCGAATTCCTCAGCATTATTCAAATCGGTTTTTGCGGTCATATTGACGGCAACGTATTCGCCTTTAGTACTGCCGGCTGCGGTTAGAAAGTTATTTTTGGCAAGCACGCTGGAAATTTCAGCAGGGGAGACATTCAAGGCAGCCATTTTGATCGGATCCAGGAAAATCCGCATGGAATAAGTCGCCCCTCCCAGAATCTGGGCCTGTGCCACGCCGTCAACTGTCTGTAGTTGAGGCTGGACTACCCGTACCGCGTAATCAGTAATCTGCTGCGGCGTCATGGAATCACTGTCAAGACTGATATACATCAAGGGGGTGGAGGTATCAGAGCTTTTAATAATAACTGGTTGCTGCGCTTCAGGCGGCAACTGGTTGAGTGTTTGTTGTACCTTACTCATTACATCGGTAAAAGCAACCTGCGGATTGAAGTTCAGCTTGATGTTAAGGGTTATTGTGCTTAATCCCTGGGTGCTGGAAGAGGTCATATAATCAATGCCCTCGGCGCTGGCAACTGCCGCTTCAAGCGGGGTGGTAATGAATCCGGCAATAAGGTTGGCATCCGCGCCCGGATAGGCAGTGGTTACCGTAATGATGGTATTGTCCATTCTTGGATACTGCCGAATCTGCATGGTGCTGATGGAGTTCAATCCGAATAGAAAAATCAATAAACTCACTACAGTAGCCAGTACTGGCCGCTTGATAAATACATCAGTAAAATTCATAACAAAATCCTGTAATGTGCTAAGGCACTCATATTCTTACCGTCTCCGGTCTTTGCGAACGAAGTGAAGCAACTCAGTCCCGGTGCCTTATTCTGGCTCCACTCTGCGCAAAGACGATAATCACTGTCACTGCCCCAGACTGTCGGGATTGCTAACGGTGTTCATCGGAATGCTGTTGTTAACAATGACTCTTGTTCCGTTTTGTAATTTCAATTCTCCGGAACTGACTACCTCCTGTCCGGCTTTAACACCCTTGGTGATTACCGTTAGATTACCTTCCTGTTCGCCGGTGTTAACGAAGACGCGCTTTACAAATAATAAATCCTTGCCGTCCTGATCTTTTTTACCGTCTTTGTCTTTCTCGATAATGAAGACAGAATTACCATATAAACTGTAGGAAATAGCTGTAGAAGGCAGCACAATAACATTGGGAACAGGCGGCTGTTCGACAGATATTGCGCTAAACATCCCGGGAATAAATGCAAATTGACTCACATGGTTTTGTGCATTCAATTCACTATTGCAGTAAATCATAAGCCTGCTGCTGTTTTCCTGCTTGCCAGTCTTAATCAGTGTTGACTGTTCAGGGGCTTTCAAGGCATCCAGAGGACAATTAGGCAGGGTTGCCTGAACTAGAATATTGTGGGTATTGGTATCAACTTTTGAGTTGAGGGCGGTAATTTTTCCTTCAAAAATCATATTGGGATAAGATTCAATTGAGAACTGAATTTGCTGATTCAGATGTAACTTTTTAAGGAACTGTTCAGGTAAATAGAACTCGAGATAAAGCGGATCCAGTGATTGAAGGCTGACGATTGCTGTTTGTCCAGGCGTTATATATTGCCCCAGATTAACCTGCCGGATTCCGAGTTGGCCAGAGAAGGGCGCTTTGATGTGCTTTTGTTGAATCTCTGCCTCTGTTTTTTCCACATTGGCCTGGGCTTGCTCAAGACTGGCCTTTGCTTCGTCAACATTGGAAATAGGGGTGGCTCCGCGTTTGAAGAGATCAGCCTGTCTTTTATAGCTGATATCCCGCAATGCAAGCTGTGCCTGGTTAAATTTTAATGTTGCTTCATCAACGCTGTCATCGATGTCTATCAGTGGTTGATCCTTTTCAACATATTGCCCCGATTCAAAATGAATTTTTACTACATTCCCGGCAGCCTGTGAGTTCACATCAACGCCATTTATCGCTACAAAATTACCGACCGCAGGCAAATGGGGTTCCCAATTTTTCTGGGCTGCAGTGACACTGGAGATTGTCACTGCGGGTGGTTCGTAACTGGCAAAGAAACGCTTCATCATAAAGCTTTTGAATAAATTAAAAGCAATTAATCCACCGAAAACCACCACTAAAGCGGAAATCATAATTGCCATGCGTTTTTTCATGCTGCTTCCTATGAGAACTAAGTGTTTCAAGACTATTGAATGGCTGAGTAATATATCATAAATGAGCGCTACTTCCAGCGCGTAAATTTATATTAAATTCAATAGCTATCTGCCTGAACTTATGGGCACAAAAAAAACCTGTTGACTAAATACAACACTTTGTTAACATTCAGTTTCCATTTATCACTTGGAATTGTTATGAAATTAAAAGCCTTGTTGTTTGTTTGCTGTTTCGGTTTGTTAGGTTCTTCTTATGCAGAAAACCGTCATGTTTATCCAAAAGCTGACGCTGCGCAAGCTCAAGCTAGCACTCAAAAAGGTGCAATGCTTCCCGGTTATTGTGAAGTTGAAATTATCAACAGCAGTTTTGATAATGTAACTGTTTACGGTACTTTTGATGATGGTACTCCCCTGACTCCATTTGATGTCTATACTTTCGAAAGCCCTCACTATATTGACCTTTTCTACTACGGCTACTGTCACAAAACAATTTATCTGGATGTTGTAACATTTAGCGGTTACCACATTTACTCTGGATACACTCGTGTTAACAGCACTGTCCGCATTGTTCCTTATTTGAATAAACAACCCAAGTTTGAATTGAAATCCAAATAAGTTATACCCAATGGCACGAGATTCTCGTGCCTTTTTTTTACGAATTAATGGTTAGGAGTTAATATGAAACGTTTTTTAGGAATATTAGCGCTGCTGCCAGCAATTGGAAATTCTACTGCGGTTCAAGTTGAGAACCACTCGCACTACAAGCCTTCCGCTTACGTGCAGATTATTGCCAAACATTATGTTGCTGCCATCAATACCCATGGACATACAGTTACACCCGTTCGCAAAAGACCCCTGGAACGTACTCATCGTGGACACCGCCCCAGCCATATCGCCCGTGAGCCGGCACCCGATACCCGCCATCACAGAAAATATGCGAATAACACGCATGGGCATCATGACGCTGCTGAGAGTAAAACGCACGCGCATAGCTAAGAATTACAATGTAGGCTGGGCTGTAAAGCCCAGCGTAAGGGTAAATGCTGAGCTTACAGCCCAGCCTGCAGGTGCTTTTACTAAAATCCCAGGATATGATACGCTTGCCTGCTTAAATTCTTAATGGAGGAGTCTCGCGTGAAAATGTTGTCTTTTACTAAGAGCCTGCTAGTTGCTGTAGCAGCATTTGCCTTGATTGCCTGTTCTGCTACTCCCACCCGTGAAAGCACAGGTCAATACCTGGATAGTTCATCAATCACTGCCAGGGCAAAGGCCAAGCTCGTTGACGAGTTGGGTGCGGAAGGTCTCTCCATTCAGGTTAAAACATTTAAAGACGAAGTTCAGTTAAGCGGATTCGTTAATAACCCAATCATAAAGAATCGCGCTGCGGTTATCGTAAGAAGCATTCCTGATGTAAGACGCGTTCGCAATGATTTGATCGTAAAATAGTATGCACTAATCGTGTCATCCCCGTCCCGGCGGGGATTCATAGCAAAATGATACATTATTTTTGCTGTTGAACATTCATTAAACTACAATTATTCAATCGTAAGTCATGTAAGGAAAGTCATGTTTGATAGCCAGTACACAATAGCCGGATTTGATGACCAACTTTGGCAAGCCATTGAGGCTGAAAATAAACGTCAGGAAGAGCATATTGAATTAATCGCATCTGAGAATTATGCCAGTCCGCGCGTGCTGGCAGCCCAAGGCAGTGTATTAACCAACAAATATGCCGAAGGTTATCCAGGCAAGCGGTATTATGGCGGTTGTGAATATGTGGACATTGCAGAAAATCTGGCTATTGAGCGGGCAAAACAATTATTTGCAGCAGATTACGTCAATGTTCAGCCCCACTCTGGTTCTCAGGCAAATGCTGCTGCAATGATGGCATTACTATCACCCGGTGATGCAGTCCTCGGCATGGCTTTACCACATGGCGGTCATTTGACGCATGGTTCAAAAGTTAATTTTTCCGGAAAAATTTACGAATCCCATGAATATGGCGTTGATCCAGATAGCGGCCTGATTAATTACGATGAGCTGGAAGAAAAGGCAAGACAACATCGCCCCAAAATGATTATTGCCGGATTTTCTGCTTATTCCCAGGAGCTTGACTGGGCCAGATTCCGTCAAATCGCAGACTCGGTAGGCGCCTATCTAATGGCGGATGTTGCCCATGTTGCCGGCTTGATTGTGACTGGCCTCTATCCTTCTCCAGTGCCATATGCTGACGTCGTGACCACAACAACACACAAGACTCTGCGTGGGCCCCGCGGCGGTATGATTCTGGCGCGCGCCAACGAAGCCATTGAAAAAAAACTGAATTCAGCTGTATTCCCCGGTAATCAGGGCGGTCCATTAATGCATGTCATCGCAGCCAAAGCGGTCGCTTTCGCCGAAGCGCTACAGCCTGAGTTCAAGGCATATCAGCAACAAGTGCTGATCAATGCCAAAACGATGGCCGAAACATTAATTAACAGGGGTTATCCCATTGTTTCTGGCAGCACCAGGAATCATTTGCTGCTTGTTAACCTGATTGGCAGAGATTATACCGGTAAAGATGCCGATGCCGCATTAGGCAGGGCTAATATTACGGTAAACAAGAATACTGTGCCTAATGACCCGCGTTCGCCCTTTATTACCAGTGGGCTGCGTTTGGGTACACCGGCGGTCACAACACGTGGATTTAAGGAAAAAGAGATAGAATTGCTCACTGGCTGGATTTGCGATGTACTTGATCACATGGGCGATGAAGAAGTTGTAGACCGGATTAAGACGCAGGTTCTGCAATTATGCCGTGAATTTCCGGTATATCGTTAATCATGTATTGTCCCTTTTGTCACGCAGAAGAAACGAAAGTAATTGACTCCCGCCTGGTTGCTGATGGAGCCGAAGTGCGCAGGCGGCGTCAATGCGTTGTGTGCAATGAGCGGTTCACCACGTTTGAAACCGCTGAATTAATTATGCCGCATATTATCAAGCGTGATGGGGCGAGGGAGCCTTTTAATGAAAATAATCTGCGTCTTGGAATGGAAAAAGCGCTGGAGAAAAGACCGGTAAGCAAGGATTTGCTGGAGGAAGCGATAGTTGCCATTATGCAGGACATTCGACGTAGTGGCGAGCGGGAAATACATTCTCGTCAGGTAGGTGAGCTGGTTATGGAGCAACTGTTAAAGTTGGATCATGTAGCTTATGTAAGGTTTGCGTCTGTATATAAACGATTTAAGGATGTGAGTGATTTCAGACAAACTATTGATCAAATGAAAAACGACAAAACGTCCTGAGGTAATAGTGGAAAAAGAAGCAATAAGAGGAAAAAGACGAGCGCGCCGATTAGCACTGCAAGCGCTTTATCAATGGTTAATGTCCGGTCATGATTTACATGAAATAGAGGCACAGTTTCGAGTAGCCAACAATATGGAAAAAGTCGATGCCGACTATTTTTGCCGTTTGCTCTATGGCGTGCCAAAACATTTGCAGGAACTGGAAAGCGGCTTTGAGACATATCTTCAGGATCGTTCCCTCCAGGAGTTAAATCCAATTGAGCATACTGTGTTAAGGATTGGTGCCTATGAGTTGACTCACTGTCCGGAAATTCCCTATAAAGTCGTACTGGATGAAGCTGTAAGCCTGGCCAGGGAGTTCGGCTCTCAGGATGGCCATCGATATGTTAACGGCGTCCTCAATAATCTTTCAAGAACAGTTCGTTCTATGGAAATTGATCTTGAGCCTAAATGAATTTTCCCTCATTGACCGATTTTTCAAATCAGGCCTTGTCGAACGAACAGATGTAGTTTTTGGCATCGGCGATGACGCGGCCTGCCTTGAAATCCCTTCAAATAGCCAATTATTGGTCAGCACGGATACGCTGGTGGCTGAAGTCCATTTCCTGAGCAGTTGGGATCCTTATGATATTGCCTGGAAGGCGGTCATGGTCAATGTAAGCGACATGGCGGCGATGGCCGCAACTCCCTGTTGGATGAGCCTGGCGCTCACTATGCCCGCTGCAAATGAGAGCTGGCTTGAGCGCTTTTCTGAGGGGCTAAAAGCGGCCTTAGCCAAATACAATATTGCCTTGATTGGCGGTGATACCACCAGGGGGCCTCTTAGCCTTAGTTTGACCATTCACGGTACTGTTTCGCGAGGAAAAGCGGTCAGGCGTTGTAATGCGAGACCTGGCGATGTTATTTGGGTTAGCGGTGATTTAGGTGCCGCCGCCTTGGCTGTTGATTACCTGCAGGATGACAGTATTCCGATTGAAGACAAGATGATACTCATGGAAAAGTTGCTGCGCCCCGTGCCGCGGACAGACCTTAGAGATTGCTTACAGCAATGGGCAAGCGCCTGCATTGATATTTCTGATGGCCTGTCTGCTGATCTCAATCACATTTGCGAAGAAAGCCAGGTGGGTGCCTGTTTATCCCTGTCTAAAATTCCTGCCCATCCGCTGATTGGCAAATACCGCCAGGATGCAACCGAATCTGCATTGAGTGGCGGTGATGATTATGAATTATGTTTTACTATTCCTGCCAGAAATCAACAGGCCTTTATGGATGAGATCAATCGCTGCAAAATAATCTGTCATCCCATTGGGGTAATCGAAGAAGAAAAAGGCTTGCGATCTTTGCAAGAAACAGGCAGAGTTTCTCCTTTAAGACCCAAAGGGTTTGCTCATTTTTAGAGGTTGGTATGCCCGGAGTGAAGTTATCCAGCAAAGTTTGGCAAGATCCTGTTTATTTTATTGCATTTGGTTTCGGAACGGGGTTAGCGCCCATAGCTCCCGGTACCTGGGGCACTCTGGCGGCGTTTCCGCTGTATTTACTGATGTCCTCACTGTCGCTTCCTGTCTATGTTTTATTGACCATTCTATTTTTTATTCTGGGAGTATGGGTCAGTAATCGGGTATCCGCCGATCTGGGAGAACATGACTATTCAGGTATTGTCTGGGACGAGGTGGTAGGATTCCTTCTGACAATGCTACTGGTTCCTCCCCGCTTACCCTGGATCATTGTTGGATTTTTCTTATTCAGGCTGTTTGACATTTGGAAGCCATGGCCTATCACCATTGCGGATGAGAAAATTAAAGGCGGTTTTGGAATCATGTTTGACGATGTTCTTGCTGCCATTCCTGCCTGGGGCATTTTACAGTTATTAGTCTGGAGTTTCTCCTGATGAATGAAAATCATAAAGAATTAATTAATATAGCCCTGACGGTCGGCATTGTACTTCTTGCATTGTTTATTGTTCATCGATTCATTCCCTCCATGGTATGGGCCGCGATTATCGCTATTGCTACTTATCCGCTTTATAAACGCTGGAGGCTCTTTTTTGGTCGTCATCATAATTGGGCGGCATTATTATTTACCACTATACTCAGTTTGATCTTTCTATTGCCGCTGAGCTGGTTGGTTACTTTGCTGGTAAAAGAGTTACAGGTTTTTATTAATTATTTACAGTTAATTAATAAAGAAGGAGGGGAAGCGCCAGGTTTTATTCAACAGCTTCCCGTTCTTGGCAAGGATTTAACAAATTATTGGCAGAATAATTTCGGCCAGCCGGGAAACTTAAGGAATGTTTTATCCAACCTGCATATTTCGCTTACTCCTGCAAGTTATTACATTAAGCAAGTCGGTGTGAGTCTCGCGCATCGCGGTTTTCAACTGGGATTTACCTTGCTGACGCTATTTTTCTTCTACCGTGATGGCGACAAGTTGTTCCAGGAGATCAATCGCGTAGGAGAAACATGCTTGGGAAAACGCTGGTTTCGCTATGCGGATCGCTTACCCTCAGCACTGCGCGGGACAGTCAATGGCACTATTCTAGTGGGCTTGGGAGTAGGGGTGTTGATGGGATTATGTTATGGCTTTGTGGGAGTACCGGCACCCACTCTGGTTGGTTTTGTTACCGCCTTTGCTGCGATGATTCCCTTTGTTGTTCCGGTTGTGTTTGGTTTTGTGGCTTTGATATTGATTTCAAGCGGAAGTCTTGCCGCGGCTATTGTCGTAGTGGTCTGGGGGACTCTGGTAATGTTTGTTGCCGATCATTTCATCAAACCAGTGCTTATTGGCGGCGCTATTGAACTCCCTTTCCTGGCAGTACTTTTTGGTATATTAGGCGGGGTTGAAACCCTGGGATTATTAGGCTTATTTGTAGGGCCTATTGTTATGGTTTTATTCGTGACTCTGTGGCAAGAGCAACAGGGGATCCCCGCGAAAGCCGCGAGTCAGTAAAAAATAAGATAAAGCTGTATTGATTTTGTACAGAAAGTATGGCATTCTATAATCCTAATCTGATTGAAATATGGAAATGCCGTCCCCATATAGCAGTCAGATAACAAGAGTTGCCATACTATTGAAGTAAAGGGGTGATTATGAATAAAGACTGGCCAACCAGAGCGAAAGACATGTACACAGCACAAGTCATTATGGAGGAGTATGCTAATAAAAATAAAAGCGAATCTCTCGGACTGTTTGAGTTGGTGGTCGATAAAGAGGAAAAACGTATGGATTTCCGCATTTCCGGCTGGGTCCGTACACTTGCCGAATATTTCAAATCTGTCTATGGTGCGACTCAGGGTGATGTGGTTACTCGTCGAGTCATCAGTCATTGTTTGATCAAAGATCATACTATTCATTAATCGTCATTGCGAGCCCGCATTCTCTATTCGAATCCCCGCGGCAGCGACCCATAGGTATCTACCTAGCTTCTACGTCCCTCGGCTTGTGTGTCCGAGGGATCCAGAAGACTCAGAGAAAAACACTGGACCCTGCGGACATAGCCGCAGGGAGTAGGGGTGATGTGTTGATACCTATGGGCTACGACCGCGGGGATTCGGACAGAGAAAATAGTTGTGTAGCTATGGGTCGCAGCCGCGGGGATTCGAATGGTCTAAGGGATTTGCCGCAGCCTATTTGATCCTTCTTCTACTATACTCAAAGTACAGCAGTTCATAGAGAAGTTCCATGAAAAAGCACCGTAAACACATCTCCAAACATTTACGTCATAAAAAACACCACCTCGATGATAATCAATTAGAGAAAATGTCCGGCGGCGTGGTTAACGATAAGGAATTAAGGCGGGCATTGTCCTCTAATTTTGAAAAAGTAAACGCCTTCAATAAACCATCTCCGTCACCAGCAGAGACCTTAACTTTAAAGGAAATCTCATCAAGAAGGGGAAGGAGTGAACCGATTAGAAGACCCAAAGATCTGGGTAAGCCCTAGGCTTTCCAATAATTAAATAACCCAGCTTGGTTCCCGAAGACGGGGTCACAGGCTGGCAATCCTACCCGGGCTATATTTTGATCAGCTCGGGGATGCTCTTCGGCCCTGCCATAGCAGACATCATAATCAAGGTCGAATGGATAAGAGCCTATGCATTTAAAATCGGGGGATGAGCCGGTATTTTTGTGAGCTACGCCCGCAGGAATTATGACCACATCGCCGCGGCTGACCTGATAAATTTTGCCATGATCACCGCCAAACTGCACATCGCAATAACCGCTATAAATCACCAATGTTTCATGAGTATTGCTATGGTAGTGATGGTAGTCGTAGACAGTATCCAGCCAGGAATTAATCCATTGATTTTGTTGGAGAAAAGCCTGTATCTCTTCCACGGAACGCCCATTTAAATCCAGAACATTCTTATAAATCAGCAGTGGGTAAACAGAATTGTTTGGAAAATAGCCATCTTGCAAAATGAGCGGATGCAATATTTCCCCTGCTGGTAAAGGAGCTAATTGACTCATCATGTCCTCCTTATACTTACTTGAAATCGCCAAAATACCTGTCGTAATCTTTTTTGAAGTCTTCACTGGCATGGTACTGGCTAATTGCAGTGTTGATTGCTTGCAGTAAATTAAGATTGTCTTTGTTTACTGCAATTCCATAGCCAAAGCCATAAGTCTCCTTTTGCCCCAGGACAACCAGGCTTCCTGAAGAGTGATTAGCCCAGTAAACAGCAGTGGCATTATCCAGTAAAGCCAAGTCAATTTCGTCATTTTGCAGGGCGACCAATATATCGTCCTCTGTATCATAGAGTTCAATTTTTGGATTTTTAATGCCCAGTGTTAGTACCAACTGAGGAAATAATGTGCCTTCTTCGACGCCAATTTTTTTATTAGACAAGAGATCCAGGCTAAAAGGCTGTTGGCTCAAAGCCTGTTTACTCATAAATCGAAATTGGCTCAGCATATAAGGGGCAGTGAAGTTAACCAGGCTAGCACGCTCAGGGGTAATCGTAATGGCTCCCACCGCTATTTCACTGGTTTTACCCTCAACCTCAGCCAAAAGAGAATGGAAATGAACGGGTTTATACTGACAGGTTCTGTTAATAATTTTACAAATGTGTTCCATCATTTCAACATCGAAACCATTAAAAACATTATTGCCTGCCCGCATCACAAAAGGGGGGGAGAAATTGTCCACTGCGACAACCAGGGGTTCTCCTTGAGCAAACGTTACATTTGAAAGTGATAGCAGGCATAATAGGAAATAACAAATAATTTTCATGGTTTTACCAGTTTATAGTTAGTTAATTAATATATAGTACTTTTTGGTTTATTATAAACCCCGGGACAGCAATTATGGCCAATATTCAAGTGTTTATTGATGCGCGATCCATGCTGGTGGAGAAATATTTCAGCCAGGTTGCCCCGTATTTAAAACAGGGGATAAGAACAATTCTGCTAGGCAGTGACTATGTGCTTCGCCATATTGAGCTTTTGCAGCGGCTGGTGAGCGAAGAGGATTGCCTGTCTTCTCTGTCAGCGCAGAAATACCGGGAAAATCTGGAAGCCTTACCGGACTCGCCTTTCCACCAGTTTAGTAAAGATATCCGTCAATATCGGCATTATTGCTTTCTTCGCTTGCAGTTAAGAGAGGCTGCCGGTCTCGCCGATACGATAGAGACAATGAGATCCTGGTCAGATTTTGCTGATGAAATTATCCGGCGGACATTGGCTTATTGTGAACAGGAAATCAGCCAGCGGCATGGGATCCCACTGGAGGAAAGCGGGGAGCGTGCGCAGCTTTTTGTGCTGGCCATGGGAAAGTTAGGGGGTAGGGAATTAAACTATTCATCCGACATTGATTTGATTCTTGCATATTCAAAAGACGGCTGGACCAATGGCGATGAGCCGATTAGCAATCAGCAATTTTTTATTAAAACAGCCCAGCGTTTTATCCTGTTATTGCAGCAAGTAACTGCTGACGGGTTTGTGTTTCGAGTGGATTTGAGGCTGAGGCCGAATGGTGACAGCGGGGCCCTGGTTATTAATCTGGCCACCATTGAAAATTATTATCAGGAGCAGGGAAGGGATTGGGAACGCTATGCAATGGTGAAGGCCAGGCCATTGGGCTTGTCGACTGCTGCAAACCAATGGTTTTACCAGCTGATTACCCCTTTCGTTTATCGCCGTTATGTCGATTTCAGTGTTATAGAATCACTGCGCAGCATGAAATCCATGATTATCAGAGAGGTCCAGCTTAATCCCCGCCTCAATGATATCAAACGAGGGTTTGGCGGTATCCGGGAAATTGAGTTCATTGTCCAAAATATACAGTTGATTCGCGGCGGAAGATTACCTCAGTTGCAAAAAACCAATTTGCTGGATGCCCTCGCAATAATAAAACAGGAAAAGCTGCTGACACGTGCGCAGGTGTTGCAGGAAGCTTATCTGTTTTATAGAAAGCTTGAAAATACTGTACAGGCTCTCAATGACCAGCAGATCCATGTCCTACCGGAGGATGAGCAAAGGCAGTATCAGGTAAGCCTGGTGATGGGCGATTCGGATTGGCCAGCGGTCTACCAGCGGCTTAAACAATACCAGCGTATTGTCAGCCATTTATTTAATTCCATGCTGGCCTATAAAAAAAGCAGCGGGCACCTGGAAGATAATTCAAGGCTTCTCGAACATCAGCTAGCCAGTGTATGGCAGGGGCATATTGAATCAGAGATGGCAACAAATTTGCTGGCTAGTATAAATTTCCAACACCCTGAACGCTGTTATCAGCTTATTCACTCTTTTCGGCATTCGCCAAGATGTCTGCGCTTAAGCCAGGCTGCCCGAATGATTCTGGACCGGTTCATGCCGCTGTTATTAAAAGAACTTGCAGATGTCCGCAATACGGAGGCGGTGCTGCTGCAGGTTATGCATCTTCTGGAAAATGTAGTGGGGCGAAGTGCTTATCTGGCTTTGCTGACCGAAAATCCTCAGACACTGATTGAACTATTGCACTGGTTTTCCCGCAGTCCTTTTATCAGTCAATTGCTGGTCGCGCATCCCTTCCTGCTGGAAACTTTACTTGAGCCAATGCCAGATTGGACACCTCCTTCCCGGATGCAATTACAACTGCTACTTGAAAAACGGATCACTCATTGTGAAGATCAGGAAGCAGAAGAAGAATGTTTGAGGCAATTTAAATTAAGCAACTGGCTACTGGCAGCCAGGGCGGAGCTGCATGGAAAGCTGAATGCAGTACGCGCCGGGCGTTTCCTGGCTGATTTAGCGGAACTGATAGTGATCCGCGTCATAGACATTGCATGGAGGCAGTTGGCTTTAAAATATCCTGTTATGGAAACGATTATTCAGGGGTTTGCAGTTCTTGCCTATGGTAAATTAGGCAGCCGCGAGATGAATTATAATTCTGATATCGATTTGGTATTTATTTATACCTCACATGCAGAACACAGCCCTCTAATCACGCGCCTTACCCAAAAAATTTTGCATATGTTAACCACACGTTTCCAATCAGGAATTTTATATCAGGTTGATACGCGTCTGCGCCCTTCCGGTTCTTCGGGATTATTGGTGAGCAGTTTGTCATCCTTTATCATTTATCAGCAGACAGAAGCCTGGACTTGGGAGCATCAAGCCCTGATCCGCTCACGTGTTTTACTGGGCAGCCCTCGTGTCAAGGCCATTTTTTCCCGTTTAAAGTCGTCCATTTATGCTGACAAGCGCAATGCCAGAGATGTGCTCAGTGAAGTGCTGTCCATGCGCGAGAAAATGCTTCGGTTTCAAATAGGGAATTCTATTAAGGAACTCCCGGGCGGGCTGGTAGATTTGGAATTTCTGGTACAATGCCTGGTTTTAATTCATGCACATAAAGGATACAGCCGTTTTACGCATACCTTAAGTCTTTTACGGCAGTTAATGAAGGATCAACATTTAAGCCAGAGGCAGTTCCTATGTCTGAAAGACGCTTATCAAAAATATCATCAGATATTACATCGAGGGCTTTTAGAAGAAGATTATCAGCCTGACTATCTGGCGCAACAGCAGCAGGTTTTTGAGGTTTGTGAGGAAATTTACAGGGAGATTGAAGGATCCTAGTGCGAATGGTGCGGTTATCCCCCATAGCTATCTGCACAAATGTTTTCCCCGTCCGAATCCTCGCGGCACCGACCGCGGGGGCCATGCCTGTTGGAGTCAGCATGGTCCTCAGACAAGTTTCAATGTTGCTAAAAAATAGGATTTAACAGGTAGTCATAAACAAGTGTTCTTAACTTTAAATTGGCTTTGTGTGGGTCCCGCGGCCTTCGCCGCGGGAATTCGAAAGTGTTCTCAAACAGTGACTTCCTGCGCAGGGAGTATTTTTCAAAGAGGCATTATTTCCAGGGAAGGCGTCCCCTCTTGAATTGAATGCATAGCTTGCTGCTTAATTCCTGGCTCCTGAGGGACAAAAAAACGTGAGTTTTGGGTCCGCATCGCTTTGCTTTGATACTGTCCCAACAAATCCAGCATAAACTTATCCTGTTTGCTGTAAGCAATATCGAAAGCAGTGCGGTTTAAAGAATCAACACTGGAAAGCTGCATCAGACTTTCTTCTAAAATACCCTCAACCGCTTCATAAGCTGATTCATAGACAGCCCGATGTATGGCAGCATAGTGATAATTTCCCACCGCGAATGGGATATGGGGAGGTTCATTTTGCAACAGTTCGCTGATAACCTCCTTTCCTTGATTACAGCAGATTGCCCAGTGAAGGGGGGATTGTATTAATGCAGGGTCCACCTGAATTGCCTGCTGCTGAAAAAATTGAATCCCAAAAGAGAAAATACTATCAATAACCTGCTGGCTGTTGGTTTCTCGAATGCAATGCAGCAGTGAACGTCCTGACTTTTCCTTATACCACAATACCGGGAATAGGCGTTCATAGATTGAACTGACAAGCATCTGCTCCTTTGCATAAATAAACATATCAATTACATCGTCAGGAAGATTTTGGTATTCCTGCGCAGCAATAACTGGGAATTGAGCGGTAAATGGCAGAAATGAGGCAGAACTTGCCTGCATCACTGACGCGCCGAAATGCTGAATTAGTTTAAAATGCCAGAATTCATTGTTTCGTAGGAGAGAATGATGTTCAGCATTCAAATAAGAGCATTTATATCGTGCTCTTAATCCATCCCTGTACACCAGCGTGACGTCTCTGGGATCAAACTTCAGCCCTGAAAAGTCAATGGGGCGGGTATCCGCCACTACTGTCTCAACTACTGGTTCCTGATCTGGCTTCGGGTCTTTGGGAGCCGGTGGAATTTTTTCAAACGCCTGCTTCTTTGGCAAGTTCTCAGGAGCTGCCGGGGCAGGGTGTTCCTCCATTATTTCTTCTTGCTTTGAGACAATTACCGGTTTTCGCAGGGCATTATGATATTCTGCAGAGCTGGTTTTAAGAGCATTCATTATTTTCTTTGCGAGTTTGTTTAATTGCTCAGACTTGATTGTCCTGGTCCATGCTATCTTGCATAGAACCTGCTGCTCGATGACTTCTACCTGGCCAGTAGTGAATAGCTGGCTTATATTGCGCACAATTGATGACTCAAACCAGGCTTTGCTTGCATAAAAGCGGCTAATTCGATCAACAGATTTGCTCGTTTTTACATGCCAGTAGCTATTAATTTCCGGGGGTTGTATCTTTAATCTGAAATAATCGCTTTCCCGCTGTACCTCACTGATAACCAGGTTTTGAGCTTCGCCAAAAAGCTGGGCAATTGCTTTTTTCCAGCTTGAAATTTGCTGCTCCTGGCTGGCAGGTTGGGAAGACTTGTCTTTTCCAGGTTTCGGCGGTGTTGGCTCAGTCAGTTTGGTTTCTGCCATTTTTTGGCTGATTTCTTCAATTTTATCTGGAAGCGGCGCTTCGGCTGCCTTCCTGGTTTCTGGAATATCTGTACTTATTTTAATGGCTGGCGGAGCGGATTTGATTGCTGGAACTTGAGCCCGTAGGGCTATTCCAACTGGGCTTACTCGAGGGCTGAAATGTTCCTCAAATGTTATTTTTAGCTTGCTCGGCAGCCAGTTGATTAAGCCTGGATTTAAAGTAAAAAAGCTTCGTCTATCAGGCCTGTTCATTAAATATTCAGCAGGGGATAAATTGTCAAGTTTTGAAAATTTTTGCAAAAAATAGTGTTTAGAAATTAGTGATACCAATCGAGGCTGCTTCTGGAAATAATTGAAATGTTCATCAAAAATAAGGAACAGGATAAACACCGGGAATTCGCCTCTAACCTTGTTTTCCCTGATTAAATTGTTCATCGCCCGGTCGGAGATAGCCTTCACTAGCTCTGGTTTCATCTCAAAGAGTGGAATGATCAGGGGATTTTTCAACAGGCAAGTCAAAGCGCTAACATCTGTTTTTTTGCCCGGGGCAATGTACAGATAGCTTTCCAGAAAGTCTTTTAGTGAGGTTGCAGTGTAATGCTCCAGGTAATGAATTAAATCATTTAGATTGTCCATATGCGTTTTGGATAGCTTGATAGTGCCAGCAAGATAGCTATATAAGCTGAAGTCCAGGACAAGCATTGAGCACATATGCTTTAGTTGAGAAATGAGGGCGGCAACAGAGTTAACCGCTTCACCATTGTCGAGCCGCTGTAATGCCTCTTTACGGCTATTAATTCCCTGGTTTACCCGGATAACTTCTGGCACAGCGAACTCTGGATCGGTGCTTAAAAGCTTTAAGAGTTCAGCATAAGATGAAACTGGATTATTTGCAGGGTTTGCAGTTTTTGGAGCGCTACTGCTGACACAATCCGCCGCTGGTTGCGGCCGCTTGACTTCTTTTTTGGGTGTTCCGGATGCTTCCGCAAGCGTTTTGTACGCTGTGAGCAGCACTATGCATTGTAGAACCGCCTGGGCTTCTTGCTTATCTTCGAGAGAGCCTCTCAGAGCATATAGTGCTTCGATGAAGTGAACCAGGTTATCATATTTCCTGGCGGAAGATTGGTTCGCCATTTCAAATATTTTTGATCGGGTTTTAGTACTGAAATGTTTACACAGGAAGCTACCGGATACGATTTGACGATTTAGACTAGTTTGCCAGGTATAAAAATGCATTTTAGCCTGCATTGTTAATTTTTGCTCTTCAATTTGCCGGGCTAATGGTTCATACTCAAAATCACTGGTCAAGCGCTCAATATCCCTTTCCGCTAAATTTAACTGTTCAGGCTCAGGGTTTTCATAGCGCGTAATTAATTCTTTTAAATCATCAAAAAGCATCATTAACTCGTTATTATTACTAAAAGCTAATCGTAGGACAATTAGATTAAAGCTAAGTGCAAAACCGCTTATTATATTGGATAAATATTAACTAAACCTTAAGTTGTTTTTTGGGAAAAAAGGATTCAAATAATAGTATTTAGAATCAAAATTCTGACATTTGCAATTATCTCTTCTTTCAAAGCCCTGCTCCTACAGGCGGGGTTTCATTTCTGCTTCTTCAGCTGTAAATTTTAAACCGAACTCAATATTCACTATACCCGTTCGCCCACAGTCAGGCATATATCGTTCCATATCAACTGCCAGATAATAAGGTCGTTGTTTATTCCAGGGATCAATAACCACTACAGTGAAAGGGAGCTTTTTACAATAGGCTATCAGGGCTTCCGCGGTTTTGGGAAAAGGGCTGGTATGCTCAAGATTCATCAGAAGGAGTGTATGTCCGCCGGGCTTGTTATCAATATCGACACGATAAATGCTATGCACGGGCGAAGCGGTATGATTGCTGAGCGCTTCCCGTGCCAGACTATAGAGGAAGACAAAGGCGCAGTTTGCCTGTTCAGAGCAATTGCCATAGACCTGGCTTCGCTTATGTGCATGATGATACTGTAGCCCGTGCCTTTGCGAAATGCAGTTTGTTCGAATTCAGGATATCCTATTTCTTCGCGTCTTGTTTTAAAGCGGTTAAATATTTGCCTGAGGTGTATATCATTAATGTTTGTACGACAGTGTTCAAGAATGCGCATACCGTCAAGAGACAGGGGCATATTGGCAGCCTTCATTCGGCGATCGACATACTCACAGGCTTCCTGAGCCAGGCGTAAATTATTAATCAACTGCTCAATCTCTTGAAAACCGGATTCCCAAACCTCTGCACTAAATTCAGGGCTGGCAAGTTGGTTTTGGAGGATATGCATCCTCTTTGTCAGCGAGGGTTCATCCAGCTTTAAATAATTAATGCGCTCGAGCATAAGACTGAGGCGTTGCAGGTAGATTTCTAGCATAATTTTTTAAATACAAAATGATAATGAATAATACATCATTAAGGGTTAAAGGTCACTTGGAAAGAATTATGCGGCAATTCAATGGAGGAGAGACTCATGGATTTCGCATTTTTATTTATTTTTGCCAGATGTTTTTCTTTCGCTGCTTTTAATGAAATGCCGCATACCATTTCAGCAATTTCCTCAGGTAGATAAAGTGTAGAATTTGTTAACCGTAATGTTTTATGATCAGTGTGGGCTAAACGATTAATTTCAACCAGATCGTCAATTAAAGTCAGAGCATCATTCTCATTGATTTCCGAAAAATTTTTGACGATCTCTTCAAAGTCAGTCTCGGTCTTCAAGCCCATTTTAGTCGCACAGTTCAGCAAGGTTTCTGCATGCATATAATACTTTGCAATTTTATTGATATAAAAACTTACCATTACCCTGAGCAAGGCGATGTCATAACGTTTGCTGCTCAAAGCACTGGCCTTTTCAGCCAGTTTAACAATGGAAAAATCATAAACCAATTGCTTCAAATCGTCATATGCATATAAGCCTTGGAATTTTCTGAATGGCTGCTCGTCCATAAAAGCTATATCGCTAATCTTTATTAATGCATTACATAAATTCGATAGTTCTTTTGATGTTAAGCAAGGATCAGTAATTGTTTGGTGAATTATTTCTTCTAGATCAGCCCTGGTTGGCTTGTCTGCTATTTTTATTACAGATTCTAGTAACTTTGGTGATTCATTGATGTAATAAACAAAGGGTTCCATGCAATCATATAGCTGGCTTTGCAGCAATTCGATATCAATATCGCCCTCTATTGCGTTACTATTTTCATTGCTGAAAAAAGCGGGATCTTTGTTTTTTCTACTTCGGATGCAGCTCATGTAATTACTCAGGAATTGGGCTATCGCTGTGTTTTTATGGTCAAGGGCATGATCCAAAGCGGTGTCTCCACAAACATCTTTATGCCCTATATTTATTTCGCTGACCAGTACTCTAACCACATCGATATTGCCAACCCTTGCAGCAAGATGCAGATAAGTTTCATTCTCTATCGATTCCAGTTGATAATTCTGCTGGTCAATATTTAAGTGTAATAACAATTTAACTGCGATCACATTATCAGTGCGTATTGCCCAGAAAAAAGGGTCGTATTTTTCTTTATAGAAGGCTGCATCATTGAGGTGGCTAACATTGATAGCTCGGCTTTCAGCGCAACTAAGCAGGAAAAAAGTCATATCATGGTCATGATTGGCAATTGCTACCGAGAGCCCCTTACGAAGGTCAATAATATTAAATAAACCCAATTCAAAAGCGGTTTTAATGACTCGTTTGGCACCTAAAGCGGCTGCAGTCATAATAAATGAGTCACCAGAGTAGCTTTTGCTGAAGGGATAATTTTTTCCAAAAATTGAGCGAAAAGATTTATTAGCCAATGCTTCGGCATCATCCTTGCTTGCTATCCAGGCAAGATAAATAGTGATTTTTTCCTTTATTAAACTGGGTCGGGTTACCTGCTCTGAAAAGTCCGAAAATGAGTATTCAAACAAATTTCTCAACTCATGGGCTTCTCTCTGAAGGGGAATCAGGTTTTCCAATATTTTGTTTTTCCAGCTTGGAATGCACAAAAGATACGATCGGCAGGTATCGAAAGTGTCCCGATGAATGCCAAAAAAGCGATCAAAAAAAGCGTTTAAATCATTATTCTGGCTTGCTGACAATAAGCTATCAAATTCTTTGCGGCGAGCTTCATTCGATAAAATTTCATAAGCATTCTGAATCGCATGAAAGGCTTCAGGATTGGCGGATTGATTTTTATCCGGGTGATGTTTCAATGCCAGCTTTCTGTATGCAATCCTGATGTCACGATCGGAAGATGAGGGTAAAACATTCAGGATTTGATAATAATTAGGCATACAGCGCTAAATAATTTACAAAGTGGTTATTATTAGTATAACTATTTTGGTGTAGATTGACAACGATCCAGTGTTACACAGGGCTGAGCCAATGGCTCTACAAGCTTTAATAAACATAATTTTGTTTACTTATCGACCAATTAATGATATTTTTGCGAATTTTATTGTTGACAAATTTATTATGAAACACTTGTCTTTTATAGTGGTAGGTGATGAAGGTTCAGGTAAAAGAAGCTTCGTAGACAGAGCTGCCCTTGATTTGTTTAATCCTTATGGCCACTTATTTCCGGGAGGCAAAGCTAAGACTTATTCCTATGGGAATGAAGAGATTATAGTTTTTTTTGAACCCAAACATGAAAATCAGCAAATTAGCAGGGCTGAAAAGGCAGATACTTTCTTCATCACTGTCGATTTATCAAATGCCAATTGGGTTAAGCGAGTTGAATTTCATATTGATCGGGTTTCACACACTCACCCTAAAAAGCCAATTGTTTTACTTGTCACTAAAGCAGATGAGCGCCCCTGTGATCATACTCTATTCCAACAGATAGTTAATAATCTGCGAGAACAGCAATACAATGTGTCCTATATTGAAACTTCAGCAAAAACGGGCTTAAACATACAAAAGGCAGTGGAGCTGGGGGTGGAAGTAGGGTTCCGGCAAGCAGAAGTTGAGCGACAATCTGCTGCACGCAGACACAATGTAGCGCAAAAACTGCTGAAAGATTTAGACCAATACACTTCGTTTTCTAATAAAGTAATCGCATATGGAAAGCTGATTTTTTCTTTTGGCCAATTTGGGTTAGCTGCAAAAAAACAAGCTTTGGCTGAACAAATTAAAAAAGAGACCTCTATTAATGTTGGGAAATATAAACAGGCGAATAAAGACCTCGTTAAGAGTGAATTTAATCGTTCATGGTTTTTTTCAAAACATTACACCCTTGCTAACTCAAAGAAAAATAATGATTCTGAGTTTGATTTAGGTGAATTGGGTCGAATTCTGGATAGGGCTAAAATATAGGCTTGAGCTCATCGCCGAGATACCGCGATTTTTGCATTAGCACCATTCGGCCTGAGGGGGAGCAAAGCGGCTCCTCTGGCCGAACGGATTGCAGGCATAATGCGTGGTGTGTAGGCTAGGCTTAACTGAGCCAATTAATTACTCTCCTCGATCACCTTCTTTCCAAAATGTCGTCTGATAATCACAAAGAATATTGGCACAAAAAAGATGGCCAGAAAGGTGGCGGTGAACATGCCGCCGACAACGCCAATCCCTACCGCATTTTGCGCCCCAGATCCCGCGCCTGTTCCCAGAGCCAGCGGCAATACGCCGAAAATGAAGGCCAGTGAAGTCATAAGAATGGGGCGTAAACGCATTCTGGTGGCTTCCAATGTGGCCTCAATCAGGGGCTTATGCTCTTTTTCAATCAGATCCTTTGCGAATTCAACGATAAGAATGGCGTTTTTGGCGGAAAGGCCCATGGTGGTTAGCAAGCCTACCTTAAAGTAAATGTCGTTATACATATTAAACAGTTTGGCAGCGATCAATGCACCAATGATCCCCAATGGAACGACAAGCATTACAGAAAAAGGAACCGACCAGCTTTCATAAAGCGCTGCCAGCGATAGAAATATAACCAAAAGCGAAATGGCATAAAGAGCTGGTGCCTGATTGCCAGAGAGTCTTTCCTGATAAGACATGCCTGTCCAGTCAAAACCAATGCCGGCCGGTAATTGTGAAGTTAATTTTTCCATTAACGCCATCGCAGTACCGGTACTCTTACCCTCTGCAGCTTCCCCTAAAATTTCCATGGAGGGTAACCCATTATAACGTTCAAGACGGGGAGAGCCTTTCACCCATTTTGAACTGGCAAAAGCCGAAAATGGAACCATTTGCCCATTGGCGGCGCGAACATACCATTCATTGATATCCTGGGGGAGCATACGGAAAGGGGCTGCTCCCTGAACGTATACTTTCTTGACGCGTCCTCTATCAATAAAGTTATTGACATACACGCTGCCCAGGGCGGCAGCAATAGTATTATTAATGTTTTCAATAGATACACCCAGGGTTTCTGCCTTTTCCTGGTCAATAATCAGTTTATATTGCGGGGTATCTTCCAATCCGTTCGGCCGTACTCTCACCAGAACATTCGGATGCTCGCCCACTAACTCCATTAACTTGTTCCGGGCTTCGGTCAATTTGTCATGCCCCAGGCCACCGCGGTCAATTAATTCAAAGTCAAATCCTGTTGCGGTGCCCAGCTCGATAATCGCTGGCAAATTAAATGGGAAAACCATACCGTCATTAATTATTTCTGCGAACTTCTGTCCTGCCCGATTAATAATCTCCTGGACAGAGTTTTCTTTTCCTTTGCGTTCTGCCCAGTCTTTTAAGGTGAGGAAGGCAATCCCGTTATTTTGTCCCTTGCCATTAAATCCAAATCCCACTACTGAGAAGACGGAGATAACATTGTTCTTTTCCTTGCTTGCAAAATACTGATAAATATCGTCAGCGACTTTTTGCGTGCGCTCCTGGGTCGCTCCCGCAGGTAACTGGATCATGGTCAGCAGCATTCCCTGATCTTCTTCTGGTAAAAAGGAGCTGGGCAAACGAAAGAATAGATACACCATGGAAATAATAATTATCAGATATATTAAAAGATAGCGGCCAGTATGCTTTAAAATTCTGGCGACTGAATTGTGATAGCCATTTGTTGCTGAGTGCAGAAAGCGGTTAAACCAGCTGAAAAGCCGCCTGTCATGGTGTTCTTCCGAGTAAGGCTTCAAAAGGCTTGCGCAAAGGGCGGGTGTTAAAATAAGTGCGATTAAAATTGAAAGTCCCATGGCAGAAACAATTGTAATCGAAAATTGACGGTAGATCGCGCCTGTTGATCCGCCAAAGAAAGCCATGGGGATGAAAACTGCTGAGAGTACCATTGCAATTCCAATCAAAGCGCCCTGGATCTGCTTCATGGAGCGGCGAGTCGCTTCTTTAGGCGGCAGGTTTTCTTCGGCCATCACCCGTTCAACGTTTTCGACTACCACAATGGCATCATCAACCAAAAGACCAATCGCTAATATCATGCCGAACATGGTAAGCGTATTAATCGACATACCGAAAAGGGAGAGAATGGCAAATGTACCTAATATCACTACCGGGATAGCAATGGTAGGGATCAGAGTGGCTCTCAGGTTTTGTAGAAACAGATACATTACCAAAAATACCAGTACGAACGCTTCGAAAAGGGTTTCAACGACTTTATGAATTGAAATCTTTACAAAAGGGGTCGTGTCATAGGGATAAACCACTTTTAATCCGGCGGGGAAATAAGGGGTCATCCGTTTTAATTCATTTTTAATAGCGTTGGCAGTATCGAGCGCATTAGCGCCGGTAGAAA
Organism: Legionella birminghamensis; assembly: GCF_900452515.1. Taxonomy (NCBI): domain Bacteria; kingdom Pseudomonadati; phylum Pseudomonadota; class Gammaproteobacteria; order Legionellales; family Legionellaceae; genus Legionella; species Legionella birminghamensis. The sequence goes on from NZ_UGNW01000001.1 coordinate 968,572, forward strand.
GCCTCACGCCCAAGCCTGCGGCAGGACGGCCGTTATAACGCGCAATCATGTCATAATTTTCACCGCCCAACTCAACCTTTGCCACATCTTTCAAGCGTACCTGGGAACCATCAGGATTCACTTTCAGAAGAATTTTCTGAAACTCTTCAGGGGATTTTAATCGGGTTTGGGCAATAATGGACGCATTAAGCTGTTGATTAGGCAGGGCGGGGAGACCGCCCAATTGACCGGCCGCAATCTGATTATTTTGGGCGCGAATGGCTAAAATAACATCGGTAGGAGTTAACTGATAATTATTAAGTTTGTTCGGATCCATCCAGACCCGCATTGCGTATTGCGCACCGAATAATTCCACATTCCCTACGCCATTGATACGGCCAATGGGATCCTGCAGATAGGAGGCGAGATAATCCCCTAAATCATATTGATCCAAATTGTCATTATCAGAATATACCCCCACGACCAAAAGATAGCTGCTGCTGGCTTTTTGCACCACTATTCCTTGCTGCTGCACTTCAATGGGAAGTAAGGGTGTGGCGAGCTGGAGCTTATTTTGCACCTGCACCTGGGCGATATCCGGATCAGCCTTTGGATCAAAGGTCAGGGTGATGGTCATGCTGCCTGAAGAATCGCTCTGGGAGGTCATATAGAGCAAATTATCCAGGCCTGTCATGTTCTGCTCAATAATTTGGGTTACAGTATCCTGCATCGTTTGGGCATCTGCACCGGGATAGACGGTTTGTACTGAAATAGCAGGAGGGGCTACCGTCGGATATTGCGAAATAGGCAGCTGGATTATTGCAATGAGGCCGGCCACCATCAGCATGATGGCGATAACCCAGGCAAAGATAGGACGATTTATAAAAAAATCAGACATATTCAGCTATCCACTTTGGTATTTTTATTGTCTTTTTCTGCCTGATTGTTTAGAATTTTGACCTTTGAACCAGGTTTTATTTTGAGTTGACCGCTAACAATAACTTTGTCCCCGGCAGTTAATCCCTCTGTAACCAGCCACTTGTCATTAACCGCTTCAGTGACCGTCACCTTGCGTTCCTCCACCTTATTTTCATTATTAACAATCAGGGCAGTCGCATTACCCGTGTTATTGCGGGTAATCCCCTGTTGCGGCACGAGCAGCGCTTTAGGGTTAATACCCATATTCAACTGGGCGCGGACAAACATACCAGGCAAAAGTTTGTTCTTGGGATTTGAAAAAATGGCTCTCAGGGTGATGGAGCCGGTAGTTTCATCGACCTGCACTTCTGAAAACTCCAGTTTGCCGGTCTGATTATAAGTACTGCCGTCATCAAGGAATAAATTGACCGATATATTCTGTGATTTTCCTTGTTTTTCCCCTTTACTTAATTCATTCTGCAGTCTGAAAAATTCATTACTTGATTGAGTGATGTCTACATAAACGGGATCCAGCTGGTGAATGATGGCCAGGGCATTTTGCTGACTGGCTGTGACTAATGCGCCCTCGGTAACACTCGAGCGTCCAATACGGCCACTAATGGGGGCAAGCACTTTAGTGTACTGCAGGTTAATTTTTGCGGTTTCAAGCGCTGCCTTGGCCGATTCAACACTGGCTTCTCCCTGTTTGGCATTGGCAACGGCGGTATCATAGTCTTGCTTGCTGACGAATTTGTTGCCCAGCAAAGGCTTGTAGCGATTGACGGTAAGATTCGCGATTTCGAGATTGGCTTCTGCCTTGCTCAGATCACCTTTGGCCGTATCCAAAGCAGCCTGGTAAGGGGCAGGGTCAATTTGATACAGTGATTGCCCCTCCTTAACGTCAGTCCCTTCAACGAATAGCCTTTTTAGAATAATTCCATTGACCTGAGGGCGAACTTCAGCAATACGGTAAGAGCGTACACGGCCTGGTAATTCAACCGTAATGGGAAAGGGCTGAAACGCTAATTGGACAACGCCTACTTCGGGCTCCCCCCAGCCCTGCTGAGCTGGTTTATCCCCGCAGGCCGTCAGCAATATCAGCGGCGATATCAGAAGAAGCGGTCGCAGTAAACGCGATTGGGAGTTACAAAAAGTCCACTTCATTAAAAGCAAACCTGTTATTTATTAATATCCTATGAGTATACGCATGGAATGGGGATCAGGTACAGAGAAGGGATTAAAATTTTAAGCGGGCTAAGGAGAAAGCCGCTAAAGTGCCTCCTGTTATGACCGTTTCAAGGCGGCTACTTACTGCGGCTTGTCCGCAGTTTCCAGCAATGGTGGATGGCTCAGCAGGTACTAGTCTGGATATCGCGAACAAGTCGCGATACCTAGGGGTTTAGGGTGTGCCCCCTAAAGATACTCCCCATACAAATCATAATCATCGCTATCAACAATGCTCACATCAAGCATCTGGCCGGTTTGAACCTTGCTATCGGGTGGTAAATAAACCAGGCCATCGATTTCTGGCGCATCGCTTTTACTGCGGGCAATGATTTGCTCTTCATTGACTGAATCAACCAGGACTGTTTGTACACTGCCTATCTTGGCAGCCAGCTTATTGCGGCTGATTTCTGCCTGTAATTGCATAAATCGATGATAACGCTCTTCCTTCACTTCATCGGGTACCGGATCAGCCAGCTCATTAGCCTTGGCTCCCTCTACAGGAGAGTACTGAAAACAGCCTACTCTATCTAATTGGGCTTCTTCAAGAAAATCGAGCAACTCTTCAAATTCCGCTTCTGTTTCGCCAGGAAAGCCAACGATAAAAGTAGAGCGAATGGTAATTTCAGGACAAACTTCCCGCCAGGAGGCAATACGCAGCAAGGTATTTTCGCTGCTGGCCGGGCGTTTCATCGCTTTCAGTACGCGAGAGCTGGCATGCTGCAGGGGGATATCCAGGTAAGGGAGAATCAGGCCGTCTCGCATTAAGGGGATGATTTCATCCACATGAGGGTAAGGATACACATAATGAAGCCGTACCCACATGTCCAGCTCGCCCAATTCACGGCAAAGATCAAGAAAACGGGTATTGATGCTGCGCCCCTGCCATTCAACTGATTGATAGCGCGTATCAATGCCATAGGCGCTGGTATCCTGGGAAATAACCAGAAGCTCCTGAACACCGGCCTCCTTTAATTTCCGCGCTTCGCTAAGAACTTGTGTCAGAGGGTAGCTCTGGAGTTTTCCGCGCATAGTCGGGATGATGCAGAAAGTGCATTTCTGATTGCAGCCTTCAGATATTTTCAAATAAGCATAGTGTCTGGGCGTTAATTTAATCCCCTGGGGAGGCACTAATTGCGTGAAAGGATCCGCCGGCGGCGGAAGATGGCGGTGGACTGCGCGCAGTACTTCTTCATAAGCATGCGCACCGCTGATATGCAGCACATCGGGACAGGCTTCGCGAATGATATCGGCTTTAGCGCCCAGGCAGCCAGTGACAATTACCCGGCCATTTTCAGCCATTGCTTCCCTAATCGTATCCAGGGACTCAGTCACGGCGGAATCTATAAAACCGCAGGTATTCACGACAACCACGCCAGCATCCTGATAACTGGAAACAAGCTCATAGCCCTGGGCGCGCAATTGGGTAATAATTCTCTCTGAATCAACCAATGCCTTGGGACAACCCAGACTGACAAAGCCCACGCGATGATTCATTGATAAGTCTCCAGTTAATACGATTAATCAAACCATCCCCGCATAATGCAAGGCGGTTGCAAAATGCTGAATTATAACATTTTGAAGTAAATGCTGTCTAATTTGAAGGCGGGGAAGCAGATTAATTAGCAAATATTTGTTCAAAGTTTGTTCTTATTGTGTTAGAATGTGCATAGTCTAAATTGAAGAGGTTGCCGTTGTGAAAATAGACGTTCGCAGTTTACTGAATGAATTAATTCATTCAATGGAGAATGACGTTTCACGAACTCAAAGTGTGAATTCGAGATGGTTTTTGCAACTCATGATATATGAACTGGAGCGCCTCGCTTTCCTGGACGAAGAGAATACTCAGCATAAAATGATTGCTCTGTTTATGGGAGGGATTATTTATGCTTTAAACCAGGATGATCAGGAGTGTCAATACCCTATCCGGCTTTATCCTGCAGAAACCGTTGCCAACATGAGAAGAGACCTAAGTTGGGGGATGCTGCATGGGAGGGTCAATGAGCTTGAATATATGACCGCTATCGGCGAGGAAGCCCTGCGCAACCTCCCGCATGCATTCAATGGGGAACTATTTAAAAGACAAACGCGATTAACGGACAGTGGTCCGGGAGAAGCGGTTTTCCCGGGTTTGAAAGACAGGGCGGATAAAGTGGATTTGCTGATGAAGTTCTGTATTGCCAATTCTGGCAATTTAAATGTGCCAACAATAGACAGAAATCACTTTAACTCAGAAGAATACGACAAGGCTGCTCAGAAATATCAAATGTTAGCCGAGTTTCGTCAAAAGCATAAAGCATCTTTCCATGGCGGCTGGTTCGGGAGTTTTTTCAGCCGGACAAATCTCCCTGCTTACGATAATATGCAAACCATTCTTAGCCACGCTAAAAAGACAACATTCTTTGGCTTTAAAAATCGTACCTTCCAGACTTTAAGAGAGATGAGTGTTATCAATGAGCAAGGTGAGGTAATTAAGCCAGGTTTTAATTAAAATGTCTTTAGATACTGTTTGCTCTTCTATTAGACCCGTTTGGCCTGGGGAGGCAAAGCGCCGTCTCGAAGCCTTCGAGACGCCGCTAAAGCGGCTCCTCAGGCCGAACGGTTGAGATAAAAGCTGAAGCTTTGGGCCGTTCAAACTTGATGAGGATCTCTCAGGCTTTTATGCACCCTACAATAATAAATTTAATTTCTTGCTAAAGTCTCAACCTTTTGCAAACGATCCAAAAATTCCTGGGTCGAGACATCGCCAACTAACCGTAATCCGCTTAACTCCTTTCCGGCTGAATTAAAGAAAAGAAAGGTGGGTGGGGCTACAACCCGAAATTGCGCCATAATGGCCTGCGCTGCGGCATCATTGGCAGTGACATCAATCTTTAATACCAGGAAATTTCCCAGGGTCTTTTTAATTTCTGAGTTGTTTAATGTAGAAGAGGCAATGACTTTGCAAGAGGCACACCAGTCCGCATAGAAGTCAAGCATGACGGGCCGGCCTTCAGCAGTTTGAAAGGCTTCACGCAATTGCGCCGGTGTTTTGATGATCAGCTCTTCCTGCTCCATGCTGGCAGCAGTGGCTTTGCTGAAGATGCCAGCAAGGGGCAATAAAGGATCTTTGCTGCCCATGCTGGCGCCAGCCAGAATCAACAGCCCATAAACCAACAGCAAAATCCCAGTGCTTTGATGCATTTTCTCATAGTTACTTGATGCAGGCCTTAGCGCACCGGCAAAAATGCCTGAAAAAACCAGAAGGGCTGCCCATAAAATCATGGTAATTGGAGCGGGAAGCAGACGGCCCATTAAATAGATAGCAACGGCCAGCAATAAAACCCCAAAAAAATTCTTTACTGAATTCATCCAGGTTCCTGCTTTGGGCAGCCATTTGCCGGCAGAGGTACCAATCAAAAGCAGGGGAGTGCCCATTCCCAATCCGAGAAAGAACAGTGTCAGACTGCCAAACAGGACGTTTCCTGAGTGTGCAATATAGCCCAGGGCACCAATCAGGGGAGCAGTGACACAGGGAGATAGGATGAGGGTTGACAAACAACCCATAATTGCTGCGCCCAGGTAATGGCCTCCATGCTGGCTGCGGCTCGCTTTTGCCAATCTTGCCTGCCAGGTGACGGGCAGTTTTAACTCAAAAAAGCCAAACATTGAAAGCGCAAGCAGCACAAATACCAGGCTGAATAAACCAATCACCCAGGGAGCTTGCATGATAATTTGCAGATTACTTCCCAGCGTGGCGACAATTGCACCGGCCACTGCATAAGTCAGTGACATACTTAGTACATAACTGAGGGAGAGAAAAAAGGCTTTCCGGGTGGAAATTTCATGGCCATGTCCAACAATAATCCCCGACAAAACAGGAACCATCGGTAAAACGCAGGGTGTAAAGGCAAGCAAAAGCCCAAAGCCGAAGAAGCTCAGGATGACCATAAACCAGTGCGAATTTTCATAAATATCCGCTATGGCATTGCCTTCCTGAGCACTGGCTTGCTCGACAGGAGGCGTATTGACTTCGGTAACGACAGACGCTGAAATAAGCGCTAGCTGATCATTAACTGCCAGCTTAAGCTGTTTGCTTTCTGGTGGATAACAAAACCCATCATCCGAGCAGCCCTGATAATGCAGGGTCACCAGGGATTCTCCAGAGTGTTCCCCCAGAACAGGAATTAAAAGCGACAGGTCATTTCGGTAAACCGGGTAGACATGGCCTTGACGGTCTTTCTTCTCAATGGCCTGCGGGAAAATAATAGAACCAAACTGCAGGACAGAATCACTGGGCTCCTCCAGGCTTATGCGATCGCGATAAAGGAAGTAACCGGGTTTGATTTGCCAAATGACTGAGAAAGTGTTGGGGTCCATCGGCTTGACCTTCACTGTAAACACTTCTTCTGCGGGTAGAGGGGCTGCAAAACCAAAACCGGAGAAAATGGCGAGAACGATCAGGAGTAACCACTTGTACATGCTTCATCCAAATTAGTGTTCAAATTATCTTGAACCAATCTATATAGCCTAGCAGCTTATATTACAATTATTGTTCGAATTTAAAAAGTAATACATGCCGACACCGCTTATCGTGGTTTTATATTCTGAATCGCTTTGTCCACATCCAGGGCTTTGCCCTCGGATTCTGTTTTTGGTGTAAACATATTATACCGGCCTGTTAACCCATAGGTAATGGCAGCGGATATACCAAATGTTACAATGGAAATCACTCGATTTAAAACCTTATACACCGCTTCCTTACAGCCCCGGTGAATCTTTAAATCAGGCATTGCAATATCAACGGCTGTTTTGCAAGCAAGTTTAAACCCTTGCACAGATAATTCACCCTCTAAAAATTTTCTCCGATTGTGCTCCAGGCTATTGTACATTTGCCTTGCTTTTTTAGACGGAATTTTATAATCAGGCTTGGTGAGTGCATCCTTTTCCATCCGCTTAACTTTATCTTCAAGGTTATCCATGTATTTTTTCAGGTCAATGCTGGCAAGAATCTGCGGCGCAGCTGCCTTTCTAATACTGACAATGGCAGCGACTGACTTCTGCTCAATAGCCCTTTGCTGATTGGACAGAATATTATTTACCTGTTGGACATTGGATGCGCCATTGGCAACAGCATTTCGATAGGCTGGTGTTTGAATAATTGTTTGCAATTGCTTTTCGAGTTCTTCCCTTCTGGCTTCGATTTCTTTTTCAGATTTACAGCCTGTAAAATTGATTGGAAAATTGCGCAGTCTGGTTATAATTCTATCTATAACCCTGGAGCTCTCGTTTTTTATATTATTTTCAGCCGCCCGGGCACTGGCTCGGATTTCCTTGAGTTTTTCGTGGTATGCTTTGCTTAGAGGACGTGAGAATCCCAAAGCGCCCTCAATATTTGCTGCTTCTCTGGATGCCGCATCATGTTCCACCAAAATATCTATTTGCCCCTGAATGGCTTTTTCTCGCTTCTGAACCTGTACGAGATCAGTGCAACCGGCAAAGTTGTAATGAAATGCATGAATGGCAGCGATCTTAGGTGCGACCAGATTTTGGGCACGCCTTTTTAAGTACTGCACTTGTTTGGAGCTTTCCGCATCGATTTTTTCAAAAAACGCCTGTTTCGCCCCTTTTATAATGGGAGATTCCCCAGGCTCGTAACCGAGAAATCGCTCGGCCTGAATAACAGTCGGGTCGTTCAGGATTTTGCTTGCATTTGCTTTTCGAAGTTCTTTATCTGGACGAATCGTGCGTAATACCTTATGGGTAATAAATTTGGTATTTATGTAATTAATTTTTTCCGCGGCCGTTTTTAATACTGCTTCTGCAAGCAAATAGGTTTGAACTGATTTTTTCAGGGCTTGCTTTTTTTCTCCCACAAGTTCATCAATCTGGGCCAAAGAGGAGGAACTTAATTCATGCGCATAGTTCCGTTTAAAATCTGCAGCAAACCGCTCCAGTGCAGCCAGGCGATCATTGTATTTTTGCTCCTCAAAGGCATCATATTCGACTGGGAATGAATCAAGCCTTGCCTTGAAATCTGCAATACGGCGAATCCCGGGATCCGGCTGAGGTGTGTTGTGAAGTAGTTGCCTGCCTAGCCAATCTTTGGCAGGGCCAGTTTTTTGGCGGGCAATAACTTCGCTTAAGTCCCTGCCTGCAAGTAAATCTTCTTTAGCGTATTTTAGAAATTTCTCGGCGGTTGAGGGATTTATTAAACTTAAGTTATATAAACCTACAAGCAATTCATCGGTATTACTATTTTGATATTCGGATATTGTCTGCTGATAAAGCTCCCGGCTCACAGGGTAATCGCCCTGAAGCATGGTTTTGCCGTGGGAAGTTAACCCTGAAACATTACCGCTCATGGTCAAAAACAGCCCTCCTGGCAGTAACTTATTGTTTACCCGGCTCGCTGCAATGGTTTTTTCAGTGAATTCCCCCTGAGTAAATTTGGAACGAAGTCCGCCGGCTGCGGTCAGGTTTATAAATCTACCCTGAAAATAATAAGTAATCAGGCCTTGCTCTACCGTTTCCCTGGCAGTGTCGGCAAATCCAGGTTGCTTCGCTTTCTCACGAATGGCCAATTCCAGCGCCTCTTCGAAGCCGGGCTTTCGGGGAATAGGATTATTGGCTCCTCGTGCTGGCTCTGCAGCAGGTGCCACATTCGCCTTTTCCCTGATCACCGGATAGTTTTGTTTCATTTTCTGATATCGATCGTCAAATACAGTAGCGGAAGGGCTTTTAAGACACATTAAAATAGCATTACGCTGGGGAGGATTTGCCAGAAGTTGCGGGAATATTGCAAAAAGGCCAGGAGCTGTTTTATGCAATCTGACTATGTTTTCCAGAAGTGTTCCATTAATTTCGATTTTTTGCTGTTGAAGTGTGGATAATACCTGTTTTAATTGCTCATTGGCGAAGATATACTGACCATCTTCTACAGTTGAATTATTGACTATTAACCAAGTTAATTTATTACTGGCCTCATCTTTGCTGAACAGACAAAACCGGGTGTTACGTCTTTCGATATCATTGACAGTCTCGGTGCCAAGATTATTCCAGGGATTAACTAATATATAATCAAATTTGCCAGGAATGCTGTCATTAGGGATGATGCGATCCAGCCTCAACCCGTGACGGCCATGGTAATGGCCCTGCGCATTCAATTGCCCATAATCGAGACTAATATAAACTGGGGCCTCCGGCCAGCGGGCTTTTAGAGCAATAATTTTGTCATTGCCAATTTGTTCAATATCGTGGGCATGTAAATCAAGAAGTGCCGCAACAAAATGGGTTGAGGTGGTCGTGTGGCGCCCTGAGGTGTTATGCGCGCTTATGCTGGTTTCTACATTGGGCTTGTATTTCCAATTATTCGCATAATAATAGGAGCTCAGCCGTTCTATTATTTTGACCGCCAGCGAATTGCTTTCAACCCCCTCGGTTGACTGATCAATTGTAGCAAGATAGTCTTTGCCAACAGTAATGACATCATAGGCTTCATCTCGTGTGACCTGTTCGATGCGATGCTCATAATTTACACTAATCATCTCTGGCTTGAGATTGGCGCTCTGCGCTGTACGCTTTATCCATACTTCGACATCGCCATTTTCCAGCATGTGAAACATCGATTTAAACCGTTCCCTGCCTTCTTTACTGGAATTATATATACAGTCGATAGAAGCGATTAAATAGCAGTCCCCGGTATCTCCCTGCTTCATAGTCAGGTGTTCGCCATCTTCCGGAAATAATGGGGTCATAAAATTACCATAGTGTACATGGATGGATTAAGTAATATTATAGGGTGTTAATATTAATAAAAGCTTAAGGTAGTGTTCCGTTTTAACGAGAGTGAGTATCTTTCAGACAAGGTGGTAAGCTCTCTTGAAAATTAGCTCAGGCATTAAGACTCCATAATTACGGCCATAGCTATCTACAAAATGTTTTTCCGCTCCGAATCCCCGCGGCATCGACCGCGGGGCCCACACGAAGCCTATTTAGAATATCGGTTTTTTGCTAATTGAAGGATAATGTTTGAAAGACTTGTTTCTAACTGCTTTTAATTGCTATTCGGCAACATCGGATTCATCTAAAAGCATTTTCGACTGCCAGACATGTATACCCCGCGGTCGCTGCCGCGGGGATTCGATTGCATTTGTGTAGATATCACTATAATTACCGCAGAGAAATCTTCATTTTCGCTGTTTGCTTACCTTTATTTATATTAATGGCCAATCCGCACCTGACCATAATAGCGTTACTCATATAATGTATTGGAAAATTGCGGGATTTCTGTTTGGCATTATGGGTGATTTTTTTGAACCAATTTTTATACAGCCCATTTTTTTATAAAATCCTTCAGCCCCAGGATCGCTCCATAAAATGAATTCACTTTTGTTTAGATTCTTAACTGTAGCAATTACATGCTCCCATAATATTCTTCCAAATCCCTTCCCAATATAATTCGGAGCAATAAAAAAGTATCCCAGTTCAAGCAGATTGTCAGAATTCATGCTTAGACCAAAGAACCCTATGAGGTTTTTGTTTTCATATAACAGCCATGTATCGCTTGTTCTCAAGTAATGGTTTGTTATCTGAAAAATATCCATGTATTTCTTCATAAATTCCTCATCATAATCCCAATATTTTTTGGAATTACGCATAAGTTCATTTACAAGCATCAGGTTTTCTGTTTTGGCAGGATATAGAGTTAGGTTGTTATTCATGTTATGGTCCAAGTTCCTGTACGTACGGATAAAGTGTTGGTTCTGAAGCCAGACATACTGTATAAAGTAAACTGGAACTGGTTTCAAGGCCATTAGAACAAACAATGATTTTCATACGTTTTAGATGATCTTTCATTTAAATTTGTATGATCATTTAAGTGGTCAAATTTATATTGGAAGGGATTTCAATGAGACAATTTTCAAGCATTATCGCGGCCTTCCTTATTGCCATTCTGACATACCCTGTGCAGCCCAGTCAGGCGTCCACATTAAGCATTGTTGGTCTAAAACAAACCACCATTTTAGATACGAAACAACTACGCGGTTTGAAAACAGAAGCAGTGGAGATGGATTATAATCGAGCTTATCCTAATACCAGGATGATATATCAAAGTATTAGATTATGTGATTTACTGAAACAATTTGAAATAAGCCCTGCTAGTACTTTAGAGTTTGTTGCCAATGACCATTTTTCCGTTTTGGTACCAGCTCAAAAGGTCTTAAATTGTAAAAAAGAGGCTTCTATTGCTTATTTAGCTATTGAACCTGATACCAAATGGCCTATCCTTTTCAACCATACCAATACAACTGCCGGCCCCTATGCTGTTATATGGACTCATCCTGAACGCTCTTATATCTCGGATGAATACTGGGCTTGGAGTGTTGTTAAAATTATTGAACATCAACAGATTGATGAGTCGATTGTTATTTCAGCCCCCACTCAAATACCGAAAAAAATTAGAACAAAAATCTAAATGGATACCATATTTATGTTAGCCATTGTTCATCATGTCACACAATAAAACATATTGGAAAAGCCACAATAGGTCCAGACCTTATAATTCCGAAAACTATCTTTGATTATTATCCCGACAATAAGCAGTTGAAACAATTTATCCGGAATCCAGAATCCGTTCGAAAACTCCCGAATTCCCGAATGAGTGGCTCAAGTTATGCGGGTTTAAATGATGCCGATCTGGAAGATTTGATTGATTATTTTGAATTCATTATTAAAAGCCCTCGTCGTTTAAGTTAGCGCAGGTTTTGATTCCATTAATTAATGGTAATTGTATAAATTGCAGACATGTGTATAATATTGCCCCATTTGGATATTTAATTAAGCACCTATGGCTGTCAGTAATCCTTCATTAACCATTAGTCAGAGCATGAAACTGTCTGTTGTATCATCACAACTGCAAGAAAATGAGTTCTATGACATTATTTTTGAAGGACGCAACTGTGGGTTTGTAATAAAGCGTAACCAATTGTTATCGATTTTCATTGATTCAGCGCTGTCCCAAATTGAACTATGTGGTGATTTGTCTATCGAAAACTGTATGGTAGTCGCTAGCTGTAACCTGTTAATTTCCACTTATAATAATGTCAGCAATCAGTTTATTGTCTTTGCACATGCTCTGATTCTTGATTCACCCATTATCTCTTTGGGTACAGTTCATTTTAATTGTCAAAATAATATAAATATCAATGCACTGGTTGCTACCCAATTTAATACCCTGAAAGGCAATGACATCGAGATCAATGCGCGTTTCTCGGGGGAAGCCAATGAGCTGAATGCCAATAATACGCTAAGAATCGTTGAGGACCTGTCTGGTGGCAAGAGCAATCTTTTTAATGGAAAGGTGATTTATATTCATGGCGTTGTATCAGGGCATGAACACACAGCGACCGCCAGTGAATCTATCACGCTTTATGGTGACACGGAGAGCACAGGAACAATTACTTTGTCCGCGCCTGATGTTAATCAATATGGTGCTTTGAAATCGAGTGCAGATCTTAAGGTAGAGGGTAAGTATACACTGCATCTTAATGGTGATACTGATGTTAATCTCTTTGAATTTAAAGGTGAAGGCCTTAAAAATGACGGCTATATGTCGTTCCATAAATTTTGTCTGATTTGCGCGGATAATCTGGAAAATAGCGGCACGTTTAATTTTCCCGAAACAACGGCGATGTATCTCGGCAATTTGACCGTAAGCAAATCGGGTGTGATGTCATGGCACAATACCGAATTTGCAGCTGGCACCGCGCGAGAAATCACTGTAAAAGACAAAGTAGCCATTGCGCCTGAAGCAGTACTTGAATTGAATAATGCCAGATTAACATTGGTTGAGGCAATTGCCGAAGGTATTTTGAGATTAACCAATAAATCACAAGTCGGTGGTACCAACCTTTATATTCATAATTTGCTGGAAGCTAAAGAAGACGCGGGTGTGCAATTTAGCAAGAAAATTGAAACGCTAGGCCGGGGTGGTGTGAGTCTTAATTCGTCCTTTATGAATACCTATGCTCTTAAAGTGGGAGGAGCAGGGGAGTTTAAAGACTATAACTCCTCAATTAATGCCATATTTTCTAAAATAAATGGCCCAGTTAATTGGGATAAAAGTACATTTACGACCAGTACTTTAGCTGCTTTTACTTCAAGGGGATCGGTTAAAAACAGTACAGTGATGGTTTCCAAAGAATATAAACAACGTTCAAACCAACATCCGTTTTTTTCAAATACCACCTTTCTGATCAAATGGCTCAATATTTATGGCGAGTTTTCTGTTGATGAGAAAAGTCGTTTTTTCTCAGAGACTATTAAACTCTTCGGTAAATTAACGCTTAACTGCAGCGGTATTAATACAAAGAAATTACTCGTTGAAGAATCAGGCGAGTTAGTCACTACCGATCAATCTGCTCTGCTGATACATGAATTAGAAAACAAAGGAAATGCCAAGCTCAATTATAGCTATTTTGAAGGGAATTCAGTCACCAACCTAGGCGATCTAACTCTCAATAATGTGGTTGTTCCCGAAGAAATTATGCATTTTTTTAGGAGCTTAGGAAAGCTTGTTGCGTCACAGAGCTTGCTTAATGCCTTAACCGTATTTTTAGGGGGAACTTACACGCTTACACAGACTCTTGTTCATGGGCAAACTGTTTCTGAAGATGGGGAAGGAAAACAGCTGGATGGCAGCAAAATTGATTGTGAATTTTATAATACATCAACAAATGCCAAAACAACCACCAAGTCTTCACAAATTAGTGCTAATAATGCACTTTTAAATGGTGAAACAGCTCTTACAGAACAATCGATATTTTCTGTTGATACTTATACCCAGGCTGACGGAAAATTTAATGCCCAGGATTCACAGCTCACAGTAAGTAAAAAATTAAACACTAAGCCTCGAGCAGAGTTTAAAACCCTCAACTGCAGTATTGCTGCCAAGGATGTCAGCGCTGAATTTGAAGGCTATACAATGATGATTGATACCACGGCCTTATTCAAAGAATTTAATCCAACAGGTCCATCAGAATACACCAACACTCTTCTTGTTGTTGATGGTAAAGCGACACTGAACCACATGCAAAGATTGGATCAAACCTCATTGCAACCCAATGAACTGGTTGTCAACGGTCAGGTGCAGTTAAGCAATAATAGCCAGGTTGAGACGTCAGTAAGCACGGTTGTTATGCCGGGCGCTCAAGTTAATGTTGATGATACTTCAACGTTTAATTCGAAAGGGAAACTTGATGTCTGGGGTGAATTGGCTTTGCAACGCAATGCCAAATCAGTTGCTGCAGCAATGACAGTGTATGAGCGCCTTAAACTTTCCGGTGAGGCACAAGCCTATGCTGCTGATTTTCACTTATTCAACGGTGCTGTCGCTGAATTAAATGACAACGCATTGATTCACACAAAAAATGCCAGGATTCATGGAAAAATGGCTGGCCGATCAGGCGTTCTGGTCTCAGATAACTACCTAGAAGTACGCTATTGTGGAAGCGTTGATACCAATGCTTTACATGTTAAAGCAGATACCGCCTGGTTTTCACCAACAGCACGTTTTGGCGGTGTTGATTTATCGGTTTGTGCGCGAGTCTATGAGAATAATGGCGTGTATGATTTGAAGAACAGCTTGTTGGTAAACGCCGATTGGCTCTATGAAATTTTTAGTAAACGCTCAGCAGCTGTGTCAATCTACCAAGAATCCAATCGTGTGTCGATGAGTTTTGGCAGTGTGGCAAACACCAGGAATATGGCTACTGCCGAGATGGTTTCGCTTAACTTTCTATCAGGAATACATGCCAGTGATAGTCTGGGGCGTCAAAGCGGTTTTAAAGTGGATGTAGGGGTCGGCACTGCGTCTTACAATTACAGCGACAGTTCGGTAGTGAGTTTTCGATTAGGTTTAAATGTTCCGAGTCTACCGCAAACCTGGGATGCAGTACTCAATCCCGCACATGCCTTAACAGCTGTTGAATTTTTAGGAACTGCCTTTTTTCCACAATTTGCTGGCGCTATTAGCGTGGGTTGTAGGGCGCTGCCTATGGTAATTTCGG
This sequence comes from Legionella birminghamensis, assembly GCF_900452515.1. Taxonomy (NCBI): domain Bacteria; kingdom Pseudomonadati; phylum Pseudomonadota; class Gammaproteobacteria; order Legionellales; family Legionellaceae; genus Legionella; species Legionella birminghamensis. The sequence goes on from NZ_UGNW01000001.1 coordinate 983,742, forward strand.
GTGCAAAAGGGCTCTATGAGTTTGCCCAGCATCCAAAACAATCACTCAATGATATCTGTGGTTATGTCAGAACAATTGGAGATAAACGCCCGGTTGATTTTTTAAAGCTTGGACTGAAAATAAAAAATTTATATGTTGCTGCCAATAACGCGGCGCATAGTTTTATGGAATGCCCTGAAGAATTCACTCGCGGTAATTTTGCAGCAATGCCTTCGCAAATACTTCACCCTAATTGGTTGTCAGTCGCCAAAGCAGTCAATGCGGTCATTGGGGCTAGCAGTGTTCAACAATCGGTCGTTGATTTCTCAGGCGGCATTGAGTTACTGGATAATTCCATTAATAACAATATTGTTGGGATTAATGCCGGCATTAATCTAAGCGTCCAGAAAGTAGGGAACTCCAGATTTCATTGGAATAGTGGTGTAGAGATGGCCTACAACATGACGCTTACAGGCCAGGATTTACATAACTCAGGATATATCGGCGTTGGTGAAACGTTTACTGAGAATTATAAGAATGTCGATTGGACATCGGGGGAAATTTATACCTTAAATATTAATATTAATGGCACAACGATCAGTAATATTGATGATCTGCTGGCTTTCCAAGGTGACTATAAAACGGTTCATGCCAGTGGTGCGATAAGCGTTAATAATCCCAAGCAGGACTTCAACATTCAGAAAAATATTGAACATGAGGGGGATGTTTCTGTTCGCGGCCAATCGATTGAGTTTGTTGAACAAAAATCGAAATTTGCTCGTAGTTTTACAGTAGCTAAAGGTAATTTTGATGTTAAAAATGCAGTGGATGCCGAGGGTGGAATTCTTTTCAAAGCGGAAGAAGGTGAGGTTAATCTCGAAAAAAATAAATACAAATCTGAAAAAGGGCGCCTGATTGTTGATGCCAAGAAGAATGCGACCAATCAACAAGGTGAACTCACCGCTGCAGAAGTATTCATTCGCTCCAGAGATGGCAAGGTGATTAACATCGGTGGCCAAGTGATAGGGAATTATCTGGAAATCAATGGCGATCAGGGCATTGACAATTTATCAGCAGAAGTCGAGGTACCCGGGGGACGTACAGGAAAACATAAAGAGAAGATACAAGGAAGCCTGCTAGCCGGTGATGGCCATAATAACAATGCCATCTGTTTAATATCAAAGCACGGAAAGTTCTATAACAGAGGGCTTGTGATAGCCAAAGAAAATATCGTTGGCGATTTGTATTATGGTATTGAGTCTCGTGCAGAAACGACAGAAGTGGTTCACTATCATCATCATAAAGGCTGGCTTGGTGCACATAATAAATTACATATCGTTTATGAAACAAAGGTGGATAATGCAGTCATTGCTTCACAAAATGGCACCTACAACTTCACAACCCATTGCGGTGATACCAATTTTTACGGTACTACGTTAAGCTCGCATACCGCACCGCATATTGTTCAATTGAACGAAGACGGTAAAGAGCGCGACATTAATTTTTTTGATGTGATTGGCACTCGTAGAGACTATACGGATGATTCATGGTTTGGCGGTGCATTTGAATCAGAAGTTGAGCGCTATGATGAAATATCAAATCCGTCTGTGATTATCACGCCCAAGGGTGTGCCTATCTATTATAAAACGACAGGCAGTGTCAACTGTTGCGGCACTGACATTGAAGGGGGTGTTCCAGTATTTACCGCTAAAAATTGGACTAACACCAATCAAGAGCTGCATCACTGGGAAATCCGAAAAGGGCGCAGTGCTAAATTTTCAATTGGTGGAGTAAAAATTTTTAGCCTGGCTGATCCCAATGACACGCCACGCCCAAAACCCAGTTTAAGCAGCTCAACTTACGACAAACTAAAAGCATTGAGAGAGACTAGACGAGGCAGTGAAAGTGATGTTGCAGCAATAAATGCCAGTATTGAGGTACTCAACACTACCAATGAAATCACTCAGGCCGCAAGAAATAAAGCCTGGGCAAAAGGAATTCTGGAACACACGGGTTTAAGTAAATTCAAAGATCCTGATTTATCTGTAGGGATCACACGTTCCTCAAGTAAATCCAGTTGGACCACCTTAGGCGCAGGCCGGGTCAATATTGACGGGGCAGATCTTTCGCATATCACCAATGATGTCACGTTTGATGGGGTTGATGGCCATGTTAAAGGTAATTTCAAAGGTAACATGCGCAATGTGAAAGTTATTGGCCATGAGTTAGACAGCAGTTATGAATCATCATCCAGCACAATAACGTTCTCAACCAAATTGAGCAATCCAACAGCAATCAACACCAGTGCCAGCAGCAGTTATTCCGTGCGGAAAAATAAGCTTTATCGCAACACTCATCTGGATATTGATGGCGAGTTTAGTGACGATAATTTGGATAATGTGTTGCTCGATGGGGGTGTTTTGCACGTTAAACGAGCTGTTGGCCATGCCGCACATGTCCTGTTAAATTCTCATAATAGCGACCAGTATTCCAAGCAAGGCACTGCGTCTGCCGGTTTGGATGGCAGTTTCTCTTACAGTCAACAGCAATCATCCAGCAGCCGTACCGAAGTGGCTGGTTTTTATATGGATGAGTCGGATGATAAATTTAAAGCTGATAATGTGCAAGGTAACGGCGCATATACATCTAAATGCGAGGTATCAACCAAGGCCACCATTAAATCCGCGACATCAAGTGAATACAGTAGGTCTTCAGGTTTTAGCATCAGCGGTAAACTGAGTGATTTTACCGACATGAATAATGCACAGCCGCTACAGCAAAATACAGAGCAACCCGCTTTTAAAATTCCAACCTTTGCTGTTGGAGTAAACAGCACTGATTATAAGGCGACAGTAAGTATGGCTGTTCATGGCGATAAAGGCACTACTGTTGATCCAACAAAAATTCAGGGGAATGTCATCACCAACTCAGCGTCTCCTCGTGAGGTAAGCCGAGATAAATCGTATAATTATCACCTCGATATCCCTCTGCCAAATCAACGGGTCATGTCTCAAATGCGCAGCAATTTTCGCTGGGCTGAAGAAAGATTGGGATTAGCTAAAAAAGCATTACCGCATTATCAAGTAATTCAAATTCCAAAACCCAAAAAACCATTGATTATCAAGAAGAAAATTAATAAAGCACCGGCTAAGAAAAAAGTAGTAAAACGCAGTGCTGTCAGTAAGAACAAAGTGTTGCCGACTTTGTATTTGCCTTTGGATGATCGTGCCATCCATGAGTCTTTAACGCTTGATTCGTATAGTAAAGGGCCATTCTTTTTTGGTAATCAAAGCAAGCCGCAGAAGAAAAAAGGATCGTTTCATCTTATTAAATCGGCAGAAGCTGCGGAACGACCCCAATCAAGGCTTGAACGATGGAATGCCGAGTCCGATAATTTTAAGGTCTATTCTGAAAATAAAAAATACATTTTTATTAACAATTCAGCTGCGCAACCGGAAGAGGGAACCTCTTATATTCGCCTTAAAGGATTAGGGGAAACACTTCTTGGGATCAGCAAGGAAGTCGCGGCCTTAGCCTTTAAACAAACACGGATGGATGCCATTGTATCTGGTATAAAAGCAGGTGGCGCACTTGATGACATTGCCAGTGGTGTGATGGAAATGGTTACTGGCCGCGAAGACGAGACAAACTTTGATTCCCTTATCGATGATTTGGGTAATACGCAAAAGCCAGCGGGGCCTCTACAGTGCGCTAGTAGGATCATGACCTTTGATGACTACTTGAATCAAGGCGTTATCGTTGAAAGCGTACTGGATAATACCCCCATTTTAAGCACCCATTTTAACGGCATAACCTCTTCTGTAGCTCTGCCGAAACAGGGTTGGAATATCAAAACCCGAGTGAAAGGGGCACTTGGAGCCGTATTGGGTATCACTGAGGGCGTTTTCGGTGCGGCTGAAACCTTGGCGGCAATGCCAACCGTGGCAGGCTCAGTTATTGGCGGTTTGATTATAGCAGATGGCATTGATCGCTTTGATGCAGGATTAATTGCTGCTGTCACTGGTAAAGATGGAAAAACGGCTTATGTCATCATTGCCACTGATTTAGGATTGGATCCAGAGCTTGCAGAGCTTGGAAAAGATGTGTTGTTATCATCACCTACAGCCTATCTCGCTATCAAACACCTCATTAAAGAAGCTTATATCAGTAAATTTTCCATTGAAAGTATTGGCTTTTGGGTAAAGCGCGCTAATGCAAATAGTTATATGGCAAATGTCAACGAGCTTAATTTCACCGATACCATCCGCATGGATGCAAATGGCTACAAAGTCTTTTTAGATTCAGTCAAACAGTATGGTTTTAAAGAGCCAATAGAAGTCTTTGAGGCATCAACGGGTGACACTTATGTCATCAATGGCAATGCACGTTTAAGTGCAGCAGTCGAATTAAATTTTGAAAGAATTCCTGCCAATAAAGTGGAATTGCCCAGGGGTAACATTACAACAGAAGAACAGTTAACAGGGATTCCTAATACTTATACCGGTATTATGAATAAATTTAATCCTTAAAAAAGTGAGGTGAATGATGTGGCGATTAATCCAAAAAGCTAGTCAAACAATAGTAGATGTGGTTGCCAAAAAGACTGAAGAGGTCGTTGATCGAATTGCGCCAACAATGGCTCCCGATGAAGTGAAAAAAATAGAGAAGTTGAGGATCCTTGCGCTGGAAACGGAGAAAAACACTAAAGATCTTGAAGATAAAGTTGATGTTAAAAAAAATCTCGTTATTGCCGCTGCTGAGGAGCTCGCGATAGCGGAGCAGGAAAAAGAAAACAATCTGTTATTGCTTGCACAGTTAATGAAGTTATCACCTGCTCATGTCGTGGATAGTTTGCCAGTTAAGCTGAATTCCAACAAACAAAGAGAACTTGAAGAATCGCTACAACAAGAGCCAATTTACGCTACAGCTTCTGTTTTAGAATCACTTATTGAAGATGAGGAGTTTCAGCAGAAAAAAGTTGATGAACTAGTGGAATCTGTTAAACGAAAAAAGACCCCTCTGACTCAGTTTTTTAAAGAAGAGGAAAGACCGTTAACAACTTCAACAAATAATCAATCACAGGTGAGAATATGAGTACACTGACTGAACTTCTCAAGGAGTGGGTAGTTTTTGGAAAGGATTGTCTCAATGGTGCGAAAGAATGGGTGGAGGAAAAATTAAGCGATCTAAAAGACTGGTGTATGGAAAAATGGGATGAAGTAACCTCTACTAAAATGAGGAAATATCTTCATCAAAAAATGAGCCAGGGCAGCGAATGGATGAAGGAAGTAGTGAGCGATACGATTGCCTGGGCTAAAGACCATAAGTTTTGGTTAATTGCCGGTATCATCTTATTGGTGCTTGGGGCCGCAACTGGGGTTGGATTTGCTGCCTACGGTGTGTCATTAGTATTAGCTATTCTCTACGGCTTGGTCGCTGCAGGCTTAGGCGCTTTAGCCACTGCAATTGCCGCTTATATGTTAAATAACAGAGTACGAGAAGCAGAAGAAATCACGAACACTTCACAACTAAATTATAAAAATGTTGCGCAAATAAATGTTCAAACCAGCGAGCAATTGGAAAGCACTAAGAAAGCTAAACTACAAACGGATGAAGAAAATCAGATCTTGCGAAGGCAAATTGCCATAATGCTTGAAAATCTGCCGCCCGAACAGATTGAAAAGGCAAAAGCGCTTTGCCAGCAAGCAGGTGTAGCAATGCCGGAGAGATTCACTCAACCTGCCACTGCCTCAAGTGCGGGACTTTTCAGTACAACTCTACCTAAAATGACTCCTCCATTGAAGTTAGAAACACTGATTGCTTCCAATGAAGAAGAAAGTGATGATGAAGAAGGGGAAATAGAAATTCGAATTATATAAGGGCATGTAGTTAATCTCTTTCAAAGAGAGGGATTAACCGCAGGAATACTAGCTAATATGAATTAGTTTTGACTTAATCTGACACAATCACTTGAAAAAGTGAGAGTTTCCGGTTTTGATAGAAGTGTGAACTTTAAACAAAACCAAGAGGAAAACTCTCATGGTAGATAATACAGTTAAAATCATTAAATATAAAGTTGGGCTTCTGAATCCTGCTGAAGAATTAGGCAATGTATCGAGGGCATGCAAAGTAATGGGTTTATCCCGGGATACGTTCTATCGCTATAAATCAGCTGTTGAGTCAGGAGGAGTCGAAGCTATTTGATCAAACACATAAAAAACCAAATCATAAGAACCGAGTTGAAGAGCCTGTCGAACTGGCGGTCAAAGAATATGCTATAGAATATCCTGCTCATGGACAACAATGCACCAGTAATGAATTGCGTAAAAAAGGTATTTTTGTATCTCCCAGTGGCGTTCGTAGTGTATGGCTTCGATACGATGCGCATTTTAACGGATAGAGGTACGGAGTATTGTGGTAAGGTCGAACAGCATGATTATCAGCTTTATCTGGCCATTAACAACATTGACCATACGAAAACAAAGGTGCAGTCACCCCAAACAAATGATATATGTGAGCGCTTTAATAAAACAATTTTACAAGAGTTTTTCAAGTCACTTTCCGTAAGAAACTCTACGATAATATTGATGAATTGCAAAAAGATCTGGATGGATGGCTCAATTATTACAATGATGAGCGAACCCATCAGGGCAAAATGTGCTGCGGACGAACACCAATGCAAACTTTGACTGATGGAAAACAACTCTGGTTGAGCTGGTGTCTTTGTTGGTGTAAGTCGAGTTTGGCTTTTGCTTTTTGAATTTTATCCATAAGTACAGCTTCCATTTGAGATACTGTCTTCGTTGACATAATTGACTCCGCAAATTGAACGAGATCAGAAATTAAAAAGTGGTCGAAATTTAGTTAACAATTACACCAGTTCCTTTTGCTTCTTTAACATTATATTAATCCTAACTTTGTTTACAATTTGATCTATACTCAAAGTACGATCATTTACAAAGAGTATCTCATGAAAGATAGCAAACAGTCTCACAAGTCAAAAGCAGAACCCATTACAGATAAAGAGCTGGAAAAAATTTCAGGAGGCGGCTGGAATTTTAATGAAAAAGGAGGTTTCAGTTATACAGTAGATAAAAAAACCAAAAAGAAGAAGAAGTAACAATGCAAGTTGATATACTGTCACTGTCATTATTCAAAAAGGCATAATCTGGAGAGTGTTCATCTAACTGTGTCAGCTCAGAATTTTAACTTAACTCCCAGTTCAAACGACCTTCAAAAAATATTTGTAACTGTGAGATAGTTAAGGCTCAATTGTGCATGGGTTGATTCCATTTTTCCATTACTTTTTGGCTGGCACAGTAAATAATAAACCCATTAAATTATGATGCTAATGATACGCCGCATTTTTCGCTAGATTCGTTTGAGAAGATCAATCGAATTCAATTCTATTATCCTGAAAATTCTTTTACTAAATGCAAGCAATATCTATGACGAAGGAGATTCTTCATGAAAGGATCAAAATTTACAGACAGCCAAATTTTATCGATATTAAAGCATGCGGTAGGTGGCACACCTGTTTCAGAGCTTTGCCGAGAACATGTGATAAGTTCAGCCACTTTTTATAAGTGGCGTGCAAAGTTTGGTGGAATGGATGCCTCGATGATGTCGCGCTTAAAAGAGCTTGAAGCGGAAAATAGCCGTCTTAAAAAGATGTATGCAGAGGAACGGCTAAAAGCAGAAATACTGAAAGAGGCTATTGAAAAAAAGTGGTAACACCGTCACGCCGAAGAGAATTGGCGAAAAAGGCGGTGACAGAGAAGGATATTTCCATAAGGTTGTCCTGTGAGCTTTTCAGCATCAGTGAAACCTGTTATCGATATCAAGCCAAATTAACTGATGAAAACGCGCTGATTTCGGACTGGTTGCTGCAATTAGCGCAGAGCCAGCCTAATTGGGGTTTCGGTTTATGTTTCTTATACCTGCGCAATGTGAAAGGATTTCTCTGGAACCATAAACGGGTTTATCGAATCTATCGGGAGTTGGAGCTCAATATGCGAATAAAACCTAAGAAGCGGTTAATAAGGGAAAAGCCAGATGCCTTGGCGGTACCTGCTTCAATCAACGAATGTTGGTCTATGGATTTTATGCATGACCAGTTAGAGGATGGCCGTAGCTATCGCTTGTTAAATGTGATTGATGACTTCAACCGCGAAGGCCTTGCCATCGAGGTCGACCTATCCTTGCCAGCAGAGCGCGTTGTTCGAACGCTTAATCAAATCATTGAGTGGCGGGGGAAGCCACGACAGATACGTTGTGATAATGGTCCTGACTGAAGTGCTGAATCCTAGCGCTCTAAGCGCTCGACTTCATTAGATTTTAAACAATAATTAGTATGAGATTTGTATGTAATTCAACTAGAGATTGTCTATATTAAAATGATAAGAATTGTCTCAATTTTTAAGGATAGAAAAATGAAATGGATAGTCACAGCAAATACAAACAACTGCCGAATTTATGAATATCACCCCAATGAGTTAAATCTCATTATAGAAGTAAGCCGTCCTGAAAATAAGTTAAAAGAAAGTGAAATAGGTGCAGATAAGCCTGGTAGGTATCAATCTAGCAATTCAACAAGTAGTGGGGCTTATGCACCCCATACAGAATATGAGGATATACGAAACAATGATTTTGCTAAAGAAATAGCTTTAGCACTTAATGAGGCCAGAAATAAAAATATTTATGACGAATTGGTAATTATTATGCCAGCACAGATTGAAGGTTTATTTTCAAAAAATCTTGATAAAAATGTAAAAAACTTAATAACATCGATTAGTCATAAAAATATAATGCATTTATCAGGAAAAGAGCTTTTTAACTACTTAAATGATGATGCATTTTAGATTCAATTAGAGTTTTAATTGTTTCACCTGCGAGGATATCACGATTATATACTTGCTCCTTTGCTGATTCTGAAGTACTGACATTATCACCGGAGTTAAATACAGTATGCATACTTCCCTCGCTGTAGTAGTTAGTACGCGATTGTAAAGATTGGCTGCTGTTTGGATTATTGTAACCCATAATGGTATTGGAACCACCAGTAGCTCTTACTTCGCCAAAGGCATTTCCCTTAATAAGATTGGAACCAGATATGTTCACTACCTTTCCCTTAGTATCAACATCGCGGATAATATTAGTTCCTTGTACGTTATTAACCTCACCGAACACGCAGCCGTTAACCGTAATCGTTCCCAACATGCTTTTTACAGTACCGTGTACGTTACCATTGATGGTTATATTTTCACGTATGGTTTCTATTGTTTCACCTGAGCGGATATCACGATTATATACTTGATCCTTTGCTGATTCTGAAGTACTGACATTATCACCGGAGTTAAATACAGTATGCATACTTCCCTCGCTGTAGTAGTTAGTACGCGATTGTAAAGATTGGCTGCTGTTTGGATTATTGTAACCCATAATGGTATTGGAACCACCAGTAGTTCTTACTTCGCCAAAGGCATTTCCCTTAATAAGATTGGAACCAGATATGTTCACTACCTTTCCCTTAGTATCAACATCGCGGATAATATTAGTTCCTTGTACGTTATTAACCTCACCGAACACGCAGCCGTTAACCGTAATCGTTCCCAACATGCTTTTTACAGTACCGTGTACGTTACCATTGATGGTTATATTTTCACGTATGGTTTCTATTGTTTCACCTGAGCGGATATCACGATTATATACTTGATCCTCTGCTGATTCTGAAGTGCTGACCTTTGTGAAAAAGGTTCTTCTCCTTAAGGTTTGAACAGAGGGTTCTATCTCGGATGTTTGAACCGACCTTATTGCTTTTTCACCCTGGCTTCTTAATTTGTTCTTATAAGCCAACTCTTTATCAGGATCAGACAAAGTTTCATATGCATTCTTAACTATTTGAAATAATTTCTGTGATGCGTCCTCATAAACAGCGCCGGAAGTATTATCAGGTTGTATTTTGAGCGTAATTTGTTTAAAAGCAGATGCTAATGTTTTTGCATCTTCAACAGTCATTGACTCAGAAACACCAAATATTTCATAATAGCTGGCTTTTGAGTATCTCTCGGCTAATTTATCCAATAATTTTTTCTTGTCATTATCAATGTAATAATCATAATCATTTTTTAATTTTTCAATTAAAGACTTCATTAAAATCCTCGGATGTTGAACAAATTACAGTTGAGCAATTATAAAGCAATATGAAATAAAATTCAACAGTAGCTTATGGCAGCGCATTGCTTCACAAATACAGAGATTTTTCCTATTTAGCTTGAAATTAATCGCTCTAATGATTGAGCTGTCATCATCAATACTTTTTTAAAGCAAAATGACTATTGATGGCGCATCTAAAAAGCAGGTAACTTTCAGGCACAATATTATAGCCTTATGTATCTCTCACTTAATAAACACTTAAGCTTTTTTTTATAAAATAAGCGATTTTTGATTAATGTGGGTTTAACATGACAAAAATAGTGATTTCCGGTGCAGGCCTGGGCGGTTTGTATACTGCAAACCGTTTAATAAATAAAGGGATTAACCCTGAAAGCATAGTTATCATTGATCCGCGCGCTGGTATCTATACCAGACCTGGACACATCAATCACAGGACTTTTGATAAAGTTGAGAGATTTACGGGTATTAATACCGCCCACTCGCCAGCTCATCACATAAAAGAGCTTGAGCGTTGTATGTATAAAAAATTAACTTCCTTAGGTGTTTCCTTTGCTGAGGAATCCTTTATTGATTTGCAGCCTCGTACAGGTAGTCAAGAGTCTGGAGTGATCACTCAGGATAAAAATGGTATACAACATGTTTACCCAGCTGCCTATGTATTTGATTGTTCAGGGAAAGAAGCAGTAGTTGCACAGGCCGTTAACCGTTATCAGGAGAAATCTAATCAGGCTGCAGCATTTACATCTACCCCACTAGTCGATATAAATCCCATAACTAATCATTTAGTAGCCCATGTTAAAATTTCTAATCACAGATTTTTAAATGATTTCGCTTCAGCAGGAAGCACTGAGCCCGTTCCAATGCATTATAAGCAGGTTTCCCCTGAAAAAAATATATCTATAAGGGAAGAGTTGCAAAAGATGGGATGGAGCTTTGAGGCTTTTCCAACATTTTACACATACTCTCAGAGTGGAACTGATAAACTTTGCCTCTATATGGAGTCACCCCTTAATTTGCCGAAGCAGAAGCAAAAAGAGTGGATTAATCTGATGTTACGTATTAACAGCAGAGAGCATGTCAGTAGTTATGTGAAATTAAAAAAATCTACCACATACGAGTTTAAACCTAGGATTATGCAATTCAAAAGTGAACCCCATGTGCTGAACAGGGCGGCTTTTGAACGATCTGACCTGCCTACAGTGTTGGTTGGTTTTGATGCATTAAAAGGATTTGATTATCGTACTGCTTCAGGAGTTGATTCTGGAATTGATTGTTTTGAACTGATGCTAAACCATATCGAAATTGAAAATGGCCTTATTAAACATATCGATTTGCAACGTATTAATCAAAGTGTGTCAGATTATATACATGGAGAGTATAAAAAAGCTCTGGTTTCCAGGCTGGCGGATCGACAGAACTCAATTAACAATGGTCATGAATATTTTAGCCGCCTATATGAAAAGGCTGCTGCAACACTTCCTGCCTCGGAAAGCAAGAAGAAAGAATATAATGATACAGCGGCTCAATTAGCTAAGCAGAGTGCGACGACGCTGTTCTCATTACTAGAATCCAGAGACAAGGATAAGTTTAAAAGTATCGACGCTTTAAACAAGTGCTTAGGGGCGATAATTAGGGCAAAGACTTTATTATCGGCAAGTGATACCGAAGGGCATCACGTCATTAATAACAACCTGCAAAAAGTAATTCAATATTTGCGTCTTGAAATTGCTGCACTGGATATTGAGGCGATTCTAGCCGAAGGAAGAGTGAGTCGACAGCGCCTGACTGAGCTTTGCAAAAGTGTAAAAGATAATTTTAATCAATTAGAGGGTAGTTTTGCCCATAATACAGTTCAAAATAAAATTACAGCATTATTAGAACGCATTAACCGATCTTCCCCCAGTGCTAGTCTATTCATGGGCACTTCAGCCACGTCATTACTTGGCTCTCCTTTTCCATTTCTATTGACGTCTTTACTATCTTCTCCAAGATCTGCCCCCGTTCCTGCCATACCATCATTTTTTCCGTCCAGGGCACCCACCAGTACTCAGGGAGCTCGCTCTTTAATCAGTTTAATACTGATAAGTAGCCTATTGTCCAGTTTGGATGATGATAATGAGGAAGACATTCCGTTGACTCTCTCTATGTAAAAAACAGCATGGGCCCCGCGGTCGGTGCCGCGGGGATTCGGATGGTCGGCTTCTTTACCAAATTGCTCAATCTACATTTTGAAGCTTGCAGTATAAGTTTTATCGCGACTCTTATAGTAATCAACTAAAGCTTTTTCCTTGAAATTCACACGGAGTGATTTATTACATGAAATTTGCATGATTTCATCGAAATCAGTCTGTGTTAACTGCTCGTTATCTTCCAGTTTTTTAGAAAAGTAATCGATTGAATAATGCCGCCAGTCTTCATGGGCATCTTTAAAGTCTTCTATTAGTCTGCTTTGATTTTCCTTGTTTAAAAGATTGCAATCGGCAAGTTTTAACAGGAACCTGGACAGTTTACCCGGTTCATGCAATTGAAAGATCAATGGGAGCAATAAGTCTTTATGGGGGGATTGTGAGAAACTAATATAGGTATCTGCCGCATCCAGTGATGTTTTATGGTTAATGATCGCTGTAAAAATCTCAAATCCATTATTACCCGATAAGAAGCCCCCGTTGCTTAGTCTTTCCATTCCTAAAATGGCCAAACAGTCTGCCTTGAAAATCGCTTTTAATATAACAGGCCTGTTTGCTAAATTGGCACCAATAAATTGCAAAAAAGTATCATTACTCAATAGGCAGGTAAGTTCAATTTGATGGTGATCAGGACATGTTGATGCGGACAAAAGCAGTGAATAGTAATCAACGTCATTTGGATTTAAAAGGGATGTAATGACTGGCATCCTTAGGTATTCCAAAAGGTTTTTTGTATTGCTTTTAAGGATTAGCTTTTGGAAGTTCTCTTTGGCATCTTCTCCCTCAAAAAAATGCATTTCTTTTAAAATCGCATATGCCTGCCGCAAGCTGTGATAGTTCTTACCTTCGATCAAGGATATTAATACATCAGTGTGTGTTTCAACATTTAATAAACCCTCATTGAAAAAGAACTCCATCATTTGAATCACTTTTTCCAAGGACGCTTTTCTTCCCTGCATTCTAAGGTAAAAGGCGTGCGGATCGGCGGATAAGTAGCGGGCTAGTACACCCCAATGATTTAAATGGGCAATTAAAACTACAGCAGCAACCGGACTCTCTGCTACCATCACGCATTTGTATGCTGCCTCTTGATTCACATCTTTGGAAAACCTTATATCCTGCAATAACTGATCAGCACATTTTAAGTATCCTATGTGGTTACCGGTAACCGCTTTGCAAAATTGATAGACTCCATTGCCATCTTCCGGATTTGCCCTTAAGGATCCAATAATTCTTTCTGCGATATTGAAGAAATTTACTTCATATAGTTGATAGTCAACATGAACACGGCTGAAAAATGCGGCCTGTCCATAATTGGGACGGGCGTTTCTTCCAAGAAGTTTGATTTGTTTTTTTAGTAAGGACTCTAGAAGTATTTTAACCAGATAATGATGGCTGAGTTGGTTTTTTTCGAGAATTAATAAAATATTCACTAGAAGTCGGGGGGATTCATGCCCAGCAAGAAAAACAAAAAACTCCCTTTGGTTATACCCAAAAGGGAAAACTGACAATTGGGACAAATTTTTCCAACAGGAAACGAACTCATTCTCTTTTAAATGGGGCAGGTTTAAAAAGACACCCCCATGTAAAGAGTCTTCTTCCAAAAATTCAGCAATTTGTACAGTCATTTCCTTATAGTCCTGGTCATCAATGACTGTAATTTCCTTGAGGGAGTCAGAATCCAGTTTTACTTCAGTATGAAGTGCTGCGCGTTTTAATTGGGGGTTTTCATTTATAAATTTATTTATTTCTATAAATAGATGTTTACAATCATAAGGGACAAGCATAGAACTCAATTTTGAATGGCAATAGTTAACTATTTTAACATTTAAATGTATTTTTGCACAATATTGATGCTGAATGCCGAGCTTCTTATTCAGAAAAGTTGTAATATCAGAAAGTGGGCACTAGACTTAACCAGGAACGCGCGCCAGCGATGCGCTCGGAAATTTAGTCAAGGAGGAAGTCATGAGCATTTTTGGTAGCATCGTTTCATCAATTTTCGGAACTGCAAAAGCAGCTACATCAGCGGTCACCGGCGGCAACACGGCGGTATCCCCTTCCAACCCAAAGCCGATGACAGAAGCTGAAGTCGAAGCGATGATCCAGAAGATCGCCGATACTACTGGTCGTAAGGATTACAATTGGAAACAGTCCATTGTCGATTTGATGAAGTTACTGAATCTCGATTCAAGCCTTAGCGCCCGCAAGCAGCTTGCCCAGGAACTTGGCTATACTGGAGCCCTCGACGGTTCGGCTGAGATGAATGTCTGGCTCCACAAGCAGGTTATGATTAAGCTCGCTGAAAGTGGCGGCGTCGTACCTGACAGCCTTAAATAAACAATTCAGAAAAGAACCAATGCGGCCCACAACTGTGGGTCGCATTTAGGGCACACTACTATTAGAATTTTTATTAAAATATTTTGAAGACTTAATATTACTATGTGCCACAGTTAATGGAATACTCTCGTTTGAGCGTCCTTCTATGAATAATAAAAATTTTAAAAAATTTGTATTATCCCCCTTGAATATGAAATGAATGCCCCCATATGGTTGTCATCGGTATTGGCTGAGGTTTCCCGGCCAGTACTTCAGCTCAGAGTTGACTCTGAAAAAACAGGTGATTAATTAAAATCAGGAGAAAACAAGTATGAAAATTCGTCCTTTACACGATCGTGTTGTTGTGCAACGCATGGAAGAAGAACGAACTACTGCCGGCGGAATTGTAATTCCAGATAGCGCTACTGAAAAACCCATTCGTGGTAAAGTATTGGCTATTGGCCCAGGCAAAAACCTTGACAACGGTGATGTTCGTGCATTGGCTGTTAAAGTTGGCGATATCGTTTTATTCGGCAAATACTCTGGCACAGAAGTCAAAATTGACGGCCAGGAGATGGTTGTTATGCGTGAAGATGACATCATGGGTGTTATTGAAGGCTAATCATACAAACAGATTATTAGGAGATTTGAAGAATGGCTAAAGAATTACGTTTTGGTAACAGTGCACGCCAGGAAATGCTGGCCGGTGTTAATGGTTTGGCTGATGCTGTACAAGTAACAATGGGTCCGCGCGGCCGTAATGTGGTCCTGGAGAAATCCTTCGGTGCGCCAACTGTTACTAAAGACGGTGTGTCTGTTGCTAAAGAAATTGAATTTGAGCAACGCTTCATGAACATGGGCGCTCAAATGGTTAAAGAAGTTGCTTCCAAAACTTCTGATGCTGCTGGTGATGGTACTACTACCGCTACTGTATTGGCTCGTTCTATTCTGGTCGAAGGCCACAAAGCAGTTGCTGCCGGCATGAATCCAATGGATTTAAAACGCGGAATTGACAAAGCAGTTATTGCTGTTACCAAACACCTGCAAAGCATGTCCAAGCCTTGCAAAGATGGCAAAGCGATTGCTCAGGTAGGTACTATTTCTGCTAACTCTGACGAAGCTATCGGTGCGATCATTGCTGAAGCAATGGAAAAAGTGGGTAAAGAAGGCGTTATCACTGTTGAAGATGGCAACGGCCTTGAGAACGAACTGTCTGTCGTTGAAGGTATGCAGTTTGACCGTGGTTACATTTCCCCATACTTCATCAACAATCAACAAAACATGAGCTCTGAACTTGAGCATCCATTTATCCTGTTAGTTGACAAGAAAATTTCCAGCATCCGTGACATGTTGTCTGTTCTGGAAGCGGTTGCCAAATCAGGCCGTCCTTTACTGATCGTTGCTGAAGACGTTGAAGGCGAAGCGCTGGCTACCCTGGTTGTTAACAACATGCGTGGTATTGTTAAAGTTTGCGCAGTTAAAGCGCCTGGCTTTGGCGATCGCCGTAAAGCAATGTTACAGGATATTGCTATTCTGACTAACGGTCAGGTTATTTCTGAAGAAGTGGGCAAGAGCCTTGAAGGTGCTTCTATGGAAGACCTGGGTACTGCCAAACGAGTTGTTGTGACTAAAGAAACTACAACTATTATTGACGGCGAAGGTAAAGCAACTGAAATCAATGCCCGTATCAGCCAAATCCGCGCTCAAATGGAAGAAACTACTTCTGATTACGATCGTGAGAAATTGCAAGAGCGTGTTGCCAAGCTGGCCGGCGGTGTTGCAGTTATCAAAGTCGGTGCTGCTACTGAAGTTGAAATGAAAGAGAAAAAAGCTCGCGTTGAAGACGCTCTGCATGCTACTCGTGCTGCTGTTGAAGAAGGCATCGTAGCGGGTGGTGGTGTTGCTTTAATCCGTGCTCAATCTGCTCTGAATGGTTTGAAAGGCGACAATGCTGATCAGGATATGGGTATCAACATCCTGCGTCGTGCTATTGAGTCTCCACTGCGTCAGATCGTTGCTAACGCTGGTTACGAAGCATCTGTTATCGTTAACCGTGTAGCTGAGCAAAAAGATAACTTTGGCTTTAACGCTGCAAGCGGTGAGTTTGGCGATATGGTTGAAATGGGTATCCTGGATCCAACTAAAGTTACCCGTACAGCGCTGCAAAACGCTGCTTCTGTTGCCAGCCTCATGTTAACTACTGAGTGCATGGTTGCTGATCTGCCGAAGAAAGATGAAGCTGCTGGTGCCGGCGATATGGGCGGCATGGGTGGTATGGGCGGCATGGGCATGATGTAAGCCTTTGCTTCCTGAAAAAAACCCGCCTTATGGCGGGTTTTTTTTTGAAAAATTATCCCTTTTTTCTTCAACATCCTTGCTGTATAAAATGGATATTCACAACAGGAAGTTTATTATGACCGGATTAACTCAAAAATTTAAAACGAAAGCGGAGCAACTCCTTTTAATTTTAAAAGAAGCGGTAAACGAAAATTACATGATCTTATTGTCATCTAATCCTTCTCCAGCCTTAGGATTCAGTGGCGAGCAATTATTATACATCAAGTCGTTTAGACGATTCTTTGATTCATTGCCTGAGAATTTACGAAGTCATTTATTGGCAAGGGAAATAAACAAGTTTGATACATTGGAAAAATTATATTCTCTGGGTGTGGAGGATTGGGAGCCGACAGCCTGGGCAAGGGCCTACTTTCTTAATCCTGGCTTGTCCATCATGACGGCCTGCGCCAAAAGAATGGAACAACTGCAAGTTAAGGAAAGACAAGTGAGAGCGTTGTTGGATCCTCTGTATTCTTCGAGCCAAAGAGCCTTGGAGCTGTTAGTTAATAAATGCAGTCTGGCAACACTTTCCGCGGTTCAGGATAGAATTAGCAGGCAATCTGCCGAGCAGAATGAATGGCAAAGAATGCGCAATGAATTGATTGAACATCGCAGGAAGGAATTAAATGCCCAGTGGGCAATGAGTTCCCTTATCAATCAAGCCGGCAATAGTCCGATATTTTCGAATCAATCCACTGCCTCTGGTCTAAAGCCCGCTGAGATAATCAGGCCAGTTGATGATTTTAAACCCTCTTAACCATTAATAAATTAAGGATAATTCCATGCATGTGTTCTCGGAGGAATATAAGGAAAAAGCGGATCAAATGATTTTTATTTTGAAAAATGCAAGGGAGGGGAATTTTCTCAGCTTGCTGCAACTTCCTTATTCGATGGAAGAGATTGGATTCAAAACAGAAGATCAGAGGTATATTCTGTTCTTCAGAGTGTTTTATCATTCCTTACCGAATGCTTTAAAAGAGAAATTTTCACATGGGCCCTGTACTTATGAAAGCTTATATGAAGCGGGTTTAAATGATTGGACACCAACTCCGGAACAAAAGTATTATTTTGATGTTCCAGGTGTACACACTATCGCTTGTTATGTGAAGCGAGTGGAAAATTTTGTCAAAGAAAAACAATGGCAAAACGATATGGCTTTCCAGCAAGAGAAGATAGAGAGTTTAAAAAAGAAACGAGAGGTCTTGATTGAGGAGCTCAAAGTTCATCAAGATAAATTCGATGCAGAGAAAATAGCTGATGTAAATGAGCAATTGAAACTGAACCAGGACACGCTCGCCTATCATGTGGTACAACATCGCTTATTGCTCGAAGCAGTGGAAACAACCAACCTCAATTCAGTGTTGAATTCACGCTATATCCGTGATCAAAGCGCATTGCAGCGTTGGGTGGAACGCTTTAATTTGCCCACGTTATACCAGCTTAAAGCGGAAATCAGCAACAGGACGGGCGTACAGCCTCTATGCTTGCCTGCCTTGAAAAAACAGGTTGAGGAACGAATTGATAAGCTGGTAAAGGAATCAACCGCAGCCCTCATTGCCCAGGCAGGTGGAAGTCCGATTTTTTCGAAACCGGAAGTGAAGTCCAGTAATACATCTCTACCAGGCAGTCCCTCTCCAACCTGGTAAACGGGTTCTCGCCTTGCGATGCGGTGCATCTCAAGGCGAAGAGCTGAGAACTGGAACAGTCTTATTGCGTTTCTAGTAAAGACAGTGATCTGGGTAGCCACAAGCCATTAGAGCTTGTAGTGGAAAAGCTGCCATTTAAGAATGTATTGCTATTATCCGGTGTAAAAACTGGGCTATTAATAACAGAAGGAAAGGTCCAGCTCAGGCCCAGATCCTGGCTAACGGCGAGGAGGGGACGCTGGACTCCACCATTAATATAATATCCTGCTGCGATACAAAGCCCTCCTGCACAATGGACATCATAAAACAGGCCATTGTTGGTAAAGGCATTGGTATTATCCGGTGTAAAGACTGGTGAAGTGACCGAGGAGGGGAAAGTCCAGCTAGACCCTGCGTCATGGCTGACTGCCAGAAGCGGCCTAAATGCTCCCACGGAATTATAAAACCCTCCTGTGACACAATCAGAACCCTGGCAACTGATGCTTAACAGGGTGCCCCCTCCCATAAAGGCATTGGTATTGTCGGGGGTAAAAACAGGTGCAGTAACAGAGGATGGGAAAGTCCAATTTGTACCGGAGTCATGGCTTACTGCCACAAGCGGGCGTTGAAGGCCACCTCCAAAATACGTCCCTACTGCTATACAAGTGGTTCCTTGACAGTTGACATCAGTAAACGTGCCAGTGACAAACGCATTGCTATTGTCAGGTGTGAACACTGGGGAATTGACAACTGAAGGATAAGTCCAGGTTACAGCGGCATTTTGGCTTAACGCGAGCAATGGTCTCAGTGTACCACCGCTTCTGTATTCGCCGGTGGCAATACAAACACTATCCTGGCAGGAGACTCTGTTGAGCGCACCACTACTCGAGAACGCATTGCTATTATCAGGGGTAAAAACCGGGGCATTGATAGCGGAGGGATAAGTCCAGTTTAGGCCTAGATCCTGGCTAACCGCCAGAAGTGGTCTGTCAACTCCACCACTACTGTATAGACCACTGGCGATACAAATAGCGCCATGGCAGGTTACAGCATTAAATCTGCCGTTACCGACAAAGGCATGTGTATTATCTGGAGTAAAAACGGGGGCATTGATAGCTGCAGGAAAGCTCCAGCTCGTACCCGAATCATGGCTAATTGCTATGATGGGACGTCGGATTCCTCCACTAAAGTAAGTGCCGGCAGCGATACAGGTGCTTCCCTGGCAAGTTGCACCGACTAGCTCACCAGCGCTACTAAAGGGGTTTGTATTAACTGGTGAGAAAACAGGTGCATTGATAGAAGAGGGGAAGATCCAATTTAAGCCTGAGTCCTGACTAACTGCCAACAATGGGCGTTGCACCAAACCTGCATCGCGGTATTGGCCGACAGCGATACAGGTTTGTGCATCGCAACTTGACTCAAAGAAGCCGGCGCTATTATTGTAGGAATTAGTATTATCAGGTACAAAAACCGGTGAATTTACAGCTGAAGGAAAAGTCCAGCTTGTACCCATATCCGAGCTGAACGCCAAAAGCGGGCGAGTAGCGCCAGGACTTGTGTATTGCCCTCCCGCAATAGCTATCGGGACGGGCTTCACTTCAATACTAATAGAGATCCTGGATGTATTATCGCCCTGAATAGGGATAAGCTGCACAGAATGGATGATGGAGCCTGGGGTAAATGAGATCTGACAGGAAGCCCCAGGCGCTAATACGGTGCAACTGCTGGCGTCCTGAATGACATCGGTCCAGCTTGCAGGAAGTATCGCCCGGATATTATACGCGGTGATTTGTGTGGAGTGATTAGTAATCGTTACCACTTGTGCGTTTTGATTGATAATTAAAACGAGGCTGGCTTGAGAAGCAGTAATAGAAGCAGAGGCGGACTGGCCTTTGGTAATTGCGAGACGGTTAATCGCTGAGGGTTGATAACATTGATTCGGATTGCCTTGTTGGCATAAAACAGGCCCGCCCACGATATTGCCGGCCAGCGCTGACCCGTTGATCTGTAAAGTCAGGTTGCAATAGCCTTTAGCGGGCAACAGGCAAAGACTGGTTTGAGTAATCCCCTTTAATGGGCTGCATAATCAGCACTTTCCCGCGTGACGATTGATTATATACAGCATATTGCACTTGAGCTGTCTCACCGGGCGCTACGGTTAATGCCACTGGTGTTTGGGGAACAAATACCCATAAAGGAGTAGCTGCATATAAGCTGGGTACTGTCAGCAGACAGCAGAGCCATTTCAGCAATTGTTGGTACCGTGTTCTTCCCTGCATTTTTCAGTCCTTCGTTTTTAATAATAACTGGTAAACTCATCTGTTCAGCATTGGCGTTTAGTTTTAAGCTTGAACTAATTCTTTCATTTTATTCCTCTCCCAACAGCGTAAAGGAGAGTGTTCAGGGTTTCTCATAGCGGCAACTGGCAGATAGAATGTTTGTTCGAGCAGAAACTGCCCGCTTAAAGCCGCGTGAGAAACATGATCTGTAAAGACGATCCAGGTGCTTTGCGCCTGAAAATTAATGGTGTTTTTGGAAACCGTCTGTTGATAATGGTCATCAAGCTTCATACGATCGTGCAGTTGCAGCTGGTAATGATCATAAGCGGAGCGCATGGTTTTAGTGACTTTAAACCATTTTAGTAAGCGGGCAACAGCAGGATTGTATTTGGGGATGGATGGATAAAAACGCTCCAATACCTGGTTGAAGGGTTCGCCAAGCTGCCAGACCCGCGGCTCGCCGCAGGGATTGATATTACAAAAAACCCGCAGGATACGGCGGCCATTGACAGGGGATGCAGGAAAGGAGTCGACATGGACACGGGTATCATCTTTCCGCTTAGAACTGGTCCTGCCACGAATTTCTGCAGGACGATAGCTGGTTCGTCCCCAGATTAAATGCTCAGTGTAAAGCGGACAGACCGCATCCAGCAGATGTTTTGCAAATGCGGCATACCCGCGCATGAACGGTTTAAGAACTGAAGGCAGGGACTCATTATTGGCGTCATAGCCGCCAAGGCGATCTTTTAAATAGTCATAGCTGATATTTTTGTGCTGGCCATCCAAAATACTATCAGTGAGCAGGTAGTGGTCATTTTGGGCGTCATGAGCATAAAAATAATGGGGTAAGTAAATAACTTTGCCTGATTCGAGTGAATTCAATGCCAGGTTCTTTTGTACTTCCTCAATCTTGTCTAAACTATTAGTGTTTAACTCATAGAGTTGTTCGTCCATTGATGCCTCAGACAATTGATGGTGGCAGCAATTCTATCAATATTTATCCTGATTCCCAAAATGTTATGGATATTTATTTCACTACTAATAAAAAAAAGGAGAGGAGTATGTCTCAAGCAGTAGAAAAACTCTCAGTGATTCTGGCAGATACCTATGCATTGTATCTAAAAACCCAGAATTATCACTGGCATGTGAAAGGGCCCCAGTTCAAAAGTTTGCATGAATTATTCGAAATGCAATACAAAGAGCTTGCCGAAGCTGTTGATCAGATTGCAGAGCGTATTCTGATTACAGGCCACAAGGCTCCTGCTACCTTTAAAGAGTTTGAACGCCTGAAAAGAATTAAGGATGGGAACTCTGGTAATTCTGCCAACCAGATGGTTATTGAACTGGCGGAAGACAATGCCACATTAGTCAAGGATTTGAATCAAGCCCTGACTCTTGTCCAGGAAAACCATGACGAAGGGACTGCCAATCTTTTGAGCGACAGGATTGCGGCGCATGAAAAGGCCCATTGGATGTTGAATGCCTCTCAAGAATGAGGCAATAAAAATGCCGCTTGTAAAAGCGGCATTTTGCAGGATAGGGAATGATTTTAATGGATTTTATTAGTTGAGTAATCGCGCCAATCATTTTCCAATGTGGTATTTTCTCCACGTTTATCCACACCCAACACAATTCCTCCTGATGCCAGTCCTTTTTCATAAACCTTGGCACGTTCCTCAGGAATGCCCCAGCCGATCAATGCACCAATTAATCCTCCGGAAATGCTGCCTGCCCCAGCACCTGCCAAACCAGCTGCAAGAGGTCCTGCAACAATGATTCCAAGGCCAGGAAAGATTAAATTAGTACCAATCGCTGCGATTGCACCGAGTGTAGCACCCAGGGTTCCGCCTATAAGGCCGCCAACTCCCATGCCTTCAGCGGCTTTGGAACCGGTTTCTTCAGTCGTAAGGAATGAATCATAATATTTATGACGTGTATCATCTGACATTAGAACATTAATTTCTTCAGGCTTATATCCTTCGTCAATTGCACGAAGATAGGCTTTTTCAGCAGAATCTTTATCATGAAAGAGTTCCGTAGTCATCCCTGTATTATTTCTTGAAAGATGTGGACTGTAATAATTTTCTACGGTTGATGTAAACTCTGGAGTTGCGAAATTGGGCCAGTGATCTTTGTCAAAACCCGGGGCATCTTCAAGTGTTTCTTTATCCAGATTCAGGACAAAGCAATCATCTTCTACATCATATGAAAACAGTTTCCAGGGCATGGCAAAAAATTTGTTACCAAATCCCAGTAAACCGCCTGAATCTAGTACCAGATAATTCACTTGTCCTGAGATTTTATCCAGTACGATTTCGTTGATTTCACCTAAATTATCATTATTTAGATTTTTAACTTTAACTCCAGTCACTTCACTGGCTTTAACAACTTCATGAGGTCGTTCCATGGTAACTTCTCCTATTATGTTTATGCCAGATTAAAGGGCAGTTTGATTTTGTGTTTTAACCTAAAACCATGCGTAAACTATTGAATGAAAAAAGCCACACAGCGGTGGCTTTTGCAGTGGATGCTTTTCTGCTAACTCGCAGATAACTCACCCTACACTTAAAATATAGTAAACAGAATTCTGTTTGTCAAAAAATGATCAAAAAGTCGCGCCAGATAATAATCCGGATTAATGAATCTACGTTAAATAGAATCCAAAAAAGCCGCGATAGAAGATGGAGTGAGAAGATAAAAGCCCTCTGATGAAATCTCTTGTTATTATAGACTGAAAATTTATTGTTTTGTTTCAAACAAAAGAGCATAGATTTCTGGAAGTGATTGAAGCGCAAAGTGGGCCGCGGTAACCTGAATTTCAGCGCGTGTCCCCTTGAACTTTTTTGTTTCAGAGTGGAGTAACCACTCCTGTTCTTTTTTAAACCCCCATGCGAAGCAGATTGTTCCAGGATCGATACCGTCCATAGGCTCTGGTCCCGTTATACCGGTTGTGGAAATCACTGCACTGGCAGTGCTTTTCCGCAAAGCACCTAATGCCATCTCCCGGGCAACCGCTTCACTGGTTAAAGTATGAGTTTCAATGGTTTCTTGGCGCACATGAAGGACATCTTTCTTTGCTTTTTCAGAATAAACGACATAACCTAGCTCCAGGCATTCTCCGCAGCCTTCAATTTTTCCAAGGATAGATAAAATCTGCCCCGCGGTGCAGGATTCTGCGGTGACAAGTATTAAGCCTTTATTTTTTAGAAAGTCAATAACGATCTGCCCTGATTTCATATCATTCTTAATATTGTTACATTAATTTTAAGTATAAACCAATCATTTGATGGACATGCGCTATTTGACAACTGACTGTATGGGTCTAAGTTTAAAATAGAACAAGAAAAAAATGAAGTTAACAATAAACTGTGTTCTTTAAGGAGATAATTTTATTTAAGGAGAAAATCATGACTGGTACCTCAATTGGCGGGAAAAAAGCCGCCGAAACCCGTAAGCGAAATCAAAGATCCTCCCAAAAAAAGAATGCTTCCAGCAATCAAAAACATAAGTAAATCGGGGTTGTAATTATTCATTATTATTTTATCCATTATTGGAGGATTTATCATGGACAAGAACATGCAAGATCAACAACAAGGCCAAAATAAAAATTTGGGAAGCAAAAATATGCAGAATGACCAACAAAATAAACAAAAGTTTGGTCAAAATAAGCAACAAGATGAACTGCAAAAATCAAGAAAGGAAAACGAGGAAATTGGAAAAAAACCTCATCAACCTTTATAAGATTTTCTCTCTCCCAATTGGGAGAGAGATGTTTTAATTTAACACCCTAGGGAAGGAGGAGAATCATGATGTATGTGATCGGTTGGCTACTGGGTATTCCGATTAGTATTTTACTACTGATCTGGCTTGTTTCGCATTTATAAAAGCATATTTATAATAATAAAAAAATATACCATCAAGGAGTTATCATGAACCATGAAACAGTTGTAGTTGATCAGAAAGTATGCGCTCCTCATCGCCACTGGTTCTGTTGGTCTGCCATTGTCATTGGTGCTCTGGTCGGTCTTGGCCTTGGATTTCTTTTACATCTGTACAGTATTGCAATTGGATTGACAGCGTTTATTTCCAATGATGGCGCGACAACGGTCACTATTGGCGGTTTAATTGGCTTATTAATTGGTTCCATTGTTGCGATGGGGCTGGCAGGTTTCACTGCGGGTTTTCTAGGCCATGTGGTCAGTCCGGGGTTGGGAATCCTGTATGGTTTTGCGACCTGGAGTCTGGCTTTATTATTGACCGCCTTACTGGCTATGCCTCTGAGTAATTATGTAAGCGCTTACACGGCTGCCCTTGCACCGACTGTTAACGTAGATACAGGGACTGGCAAGGCACAAGGGAATCAACTTACCGTACAAAGCCCGGCTAATGAAGCGACCAAATCGGCTTCTCCAGAGACTTTGGCCTGGAGTGGCTGGATCGTATTTGTTTTATTTACAATTGGCGCGCTATCCAGTTGTATTGGAGCCTGCGGAGGTATTCATTGCCATCGAAAACATTGCATGAACCACCCCGAGGTACAATGAGTTAAGGAGATAAATGATGGATTATCCGAGCAAGTCGCTGAATTTGGTCAGCAAGTCCCAATGAATCGAGTAGGGCAGCCAGCCGAAATGGCCCCTGCGTATGTTTATTTAGCATCTTCAGACTCGTCGTATATGACCGGTCAGGTGCTTCACCCTAATGGAGGTGTAATTGTAAATGCCTGAGAAAGGCAGAAGCAGATAGTAATTATGAAGGGGCTTTGAGCAGTTTTTCGGACTCATAGCAATTTTTAGATTAAATTAAAAGGAATTTAATCATGAGCTTACTTGGACTTATCTTATTAATCGTTATTCTGTTGGCTGTATTACCAACATGGCCCTACAGTAGCGGATGGGGTTATTATCCCAGTGGTGCAGTAGGTCTGGTTTTATTAATTCTTATTATTCTTCTCCTGACACGGGGTGGTGTTTAGCTTGAGATAGTGAAGCAACCAGATTGTTGATCTGGTTTGCTTCAATCTCAGGTTTAAGGAATAAGGTATTAAAGTTAACTCGTTTGCCAGGAATTAATGATATTGTCTCTTAAATTCCAGCATGTCTTTGCCGATTTTTTCCAACTCGGACTCACTTAATAATTTTCTAACTTTGGGAAATAGTTTCTCTTCCTCCTCTTCCGCATGATGAATGACATCATCCATTAATTTATTAAATTTCTTTTCCCAGGTTTCTTCGGTTTTTATATTATCGAATTGTTTGATTGCCTGTTCGGCATGCTTTTCTTCGGTTAGTAAATGTTTGACGGTATCATCGAGACGATCGTCATCTTTAAAATGGGGATACCAGACTTTATGTTCCATCGTTTCATGACGGATTAATTCATCGCATAATTCATCAAACATTCTTTTCCGGGTTTCTGCACGGTGAGATTCATCACTGATATCAAGAAAACGTTGTTTTACCCGTTCATGTTCCTTGACTAAAAAATCGATTGCATTCATTGATCTTACTCCTGTTCTAGGCTTTAAGAGCCTGCAGGGAGCAGCTGCAGGCTCTATAGGGATTAATCGTTATCAGATTCGCATGTAATTTTTGTACAATCGCGGCAGTTTTTAGCTGCGAAAGCAAATGCATCAGCGGCTGATTTTGGTGTATTATCCATTTGTTTATCTGCATCTTTATCGGCAGCCACATCACTACTGCTGGCATTGGTGGAACAGGTCCAGTTCTTGTCCATTGGCGTGGGTGTCGTATTATCTGCTATTGAAATTGAAGCGAAAGATAATAATAGACCGCCCATAGTAACTGATAAAATCCTTTTCATAATAGTCTCCTCGTTATCATTGAGTTTACATCAGGGATGCTCAGGTAACTTGGATTTTTCCCCGACTTATTAAGTATCGGTCGTATTATCCAAACTTACAAGTCTATTATGCCCAGTTCGTTTACCTTTTGGCAGTAAAAGCTAAGTAATTGATTGATAAGATACATCTTGTTTTTATGATTTTTGTAAATAGCATAAAGCATTATTTCGGGAGATGTTTCCTGGCTAAGAACCGGAAATAACAGCTGCTGCTTAAGCTCCTCCATTACGGTGAATGAAGGGGCCCAGATTAATCCTAACCCTGATAAAGCAGCCTGTTTTAAAATACTGGCGTTATTACTTTGGAAGTTACCGTGCACATGGATAATTCTATTATTTAAAATCCATTTATTTTGTAAGCCGTAGAGGGTATTGATAAGGCAATTGTGACTGACTAGATCTTCTGCTGTTTTCGGTTCCCCGTGTTGAGTCAGATAAGTCTTCGATCCATAAACATTACGTTGCACTGAAAACAGCTTTTTACAGGTGAGATTAAGATAGCGAAGCGGCTCAAAGCTGATGCCTAAATCAAAAGGATATTGAAGAAAGTTTCTGTGGTCTGAACCCGCGATTATCTCGAGTGAGATATCGGGATTAATTGCCATAAATTCCAGGCTCAAGGATGTAAAAAAAGGAATGGCTGGGGAAACAGTCAGATAAAGACTTAGCTTTCCATTTAACTGTGTTTCCTGAGTTGAAGCGATTGATTTAATGTCATTGATTCCTTCAAATAAATGATCGGCTTTTTCATACAAAGTTTTTCCAGAATCAGTCAGGATTAATTGCTTGGTCGAGCGGATAAATAAACTGGTGTTCAACTCCTCTTCAAGCCAATTGATTTGCTTGCTGATTTTAGAAGCTGAGACATTCAATACCCTCGATGCGGCCGAGAAGCTGTTATTTTCAACGACAGAAACAAAGCTTTTCAGGCATTCGATAAGATTCATTTTTGCTTGGATTTAGTGAAATTGTTTAAAAATAGTGTAGCGTGGTTGCTGCAAATGGGGAAGGTAAAATTTAGGGGAATAAGGATTGGGTGCGTATCCCGGCTGCACAACCCCGAATTTACACCGTGTAGCCCCCGGGATTACCGCGGTTTAGCCCACCCCCGAATTCCCGCGGCTCAGACCGCGGGACCCAACAGGACTTGCAGCGAAGCATAACTTCTGAGTGAGGGCATGATTCAGTTGTTGGGCCCCGCGGTCTGAGCCGCGGGGATTCGTTGTTGCTTGCGCCGCGGGGATTCGTTGTTGCTTGCGCCGCGGGACGTGCTGTTGCACCGCAGAGATTCGACAGCTGAATCTCTACTGTCCTCTGCGTATCATTTGACTCATGCTGCTCCTGATCTCATCCATGCGGCTGTGCGCAACATCCTCATCCCCCTTTCTTAGTTGTGAAAAGCGCACAGTCACGTCATTTAAGCGGCTGGGACTGAAGAATACGCCCTGGTATACCTTACCGGAGTAATGTTTCGGCAGGTTTAAATTAAACTCCAGACGTAACTCCCGCAATGCTTTTACAACTGTTAATTTGGCCGCCAGTATTAGCATGTCCTGAATTTCTTCTGAAAACTCCTCGCAATACCAGTCTTTTCTTGCGGGGATGTGAATATCAATGAATGACTCAGGATGCGCATCATGTAAAATGGCGGGCAGCCAGTTTTTTTGGACAAATTGTTCTTTCGACATGATCTTTTGCTGGCAAAAGTTTCTCTGCAGAACACCCGGGCCAGTGCCATCATTGGTTTTTCGCTCAATAATCGTTAACTGGCCGTCCCTTGATACCAGGCCATCAAACTCCTGCCTGTATAGTCTGCAAGGAGAAGAGACTTCGAAGGTCTTATAAAGGCTTACAGCGAGCTCCATTGCATAGTCATTTACCGCTTGCTCAAAGGGATCTGCTTCTTTCTCAATCTCTTTGCCTTTCTCATTGTCTTCTACTTCTTCCAGGGGAATATTGTCCAGGATTTCCTTGATCAGGGTTTCCAATGTCTCCTTTTCGTTCTCATCTTCAAATATGAATTCAACTTCCCGGGATTCTTCCTGTTTTGGCGGTTCATATTGCAAAGGACGCAATGTTTTGAAATTATCCAAATTATTTAACCACTGCTGAAGCGTTTGCAGATTCCCAATTGGTTCCAGCTCCTCATGTAATGCCAGATAATGATCCTGGTAAGCGCGATAGGCTTCTGATTGCATCTTTTCTTCCAGCGATTGTTCTTTCAGATTTACCAGAAAGCCAAGCGATTTTATATACAATATCAAGCTAATCACCGCGTCGTCTTTTAAGTCCATGCAAATCTGTAAATTATTTTGAATATTTGCTGCCCCCTCTGCTCTAATCTCTTTCTTCAAACGGTCATACGCAGGCCTCAATTGCTGTCTGACAAATGCAAATGACGCCTTGCCCTCAATGTGTGGTTGTAAAACCTGTAAAAATATATCCACATAATACTTAAACTCCTCTCCCTCTTTTGGAAGCGGTGATGGGGAAAACTTGCCCTCTGTGGATAGATATGTTTTGTATTCGCCTAAAACATAATCATAAGCGGCATCAAGTGCCTCCAGTTGCGGATGTTCAATCTGTTGCTCCTCGCCCTTTTCATTTCTAAGTGCAGCCTGATCTTGCTGCAGTTGATTCAATGCTGCCAAAAAATTAGAAAGGACTTTGGGGATTTGAGGCCGGCTGAAGTAGGGCGCAGAGGTTTTGTGAACAAAGCGTAATGCGGTCATTATATCCTGAATCTTTGAACCCATTTCCAGCAGAAGCGCTTTATTCGTATTGTAATCAGTGGAAAATTGCTCACCAAAAGGCCTGCCTTTAATAGCGGCCAGCTGCTGATTGACGACCACCGACAGCGATTGCAATAAATGATGCTCTTCTGCAATATTTTCACTGACGAGCAATTGGGTATAGAGCTTTTTAAATGCATCACGCAGGGATGTATCTTCACTGTTAACACTGATGTTCAGCTCAAACTGCAGTTCCAGCTCTTTTTCACCGCCGTCAATCAGCAAATCATTCCAGTCATAACCTTCTTTATCAGAGTCTTTGGGTGTTGGTTCTTTAACAATCACTTTATAGCCAGCGCTCAGGAATAAATCCCGTGCTTTCTGGAAAGCAATATCCGCATCGCTATCCGCTCCGTCATGATCTTTTAACAATACAATGGTAGCATGAGGCCTGAAATGCGTTTTGATGTAGCCAATGACCGCAGGCAGTTCGGTAACCCCCATGGAAGCTAAAATGCTGAAGTTTTCACGGATTGCCTGGATGGTTGCAATGCTTGCAGCAGTCTCTACTCCTTCAGCAATAAAGACGCAGTCTGAATTGCTGCCCTGGTTGATAAGCGCTGCCTTTCCTGGGCGAAGCGGGTGGCTTGCACCAATATATTTTTTACAGTAGAAATCTTTAGCCTTAACGTGAACCGCCTGTGCTTTGTTCCCTTCGGAATCAATTTGAATAATTTGCAGTCCTACTAATTCATCGTCCAGGTTGTACACTGGTGCAACAACATAGTCGTCATGCTTATTATTATCGAGACTCGCTATACCGATAGGACCTCTCAGGTATCTGAATTCAAGTTGCCTTGCTATTTCTGCGGGTATTTTTCGGGTAGCGGTCAGGTACAGTTCAGCGGCTGTGCCTTCAATAGGCTGACACATCTCCCATAGCTTCTGCGCCAATCTGATTTTTTCATTATCAGTTAGCTTCTCTTTAAGCCCGATCACTTCATTACTTAATTTCATAGCGACTCCAGAAAGGATAAATTATGAAACAATTGTAATAATGTTGATCAGATTTGTGAATATATTTTTTTGGAAATAAGTTTTTTCCAAATTGTTAAAAAGTAAACCTTGATAAGCTGGGCATATCAA
Organism: Legionella birminghamensis; assembly: GCF_900452515.1. NCBI lineage: Bacteria > Pseudomonadati > Pseudomonadota > Gammaproteobacteria > Legionellales > Legionellaceae > Legionella > Legionella birminghamensis. The sequence continues at coordinate 1,014,383 of NZ_UGNW01000001.1, forward strand.
GGTTATGAGCGTCAAGGATCAGATTTCTGCGAGATTCCCTTTGGTTTCCAGCCAGGTTTTACGATCTGCGGCGCGTTTTTTCGCCAGCATCATATCCATGAGCGCCATGGTTTCCTGTTCATTATCAAGGGTTAACTGTACCAGCCGCCGGGTATTGGGATCCATTGTTGTTTCACGAAGTTGTATTGGATTCATTTCACCCAGACCTTTAAATCGCTGCACATTCACTTTCCCCTTGTTTGTCTTGAGCAGCTGTTCAACGATTTTCACTTTTTCTGCGTCATCCAGTGCATATTGCACCGTTTTGCCCATATCGATGCGATACAAAGGGGGCATGGCGACAAATACGTGGCCTGCGGCTACCAGCGGTTGAAAATGGCGCAGGAATAAGGCGCAAAGCAAGGTGGCAATGTGTGCACCATCGGAGTCCGCATCCGCCAATATGCAGAGTTTGCCGTAGCGAAGACCGGAAAGATCATTGGAGCCTGGGTCCACCCCTATTGCAACTGAAATATCGTGAATTTCCTGGGAGGCCAGAACCTGGGTAGATTCCACTTCCCAGGCATTTAAAATCTTGCCCCGTAAAGGCAGAATCGCTTGAAAATCCTTATTCCGGGCCTGTTTTGCCGAGCCGCCTGCGGAATCGCCTTCTACCAGAAAAAGTTCAGCCATGGATAAATCCTGCTGCAGGCAGTCTGCCAGTTTACCAGGAAGTGCCGGGCCCTGATGGATACGCTTGCGCGCAACCTGTTTGGCCTGACGCAGGCGTTTCTGCGCACGTTCAATGGCTAGTGCTGCAATAATTTCGCCCTGGCTGCGATGATGATTCAGCCACAATGCAAAAGCATCTTTAACCACATTACTGACAAATGCAGTGGTTTGACGAGAGCTTAATCGTTCCTTGGTTTGCCCTGCAAACTGGGGTTCTTTCATTTTCACTGACAATACATACTGGCAGGGCTCCCAGAGATCATCGGCAGTCAGCTTAACTCCGCGGGGCAAGAGATTCCGTAACTCGCAGAATGCTGAAAGAGCATCAAACAAGCCGGCGCGCAAACCATTCACATGCGTTCCGCCCTGGGGGGTGGGGATCAGGTTGACATAGCTTTCACTTAAGCCATTGGCCTGCGAGCCTGAAGACCAGGCTAACGCCCAGTCAACTGTCCCTTCTTCACTGCTATACTCGCCGCTGAATGGTTCTTCGGGTAGAAAATCCTCAGGCAATGATTGACGAAGATAATCGGAAAGCCCTTGTTCGTAACACCAGTGCGTTTCCTCGCGGTTGACTTTGTTAATGAACGTCATGGATAAACCGGGGCAAAGCACTGCTTTAGCCCGTAGTACATGCATAAGCGGTTTGATTGAGAAGCGGATGGAGTCAAAATACTTTTCATTAGGCCAGAAGCGGATACAGGTTCCGGTATCCCGTTTGCGCGTGACGCCAACTTCGTTTAATTCCTGTATCTTATCGCCATTGGCAAAGGCCATTTGATAAATAATCCCATTCCGTTTTATCCGTACATCAACGCGCTCCGACAGGGCATTGACGACTGAAACCCCCACGCCATGCAAGCCGCCGGAAAAGCTGTAATTCTTATCTGAAAATTTACCCCCTGCATGCAAACGGGTCATAATCACTTCAACGCCGCTTAAGCCAAGCTGTGGATGTAAATCGACTGGCATTCCCCGGCCATCGTCCTCGACTTCGACAGATCCGTCTTCATGCAGGGTCACCCTGATCTTGCCCGCATGGCCGGCAATGACTTCATCGACGCTATTATCAATGACTTCCTGAGCCAAATGATTGGGTCTGGTGGTATCGGTATACATGCCAGGGCGGCGCTGCACCGGCTCCAGGCCGCTGAGCACCTCAATGGCATCGGCTGTATAGTTATCAGACATTGCTTATCGCTTCACTATTCAAAAGAATGTATTCTATCACAAAGCCCCTACAGTTTGGATATCGCGAACAAGTCGCGATACGTCCCAGCAGACAGTTTCCCTCAGGGTGATTTAATTCCGTTGGAATTTTCCTCCTGTCGGAGCGATGCAAGCTCCTCATCATCAATTTGGCCATTGGCTGCCATGTGATCTATCGCCTGATGCAAGGTATTGGCTAAACGGCTGGATGTTAAGACTTTACCAAAAAATTTAAAGGTATGCTGGTTATGGTGCTGAATGGTTTCTTTCTCAGCCTGATTCAATGCCTGTGCTATACGATAGGCATAGGATTCATCGCTGGGAGTAGCAATGATCTCTTTGATCTGATCATGTAACTTCTGAATAGTATCCAAACGCTCCTGGCTTTGTTTAAAGAAAAAACCACTGTGCTTTGCTTCGTTGTAAGTACGTAATTCGGTATTCAGAAAATCATCAAGAATTTTCAAAGAGGCATCACTGACACTTGCTTTATCTGCAGCTGTGAGATCTGCCGTGAATAGATTATTAACCTCATGTTTTAACTGTGTATTATGGCCTGAAAAGCGGGTCATTGCGCTTTTTAATTCCCGCATACTCTTTAGATTGAGAATGTTGTGCGGAAATGCCTCAACAGCAGGATACGGCCAGCTTAGCAATTCCTTCCTTAATTGCAGATAGGGTTTTTCCCATTCCCCTTTAACTCCGGGCTTATCAAGTTCTGTATCCACAATCTCAATATCAGTTATCCGTGTCATCAATTCTGCCTGAAATTGCTGAAGGCCATTTTCTTTTCGGGTCACATAATCCAGGCAGGTAGCGGCATCCTTACCCTTGAAGGCAGATGCCAGACTTGAAACCATTTCTGAATAAATTCCCCTTTGTTTTTCGGTTAAATGCGCAGGTTCAGTCAGCTTAAAATCCTGGGCAATTTGCTGAGCCTGTGCGAACAGCTTCTCTATTGCCGCAAGACTGTCAGGGGAGCTGTCATTTACCAAACGCAATGCAGTTTGCTTGAGTGAGTCCAGAATAGCTTTATTGCATTCGCTGGGGGCTAACTGATGAATGGCAAGGCATTTCTCCAGTTTGGAAAGCTTGTTTAAAAATTCCTCACTATTAAGGGCGGCTTGTAGTTTGTTTATTTCAACTGCGTTTTTTAAATTGAGGTAAGAGGGTGTATTTATAGGTAATGGCTCGGCGCTTTCCTTTTCCAACTGCGAAACCAGGGTTCTCATTTTCTGAAAGTTTTCATCCGCAGTGAGCATCTTTTCCAGAGTATCTGCTATTGACTTGTCTTCTTCTGTTGTGGTTTGAGCAATAGCGCCTTTAATAACATCTAATATGCTTTGCAGCCCTGTTTGCCGCTCTTCTTCTGTGGCATGGGATAAGCGCTCTGCAAATGCGCTGTAATAGCTATCCAGGGAAAGATAAAAATCGTTTTCAAACAGCAGTGCAAAATTTTTATTCGCTTTTGGTACTTCTGTAGTGATTCTGGTAGATGAATGTACCTGTTTTAACCTATTGAGCATTGCATCGTATAGGGGTGCATTCTGAATAGTGTTTTTAAATTGTTCTGATAATACCCTCTCTGAGATCCGGTTAAATTCGGGGAGGCTGGTAAACATTTTATATGCTTCCAGGTGCCCACACAATTTTCTGCCTTCATCAGGATTAGCGTAAAGTTCTTCAAGCTTTTGGATTATTCGTTCGGTAAGCGCTTTATTTCGGGGACTCAGCTTAATACTCAAGGCAGCAAGGCGTTCAATGGTGTTATCGATTGTTTCAATGTCTTCAAGCGTTTTATAAGCTCTGTTTCTCAAAGAAGTGAGGGTAGCCACTGTTTTGCCAGTTAACAACATTATTTTTAAATTATTCAGCGCGATCTGACGGCTTTCTGAGCCGTTTTGGCTAAGCAAGCTGTCAATTGATGAGACCAGGTTATTGCATTGGATCAATTCCTCTTTCAGCGCTTGCAGTTCTTCAATTTTTTTAGAATCCAGCAGACCTTTACCGGGCACTGTGAATTTATCTTTATTCTCCTGATAAAGCGCAAAGCGGGTAAGATCCCCTTCCAATCGCTCCAGTTCCTGCCGAATGGATTCCAGTGAATGAATCAATTGTTCTTGCTGCGGCAGGTTTTTATAAATATATCCCGCATTCCTTTCCTGAGGAACTGTAGAGGTTAACGCTTTCTCCACAAAAATTAATTTTTCACCTGTTAATCCCTCAGAATTGATATTTTCCACTAATTGTGGAAAGTGCTCCAACAGTGCCACTCCCATTGCAACCCAATTTTGCGAATACTCTGTCTCGAGTAGCCACTGCTTTACAAAGGTTTCATCCGGAGCCATGCCTAATTGCTTGAGTGATAGCAGGGTATTATCGTTCACGCGTCCCTTTCTGAGAGCCTCGGATAGACCCTCTGGACTAATTTTGGATAAAATAAGTGATTGATCCTCCTTCAGGCGGTCATAATCAGTAAAATCAATTGCTGATAATACCCGCCATATATCCTCATAAAACAAATTAAATAATTTTTCCCCTTGTTGCCCTAAAAAGGACAGAGTGTTTAACGCACCTTCTATGTGACGGGGAGACTTTTTGAAAAGGACGTCCAGTATTTCTGGCTTCTCATTTAAATACTGTTCTATCAACCCGAACGAGTTGCTTTCTTGCTTTAATACCATGCTTATAATTTTATGAGCAATCTGTTCTAAGGACGTTTCATATAATAATGTGCCTTGTGCCGGCAGAAGGTTGACCAAAGTGATCAATCCTATAGCGTCTTCGGAGAGAGCCAGTTCTTCCACATAATCGTCTGAAAATAATTTTTTTATTGCCGGATTCGATGTGCTGGCCTGTAAAACTGCTCCGTAGTTCTGCCTGAGTTCCGGGAATTGAGCAAGAAAATCCTTGGCCAGGGCAACAGGATTAATGACCATCGTATCTGGCAGGGTAATAGATTTGGTTTGATAATTGATCTCGAAGCCTGCGCTTAGAGGGTCCTGCGGCGGGCTCATAACCTTAAACCAAATGGGGGTCTCCCCATTATGTGTCCCATAATTCGTGCTTGAAAGAATGGCTTTCAAGAAAATTAATCGGGCTTTTAACGTAGGTAAACGCGTATCAATAAATTCATAGTAATAATAGGCGTCCGTAAAGGACGATGACCCGTTTTTTTGGAAGAGAGCCCCATTCGGTGCTGTGGTGACATTTATAGGAATATAGTGGGGATTGCCAGGGTTATAATCAAATGGAAAGCCTTTACCATTAAGGGTCTTGCTAAAATTAGGCATATAAATTCATCCAATATTTACGTGGTTAAATATTAGCATATTGAGTAAAATGTTGTCACTCATTCCTTGTTCAAGCTATCGCTGCTTACTCGACAACAATATCAGGGAAGCGATCAGCATAATTCAAAGGTTTTTGCGCTAATCGAATTGCGAATTCCATAGCCGTTTGATGAAAAATATCGGCCAATGCCGGATCCTTCGAAAGGGCGGCGGGTTGTCCTTCATCGCAATGATTACGAATTGCAGTTTCCAATGGCCATTGCCCCAGCAATGGCATTTTAAATTGTTCACTCAGTTTTTCTGCGCCGCCTGTTCCAAAAATTGCATCCTGATGACCGCAGGCGCTACAGCTGTGCCAGGCCATATTTTCAATAATACCCACTACGTCAATCTGCGTTTTTTCAAACATCATGATTGCTTTTTGCGCATCCAGTGTGGCAACGGGCTGGGGAGTACTGACTACAATGGCAGCTGCTAAGGGGATCTTCTGCACCAGGCTCAATTGAATATCCCCCGTCCCTGGTGGCAGATCGATGAATAAATAGTCCAAATCCTGCCAGAGCGTAATATCAAGCATTTGTATTAGCGCTTTGGCTAGCATGGGGCCTCGCCAAACCAGCGCCTGATCATCCGCTTGCGTCAGATATCCAATTGACATGGCCTGAATGCCATGCACTTCCACCGGTAAATAATGATCCTGTTCTATTTTAACAGGGGAGTGGGCGCCCAGCATCAGGGGGATGCTTGGACCATAAATATCTGCATCGAGGATACCGACCCGCGCACCGGCTCTGGCAAGGGCAGTAGCCAGATTAACCGTAACCGTTGACTTGCCAACCCCCCCTTTACCGGAAGCAACCGCAATGACATTTTTAACAGCGCGTAAGCCTTTTCCGCTCATTTGCGTGCGATGCCCCTGAATTTTACTCTGCAAATCAATTTCAATTGCGGTCTCTGGTAAAATGCCTTGAGCGGTTTGCTTCAATAACTGAAGTAAATCTTCTTTAATCGTTTGAACGGGGAAGCCGGCAGTGAATTGCAATTTTATTCCTCTGCTGGTTTCAATCTGATATTTTAATCCCAGTTCTTCGATAGATTTATTGAGAAAGGGAACGTTCATTGCTGCGAGCGAATAAAGAAGTTGATCAACTTGGTTCATAATGCTGTCATCAAGGCTAAAACCGGGTAGCTTACACTATTTAACTAGCGCTCACCACCGTAGTGACTTCCTTATAAACCCAATGAATCCATAGCCCGGTAGTGAGGTAATAAACGCCGCAGTGCACAGGGCGATGGTCTTTCTGGCTGATATATCGTGCATAATTGTCTACTTGCAGGCGATGTTCCTCTTGGGACAGATTACTCTCATCCCCTGTTTTGAAATCAATAATCCAGAGGATGCCGTTTTCCACAAACATTCTGTCGATTATACGTGTTGCGACCTGATTATTCTCCTCCACGAGTAATGAATACTCACTGTATTCTTCTTCGTGCTGCTGGCAAATCCATTGCCCGACAGGATTTGACCAGAAGAGGCCAAGGTAATGTTTTATGGTTTCCATGGCCCGTTTCTGCTCGTCAAGGGAAAAGCCCTGGGTTTTCAGGTAATTAGCAGCGAAATGCCAGGGTATTTCTGCCAGGGATGATGGATGCTGTTCCCCCATCCACTGCAGCAATAAATGAATGGCCGAGCCCAGATGGCGCGGTGCATCATCTTCTGGCCAAGTTGTTGTCTGTGAAAACTGGATGCCTGTCTCAAAGCATGTACCTTGGGAGAAAAAGTCTACAGGCAGACGGTAAAGCGCTGGAAATACCTGTTCAGGCTCTTCAGCTCCCCTTTCTTCTGCAATAAACTCCTGATTCAGCAAACTTCTAAAGCTGCCATCACGGGCTTTTTCCAAATGATCACAAAGATAAAGGCGCTTCTTGGCACGGGTCGTTGCGACATAGAGTAAACGCTGCTGCTCGTAAGCTTCTTTTTCAGAGTGAATCTCGCCGATATAATCGTACAACTGACAGTTTTGCTGATGCGCGGCACGCACCGGCGACATCAGAAACAGCGATGTATCGGCCTGACGCGGCATTTTAAGCCAGCGGAAAAGCGGCTTATCGGACTGGGTCGATTTACTTCCTAAACCAGGAAGAATGACGGCATCAAATTCCAGTCCTTTTGATTTATGGATGGTCATAATTTGCAGCCGTGAGGTTGATGCCTCACGGGCATAAAGCGCGTTTAACTGATTCTCAAATACTTGCAGGTTTTTCAAAAGGCCATTTTCGTCATATTTTTCCAGAAGGTTTAAGAATTGTTCAATGTCCTGTTCCTGTGCGGGTTCTAAAATGGAATCAATGTGGAACTTCTGTGCTGTAGACCTTACCCAGTTAACCAGTGATTGCTGATGCCGTTCTTTAAAAGCCTGCCTGAATTGCATGTTGGCAAATTGAATGCGGATTCGGCTATCCGGACTTAGCGACTGCAGCACCGAAGGAGTTGCCATTAAGTCCAGCAGCGGCGCCTTTTTGTCCGCATCGGCCAAATGGTATAAGTCGATCAAGGGTATACCAATAAAAGGGCTTCTCAAAAATGCTAGCCATGAAATGCGATCTGCAGGCATGAGTAAGGCTTTGGTTAAGGACCAGATGTCCTGAAGATGGGGCAGATTGGCCAATTGTTCGATTTCCACCCCTTGAAAGGCAATACCCTGGCTGCGCAGAATAGCGATAATCGTTTGTAACTGGGAGCGTGAGCGAACAAGGATGGCAACGCTGTTGTCCGGGTATTGAGCCAACTCTGTTTTAACTATCTCTGCGACCGCTTGTGCTTCCGCCGCCTTACTGCTGAATTCTTTTGCCAGAATATGGCTGTCCGAGTCGGTTTTCAGGACATTCACCGACGGGTGAAAAGAAATAGCGCCGGATTCAATGTCATCCCGTACTGGAAAAATGGTCTTAAATTGCCGGTTAATCCATTCGATAACTGGTGCGGTGGAGCGAAAATTACTGCACAATTCCAAAGCTTGAAGCGTGACAGGGCCAATTCCTTCCTGCCTTGCCTTTAAAAACAACCCGACTTCGGCTTGTCGAAACCGATATATCGACTGCATCGGGTCCCCAACAACAAACAGGGTTTTATTATCAGCGGGCAGCCAGCCAGAAACCAGTTTTTCAAGCAATTGATACTGCTGAATAGAGGTATCCTGAAACTCGTCAATCAGTAAGTGGTGGATGCTGTGATCCAGATAAAGGCTTAAGTCGGTTGGGTAGTCCGGTTCACCCAAGGCATGCAGCGCCTGCTGGGAGACCGCTGCGAAATCCACCTTATTTGTTCTGGCGAATGCAATTTGTAAATGGGCGGCCAACAGAGGAAGGAGAGTGAGCAGGGACTGCAGAATATCCCATTGATGTTTGTCATAAACCGGTTCGGGCAGTTTTTTTATTTTCACCAGTAAACTGCTAAAGTCAGCCAGTACTTCCAATGCCTCTAATAATTGCCTGCTCTCATTTTTAAGGGTCTGATACTCGGATTTCGGGCAGCTATTTGCTCTTAAACCCACATGATGGTCAAAGCTGCTGCGTAATTTATCCGATTTGGTCAGCAGCAGGGAAGCCAGGCCCAGGCTGATCTCTTTGTTTAATTGGCCAAACTCATCCCAGAACTTCAGCGGGTAGCGCAAGGAAGACGGATCATTTTCAATTGCCGCTACATGCTGGCACAAACGTCTTAAGGTTTCACGCAGTGAAAAGGGAATACTTTCCTGAAAACGCTTAATCTCATGTTCTTCTATCCAGCGCAAAGCCTGTTCAAAAGACTTTTTATTCTGCTCCCGTATGGAATAAACAAGGCCTAGCCATTGTTCCCTTGTTGCCAGTAAACTGGAAAATAAATCCAGCAATTTATCCTGGCGATTATCAAGGTGTTCAAGCAGCGCCTGAATATGGACTTGTAATTGATGATCATGAAGGCAGGTTTGCAGACATTCCCTTGCTGCCATGCGATAAATTTCATCGGGATTCTCTGTTATCGATGCAAAATTGCTTTCCTGTTCCAACAGGGGGATTGACTGCGCCAGATATTGGCATAATGAATCGATTGTCATGACTTTCAGCCGGCCTGGCTGCTGTAATAACTGCCAGTTCAGGCGCTTGTTCTGTTCCAGTGCGGCTTGTGCATAGCTAAAGGTGAGTTGCTGATGGGCATTGTCAGGAGGGATATTTTGTTCAGCTTTTTCCAGGGCCAGCAGTATGCGCTCTCTCATTTCATTGGCTGCTTTACGGGTAAAAGTCAGTGCAATGATTTGTTCCGGGGCCTGTACGCGGCTGAGCAGCCGTAAAAAGCGCTGGGTAAGCAATTCAGTTTTGCCTGATCCGGCTGGTGCCTGAACAATATAAGACTGCGCAGGGTTAGTAGCCTGCGCGCGTTGGTCTGCATCCTGAAGCATATTAGTCAACAACTATTTCCTGGGCGGGGGGACGCAGATTGTAATTTGAACCCATGCAATGGCCATAAGCGCCGGTATTGGCAATCAGCATAATGTCATTTTCAAAGGTTTTTGGCATCAGCCGGTTGTAACCCAGGGTATCCCCAGATTCACAGATAGGCCCTACAATATGGGCAAATCCCGCTTTTTCGTCATTGAGCCTGCTCAGGTTAACGATTTCATGGTAAGCGCCATACAATGAGGGGCGAACAAGGGAGTTCATCCCTGTTTCAATCCCGATAAAACGGACTCTGCCTTTGTCCTTGCATTGGGTTACCCTGGCAAGAATGACGCCGCTGTTAGCAACAAAATAACGCCCAGGTTCCAGCCAGAAAGACAATTGGGGAAACTGGGATTTAATCGCCAGCAAAGAACTGTCGAATGCTGCAAGATCCAGAGGGCGCTGCCCTGGCTTCTCAGCAACACCCAGGCCGCCGCCAAGGTTGATGATGCTGATTTCGGGAAACAGCTTGGTAAAATTAGCAAGCATTCGGGCTGTATCCTGCCATAAATCCGGCGTTAAAATGCCGCTACCTGAGTGGGAGTGCAAACCGACAACCTGAATTTTTAGCTCGGCAACGAGTTCTGCTGCAAGGGGCAAGTCATTCTGGGGAATACCAAATTTGGACTCGTTCCCAGCGGTACTGACAAATTTGTGATGACCGGCGCCTGTGCCTGGATCGACCCTTAAGAAAAGTTTACGGTTTCTGAATAGCTCAGGCCAGGTCTGTAAAGGATAAAGATTGTCAATGGTCAGATGACATTCCAGATTCAGGGCAAACTCATATTCTGCACGTGGGGCAAAGTTGGGTGTAAACAAAATTCTTTCGCGATTAATTTCAGGAAAGAGCTTCAGGACATGCTCAAGTTCATTAATCGAAACACACTCAAAACCGATGCCTTTATCATATAAGGTTCTAAGAATTTCAGGATAGGGATTAGCCTTCACTGAATAGAACAAGGCATCAATCGATTCCAGGGCAAGCAATTCATCGGCTTTTTGCTGTTGGGTTTCCCGGTCATAGGCATAGCAGGGGGAATATTGCTGCGCCAAATCGAGTAACTGTTCGCGCTTGCTTTCCCACCAGGGTGTTCTTGGGACTTCCGGTTTGCCAAACTCTTCATGCCAGCTTTTTGAATAGTAGAAGCTTTGTGGATTGTTTTCAATTAAGAGATGATGCAATTTCTGGCAGAGTTTTTCCGCATGAGACTCATCCACCACAAAGGTCAGGTTAAGGTCATTTGATGCCAATGACATCAGATAAATCTGTTTGGCTTCAAATAACTCGAGAGTAGGCCCTAATTGCGGCAATACCGTACGGATATGATGACCTACCAGACTGACAGCGCTGCAAGGCTCAATGACTTTAGCGCGGCCGAAACGGTTTAGATCTGTGATTAATGCATTTAAAATTTCCCGGTCCCGTAATTTGGCACTGCTATCCAGTGACAGGGTAACGTTAAACTCGGAAGAAGAGAGCAGGTCAACAGAAAATCCATGATGCTTAAAGGCGGCAAAAACATCTGCAAGGAACCCCACTTGCTGCCACATATTAAGGGTATCGATTGAGATAAGGATAATACTGTGTTTGACCTGAATGGATTTAATAGGCGGAGCCAGTTCATCACTCTCTTTTGAAATCATTGTCCCGGAATGCTCAGGCATACGGGTAAATCGGACAGCCATGGGAATGTGGGCATTGCGGACAGGCGGCAGGCAATTGGGGTGCAATACTTTCGCACCCATTGACGCAATTTCCTGCGCTTCATCGTAATTAAGTTGTTTTAGCAGCCTCGCATGCGGCATTTGATGAGGGTTTGCAGTGTAAATACCGGGCACATCAGTCCAGATTTCACAAAGGCTTGCCTCAAGTTTTGCTGCCAGAAGCGCTGCTGAAGTGTCTGAGCCGCCGCGTCCCAGTAATACCGTATCGCCTTGCGGATTTGCAGCAAAGAAGCCCTGGGTGATAATTGCCTGATGCCCTGAGTCTAGCAATTCGCTGGCCAGTTGCGGATTAGGTTCGCTGTGGCAGCGGGCTGCCAGATAGTTAATGGAATCACCACCGGGAATCGGAGTAGACACTAGGGCCTGACGCACATCATACCAAAGGCAGTTTATGCCCTTTGCCTTAAGAAAGGCATGTCCTAGCCGGGTCATCATGATTTCACCCAGTGAAAGCACTTGCGCACGGGTTTTTGCCGGGGCTTCACGCAGAAGGGCAATCCCGGTTAACCATTTATCCAGTTGTTCCAGTTCATTTTGAATCAGGGAGGGTGATAAACCCAATTCGTCAATCAGTTTCAGATGGCTTTGCTCAATGTCCTCATAAATACTTGCATGCTGATCTAACAAAGCCGCATCGATCGCCTGTTCGAGCTTATTGGATATCTGAGTCATGGCCGAGCAGACAATGATTGGCTGTAAGCCATTTTTTATGTGCCGCTGAGTAATAAAGCTAATATTTTCCCAGGTTTGTAATGAGGAGACGCTAGTGCCTCCAAATTTGGTTACTATTTGCTGCATAATTTTTCCGCACAAAAAAAGACCACATTAACATGGAGTCCTTAGCTATGACAAGTGTCAGGTAAATTAAAACCAATGTGATTTTAAATGCGTCATCTTGGATTTTTTCTTTCTAATCAAGCACTTTATTTTGGAATATTTTGATTGAATCGTTGAAAACTATTGTAATTCATTTATTATCTTTGTTTTGGTTGAACGGTGGTGTTTTACACAGTTTTACTTAATTTATTTTTGGGATGCATTAATAGTAAGGAGCGTCGAGTGAAGAGCATGCAAAAACCCATACGAACAATGGTCAGTGCTGCTGTTATATCAATGATGGCTGTAAGTGCTGCAAATGCAGGGGCATTTTCTCTGTATACTGAAAGTGCAGGATATGTGATTGGAAACTATGCTGCGGGTGCTGCTGCCGAAGCTGCTGATGCGTCCACAGGTTGGTACAATCCTGCTGGTCTGGCATTGCTGCATAATCAACAAGTCGTAACCAGCGGTGTCGGTGTTTTCCCAAGCAGTAAATTATCAGGCACATCCACTTTCAGATCATTTTCCGGGCTTCCGTTCCCAGCAAATCTTTATATTCAGTCTTATAATGGTGTGCAGGGTGCGAATGAGGCCTTCGTTCCTGCTTTCCATTATGCGCTGCCCATTACAGATCGCGCGACTTTCGGTTTGAGCGTAGTATCTCCTTTTGGTTTGTCTACTGAATGGGATCGTACTGATCCAATGCGTTATCAAGGTACATTCAGTGAGCTGATTACCACTAACGTATCCCCTGAAATTGGCGGTATGATTACCGATAATTTCTCTCTGGGTGCCGGTATTGACCTGCAATATGCACGCGTTAAATTTAACAGCGTCCTGGGTGTTCCTACTGTAGCAAACGTTATAACTGGAAACCCTTTTGCACTGGATTCGCCTTCCTATAACAAAGGAAATTCTTTCGGTGTTGGTTTCCATGCCGGTGCGATGTATATGTTCAATGATAATCACTCCCGTATCGGTTTGAATTATCAATCCAAGATGAACCATACATTCCATGGGTATAGCCGTTTAAGCGGTCCCTTTGCTACTCCTGGATTGAATTTGACTAGTCCTTTGAGTGTTATTACTTCCTGCACAACTTGTACTTTCACAAGTCACAATTTGTCTAGTAACAATCTGGATTTCCCTGACATTGTCACATTAAGCGGATACCACGATGTTAATGATAAGTTAGCTCTGTTGGGTTCTGTGGTTTATACCGGCTGGAGCACAATCAGAACAATTGAACTGAGAAATGTAGCTGCGTTTTCTCAAGGTATTGGCCAGGTGAAAGCGAATTCCATTTCCAGTGAATACTATGACAATGCATGGCGTGCTGCCATTGGTGCGAACTATAAGTTTAATGACCAGTGGATGCTGCGTGTAGGCGGTGGATATGATCAGACTCCAACTACTGATGCTAACCGTACAGTTCGTTTGCCAGATGCTGATCGCTGGGCTCTGTCTGTGGGCGGTCACTACCAATGGCGTTCTGATATTGGTTTCGATGCTGGCTGGACTCATCTGTTTGCTGCAGGTGATCCAACACTTAACAAAAATCAGACAACCACCAGCTTTACTACTAACGTAAATGCAACAGCGAAAGTAAGAGCAGACCTGGTTGGCCTGCAAGCAACCTGGACGATGGATCAAGTTGCTCCTGTTGTTACAAAATAATGTAACGACAGTAAAAAAGCCACCCACGGGTGGCTTTTTTATTGGTATGACTCTTTATAAGCGCAACGCATCAAGGTTTGATAATCAATAGGGAATACAGGAATATCATTATGAAAAATACCGTGTCATTTATCACCGGTTGTCTCTTACTGGCTGGTTTGGGTTCAGCATTTGCTGATACCGCTATCATCAAAACGTCTCAGGGAACAATTACTTGTGAGCTGTTTACAGAACAAGCTCCCAATACGGTTGCCAACTTTGAAGGTCTGGCAACAGGTTCAAAGGAATTTAAAGATCCTAAAACAGGGGAAATGGTTAAACGCCCTTATTATGATGGTTTAACATTTCATCGTGTGATTGCTGGTTTTATGATCCAGGGCGGCGATCCCCTTGGTGACGGTACTGGCGGCCCTGGATATCAATTTGATAATGAGAATACCAATGCCAGTTTTGACAAGCCAGGAGTTCTTGCTATGGCTAATGCGGGCCCAAATACGAATGGCAGCCAATTCTTCATCACCGTAGCGCCAACACCAAGCCTTCAAGGCAGCTATAATGTTTTCGGCCAAGTGACTTCCGGCCAGGATGTTGCCGACAAGATTAGTCAAGTACAGACAGACGCACAGGACAAACCGGTTACCCCTGTCATTATTGAAAGCATTACTATTCAAAAATAAATTTATTGGCAAAATCACATATCATTCGCATTCGATAAATTTTACTTCAGGTTGTTGTCAATTTGCTACTTACTGCGGCTCGTCCGCAGTCCCCCCCTTAGTTGGGATTATTTGTATTCCTTTAAAATTTGTGAGTTATACCTAACATTAGAGCAATACTTCTTCCTAAAGCGCCTCATTATATTGGAGATTGTGAAAGCTGCTTTGTTTCGCGTTAATGATAAGTACATTCCAAAAAAATATGCATTAACCAATGTCAATCAGGCATAAGCTCGAAATCCATTTTCCGAATGAAGTTGGCATATACTAATAATCATAATGTTCATTGTTTACCTAACTCCGGATTGCCATGGCTAAATTTAGAAATTTATCTGGTGAGCAGCTGCAAAAAAAGCTCCAGAGAGACAATGTTGATTGCAATCCTATTTCAACGGGTATGTTTTACAAAATAGTTCCTGTTAAAGACAAAAAGATGCCTTTAAAAAGTCTTTATAAAAATCAGACAAGTGATTTGTTTCTAGCTGGTGTTAATAATCTAAGAAATGAACATATGCCCCGAATAGTGGATGCGCTAACAAAGTTAAAAACTAACGGTATACTTGAACGCCCGCCTGAGTCGAACACCGGTGCTGCATTAAAATTTCATGTTAACATTAATAGTATTGCTAATCTGGATGAAAAAGTTTTATGGGGTTTAATAGACCTATTAAAT
Organism: Legionella birminghamensis; assembly: GCF_900452515.1. Lineage (NCBI taxonomy): Bacteria > Pseudomonadati > Pseudomonadota > Gammaproteobacteria > Legionellales > Legionellaceae > Legionella > Legionella birminghamensis. Next base: position 1,029,685 of record NZ_UGNW01000001.1, read on the forward strand.
AAGAAAGCTAAAGCCAATAATAATATGAATTTTGATTTCAAAATTGTTAATCCTGAAGAGCATGGCAATAATCGTTTTAAAGATACTGATCAGCTGACTATTTATTTTGATGCGTATTCCTCAGTCTCTGATATGCTGGCGTTATCAGAAGATATCAATAATTATTTACAGGCTAATTTAACCGAAAATAAAACCCCTCTGGGACCTAACGATAAATTTGGTTTTAATTCATTCGTCTCAGTGCGTTTTGATACCTGCAGAGCTACAACTGGTTATGCTGTTTATTCCTTTTTTGATAATGAGCTAGCTAAATTCTTCGAGAAATATCAAGCTGAACCGCAGGTTTTAAGTAATTTACCGGCCTGTGCTTTTGAAGCGGTATTTAATAATGTCATTTTTTCTAAACAAATTACCGATTTAAATTTTCAAAACGGTGAGGCATTAAGTCCGAGAGATAGTGCTATAGTACAAAATGAATTCGTTAAAATGCTGAAAAATCCCTATGATTACATTGCCGGCTCTCCAAAAATTTGTCAGGAAGGCCGTGATCTATTCAGTTCCGTACAGGACTTTAGTTATGATTTTAGTCAACTCAATAATACCCTGGGAGTTGAAAAGCATCTGGAAATTGAATTGCAACGCCTGGCTTGTCTTGGTTTACCAGAGGAACTTGTTGCGGCAAAGAAGGAAGAAATGAAACTGGCTGCAGAAGCACGTTATAATGAAATAAAAGCTAATGCGGGTAAACTGAATGATAGCCAGGGAAAATTTGAGCAGTCATTGCAGGAAATAGCAATGAGCGTAAAAGCTTTAGAAAAATCAGATCCTAAGGCTGCAAAAGATGCTAATAATTTTTATAAGGCGGTTATAATTAAGTACCATGAGTTTAAAAAAACGGGAGATTTATCCGAATTTAAAAATTTTTGCCAACAACGTATTAAATATTATAATGATTCTGAAAATTCTAACTTGGCAGGAAAGGCTTCATGGAAACAAATTTTATTAAAAATACTTCCTTTTTTAAATCGCCTTGATTACTTCTCATCTAAACAAAAACAATCCGAAACAACTGAAAATAAATCAACTTCCATTGTAGGCATGAATAAGTTTAAAAAAGCCCTTTTGGCGTTTAAACAAGAAAGTATCCCCGCTGCAAAAGAAATGGACTCAGCAAAGGTTTCCTCTGAGCTTAAACTGAATTAGTTTTGCTTAATCTGACTCAAGCATTGAAACCCAGGCTGGAATGAATAATAAAATTTATACTATTCTCGGCTGATCGTAGTGTTTAATCTCTCTAAAAGGCATTTAATTTTGTGTTTCTCATCTTCTGTAAAGCCGCTTAACGCAAATTTATTTAGCTCATAAGCACATTTTTCAATTATTTTTTGAGCATTTCGTCCTTTTTCGGTCAGCCTGATTTCAATGGCACGCCTGTCTGTGGTACTTCGAGTTCTTATAATCAAGCCGTCACGTTCCATGCGATCGAGCGTTCTAACTGCGGTGGGTTGTTCGATGCCAATCTGTTTATGCATTTCAGATTGAGTCAAACCATCTTGTTGATAAAGAGCCATGAGGAAATAGGTATACGCATCAGTAAGACCATAGGGCTTCAGTAGCTCATTGGCTTTTTTAATTAACAATCGACTGGCTTTCTTAATGAGGGTAGATGGGTACATTTTTTATTGTCCATTTTACATAGCTTGCTATATATTACCAAACTATGTAAAATTAATCTAGTTTCACTCACCATGAGGTTTGCATGATTAAACAATCCATTTTCCAGGTAGATGCTTTTACCTCAACCTTGTACACAGGGAATCCTGCTGCTGTTTGCCCCTTAGAATACTGGCTCGATGATACTGTTATGCAGCTGATTGCACGGGAAAACAATTTATCTGAAACAGCATTTATTGTCCGCGATAACAAGAATTACGAAATACGCTGGTTTACACCTAACACAGAAGTGGATCTGTGTGGTCATGCTACATTAGCTAGCGCTTTTGTTTTATTCGAGGTGTTAGGACATCAAGAGCAGACAATTGTTTTTAATAGTAAAAGTGGACCATTAACAGTGAAGAAAGAAGAAGATCTATTAATAATGGATTTTCCCGGACTAGGTTTTACAAAAGTAGAACCGAACGCTCAACTTATTGAAGCCATAGGGTTAATTCCAGTTGAGGTCTACCAAAGTCAATTTGACATGTTATGTATTTTCAACGATGCGCTGTCAATTAGAAATGCCAAGCCTGATCTAAATGCGCTGGCAGCTATGTCATGCCGAGGTATTATTTTATCGTCACCAGGGGTAGAATCTGATGTATATTCAAGGTGTTTTTATCCGGGTTGTGATGTTCCTGAAGATCCAGTAACTGGTTCCGCACATTGTGTCATTGCCCCTTATTGGTGTCATCGCCTCAATAAGAAAAAGATTCATGCGCGTCAGGGCGGTAACCGTCAAGGAGAACTTTGGTGTGAAATGAATCAGGATAGGGTCATCTTGTCGGGTTATAGTCAACTGTATTTGCAAGGTGAGATTTACGTTCCTGTGGTTCAGAAGGAGGTTGTTCATGACCTTTAAACTACTATCGCTTTCAGAAGTGAAGCAAAGTATTACCATGGCTGAAGCCATTGACAGTATGGAAAGGGCTTTTATCCAACTGGCACAACAGAAAGCGATCTTGCCTTTGCGAACGGGTATTCCAGTAGGAGAAAATGGGTTGACACTGACTATGCCTGCTTATTTATCGGACGAAAAAATATTGGGTTTAAAGGTGGTGTCGGTGTTTCCTGATAATGTCCGAGAGAGTAAGCCTGCAATTAATGGCACTATTTTACTGCTTAATGCTGCAACGGGTGAGCCGCTTATGTTGATGGATGCTGCTTATTTAACAGCCCTTCGTACGGGTGCGGTTTCTGGTTTGGCAACAAAATATTTTTCACGTGATTTGCCATCCACTGTAACCATCGTAGGGGCAGGAGTACAGGCTGCCACTCAGCTTGAAGCAGTTGCTGCTGTCCGTCAGATCGAACGAGTATTTGTGTGGTCACGGAATTTAAAAAGCGCACATAAATTCGCCAGGGAAATGGAGGCTTTCTACAATATTGATATTTGTGAGCAATTATCTCCTGCCTTAAAAAAATCGGATATCATTTGTACCGCAACAGCAAGTACAGAGCCACTGGTTGATCTTCAGGATCTCCAGCCCCATGCACATATTAATGCAATTGGTTCGCATCATCCCTCTATGCAAGAAATAAGCGGAGAGGTGCTTCAAAAAGCGATGCTGATAGTAGATCAAACAGAGGCAGCTATGAAAGAAGCCGGTGAAATTATTAATGCGGTTGAGCAACAAAAGATTCAAAAAGAATCGCTCATTGAATTGGGTTCCTGGTTGCTCAATAAAGTACCTCAGGCTCAAGAAAAGCTTACTGTATTTAAATCGGTTGGTCTTGCGGTTCAGGATTTGGCGGTCGCTCAAGTTGTCTATCAAAATGCTTTAAAAAATAATCTCGGTTCTGTTTTTAAGCTTAATTAACTAGGATAATCGATGCAGCCCTTACATATTCAAACACCACTTATCGAGTCGCAATTATTAAAGAATAAATTCAATAAACGGGTCTATTTTAAACTGGAATGTTTGCAACCGCCTGGTTCGTTTAAATTACGGGGAATAGGCTTGTTATGCCAGCAAGAATTACAGCGAGGTGCAAAGGCTTTTGTTGCCTCATCTGGTGGCAATGCCGGTATTGCAGTCGCTTATTGCGGGATGAAACTAGATATCCCTGCTACTGTTTTTATTCCTTCCTCCAGCAACCCGGTTTATATTGATGCAATAGAATCGTATGGTGCAAAAGTGGTGGTAGCGGGACAGGTATGGGATGAAGCGCACCAGGCCGCATTAAAATTTGCTAAACAGCATCAAGCCGCTTATATCCCACCTTTTGATCATCCTGCTTTGTGGAAAGGACATGCTTCGATGATTACAGAAGCTGTTCAACAAGGACTAACAAAACCCGATGCAATTATCCTGTCTGTTGGTGGCGGTGGTCTTGCATGCGGGGTTCTGGAAGGAATGCATCAACAGGGGTGGGAGAATGTGCCGCTCATCGCAGTTGAAACAAAAGGGGCTGATGCCTTTGCCCAATCTGTAAAGGCAAATAAATTAATAACCTTAGACGCTATCACTAGTAAAGCAACCAGTTTAGGTGCAAAACGAATTGCGCAAAAATTAATGGATTGGACAGCAATTCATAAAATAGAGAATATTGTGGTTACGGATGACGAAGCAGAGCAAGCATGTTGGAATTTCGCGCGCGAGCAGCGAATTTTGCTGGAGTTATCCAGCGGTGCTTCATTGTCTGTAGTTTACAACAATCATCCCATTCTTTCTAAGGCTGAATCAATTTTGGTTATTGTTTGCGGCGGGATAAATACCACCCATCTAGTCAATAATCCCAGCTTTTTTAAAGCTGTCTAACAATGCTTCTGCCTGAGCAACACAGGCTATTGCTGTGCTCTCAGGAATAATATCTCCTGAGTAATCAGCAATATTGCGTTGTTTACGCATCGCATCCAGTATAATAACTGTTTTTATATCCGTACCTAAAGTTTGGGGTAATAACTGAATCATCGTCTGATGATGACCTGGCTTAGATGTTAAGGTTCTAAATCCCCTGGCTTGGAGCGCTGCATTTGCTAATTGCATTATGGCCTTATAAGCTGCGTCAAAACGGTTTTCAGCGCTAACCAAGTCAATTTTTGAATCTGCAATATTGCGCTCAGCAGCATGCACAAGCCGTTTTATTGCGTTGGGATCAGATGGTATCTTTTCAAGACTGATACCTATTAAGTTATCCAAGGTCATTTTCTGTTCCTATGATAAATAGTTTAGGATTATTTAAAATCTCTTGGATGAAAAGTTCTTGTTTTTGTAAACATGCATTCCATTGTTCTCTTGAATATATTTTGGGGTTAATCTCTCGTCCTAAACTGATTTGAGCAGAATAAAGGGTGGTTACTATTTCTGTAAAGTCAATATCACCGATAACAAGTACATCGATGTCAGAGCCAAGATTCTCGGTCCCTTTTGCTACTGAACCAAAAATAAAAGCCACTTCAATTTTCTCAGCCAAGGGTGTTAGCAAATCAAATAAAACGTCCACCAAGCCAGACGTTTTTTTCAAAATGCTGGTAAGTTCGGGGTAAATCGATAATTTATGATTGGCTTGATAATAAACCTGATTACCACTGAGCTCGCGCAACAGTATGTTAGCCTTAGCTAGCTTGGACAACTCTCGATGAAGGGTGCCTGCTGCCGTATTTGTTAATCTTGCAATCTCACGGACATGATAACGCTTATCAGGATGTAGCAGTAAAAGTCCAAGTACACGCCGTCTGTATTCAGAAAATAATATGGAGGTATCTGACATAATCTTCAAGTGAAGCCAAATAAGCTTCAATCATAGCTCAATAAGCTACATCATTCAATTGGCATAAAATGGCTTCTTGAAGTGCTCCAATAAGCATAAGTATTCTCAAGTTTTCTTGCGTGGACGAGGTGACTTATTATAATAGATCTCTGGTGCCTAGGAAGCTCCTTCAATAAGCAGTGCGCCAGGTAATTAGAGAAGCGATCCATGCCATTAAAATAGAGGGAAATGATGTTTAATCAAAAAACCACGGATTTTTGCAAGCAGCTTGATATAAGCTTGCCTATTATTCAAGCACCAATGGCTGGTGGAATAACTACACCTGTTCTAATTAGGGAAGTGACCAAATACGGGGGGTTAGGTTCATTGCCGCTCGGTTATTTATCCCTGGAGGAAGCACAAGATGCAGTTTGTAAAACAAAGGCGCTCACATCCAAACCCTTTGCAGTAAACCTATTCATTCACAACGCTATAGCCTATCCTTCAAAAATACAGATTACAAAGATGCTGGAATATATAAACCAGCATCGTTTATCTCTTGGATTACCGCCCTTGCCTGAGATCCCATCATCCGTTGAACCGGATAACGATGAGTTATTAGATATGCTCCTTAACGAGGGTATATCCATTATTAGTTTTACCTTTGGTATTTTAAGCCACACTACGATGAGAAAGCTGCTGGAAAAGAATATTTTTATTATAGGAACAGCCACAACTGTGCGGGAAGCGAAAGCACTTGAAGCCCTCGGCTGCCATGCGGTAATTGCCCAAGGGTATGAAGCAGGCGGGCATCGTGGAGGGGGCTTTCTAGAAGGCCAGGATGGTGGATTCATTGGAACCATGGCGCTTGTTCCCCAAATGGTGGATGCATTGACTATTCCGGTGATTGCCAGCGGGGGTATCATGGATGGGCGCGGCATAGCTGCTGCATTCACTTTGGGTGCCAGCGCTGTTCAAATGGGTACTGCGTTTTTAACTTGCAAAGAAAGCAATGCTTCTCCTCTGCATAAGCAGATGATTTTGGATAGCCCGGCAGAGGGCACCTGCATCACCTCTATTTTTACAGGAAAGCCGGTTCGTAGTTTTAGAAATGAAATAGTTGATATGACAGAAAAAAATTTTAGAAATGAGGATTTACTTCCCTACCCTTTACAGCATCAGCTCACCAAAGAATTGAGGGCTCATGCCAATAAACTAGGCCGCACAGAATTGACTGGCCTATGGAGCGGGCAGGGCGCCCAATTAAGCCGTCCAATGTCTGTTGCGCATTTAATGGCTGTGCTTGAAAAAGAAACGGTTTCTGCGCTTTCTCAATTTAAAGGAATAAGTTGAAGACTTCGAATAGCGGCAAATGGAAGCCATACACTGCCTCAATTTGCCACTGCTATCCAATGAGTTTAGTCAAGACCTAACTGAGCCCATTTATTTTTAGATTGTAATTTTTGGATGAAATCGCTAACCGTTTCTACTGATTGCCCAACAATTTCATCTGCTCGGGATGATTTGATGAATGCCCTGAGGGAATCCCCTAATTGGCCGTTCCTATACGTTGACAAATGTTGGGTTATATCTACATTCTCACCTTTTAATGCGCTTATCAAATCGTTAACAGCATCTCTTTTCTGGGTGAAACTCTTTTGGCCCGGGATAAAAAATGGGTAAAAGTATTCTTTCACCTGACCTTTTGAGTTGGTTACATTTTGCCGATTTCTTAAGTATGAACCCAGCAGGTCTTCCATTGCATGGTGTGCAGATCGGGTGTGATAATCCAGGTTAGAATCATCGTCAATTTCAATTTCCGGACACTCCAGATCATTTGAATGCTCAATGCAAAATTTAACCAGGCTGTTAATTTCCGCAGTTTTGGTTTTTAAATCAGGGAAAAAAACAGCTTTTTTGGAACTGCTTATCACTGGGTACTCAAAAGTAAAAAAACGAGAGTTAAAAGCATCAGGCAGATTTCGTAATGCTTCTTGGCCAATCAGATATATGGCTTCTATTTCAGTGTGTTTCTCTTTTACGTTTTTAAATACCAGATTAGTAAGCCATTGAGGATAAAGTCTGAATTTACTGTTGTAATAATATTTCCAGTCATCCCTTTTGAATGCAAGAATTACCCCCCCCATGAGCAGAGCTATCATTTTAGCTTGTTTATCGGTTTCATGGCTGTATCTTAATCTTGCAAATTCGTTGCGCATTGCAAATAGAGTAGATTTGGCTTCTGCACTTATATTGGAATTGCGAACCTCTGTACCCCCTACCAGGGTATCAAGTAATTCCAGTGTATTGTGTTTCATAATAGGGCTCTTAGCTTAAATAATTGGCATATTATATTTCAGACTGATGGCTTTTTACAAGGTAGGTGTGTTTAGCGGAGTTGTTGCGAGCCTTTGGCGAAGCAACCCTACATCGAAGCGCTATTCGGGCATTGATCTGGATTGCTTCACTTTGTTCGCAAAGACAGGACTTATTCACAAAGAAGGCTATTTAAGCAATTTTGCCAAGTCCTTGGCAAAATAGGAAATGATCATATCAGCCCCTGCTCTTTTTATTGCCAGAAGGCTCTCAAGCATGGCCTGTTCTTCATTGATTAACTGCTGCTTTGCCGCAAGTTTAAGCATGGAATACTCGCCGCTCACCTGATAAGCACAGAGGGGAACAGCGGGGTAATTCTGTTTAATCTGGTAAATTATATCAAGGTAATTCATCGCCGGTTTGACCATCAGCATATCTGCGCCCTCGGCCAAGTCCAGTGCAGCTTCCCTGAGCGATTCCTTACTGTTGGCCGGATCCATCTGATAGGATTTACGATCGCCAAACTGTGGTGCACCCTGGGCGGCTTCCCGGAAGGGTCCGTAAAAGCTGGAGCAATATTTTACCGCATAGCTTAATATCGATTTATCCTGAAAGCCGGCGGTGTCGAGCGCTTTTCGAATCGCCATCACCATGCCGTCCATCATGCCGCTTGGGGCTATCCAGTCCGCCCCGGCTTGCGCATGGCTAACTGCCTGCTGGCCTAATAATTCAAGGGTTTTGTCATTATCGACTGTGTGTCCCTGTAATACGCCGCAATGGCCATGATCTGTGTATTCACAAAAGCACAAGTCGGTGATAATGAGAATATCTGGATTCACTTCACGAATCCTGCGGATTGCTTTCTGAATAATGCCCTCAGGCTGCCAAGATGAACTGCCTTGTGCATCTTTATGGGCTGGCAAACCAAACAACAGGACTGCTGGAATTCCCAAGGCGCTAAGTTCTTCAATTTCGCCGGCCAGCGCATTCAATGGTAATTGGAATTGGCAAGGCATGCTCGGTATTTCACGGGGTGCCGAGAGGGTTTCACTGATAAACAAGGGATAAATGAACTGCTCGATGTTCAAACGGGTTTCTCTCAAAAGGGCCCGGCTGGCCGCAGTTTGCCGCATCCGTCTTAATCGCAATGGTAAAGGATAAGCGCTCATATTATTACCTCTTTTGGTGGGTATACAGGAGATCAATGCCGCTGCCGGTTGGGCTTGCATCAATCTGAATACTAAAGAATTTATTTAATAAATATTTCAGGGTCAATACATTACTGTCGGCCTGAGAAAGACCTACGTTATAGCTAAGGTAGAGCCGCTTGGAAAGGGATTTACCCACAACCAGTGAAGTCGTATCATTGACCTGGTTGGTTTGCTTATTGTAGGTACTATTATTAGCGATATTAAAATCGACGCCTAGCTTTTGTTTTAATTGATTAACCAGCTGTAAACCGTTGCTTCCTGAATTCAGATTCATTGAAGAAATCGCTGTCAGCAATAACTGGCCGCCTGATTTATTGGCCTGGCTCGCTGGGCGGCCCAGTAAAAGCATTGATAAAATATCGGCCTGCGAAAGCGTTGCCGGGTTGGAAAATAATTTAACCTGAGGCGAGAGTAGTCGCCCACTGACTTCAATCCCTACAGTCAGCTTGTTGCCAAAATCCAGTGTCTGTATATTACTGGGATTAAAATCAAACAATTGATCAGAGCCGGCAAAGCTTGCGGTCGTATTGGAAAATTTCCTTACCGCCCTGATATTCAAACCGGGATTGTCGATTAATCCGCCGGTAAATAACAACTCGCCCTGTTCAATGGTTAGGTCCTGACCATAGGCCTGATATTTGCCATCGTGAATGGTTAATTCGCCGCCGGCATTTAATGGGCCCTCCGGCAATTGACGAAGATTAATGGAGCCGCGTAAAAAACCATTTAACCCTTTTACCGCCAGCTCAACCTCATCGCCCATTTCTACATTGACATTGGCATCAATATGCAGGGGATTGTCAGCCGGTTTGGCATCTGTAAAAACGACATCGCTGCTTAAAGTGACTGTATTATTGAATGACTGTGGTTTCAGAGAGGCTTTTGGAATTAACAGTTTGCCATTCAAAACCAGGGATGAGGGGCTAAATTCAAATTTTAAATGGGGGGAGATATAAATGGTATATTCCGAGCTGTTCATCACCAGCAGATTGTCTCCTTCCAGAGACAATTGTCCCTTTACCTGTGGAAAAAAATCGCCCTCGCCAGAGAGGATAAGCGGCTTTTCACCCGCATATAAACTGCCTTTAACTGACCAACGGTTGTCCTGGCTTTTTAAATTGATATTAATGGGGCTTAAGGTGAATCCACTCCTTCTGGCGGACAGACTGCCATTTTTTACTTCAATTACCCCATTCAGATCCGGTTTGCCAATGCGGCCTTTAATATCAAGATTAGCCAATAACTGGCCGCTCGATTTAGTTATTTCGGGGCTCATACTGGCGATAAAATCAAGGGAGTTGATAGCAAGATGAGCAGTTCCTTTCACTGGCTGCTGTCTGAAGTCGGCCTGGTTAAAATTAAACTGTGGTAAATCAAGGGCCAGACGAATGGATTTATCCTGATCAATATTAAAATGACCTGTTAGGCCTAAACCCTTCCTAGCCAGATTCATTTCAAATTGTCCCCCTTTAAAAGTGAGCAATTCTTTATCGGGAATTTGAAAGCTGCCCGGGGCAATATTAATGGATAAGCTGCCCTTATTCTCATTTTCAAAATTTCCCTGGGCATTCAACTGTGTTTTTAAGCCCGCAAGCGAAGGGTGCAGCAGGGCCGGCTCTGGCAGTTTTGCATCCATTTTCCAGGGCTTATTCGCTAAATGGCTAATTGAAATCTGGTTTTCTCCCAAACTGATTTTCGCTGATTGGGTTTGACCCTGTGAATTAATAATTACCTTGAGTGCCCGCTGGTAATAAATGCCATTGATTTGACCGTTAAGCAGAATATTTTGCAAATTGTCGCCCGAAAATTTAAGCTGTGCCTCCATTTTCTTAAGAGGGGAGGAGGGTAAAAATTGTTCTGAAAAACTGGCCTGTAACTGCCCTTGAAAGACGGGCCCCTGTCGTTGGTCAAAGCTAGTCTGCAAATGCACAGCCCCCTGTGGGGAGTTGAAATCCGCAGTGCTGTTTATCTTATCCTGGTTGCCGCTTGCCTTAAGTGTCAACTGACCATTAATCGGCTGAATTAATTCAGTTTGCATTTGCACATTTAAGTTGGGTAATGTTCCGCTTATCCTTAATTGCCCTTTGGCAACTTCCAACTCCGGCTTATCGAGCGGCCAATTTAAATTTGGCCATTGGAGGAGGGTGTTTAGCTCGGAAAAACCCTGAAGGTTGCCCTGCAGGCTGATCGCAGCCGGTTTGCTCAACTCTCCACGCCAGGCATATAATGATTGATCGCCTGCCAATTGAATCTGACCTTTGAGTCCTTGTGGCGCATTGGAGTCAATGTTTAGATGGGCTGCAGCCTGGTAAGGAGACTTCGTTTGCATCCATGCCTGAACATCAAGCTGTTGCTGCTGATAGGCAAGTTGCAGATAATCAAGCTGCCATTGATTTTTTCTAAGGTAAACCCGCAGTTTTAATCCGTCAATCTGCTGTTTTTCGCTATCAAGATTGACCGTTACTGACTGGATTGCCAATTGGTTAATCAGTAATTCCACCGGCAATGAAGGGATAGCGAATGCGGTATCCCCGGATGAAACAGGGGGTTTACAAGCATCCAGAGCTTCTGCACAAACATTCCTTTGCTGATAATCCAGCTGGCTGATTTCCAGCGAACGAATATTAATACGGTAATGCAGTAAGTCCTTAAGCCGCCAATGTAATCGCAGATTTTTCAGATCAATCTGCTGGCTTTGATCGATATATTGGAGCTTGTCAAAATAAATGCGGCCAGCGGCCTCGCCTTTTAACCCTTCGAAATGAAGCTGGCCGGGAATAAACTGGCTTCCTGTTTTAATCAGGATATAAAGGCCTGGGGTGGTGGTTAGTAAAAAAAACAAAATGCTGCTTAAAATCACCAGCAACCAAAGGGTTTTATAAAACAGTTTTCTGAATAGTAGCTTTAATATCATAAGTCTGGCCCCATATTGATTACCAGACGCGGCTTTTTGTCTTTACGGTTAAATCCGCTGTCAATGGCCTGTGCCACGCCTACCTTAATGGGGCCAATAGGGGAGACCCACATTAAGCCGATTCCCAAATCATTCTGCCAATCTTTAAGACTCGGTTTATATACATCACCCGTATCAAAAAAAGCAGTGACATACCAATTGTCCAGCGTTTCTTTCTGAATCTCAATGCCGCCGTAAGACATGATTTTTCCCGGGCCAATTGAGTTGTAGGTATATGCTTTCAGGTTATCTGCACCGCCAAGCAGCATGGAGAGCGATAAGGGCAATTGATTAATATCATCAATCAAGGTAACTCCCTGAATGGTATGAAGGTATAGGCGGGTGCGCATTTTTTCAAGCGTCACTGCGGCTTTAGCATCAACAGAGGCCTGGGCAAAATTGACTTCTGAGAGAGCCAGTTTACTGGCACCCAGGGCATTTACCGTCACATTATAACCCGTTGGTGAAAAGAGTTGGTCCTTTTTATTCATCCAGCTCAAGCTGGCCTTGGGATATAAAATCAGTTTTTCAAATTTGGGCGTCTCATCGTAGCTGTACCGTTCATACAGCCCATTTAATGAGAGAACCCTTTGGTAATGGTTAAGGGTATGTCTCTGGGCAAGGGAAACCTGGGCTGAGTTACTATAGCCGGCGCTGTAATTCAGATTGGCCAGACTGCCGAAAATATCATATTGATCAGTCAGTGGATTCTGACCGGGGATGATGTACTGTGCCTGCAGGCGGTTCTCATTCATCGAGCCAAGTGCTATGGCATTGAATTTGTGACCGGCAGAGTTCACTGGAACTACGTGATAACCCAGCCGCCCCCGCACACCCGTGTCTGTACCAAATCCCAGTCCTATTGAATAATTGGTTCTTGGGGCTGGCTGGAGATGAACATTGACCGGAATCATCTGGCCTTCTTCATTTAAAACGGGTTTAACAATGACGTTGCTAAAATAGCCGCTGCTGGAAAGCGCATTATTAAAAGCAAGAATTTGCTCTGTTGAATAAGACTGACCTTCGGCAAAAGGAATGTAGCGTCTCAATAGTTCGGGAGAAATATAGCTGGGACTGAATTGTACCTGGCCAAAAAAGAACTGGGGGCCTGTATTAAAAACTAACTGAATACTCGCGCTGTTGTGCCCACTGTCGACAAGTACTTCTGCCTTATCGAAAGAGGCATGCAGATAACCCTGGTTTTCGGCTGCGTTCATCAATGTTTGTTTGGCTTGTTCATAGTCCTGGCTAATAAAAGGTTTCCCTGGTTTCAGAGTCAGTTTGTTCAAGGCTCTCTTGATTAAATAATTATCATTACCTTCACCTACGATACTGATTGAGACCTGGGCAATTAGCAGCCTTGGCCCAGGAGTGATTTTAATCTGTATATTGTTTCTACCGCGGGTAATTGAAGCCTGTGAGTTAAAATAGCCATAGGGGGACAAGGCCTGGGCGACCTGCGCCTTTAATTCTTCGTCCGTCTGGGATTCCAACGGCTTGTTTTCAGCGATTTCCTGAAGTCGGGATTGAACATTAGCCAATACTTTGCCCTTAACACCGGAAATAACGAAGTGCCCAGTCGTTTCAGCTGCCATTAGCAATGGCAGTGATAAAAATAGCAAAAAAGGTCTGAATCGTTTAATCATTTCCCGTTATAAGCCCATTAAATAGGTAAGCCGGAGGTCATTAATGTTCTTCTGCAAGCGCACAATCTTCCTTTAATTCATAAATCAATTCCAGCGCTTGTTTGGCAGTCAGATTATCGGGCTCCAATTTCGACAGCTTCTCCAGAATTGAGTTGACAAATGCTGGTACTGGTCTGTTGATATTGCCTGGAGCAGGCATTGGCGGTGTTGCTGTCTGCTGGATTTCGTGCAAATGCATTTTTGCAAGCTTTAGCACCTCTGCAGGTAAACCAGCCAGCTGAGCGACCTCAAGCCCATAACTCCGATCAGTGCAGCCTTCTTCAATGTGATAGAGAAAAACAATTTTTCCTTCGATCAATTTGACCTGCAAATGCTTATTGATAATACAGGGATATTGATCTGGAAGGCTGGTTAGTTCGAAATAATGGGTTGAGAAAAGGGTAAATGCCTTAACGGTATTGGCGAGATAAACGCAGACCGCATAAGCAAGCGCCATCCCGTCATAGGTACTGGTACCGCGGCCGATTTCATCAATCAGGACAAGACTATTGGAAGTTGCCTGTCTGAGAATATGCGCCGTTTCCGTCATTTCGACCATGAAGGTTGAACGTCCCGAGGCCAGATCGTCACTGGCGCCGATACGGGTAAAAATCTTATCAATTATACTCAGGTTTGCCCGCTGGGCAGGGACGTAACTGCCGATATGAGCCAATAGAACGATCAGGGCCGTCTGCCGCATGTACGTCGATTTACCTCCCATATTAGGGCCGGTAATCAGCAGCATATTTCTTTGCGGCTCGAGTGTTAAATCATTGGCGATAAATTGGTCCTGGCGAATGAGTTCAATCACCGGATGGCGTCCAGCCGTAATATGAATAGCCTGTTGCTCCATAAATTGTGGACAAGTCCAGTGATAGCTTATGGCGCGCTCAGCCAGATTAACCAAAACATCCAGTTGGCTGATAGAGTCAGCCAGTTGGCCTAAGGCCTTGATATGCTCAAGCAGCAAACTCAGGAGATTTTCATAAAGCCATTTTTCTCTGGCCAGGGCTTTAACCTGTGCGGATAACACTCTTTCTTCAAAGGCTTTTAATTCGGGGGTGATATAGCGCTCTACGGCTTTGAGCGTTTGCTTTCTCTGATAGTAGTCAGGCGCTTTTTCAGATTGATTTCTGGACAGCTCAATGTAATAACCCTGAACGCGGTTATAGCCGAATTTGAGAGTGGATAAGCCAGTGCGTTGCTTTTCCGCTATTTCAAATTCGTTGAGTTTGCCATTGGCATTTTCGCTTAAGGCTCTTAACTCATCCAGTTCTTCGTCAAAACCGGGTGCAATAACGCCGCCATCGCGGATAAGCACCGGCGGGTTATCAATGACTGCCTCGGTCAGCAGGGTTAGTAATTCGGGCTGGGGGGTTAAGCCCAGACGAATCTGTTTTAGAAGAGGAGAGGAGTGGGACTGTAAACAAGCATTTAGTTCAGGCAGAAGGTTGAGGCTCTGCCTTAATTGCACCAAGTCGCGGGGTCTGGCGGATCCAAGGGCAATCCGCGATAAAATGCGCTCGACATCGCAAACCTGTTTGAGCAGATTTTGCAGGGGGGCAATCTGCTGCTGTTCGCATAACTCCCGGATTGCCTGCTGTCTTTGATTAATCGCCTGGACATTTCTTAAAGGGCGCCCCAGCCATCGTTTCAGAAGGCGGCTACCCATGGGATTGACCGTATGATCCAGGACGGCCAATAAGCTATTTTCACGGCCTCCCTGATAATTTTCAAAGAGCTCGAGATGTTTTTGGGTCGCAGCATCCATGTGCAGGTAATCCTCATTATTTTCCAGAGTGATCTGTTTTAAATGAGGCAGCGCCTGGCGTTGCGTGGTTTTAAGATAACTGAGCAGGCAACCCGCTGCCACCAGGGCTAACTGATAGTTTTTTTCGCCAAATGCGTGAAGGCTGCTTACTTCAAATTGCTCACTCAGCAATTCTTTGGCCTTATTCAGATCGAACTCCCAGTGCGGGCGTGGCTTGATGCAGAAGCTGGCGGGCAGAGAAATTGGGGAGGATTCCTGCAATAAATGTTCTGCAGCCTGCAAACGATTGATTGTTGCATACAGCTGTTCCTCATCCTCAACTTCGAGCAGATAAAAGCGTCCGCCGCTTAAATCAACCCAGGCCAGGCCATAGCGTTTGGCTTTCTGGTAAACGGCTAATAAAAGATTATCCGATTTTGCGTCCAGGAGTGCTTCATCGGTAAGGGTACCGGGCGTAATAATTCGCGTAACTTGCCGCTCCACAGGTCCTTTGCTGGTGGCTGGGTCGCCAATTTGTTCACATATGGCAACAGACTCGCCTTTTTTTACCAGGCGCGCCAGATAGTTTTCCACTGCATGATAGGGAACGCCTGCCATTGGAATGGGTTTATCCGCTGATTGACCGCGATGGGTCAGGGTGAGATCAAGCAAATGCGCTGCCCGTTTGGCATCGTCATAAAATAATTCATAGAAATCACCCATGCGGTAAAACAACAGCATGTCAGGATAATCGGCTTTGATGCGTAAATACTGCTGCATCATTGGAGTATGTGTTACAGACATGAACAAAACCAAGGCGGAGTAAAGCAGCTGATTTTAGCAAAGAGGGAGGTCTGCGTCAGTAATTTATTTTCTGGCTGGGTAGTATGGATGCCGCGGCATGTCCGCGGCGCCGCGGCAAGTAGGCAGTTCCGGCTGTCTGTGGCAGTCCCTGCTGTGAGTGGCAGTTCTCACTATGCGTAGGGCTTCCTACGTGCCGCGGCATCCAGTCAGCAGACGCTAAATCAATTACCCCTCCCAAAAAGTGATATACTAATAAGATGCTATTCACGGAGGAAAAAATAGCATGAAAACCATCAAGGATTATGAGCAATTCAAAAATATTCTCCCTTATTCCAGCGAGATGTTTGGGGTTTATCAGCCATTATTGGGATGGAAATCCAAGCGGCAATTAAAGCGGATTGAACAGGATATTCAAAAACAAAACTCTTATCTGGTTCTGCAATTAGTCAGGCATTTTTCAAATCAGACTTTGATCAGAGATTATAGTCTGCAGGGTTGCGAGCTTGGCGATGTAGTGGTTGATCTGGGTGATTTCCTGCCTTCGGCAAAATTAGGATTCCAATCATCCGGAATCTTACAGGAAATTAAAAAAATTCTTCAGAGCAAACCCGCAAAAACGGAAGATGAATGGCAGGATTTTATCAGTAATTATGATTTAAAAAAATTACTGCATGACACAGTTTATCCTGCATACAAGGAGGATTTCAAACGCCAATGCCGGCAATACAGTGAAGCCAGGGCGCTTCGCGGTGAACACAGTGAGTCAATGCTAGAGAGAATCAGTTTACTTAAGCAGGAGTTATACAATAATCTGCTTAATACTATGCAGAATGAATCGGCAATTGCCCGCGTTATTACTGAACTGGCGGCTAATCGTGCGGTTAAGCCGCTTAATCAGATTTTTTACACCGATATTAACTATCAAAGTAAAAAAGCATTCTGGGAGCTAGTGAAAAATTTCACCGATGATTATAAAGATCCCTATCTGACATTTGATCCCAAGAAAGATGTGGATAATGTCAGTTTATCTCCCTTAGGTATTGTACATTTATTCAGGCAGTATTTTTTTGAGTTTGATACCTTCCTCGGAAGTCCAACGGGTCATGTCTGGCTGGCTCCAGGATCAACCGTTGAGCTGATAGAAATAAGCACTCGAAAAACCATTACTGAAAAATATTATGAAACGGGCTATGAGTCGATTACCAAGTCAGAGAAATCAACAACTGAACAGGACGAAATAAGTACTGCAGTAAAGGAGGACAATAAAAGCGATTTAAAACTGGGCTTTACAACGACTGTCAATCAATCCTGGGGCACCGGGAATGCTTCCGCGACAGCCAGTTTAAATATGGATAGGACACAGCAGACCGCCCGGGAAAATACACATAAAAAAATGCGCGAACAAACGCAGAAATTATCTTCAGAAATCCGCGAGAATTTTAAATCCACGTTTAAAACAATTACAGAAGAATCCAATACATCCAGCAAGCGTTATGTATTGTCTAATAATACACCGGATCTGATTAATTATGAATTACGCCGAAAGATGAGGCAAGTGGGCGTGCAGGTACAGGATATTGGCAGTTTCCTTTGCTGGGAAACCTTTGTGGACGAACCCGGTGAAGCCTTGGGGCTCGCCAATCTGGTTCACATTGCCAAGCCAGCTGATCTGATCCCAAAACCCCTGATATCAGAGACTATGCCGCCGCCAGATACTTCGGTGAATTTCACTGTGCCTGCAGTCTGGGATTTTGGCGATAATCGCAAATGGAATGTTCCTGGATTAGGCTTTGTCCCCCTGACTACTTTTCAGGTGCCGCCGGCTCCCGATGGTTATGAGTTACTTAAAGCGAATTATCAGGACGGTTACATTACTATCAAATATATTTCCCATAGCGGTGAAGATTCGGAAAATCAGATTTATGCTTTTCATGGGAAATTTACAGCTGATTTTTCACAGATTGAAATCGGGGTTATTACCGCGCCAGATGGGTTAGAATGGGATGAGCGTATTGATTTTGTAGTGGGCGGTACTTTGCATTATACGGTTGCTGCCGCAAAACTTGCCGAAATCAAGGCCGGCAATGATGCCAAGAAGGCTGTTGTGACTCAGATTGAGCAGCAGAATGCAGAAGCAACACGCCAGGCTTTTTTAAATGCGGCCAAAGAGCGCATTGAACTCGCCAGCAATATCCAGAAGCGGAAGTACGAGGAATTAAGGGAAGAAGAGCGCATTATTGTCTATCGGCGTTTGATTCGCTCCCTTATGACCAATATGCATTATAAAGTGGATACAGAACCGCGTACTCTGCATGTGCTGTCAGAGCTGATTAATTCAATTTTTGATGTCAATAAAATGCTGTATTTTGTAGCGCCGGAATGGTGGAAACCGCGAAAAAAATCCAGCCAGTTTTTAGGGGTTGGCGATTTTCAAAGTATTAATGCGGATGCCGTCAATTGGTCAGATAATGTCGCCCGGGAAGATAATTATTTAATTACTGATAAAAGTCAGCCTGCTCCCATGGGCAGTTCGCTAGGCTGGCTTTTGCAGCTGGATGGCGACAATATGCGTAATGCTTTCTTAAACGCTCCCTGGGTTAAGGCGGTTATTCCCATTCGCCCAGGAAAAGAGAGGGCGGCTATTAACTGGTTAAAGAATGTTAATGTCGAAGGGTCGGAGGGGCTGGATGCTGCCTATATGGCGCCGCAAACAGAGCTGGATGAGATAAAAGCAAAGCTCCTGGCCCTTGATCCTTCGGATGAGGTTGGTAGCCATCCGCAAGTCACCATAAATGACGCCATTCGTTTTTTGTGTACACAGGTATCACAAAAACACGCTGAATCCAATAAAACCGATCATTATCCCAAGGGCGCGGAAATTCATGACGACGACAAGGTATCTGCAACGCCGATTGATAAAGTGTATGAGTATGGATTTTATCCTTTGCAAGGCAGTTTTCGCTATGATCCCGCTAACCCTGATCCCAACAATCCGGATAGAAACTTTCAGGTATTTGATCAATGGGTGGAAATTTTACCTACCGATCAGGTGGTACCTGTTGAGGTAACCTATAATCCCTTGACCGGCAGACAGGAACCGCCCGCTTAATGGATCATTGAGGATGAAAGAATGTGTAGGGTTATAAGGCCGGCAGTTCGGCAAATGGATAATTATGGCAGTGATGTACAGGATGCCTTTAAAAAAGCGGAGGATGCATTTTTTGCTTCAGGAAAGCCTTATCGCAAGGATGAGGTAATCAGCCTGGTGTCTGCTAATGGCTATTTTAAAGTGGATATCTATGAATATACTCCTGTCGATATTCATTATGTCGTTTTCTTTTTTAATAAAAAAAACTTCGATGCCACAGGAAAAGCCGAGGTATTTGAGTGCCATGGCACTATTGCACGCAGTTATATCGAGTGGCATAGAAACCTTCCCAATGTCAGCAATTTTCCTATTGATAATGACCGGCGTATGAAAACCGATCCGGATTCAGTTATTTCCATCCAAAGTGAATCTGCTTTAGTCTGGGACAGCCGTACTAATGGGGTAACGCAGAGAAAGTATGCTTCCCATATTCCCGATAATGAAAATCGCTTGGTTGCATTTACAGAGGAGTACGCGATTTCAAACAATGATATTAATTTTAAAAACTGGAAGGCGGCGAGCTTGCAATCGATCTCTTCCCGAGGAGTTGGCAGGCCCTCGCAGATTTTGCTTCATGAAACAGCGGGAATGGAAATGGATAGCAGTGCTGTTTTTAAGGTGCCCGCCCATTTTTGTATCGCTAACATAAAGGATAATAAGGGCACAATTTATCAAATGGCAGATATTGCCGCTAATGTACCTCATGGTGAAATTACGAATAGCCGTGCAATTGGGATTGAATTTGTAAACGCCCCATTTGATATCTGGAAGCAGGTGAAAGATCCGGCCACCGGACAGGCCGTGGATGAGTTACCGCGGACACGTTCCAATTTTGGACTGAAAGAAAGCATCAAAGGCATTTATGTTGAAAGCAGTAAAATCCCTATTCGCGATCCAGTCATCAATAAAAACGTACAATTTATCCCATTGGAGTTTTCTGATGCAACGGCAGGTGATTTTTTCGAACTCAGGCTACCGGAAGCGAATCTGATTAATAAGGCTGCCCTGCAGGCACACCGAATCAATGGCAACAGTATCCTCAGTATCAATGATGGCCTGGTTTCCATTAAATATTGTAAAGCGGTTAAATTTGAAAACCTGCGGCATTTAATTAATTTACTGAGTGACAATAGTTTAGTCAAAGAAGCTTTGCCTGAGGATTTGGGGGTGTGGAAATCCATTTATGCGGCGAACGGTAAGCTGTTTTATTTTTACCAGCGAATGTTTGCGGAGACGACAACAACCTCCGTGGTAGCAGGAAAAACCATTAAAAAGATAACTATGAATTTCCCCATCAACCTGACCAGTCCGGCTATTTTCTCGCATGGACATATCGGGCATCATGCGGATGGTTTTTTACAGGGGATTTATCTTTATTTACGGATGTTTGAAAGCCTCTCATCTCAAAAGAGCTTGCAAGCCATGATTTATTTCCTAACATCGGAAAAAACTGACGCAGAAAAAAATCCGCTCGAGCTGACTGAAGTGATGACTGTTACCCGCAGTTCCGAGCTAGTAGGTGGGGCAGAGCGCAATATTGAAGTTAAATTTACCCCTGCGGCCAGTCCTGCTACCATTCGGATTACGCATTTTCTTGAAATTGATCTGCAGGCAGTGGATAGAAAATATCCAAATAATAATTCCAATTAATCAATACATTGATGATTTTTCGATTTTGGTCTAAAGTTAACATGGAATTGAGTTAACTCCTTCTCTTAAGATAATTTTTTGTTAGACTAGAGTTGGGAGTCATCTTGAATTTAAAACCAGGGAGAATAATATGAGAAGAATGGTTCTTTTAGTTTTGGCTGCTTGCACTGCATTAGTATTATCTGCATGCGGCGACAATGCTGAGAAAAAAGTAGAGTCCACTACTACTGTTGAGCAGCAAGGTACTGATCAGAACAATGATGGCAAAGCTGATCAAGGCTCAGCTACTACTACAACGACTACTGAAACAACTAAATCTAACGATAATCAATAAGCTTAAAGCCCCTGCAAGGGGCTTTTTATTTGTGGCTATATGGACGCTTTACTCTATCAATTAAAAGAATTATTCATCGCAAAGGGACACTGCATTGCTACTGCCGAATCCTGCACAGGCGGGCTGGTTGCCAGTTTGCTAACGGAGGTGCCAGGGAGTTCTCAGTGGTTTGATCGTGGCTTCGTTTGCTATAGTAATCTCGCCAAGCAGGAAATGCTGGGTGTGGATCCTGTGCTTATCGAGCAATATGGTGCTGTAAGCCAGCAGGTTGCGGAAGCGATGGCATTAGGCGCTTTGCAATTTAGCAAGGCCAGTCTTTCACTCTCCATTACGGGCATTGCCGGGCCGGACGGAGGCAGTATCGATAAACCTGTCGGCACTGTCTGGCTCGGATTCGCGTCAAAGGCTCGAAACATTGTCCGCACAGAGCATTGCCTTTTTAGCAACTGTTCCCGCCATCAGGTCAGGGCGCGCGCCAGCAGAAAAGCACTGGTTGGAATCCTTACGCTGCTTTCTGTTCAGTAGTGGCACATAACCATACGACCCCCGCGGTATCGATCCATAGCTATCAGTCGAATCCCCGCGGCTTCGACCGCGGGGCCCATGTCTGGTGCCTAACATGCTCTTCAGAGGAATCCAATGTTGCCGTGAATAGCAAAAGCAGTTAGGAACAAGTCTTCCAAACATTATCCTAAATTAGCAAAACCAATATTCTAAATAGGTTTCGTGTGGGCCCCGCGGTCGCAGCCGCGGGGATTCGGAGTGGGAAAAACATTTGTGTAGATAGATATGGGTCGTTGCCGCGGGGATTCGCTAAATGATTTACCCATTTTATCTCCTGCCTTCATAAAAATTTTGCTGCCCATCCATATCTATGTGATAATTTGCGCTTGCATACTTTTGGATACGACGATGGATAACAACAAGCAAAAAGCACTCAGTGCTGCTCTGGCACAAATAGAAAGACAATTTGGTAAAGGTTCAGTAATGCGTATGGGCGATAACCCCGCCGAGCGTGATATTGAAGCGATTTCAACTGGTTCATTAGGACTGGATATTGCCTTGGGTATCGGCGGTTTACCTAAAGGACGGGTTGTCGAAATTTACGGACCTGAGTCTTCCGGTAAAACAACACTGACCTTACAGGTAATTGCTGAATGCCAGAAGATGGGTGGGACTGCTGCATTTGTTGACGCGGAACATGCGCTGGATCCAGGCTATGCTGCCAAATTAGGTGTGAATGTGGACGATCTTCTGGTTTCTCAGCCTGATACGGGAGAGCAGGCGCTGGAAATTACCGATATGCTCGTTCGCTCTGCTGCTGTAGACGTTATTGTTGTGGATTCGGTTGCGGCCCTGACTCCCAAAGCAGAAATTGAAGGCGAGATGGGGGATACCCATGTGGGTCTGCAGGCCAGGCTGATGTCTCAGGCATTACGCAAATTAACGGCTAATATCAAGCGCTCCAATACCTTGGTTATTTTTATCAACCAGATCCGTATGAAAATTGGCGTTATGTTTGGTAATCCTGAAACGACAACAGGTGGTAATGCGCTGAAGTTCTACGCTTCTGTTCGTTTGGATATCCGCCGTACCGGCTCTATCAAAAAGGGTGAGGAAGTATTAGGCAGCGAAACACGCGTTAAGGTTGTCAAAAATAAAGTCGCGCCGCCATTCAGAACCACCGATTTTGATATCCTCTATAATGAAGGGATCTCACGTGAGAGTGAAATCATTAATCTGGGGACTCAACTCGGACTGATTGAGAAAGCAGGCGCCTGGTACAGCTACAAACAGGAAAAAATCGGTCAGGGTAAAGATAATGTCCGCGTATATCTCAAAGAGCATCCTGCGGTTGCTGCCGAGCTGGAGCAGCAGATTCGTGCAGAGCTATTAGCTAATAAAACAGCAATGGTTGTAAAAGAAGAAGATATCGAGATGATGGATGAGTAAAGCATTTGACTGTGCTCTGCGCCTGCTGGCCAGGCGAGAGCATGGAGCAAATGAACTGGCTGAGAAATTGGCTCATAAAGGATTTGCCAGGCAGGATATTGAAAATGCTGTTGACAAGTGTCAGCAGCTCAATTACCAAAGTGATGAGCGTTTCATTGCTGCATTTTGTCGACAGCGTATCGGGCAAGGATATGGCCCGCAGCGAATTATCCAGGAACTGCAGCTTAAAAGGCTGGACAAAGACCTTATTATGGAAATCCTGAACGGGCAGGAGGTATCCTGGGATACTCTTGCCAGGGAAGTGATGCAAAAAAAATTCAGGCAAATAGAGGGGCAGGATTTTAAAGCCCTGCAAAAACAGCAGCGGTTTTTGCAGAGTCGCGGCTTTTCT
Source organism: Legionella birminghamensis (assembly GCF_900452515.1). Taxonomy (NCBI): domain Bacteria; kingdom Pseudomonadati; phylum Pseudomonadota; class Gammaproteobacteria; order Legionellales; family Legionellaceae; genus Legionella; species Legionella birminghamensis. The sequence continues at coordinate 1,053,289 of NZ_UGNW01000001.1, forward strand.
TTTGAAATAATTAATAAATTATTTAAAGATGAGTTCTGATAATCTTAACAAGAAGTTGTGAATTATGAAAAGTTCGGAAATTAGACAAGCATTTTTTGATTACTTTATCGCCAATGGCCATCAATTTGTGGAATCAAGCCCTCTGATTCCAGGCAATGATCCTACCTTATTATTTACCAATGCCGGTATGGTTCAATTTAAGGAAACATTTTTAGGATTAGAGCCGCGTGCTTATACCCGGGCAGTCAGTGCCCAGCGTTGTGTGCGCGCAGGGGGAAAGCATAATGATTTGGAAAATGTAGGCTACACAGCCAGACACCATACCTTTTTCGAAATGCTCGGCAATTTCAGTTTTGGCGATTATTTCAAGCGGGAAGCGATTCGCTTCGCCTGGGAGTTTTTAACTGAAGTCCTGCATTTACCCACAGAAAAACTATGGGTTACTGTCTATGAGCATGATGATGAGGCAGCTGATATCTGGTTAAAAGAAATGAAGGTCTCTGCCGAGCGTTTCTCACGCTGTGGTGAAAAAGATAATTTCTGGTCGATGGGGGATACCGGCCCTTGCGGCCCATGCACCGAAATATTCTATGATCATGGTCCAGAAATCGCTGGCGGCCCCCCCGGAAGCCCGGATGCGGACGGCGATCGTTACATTGAAATCTGGAACCTCGTGTTTATGCAGTATAACCGCGACAAGGAAGGCAAATTGCATCCCTTACCGCAACCCTCCGTGGATACGGGTATGGGATTAGAGCGAATTGCGGCAGTGGTGCAGGGAGTCCATAATAATTATGACATTGACAGTTTTCAGTTGCTCATCCGCTCCATTCTGGAAATGACCTCCGGTATTGATCCCGAACATCCTTCCCTGCGCGTAATTGCTGATCATATCCGGGCCTGTGCTTTCCTGATTGCTGACGGCGTGTCGCCCAGCAATGAAGGGCGCGGCTATGTCTTAAGGCGTATCATTCGCCGGGCAGTCCGTCATGGCAACAAGCTTAACCTGCCATCCCCTTTCTTCAATAAGCTGGTAGAGCCTCTGGGAAATGTGATGGGAGATGCCTATCCGGAGCTTTTGGAAGCAAGATTACAGATTGAGCGAATCCTGCTTCAGGAAGAAAATCAGTTTAGCCGTACCCTGGAGCAGGGCCTGAGGCTTTTACAGGAACAAATTCAGGCTTTAAAATCCGATAGCATTCCAGGCGAAGTCGTTTTCAAACTATATGATACTTATGGATTTCCTCTCGATTTAACCCAGGATATTGCCCGCGAGCAGAATTTACAGGTTGATATTGACGGTTTTAATCAATGCATGCAGCAGCAGCGGGAGCTTTCGCAATCCGCCAGCCAATTCTCTGCTGACTATTCTTCCACTTGCCAGATTGAGGAATCCAGCCATTTCCATGGTTATAGCATGGAAAGTATGTCCAGCCCTATTACTGTCCTGTTAATGGATAATAAGCGGGTAAATGTATTGGCGAGCGGTGAAAAAGGCGCCATTATCCTTGAACACACTCCTTTTTACGCAGAAAGCGGCGGGCAGGTTGGTGATAAAGGGCAGATAATTACCGACCATGGCGTCTTTCAGGTTGAGAATACCCAGCGTGTCGGCCAGGCAATTGTCCATTATGGTGAAGTGCTGGAAGGTGAAATGAAGCTCGGGCAAACAGCGAACGCGCAAATCGATGCAGATCGGCGGGCTGCCATTCGGCTTAATCATACGGCGACCCATTTGCTGCATGCCGCATTGAAACAGATTATTGGTTCCCATGTGCAGCAAAAAGGTTCCCTGGTTGATGCGGAGCGCGCACGTTTTGATTTCTCTCACTTTGAAGCATTGAGCCAGGAGCAACTGCAAGCACTGGAGCGACTGGTGAATGAGCAGATAAGAGAAAACGAAGAAGTGCTAACGCAGGTAATGAGCCTGGAAGAAGCTAAGAAAAGCGGGGCGGTTGCATTATTTGGTGAAAAATATAGCGATGAAGTGCGGGTATTGTCTGTAGGTGATTTTTCGATGGAACTCTGCGGGGGAACACATGCAGGGCGTACCGGCGATATTGGTTTGTTTAAAATAGTTGCCGAGTATGGTATTGCCAGCGGCGTGCGGCGTATTGAAATGGTCACCGGTGCCCATGCCCTGGATTGGGTTAACCAGCAACTTGGTCTATTGGACGATATTGCTGGTAAATTAAAGACCAGCCCAGGCACAGCCAATGAAAAATTAAGCCAGCTTATGGCTGATTATAAACAGCAGGAAAAAGAATTAAGCCGTATGCAGGCAAAGCTGGCGGCAAAATCAGGAGGCGACTTGCAAAAGGAAATGCAAATTATTGCGGATGCTGCTGTTCTGGTGAAGCAATTGGAGGGTGCCGATAATCAGGCAATGAGAACCACACTGGATCAGCTAAAGTCGACCAATGAGCGTGCTATTATCGTGCTGTATACCATTGATAGCGGCAAAATAAATGTCATTGCCGGCATCACCAAATCCCTGGTCGGCCAGGCGCCTTCTGCTGCTTCCCTGGTAAAACTGCTCTGCGGCAAGGGTGGCGGACGTGAAGATATGGCGCAGGGCGGCGGACCATGCCCTGATGATTTGGACAGCCGTTTGGCAGAGCTGGCAATGCTGCTGCAGGATTGGGGAAAATCGAGGGTAACTGACCGAAACCCCTAGTGGAAGTATAGCCTTGATGTGCTCCAGTTCTGAGAGATCCTTCGCAAATTTGCTTTCGAACGGATTGAGAAGTTTGTGAGGAACTCAGGCGCCAGTTCATCAAGGCTATGGAATAATGGACTAACAAGATGAGCTTTTTAAGTGAATTCAAGCAATTTGCCATGCGTGGCAATGTGGTTGACCTCGCAGTGGCAGTTATTGTTGGAGCTGCTTTCAGCAAGATTGTTTCTTCGCTGGTGGATGGTATTGTCATGCCTTTGATTGGCTTGCTCCTCGGGGGGGTTAATATCGCTGGCAAATCATTGAAAATTGGTGCTGCTGTAGTGAAATGGGGCGCCTTTTTACAAACTATCATTGATTTTACTATCATCGCCTTTGCCATTTTTGTAGCAGTCAAATTCATTAATCTGCTGCAGCAAAAAAAAGACGCTGAACCGGAAAAAACCAGCAAGGAAGAAATACTATTAACAGAAATAAGAGATCTGCTGCAAAAGAACCTTAATCAAAAATAAGATCGCAGCTAAGCAGGCAGCAATTTCTGCTAAGCTAATTAGTATCTGGTTAATTGGATCACCCTTATGGAATACCGCAAACCTGAAGAATCTGATTTTGCGAAAATGGTTGATTTACAGAACGAAAATTTGGCTGTTAATCTGGCGAGCGACCTGGGCGATGGATTTTTGTCAGCCGGGTTTACTGCCGAACAGTTAAAGGCAATGGACGCAGATCTGGGCATTACAGTCGGCGTTGAGGGCGATGAGCTCTGTGCCTATCAATGCACAAGCACCCTGGGCTACAATAAAAATGTCCCTTTGGTTCAGGCAATGATTGATCAATTCAAGCACCTGAATTACCAGGGGAAAGCGCTTTCACACTATCACAGCTGCGTTTACGGGCCTGTCTGTATTGCCAGAACACACCGGGGAAAAAACATTATGTCCGGTCTATTTCAACATATGAGCCGATATATTATTGAGAAACACCCTGAAATTGAACTATTGACGGTGTTGGTTTCCAAAGCAAATCCCCGCTCGGTTAATGCACATATCAAATTGGGAATGGAAGTCATAGGTGATTTCCTGTTTAATGGTACCGAGTTTGTTATCCTGGTTTTTCCGCTGTATTCAATACGGAATGGTTAAGAATCAGGTAATCTCTTGAATGCCGGCGGTGCTTCTTATTCGAATCCCCGCGGCATTTGACCGCGGGGATTCGACTGCATTTTGTGTAGATACCTATAGGATACCCTAAAATATATTTCCCCATCCAAAATTTTATTCCCGGATTTGAGCTATATTAAAATTAACAAAGGACTGAGTTGAAAATGCCATGCCTTCTATAATGTCAATATCAAAGCTTATAAAAAGCTCTGACGAAATGAGTCCTGTACCTGATTCCTACCCCAAAAAATTGGCAATGGCAGCTATTGATCATCTGAAAACCCTGCCCTCTCCTGGAAGTAAAAAGGAAAAAGAGAGTATAAAAATAGTAGAAGATATTCTAAACGGGGACGATTCCACTCTGGAAAAGATAAAAAAGGCTTACAATGCCATGAAAAAGAATGGTGCCTGTAACAGCAAACATCAGGCGCTTGCAGCGTTTCAGTTTATTCTAAGCACATTAATCGAAAAACGAATTGCAAACCCGGATAATGTCATGCCTTTGGAATTGCTTTCCCTTCGCGATCATTTTATTGTGCAACTTGACAATAGTGTTATTTGCGATCCAAAACTGCAAGCCTGCTACCTGGTAAGTGATTTAAAAACTCTGATCTCAAAAGATCATACCGAGGGCTGGGGATTGTTTTCCGACCCGAGTACCTATTTTAAAATAGATAACCATTGGTTTTGCTCTTCCTGTTTTAATACCAATAATAAAGCCAGCCGTGATGAAGCCTCCATGAGAAGTACTTACAAATTATTTGCCCCTGTCTACCATGATTCCCCCTTGGCCGCCAGGAGAGAGGCAGCACCAGAGGCAGAAGAAACGCCTGATATATCTCCGGCCAAGCGTTAACAAATCCACTAAATTTCAGTATATTGTAAGTTTGTCTATTAGGGAAAATGGTTTTGGCACTTCGTGATCGATTGTCGGCATTTCAATATTGGCCTCATGTCATCACGGTTAGCATTATTGTGCTGGCTGTTGCCGGCTATCGTTATTTTGCCTATTATGATACGCGCTCCAACGATGCCTATGTCTCTGCCAATATTATCAATATGGCGTCCCTGGTTTCCGGTCCAATCAGCGAGATTTATGTTGTTGAAAATCAGCGCGTAAAGAAAGGCGATAAGTTGATTACCATCGATCCCAGGCCTTATTTATATGCTTTGAATAAAGCCAAAGCGCAATACAAGATGGCAAAAATTACCTATGCCAATGAAAAACTGGGGATACAGGTCGCAGAAGAGGAATTGCGCCAGAGCAAATCAATGCTTGCCTTAAGCCAGGATCATTTACGCCGTTATCAAAAATTACAGCAGCACGGCGATCTGGCAGAAATTCAGTTGATTAATACCGAAGCCAAAATAAGCGAGCAACAGGCTATAGTGCTGGCCGCTATGCAGAAACTCAGAATTGCACAGCAGAATTTTGATGATAACGCGATTAAGGCTGCTTTAGCGGAGGTCAACAAAGCCCAGTATTTATATGATCATACAACAGTGGTAGCGCCCACAGACGGTTATATTACCAATTTTAATCTGCGTAAAGGGCAATATATTCGAACAGGGGAGGGGTTATTCGCTTTGGTAGATACCAGCTACTGGTGGATTGTAACGCGTTATCGTGAAACATCCATCCGTTTAATCAAACCTGGAGATAAGGCAAAAATTTATCTTGATATGTATCCCGGTAAAACTTTCCACGGGCATGTAGAGAGCATTGGCTGGGGAATTAACCGGGTACAGGCCGGGCAGGTTGCGCCTTCTACGCTGGCGTACCTTGAGGCGACCGAAGACTGGATAAAAATAGCGCAGCGTTTTCCTGTGCGTATCGCTATCGATGACATCAGTGAGGAGTACCCCCTGAGAATTGGTGCGAGTGCGACGACGATTACCTATCCGGTGAAAAAGTGAGCTGTCCTTTCATTCCCCAGTCTCTGGAAAATCGTGCTGCAATTAGAACAGCCATTTCAACACTTACTGCCATTCTTATTGCCTTCGCACTCCATCTTGATAAGCCTTACTGGGCCGGCATGACTGTTGTAATTTTAGCCAATATTTACACCGGAAATATTATTGATAAAGCAATTATGCGTATCACCGGGACAATTATAGGCGCCTGGCTGGGTTATTTTTTAGCCGGTTTTATTGCGAACAGTTTTTTTCTCTATTTATTAGGCGGTTTTTCTCTCATTACGATTGCTGTGTATTACTATAATCTGAGCCGTTATGCCTATGCCTATCTGTTACTGGCAATCAGTGCCTTTATCGTGATATCTGAACTCGCCTTTTCACCGGGAGAGGCATTTCAGGTGGCGATATGGCGTCCTGCAGAAATTGGCCTTGGCGTCATTGTCTCTGCGATTTCTGCTTTGTTTCTTTTCCCCAACACCATTCAGGATGCGATGAATAAAAGCACTAACACTGTTTTTATCAGTATTGATAATCTGCTTGCCAAAATTGCATCGGCCCTGCAGGAACAGAATCTGGAAATGCTGTCCGCAATCCAGAAAGATAACCTGAATGTTAAAAAGAAACTGCGGCAGGGCATTGAAATGCTGGGTTTTATGCGCCGCGAGATCGGCTTTGAACGGGTTAAGCTGGATCAGTACCGCTTAGTGCTTGAGTCCTTCCAATCCTTTATCCGCATGAATAGTTATTATGTAAGAAACAATTTCTTCATGGTAAAGGAAAACAAGGCATTGATTGAGCAATTCGATTTGCAAAGCATTTTTGCCGCAATTCAAAGCGATCTGAATTATATAAAGTCTGCATTTATGGACGAGCAGAAACCAGAAGGCAATTTGCAAAGCCCGCTGCTGATTGACAATTTCCGGCGAAGGATTAACCAATTAATGTCTGCCCATCCCGGCCAATATCAAAATATGCTCGCAATTGCCCATTTTTTGAGGCAGTTAAACAGCATGCTGGAAAATATGAATACGGTGTTCGCAGGGAGGGAAAAGCCTGTGGAAATCCGGCAAAGATTAATTTCACACCAGGAACAGCTGAGAAATGATCCTGATGTGATTCTACATGCTATTAAAGCCGGTTTATCGGCGACTCTCGCGCTTGTGTTCTGGCTCATCAGCAACTGGCCTGGCGGTTTAAACGGAATTATAAGCAGCATTGTTATTTCCGTGCGAAAGAGCTTGTTTGAGATGAAAAGTGTTAGCTTGCATCGGATATTGGGCTGTTTGTTAGGCGGAGGGTTAGCATTAGGATCATTAGCGTATTTCGCGTTTAATCTTTATGATTTTATGCTGTTAATCCTGATTGGTGTATGGGCATTTAGCTATTTTTCCTTTAAGCGGCCTGCCGATGCGTATATCGGTTTACAGGCTAATCTGGCATTGGTTATCACAGTCGCTCAGGAAGGCGGAGCGCCGACCAGTTTAACGCCTCCTTTGGAGCGTCTGGGGGGAATTTTTATCGGTATTGCTGCCAGTTTTCTGGTCGCTAATGTGCTTTGGCGGACTGATCTCTGGCATATTCTGCTCAGGCAAATCGCCAAATTGAAGCGCCACTTGATTCATAATTGCAAACAAATGCTGAGGTCTGAATATAAGATGACTCGCCCTTTTGATTTGGTTAATCAGTTCTGGTTAACCAGAGGGGCGCTAGAAACCCTGGAGGTTGAAGGTCAGACCAATGAAAAAAAACTGGCTCAGCTGCAGGCTATTCATGATGAATACGATAAATTAGTGATGATGCAGGCTACTTTGAGTCACATTCAGGAAACAGTAAACCAACAGCAGGCGATTGCTACTGCCAGTCAATTAAACCTTGATCTGAACCAACTTGCAGAGGCGGTGGGCGGTCTTTATGAAGAAGCAAATATCTCTAAAGTCTCAGAAACACAGGCTGAGTTAACATTAGCTATGCATAAAATAGTGGAGCAAGTGGGTGCATTCTCTGCCGATGAATTGGAAAACTGTGAAGTCTACCTACAAGCCCTCTATCAATTAACAGTAATTAATCTGGACATCTTGAAAATTGCTGAACCTGTGCATTTTGGGAGTATTAAGGGGCTTACCCAGCATTGAGAAACTTCCAGCATTGACTATTAAGTATTAGAAAAATACAATTAATTCCCAATCCGCATCTTAAGTGAGCAGCATGATAGATTTAAATCAATTATTTAACGATCTCTTAAACAAATACCCTGAGTTAAAAGCTTACCTGGATAGTGAACCACCAAATACAAGGTTGATCAGTAGGGATCTATCAAAATCTTATAAGCTCAATGACGAAGCGTTTACCCTTGTTGATGTATGTGTTATTGGTGGAAAAGAGAAGCATCTTGAAGCCTTGAAACCTGGGCCAAGGGATATGAAAGAGACATCTTATAGCGCCATTCGTTGGGTTGCTCAAACGGGTAATATGGCGATTCTTGAGCAGCTCGAAAATGCTTTAATAGCTGAAACCAAGAATTACACAAAGCCTGCCTTGCAGGAGAGAATGTTTATGCCTTTCATATTGGCAGCGGAAAATGATCATATGGAAATGATTAAACGCTTTGAAAGATGGTTAGAAAAAGAAATGAATGTTGCCTTAAGGGCGAATGAGTATTTCGTGATCCGCAGACTCGCTTATGCAGTCAAAATAGATTTTATCAGGCATTTTGAAACCCACTTGACGGATGCGCAAAAGAAGGAACTCGTTCGTGTTCGTGACTATGATATTTTAAGAAATGCCGTCCATAAATCGAATCTGGAAATATTTAAGCATTTCGAAGCCTATGCCTCAATTGCAGATATGAAGGATTTCTGTTTTGGAAGGACGGTTTACCATAGCATGATCGTTGAGGCGGCACTGAACGGCAAAAGCAACCCTGCTTTGCTTTATCATTTATTAGCATTTTTAGCCGTGATGATTGATAAAGAAAACGATGTGCTACAATTCGACGGTGAACGTTATTCCCCGTTTGTTATCCAGCAATTGACTCTTATTCACGAGCGTAGGGCAGCCCTTAAGGCCAAGCATCCAGATGAGACCTTTGAACTGTCAGACAAAGAAGCGAAAACGGCCTTTTATACATTGCGCGCTTTAATCCGCTATGGGATTAAAAGCGAAAATGCTGGAGCCGAAGACAGCCTGAATTATGTTCATGTTTTATTAGGCCTTCTCAGGAATATCCCGGTAGTAAAGGAGGAGGAACGCATCCTTATGCAGGCGCAGTCAGAATTATTGAGCCTGGTTAAAAGGGTATGCGATAGTATCAATCCATTGCCGGAAGCAATAAAAGGGGTTAAAACGATCCTTGATGAAAAAGGTTCTGATCCTGAAGCTTGTGTTATGGCTATTCGGGAATACTGTCAAAAAGAGAATGGCCAGCTTTCACGCATGAGCCCTCAGATGTTCTCGCCCTCGCAAAAAGAAATTAAACAATTTTGTACTATTCTGGCATTTATTAACGATGAGAAGATAATGGCGAGTGTAGATGCTCTCCGTGAATTGATTGAGAAAAGAATGTCTAATGCCGCCTCAGTCGAGAGCAGTACGCCTGAGATTTTGACTCCCGGCTTATCGGGTATTTAATTAGGCCTCTTAACCTATGGCCAAGGCGCATGGACTTATCCTACTTACTGCGGCATGTCCGCAGTATCCAGAAATGGTTTGAGTAACCTTGGATATCCATAACAGGCCGCGGTAGGCAGGATTTCTGTAAGCAAGTATTGGTCAATGCAGAGACAGCATATTTTTGCCATAATTTATAAGGATCCCTAATTTTAGGCTGCTATGGATAAGCAAAATGGCTACTACATTGGTACCTCAGGCTGGAGTTATGAAGGCTGGATCGGAAATTTTTACCCCGAGAAAATAAAATCTCCAGAGGTTTTGCCCTGTTATACACAGACCTTCGATTCGGTCGAGCTAAATAACAGCTTTTACCAGCTTCCAAAAGAAAAAAACATAAAAAAATGGCTTGAGCAAACTCCACCTGAATTTGTTTTTTCCTGTAAAGCCAACCGCTATATAACCCATATGAAAAAACTGGAGGATGTCGAGGAAAGTGTCGATAAATTAATAACTGCTTTTCGTTATTTCGAAGATAAACTGGGCGCAATACTTTTTCAATTTCCCCCTTATTGGCATATTGATATAGCACGTCTTAAAAAATTCATTGATTATCTGCCTAAGGATTTACGCTATACCTTTGAGTTTCGTTCAAAAAGCTGGTTTTGTGAGGCGCTTTATTTCTATGATTTTAAACAGTATCAGACGCCCTTGGTGGTAACAGCGGATTTCATTTATATTCGTATGCATGGACCTGAGGCAGTCGCTTATTCCGGTTCTTATTCAGAGGAAAAATTACAGGAATGCGCTCGAAAAATACTCGAGTGGCAAAAAGAAAAAAAGCCAGTTTATTGTTATTTTGATAATGATGAAAAAGCTTGTGCCCCCAAAGACGCTAAACGATTGCGAGAGATTTTAAGGAAACAAAAAAAGTCGTAGGCTGGGCTTTAAAGCCCAGCAACTTTCTGGCTATTTTTCATAACCCATTACCAGGTTTCTGTGTTAATAAATACTTCAGAATGATTCCAGTATTAACTGGGCCCTTGATGATTAGTTTTTCATAAAACTCAACAATGATCTGGGCAGTCAGGGTCTTATTCTGGGGGCTGTCATAAGGTCTGGTGAATGTTTCCTCAATTGCTGAGTCCCCGTATTTAGCGGCCAATTCCTGAAAAATTTCATGAAGGCTTTGTTGTGCGGAAACAACCTCCTCCGAATTAAGTCCGGAAGAAGGGCTTCTAATTGCTGATTCTATTATATTTAATTTGGCAACGGTAATCGTATCACCGCAGGCTTCAACCCCTTTTTCAAGATTATCAAAATTAATATGATTGGGGAAAAAGCTGGCAAACTCCATATCAATAACCAGCGAGGGATCTGAATTGTACAGTTTCTGATAGCAATTCAGGGTGGTTACTGTGTAGTCATAGATAGATTGATTGCTTGCATTAGCAATGTATTTGGATAATTGGGCATTAATAAATTCGCCCGTATAAACGGCAACGACCTGCTGTCCTTTGGAATGCTGTATAGCTGTTCGAGTCTGATCCATATAACTTTGAAATTCCTCTGGGGATTGCTGGGCAATAAGGTTCATTACCGGATAATTCTGCCTCATATGTGTTTCAAATTCCGACGCGCGGTAGTAGGGAACCCCATAAAGAAAAAGAAAGGCTATCAGGAGTGCAAAAACAATAATCATGAGCCATAAAGAAAGGCTGTTTAAGGATTTCCTTATGGCAAAAATACAGAGAAAGACCATGGACAAGGCGACTATTAGAGCAACAATAATATATATCCAATGCATGTTGCTTTTCCTTGGAGTTGAATGACTTAATTAAAGTATACTCATTTGTTGGAATTCTGTTTGCACCTCTCGCGAATATGCGCAGTTACCCAGAGATATTCACATCGAATCCCCGCGTACAATTGACCGTCCGAATCCCCGCGGCTGCGACCGCGGGGCCCATGCCTGGTTCCGAACATGATCTTCAGGGGAATCCTATGTTGCTGAAAATAGCAATTAATAGCAGTTAGGAACAAATCTTTCAAACATTAACCTTAAATTAGCAAAACCAATATTCTCAATAGGTTTCATGTGGGCCCCGCGGTCGCAGCCGCGGGGATTCGGATGGCGCTGCCGCGGGGATTCGGATGGCGTTGCCGCGGGGATTCGGATGGCGTTGCCGCGGGGATTTCGTTATTCATAACAATCAAGTGCCTTCTTCACCGCGGGCCGCTCTCCTATTTTACGATACCATTGAATCAGGCTAGGGAATTGATCCTCATCAATATGGGCCTGATAAAAGGCTTCATAGCAATATAGCCAGGGCCAGATGGCCATATCTGCAATGGTATACTCCTTGCCGCTGATAAAAGCATTGCTTTGCAGCTGCTTATCCATTACCCCCATCAGACGCAGTACTTCATTGGCGTAACGATCCTGGGCATAAATAACCTGTTCTGGTGCATAGCGGTGAAAATGTCCGTACTGGCCAAACATAGGGCCGATGTGGGCGGCTTGAAAATAACACCACTGCATTACCTCAAATTTGGCTCTAAGATGTTCCGGTAAAAACTTTCCGTGCTTTTCGGCTAAATATTGGAGGATGGCTACACTTTCAGGAAGATAAAAGTTTTGTTCGCTGTCGAAAAGAACCGGAATTTTGTTATTGGGTGAAATGGCCAGAAACTCGGGCTTAAACTGCTCGCCGCTCATGATATCGATTTTGGTAATAGAGTAGGGTAGCTGCAGTTCTTCGAGCATAATGGTTGGTTTTATACCGTTAGGGGTACGTGCAGAATATAAAATATACATGATGATTTCCTTTCTCATTAGGTGATTCAGCAAAATGTGTCTGTCAGTCAGCTCCCCACACGACTGGAAATAAAGGATGCCTCATGGAAGCTCCGGCTGCTAACTCGTTTGCAAGCCCGGGAAAGTCAGGTGAGGTGGTCCATGCACGCGGCGCATGAATAATATCATCTCCCAGAAAGCGGAGCGAAAAAGCCCTTCTTCCCTGTGTACTCTCTGCTCCTTGGGAAGAATGGAGACTAAGCATATGGAAACAGAGGATATCCCCGGGCTGCATGGCCCAGGATTTAATTTCATAGTCCTGTGGATTTCGTTCAATATCTGGAAGCTCGGCCAGAGAGCCTTCGGGAAACCATTTTGCCTGCTGATCCATAAAAGAGCGAGGCATCAGCCAGGGACCAAGGTGAGAGCCGCTAATAAACCGTAAAGCGGCCTTGGGGCTGATTGGATCGACAGGGATCCAGATGCTGCAATTCTGAAAGCCGTCAATATTGTAATAAGGCTGATCCTGATGCCAGGGGGTAGCCTGAAGGGTGCCTGCTTCCTTAACCAATAAGTGATCATGGTAAAGTCGAATGCAACGGCTATTGGTTAATTTAGCGGCTACTTCCCCCAATTGAGAGTTAAAAATTAAATCCTGATAGAAAGGGTTTGTTTGCCAGGTACAAAAATCTTCAACAAAATAGCCGGGGTCATCAGGACGGCTGGCCACTTTGGAGCGGGGGCTCAAGTCCCGCAAATTTTTTTCTATACCCCGCGTCAAGGTGGAAATTTCTTGCGGGCCAAGCACCTGCCGAATACAAACAGCACCATCTAGCTGATACTGTGTGATAATCGATGCCTCATCCTGATTCCAAAGCACTTTGACACTCCCTGTCGGCTATTCCTTTGCAATGTATCACACTGAATGCGGCTGAATCCAGCCCATACTAAAGGCAAGCAACAGAAATAAAAACAGCAGCAGCGACAAGCCAATCCGCCAACTCAAGGCTTTTACCGTGCGGTTAGAAGAGCCTTTGTCTTTGATAAGAAAAATCAATCCGCTTCCTAATGCGAATAAAATAACCAGCATCACAATTAGGATGATTGCTTTGGTGAACATTTGTTATAATCTCCTCAATGCTTTTCTCATAATTTAAAAAAATGCTGAGTGTAACTTGTTTTAATCATCGTTTCACGCTTGCCTGGCGTGTCGTGTTTTTTGCCTTGTCAGTAGTTGCCTTGCTTTTGTCCTTAGGATTCTGGCAATTAAACCGCGCAAAGGAAAAACAACTGATGCTTACTGCAGAAGCCAGAGAGCAGCAATTGCCTCCAGCCGCATGGCAGGGCGGCATACCTTACCCTAAACAATATCAGTCAATTCGAGTCGCAGGCCAGTATTTAGCCCCTGTTTTTCTGCTGGACAATCAATTTTATCAACATCAGACAGGGTACAATGTGTTATCTCCCTATCAGCTTGCTAATGGCGAAGTGCTGCTAGTTGACAGGGGATGGCTTGCTGCTGATCGCAGCCATCTTCCCGCATTGCCTGAATTGCATTCTGTACCGAGCATAAGCGGGCAAGCGTATTTTCCTTCCAGTAAAACCTGGGTTTTAGGGCAGGATTTTGAAATAAAATCGGATGGCATCACCATAGTTGAACGCATTGATACGAAATTAATCAGTAATCTTTTGCATAAATCTGTCTATCCGTTTATTATTCGCCTCAACAAAGAAGAAGCCAATGGTTTTATCCGCGAGTGGCCTGTTGTGACGATGTCGCCGCAACGTCATTATGCCTATGCGTTGCAATGGTTTGCCTTGGCTTTTATCGCATTGGCTGCTTTTATTGGCTCGAATCTGAAAAAAAATTAATGAGAAATATTTTAAAGTCTAAAAATCTGGTTTTGTACATTCTGGCGCTTTTGTTTTTTGCGCCAGGTATTGCCGCCTATCTTTTTTTTACTCATCCTCAATGGCTTAGTGCTCAGGCAACCAACAAGGGTAATATGCTGGCGCCTGCACTTCGCGTCGATTTGTCCAATCCGAAAGGCAAATGGCAGCTTATCCTCTGGCAACCTGGTGATTGTGAACAAGCCTGTTTGGCTCAATTGGATAAGTTAGGCCGTATTCGTCTGGCCCTTGGCAGGCATTTGTACGAAGTAGAAGAACGCCTGGTTCTTCCCTCTGGCGTGAAATTGCCTGAAAAAACAGCCCGCATACTCCAGGATCAGGATATGCGTTATCAGAATTTAACTGCACTGCAGATGCCATCCAGCGCAAAGGTCTATATTGCCAATCCGGACAATTACCTGATTCTTTCCTATTCACTTGCCGCCAAGCCGGCAGATATTTATCAGGACTTAAAACACTTATTAAATGCGGGTAAACAGAGTGGCTAATACAATTTATACAAACTGGATGCGATGGGCGGCAAGCCTTGCGGTGATATTGTCATTACTGGTTGTTATGCTGGGTGGTTATACCCGCTTAACCAATGCGGGTCTGGGCTGTCCGGACTGGCCAGGCTGTTATGGGCACATGGTTCTCCCTTCTGATACTGAAACCTTGAATAAAGCACAGACTGTTTACCCGAATAGCCCCATCGAATCTCGGAAAGCATGGACTGAAATGCTGCACCGCTATGCGGCTGGTACATTGGCCTTATTAATTTTTATCATTGGTGGAACAACTCTTTCCCGGGCTTTCAAAAGGCAAGCCCCTTTCTTGGGTTTGCCGCTTGTATTGATGCTGCTGGTCATATTCCAGGCAGCCCTGGGCATGTGGACGGTAACGCTTAAATTGCTTCCAGTCGTTGTAATGGCCCATTTACTGGGTGGCATTCTAATTTTTTCCTGCCTTCTGCGTCTTCGTCTGCAAATGGCCAAGCCGGAAAAGGTAAATCAGTCCTCCTGGTCTCCGTGGATTGCACTCGCTGCATTCATTGTGTTTCTTCAAATTGCTTTGGGCGGTTGGGTGAGCGCTAATTATGCAGGAATTGCCTGCATTGGCTTTCCCCAATGTAATGGGGAATGGCTGCCCGCCTTAAAACTTTCCCAGGGGTTTAATTTATTTTCTCCGGTAGGGGCAAATTATCAGGGCGGCCTCCTGGATAGTGAAGCCAGGGCAGCGATTCAGAGCATCCATCGTCTGGGTGCCTTAATAACCACTCTCTATTTACTCGGCCTTTCCGGATTAATACTGTTGAAATCAGGTAACCAGCCATTGCGGCGCGTGGCGATTTTGGTGCTGATTCTTCTGGGATTACAGTTAAGTCTGGGAATTATCAATGTTCTTTATTTACTGCCATTATGGTCGGCTGTTGCTCATAATGGCGTGGCCGCAATGTTGTTAGCCAGTTTATTCATGATGTTTTATTTCTCTCAGGGAGGTCGTCTTGATGCAAAATGAAGCCTGCTTAATGTCAGCATCCTGGCGAGATTATCTGGAGCTTTGCAAACCGCGTGTTGTTTTATTGATGCTGTTAACCGTGTTAGTCGGCATGTATCTGGCGGCGCCTGGCTGGATCCCTTTGCCAACTTTGTGCATCACGCTTGTTGGAATCGGCTGTGCGGCCAGCAGTGCGGCGGCCATTAACCATTTGGTTGATAAACGTATAGATGCGCTGATGGCAAGAACAAAAAAACGTCCAGTTGCCCATGGCCGCATTTCCATTAAGCAGGCCTTAAGTTTTGCTTTGATTCTTGGCGCGACAGGCTTGTCTCTGTTGGCGCTCCTGGTGAATACACTGACTGCCGTACTCACTTTTGTAACCCTGATTGGTTATGCGGGGATTTATACCGGCTATCTGAAACGTGCAACGCCTCAAAATATCGTGATTGGCGGCCTGGCTGGGGCGTCACCCCCCTTATTGGGATGGACGGCCATTACCAACCAGCTTGATCCCAATGCACTTTTACTGGTATTAATTATTTTTACATGGACTCCCCCTCATTTCTGGGCATTGGCAATTTACCGTTTCGAAGATTACCGCCATGCAGAAATTCCCATGCTGCCGGTAACCCATGGTATTGCTTTCACCAAGCTTAATATTGTTCTTTATACCGTTCTGTTGCTCGTGGTTACCATGCTGCCTGTTATTGTAGGAATGAGTGGACTGGTTTATCTGGCGGGTGCGATGATACTGGGCTTTCGTTTTTTACATTGGACGTGGCGTTTGTATCGAAGTGATACGCCGGCTGTCGCCCTTGGTACCTTTCGATTTTCAATTGTGTATTTGATGTTACTATTCGTTTTTTTATTAGTTGACCATTACGTGTAAGAGGAAAAAAATGGCAAGTCAAAATAAAAGAATTACCCTGACAGTCACTTTGCTGGTGGCTATCGCAGCAATGTTTGCCGGTTTATTTGTTTCACAGCATATTCACTGGAAAAAAGAGATTGATCCTTCGCAGTTCCATGGCACTTTCCTGCAGAAGCCGCGTGATATCGAGCAGTTCAGTTTGACTGGAATCGACCAGCAATCTTTCGATAATCATAGCCTGCAAGGGCAATGGACGATGATATTTTTTGGTTTTACCAATTGCGGTTATGTATGCCCTACAACCATGGCTGAGTTGGCAAAGATGTACGGCATTTTAGAGCAGCAACATACTAAACCTTTACCCCGTGTTGTGATGGTAAGCGTTGATCCGGAACGAGATGATCTGAATACATTGAAAAATTATGTACTAGCCTTCAACCCTCATTTTTACGGTGCAAGGGGAGAGCAGCAGGCTGTTAAGAAAATGGCGATGGAAATGGGCATTGCCTATGAGAAAAAAATATCAGGTAACCCAGACAATTATGACGTTCAGCATAGTGGCGCCGTCATGCTTTTCAATCCCCAAGGGGAACTGAGTGCTTTTTTCACCACACCTCATCGAGCTGAGCTGCTGGCAAAAGACTATCAGCTTCTGGTTGGCTAAAATCCTGCTTCAGCGGGGTTAATAGCAAGTCAACAAGCTCTTTACTTGTCGTCTATACTTTTCATGAGGTCTGCGAAAGCAGACCGATGGAAATTAATAGGCTTTGGAAACAATAAAAACAATTGGGATAATTATCTTCATGAAAATTGCGATCTTGGCGACCAATCCCCATTTATATTCTCACAAACGGTTAAAGGAAGCCGGTGAAGCTGCAGGACATGAAGTCAATATTATCAATCCGTTGTATTGCTATATGAATGTGGCGGCTTCCAGCCCCAAAGTTCATTATCGCGGCGGAGAGCCTCTGCCTAAGTATGATGCAGTGATTCCGCGTATAGGTGCTTCAATTACCTATTACGGCACTGCTGTTTTACGTCATATGGAAACGATGGGCATGTATACCATCAACGAATCCATAGCTATTTCACGTTCACGCGATAAGTTTCGCTCCTTGCAAATACTGGCAAGAAAGGGGATTCCCATGCCGCTGACCAGTTTTGCACAATCTCCGGATGATACCGAGGACTTGATTCGTATGGTCGGTGGAGCCCCTTTGGTAATTAAATTACTGGAAGGAACCCAGGGAAAAGGGGTTATTCTGGCAGATAGCCATCAATCCGCTGTCAGCATTATTAATGCATTCAAGGAAATGTCAGCCAATATTCTGGTGCAGGAGTTTATTCAGGAATCCAAGGGAACCGATATCCGCTGTTTTGTAATTGGTGATAAAGTCGTTGCCGCAGTTAAAAGACAGGCAAAAGAAGGCGAGTTCCGTGCCAATGTACATCAGGGTGGTAAAGCGCAAAAGGTGGCCTTATCGCCTCAGGAGCGTGCAATAGCCGTTGGCGCTGCGAAAGCAATGGGTCTCAAGGTAGCAGGCGTAGATTTAATCCGCTCCAACCACGGCCCTTTAGTTCTTGAAATCAACTCTTCCCCGGGGTTGGAGGGTGTTGAAAAAGCCACTCACATCAACATTGCCGGAAAAATTATCCAATACATCGAAAAAAATGCCAAACCAAAAGGTTTGAATCAACGATTTCAGGGCTAAGATTGTAGGTTGGGCTGTAAAGCCCAACAATGATCGCTGGGCTTACAGCCCAGCCTACAAATAGAATGCGGATATCCTAAGAAGCCCGCGTTTCTTTCTTTCTGTTCTCACTTTTCCCTATGAGCCAATCGGGATTGACTTCCAGCTCATCAGCCAGTTGACATAGCACTTTAGGGGCGGGTGTGGCAATCCCGTTCAGAAAGGCTTCTGCCTGATATTTAGGAATTTTCAAGAGTCTGGAGAATACTTCAATCCGTTCATCCTCTCGAAGAGGGACACCGATACCGTCCAGTTCTTTATTCAGACGTTCAGCAAATCGTTTATTGCTCATCACCAACTCCGAAAGTATTCTTATGATTCTTCTATAGCATAAATAATCGCTTTTGCAATAATCTGGTATATTATTAAAATGTGAATGGAATAATAAACTTAATCGACACCACTGGGGAGCATATTGTGGAATCCTTGATTACTTTGGGCTTACTTGTCATTTTTGCCGTCACTTTTGTCCTGTCAGGTGTTAAAGTTGTACCCCAATCGGAAGAATGGACAGTCGAACGCTTTGGGAGATACACCCACACACTGCATCCGGGTCTGGGGCTTATTGTTCCATTTATTGATCGCGTAACCTACAAAGTGAACATGCGGGAAAGAGTGCTTGAGATTCCTCCTCAGGAAGTAATTTCCTCAGATAATGCGATGGTGACGATTGATGCGGTTTGTTTTTTCCAGGTAGTGGATACCGCCAAATCTGCTTACCAGGTCGATAATCTTGAACATGCTATCCGTAATCTGACCATGACGAATATTCGTACCGTACTGGGATCTTTGGAATTGGATGGTATGTTAAGCCACCGGGATGAAATTAACAGCCGTTTAATGCATGTCGTGGATCAGGCAACTACGCCATGGGGTGTGAAGGTAACCCGTATTGAAATCCGGGATATTCGCCCGCCTCAGGATCTGGTAGATGCTATGGCTAACCAGATGAAAGCCGAGCGGGAAAAAAGAGCGTCCATTCTAGCTGCTGAGGGTGACCGGCAGGCGGAGATTTTAAGGGCAGAAGGGGACAAGCAAGGGCAGATCCTGCGTGCCGAAGCGGCTCGTCAGGAGGCGTTTCTGGAGGCCGAAGCCCGCGAACGGACTGCCCAGGCAGATGCCACTGCCACACGCATGGTCTCAGAGGCCATTGCTTCAGGTGACATCAATGCCATTAATTATTTCGTTGCTGAAAAATATGTGGATGCACTGAAATCAATCGGCAATGCCCAAAATAGTAAAATGGTGTTATTACCGATTGAAGCGACAGGCATTATCGGGGCACTTGGCGGCATTACCGAATTGGTAAATAACGTTAAAAACAAGTCAAATTAGCGAGAAAATAATGAGCGGGTTGGTTTATTGGCATTGGTTGGCATTGGCCCTAATCCTGATGATAGCTGAGACATTAGGCGCCGCAGGCTTATTGATTGCCTTGGGAATGGCAGCTACCTTGACAGGTCTTATTACCTTAATGGCCTTTTTGCACTGGCAATGGCAACTAATATGGTTTTCGATTTTATGTATTGTATTTACCATCGGCTGGTGGAAAGTACTTCGATACCGCACAAGGGTTTCGCCGCCGCCTTTAATGAATCGCCCACTGGATGCCTTAATAGGCCGCACGGCCCTGTTAAGTCAGGCGATTGAAAATGGCAGGGGTAAAATTTACTTAAATGACGCCTATTGGTTTGTAACCGGCCCTGAATTGCCTGTTGGGACGCGAGTAAAGATCCTGGGCGTACAGGATAATACGGTTTTACTGGTTGAACCTCTGGACGAACTGCTTATCAAACCGAATCCCGGCGGGGATTTAAGGTAAGTGGAAAGCTAAGATTCAAGCATCAACAGACAACACAAAGAGGTTGAGTCAGTTTACCAAATGAAGGGAGATTATTCTTCCCTCACCCCTTTAAGGCTCATCACAACTCAATTGTGTAATCAAATTTATTAGCTGGGATTTAATAATCTGCTGATGAAAAATCCTTATTATAATAAAGTAGAGCTTTCCCCAGATATTTTTATATCGGATAAGTGTAGTTAGTTTGATAGTACGAGTCGTTCGTAGAATGACTATTCTAACATCCAAATGTTTATCATCTTCGCCAAATAACAATTCATCGTCTGTAAAATCATACAATCTGAAGAGTCCAATTCTTTTTCCGATAATCAATTGAGTGTCAAACTCTTTATCTGATGGAATATCGCTTGTTTTTAAGCCGAGCCAGCCCACCAGTCTATTTCTAAGATACAGCAGCTTGCGAGCCCATTGAGGCGAGGAATTAAAAAAAAGTTTTGCTATTTTTTCAATTGAATGATTTGAGTCAGCTGAAAGTACCCCTGAAAAAGTATCGGAATAGTGAAACCCTGGAAGTGCTTTATTGGTAATCTCGGTACTCGGTCTATTTATTTTTTTAATAACTATAGGGCATGTTAGCATTGGTCCTTCCATTTTTATCCAAGTTCCTAGTCCTTTGATTAAGAAAGGTAAAATTCCATTATAATGGTACTGATTTAAAGTTCAAATACAGGCTGTTTTTCAGGAACCCTTGGGCGCGGGGAAAGCATGTTTCCCTCACGTTTCGAATAATTCAATTTTGATTGATATTAATGCGATTTCTGTAGGTTCACGCTGTCATTACAGTTCAAATCTTAATTGTTCTTCAGCCGATGGTGCAGGAGCAATATGATTCCGCCAGAAGCGCTGGATGGTGGTAGCGGCTTTGTTTTCAATGACTAATTGCTTTTTTCTATTTTTTATAAGTAATTCCATCTTTATATCTTGATACTCTTTAGCTTTGCCCAGCGTTTCAAGAGAAACATGAGGGTCGTATAATTTAAGGTTTAAGCAATCCAGTGGAGTCAGTAGATTGTTATCTTGAATATTGTCTTTCGCCCCCTGTTTCAGTAGTAAAAGAGCAAAATCAAATTTTTCATCCCATAAGGCCTGATGCAATAATGTCATGCCAGTCTCAGGGTTTTGTTCATTTTTGTTTAGAAAAAAATCCAGAAGATACTCAAAATCACTAATATTATTTTGGTTCATAGCTGTAATCAGAGAAGAGTAAATATCGGCTCCATCATTAACGAAAGGGTATTTTACCTGTAAAAGCAAATCGAAATAGGAGCCTTGTATCATTGATATGCAATGGACATCAAATTCAAAAAATCCATCTGAGTTTGCAGTACATGTTGGCGAAAAGGGCTGATTATCACCTTCAACAAATGGGTTATCTATGGTGTTACAGAAGTTAGGAATGTTAACCGTAGAGCAGTCATCCGGAGATACACCAATTTTTTGGGCCAGGTGAACAAATAAAGCAGACAGCATAAAGCAGTTCACTTTGATTGGATTGTTTTCAGGACGTTTGTAAATATCTATTGATTCCGCATTACCTTCATATACCCAATTTTTTTCTTTTATAAACCGGGAGGTAACATCAAACAGCAAATCAATATCTGGATCATTTGTTTCTGCCTGTCTTCTATAATCCGTCAATATCGCATCTTCAACCGTCATCATTACTGCCTATTTTGATTGCATTTTAAAGACATATTTTACTTTGAGACAAAAAAGAATCAATGGAGCAATAGATTGAACATTAAATAAGGCGGAACCAGTGTAGACATAATGCGGGGGATTATACATCCTGAATAATCGTCTTTGCGAGCCGGAATGAAGAGGTTTCACTTTGTTCGCAAAGACGGTAATTATAGACATGGCTTAAGCCATTTCTTCAACTTCACCCATTGGAATAACATTAGACGCATGCAAACCGCGCTCGCCTTTTTCAAGATCGTAGGTCACTTGTTGTCCGGGCGCCAGAGTTTTATACCCTGAGCCATGAATGGCTGAAAAATGAACAAAAATATCTTCGCCACCGCCTGCAGGCACAATAAATCCCCATCCTTTGGCATTATTAAACCACTTTACTTCGCCTCTAGCCATAAATCCTCTCCTTTTGCTAATGCAAACTGGCAGCTGCATATCGATTTATACGACAGAACCAATAGCGCAATTGCCTTCGTCCTTAAATGACAATTGTGAAAACCCATAAATAATACAGGTACTTTTCAACATAACTCAAAAATCATTCTTGTCAAATATTTTTTTGAAGTTTTTCATTCATTTTCCAGATAAAAATAAAAATATGTGTTAAAAAAAATAACTATTTAAAAAAAATGATCATAATGGGAATTGAGAAAATTAACTTTTCAGCTTGAATCGCTTAGAATCACGCGCTACAAACAGATACATAGGTAAATCTACACCAATGCATTAGAAATATCGAATCCCCGCGACACCGAGGCATAGGTATTTACACAAGTTCTACAAGCCGTCTTTGCGATCATAGCGAAACAATCCAGAACGAAGTTAAAATGAAGCACCGAAACTGGATTGTTTCACTTCGTTCGCAAAGACAGATGGCCTCTCCGTCAGACTCACTTATATGATATGGCTTGTAGTCACTTGTGTAGATAGCTAGGGGACAGACTGTGTTTCAGAGAAGTGCAGATACCTATGAAACAGACTTTAGGGGAGCTTCATGTTTTCAATTGACGCACGTATTTTAAGCACTAGTGTTTTTCTTTATGAAAGCCATTTATCCACTGTTCTTGTAAAAAATGACAGTCAATTCCCCTGGCTTTTACTCATTCCCAGAGTATATGGGGTAGAGGAAATGATACAATTGCCTTCGGCTCAGCAGACCCAACTGATGGGGGAAATCGCATTCTTTTCACGGATTCTGCAATCCTGTTGCCAACCGGATAAATTAAATATAGCTGCCTTGGGTAATATTGTTTCCCAGTTGCATATTCATATTCTTGCCCGTTATAAAACAGACAATGCCTGGCCTCATAGCGTCTGGCAAGCTTCAATTACACCCAAGCCCTATAACCCGGAGGAGCTGGCTATTTTTATCAGCCGATTACAAGAGCAAATTGAAAGAAATAACAATCAAAGATCTCCGGAAACATCCAAAATTCCCTAATCAAAAAAGTTTTGTCTAGATGGTATATACTGAAAGTTAAGAACTAAATTTCAGGAGAGGGTTTATGGCAATAGAGACTTCATTCGCTAATCAACTACTAATTGCCATGCCTTCGCTAAACGATCCTAATTTTCAACGGGCAGTGATTTATGTCTGCGAGCATAATGAAAATGGTACCGTGGGGTTGATTATTAATCGGCCAATGCAATATCCCCTGGGATTGGTATTTGAGCAAATGAATATTCAGCCTCTTCGCAATGAGCAGAATTATCAGCCTTTATTATATGGCGGTCCAGTGCAACCAGAGAGGGGATTTGTGATTCATCGACCGACAGGCGGATGGCGTTCCAGTTTATCGCTGCGGGATGATGTAACAGTGACTACTTCAAACGATATTATACGGGCGATTGCGGATGATACGGGGCCAAAGGACGTCTTAATTACTCTCGGATATACGGGCTGGGGAGAGCATCAGCTGGAGGAGGAAGTTTTGACCAATACCTGGTTAGTTTGCCCTTATAAATCTGAGATTCTTTATGAAGTTCCTTTTGCCCAGCGTTGGGAATATGCCGGTAAAATCCTGGGAATCAATATGAGCCAACTGACTTCCGATGCTGGCCATGCCTGATAAATCTCGATTATAATCTGTAAACAGCACAATTTGGATTTTTTTATATGCCCAGCGGTATTTATTTGGGATTTGATTTTGGTTTGAAACGAATTGGAGTGGCTGTAGGGCAGAAAATTACGCTGACAGCCCGTCCACTAACCACCCTCCATGCTGAATCAGGCATTCCTGATTGGCGACAGATCGATAAATTGGTTAAAGAATGGAAACCGGACGCATTAATTGTTGGATTGCCCACCTGCATTGACAGCAGCGAACAATATACTACACCCCTGGCTCGCGAATTTGCCGAGCAGTTAATCCGTCATGTTGCTTTGCCTGTTCATCTGGTCGATGAAAGATTGTCAACGGTAGAGGCCCGGGCAGAGTTGTTTGCTCAGGGCGGATACCGTAAACTTAAGAGTAGCCCCATCGACAGTTTTGCTGCTTGTGTAATTCTTGAGCAGTGGCTGCAACATCCTGGATAAATAACATGAATCATTTTCTGGATATTAATCAATTAAGCGCGGCGCAAATTTACCAGTTACTGGAACGCGCCCAGGCATTTAAACAGGGAAAAGCCTCCTACCCGGTTTACTCGCAATATTGCATGGCAAACCTGTTTTATGAAAACAGCACCCGAACCAGAGTCAGTTTTGAAATGGCCGCAGCCCATTTATCCATGCAGGTTATTAATTTAGATCTCGGACGCTCCTCTGAAAGCAAGGGGGAAGTGATTGAAGATACGATACGCAATCTTGCGGCTATGGGAATTAATTTATTTACTATCCGTCATTCCCAGAATCTTCTGCCGCAGGAGTTGGCTGCTGTATTAGCGGATGATATTCATTTGATTAATGCCGGTGACGGCACGAATCAGCACCCCAGTCAGGCAATGCTGGATCTGATGACTATTCTTGAGCATAAGCCCGATTTGTCATCGCTTAAAATCGCCCTGATTGGAAATTTGCGGCATTCACGCGTTGCCAACTCCCTGCAGGTTTTATTTAGTCTGATGGGAGTGAAAGAGCTTCGCCTGATAGCGCCGCAATTATGGCAGCCGCAAAAGCTGCACTTTGGCCAGGTGACAGAATCCCTGCAGGATGGATTGAGCGATGCCGATGTGGTCATTTGTCTCCGCGTCCAGCGTGAAAGATTGCTGGACAACGAAAGCCTGGATTTAAGTACTTTTCGCCGCTATTTTGCACTGACCCCAGACAGCATAAAATGGGCTAAACCGGATGCCATTGTTATGCATCCAGGACCGGTAAACCGTGGTGTGGAAATTGACAGTGAGATTGTAGATGGCAAACAATCGGTAATTCTGCAGCAGGTGAGCAATGGTGTTTTCATGCGTATGGCAATCATTGAGTCATTAATTGCCCGCGGCTAGGAGCCATCGCTGCGAATTCCCGCGGCTTGAGCTTGAGAGATCCTCGCAAGATTTAATCATCTTAACAGTACCACGTACCGCGCTTTATGCGCGGTAACCATAAATAGGATGGTGTATTGTAATACTTTTTATTCATCAGCAAACATTGCATGGATACCGCGCATAAAGCGCGGTACGTAGCGTTTTTCAGTTATCCCTCAAGGGCTTGACCGCGGGGCCATGCAGCCCTCAAAACCCGATTTGCTTTGTGCAAAAAAAGGGTCCATTATGGGTCCCGCGGTCAAGCCGCGGGAATTCGGAATGGTCAAGCCGGGGAATTCGGCACGGTCAGCCGCGAGAATTCGGAATGGTTTCACCTTGGAGCCTGCAGCATCTGCCTGAATGACAAAGCCTGCTTTATTGAGCTGCAGTCTACTCTATCCTTCCGCTGAATATCGGCAATACTGCGTGCTACTTTTAATAAGCGATGATAGGCCCTGGCAGATAAATTCAGGCGGGATAGTACTTCTGTTAAGAGTTGGTGTTCCTCTTGCTCAAGCGCACAGAGCGTTTCGCAGTCTTTCGTACTGAGGTGGGCATTGAGACAGCCTTGCCGTTTAAATTGGATGTCGCGAAATACCTGTACTTCCTGTCTGAGACGTTCGCTTTGCCCTGAACTTGTATTTAAAGGGCGGAGCAATTCCTCATTGGAAAGAGGAAGTACCGTAATTTGCATGTCAATGCGATCTAGAAAAGGCGCTGATAGTTTGCCCATATAACGCTGGATACGTTCCGGGCTGCACAGGCAGTTTGCCCTGGGGTTTCCCCATTGTCCACAAGGGCAGGGATTCATTGCTGCAATCAGTTGGAACTTGGCCGGATACTCCATCTGAACAGCAGCTCTGGAAATATTAATTACCCCCGATTCCAGTGGTTCACGCAGGGTTTCCAAAACATGCCGGCTGAATTCTGGGAGCTCGTCTAAAAATAATATGCCGTTATGCGCCAGAGAAATCTCCCCTGGCTTGGGAGGGTTGCTGCCGCCAACCAGAGCCACATTAGATGCTGTATGATGGGGCGAGCGAAAAGGAGGGGAGCGCCAGGCCTCATAATTGATTGTTTTTTTACTGATGGAATGAATAGCGATGCATTCAAATGCCTGCTCATCATCAAGTTCTGGGATTAGAGTCTGAAAGCGTTTTGCCAGCATGGTTTTTCCACTGCCGGGGGAACCGCATAGCAAAACGCTGTGACCGCCCGCTGCAGCGATGAACATTGCCTGTTTGGCATGATCCTGGCCTTTGATATCAGACCAATCGATGACTGAGTCAGCAGCCGTTGATACAGGAGGGGGCGGAAGACTTTTCAACGATGTGTCCATGCAAAGGTAGCTGCATATTTCCCTAAGACTGTTTGAGGCTAAAACGCCTTCGTAACTTAATAGGGATGCTTCTTCGATATTTGCCTCAGGAATAATGATCAACCGGTTATCGCGGCGGCTGGATAAAATAACGGGAATGATGGCATTTACACCTCGCAACCCGCCATCCAGGGCTAACTCGCCAATAAACTCATGATCGCCCAGTTTGTCCAGCGGAATTTGTCCGGATGCTGCCAGAATGCCAATGGCTATGGGCAGATCAAAGCCGCTGCCCGATTTGGGTAGTTCGGCAGGGGCTAAATTAACTGTAATTTTGCGGCAGGGAAATTCAAACTGGCTGTTAACAATAGCGCTTCTTACCCGATCCTTGCTTTCTTTTACTGCTGTTTCTGGCAGCCCCACAATGGTAAAACTCGGTAATCCATAGGCCAGATGGACTTCTACTGAAACAGGCTTGGCATAAATACCAATAGCACTGCGTGTTTTGCTTAGTGCGAGATTCATTTATATTCCTTTAGGTAGACTTGGCAACTCAAAAAACCAGTTTAAATTTCCGTGTTCTGATCTTTATTGTTGGTTTGGAGTTTAATCATTAAATTAACCTGAGCCTCCAGCGCTTCCAGTTTCTCTCTGGTCCGGGCCAGTACTTTGGTTTGCACATCAAATTCCTCGCGGGTGATTAAGTCCAGGCGATTAAAAGCTACCTGAAGAATTTCTTTAAATTTATCTTCAATATCCTTTTCAAGATTCTGGATGCTGGAGGGAAGGCTGGAAAATAGCTTTTTTGCTAGTTCATCGAAATACTTGGGGTCAAACATTTATGAAGCTCCTTATCAGTCTCGAATTGCTGATTATAACTGAATGTCGAATAGCAGGGAACCAATTGTCAAAGACACCCTAATCAGAGCCGGATTAAAAAAGTTCTTTGATTAATGAATTGATAAGTTAGAATAATCATTCGTCTAGACAGCTTCCAGGGATAAACAATGAAAATGGTCACAGCAATTATAAAACCGTTCAAACTTGATGATGTTCATGAAGCATTAATGGAGATAAATGTTCCTGGGATTACAATCTCCGAGATGCGGGGGGTTGGACGTCAGAAGGGCCATACTGAATTATACCGCGGCGCCGAATATGTTGTTGATTTTCTTCCAAAAATCAAAATTGAACTGCTTCTCCCCGATAATATGGTTGAGGCTGCTATTGATGCTATCTGTAAATCGGCCTACACCGGAAAAATCGGCGACGGAAAGATTTTTGTTTATGATTTGCAGCAGGTTATTCGCATACGTACCGGGGAAATGGGTGAGGATGCTATATAGCCAACTCCTTAATGAAACGCCACTCCTCTGAACTCACCGGCATTACGGACAGGCGATTGCCCTTGCGTAGTAATGGCATGCCTGCCAGCTGAGGGTAATTTTTTAATTCTTCCAGCGAAATGAGGTGATTAAATTTTTCTTTAAACTGAACATCTACCATAAACCACCGGGGATTTTCCGGGGTGCTTTTGGGATCAGGGTGTTCGCTGTCCGGGTCAAATGCGGTGTGATCAGGATAGGCTTCGCTGGTTATTTCAGCAATGCCAATAATGCCTGGAGGTGCGCAATTGGAGTGGTAAAATAGCACTTGATCACCTACTGACATTTCCTTTATAAAATTTCTTGCCTGATAATTGCGGACACCGTCCCAATGACTGGTTTGATTGGGCGATTTTTGTAAATCATCAATACTAAAACAGGAAGGTTCAGATTTCATTAACCAATATTTCATTCTTATTTTATCCAGTAAGTTTTAAGTTCAGTCACAACGGCAGACATTTTTATATCCCAGGTATCAGGATTAATAAAGTCAGTATGCTGGAACTCGTAGGCAACACCAATCAGAACGGGATGATTAACTGTGCTCAGGGATTTATCATAGTAGCCGCCTCCCATCCCCAGACGAGTTCCGTATTCATCGAAAGCCACTAGGGGCATTAGAATAATATCCAGGCGCTGGGGATCGATGGAATGGCTCAAATCAACCTGTGGTTCTTCAATATTATACTTGTTTCTGGTAAAAGTCGTTGCAGGTGTCGCAGGAACAAAATGCAATTGCCTGTCAGCTTGAATGACCGGAAAATAACAATATTTTCCGTGCAGGGGAACCGAGCGCCAGATATCATGCAAATCGACTTCCCCGTTCGTTGCGTGATACAGGGCAATATGTTTCGCTTTACGGAAAATATCCAGTTGCTTAATGCGATTACAGATTCGTCTCGATGTGTTTCTGCGGTATTCATAAGTAATGCGTTCCCTAATATTTCGATAAACTTCTCTTTGTGTTCGTTTCAGGTGATCGCTCATGGGTAATTCCATTCATTTAAAGAAAAATGCTTATAAAATAATTGTGGAATAAGAATCGCTGAAAATCTATCACAAATCAACGCAGCAACATCTTAATTATTCCTGTTTTTGCTTCAGAAAAATTTATTCCTGGAATCTATGCATAATTTGAAAAATAAGGTATATAGCATTTTTTTTATTGCTAAATTCAATAAAATTTGAAAAAGAGGTGAATCAAAAATGACTGATCTGTTTGATGAGGATGAGTTGCTGGACGAAGAGGGTTTTGTAAATACCGATGAGGAAGTTGACATTGATGAGGGCGAATCTGCAATTCTTGACGCGCGTCGACGTTTGGAGAATATGCTGGAGGAAAAACGCTTGCGCGAAGAACTTGATGATTTCATGGATTATTAGTGAGCCATTCAATCCAGATACAATTCCAGCCGCCAGGGGCCAGCCTATGCCTTTCCTCGGCGGACAGGCTCTTTCTTGGTGAGGCGGTATTTGAGACACTGAGGGTTAAACACTTCAAGCCATTATATGCTGCCCTTCACTGGGGACGCTTAAAGAATACAGCTTCTGTATTAAATATTCCTTTCCATTTAAGTTTGGATGATTGGCAAAAAGAAATTCAACAATATATAAAAGAGCAGCGTATTTGCGATGGCGGATTGAAAATTATTCTTACGCCTGGCTCAGCTTCTAGGGGGTTGCTGCAAAAGGGGAATAGCCCGCATCTTATTGTGGAAGGGTTTAGCTATCTTTACGATTCGAGTCCAGTTAATCTGGTAAGTTGCCCATGGTTTAGGGATAGCCGAAACCCGATTTATCAGGTTAAATCCCTCAGTTATCTGGAAGAGATCATCGCGCGCCGCTGGGCTCTTAGCCAACAGGCGGACGATGTATTGTTTTTTAACACTGACCATCTGGCCACTGAAACCAGCGTTGCCAATGTATTTATTATCCACGATGGGCAAGTAAAAACACCTGCCAAAGAACATGGATTGATTCCGGGGGTATTGCGTGAGCGTCTATTTCAAATTTGTAAAAACAATGAGATTAGCTGCCAGGAGAGTCAGATTACACACGGCATGATAGTGGAAGCGGAGGCTCTGTTTACCAGTAATGTACTTCAACGAATCAAGCCCGTTGCCCGGTTTGATGGGCTTGAAAAAAATACAGCGCACCCCATTGTTTTGCAATTGTCTTCTCTGCTCGCACAGGTGGATGAAGCAGACTGCTAACTGGCGCATTCAGTCTTTTATTCTGGCAAGAATTTTATACTCACATCAGGACGGGTTAATGGCGATGAGGTTTTTTTCGGACTGAAAATCCCCATCCCGTTTACCACAGAGCTGGGAGCGGTTTTGCATAATCGCATAGCCCATTGCTTATATTGATCCTCACTAAGATAGACCCTTAATTTATCAAGAGTCTCAATGGCCCTTCCCCAATCCTCAGGTTTAGTTTCTTTCATATATAATGAAAAGTAGTAAATAGCCAGCTGCGACTCTTTATCTTCATTAACAAAGTTACAAAGAACCCCTGAATGATGGAAGCGTCCCGCTTCGAGCAGATGTTGTTCTGCTCTATCCAGAAAAGTCACACCGGGATTTTTTTCCTCATCCATGGCACTGACAGAGCCTTCATCCCGAATTAAGCGTCTGGAATGGCATTCTTTAATTTCATTTTTTAGTTCAACACCCAGTGAATGGGTCAGATAGAATTTTGCCAATTTATCCAATTGATAATTATAGACTTCCTCCAGGATGGCGGAATTAAGCGAATCAGCTTGCAATAGCTGGCAAAGAAGCAGGAGTGCCTCTCTTACCTTGGCATTTTCCTCTTCATAATCCATGCTCTCTCTTTTTATTCTGCAGATCTCAAGCAGTTCTTTCAATTGTTTCATTAATAACTCGGCTGAATTTTTCGTGTTTGGGCATGTTTCCTTCAGCTTTTGCCAATCTTCGTGATCATAGAAATGAATATGGATTAATCGATGCTCGGCAGCTGGGAGCAGTGAGGGGGACGATTCACTAACACGGGCAAGAATCCACTCCTGTGAAAATCGACTCATTACTTTCCTCCGTTCACGGCGAACAGTATTAATACTATCCAGTAAATCAGAGTCTGAATAGCCGCTATTCAATACAATGGTAATGGCATCATATTCAGCTTCACGGATAGAAACGGGGATGATAGGGGGATAGTTATGTGGATTTAAAATGCTTTCCTGTTCAGCTGGCGTTTGGAATGAAGTGTTTGGCCGTATTTGGTTAATCAGGCCTCTCTGCAGTAATTGAATCATTTCGTAGCCAATCTCATTTTCTTTCCAGTATCCTCCTTCTTTGTTTTGACGATAGTCAATGAAGAGCTGCTCGCATAACTTTTTTGCCAGGGAATAAAGCAGGGGGTTCTGCGGTGGCGGATATTTATCCCGATGGCTTATGAATATATCTTTTAACATTTGTAAAGGCGTATCACGGTTGACTGGTTTACCGGTCAGTATTGCGCGAGCCTCGCGGCTTTTCTGTTCTTGTGAATCGAGGCTTTCATAAAGTTTATCTGCGAGTTCTTTTTTCATGGCATGACGCAGACTGTCTTCAGAAAAAATGGAGACATGAGGCTTTGTCATGCTTGTTATGAGTTCTTCCAAGGGATCAGTCAATTTGATTGAGCTGTGCTTTGCAATCGCGTCCATGATTTTTCGCTGGTATGGACCAAGATAAATAGGTGAATTTGTTTCCAGGGATTCAAACAATGTATCTACAGCATGGTTGGAGAGAAAGTTTTTCAAAAATGTTTTTGACATATTCCCTTCAAACAGGCCATCGCTGGAAAGATATCGAAGTTCATGGTTAGCAGCTAATTCAAGGTAGATGCATAGGGATTGTGGCTGGTCAGCACTGGTTTTTGAAGACAGGTGGTAATGAGAAATTCCAGTAATGTTCATTTGCCGGCAGTATTGAGCATCCGACATACTCAGTAATACCAGTAATTCGGCTCCCAGATTCAAATGAATAGAAGTGTATGAACTATCTGTTACAAAAGTTTCCAATAATGCCTTTGTCAGTGTATTGATTTCAATGTATTGATGGGGATCTGGGTATTCAAACGCTTTCTGGCTAAGCTGATAAAGCCTGTGGCAGACCAGTACAGGCGATGCTTTATAAATTTTTTGCAGAAGCAAATGATAAAGATTACAGTCAAGACCGTATTTTATAGCCTCCAAGCGGTTTAATACTTCCTCAATATCACTATCTGCTGTTAATTTTTCAATACGAGTTTTTAAATCCCCCAAGGCCATTTGGGGACGGATAAAAATTGCCTCTTCAAAATCAGGCTCCTCCAGAAGCCCTATTGCGGCTCGTCGATAATCTTCCAGGGTGAGTGTGGTTTCAGAAACATCGATATCATCAAGTAATGCCTTTCTTAATCTGGAACCTTGCGGATAATTGGCAATAAGAAATAAAGATAAAAACTTCCAAAGCCAGGTAAAATGAGCCGTCCAGGTCCAGCCTTGACCATGTCTGCTGCTGATTAACTGATCACGGTAGTCAGTAAATAGACGCTTTCTAACGGATAAGCTTTCTTCTGAAGACAGTATATCCAGGAGCTTCTTTTTGACGCCCTTATATTTTCTGGTTTTAGTGTGCAGCAGTTTCTCTTTCCAGAGGAATAATTTTTTTTCTTCCAGGTTGTAAGAACGCATAATTATCTCATTAAGATTAAAAATTATTCAATAATCATACCGCGAATTAAAAAATTCTACTGTTAAGTTATTGTAAGACTTTGCATCATTGTGTTAATTTGAATTTAGAGCTATATAAATAAATAAGTACCCAGAATTATCAGTTACCAATTAGGAGGATCCAGCAGCTGAAGAAAAAAAGAAAAGACTGAATATTAAAGTTTCTTAATAAAACCTTAATTTTCGGTTGATATTATTGGTATAGGTTTAATGCTGGAGTTTTTATGGCCAACAAACAATCACAGAGTACTGCATCAATTTTAAGAAGCTTGGGAGCAGCTAAAAAAGCAAGCTCGATCTCAATTGAAGCGAAATCTCAACGGGTACAAAATTCTGCTGACACTAAAGATCTGGGCCAGTTGGTTATGGACTGTATGATTAAGAAAGATGGACCACAGAATACTCCAAGCGGATTCTAAAGGATCATCATCTCCATAGTATATCGATTACCTATAGTTGATTACTTTATATTTTCACATCTTGTATATTCTCAAAATTTCTTCTTAAACAGTTGACAATAAATCTCGCACAATTAAATATGTTATATATAATTGATAATGGTTAAATGATTCGAGGTTTGTAATGGCTGGTACTTTTTCCGAGAATACTCACTGGAGGGACTCGGCCAGGAGTGCGCGATTTTTTATGGTAGATGCCAGAGCAGCATTTCCTATTTTCCTTTTTCTCATGCATATCCGAATATGGACGGGCGTGTTAGTTCTGGTCTCGGCCTTTTTTTTCGGGATTATTGAGCATTATGGTTTCACTGTTCCTGTTTTTCTACGCTGGCTCAGAGGTTTTATGGCCGGGCGGATCAGATCATCTCAACCCTGGTGGCGCTAATGGAAGTCGATATTCGAAAAAGCATGGCCTTAATTGCTGCAAGCATGAATGCCAAATTTTATTTAAATGACCGTTTTGTAAGCTTTGATGAAGTATTTTCTGATACCGGCTTACTGCCGGCAATTGCCAGAAGGGCGGATCAGTTATGCTCACTGTGTTTGGGGTATGGTCTGGGGGCTACATTTGATGAAGCAGAGGGATCCCTCTTGGGTATCCGGGTCGTGTTTGATGAAGTTACGCCAAACTCATTACGCCTATTGTGTATGACTGATGTGATTAATGAATTGATCCAGGGCGGTCCCAGCCGGGATTATACGCCATTGGATGAGTTAATGTATGACTAACATAAAATACTTGCTAAATCTCTTGATTAGTTAAACGCTTCAGGGTTAAATGAATATAAGCATATTGTTTAGCAAAATTTCAGGATGGGTCAATTATTCTCTTCCTGGTGTAAAAAAAATACCTTTAAGATAAATGTCTTAAGTTTAGCTTAAGAAAAGACTGCTAAACTTGAAGTAGTAAATTGAATGAGTTGGGGTGTAAAGAATGGCAGAAATACCAGACAGTACTAAATTAATGCAAAGTTCTTTTGGGCGCAGTTCATCCACAAACCCTGAAAGATCAGTCCCAGACGTTGCTAACCACGCTTCGCCCTTATCCAGAATTCGCTCTTCCTACTCACAGGAAGATGTACTGGCCGATGTTAAAAAGCTTGTTTCGACAGCAAGAAAATTGAACAGTGCCCGACCTGATGAGAAAATTGGAAGAGGGATTAGTGTCCTTGATAAATGTATTGAGAGGGTCTTGGCTGCCCACGCTGAAGAAGTGAAACACACACGACCGGTTCGCGCAGAGGAAGCTGCTTCTTCCGAAGTTGAAACGCCTGCATATAAGTTCTTTTAATTTCAATAATTTCGCCCAATAGTCTGCATTGGCTTTAGAATGCTGTTATACTCCACATATCCCTAAATGATAGAACAATTCCGTTCTATCATTGTTAATTTCGAGAAAATTTCTGACGCATGAAAGAAAATTTAGGCGATAAACAAGCTGAAGATATTTTGAAGGCTCTGGATGAGGCTATTGAATCAGGCCCCTGGGAAGAGTCTAATTTTTTGCGTGTTATTGGAAAGAATTTGAGGGAAATCCGTGAGAATTATTCACGTTCATTAAGCAGTTCCAGTGCTAAAAATAATTCTAATGCAACATTATTAAACAGAGTCGCTCTAAGAAGCGGACAACAGGAAGTATTTATAGCGCTTTATTCCTCAGAGGGGAATAATCTGCAAAGCTGGGAGAGAATTCTTGCCAATTTGCCCCGACAGGTCATTTCACGTCCGATATATACGGATGAAGAAAATGTAAAGTTTATGATTAAGTCGAAAGAAAATAAGCTGAATGAAGCTTATATTAGTGTTTTTATTAATCAGAGCGATATTTTACTTCTCTCAGCCGATAAAACCCCGCAGGATAAATTTGGCAAGCCTCTTCTAACTCTGAAAGATCGTGCCATCAATCTTGAGAATATTAATCGATTTGTCCATTATTCCGGTACTTATAAATATATGAAAGGACGTCTGATCAAGAATCAACCGAATGAAAGCTCCTAATCTTTAATCTGCCGCCGCTTAAGTACAGTTTTCATTTTTAATTTAAAAAATAACGAAGTAATCTCGCAAAATTATGTTGGGCAGGTATATACTTGCTCTTAGGTATAACTCTTTGATTTGACCGGACCGGATGGCTCAACAATCTCAACAGCAAGGCGGCGGCGATAATTCAATGGCCCCAGTATGGATTATGGTACTGGTGTTTTTGATTGGTTGGCTTATCTGGTACGCTGGACATCAATATATTGTTGCATTTGTATTCAAACTAAATGTGTTGCAAGCGAAGCTCGTCAGTCTTTTTATAAGTAACCCCAAGCTTGAAAATGATGTTTATCTAATGCAAACAATTGATCCTGCAACTGTCAGCTGGAACCAGTTTCTGGACTTGACCCGTACGGTCGGTGATTATATTCGCTATCCTGTAATTGTCATTCTCGTTGCTTTGGCCTTTTATCTTTACCAATCAAATGTAGTCCTCAAGTTTCGTCGTGCCCATGATATGAAAACCCTCAGGGCACAGGAGCAATACAACTGGCCGGCTATAATGCCCGTCGTCAAAGAGGATCTGGTTAGCCAGGATATTAACAAGGGTCCATGGGCAATGGCGCTGACACCCATGGAGTTTGCACGCAAATATCATTTGCTTAGAAAAGACGATGCGATTCTGGATAATCCAGTGCCAGGCATGGAGATGACTGCCGGCATTCGTCGCGGCGATGCCAAACGTGTGTTTACCCTGCAGTTAGGGCCTTATTGGGACAACTTTGATCGCTGTCCCCCTCATGCCCGTGCCCTGGCTGCGATCTTCATGGCCAGAATGAATAGAGATAGGGGTTCGGCCAACATGATAATGGAAACGCTTGATAAAACCTTCAGCGAAGGCAAGCCGGACTACTCGGTAGCTCTGCCTGTCATTAAAAAATATCAGGATGCTGAGAATGTTCAGGAAATTTTGGCACAGCATGCCTACCTCCTTACAGTAATGGCTTCTTTGCTGCAGGCGTCACGAGAAGATGGTGTAGTCGCCAGTGCAGAATTTCTATGGTTAAAGCCCACGGATAGACGATTATGGTATATGCTTAACTGTATAGGTAGACAGACGCCTTTCGCTGAAGTAGCTGGGCCTTTTGCCCACTGGAAAGCAGAAAGAGCTATGAAAAGACGTTCGCTGGTGCCGATGATTGATGAAGCTATTAAAGCCTTGGAAATTGCTGTCAAGGAAGTGAAATTATCCCCTCGTGAAGTCCAGGAGTTGCAGCCATGATGCGCGGTATTGATTCACGTCATGAAATAGATCCAACCCAGTTACTTAGGGATACCCGAACGGTAGGCCAGCGTTTGGGTGATTTTTTTTCAGATCCTACCAATGTATCCATTATATTGGTTTCACTTGCAGGTATTTCCTACTATGTTTCAGAAGTAGCGACCTTATTATTACTCATAGGCTTTTTCTTTTTTCTTTATACCTATACCCGCAAACAAGTCCTGCCTTTTCGCTTGCCCAAAATCGCCCGGGTTAAAGACTATAATGATTTAAAGCCTGGTATCAAGACCCCCTATACTGCGCGGGGTATTGCTTTTTTTGGAAATGATCGCAAAAGTAACGAGGAACTATGGTTTGCAAACGAGGATTTGCGGACTCATGCATTAATATTTGGTTCCACCGGTAGCGGTAAAACAGAAGCATTGGTATCACTGGCATTTAATGCCCTGGTGCAGGGCAGCGGTTTTATCTATGTCGATGGAAAAGGGGATAACTCCCTGTATGCAAAAGTCTTTTCAATGGTCAGAAGCATGGGGCGGGAGGATGATTTACTTTTAATCAACTTCATGACGGGTGCCCGGGATATTGTGGGCCCGCAGGAAAAGCGCCTTTCCAATACGTTAAACCCGTTTTGTCAGGGTTCGTCAAGTATGCTAACGCAGCTTGTCGTCAGTCTTATGGGCTCATCCGGACAATCTTCAGACGGCGACATGTGGAAGGGAAGAGCTATCAGCTTCGTTGAAGCCCTAATGAAACTATTGGTTTATATGCGTGACGAGGGCGCCATATTGCTGGATGCCAATTCCATCCGGAATTATTTTGATTTACAGCGTCTGGAAGCAATTGTTATTGACAAGGTTTTTCCGCGGGATGAACAGGAAAGTATTAATATAGAGTCAGTTCCAAAGCTGGTGACTGACCCTTTAAGGAACTATGTATTCAATCTTCCTGGATATAATAAAGAGAAAAAAGGCAAACAGGTTTCCCAGGTGCTGGAACAACATGGATTTATTACCATGCAGTTAGTCCGTGTGTTCTCGTCATTAGCTGATACCTATGGACATATCATCCGTACTAACCTTGCGGAAGTTGATTTTAAGGACGTTGTACTTAATCGCCGCATTCTGGTGGTGTTATTACCCGCTCTGGAAAAATCACCCGACGAGTTATCCAACCTTGGAAAGGTGATTGTATCGTCACTCAAGGCGATGATGGCAGCTGGCCTGGGAGAGGAAGTGGAAGGGGATTACCGTGATGTGATTGAGCGTAAACCCACCAACTCACCAACACCTTATATGTGTATCCTTGACGAGTATGGTTATTATGCGGTTCAAGGCTTTGCTGTTGTGCCAGCCCAGGCGCGTTCATTAGGATTTTCAGCCATCTTTGCCGGGCAGGATTTACCGGCATTCCAGAAAGCATCCAAAGAAGAAGCCGCGTCAATTGGTGCAAATACAAACATTAAAATCTGTATGAAGCTTGAGGATCCTACGGAGACATGGGATTTCTTTACCAAAACGGCTGGTGAAGCCTATGTTACCAAAGTAGATTCTTTCCAGACAAAAGATAGCAGCATGACCAATAGCTATCTCGATACCAAGAGTTCATCTTTTGAAAAGAGATCCCGTATTGACCTCTTGGACCTAAAAGAGCAGACAGAAGGTGAAGCTCATATTTTCTTCAAGTCAAAAATCGTTCGTGCCCGCATGTTTTATGCGAACCCTAAACCAGTTAAACAGTTGAAGCTTAATCAGTTCCTTAAAGTCGAAGCACCGCCGGACGATTATCTGTCAAAACTGCAAAAACAACTTTCCGGTTTCCAGAAAGTGCTTGAAAGCGGTGACCTCAGTATTGATAAGCTGGTGGAAAGTGAAGAGATCAGCCTAATTACTAAAGTGTTGCGCGAATCGACTGTGGTTGAACCGATTGAGCGGGGTGTGGCTGCATTGCTGGCATACCATGGGCATAATGAGCCTGAGCCTGTCGAAGAAATTATTGAAGAAGAGGAAGAAGGGGTTCTGACTATATTCAGTAAACTACGCACTCCATTTAATGCACTTCCATTACTGGTCAAGGATGTGGAGCAATTCTCCTTACCGATTCTTGCCATTAATGAAACCAGGAACTATCTGGCTTCTATTGAAAGAAATAGCGGCGCGAAGGATAAGTATTCAGGCTCAGTTGCCAACGAGCTTATAAAAGACTTCCAGATGGCCACCACCTATCCGCCGATGGAAAGGGATGTAGTAGAGCCTTATGAGTTAACAGAAATAGTTAGAACGCTCACCGATAGAATCGTGGAAGAGCGGCGTAAGGCAAATGAAAAAGCATCAGAAGAAAGCTAGTATCCCTCGTAGGCTGGGCTATAAAGCCCAGCGCAAAAAATTAGCCGCCTAACTATTCCTCCTAATTGTAAAATTACAGAAAAAATTTCCTCGATAAGCTTTCCTCTCGTTTGTGATAATTTAAAATCTATTTTGCATATTACTTGCCCATCACTGCTTATTTCTGGATTGAATTTTCATGAACTGCTTGTAACGCAATGATTTGTATGTTTTTATTTGATAATGAAATTACCGAAGGTCACAACAGCGTTTATCATCCTGATAAGCTGTGAATAATTTTGACAAGAGAGTATAAGTGAGACGAACGTTTTCTGACCTAATAAGATCAATAGCGCTTCCGGCCAGTTTGCTGGCGTCTGTTGCTTTGCTGGGCTGCAATAAGGGTGGTTCCTATCCAATCGATGATGAGGGAATCAAATTACCGGGAAAGGTTCAGAATGGCTCTGACTCCGCTGTAATGACCATGCAAAGTAAATTTAAAAATATAGGAGTTAAAGTCGTTACTATCGGATCTGATTATCTGATTAGTATTCCATCTGCAGCATTATTTGCTGATCAATCGCCTCGTTTAACCTGGCAATCTTATGCTGTTCTCAATGAAGTTGCCCGGTTTATGAAGCTGTTTAGAAAAGTTTCAGTGACAGTAACCGCCTACAGTAATAAATATTTGTCTTGTAAACGCGAGCAGGCGCTTACATTAACACGTGCAAGATCAGTTGCTGATTACTTATGGTCACAGTGCATCGATAGCCGCTTTGTATTTGTTGAAGGGGCGGGGAGCGATAAACCTATTGTAGGAATCACGCAGGGTGGAGACCAGTCGCCTAACTCCAGAATTGAAATTACGTTTAGAGAAGCTATCGTTTAACAGGGGTTAAAATGAGTCGCGAGGCTTGGAATTTAATTAAAGAATCCAAATCGTTTTACGTCACGACCTATCGGCGGATCGGAAACTGGATTTTGTGTATGCTAGGCGTAAACGTATTACTTTTTATTGCCGTTACATACAGCCGATTTCATCAACCGCCGCCGGATTTTTATGCAACGAATGGTATTACACCCCCGGTTAAGCTGGCTTCAATGGATACGCCTAATTATTCAAATGAGGCTTTGCTGCCGCCTGATCCCGTAAATGATGATAATGAAAAACCAATTCCAGAGTGAAAGAGGAAAAAATGGCTGACGATGCTTTAGCAGTGGTAACACTTCGAAACGAGTTTTACCGTGATGGACAAAGAAAATTAATGGTGGCATTGATACTGTCATTTATTGTTAACTTTATGATGGCAGGTTTGCTTGTCTATGTGCTTACCCATCCGCCTGCCCCAAAATATTTTGCAACAAGTATCAGTGGGCGGATAACGCCATTGTTTCCCTTGAACGAACCAAACCAATCGGATTCAGCCGTTCTACAATGGGCGAATCAGGCTGCGATTGCTGCTTTTACCTATAATTTCGTTAACTATCGCGATGAGTTACAGGCATCCTCCGGGTTCTTTACAGCTGAGGGCTGGCAACAGTTCCTGACTGCTTTACAGCAATCGAATAACCTGGATGCGGTTAAGGCAAAAAAATTAATTGTTTCAGCCGTAGCAACTCGAGCTCCAATCATTTTGCAGAAAGGCTTGCTCAATGGCCGGTTTTCATGGCGCATCCAAATGCCGATTCTCGTTACTTATCAAAGTGCTAGTGAGTTTTCACAGCAGAATAACATTGTTACAATGTTAATTACTCGAGTGTCTACCTTGAATTCACCTCGGGGAATAGGAATTTCTCAATTTGTCGTGGGACCAGCTAGTGGTGGAGTAACCTGATGCAAAAAACCAGACCCCATAAATTATTTAAATATGGTTTGACTGCTGTAGTCGCTTTTCATTCAGTCATTACTGTGTCCTATGCTGCCGAGCAGTCTGACTCAGCGCAGCAGGCTCTACAGCAGTTACGTATGCTGCAGCAAAAATTATCTGCTCAGCAGGGTGGCACATCCAGCATCAATCCGCAGCTAGGCAATATTCCATTAGGAACTGCCCAGGGGGCTGGGCAAACGCAGCAAAGTTCAACAACTGTCCAGAATACCACTGTGGTAAATGCGACAACTGGACAGCAGATTTCTGGCCCGCCGCAGACAGCTGCCGGACCTGAGCAACAACAGGCGCCAACTCCAAATGATAATGAGTTAATCGATAAACAGGCTTTTGATGGCGTATTGCGGCAAAAATTCCCTTTAACGCCTGAACAGATCATCCGTTTGCGGCATGCCTACCAATCAAATGAGTTTGCTGAAACATCTACAGCTGGGACACCTCCTAAACCGACAGCGACTTCCCAGTTTGTCAATTTGTCTCCCGGCTCAACCCCGCCCGTTATTCGTTTGTCGCAAGGCTTTGTTTCATCGCTGGTGTTCCTGGATTCCACAGGAGCTCCCTGGCCTATCAGTGCCTATGATTTAGGTGATCCGGCTTCCTTCAATATTCAGTGGGATAAAACCAGTAATACCTTAATGATTCAGGCATTAAGATTGTACAACTATGGCAACCTGGCTGTGAGATTAAGGGGCTTAAATACACCGGTTATGCTGACTTTGATCCCAGGGCAGAAAGCAGTCGATTATCGAGTTGATTTGCGCATTCAGGGTTATGGCCCAAATGCCAAAAGCATGCCGATGGAAGAGGGCATACCTCCGGCAGCCAGTGACATTTTATTGCACGTTTTAGATGGTGTCCCGCCGGATGGCAGTACACGGCTCGTAGTAAGCGGCGGCGACGCCAGAGCCTGGTTGCTGAACGATAAAATGTACGTTCGAACCAATCTTACCATCCTGTCGCCGGGATGGATCGGCAGTATGACCAGTGCAGATGGAATGCATGCATATGAAATGCAGAAGTCGCCTGTTTTATTGGTTTCCTGGCATGGCAAAGTCATGCAGCTCAAGGTAGAAGGGTTATAGCAAATGGCAGGCAGAAAAGAAAACCTTAAAGCACTTTTTACAAATACCCGTTCTCGGGTCATCATTGTTTTTACAACCATCCTGCTGGTTATTGCCGTAGTGATTGGAGTCATCAAATTTATGGGTGCGGGAACAGACGGTCCCGGCGCGTCTGCAGATGTTCCCGGCGCACCAGCCATCCAATCCATTCCTGGCGCACTAAATCCTACTGCCCAATATGCCAAGCTACAGGAAGCTCAGAATGTTACTCAGGCACAGAACGCCTTAAAAACCGGAGGCAGTGCTATTCCAACATTGATCCGTTCCCAACAAATCGGAAGCGGTGTTGACGGCGTTGGCATGGCCGGTGATAACGGCCAGGGCGGCGTCGGGTTTTCGACATTAGCCATGGAGGATGAAGCAGGGGCGCAACGCAGCCTGTGGCTGGATGAATTAAGAAAGGGGAATTGCAATAAGTCCGTAGTGCAGAAAGTCGTTAGCGAAGGAGCAAACATTTCCCTCCTCAAACAAGCATGCTCCTGCGTCCAGTTAAAAGCAGATGGTTATCAATTAGCAGATTTACAGCAGAGCTGTTCCTGTCAGGAATTAAAAGCAGCAGGATTTAATGCCAGGCAGTTAAAAGACAACGGTTATTCAGCTGGGCAATTGCGCATTTGCGGTTTCGATGCCTGCGAATTGAGAAATGCTGGATTTACTGCGCAACAAATGAAAGATGGCGGTTTTTCCGATGGCGAGTTAAAAGGAGCTGGATTTTCGGATGCCGAGATCAACAAGGCAAGCGGCTTGCCTGATGGTGTCACTGAAGCAGACATACGAAAGGCTGGCTGCGATGTGAATGCCTTGCAACGTTTGCGTTCAGCAGGGGTCTCTGCTGCAGCAATACGCCGCACAAATGGCTGTGGTGCGAATCAATTAAAAACTGCAGGTTTTACTGCCCAGGATTTACGTAACGCCGGATTTTCTGCCGCTGATCTTAAAAATGCAGGCTTTACCCCGGAGCAATTAAGACAGGCTGGTTATAGCGCAAGAGATTTATTGAACGCGGGTTATACACCGGATGAATTGCTTAAGACAGGATATACGCCAGCCGAAATTGAAGCGGCTGAATCAGAATTGCCCCCTGGTATAACACCAACTGATGTAAAGAATGCAGGTTGTGATATTAATGGGGTGACCAAAGAAAGGTTGGCCGGCGTGAGTGCAAAATTGATTCGTCAGTATGCCAATTGCAGTGCCCAGGCATTAAAAGCCGCGGGATTCACAAATGGTGATTTGGCCTATGCTGGATTTACTCCCGACCAAATAAAGGCTGCCGGTCTATTATCTGATGACGCCATTCGAGCAGCGGGATGTGATCCAGACAAATTAAAATCGATTAATACTGGAGGTGTTTCTGCGCGTAAAATCAAAGATCTGAATGGCTGTACGGCAGCAGCTCTAAAAGCTGCAGGCTATGGAGCGCAGGCTTTGCTGGATGCTGGATATACACCCCAGGAATTGACCGCTGCCGGGTTTACTCCGGATGAAATACGTGCGGCGCAGCAAGCTTCTGATGCAGCAATTAAGGCTGCTGGTTGTGATCCTGACAAGCTGAAGGCTCTTTATGCAGCCGGTGTGTCTGCGAAACGGATCCATGATTTAAATGGCTGTTCCACTGCTGCTCTAAAATCAGCGGGCTACGATGCAAAATCTTTACTGGAAGCGGGCTTTACTCCCCAGGATCTGCTAGCTGCCGGATTTACCCCGGAACAAATTCGCCAGGGACAGTTAGCGACAGATGCGGCAATCAGGGCAGCAGGCTGTGATATTAATAAGCTGGGCGAATTGAAAGCTGCAGGCGTCACTGGAAAACGTATCCACGAATTGAGTGGTTGTAGTGCTGCAGTTCTGAAGGATGCAGGTTTTAGCGCTCGTTCGCTTTTAGACGCCGGGTTTACCCCTCAGGATCTTAAGAATGCCGGATTTACTGCCAGGCAATTACTCGATGCCGGACTTACACCGCAACAACTATTGCAGGCTGGCTTTACTCCTGATCAACTAAGACAGGCAGGTGTCAGTGCGGCAGATATTATTGCAGCCGGTCGCGTTGCGAATTGTAATGTTTCTTCTTTGCAGGCTGCTCATGCGGCAGGTGTATCGGCGACAGTGATCAAGCAAACTTTGGGTTGCAGCGCTGCTGGACTCAAGGCTGCTGGCTACAATGCTGCTGACCTTCGCGCTGCTGGGTTCACTGCTGCAGAACTAAAAAATGCGGGTTTTAGTGCTCCTGATCTGAAAGCAGCTGGCTTTAGTGCAAAAGAACTCCGTGATGCGGGTTTTCCAGCTGAAGAATTAAAAGCGGCAGGGTTTACTGCAGGTCAGCTCAAAGAAGCAGGATAT
Organism: Legionella birminghamensis; assembly: GCF_900452515.1. NCBI lineage: Bacteria > Pseudomonadati > Pseudomonadota > Gammaproteobacteria > Legionellales > Legionellaceae > Legionella > Legionella birminghamensis. The sequence goes on from NZ_UGNW01000001.1 coordinate 1,097,287, forward strand.
TCAGCAGCGGAGCTAAAATCATCTGGATTCACCGCGAAACAATTAAAAGATGCAGGCTATAGCGCTAAACAATTGAAGGATGCTGGTTTTAGTGCAACAGAACTAAGAGCCGCCGGTTTTTCAGCCAAGGATCTGAAAGATGCCGGATTTAGCGCAGCGGCATTACGTACTGCCGGTTTTTCTGCAAAAGATCTTAAAGATGCAGGCTTTACAGCGGAAGAGTTAAGAAATGCCGGATTTTCTGCTTCTGCATTAAAGGATGCCGGGTTCTCGGCAGATGATTTGCGGAAAGCCGGGTTTAGTGATGCAGAGCTTCAGGCTGCAGGTATACAGCCGGGCTCAGCAGTTGCTGGTCTGGGCGAGAATCAGATTCCTGGAGCTACTTCCGGTGTTCCGGGTGTTCCTGGTTTGTCCGGGACCGGGCTTACAACAGCCTCTAGTCAGGCTGCTGCCAATAGCAGGCAGCTTCAGGAAATTCTCAACAGGCAAAATCAGCAGATGGCTGACCAACGCTATCAGCAACGGATACAACAGCGTACGTCTGACATGATGGGTGCAGCGACATCCTCTCTCCAGAGTTGGTCTCGAGTATCGGTGCAGGCTTATACAGCCAGCAGTATTCCTGAAGAAGAGCCCAAAGCAGGTACAGGGGTGTTAGTCCCAGGCTCCCAGACCAATATAGCAGTAAGCAGCTCTCAAACAACGACAATTGTCCAGACAGCACCCAAAGCCGTAATTAAGACAGGGGATATCATTTTCGCAGTGCTGGATACTTCAGTGAACAGCGATGAACCGGGTCCGATTTTAGCAACCATAGTGTCTGGAAAATTAAAAGGTTCGAAGTTGATTGGAAGTTTCACATTGCCCAGCAACTCGGACAAAATGGTGATTAGCTTTAATACACTGTCCATTCCCGGAACGCCACATACGATTTCAGTTAATGCCTTTGCTATTGATCCCAACACTGCACGCACTGCATTGGCTAGTCGCACCAACCATCATTATCTGCAACGTTATGGTTCCTTATTTGCCTCCTCCTTCCTGGAAGGGTTTGGTAATGCATTCCAATCGGCAAACACGACTGTAACTGTTGGCGGCACCGGAGGCGGCGACAATATTACTGTGCAGAATGGTATTGGACGATCGGCATTGGAGAACGCTGTAATAGGTTTGGCAACCGTAGGTAAATCCTGGGGCCAGGTCGCTCAACAACAGTTCAACCGTCCGACCACAGTTGAAGTATTTTCAGGTACTGGAATGGGTATCCTCTTTACCCAAGATGTCACGTTAACAAGCTAAGCAGGTAGGAAATGGCCGATAATTATCAAGGTAATGATGAATACGAGTTCACTGATTTAGATGCTCTGGATCCAGAGCCGATGGACAGTGAAGAGCCACAGCAATCGTCCGCTGTAGCCAAAAAGAAAATGTCTGATATGGGAGAGACCAATGTCAAGCGAAATGCGCTTATCGCAATCGTTGTCATTGTTCTGGCCATGTTGGGGTACAAGTTTCTCGGATCATTTTTTACAAGTAAACCCAAGCCCGTGGATACTACGGAGGCTCCGGTGACTGCAACTGTACCGCCTACCGATACAACGCCTGCAACAGCTACACAGCAGCCTGAAGTAGTAGATCAGGAGCCATCTATTCCGGTATCTACATCGGCCAGCGTTGCACCCGATACAACAACGACAACCACGACAAATACTACGCAGGTGGCTTCCGGGCTTGGCGATACCAGCAGTTCCTCCGCGAACGATCAACAAGTGAACCAGAAGCTTTCTGCCCTGGAACTCAGTCAGCAGAATCTTCGTACTGAGGTCAATTCACTGAGCGAGCAACTGGGAGGCGTGAATACTAGTATCAACGAATTAACCAATAAAATTAATTCCTTAAATCAAATGATAACGACACTTGCTGGAAAAGTAGAAGAGCAATCCAATCAGATTACTGTTTTGACAGTGAGGACTCAACCTAAAAAAATTGTACATAAAGTAGTCAAGCAGATTGTCCCAAAAAATATTTATTATCTCCAGGCTGTAATTCCTGGAAGAGCTTGGTTAATTGGAACAAATGGGTCTACACTTACCGTTAGAGAAGGGACAAATATTGCAGGATATGGGGTCGTTAGATTGATAGACCCGCATCAGGGACGCGTCGTTACAAGTTCAGGACAGGTAATCAGGTTTAGTCCCCAAGACAGTTGAGGCATATATGGGTGATGGTGGTAGCGGTGGTTTAGTTTCTTGGATAACAAGTAATGCAAGCATTTTTAATAATCTCGCAGCCAATTTACTTCCTGTCGAGCGCTTGGTTACAGGGGCTGCCTATCTCATAGGCATCGCTTTTGCATTTAAGGCAATTTACAGTTTGAAAGTTTATGGTGAAGCCAGAACCATGATGTCAAGCAATACGAGCATCAAAGAGCCCGTCATGTACATCATGGTTGCTGCTATCCTAATCTATTTTCCAACTGGCTTGGATATAATGCTCAATACCACTTTTGGTTCCTCCAATATTCTGCAGTATGCCCCTATGGATAGCCAAAATCAGGCTTTGGATACTTTATTTGGCACAGGCAGTGCCGTAGGACAATCGCTTTCCCTGTTAATTCAGGTGATTGGGGTTATTGCTTTTGTCAGAGGATGGGTCTTGATAGCCCGATCCGCATCGCAAGGGCAACCTCCAGGAGGGACAGGAAAGGGATTAATGCATGTTTTTGGTGGAATCTTAGCCATGAACATTGTAGCAACGCTGGAAATGATTAATAATACATTATATGGTACAAGTTGAATTTAATTGAAATTAAAGGAGAATCACTGTGAAAACGCTGGCTGATAAAACAATTCTAAATAAGCGGCTATTCGTTTGGTTTGCTTGTTTAGGTTTAATGGTTATGGCGGGGGAAGCCGCTGCATCATCCACCCTTACTCTAGGTGGTATGGCTTCAAGTATCACAGGCTCCTTTGCCAGCTTAACCCGTTTAATTACTGCAGGATCCTATCTTGCTGGTCTTGGATTTTCTATCGGTGCTATTATGAAATTCAAACAGCATAAAGATAATCCAACTCAAATTCCTATTGGTACGCCAATTGCCCTTGTTTTAATTGCGGCGGCCTTACTATTCCTGCCTACAATATTAGGAATAGCAGGAGCTACAATGTTTGGCGGCAGCGGCGGACAGACTGCTGGCCCAGGTGGTTCTATCTTCAGCAGTGGTTCTTCTGGTTCATAAGAATCAATAGCAGGGTATTATTTTCAGTCTATAATTAGACAGAAAATAATACCCGTTGTTGTAAAATTGCAAGGTAATAGAAGCTAATGGCCGTCAATCAGGAACGCAATAAGTTAAGGCTTGTAGCCAGCCCTGGCGCCTGGCGCTTATATTCAGCTAGAAAAGCGGATGAGCGATTTAAAGCCTACGAACAAAAAGTATTTCTACGCGACCGTTATACCTGTCAATTCTGTGGTTTTCAGGCAAAACTCTTTCAAGAAGTTATTAATATTGACGGTAATTATACAAACAACAAGATTTCCAATATGGTTACAGCATGTTGTTTCTGCGCTCAATGTTTTTTTGTTGAATCCGTTGGGGTTGGTGGTTATGGCGGGGGTACACTTATCTATCTTCCAGAACTTCAGCAATCCGAACTGAACAGTTTATGCCATGTCCTTTTTTGCGCAATAACCAATGATACGGGCTATAAAGGCAGCGCTCAGAATATATATAGAAGTTTTAAATCCCGATCCCAGACTGTCGAGGAAAAATTCGGAGAAGGTACCAGCGATCCCTCTATCTTTGGACAATTGATTATTGACTCTGGTGCAACATCTCCTGAAATTACTGATAAATTATTTAATAATATACGGTTACTTCCATCCAGAGCCAAATTTAGAAGACAAATAGAGCAATGGGCGGCTAGTGCTTTGGAAGAAATGGCTGAGAGCACTTAATTAGTCCAAACAAATTCACATCGGTAAAAGTATTACTTAACAGGCAAGTTATTAGGAAAAGCTATGGCGAATTGGGCAGATTCATTTTTCGAAGGGGTTGACACTTTTTTTGCTTGGCTAAGTACCTCCCTTAAGCAGACGACTGAATCTTATTTGGAATTGGAAACGGCGGATAGCCCTACGGTTCTGGTTAACCATGATGGCTCGCTGCTTTCAATTCTGAAAATCGAGGGTGTCACTGCCTTAGCGGGTGCTGAGGAATTTGAGCATTTGGTAGAAGGTTTAAGCAATGCCTTTCAAGGTGCGATGGGTCGCCCTGGTCATGCACTTCAGGTTTTATTTAGTCATGACAAACAAAATATCCGTAAAGTTATCAAAGATATCTATGGGCCGGCAGAGTCTACTGCCCAACGTCTAAATCTGAATCTAGACGATTTGTTTAAAGAACGAATTGATTACCTTTCACTTTATTGTGCGGAAGAGCGTGTCTATTTTGTTTTACTCACGCGTCCCTTTAATCTGCCTTCCGACCAGTTAAAAACTGCAAATAAAACTAAGCTGAAAATGCTCAGGGATTCCAAGGCGCCGCCATTTAAAAACTCACAAACTATCTATGCGGCAATACCTGAGTTGCGTGATACGCATGACGCTTATGTACGCGCGGTGATGAATGACCTCGACAGTTTAAATGTCTTTGCCACACTGTTAAAAGTCCACGATGCTGTACATGCCATCCGGATGACTGGCGATCCTGATTTTACCAGTGATGATTGGCGGGCAACTTTACCTGGCGATAAAATTCTGCCCAAAGAGATTAATAGCTTTGAAGGGGATGCTTCTGATTTACTCTGGCCTCCTCTATCCAAACAGGTGTTGCCTCGTGATGCGGAGATACTCGATTTACGGACAGTACGGGTGGGCGATAAAATTTACTCCTCCGTATTCATCGATTTGTTTCCTAAGGAAATCCGGCCATTCATTACCTTATTTGCCCGTATATTACCAGCCCATATTCCCTGGCGAATATCCTTTCTAATTGAAAGCGAAGGCCTTGATACAATTAAGTTCAAGGGGTTGCTGGCTTCGATTCTCAGCTTTTCTTCTGCTCAAAATCGCTTAATCAGTGATTCGGTAAATCTTTTGAAATATCTGCAGTTGAACACAGATGATGCGATTGTACGCTTACGAGTAGTAGCAACAACCTGGGCGAAAGAGGGTGAAATGGCGCTTCTTCGCCGCCGCAGTTCGGAATTGGTAAAAGCGATCCAGGGCTGGGGCTCTACAGAAGTATCTGAGGTCTGCGGAGATGCCTTCGCCGGCTTTGTGTCCAGTATGCTGGCTGCGACTACCCGAAGTGCTGCGGTACCTTCGGTGGCTCCCTTGTCTGATGTAATCAGTATGTTGCCGATTACAAGACCCGCATCACCCTGGAGCACCGGTGCATTACTGTTTCGTTCGCCGGATGGCAAACCCTGGCCGTTTCAACCGGGTTCTACCCAGCAAACAACCTGGATTGATCTTGTTTATGCGCGTCCGGGATCGGGTAAATCTGTTTTGTCGAACGCGTTGAACCTGGCGCTTTGCCTGTCTGGTGGTTTAACCCGTCTGCCCCGCATTGCAATTATTGATATTGGCCCCTCCAGTAGTGGTTTGATCTCACTTTTAAGAGAGGCTTTGCCGGCCTCACAAAGGCATTTGGTAGCTTATCATCGTCTGCGAATGACACCGGAATATTCGATTAACCCTTTCGACACCCAATTGGGTTGTCGTTACCCAACTGCGCTTGAACGCTCTTTTTTGGTTAACTTTCTAACTTTGTTGACTACCCCTCTTGGGGCAAGCAAGCCTTATGATGCGATGCCTGATTTGGCGGGTATGGTGGTTGATGAGCTGTACAAGAGTTTTGCTGATGAGTTTAACCCGACACCATACGCACCTGGGGTGGAAGAATTTATTGATTCGATTCTCGAGGAAATAGGCTTCGTTCGCGATTCGAAATCCACTTGGTGGGAGGTTACGGATGCGCTTTATTCAGCTGGTTTTGTCCATGAAGCAATGCTTGCACAGCGTTATGCGATGCCTTTGCTTGCCGATGCCGCCTCCATTTGTCGGACTCCCTCCATTGAGGACTTGTATGAGCGGGTTGTCGCTCCAACTGGAGAATCGCTAATCAGCGCGTTTTCGCGTATGATTTCCGGTGCTGTTCGGGAATATTCCATATTATCAAGAGTTACCAGCTTCGATATTGGTGATGCCAGGGTGGTCTCCCTGGATCTTGACGAGGTAGCGAAGAGCGGGGGGGATGCAGCCGACAGACAAACCTCCGTCATGTACATGCTGGCACGCTATGTACTTGCCCGGCATTATTATCTCACTGAAGAAAGTATGGGTACTGTTCCTGATCAATATAAGGAGTATCACAAAGACCGTGTTCTGGAAATTCGTGAAGATCCCAAACGGATTGTTTATGACGAATTCCACCGTACCGCCAAATCTTCTGCTGTTCGTGATCAGGTTATTGTCGATATGCGGGAAGGAAGGAAATGGAAAGTCCAGATTTCCCTGCTTTCCCAATCTGTAGATGACTTTGATCCAGTGATGATTGATTTCGCCACTGCAATTTATATTATGGATGCCGGACCTTCTCAGGCAGTGGAAAAGACCAGTCAGATTTTCGGTCTTACCAATACCGCCAAGATCGCCCTGCGCACGCGGGTGCATGGCCCAAGGCAGGGCGGGGCAACTTTTCTGGTCCAATATGCCACCAAAACCGGTGTTAACGTCCAGTTACTGACGCTGACGCTTGGTCCGATTGAGCTTTGGGCATTTAGTACTACTGCTGAAGACGCGGCTGTTCGTAACCAGCTTTATCGTCATATCGGCCCTTCAGAAGCACGACGTTTTCTTGCTGCATTATTCCCCAATGGCTCAGTGGCCAAGGAAGTGGAGAATCGTTTGATTCTTATGAAATCCGAGGTGGGATTAATTGAAGAGGATGCAAAAGCGAGCGTTATAGAGCAGCTAGTGAATGATTTGCTGAATGCTTATGCAAAAGATCCAAATATGAAGAGTCTTCCCGGAAAGATTCAGTAGAGGCCCTATAGGTTTTTCCATCTGAATTCGGCGGCTGCGACCCATAGCTATTGACACAAATCCAGTCGAATCCCCGCGGCTTCGACCGCGGGGCCCATGGTGGCCTTAAACAAGAGCTTAGAAAAACTACAATCCTGCCAGAAGTAAAGATTGAATGAATTGCTTAGTAAATTGAGTCTCCGAATTAGATTCATTGGGGCCCCGCGGTCAAGCCGCGGGGATTCGGATTAGTCAAAGCCGCGGGGATTCGGCGTGGTCGTGCCGTGGGGATTCGGATGGTCGGTTGGAAAAGTGCAAAGGCGTTTATCCCTGGGCTATGTCTTTCTTAAGGCTAAATCCTGTCAGGATACCAGGGCTAAATGGATTGATCTGATTTTGTGTTTTCAATAAATAGCGTCCAGAGTTACCATTTACTTCAAACAGAATTTGCAGGCTGCTGCTGTCATTGCTATCAACCAGCACATTGACTTTCTGGAGCATTTTAAAGAAAGCCCAGGTGCCTGTTTCTTCCAATTCGTAGTGGTTGCCTTCAATAGAGCTTAAGCTAAGTTTTGCCCCGCGTTGCGGCCAGGTAAATTCTGTATCAGATTCACTGTTTTGATTATCAGACAGTGAAGTTTCACCAATGGTGAGCTGTAAACTGGAGACAACGGGATCCAGATTTATTTTCTGCAGGGAAAATTCAATGCGGCTGGTATCTGAATCGTCAGGGAAGAACATATTGCTGATAACATTGGCTCTGATTAATTCATTAATTAAATCATTGGAAATTGGCATTAGATAGCCATTTAATTCTTTAGGCTGCCACTGTGCATGCGATGTATCCAGGAAGGGTTTTAAATAATGAGTAACAAAGCTGTTCAAGGTTCCATGGGGTGAGAAGAAATGATCGAAATCCTCAAGGCCTATTTCTTCTTTCTCTGTTGGATCCAGAGGATAGCGCTTGGCTATGGCATTTTTGTAAACACTATAGACGCGTTTATTCCATTGTTTGTTTAAGAATTCGCGGCTTTCATTGATAAAAATGAACCAGGTATCGTCAGCAATTTGTTTTGCCCAGCTGGCAATGGGCTCAGGAAGTTGTCGTGAGCGATTATAAAGGGAACTTAATGGATCAGTCAGGGTATCGCCGCGGAATCGCGCCTGAGTGAGGTCGAATACGGTTTGCCCTTGATCATTGACTAAAGCCAGGGTGGTCAGAAACTTTTCCAGCTCATTGACATTGACTGTCAATTCCTGCGCAGCTGAGCTGGTCATTAAATTCAGGGCCGTAAATTGATTGGCAATTTTCTGATTAAAGAGACTGGCGTTTTCAGCGGCTTCCGGGCTGGTTTCTTGCTGAATTAATTGAACCAGACGTCTGATTGAATCAGATTGCTGCAGCGCTTGTGTTAATTGTTTGGCTTGCTGATAACCCTGATAGTGTTGCGGTCTGGTGCGCCTGGTAAAGTTGAGCCACCAATTACTGTAATCAAAGCAATAGGCTTGTTCAAGCTGAGTTTGCAGGTTATCGAGATCTTGACGTGCAAGCACCCAGTTTTCTTTTTGTAATGTGACTGTGATTTGTGGAAGTAAGCTTAGGACTTCAATAAAGCCTGCTTTAGTGAAATAATCAGGCAATTCCTTGGAAGCCAGGTCAAAACCTTCAACGCTGATTGAGGTCTTTCCCTGGGGAAATTGCGCTTTTGCTAAAGAGTAATATAAATAGGTAGCCGGCAGGGCATTAAGATAATTCCGTGCATCGCTGACAATCTGTTGATTAATTGGAAGCGCCTGACGCGGCTGCTTAAGCGCATTGTGAAGCAGAAGCAGCTGCTTATCATTCTGAAATGCTGCATTAGTGTTTTTCCAGTAATCACTAAACCAGGCAGTTACCGCTTGTTCAGAGAAATGCTCCGGCTCTCCCAGCATTAAATAGATTTTTAAAGCCTGATAACGAGCCAGCTGAGTCTGGGATGGATTGGAAATTACCTCTTCCAGAGATGATAATACATCGGGTAGAAAGTTGTCGTGCAATTTACTAATCGTACTATTATGCAACTGCAGTTTCAGTTGTTCGATGACAGGATGAGAAACCCAGCCTACAGGAATCAGGTTAAGCTTGGTTTCTGCCTGCGATAAATGATACAGGGCAGAGGCTAAATCCTTGTTCTGGCTGCTCAGTGTTTCATAGGCCATGAGCTCTTTGCTTGCATCGTCAAGCAAGTCTGCGGTCTGGTTATATTGATACCACAAAACGCTCAGAAATACTGCAACCACTGCTGTGGTTCCCAGGGCAGCAATTTTGTGACCTTTGGTTAAAGAGGCATCCAGTTTTTTGGTCTGTTCCTGGAAGGCTTTAATTGCGCCTTCAATGAAATAAGCGCGGTAATTGCTTGATTGATGATATTTATCGGGAATAGTTAATGCGTATTCATGTTGAATTCTCTGATTTAAGCGGTCAACTGAAACGCCGCCCTGTTCTGCACTGGTAAAATAAACCGCCTGCAGGAGAAAGTCTTTTGCGGCCAGCTGCTGAATTAAGGTTTGGACTGGAATTCTCAAACTGGCCAACTGCAAAGGAAACTCTCTGATCAATGTCCGTTTAACACTGGAACGGGCTGGATGCAGTTTATTGATGGTTTCCTGCCCAAGCACTTCAATCATACGATCGAACTGAAGACGATAGTGATCAAAGAGTTTTTTAGGCTGAAGATTATAGTCCAGTGAAAAGCCCAAGGGTTTACTTAAGTCCTGGATATGCTCCGACTGGAAAAAATCGCAGAATCCGGCCAGTGTATCCAGCTTGGTAAAGATAACTGCTAATTCAGTCTTATAACCCAATGCTTTGCTGAAACGCTCAAGTAGATTGGCATGGGACTTACATTGGCTTGCAATCTGCACGGGCTCCGTCATTAAAAAATCACGGCTGTCGACGCATAAAATAATGCCGCTAACGCGAAGACCTCTATGGCAGCGGTTTAACTGTTTTAAGTTATGATGGAGCAGATTGTCGGTTTCATGAAGCCAGGTTTCACCAAGCTCCAGAATAATGCCGCTGTTATTATAAAAGAAATTGGCGCCATTTAACTCATCTACGGCATGATGGTTTAGATTTGCCTGCTTAAGCAAGGTTGTTTTGCCTTGATGGCTTTTTCCGATGACCAGCAAAAAGGAAAGGGGATTGGATTGTGGTTTTAACAGGCTAACAATTTTTTTTAGAGCGTCACAGAGCGCTTGCAGTGATCTATCCATTAGTTTTCCAGTTTCGCGGTAGCAGTATGACCAAATTGAACCATTCTGGCTTTATTTTCGACTAGCAAATAACTCAGTCCGTACCCTGCCGCCAAAATGCATAAGGAAACAAAAGCAACTGTTATAAAAGGTTTATGGTTGCTTACCCTGCTTTCAACCTTTTTAGGCTCTTTAAATAGGCGATAGGATTTATTGACACGGTATTGTTTAATGAGTTGAAACAATTCCTCTATCAGATTGTCAAGCACTTGCCGTCCATCGCTGCGGTAGTGCTGTTTCCCTTCAAAGCCGGTAATCAGGCAATAATAAGCCAACTCAATTAAGTCCAGATATTGATTCGGTCTATCCTTGATATGCTTTACGATATCAAAGAAGCGTTCTTCAGGTCCAACGCCGTTATGCGACAGGGGGGTAAACGCCTGAAACTCCGCCGGAACGCTATAAAGTCTGAGGTAGCTTTTTCCCAGTATTTCATCAATGGTTGCACATAATAAATAATGAGCAATCGCGTTTAACTCATCAGAATAGGCTTTTCCATGCAAGCGGCTATGAAAAGCAAGCAGTTCATGTTCAACATTTTCCCGTATATCAGCAATCGGAGGAAGCGATGGGCTGATGCATAAACGCTCCAATAAAGATAATACAGGCCCGGCTGCAGCTACTAATGGATTAGTAGTGAAAGGCGCAATAAATAATTTGGAGCGATAATAGCCATGAGCAGATAGAGGTTTGCCCATAATAGATAAATTGCTGACAAGTGAGGCCGAAATTGACTCAGCTGTCATATTTTGACTCCAACTTACTTCTCAAATTAATGAGGTATGAATATTAATCAAGCAGTGTATTGGGTGTTGTAAAATACACCTGAGCTATCTGCTTAATACAGAAAGTGTATCGATAATACGTCATCTCGATTACCTTGTCGATAAGACCATAGCTAACTACACAAATATTTTCCCCGTCCGAATCCCCGCGGCACCCATGCCTGTTGAAGTAGTATGGTCCTCAGACATGTTTCAATGCTGCCAAAAAATAGGGTTTAACAGGCAGTCATAAACAAGTCTTTTTAACATTAAATTGGCTTCGTGTGGACCCCGCGGTCGCAGCCGCGGGGATTCGATAGCGTTTAATTCCCATCCACTTGTGTAGATAGCTATGCGATAAGACAGGGGAGATTAATTTTCCTCTGTAAATAGGGGCTGAAAATAGCGGTCTATCCAGGCTTCGCCGAGAAATTCGAATGCATCCTCCAGAAAATCAGCCAGTTCATCGGGGGAAATCTGATGTTCTTCCCCGTGAGCTTCGATGTCATGATGAAAATAACTTTCCCAATACTGCTCGCAGAATTCGCAATAATCACGGGTATTCAAAATGAAAAAATGCCAGAGATCGTCAAGTCGTAACAGTGGGCCAAATAGATGGGTCGCCTTGCCCTGAGTTTTACGAAATTGGGTTAACCACATCCATCCCAGTAAGTCTTTCCATAATTGACGCGATTGCTCAAGTGAACGTTCTGGATGCTTTAGAGCGTACTGAGTGACAAGACGTTCATTATCATACTTCAGCAGCTCATTTAAAGGCAGAAAAGAAGTCATCGAAAACGACAGCAGCTTGTTCGCCACTCCTTGTGTTTTGTAATTGCCCTGACAATTCGGCAAATTTTTTCTTGTTTTGTCATCGTTTATCTCCTATCTCTTAATGAGGGTCTTTTAGATTATTTGAACAGCAATTTAATCACAAATCAATCAAAAATAATCATAGATTATATCTATCGAAACAATAAAAACATTCGATTTTACTTATAAATAGCGGTCAACTACAGTTAGGATATACAACAGAAAAGGAGAAAAAAATGATCACAGTAGGTAACCGATTTCCTCAGTTCCAATTAAAGGCAACAGTCAGTAATGACATCAAAGAAGCGTTTACAACCATCAACAATGAAAGCTTTGGCGGTAAATGGCTTGTTGTCTTCTTCTGGCCAAAAGATTTTACCTTTGTATGTCCAACTGAGATTGCCGGATTCGGAAAACTGGAGTCTGAGTTTGCGGACAGGGATGCCCAAATCCTGGGAGTTAGTATCGATAGCGAGTTTGTGCATCTGGCCTGGAGAAAACAACACCCTGATTTGCATGAACTATCATTTCCCATGCTTGCGGATATCAAACGCGAATTAAGCGGCAGTCTGGGGATCCTTGATGAGCAGGAAGGCGTAGCGCAAAGGGCGACTTTTATCGTAGACCCTCATGGAATCACCCGATTTGTTATGGTTACGGATTTAAATGTCGGGCGCAATCCGCAGGAGGTTTTACGGGTTTTGGATGCTTTACAGACCGATGAGCTTTGCCCCTGTAACTGGAAGAAAGGTGAAGAAACCATCCATATTCAGGAGTAATAATTATGTTGACTGCGATTACTGAGCGTTTACCCGAAGTCGCGAAAGATGTCAGGCTGAATTTGGGCAAGGTGTTGGATTTGGAGCAAACCGATGGCTTGACTCCTTCACAGGTAGTCGGCTGTGCATTAGCGGTGGCCTATCATTTAAGCGATCCCTTAATAATTGAGGAATTGGAGGCACTCAACTCCGATCCTCTGGTGAGCAATGGGGCAAAACTGGCTGCGAGCCTCATGGCAATTAGTAATATTTACTACCGCTTTACCCATTTAAGCGAACAGCCAGAACTTACGCAGATTCCTGCCGGTCTCAGAATGCAGGGAATGGCCAATCCCGGAGTTGACAAGCTGACTTTTGAGATGATGTGCCTTGCCGTTTCTATCCTGAATGGCTGCGGAGCCTGTATGAGTGCACATAGCAGGCAATTAGGCCAGCATGGTATTGCAGCAACCGCTCTTGCAAGAATAGGCCGTATAGCCGCTATAATTCATGCCACGAATATAAGCCTGAAGTTATAGCGAATCCATATCGTAGGCTGGGCTGTAAAGCCCAGCTTAATTAATTACTCCGCATCCCAAACGTGCACCGCCGCCACCTAAGGGAGGATTATCACTGTAATTGTCACCGCCGGCATGAATCATCAACGCAAGATTTTTGAGATCGCTGGTTTTTAGTCGGGGTGCCAGCAAAGGCGTATTGGCTTTCCCGTCCTCCATAACGAATAAAACCGGTAAATCACCGAGATGACCACTCGAATAAGGTCCTTTGTGCTGATTGGTTTTATGTGGATCAAAATGGCCGCCTGCAGCCATACCGGCTTCACTGCAGTCCGCGTTTTGGTGCAAATGAAAGCCATGAGCCCCGGCTGGTAGATTGCTGAGCGAAGGGATGATTAGCAACCCATAATCACTATCCTTGAAAATTACTTCACCTAAAAGGGTATTTTTGTCTGTTGTATAGACCTTCGTAGAAACTTCCTGAGCCAGAGCGGCATGGGTTACCGAAAGGCAAAAAGAAAGGCAAGCCATAATTTTTTTCATAAATATTCCTTGTGCTATAATCTTTCACTGCACCTGCGTGCTGCTGACCTATACTATATATAAAACATAAAAAATGGTTTGTGGAATTGAATCAGCCTCCAGTTCGAACATTACTGGCACGACAGGGAATTTATGATAACACAAGTTCTGTGCTTGCTTATGAACTCTTATATCGCAACAGCGAATTAGAGAATTTGAATCTTGCATTGAATAGTTCAGGCGAATTGGCGACCTACTCTGTTCTACTGGATTTGTTTGCCAACCTCAACATAGACGCCATCGTCGGCAACAAGCGCGCATTCATAAATTTTACCTATCAGCATCTCATTGAGCAAATACCGGCATTACTCCCCAGAAAAAGGATTGCCATAGAAGTTTTGGAAACAGTGGTCATTAACCAGGAAGTTATTTCCAGTATTATTGCGCTGAAGAATAAGGGTTATGAAATTGCACTGGATGATTTTGTTTTCCGCGAAGAAATAAAACCACTGCTTGAAGTCGCTGATATTGTTAAAATCGATGTCCTAAACCTGAATGAACAGCAAATTGTAAAACAACTTTCACATCTTCAGGTATTTAAAGGAAAATTACTCGCTGAGAAAGTCGAAAACAAGCAGCAATTTGATGTTTGTGTGAATCTTGGATTCGATCTTTTTCAGGGTTTTTTTCTCGATAAACCACAAGCATTAACAGGGCAGGCGATTACTGAAAACAAAGCGCAGATCCTGCGGTTATTGGCGGAAATAAATGATGAGGATCTATCTGTTCAGCGCGTTGAAGAAATAATTCTGCAAATACCAAAATTAAGTTACCGGATCCTGCGTCTGGCAAACTCTGCTTCCATTTATAGCAGCCGCAAAATAGAATCATTAATGGATGCCATCACAAAATTAGGATTAAATCAGATTAGAAACTGGCTTAGTTTGTTACTGTTGGCAAGCCATGACGAGATTGCATCGGATTTACTGGAAAGAACTTTAATCCGCGCCAAAATGTGTGAATTACTTGCCAAGTCGATGAAATATTCTGCCGCTCAGCAGGCCTATACGGTGGGTTTACTTTCCACCCTGGATGGTATTTTAAATGAACCAATGCCGTCTCTTCTCGAAAAAATGGGACTAAGTGGAGCATTAAATGATGCTTTACTAAATTATAATGGAATATTAGGCAGCATTCTTAAAGCGGCTATTGATTATGAGCACGCCAATTTTAATGAATTGACACATATTCGGATTGAGAGTGAAGTGCTGACCCAATCTTATCTGGACGCAATAGAGTATGCAAATAATGTAATGGAAATTATCAGCCGTAAGGATCCTGTGGTTAGTGCGGATTAAAAAATGGATTTTCCTGGCTTTTGGCTGTGGAATTTTTTAGATATTCTCTTACTGTTTCACCCAGAACACTATCTTTTGCAGCTTTCTTTTCAGTTTCACTCATTCCATTGAAAATATCAGTTTCTCCTTTATCAATATTTTCCAATATTTTTTCGACACTGGCTTGTTTAATGGATGGAAGAAAACCGCCCCTGAAAAACAGGAAAGTAGTATGTTTTTTATCACCATTCGCTGCGCGAAAACTATAAATTTCATGGAGCTTTTTTAGCTTTTGCAAAGCAATTGAGTGTTCAAAGTCAGAGCTTGAAATATATTGCCTTAATGTATTCTGATTGATCGGCCTATGATTTCTAATCATATCCCACAGCAAGGGAATGGTACGGATTACGTGGTATCCACAGTCTGTTGAATTAAAGAAATGCTGCTTTTCTGTGTAGATACGAGCAAGTTCAGCATGGCCTCTGCCATTTGGAGAGCTTTTACTGTCAATAATGCAGGTCTTAAGACAGTTGGCATGGCATGAATACTCAATAACGATGTGATCTTCGCGAAAACCGCTTTCGACCCTTGGTGAAATAAGATGAATTGTTTTACCAGGGTAGAGCGCTTTCACATGATTAAGAATTTCAGCCAGTTCTTCGGGTTTGAAGTTGAATCTGAAACTGCCTTTATTGGCAACGGAGTGATGGGCTGATACAGTGGTTGTAATGATTATCTGATCGTCATTTTCCTCAACCCAATATTTTTTAGGCGTTCCATATCCGGAAGGCTTGTAAATATAAGCCTTGACGTTTTCTTCAGAAAAAAACTCAATAGCGATTTGATCAGAAGCTTCAAAATACTCTGATGGGGGAGCGGAACCAAATAAATCATGGAGGCTGGCTTCAACATCGGAAGCGCCCAGTTGCAAATTTGTGCTGCTCATGAGTGTAATTCTTCAGTGGCTATATATTAAATTATAGATGAAATTGATTAACGAATTATGAATACAATTCAAGCGCGATGCACTTTACTGATCCGAACTACACTTATTTATTCCTGGGCTGTCAAAATTCAGGAAAAGTTTTATAATCATTATTTTACTACCCTGGTGAGTATTCATGGAACTGAAAATTAATAACGCGCCTTTCGAGGCTTTGTTTCAGCCGCTGGATTTAGGATTTACCCAATTAAAAAACCGTTTATTAATGGGTTCCATGCATACTGGCCTTGAAGAAGACAAGGAAGGCTTACAGCGTCTGGCCGCGTTCTATCGTGAGCGGGTCTTAGGCGGCGCAGGACTAATCGTCACTGGAGGCATTGCGCCGAACCGTTCAGGCCGGCTCGCGCCTTTTGCTGCAAAACTAAGTTCGAGCAAAGAGGTGCTGCGGCATGAGCTTATCACCCAAACTGTACATGAGGCGGGCGGAAAAATTGCCCTGCAGATTCTTCATGCCGGACGTTATGGTTATCATCCATTTATCGTGGCTCCCAGTGCTATTAAATCACCCATCAGCCCCTTCAAACCCTGGGAAATGAGCAAGGGCCGAATTCATAAAACCATCCAGCATTTCGCACGCTGCGCCAAACTGGCCCAGCAGGCAGGTTATGACGGCGTTGAAATTATGGGGAGTGAAGGTTACCTCATTAATCAGTTTATCGTCACCCACACCAATCAGCGGCAGGATGAGTGGGGCGGTTCTTTTACTAATCGGATCCGTTTCCCGATTGAAGTGGTTCGAAGTGTCAGAGAGGCGGTGGGTGAAAAATTTATTATTATTTATCGTTTGTCGATGCTCGATCTGATTGCTGACGGCAGCAGCTGGGAAGAGGTAGTCACTTTAGCAAAGGCAATTGAAGCTGCCGGGGCAACTTTAATCAACACCGGAATTGGCTGGCATGAGGCGCGTATCCCCACCATTGCAACGATGGTTCCACCGGCCGTATTCACAAGGGTAACGCAGCGCTTAAAGCCTGAAATTAGTATTCCCTTGATTACCTCAAACCGGATCAATACCCCGGAAAAAGCGAATCAGGTTTTGCTCGACGGGGTTGCTGACATGATCTCCATGGCCCGCCCCTTCCTGGCAGATCCCGCTTTTGCTGAAAAAGCACGCTTGGGGGAAAGTGAAGCGATTAACGTTTGTATTGCCTGTAATCAGGCTTGTCTGGATCGTGTGTTTGTTAATAAAAGTGCTTCCTGCCTTGTGAATCCAAGAGCCGGGAATGAAACAGAGCTGGTTTATCTGACGACCTCTACCCCGAAGAAAATTGCGGTAGTAGGGGCAGGTCCCGCAGGTATGGCATTTGCTGCCACCGCTGCAGAACGTGGTCATCATGTCACTATTTTTGAAAAAGGGAGTGAACTGGGAGGGCAATTTAATCTGGCGAAGCGCATTCCCGGAAAAGAAGAATTCCAGCATACGATTAATTATTTTACTCATCAGATTGAAAAATACAAAGTCAGCGTGAAACTGAATACTGCGGGCCATCCTGGCCTTCTGGAATCCTTTGATGAGATAGTTATCGCGACGGGTATCAAGCCGCGTGTTCCTGATATTCCTGGCATTGATCATCCTAAAGTAATGAGTTATATCGATGTGATCCGTGAAAATAAAATTCCCGGTGAGCGGGTAGCCATTATTGGTGCCGGTGGTATTGGTTTTGATGTTGCAGAATTTTTAACGCATGAACATACTGGCCCTGATGCGCATCGCTTTCTTGATGAATGGGGTATTGATCTTGAAGGCGAACATCGGGGAGGGATTAAACCAGCCTCTGTCAGTAAAAGCCCAAGACAGGTTTATCTCTTGCAGCGAAAGAAAGAAAAGCTTGGAAAAAATCTGGGTAAAACAACTGGATGGATTCATCGCCTGAGTTTAAAACATAAGCAGGTTCAGATGATATCAGGTGTGCAGTATCAGCGAATTGATGATCAGGGACTTCATATTCTGGTGCAGGATAAGCCTGAGTGCCTTGAGGTGGATGCCATTGTTATTTGTGCAGGCCAGACTGAATTGAAAGATCTTTATGAACCATTAAAGGAGGGCGGCAAGTCTGTCCATTTAATTGGCGGCGCTTTCAAGGCTTTGGAACTGGACGCGCGTCATGCAATTGATCAGGCTTGCCGTTTGGCAGCTTTGTTATAAATTGGGCTACGGAGGCCTAAATGGATTTTAGTTCCTTGGAGCAACGGCTGCTGCTTATCGAAAAACGCTTGAGCCAGGTAGAGAGTTTACTCCACCTGCCAGCTTCGGATGCAGTTCAGGCTGAGACAGCGATAAGCCAGCCAAAAGAATTCGAAAATAGAAGCCCTGCCCGACAGGGCAACTGGCTGGGATTAGTGGCCTCCCTTTGTTTTATCCTCGCTGCCGGTTTCATCATCAAACTGTCTATTGATACTGGATGGCTGACTCCGGAAAGGCAGATTGGACTGGCTTTTCTCTTCGGAACTCTCCTGATAGCAAGCGGCTTTGTATTCATTGCAATTGATAAATATTATGCAAGCCTCCTGCCGGCTGCGGGAATAGTCGTTTTATATCTGAGTGATTTTGCCGCGCATCGTCTTTATTTTCTAATTTCTTTTGAAACAGCGATTGTATTGACGAGTCTTATCTCAATTCTTTGTATTACTTTGTATTTGAGATTCAGGCACGATATCTATTCCATCATTGCAGCGATCGGATCTTATCTGGCGCCTGTTGTGTTAGATATTAATGCCAATGCCCTGTTTTCACTCTATTATTTTCTAATCTGCTCCCTGACCTATGCTACGATTTCCATTTGGGTAGAATCTCGAATCCTGATTGTCATGGCCGCTTATTTATCCATTCTGGTGACCGGATTAATCGGTCTGAGTTTGCAAATGGATACTCTTATCGCTGTGTTTCTGGCATTGCATTTCCTGGTGTTTGCCATCGGCACCTATCTTTATTCCAAATTGGGTGCCGAACCAATGACAGAGCGGGAATCCTGGGCTTTTTTCCCCGTGTTGCTAATATTTTATTCCCTGGAATATTTCTATATCAACAGGGCTTATCCTGGATTGGCTCCCTGGGTTTCAATTGGTTTTTCTGCCATCCTCAGCGGTCTTTACCTTTCAGCGAAACAATGGTTTCCTGATAGGGTAATTAGCTCCCGAGCCTTGATTATGGCCTTTGCCACCATCGTTTTCTTTCATTCCTTTTATCTGGAGCTGCTTCCTGATGCGTTTAAACCCTGGCTGTTCGTTGCAATAATCGCCCTGTGTTCTTTTCTTCCGGCCAGGTTATGGGATAAGCCGCGAGATGGTGCTTATTATCTGCCTTCGCTTGCCATTTTTCTGGTTCTGGTCATTGAATATTCCAGCATGCTCATGCATTTGCTTGAGAATAGCAGTTACACCTGGCTCCTCGTTTCCTTCGCTTCATTTGCCAGTCTTTGGTTATTAATTACCCGCCATCGAGATCACCTGATTCAGAAACAAGAATATGGTTTGGCACTATTAATTGCGGCCCATCTCTTGGGCGTTAGCGCCCTGTACCAGTTTTTTCATGAGATAAGCTCCTTGGCAGTATCTGCTTCCTGGCTATTTTACGCCGTAAGCGTGATTGCTTATGCTTATTTTCGTAAAGACAAAACAATGGCCAAATCGGCTTTATTAATTTTAAGTGTTGCTGCAGGCAAAGCGCTGCTTTACGATACCGCCTCTACACCGACAGGAGTGCGTATTTTCTGTCTCATTTTGACAGGTGCGGTTTTGTACGGCTGCGGTTTGCTTATGAAACGAATTGCCAATTGGCGGGGATGAAGGTTATCTTGATCCGTTCGGCCCGAGGAGCCGCTTGCGCGGCATCTCGATGGCTCGGTGCGAAGCCTTCAAGACGGAGCTATGGCTCCTCCTACGGTCGAACGGATTTAATGCAAAAGAAGAGTTACACGCTAAGTACCCTTGCCTGGGTCTCAATTCTCACCAGGGATTTGGGCTTGTCGAAAAACCCGATTCGATTGTAGGAAAGCGCTTCGCGAATGGACTCCTGATCATCTTCTTTATAATCTAAAAATTCATCAGGCGTTGTATTTTTAGTAACCTGGGTAAGGGCACGATCAAAGGCCTGTTGCAGCTTATTCGCTTTTTTTAAATTATTTAATCCAAAGCAAGACTGTTTAAAGCCGCTGATCTCCTGGCGAATCTTGCCTGCTAACTGCAGAATGGCATAATTATCAGCAAGAGCCAGCTTTTGAACCGGCTTAAAAATTGAATGGGTATGCGATTGATTTGGTGCTGATGAATTCAGTTTTACCAGATGGGGATCCTGTTTTTCAATCATTTCTTTAAAGGTTTCAGGAGTATAGGAAATGACTTCATCATTATTTTTAATCAGATGAATCTGGGCATTGCTTGTCCCATTTTTAAGAGAAAGGATTTTAGAGTGCAAAACATGCGGATCTCTATCTTGAAGGCTGATTCTAATCTCATCAAAGTCAAAATAGATATTATTGAATTTTGTTAATAGCTGGCAAAAATAGTCAAAATCAACATAATGTAATTTATGGATATTAGTGTTAGACAGCTTAATTGTAGTTATTCGATCAGGTAGGGCATCAAAAAACTTTTCCTTGCAAGGCTGAAGGGATAATTGTGTAAGATCGACCTCTGTAAAATCTAGTTCTGTTTGATCATCTGGGATGCTCGCAAGTAGCCGATCCACTTTCCATTGAGGCCATAACTCAATGGACCGAAGAAGTTGAGTGTCAGGCTTGAAATAATTTTTTGTAATGCCTAGCAAATGAGTAATTGATTGAGAGTCTTTATAGGCGTTTTCCTTCCCTTCTGAATCAAGAACAATAAGCTTTTCTAGTTGATTTAACCGTAATTTTGCCTTTACACAAAAAGAAAGTTCAGGTTTATCCAGAATTTGCTTCAGCATATCTTCATCGAGAGTGAGCTGGTCAATCTGTGGCGGCAAATTGGGAAGTGTATAGCACAGTCTTGCAAATTCAGATTGATTTTCTGAATCTGCTTCAATTTTTACATGCGTTTCATCGGAGGGGATCTGTTTTAACTTACCCTCTATTTCACTATGGTTAATGCCACTAAAATTAAGTATGAACATATTGTCATCCATAAACTGATCAAACAGGCATGCTGCTTTGACGGAAGCAAGGGCTTTTTATTATATCGAGTTTGCCTGGTGTTGACATTAGGGATTTGACTTATTTATCGCTTCGCTCACTTCATTTTCAGATGTTTCAAAGTCCTGCTTCATCTCTTCGAACGCTGTTTTAAAGACCTGAAACTTCCTGGAGGTTGCAGTTTGGGGCTCATCAAAAAAGGTTTTACGGTAGCCATTATCAGATTTAAACGAAACAATTAATGCTGGTATAATCGAAATAGCAGCGAGAACCCCTGCTATACCTCGCACAATAGGGTGGACAGTGTGCCAGCCCCGATGATGAGCGGATTCCTTTTCTGCGGCTTGAATGGCTTTATTACAGAGAGTATGGGACTCCTGAAATTTTTCAGCGGATGGGTTCTTAAAAAAATCACCCATTTCATCTTCCAGGACAGTGCAAAGAGCGCTTATTTGTGATGCCACAGGTTTATATTTATCATTTTTTTCTGCACGGGCAAGCAACAAATCACGTGTATCCTTAAGCTTAAGTAATAAAGAATCAAAGTTTTTTCTATAGATTTCTAAATCAATTTCAAGCTTTGCATCCGCTGCAACATCCGGGAACGTTTCCTTCGCTTTTTGTTTTAAAATCAGGGGATGCGTCGTCAGTTCACGTAAAACACCTTCCTGTTTATACCGTGTTGCATCGTTCATTTCTTGATGTTCAGGAAAGGCATCCCGCCATTGGGCAATAAATTCACCATGCCTGGTAAGTTTGATCCCAAGCTGGACTCTCCTTACAGCATCCTCCTCCATCGTTATCCGTTTATCTTCGGTGGGGCCTGCACTGGTTCCGTTGACTTTCAGGCTGCCATTAAGCAGATTCTGTATGTTCAAGGATGCCGCAATACCGCAGCCGTCCTGGCTAAACTGCTTTGATGCATCAATAATGATGTCATTCTCGTCAATCGTCTCATAACCATTTTTCTTTAATGCATGATTTACACCTGGTAGAATATTGTGTTTGTAAAAGTTCAGATAAAGCTCGCTTGTTGGATTCGCTGTTGATTCAAGATAAGTCAGAGAAGGCTTATTCGCTTCATCAATTGTTAATATGCAAACATTCCAGTGATGTGGAATTCCTAGTGTGACTACGGGAATATAAACTTCCTTCCTCTGGCCAGGATGGTATTTCATGGCATTGAGATAGGGCAGCACCAATTTTTCAATATCGCCATGTGTTCTTAATAACTCTCCATCACCAGAGCCAATGAGTCTGGCTTTTTCTTCAGGCAATTCATAGTTTGCATCTGGAATATAAAAAAAGGGGAGGCTGGCGCGTAAGGTCGAGTCGTTTTCAGGAGGGGCAACAGAAGTATTAACAAGTCCTAACAATTTATCCATTTCAGGAAGATCAAAAGTTTGAGCCATATCCAGAACCGCGGCTCCCTCTTTATTGAAGGGATAATCTTTACCATCCACTTTGACGCTTAACTTTCGTGTCCTGTTTTCTGCTGCCGTTGAAACTTTGGGGATGATAATTTCTATATCTCTTTCATTCTCTTTGTATTGTATGCGAGTTTCAATCTGCTCAAAATAATCTTTCGGCCTGTCTGTCTTATTGCCAGTCCAGGGAATCGGATATATAGATGTTTTCGTGATAGTGGCGGGCAATCCATTGATTACCTCTTTTTTAGTGTACATCAGCTTAATTAATGATTACTTGACTTACTGTATAGTATAGATGCCGTATGAGAGCATTTAGCTTGCAAGGTTCTGTTTTTGTAAAGACCATCAGTGTATTGCAAACCAATTTACAGTCAATCAGCTCATACTTTCAATTCATAATGCCAAGAAAAACCAAGTCTTTTCTTTATATGAGTTAATGGATTTTGATAGGATGGATCAGACTGGGTTCTAAATGGTATCAATTTTATAGACAGAATAAGGAGCATTATGAATAAAAGGATGATTATGCTAAAGAATGCAAAGACCATTTTCAACAAGACAATACTGACATTCTTATTTTCCTGCCTGACGCTGTCGAGCGTAGAGGCGGCCAATCCTTTATGGACCTTTCTTCCGCAAACCCCGACCGACATTACCGTGGCAAAGGGAGGGACTGCGCAGGTTATTTACACGGTACAGAATCAGTCATTGCGGCCTAAAATGCTGGTGATGAAACCGATTGCAGGCGTTAGCCAGGCAGGAGTCTGCCAGCTTCCTGCAAAAGGAAGTTGTACACTGATACTTAATATTAATGGCCCGGCCCTGCAAGGCGATGTATTGGGTGGACCTGTTTTGTGTCAACAGGGCAATAATCTGCAGTGTTTCCAGCCAAGTGCAGCCAACAGTTTGCGTATCCGCCTAAGCCAGCAGCCGCCGCCGGTGCAACAATATACTGTTATGTCTTCAGCGGGTGCAAATGGTTCAATTTCACCTGCAACAACTCAGGTCGTCAATGCGGGTACTAACCTGGCCTTTACTGCCGTACCTGATCAAGGCTTCGGAGTCAGCCAGTGGTTGCTGGATGGCAATGTGGTGCAAAATGGCGGAACGAATTTCCAGCTCAACAATATCCAGGCCAATCACAGCATTGAAGTCACCTTTGGTCAGGCAACACTAACACCACTTACCCAAAATCTGACTTTGTCAATCAACAGCCCTGGCGCTGATCCTGCATTGACCGGTAATGCACGCATCATCCGAATATTCAATATGGGTTCAATACCAGCCCTTAACGTACAGGTCAATACATCTGCATTGCCGGGTGACACTTCTGTCAACAGTAGTAGCTGCACAGGCACGCTGAATGGGGGAGCCAGCTGCGACATTATAATAACACCTGGCGGTACAGCCAGCCTTGATACCAATGCCAACCCCTGTACCACATCGCCCGGAACTGCGCCTGTGCCAGGCTCAGTCACAGTCAGTGCTGATAATGCCCCCTCTACAAATATCAAAGTCCTGGTTCTGGGATACGGTTGTATTTACCAGGGGGGATTTTTGTTCTCTGTGGATGACACTACCCCTGATACTGGAGGTATTGGTGGAAAAGTGATGGCCAGAACGGATGTGCCAAATGTTAAATGGGCAAATTCAACAGGGGTTTCGACGGCTAATAGTATTACGGATGGGCTGTCCAATACCAACGCCCTTACAACACCGGTGGGCCAGTATCCAGCAGCGCAGGCCTGTCTAGACAGGCTTGACCAGGGGTTTGATGACTGGTACCTGCCGGCAATTTGTGAGTTGGGAAGGTATCTTGGTCTTGGTGAGGATCCAGGCTGCGGCACTACTAACGCCAACTTATTCACCACCTTGTATATGAATAATTTAGGGGGTATTGTCAGTACTCAATACTGGAGCTCAACCCAGTATTTTGCTAATCCAAATGATAACGCCTGGTTCCAGAGTTTCATTTCTAACCTCCTCACGTCAGCCATTAAAACCAGCGAGGTCAGGATCCGGTGTGTTCGGGCTTTCGCGCCTTAAATTTTTATACCTTATCAAGAGGTAGCCTGGCTACCTCTCCTGATATTTAGAACCTGGATTCATTCAAACCCAAAGCCCCTTCTGCCAGTGCTGCACAAATTGCCTGAGTCATAACTGCAGCCAGTTTAGCCATGCGCTCTGCCAGCCAGAGAGGCACGCGGCCATAATGTAGAGGAAGATTAGCGCTGCCCGTTTTTTGTGCCATTGATATTTTTTAAATGAAATTTATATGGCTATATTATATCAAATCGTTAAAATAACGAACGCTTTGCAAAGGTTAACCCCTAACGATTTAAGGCTGTAATATGTACTCTTTATCTACTGTCTTCAAAAACAACATAATGACTCAGGGGAAACGATTTTTTTCATCACTGCCCGATACCCTAGTTAATTCGAATTTCAAAACGTTTCGGGCAGAGCCAGATCCTTTAAAAGTTCAGGAGTTGGTAGAACAGCAGAAAAAAATGACCGACAGGATGGAAAAACAATACCCAGGTGTGCTGAGGGGACGTTTCACGCCGGGAAGAATAGTCTATCGCTTATGCACCACTTCACCCGAAGAGATGATTCATGCGGGTGGTTTTCAAACAAAGGATAATATTTTCGTGGCGCGTCATTCTGAAACAGGCCTGAACCGCGGTTCCATTTGCTTCTCTTTACTTCCTGAAGTGGCAGCGGTTTTTTATGATCAACTTCCCTCTCAGCCGAAGAAATACATCTATGCCTGTGTGTTAGAGCATTATTTTGCGCCTGGAGGGAAATGGCGGCAAGTCATTGTTCCTGGTGCTTTTCCTGTTCCTGCAATATGGATAGCGAGAGAGGTAACTGGACTGACTGTGCAAAGAGAACTTACTCTGGGGGCAATGGTTGGGCAAATTGATTCTCAGAAAAAGCTGTTGTGGGGGGAGCATTTCAAGAATTTCACGCTATCCCATTTAACAATGCCGCAAATCCTTGATTATGGAAATGAGGATCAATCAATGGAGTTTGATATAATCGATTGCCCGCAATCCAGGGAATTTCAGCAGCAGGTAGAACGTTACTATAAATGCGAACCTTTATCCTGGCCTGTTTCACCAAGTGTAAGCTGATTAAGTATGATAAATAAAGTTGATGTAATTATTGTGGGTGCCGGCGCTGCCGGAATGATGTGCGCAATGGAGGCTGGCGCCCGGGGTCGGAAGGTTTTGATTCTGGACAAAAGCAATAAGCCGGGTAAAAAAATTCTGATGTCGGGAGGGGGGCGCTGCAATTTCACCAATTTGTATGCAAGCCCTGAGCAATTTATTTCGCATAATCCTCATTTTTGCAAATCCGCCTTAAAACGCTACACGCAATGGGATTTTATCGAATTAGTGAAACGCCATAAGATCGCTTTTTATGAAAAAACAGCGGGCCAGCTATTCTGTGAAGAAAAATCACATTTAATCGTTGAAATGCTCTTGGCTGAATGCCGGAAAAATAAAGTGGATATCCGTTTAAACCATGCGATTAATTCAATTATAAAAAAAGAAGATCAATTTATAGTCAGTTCCGATCAGGGCATTTATCAGAGTGATTCGCTGGTTATTGCCAGCGGGGGTTTATCAATTCCGACCTTGGGTTCAAGCCCGTTTGGATATCAGGTTGCCGCCCAGTTTGGTTTGAATGTTTATCCAACAAGAGCAGGGCTGGTTCCGTTTACCCTGCATGAAAAAGATAAAGAACAGCTGGCGGAATTGACCGGGATTTCCATAGAAAGTTCAGTGAGCTGCAATAATATCTCCTTCCAGGAAAATGTTTTATTTACCCACCGGGGTTTAAGTGGTCCTGCCATCCTCCAGATTTCGTCCTATTGGCTGCCAGGACAGAGTGTGGAATTTACTTTCCTGCCCCAGATTGACCTGTATGAAGAGCTGATGCAAGCTCGTCAATCCTCTCCGGATATTTTCCTGAAAACCTTGTTATCCCGGTTCACAGCAAAAAGGGTTCTTGACGTATTCTATAAAACGGCTGTTCTGGAAAAGCCATTAAAACAATTTAATCATAAGGAATTGCAGCAGATTGCCCAGCGTCTGCAGGCCTGGTCAATCAAGCCTAATGCGACGGAAGGCTATCGAACCGCAGAGGTCACTTTGGGCGGTGTCGATTGTGATGAGATTTCTTCCCAGACTTTTGAAGCCAAAAAAGTACCCGGACTTTATTTTATTGGTGAAGTATTGGATGTGGCCGGCTGGTTAGGCGGGTATAATTTTCAATGGGCCTGGTCTTCCGGCTGGGCAGCGGGTCAAGTCGTTTAATCGGCGGCTGACATTCATTACTGTAAAAATGTTGCACACTGTTGGCAGATGGCCTCTAATCATGCGATGATGTCTACCCTATTTCCAAATGACTAATGCCAGGGAGGCAGACTCATGCGATTACCATCCCTTTTACTGGGTTCTGTGCTATCGTTTTCAGCATTCGCACAAGATTATCCTTTTAAATTAATCATTAAATATAAAGAGAACTCTTCATTGGCATCTCTTTTACAGCAATTACAGACCTCAAAAGAATGGACTGTGGATTCCCTGACACCTATTGCCGGCGGTGCCTACAACCTAAGTCTGCATACCCAATCAAATCTCTCAGCAGAAAATGAACTGCAGAGAGTTATCAACCAGTTAAAGAAAGATCCGCGGGTTTTGTATGTAGTAAAGGATCGAATCGGGCATTTTAAACCGATGGCTATGCCGGATGACTCATCCTTGTCTGAGCTTAACCACGCATTGCAATGGGACGAGTTTACTGCTCCTGGCGGTATTATGCTTGAAAGCGGCCCAGGTAAAATGGATGGCGCCTGGTTGTACACCAATGGCGAGAGCTCCAAGCCTACGGTGGTAGCGGTTCTGGATACCGGCGTAGAGCAGCATATGGCTCTGATGTATAATTTACTCAAAGATTCCGATGGCAATATCTGGGGCTGGAATTTTGCTGGCAATAACAGGAATTTATCCGATGAAACGGGCTCCTACCATGGTACTCATGTTGCCGGAACCATTGCAGCTGTCAGCGATACCATGCTGGGTGTAGGGCAGCAGCTTAAAATTTTACCTCTAAAAATTCCTGATGCATCGGGAATGTTTTATGAGAGCCAGGTTATCAATGCTATCTATTGGGCTGTCGGTGGGGAGGTGCCGGGTGTTCCACATAATCCTTATCCCGCAAAAGTATTGAACATGAGCTTTGGCGTGGACGAGCGTCCTGGCAAGGAAGTCGATCACTGTGATGAAGCATTGCAGGAGGCCATGTTTTTCGCCAGAAAGCAGGGGGCTGTGGTTACTGTCGCTGCCGGAAATGACAATGAATGGGAACATTACAATGCACCAGGTGTTTGTAATGGCGCAATCAAAGTTGCTTCAACCGGGCCCGAGGGACTTCGTGCGTATTATTCAAATTATGGACCGGGTGTAAGTTTTGCCGCACCGGGTGGTGATGCCCGCTATGGCCGGACTGGCGCCATTTTGTCTACAGTAAAACCTGGGGGCGGCTATCAGCACAGCGGCTATGACTTTTATCAGGGAACCAGTATGGCTTCTCCCCATGCTGCAGGGGTCGCCGGTCTTGTGTTTGCTATCCGCGATGGCCAAATCTCTCCAGAGAAGGTGGAACAGATATTGTATGCCACCACTCATCCCTTCGGTCAGACCTCAGACAGCAATAAGTCCTGTACGGGTACTAAACCCTGCGGACACGGTATTCTGGATGCTGAAAACGCAGTGAAGACAGCTGCCGCCAATTTTGATGCAATTATCAGCCCGCCAAGCTTTCAGGATTTAAACCTGAAAAAATGCAGGAATCATCAGTTGACCTCCCAGCCTCTGACGAATAGTGAATGGAAGCTTATTAATAAACGTTGCCAATCTGAGGATGCTTATTTTACACCTGAAGTTCATTTGAAAGGGCAGCAAATCGTGTTGAATTACCAGGGCGCCAGTTATGTCAGAGATATTAGCAATTATAAACACTGTGAGCTGATTAGCAGGGACAGTGTGGGTTGTTATTACTAGTGAAACCAGAGCGATCCTTCTCGAGCGCCGATCTGGATTGATTGGCTCGCAATGAGGACTCCCCGTCTTTGCGAACAAAGCTCGCAAAGACGTTCAGGCTCCATGTCTCCCGACTGAACTCGAAAAATCCCTTATCGATGAAAACAAATTAATATCGTCCTCCGCTGACAGGCTCTGTCCAAAAATCGTATTGGTCAAACTTTCATTATTTAAAAATTTTCTATTATACAGACAGGCGATTCTGGATTCTCGCAGCTGCTCCAGGGCCAGTTGTCCCTTTGCCAGGATAGCTTGCTGCCATTGTTCCTGGAAAGCAAACGATTGCTCAGCCAGATTGCGGACAATATCAGCCAGGACAATATCACCAGACCAGGCTTCTACTGGGCTGTTTGAGCGGCCAATTAATGCTTCATGGGTAGCGGGAAATAACCAGTTAGTGACAATATGCCTATATCGTTTGTCTTCATGACAATAAATGCTATTACTGTTTTTATCCATAACAGCGCTAAAAAAAGGCGTGTTAAATTTCCATTTCTCAGGGAAGTACTGGAGTAAAATTTCCCATAAATTCAGGTTGCCATTATGAGAATAATAGCCATGAATTTTTACATTGGTGGAGAGAAGGCCAGACGGTTTCCTGTCGTTAAACAGATAACGCAAGCGATCGGTTGGCCCTCCGAGTACACTGTCGATTAGATAGAGCTCAAGTGTTTCAACTTTCATCGTCTTGTCAATAATTTGCGAATATAACCATTGCCTCATTTGACATAGCGTAAAGCCGCCCCGGCTCCAGCCTACGCCAAAAATAGATAAGGTTTCGCCTGCTTTTTCAGCTTCTATCGACTGTTGAATCAGAAAATGTTTAATTTTTTCAAGATTATTATTGATTCCATTATCGCCAATGTGCCCATCAACCAGCGCGGCTATCGATTTGACTAAAGAACCTTGAGGCGCCGCAATATCTGTTCCTGGGCCATCCAAAATAAGCGTATTTTTTTCATGGCAATACCGGGCGAGCTGACTAATAAAATTAATAGGGTTATGCATAAGCCAGTTGGCTGCGTAACGCAGTCCAAAAAAACTGAAGTACCCCATTTCTTTATTATTCTGTGTCAGGGAAATTGAGCCGTTAGCGAGAATAAGGACTTTTCGGGTTTTAGACATCTTACATCCCATTAAGGCTTGGAAGTTAAAAGTTTTATTATTGCTATAATTTTATTATATTCCAGGATGAAACTGTAAAACTATGGATAATACTCAATATGATTTCCGAATTATTGTCATTGATGACAATATCGAAATCCATAAGGATTTTCTAAAAATTCTGACAAAGAATGTCAAAAATGAGTTGGATGACCTCGGCGCTCAGTTATTTAATTCGAACCAGCTCATTTCCAATGATCCTGTTTTGCCTCGTTTTAAAATCGATACCGCCACCCAGGGGGAAGAGGGGGCTGCCCTTATTGAAAAAGCAATCAATGAGGGAGAACCCTTTGCCCTGGCATTCGTCGATATACGAATGCCTCCGGGCTGGGATGGTATAGAAACTATTCAAAAAATATGGACTATTGATCCGGATATCCATGTCGTGATTTGCACTGCTTTTTCGGATTACAATTGGGAAGAGACTATACAGGAATTGGGACATAGCGATAAATTTTTAATTCTAAAAAAACCATTTGATCATATTGCAGTCAGACAATTAGCTTATGCATTAACACGAAAATGGAAATTAATCAGAGAGTCTGAGGTTTACACTAAATCACTCGAGCAGGCGGTTGAAGAGCGAACCGAAGTGCTAAAATACCAGGCAACGCATGATATGTTGACTGGATTAGCCAACCGCGCACTCCTGCATGATCGGATCCAGCAGGCCATCGCTGCTTATAAGCGGCATCAGATTAGCTTTGCCCTGTTATTTTTTGATCTGGATCGCTTTAAGCTAATCAATGACAGCCTGGGGCATTCTGCCGGCGATGAGTTATTAACCTGCATTGCTAAGCGGTTGCTGCCAACCGTTCGTGCTTTTGATACGATTTCCCGCCTGGGAGGGGATGAGTTTGTTATTGTAATAACTGAGCTTAAAGATGTTAATTATACACCTGTCATAGCGGAAAAAATGCTTGCACTGATCAAAGAACCCGTATCAATAGCGAATCGCAGCCTGAGTATATCCAGTAGTATGGGTATTGCAATCTATCCCCAGGATGGAGTGGAAGCGGATGATTTATTACGAAATGCTGATGCGGCTATGTATCATGCTAAAAAACTGGGGGGAGGGCAATTTCAATTTTATTCAAAGGAAATGAATGAAAAAGTGCTCGATCAGTTGGAGTTGGAGTCCGCTCTTTATCAGGCGATTAGTAATAATGAATTTTCACTTTGGTATCAACCTCAACTTCACATTGAGAATCATAAGCTTGAGGCAGTAGAGGCCTTAATCCGCTGGCATCATCCTCAGAAGGGTATGCTCTTGCCCATTGATTTTATTCCTCTGGCTGAACGAAACGGTTTAACTATTCCAATTGGCGATTGGGTGATTAGGCAAGCCTGCATGCAAAATAAAGCCTGGCAGGAAATGGGTTTGCCTCCTATTCGGATGGCTGTCAATCTGACTTCACAGCAGATCAGTCAGCTTGATTTTGTACAAAAAGTGAAAAATATCTTACAGGAAACGCAATTGGAGCCCCATTATCTGGAGTTCGAATTAAGTGAAACTTCATTAGTTAATGATGCGATTGTCCAAAAGATGAACGAACTAAGGACAATCGGTATTGAAATAGCATTGGATGATTTCGGTACCGGTTACGCTAATTTACATCATCTACGCAATTTGGCGTTGAATCGGCTTAAAATTGATCGGTCTTTTATAAGCAATATACAGTTTAATCGTAATGACGAAGTTATTATCCACGCAATTATCGCTATGGCGCGCAGTCTTAATTTGGAGGTCCTTGCCGAAGGTGTGGAGACAGCGAAACAACTCGATTTCTTGAAACAGCATCATTGTAACCAGATTCAGGGTTTTTATTTTAGCAAACCAATGCCGGCTGATGAATTGACATTTATATTAAAGAATCCGGAGGAAATTGAAAAAATACTAGATATCAATAAGGAATGATATGAAAAAAATAGGAATAATGGTTTCTCTGTTGGTCCTGGTCATCGTTTCCATTGTTTACTTCTATCGTTCTGCGCAGACTATGTCGTTGCCCACCTATTTTGATTACAGCCCTGAAGAGCTAGCCTCATTAAAAGGCTTAAATTCAAACCAGTCTATGACAGAAGCTTCTCTTAATAAATGGGATAAGCTAATGTTTGCTTTGGTCAAATCAAACAAGTTGGGGGATGCGCCGGCTTCAAAAGTTTATGCTTATGTTTATACGGCGCAGCGTGATGCGGCATATATATCTTATAATGCTAAACATTCCTTTAAGGGAAATCTGGATGTCATCTCTGCTAAAGTACTCTGTCTGTTTTTCGAAAAAGATTGCTCAACCATACTATTCCAAACCCATTCAGATCCCTATTCTGAAAAAATTGCTGACTTGGTCCTAAGTAAAATCAAAAATCGTCTGGCAGTCGATAAAAAGAGGGAGAAGCTGTCTGAGGAGAAAAAAGGGAGTCTTTTTTGGAGGGGGGACTCTCCCTATTTTGGGCAGGAAGTCGGTTCCTGGAAAACCTGGATTATTCATTCGCCCACTCAGTATGTGGCAAAACCACCGCCGGCACCGGATTCAAAAGAGTGGCAGAACCAGTTAAAGCAAACTCAGGATGCCTTAAAAAAGATTAGTCCAGAGCAAATAAAAGAAGTGGTATTTTGGGCAGGAAACCCTTCCACTATAACCCCGCCGGGTATTTGGATTAAATTTGCCAATGAGTATATGGAAAATAAACAGGTATCCTTTCCAAAAATGCTGTTTATACGCTCTGTACTGGCAATGGGGATAGCTGACGAAGTGATTAACCTGTTTTATTCAAAGTATACCTATTGGATAAAGCGTCCCTATATGCTCAATCCGGCAATAAAAACAGTAATGCCTACTCCCAATCATCCCAGTTATCCGGCTGGGCATTCAGGAATTTCAGCAACCGCGGCAGTGATTCTCTCCTATTATTTTCCAGAAAATAAAAAGATCTGGTGGGATAAAGCCCATGAAGCGAGTTCAAGCCGGGTATGGGGTGGAATTCATTTTCCAATTGATGGTAAGGAAGGATTGGTAACGGGGCAGCGGGTTGGAGAGGCCGTTATTAGTGCTCAGCCTGAATTAAATTCCCTGGGAATAAAATGAGTATTCGTCATAAAATTTTATTAAGCATGCTATTGGTCGCCTTTCTGTTTATTCCGGTTAATCTGTTTATGCTTACTCGTTACACAGAGGTGAAAGAAAATTTTCTGATAATTATTGAAAGGACAGTACCGCGATTAGAGGCCTTGCTAACCATGAAAAATTTAATTACGCGAATTAATTTTTTCATGAGCTATGACGAGAAGTTCTCACCCCAGAATATTAAAAACCTACCAGCGGTAAAGGATGAATTTCTATCAATACTTGAAGAAATGGGCGAACAGAGAAACGTATATCAGAAATATGCACCGGTCGGAAAAGATAAAAATGCAACTCGCCTTAACCAGTTGCGTGACTCAGTTATACTGACCGCACTGGATTTATTTCTGGCAGGTGAAAACAAAAGGCCCGCTTCGGAGATCCAGAATAAAGCTGTTCTTCTGGAAGAAAAAGAAAAGAATTTAAATGAATTTATCGATATGCTGCTAGTGCAGGAAAGCACACTCCTGGAAGAAGAAAGGGATAAAACTATTAATGCTTCTGTTGCACTACTCAATTTATTGTTAACACTGAATGGTTTTATATTTCTTATAACGCTTGGTTTAAGCATATTTTTAGCAAATATCATTTCAAAACCAATTATAAAACTAAGTCAGTTTGCAGGAAATATTGACTATGATCACTTAACCCCCATGCTGCCAATTCTTACCCGGGATGAAATTGGCGGCTTGCAAAGCCATTTGAATGAAATGTTAAAGAAGCTTGAACGTGCAAAAGCACGATTGATTGAAACTTCGCGTGCAGCAGGTGTCGCGGAGATAGCAACCAGCATTTTACATAATGTGGGAAATGTTTTAAACAGTGTTAATACTTCTGTGGCCATGCTTTCAGAAACTGCACAGCAAAGCTATATAGTTCAGCTGCCCAAGCTCTTATCGATTTTGGAAGAAAATCAGAATAGGCTGGATACTTTTTTAGCTGAGGACGAGCGCGGTAAATTATTTATCCCCTATTTTAAAAAACTGATAGAGCAGCTGGAAAGTGAAAAGTCGAGGATGTATGAGGAATTACGGCAACTTAATAATAACCTTACCCATGTTAATCAAGTGATTGCCATGCAGCAAACTTCGGGGCAGGCAAGTTCTATCATCAAAGAGTCAATTGAGCTGGAAGAATTGATTGAGGATATTCTTCTTTTGTATGCTAATCGTCTGCGCAAAGCCAGTATTAATGTAGAACGTCAATATAGGGATATCCCGCCAATCGTTTCGATTAGAACCAAAGTCCAGCAAATATTAATTAATCTGATAAAAA
The DNA here is from genome assembly GCF_900452515.1 of Legionella birminghamensis. NCBI lineage: Bacteria > Pseudomonadati > Pseudomonadota > Gammaproteobacteria > Legionellales > Legionellaceae > Legionella > Legionella birminghamensis. Next base: position 1,131,543 of record NZ_UGNW01000001.1, read on the forward strand.
ATGCAATCGATGCATTGATTGCTGCTAACCAACGGGAAAAACGTTTAATCATCAAAATTGAGCTGACATCCGGTATAGCCCGAATCACTGTCGGCGACAATGGGATTGGAATAAACAAAGAGGATTTGAGCAGAATTTTTTCTTTTGGATTTACCACCAAAAAAGAAGGGCATGGCTATGGGCTGCACAATTGTGCGCTTCTGGCGCGTGAATTAGGCGGCGAATTGCGCGGACAATCTAAAGGAGTTCAGCAGGGGAGTGTTTTTACTTTAAAAATCCCTCGATAACAGGGTGGCCGCTCTGATGGCCCACCAGAGCGAGTAGCAGAATTAGAAAGGAGTCGGGCAGGCACCGGATTGTTTAGTCAATTCGCTAAGCAGCGAGATTGCATTGTTAATTACTATAGCTTTTGCTTCCTTATTACCATTGTACAGAACCCAGATCTCAGAGCCTAAATTCTCGCGTATTTTGATCAGACCCTCAGCGCCAGTCTGCATTAAAGTTTCAGCACCCATTCCATTTTTCAAAAGGGCGATTACCTGTTTTGCTTGGGTAGCGAAACCTACCTGATCTTTCTCATCAAGACACAAAAAGTCATCGACTGGTATTCCTTCAGAAAATAAGAGGCAGGTATTAGTTAAAAAAGGGTTGGTAAACGCATATTCACCCGGTTTTGCGTTCTCATTCTGAATGCGATGCCTGGATATTATTTTGAGAAAATGATTACGTTTACCGGCGTCTACATTAAGAATGTCTACCATGTAGGGGGATAAGTCCTGCAGTTCTTTCTCGGTTAATATTCCCTTCGCTGATGTGAGATTAGCAGTTCTGGTTTTTGGGGAATCAGTCAAAAACCGATTCAAGTTTTGCGCCTGATGATGCTCTGTAATCAACTCAAGTTTCGCATTGAGGGAATTGCCAAGTAAGCTTTGCAAAGCGCTTGTGTTTACCTGAATCCCTTCCGTTTTATGGGTTTCCGCCAATAGAATATTATCGTAATAGAGGGATGCTTCATTGTTTTTTACTTGTACACGCAACCGGGTAGTGGCTGTTTCCAAATACATGCTGCCGTCCAGAGGATCTCTTTTAATATGTTTTGGGGTTATCAGTTTCATCTGCAGTAATGCATTTCGCAGATACATGGAAGTTTTGTCAGAACTAATTTTGAATTGGGTTTGCATATATCCTATCTCCTCCTGAAAAAATCTGTTCAATTGTAAATCAAATTAATGGTTAATGTAAGCAATTTGATCTATTTGGTTTTTAATTAATCTAAAAAAGAGAGTGAATACTCATAGACTTAACATAGGATAAAAATGCTGTGCATTTTACGATTAATAATCTCAGGATCTGCTATCTACGTCCGGCGTCTGGTTACAGAGGGCCCTACACAATGCAGACCACCGAATCCCTGCGGCTTCGACCGCAGGGCCCACCCGAAGCCTATTTAGAACATCGATCTTGCTAGTTAGGGTAATGTTTAAAAAGCTCGGTTTGATTGCTTTTCAATCTCTATTTTTTGGTAAAATTGAAAATTCATTGGGGAGCCTGTTCCACCTCGGCATGGGCCCCGCGGTCGAAGCCGCGGGGATTCGGAGAATGTCTCCACCGCGGGATTCGGGGCGGGAAGATAGTTATTATGGCTTGTCCGCAGTAAATGTTTTACAAGCCGAATAAGGGGAGTTGTATGCTTTCTTTTGAATTATTTTGCTTCAATTTAACACCGATGCCTAACAGACGGACAGGCATGCTTTTTCTGGAAAAACCTTCCTGTATTAATTGATGCAAAAGGCGCAAATCGATTTGACTGCCAAGACGCTCAACCGTTGTCTGCTGGAAATCGCTGAATTTTAATTTAACAAACAAGCCATGGATGTTTGACTGCTCACCACTGCGCTGTATCCGGATTTCAAGACGGGCGATGAGTGCAGGCAGTGCCGACAGGCAGGCGTCAATCCCCGCCAAATCCTGGGAATACGTTTCTTCAACACTGATGGATTTTCTAACTCGCTCCGGGTTAACGGGACGATTATCAATGCCCCGTGCCAGCTCATAAAGCCTCAGTCCCATGATTCCAAATTTAGCGGTCAGATAGTCGGCAGAATATTGCTGCAAATCGGCACAGGTATTGATATTAAGGGATTTCAATTTTTCTTCCAGCTTCGGACCAACTCCAAAAAGCCTTCGTACTGGCAGCTTCAGAATAAATGAAGCAATATCCTCTGGCCGGATGACCATTTGGCCATTGGGTTTGTTCCAGTCACTGGCAATTTTTGCAAGGCTTTTGTTTGGTGCGATGCCGGCGCTGGCCGTCAGTTGTCTTGTTTCATAAATCCGGGCACGGATTTCCCTGGCGATCCAGGTGGCGCTTCCCTGGCATTTTGTGGATTCTGTGACATCCAGATAGGCTTCGTCAAGGGATAAAGGTTCAATAAGGTTTGTATAGTCAGCAAATATAGCTCTGATATATTGGCTTTCCTGTTGATAAACTTCCATGCGCACTGGCTGAAGAACCAATTGAGGGCATAGTTTAAGCGCCTGCGCTGTCGCCATCGCCGAGCGGACGCCAAACTGGCGAGCCCTATAATTACAGGTTGATATCACTCCTCGGCGCCGGGAATCTCCTCCGACAGCAAGCGGTTTATCCGCAAGCTCGGGAAAATCGCGCATTTCAATGGCTGCATAGAAACAATCCATATCGATGTGAATAATCTTTCTTGTCATCAGAGTGAATAGGCCAAAAGCTATATAAGCAATTATATATCCGGAAAGTGATAGATATGTAGTAGGGAATATAAGGCAAATATATTCCGCTTCATTTACCTTAACTTAAGAAGGGGGCGTTATGGGGAAAATAATCCAAAAATCCTATTATGCTAAAGCAAATCGATCTAATTACCTCAATAAAACTCTAGATGCCAGGAATTATCCCGCACTAAAGTCCGCCTTCTAAATTAATTTCATATATAATATATTTGCTCATGTTGATTAATATTTGTTATCATGAATGCAATAACAGCTACGCTAAATAAGTTCATAACAGGTTTTTTTGACAGAGCAATGAGTATAATAGGGGCTCAGAGCACTTGTTGTTAATTTGATGGGTTTTTTTGAGAATAAACATGAGTACAAAAGTGGAAATTTACTATATTGGTAGTCAGTCCGAATTAAAAATGGCGCAAAAGCTTCAGGAGAACCTGACTAAACATGCTGGTAACAAAGCCAATGATATTCCCTTATCAAAGTTTGGTACAAAAGGTAGAGTAATACCAGAAGAGATCATTTTGATGGCTCATAGTGACCAGACCCGCCAGTACATTGGAGATCTCACGCCAACGCAGTTAGCACAAACGCTGGCTTCGCAATTTAAAGGCCAGAATTTATCCCAGCTGAAGTCCATCAAACTGGTTGCTTGCGAGGGAGGATACGGGGAGAGGCCTTTAGCTCAGCAATTTGCAGAAGCATTATATAAACAAGGTTTCACCAATGTGGTGGTTAAAGCGGCCACTCATCCTAAAGAAAGTAAAATTGGCGGCGTAGTGTCTGTAACAACCCAGGCTGGAATCTCTGTATTGTCCGGTAATGAGGACGGGATGGTGACTGCGGTCATGTATGGCAATCAAAAGACTGCTGACTACATAAAATGGAAACAGTTAAAGCGTATCCCTAATAAAACTGCAAGAAACCCGCAGGGTGGGCGAACTGAAGAGCAAGAGCAGCAAATGCAAAATCTTGCTGATAAATATAATAATTTTATAGGGTTTAGTGAAAAATCACCTGATTACTGCCTTATCAAATTACTGAATAATATTGAAGACCTCAATGCTCCGCAAAATTGTTATACAGCCAGTGGTGTCCAGTCATCAGTCAGCCTTGATGCAGTGATTGCCCTGGCTTTTTTAAGAGAGAGAAAACGATTACATGATCTACTGCATCATGAGACAGAAGCCCAATATTATGCGCAGATCATTGAGCAAATTAATAAGAACCCTTCACAGGGGCGATCAGAAATTTTCGCTTTACTGGAAATCAATGTAAAGGGAACAAATGCCGGCTGGAGAAAGGAAGTTAAAGATGAACTCTCCCAATCCCTAAAGACAAAAACGATAGCAATGAACCTTGCTGTACGCCCTACTAAATTGGAGTCCATTACCCCAAAAATCGAAGGAGACCAAGAGTATTTGGCTAGATTACTTAAAAAAGATAGTTATTTCGATAAATTCTGGCGAAGTATTTATGGGGCTGAAGCGTTTATAAATGACTTACGTATCAACCTGAAACGCCACTCTACGCAGATCCTTTATGCAAAAGCAGAACGCGAAGACATCATTGGCCTCATTCGTTGCCAGGAAGAAAAAGACATAGAGGCTGGAAGGTTGACGGAGACAAGAACGAGTACCCATTTTGGTAACCTTTTCAGCGCAACTAAAAAAGTGGTTCAGGAGACAAGTACTGATCTCCCCCTCAAAAATTTATATGTTGAACTAAAGGCTTATTGCGACCAGCAAAATCCGACATCAGCGGGCTGGACACGGGTAGAGGAAGCGAGAAGTCACTATCATAAAAACCAGCCCACAGAAAAGAAAAGCCCCGAGCTGGAATCATTAATAGAAAGGCTTGCAAGGAATGATCAAAAATTCAGGGACTTGAATAAAGGTCTTGGAATTATAAAACAACAAGTTGATAAGGCGATTGAAATCTATTTAAAGAAATATGACAAGGGTGAAAACACTGATCAAATCCATAAACCCAAAGTCGCTGTTATGAAGGCTATGAAAAATTATGCCAATGAATTAAGTGAGGAAAACTGGCATACATTGGAGGCCGCGGCAAATAGTAATCCTGGATGGGATAAGGGATGGTTTTCCAAAGTAAGATTTTTTATGGCCGAAGTTACAGAGGCGCGTAAAGAGCAGATTAAGGAAACAGAGCGGGTAATATCGGATCTTAATAAAGGAATCTGAGCGTTCAAGACAGATGCTGATTTTGTAGGTTGGTGCTGAACGAAGTGAAGCCCAACATCCCGTACAGTAGCGAATGTTGGGCTTCACTTCGTTCAGCGCCAACCTACACGTAAAGTAATAGAGATTGGGTTAGAAAGTGATTCCGTGGACATTTAGTGAGCAGGGTGATAATATTTGGTTCTTTAGTTTTTTTAAATGACCATGCCTAAAGTAGTCGAATTTATCCAATATATTCCGAAAGGCCAAAATAGCCAAAATAGCCAAAATAGCCAAAATGCTGGTGATTCCCTTAGAAAATATATTCCGCAAACGGAGCTTGACCAATACAGCACCGATCCCTTATTTCTGCAGTTAATGGATATTCCTATAAAGCGATTTCAATACGAGAAAGCGGCAGAGCTTATTGGGAATTTCATTAAGGCTAATGCCAAGGAAAATGATAAATCTTCTTTGGAAGACGCAGTTGAGAAAAGAATAATTGAATGCTTCCACAGGGTGATGCGTTTGCCAAAAAATGTCTTTGTCCAGGAGCTGGGGAAAGAGCAAATCAGTATTCATGTAAATCCCTTACTGGATATTTTCCTAAGCCAATTTTCAGATGCGCTGCGTTTGAATAGCAAGGCGAAAGAACGCGAATGTAATTTTAATGAAGCCTTTCGTCTTTTCTGCCGAATGCTTGCAATAAAGGCGGTGCTGACATGTCAAAATGTGCCGCTGCCTTTAACAGCGGCACAGGAAGCTTCTCCAAGAGATGTGAAAAGATCATTTAAAAATCTTGAAAAGCGTGCTGCTGAAAAATTAGGATCCGCAGCTCCTTCTGAGCTGCCACAGCTAAAATATAATGAGTCTCTTGGGTTGCTTGCTAACGGGAAGATGGCTTCAGGCTATTTTATGGATTCCAGGCGGTTAGAGGCGCGTTATTCCCAAAAGAAATTGTCACCTGCTCTTGCATGGAAGGATACTCAGACAAAGATGAGTCTTTTTGAAAATACTCTTAAGCGCTATCTGCGAGAACTTGAGAAACCCTGCCGTGAAGGCAGCCAAAGAAGGATAAGTAACAAACTGCTCATAAAAGATATCATCGGACGAAGAGGCTGTGGGCAATTCAGCCCGCAACTGACCATTGATATTCTTCAATATCTACAATGTGTCTACTCCCCATTAGTGATTCGTTCTGTAATGGACAATAGTGCCGGGTGGGGGGATCGTTTCACCGCTTTTATGGCTTGCCCCCAGATTGAGTGGATAATGGTTAATGATATTGCCGACCTGCAACCGATTTATCAACGCATGCGGCAATTTTTTAAATCGCAGAAAAATATTGCTTACCTGCGTAAGCCTCTGGAGGATATACAGCCTGAAGATTTACCCTGGAGAAATGGAGGGCCAATGCGTTTTGACGCGCTGATCAGCAGCCCGCCTACGACTCAGGAATGTTATGGTGACTTTGAAGGGCAAGCCTGTCAGGTTTATAAGACGCCCCGGGAATATATAGACAAATTTCTGGTCCGTCTTGTTCATTGTGCACAAGTGGTGTTAAAAGCTTCCGGAGTAGTGGCTTATGAAATTAAAGGAAATGGTTCTTCGGTTAAACACAAGGAATTCAAATATGACTATTCAGGAGAGTTGTATAAATGCTTTACGCAAAATCCTTCCCTGTTTTCCAATGCAAGAATGACCTTGATAGAGTACACTGGTTTCTCTAAAGGCCGATATGGAACGGAAGGCACCTATCTGGTGAGTGCCCAATACACACCAGTGATGCCGGCGCAATTATTAGATCGATTACCCATCCCCGAACCTTCTTCCAATTCATACAGTGAAGGCGTGAAACGCAAACGTGATGGTTTTAACGAACATCAGGGAAACATGCCCAAACAGCCGCGATACCCTGAAAAGGCTGAGGAGCTGGTAATTAAACCCGATGAACAATTCAGACGCAGGATTCTTATTAAATTCGGATTATTCAAGCCAGACCTGGATTGTGATCAACCCGTATGCCCAAAAGCCCTCGCACCGGCCTCGTAATTGATACTTGATATTTTTATGTAGCTTGGCGCTGAGCAAGCGAAGCCCAACATCTCGAACAAGATCGAATGTTGGGCTTCATTTCGTTAAGCGCATAATTACATTGTAGGCGATAGGTAATCTCTTTCACTGGGAGTTGATGGTCCACCTATCTGAGAATAGGGGACATTTTTTATTTCGGAAATGCAAAGCGATAATTGATTGTATTGGGTTTCGTCTAATGAGTGCCTATTGTTTTGAGCATACTGCTCAATCTTTTCGCATATTTGCTCAAACAAGGGCACATCGCAATGCATAGTCATGTTTGTAATGTATAGATACAGCGTATCTTTTGGAGGACTAAAAAAGGCGGGATCTTTTACAGTCTTTCTATTGAAGATAAAAGGATATTGGTCAATCAGTTGGCTTTGATTATTATTTCTAATTATCTTTAACAAATGAACAAAAGGGGTCATATCATCAGCTTGAAGCATTTGTGAGATTAATTTATCCACAAATAACTTGCTGCAAGTTTGTTCCGTTTCCTTAGGATTGTTGTCATGAACGAGGATAAAGTCCAGTAGCTTAATGGATTCAGCAGGATTTTGAGAAACCTGCAGCTGCTGTTTTAAGAACCTGATAAATCGAAGCCGTATATCGCTTTTATCCCCATTCAGTCTGTTTTGAATTATAGCAACTAAGGGTAATAAGCGAGGAAATAGTTCCTGTTGCAAGATCATTTGATAACCATGGATATGCTTATCTGCAAGTCGGCTTTGGAATTCCTCTAAAAAGCTGAAAGCATTACCTGGTTTACCTAACAGGCTTGGAAGATTATCTGCGGGACAATTTCCAAAAACAGCTCTAAAAAATGACAAATAATCTTCTTGATGTTGATAATTAAATAATTCATTGAGATCATCAGTAGTTGATTCTTTGTAATTGATGTTTTTATAGGGTATTTGATCTGGAGTTCTGAGCCATCTACTGTCTTTAAGCTGACGATAGAAGAGATTAATATGCGCTAAAGTCAGGTTGGAGTCTTCTCTAAAAATAGTTTCGAAAAAACGCCGACTTTCATATTCTAGAACTGAGATATAATCCTCTAGTTGAATTTGCGACAATAGATATCTGGGAGAAATTGCTGCCAATGCCGGCCAGAAATGCTTACGGGGAGTAATTGAATTGTGAGCGACAAATAAAGTGTATAATACTAGTTCAAATTTAATATCATGATCAAAATGTCGGGTGATCTCCGGTAAATAACTAGGAAAGTCGTCTCCAAGACTAAACGCTAAAACATGAATATCTTGTTGAGAAGGAATATCATTTTTATCAACGAGTTGTAGTATTCTATTGAATACTATCGGACGAATTGCCTTATCTAAAAATACCACCTCTCGTGTTGCATTAAATTGAAAAGGGGTGTTGAATATTCGCGCAAAAGGAATATTTTGAAAAACAGATTTTTTCTCTTCAACCGTTCCTTCCATAATGGAATGTAAAAAAAAGAGACTGCCAGCTTCCATCTCTTGAGCTGTGTATTTAAGCTGATTAATAAATTGGTTATGTACTTTAGACGGGATAGTTCTTATTAATTGGCAAAGTTCATTAAAAGTAGCTACATGATCCTTGAAACCTCCTAATTCTACAATCGATATTAATGAATCACCTGACAATAAACGTAAGAGATTTGGCAATAGATCCCGATGTGTAGATAAAATGATGGATTTCAAATGACTAAAAAAAGCAACCTGATAAGACTTTGGTATAGCCATTAATAAATAAGATAAATCTAAAGAATTCGCGAATAATGTCGATAATTCATCTTGGTTAAAATGGGTTAATAACCAGTCTAGGAAGACCACCATCGAATCATCTTGTCCTTTTATAGTACCCCACATCTGAATATTAATAGCCACTACTGGTGATGTTTCTGGGTCAAGGAAAAGAGAGTTTCTTCGCAAAATCTCAGTAAGTTCGTTGGAAGAAAACAAAGATAGGAATTTCCTGCGATATTCAAAGGTCGATAGCTTTACAGCTACTAACTCACTCAGTACTGCCTTCACAATGGCATTGCGCAAGGGAGTAAGCTTGGGATGTTGCAACAAAGAGTCAATCAAATCGATTAATTGTTGATCTTGGTAGGGCATATAAGCGAAGGCAAGTTTAAAAAATTTCTCATTACAATATTGCTGAAGATCCTCCACTTCATAATTTGCGAGTATCGAAGACCAGTCATCCCTTGGTATAGCTTGCAAGAGCATAAAAAGAAAACCAAATGCAGGTGTACCAGAGAAGTCTCTTGCATCCTTAACCATCTCGCTGATGAGTTTTTCAGAATAGATTAGAGAAGAGGAATAGGGAAACTTACCTAAAACTGCCACCAAGCCATTTCTCAATAGATAGTTAAAACCATACTCTAGTGCACAAGAATAGATAGCAACCATTTCGGTAATTATTTTCTCAAATAAATCATTGGGCTCAAATAAAGCAACAAGGGTTGTATAATTAAGAAACTGAATAATATCCTTTCTTTCATTTTCTGGAAAAAGCATTAACATTTGCGAAAAATGAGTAACACTTTGATGGTGCCTTGATACAAAATCTTGGCCGAAATTGAGTAATAGATCTTTTCGGCTAGAGGCTTGAGTTTGTTCCATTAACAGATAAAATGGATTAAGAGTATGCCTTAAAATATTAATCACGGCAGGCTTTGTCCGCTTTAAAAGCTCTACTTCCTCGAGATCGGAGATAGTGATATTCTGATAACCTCGATTTTGTAAAAAATACTCACTATCAGGATGAAATTGTTCAATATAATTTGACAATTTTTCTAAGTCTAGAGGCGCATTAAAATCAAATGAATGCTCAATTTTTCTGGTATTTATAAGATGCTTGATATAGGCATTGAAAACAACTCTTGGTAATGCCAGAAGCTCATAAAAATTAGAAACATTATCTAAATCTTTCTCTTCAAATAATTGCAGTAACAGCGACTCATCGAGCAAACTTAGTAATTGCGGAAAGCGCCTTTGTGCCTCTTCCGGCTCCAGTGCATTTGCCAATGATTCAAGGGAATTTATTCCCCCAATCATTCGAATCAGTTTATTTTGCTCAGCGGAAGAAAGTTCTATCAATACTAAAAAAATACCACAAAACTCATAAGGCAAACTGGTGATATACTCAAATCCACCTATCTCTCGATAAACCCTCTCACTGCCATGCCCATGAAGTGCTGCAAAGAACGTTCCGACTTCGACTAGACTTTGCACAAGATTAAGCAGCATACCCTTGCCGCCTAACTGCTGATACAAAGCATAGCGTTGCTCTATATTTACTGAATTAATAAGCTTAATATACTGAATAAAAGACTTTGGTTTAATTAATCCAATTTGAGTAAACTGCGATTGGACAAGATAATAATCTGTTTCATCTGCACCCAGTACCTTCAAACTATCGTTATGATTGAAAAAACTTTCTTTAGAGGGCTGTGGGATAATGGCAAACACTTTTTTGTAATCATCAACTGATTTAATGAGCGTGCAAATCTCATCAAAACTGAATAGATTATTAGAAAAAATATCTATCCGTTGGTGTAATAAGATGAGCTTTTCTATAGAAGAAATAAATGATTTTAGCTCCACCAATCCAATGTGATTGATTAATATTTTTTGTTTTTCAAAAGATAAATTAGTTAAAACAATAAATAGGGCTTCATTTTTGGATAAATCCTCTCTCAATATGGTTAAATCAAGTGTGCTTAATGTGTCAAGAAACTGATCATCATTAAATAATGAAAAAAATACCGCAAGATTAATTGGGCTATGGAGAAGTTCCTGGAATTCAGCTGCAGGGATAATACGACATAAATGAAGTCTTCTTTCTGGCCTTAATAAGGTTAGAGTGGTTAAGAAATGGATCGTATTGTCGGTTATCTGATAATTAAACTTTTCTTTAAATTGCTTTAATAACTCATCCCAATTCTCAGGGGTAATAACATTTATAATGTGCGCTAAAGTAAACAATCGATACTGCTTTAGAATTCCTATTAAAAATGGATGATAAAGATCGAAAAAACGACCCCAATCGTTTGGTGGAATTTTCTCCAACAATGCGGAAAATAAAATTTCATTCTCCAGGAAGTCATAAATAAATTTTTCTTCAGTATTTATACAAATACGAATGCGATTCTTGGGTGGTAACTTTTCCAACAACTCCAGGAAATTGAGTTGAGTAAATTGTTTAATAAAACGACTTTGTAATAGTTTTATCGTTTCATCTGATAGATCGTCTAAATCAGTTAGATAAAATTCTTGAAGTTTTTGAATAGTATCGATGTCTGATTCAATAAGTTCATTAATTATACTATTTCTCAATTCAGTAGATTTAATATATGGAAGTATTTTAATTTTATGGCTTAGATTCAGTGTGAGTTTATCTTTTAGCGCATTATATATTTGTTCACAAATGCTAGGTAATTGAATCGACTTGAAGCAGGTCAACAATTCCATTGGACCAATGAACTCAAGACAGCTAATTACTGTAGGTAAATATTGTGAAAAACGAGAATCCCCTAAATACTTAGCGATACCAATAAACAAGCTGATCGGATTGACCTTGCCGTTATAATCAATTAAATAAGATTGGCGCCGCATTTCTGCTAAGAAAACTTGTTCTATTTCTTCATCGCTGAGATTTGCCAGTAAGGGTGAATCTTGAAAATTATCGCGCATGAGTTTAGCTGTCTGCTGTAAGCTTTTCTCTAGATGCGTATCGAATTGCTCTTCTTCACTCTGATATAAAAAATCAATTTTTTGCTTGGTGTTGGTGAGTAGTAAGGATAGATATTCCAGCATTTTAAATTCTTCATTAGGGAAAGAAAATTGCTGAATTACTACATCAAATTCATCCTTGAACGGGTTGTACACCGTCATCTCATCCAGAATGGATAAGAAATATTGCTCTTTTACCAAAGCGCGAAACCGCTCTTTTACCTGCAGATAAAAATCTTCTAAAGCTTCATCTTCATATTTTGCTTTATAGAGGGTTAATAATTTTTGAAATGAATATTCATTTAATACAGCTCTGATACAACTGTTGATGTCATTAATAATTAACTGATCCAGATCAGTTTTATCTAACACAAGTACTTTTGGATAAACACCATTAAGAGAGGAAATAATCCCATTGGCAAGCCCATGAGGACAACTTTCTAACTGAAATCCGTATTCGTTTTGTAGAACATAGAGGTTACGAAATAACAATAGTTTTCGATTAATAACTATTTCATCTAATACCGCATCTTGTTTATCGATGGCAGTTTTCTCTAGTAATTCCTTTTGTTCGGTGGTTAAGCTATTTTTATCATTGATTGCAGTCCAAACCAGGTTCATCACCATTAAAAGGGTTCGATTTCCTAAGTGCGAAAATTGAGTGTCTATCTGGTGAATTCGTTTAAATGCGATTTTAATTGTTTGACATTCTAATGATGAAAAATGTTTTTTATAATTGTTAAAATCCTGCTCCCAATCAGAACTAATAACTTCATATTTTTCTTGTAAAAAATTGACAGCAGCAAGAGCTGTTCTATTAACCACTGTGTCATGAGTATTTTGTGATAACTCTACAAATGATTGAGCTTTATGGTCTCTTAATAGTTTTTTAATATGATTGCCGACAACCGATGGCTCTTCATCGAGAATCAAATCTAATGCTGTTTTATCATTAACGATTTTATTAATAGGGATAAGCATTTGATTATCACTATCGCGTAAATTTAATAGTAATTGTAAAGCATGAATATTCTTTGCTCGCACTGCATGCATCAACAAAGTACCTGCAAAATCTTGATGGGAATGTACATCCGTCAAACCTGGCAGATTAGGAGATAGTGTGTTTAGAGTTTGCAGATCATCATTGTAGATAGCGTCGAGTATGTTTTTCATTGCTTACTTCAAAAAAATAGCGAATGGCGAATATTAAATTAATTCAACCAAAATTCCAACTTACTGAGCTAAAACTGTTAATAAAGAACCAGTAATTAAAAGTTGGTTAATCGTTTGACACGTGAGTTTTTGTTGAGAGGCTTGTAATAATATGCTTCTTGCTTTTATTTTAAAAATAAACCTATTGGCAAAGCAGAAGCCCAACATCCCGCATAGGAATCGAATGTTGGGCTTCACTCCGTTCAGCGCCAACCTACACTGCCTTCTTATTTAGGTGGCCATGGTATATTTAATAATCAATGCAGTATTTTCTTTACCGCTGTCGAGCAAGGCCTGGTAATAGGACACTATTATTTCTGCAGATGTGGCTGGAGGAAGAGAGTTGGGAAAGGTGAAAGCCAGGAAGACATTTTGTTCGCCAAATTTTTTCTCCAGATTAGAATAAATGCTGGCTAATTTTTTCTTGGCGAGTGTGGTATCAATTGGGGACTTTGCTGTATTTCCTGAGAGGATAACTTCGGCTTCGACTTTTTGTATCTGAGTTAAGAAACCGGAATATAAATCTTCCAAATCGAATATCGAATCGTCCAGTTGGTTCAGCTCAAATTTTGCAACGGCTGCAGGATGTTTTTTAAGGAGAGTTTGATACATATCACGCTGGGCAGTTATTAACTTGACAATGGCTTCATCAGAGGCGGTATTAAGGTGTTTGTTCAAAACACGTCTAATTAAAGAGGTGGCGTAGCTGTTAATTGTTCCTGGCGGTTCATTTTTATTTATAGAGTTTTTACATTGATTGATGAAGTCATTAAATTCCTTGGGATGCTTTTTCGAAATAGTGTTAAATAACTCATTTTCTTTATATTTACTCTCAAGCTTGGAGGTTTCGAGACTATTTGAAAAATAGGGCTTAAACCAATATGATCTTGCCCTGATTTGTTAGACACCCTGTTAAGAGAGTAAAATCTTAACAGAGGTGAAGAATGAACAATAATAAAACAGAACAAAAGATTAGCAGAAATAAATATAGTCCACAGTTTAAAGATCAAGCGGTAGAGCGAGCGGAGAAGGACGGTGTCCCCCAAGTGGCGAAAGATCTTGGTGTATCCGAAGCGATATTGTATTCGTGGAGATCAAAGAAGCAACAAGGCGGCACTACACTTGAACACCAAAAGCTTCAGCAGGCTGAATTGGCACGTTTAAAGCGAGAATGTGCAAGACTTGCAGAAGAGAATGCCTTTCTAAAAAAGGCGGCGGCGTACTTTGCCAGGGAAACGGAGTGAAGTACGCGATGATAAAGGAAGAATCGAAACACTTTTCAATCAAACTAATGTGCCGGGTATTGTCCGTGTCAGTCAGTGGTTATTATGCCTGGGCTGGCCGCAAGCCATCAAGATGGTCTGAGCGGGATCGTGATTTGGCTGAAAGAATAAGGAGTATCTTTAATGAGGAACGCTCCAGAGTAGGCGCACCCCGGATTACCAAACGATTAAACAATGAAGGTGAGCGGGTCGGCAAACAACGTGTTGCCCGGATAATGCGTGAACAAGGTTGGCGTGCAAAAGCCTCAAGAAAATTCAAGGCAACAACCAACAGCAATCACCAATTACCGGTTGCGCCGAACCTGTTACAACAAAATTTCAATACCGATACCCCAAATGAAAAATGGGTCAGTGATATCACCTACTGTCATACAGAAGAAGGATGGCTTTATCTGGCGGTGGTGATGGATCTATATTCTCGAAAGGTCGTTGGATGGGCGCTATCTGAACGCATGACCAAACAACTGGTGATTGATGCATTACAAATGGCTATATGGAGACGTAAACCTTCGCGGGGATTGATTATTCATTCGGATCGAGGCAGCCAGTACTGTTCGAATGATTATCAAAAACTTTTGAATAGTCATGGTCTTGTTTGCAGCATGAGCAAACGCGGCGATTGTTATGACAACGCTGCAATGGAAAGCTGGAATCACAGTTTCAAAGTTGAGGCTATTCATGGGGAGAGATTTTTATCACGCGCTACCGCTAAAAATCATATATTCGAATATATTGAAATTTACTATAATCGAAAACGGCTTCATTCAAGGCTGGGGTATCAAACACCAGATTCGTATGAAGTTAGAAAAGTTGCTTAGCAAGGTGTCTGATTTTTCCGGGCAAGATCAATTTTTCGTATGTGGCTATTTATGTGTTTGTAAGCCTTTTCCTTAGCAATAGTCCGTTTACCTCTTTTTCGTTGCCCCTCTGGTTTGTCCTTATGGTGATCGTTTAACCTAAATTGCATAGCCCCAAGTATGATGTCTACAGACTGAAGAATCACATGATCATCTGAATGAACATCAGTAATATTTTCAGGAGTAAATATAAGCCCATTTTTCTTTATTTGTTTATTGTGATTTAGATTAAGTAAGAACGATTTAAACATCATTGCTTTTTCTTTAGTATCAGGAATTTTGTCAAAATATAATCTAACGTGTGTCATTGGCTGTTGTAAATTCAAATACATCAAACCAAAGGAATGTTTTATAAATTGATAATAGAGAAGAAAATACTCATGCTCTCGATGATATTCTGATAGTTTTTGTGCAATATGTCTGTTTTGAGTAAACATTATTCGAATTTTTATATGGCCATTTGCAATAAGCTCAAAAAGTAAGTTAATAAATTCGATGTACTTATTCAGATAGTTTTCAGTTATTTTCGACCATTTAATTTCGCCATGAAGATTTAATTGCATCTTTTTTTGAATTAATCGCTCATTTACATATTCTAAGTCTTTTGAGTTGACTAAAGCACCGCCATAGAAATGGGAAAAAAACCTTCCTGAGATATTTGATTCGTCGCAATAAATAATTATTTCTTTAGACAAAAGAAACTCCATAACAAATTTGAATTCGTAAATTATCTTTTAAGGTTATCGATAAAATCAATTGAAATTTGAAATAGCTTCGGACGATGTGAATCTGGAACTATCATTAAACGATATAGTGGTTAACAAAGCGGGGGAGAGGACTTGAACCTCTCGATGGTTTTTCCTGGAGGACTAAAATTCATGTTTATGCAAAATCCCTCATAGGTTGAGAGCTTTCCGCCTGGCCCCCAAAACCATGCTCCGCACCAAATGCTTGTTACGATTGAATTTATATTAACCATATGCCTCTCCCTAATGATTTTCAAGATTGGCCATACAATCAACCCAAATAAGAGATTTCCTACATTTATTTGAAACTCAATCCCTATACCCAAGCCTATCTGCAAATAGCGTAGTAACTATTTACATTTTTGCATCTGTTTACGATCAACTGTTCTATAGCTTGCTTGTAAACAAAGTTACTTTACTCGCTATATGCACCAATTTCTTCAGGAACTCTGATCCATGGGTTATGATCAGGAAACTCGTCACCTTCCCGGTAACGTTTTCTGTTTGTAGTAAAATCGTTATTTATAGCATCAACAATGGGAACGTAATAACCATCGCGATCACATATACCATTGCTCAGGCAACTGTGGAATTCAAATAACTTAAATAATTTACTTTTAAAATCCGTATCCATGATAATTTCCATACATTAATACATGATAATTATAGCATAGACTAAAAGTTAATATTTGAAATGATAGTTAAAACAGGTATGCCTAAGTTTCT
Organism: Legionella birminghamensis; assembly: GCF_900452515.1. Taxonomy (NCBI): domain Bacteria; kingdom Pseudomonadati; phylum Pseudomonadota; class Gammaproteobacteria; order Legionellales; family Legionellaceae; genus Legionella; species Legionella birminghamensis. Next base: position 1,148,113 of record NZ_UGNW01000001.1, read on the forward strand.
AGAAGAATTTTTTAATGTCTACATTGCGTCTACATGAAAATTTCGAGGTTTTTTGGATTTTAATGTAACTCTTTGATTCTAATGGTGGCCAGAGGCAGAATCGAACTGCCGACACGAGGATTTTCAGTCCTCTGCTCTACCGACTGAGCTATCTGGCCGCGTCAAGAGGTTGCTATTAAACTCCTTGTTGGGTTTGAAGTCAATAGAATTATTTATAAATTTTCAAAATTATTTAAGCTGTTGAAAAGATACTCATTAAGTTGATTAATTTGATGTCTAGTTGGATTTTTATTTAGTAGCCTAACGGCTTAAATGTTTTAGTGCCTGGTAATAACAAACAGCAATTTGCGCCCCCAATAGGGCATTATTTCTAATTAGTTCTATATTGGCACGCAGGCTTTCACCGGCAGTTAGTTCATTGATTCGTTGCAGAAGGAAGGGAGTAATGGATTTTCCTTGCAATCCTTTGGCTTCTTCTCTTGCCTGTTCAATGACTGGTTTGATCTGTGCCTCAGGAATTTCCGCTACTCTGGGAATGGGGTTGGCTACAACCACGCCGTTTCTCATTCCTAACTGGTGCTGATAATGAAGCAAGTCAGCAATTTCCTGTGGTTCATCCAGGCGGTGAACCAGGGGAAGGCCGCTGGAGTGGCTATAGAAAGCGGGGAATTCATTGGTACGGTAACCTACAACCGGAACCCCATAGCTTTCCAGCTTTTCCAGTGTTTTGGGTAAGTCGAGTATCGATTTGGCTCCTGAGCAGACCACCGTAACCGGGGTTGTAGACAATTCAATAAGATCGGCGGAGATATCAAAATTCTCAATAACATGTTGATGTACCCCGCCAATCCCTCCGGTTACAAAGATGGATAAACCAGCGAGATGGGCACAAAACATTGTGGCAGCCACTGTGGTGCTGGCAGTCAGTTTTTTACTGAGGACTAAGGCAATATCACTTCTTGACGCCTTCATTGTCTGCGGCGAGTGCGCAAGTTCCTCCATGAGCGAATCGCTGGTACCAATATGAATGCGGCCCCCATGCAGGGCAATGGTGGCCGGAATGGCGCCAAGCGAGCGAATGGTCTCTTCAATGATTCGCGCTGTTTCCAGATTTTCAGGATAGGGCATGCCGTGTGAAATTAATGTCGATTCCAACACAACCACCGGTTCATTAGTAATAATGGCCTCAGCCACCTCCGGGTTAATCTGTAACAGCTCATGAAACATATTATTCATTCTCTTCTGGAGTATAACCTGCCGGTTTTTCCGATCCTTCCCCAAATAAAAACTTGTCCATTTCATGCGTTAAAAATTCCCGCGCCTTGGGATCAATTAAACTCAATCGGTATTCATTAATTAGCATGGTCTGATGGGCAAGCCACATGTTCCATGCCTGTTTGCAAATATTATTGAATATTTTTTCGCCCAGTGTGCCGGGAAATGGTTTTCTGTCCAGGCCTTCGGCCTCCTTTTTTAGTTTTAAACAATACACTTGGTGAGTCATTAGCAAAATTCCAGATTTACAAGTTTTATAAATACCTGACAAGAAATTTTATTGACAACAAAGGCCATTTTTTTCTCAAAGCGGCCCTCTGTTATCGTACAATATCTGTCAGCGAACCCGTGTCAGTGTAACAATATCACGCTCAATCAGCACGGCATTTTACCTGGGCCAGCATAATATGCTGTGAAAGCAATTGTTCCTGATCTGGCGAAAGCGTATCAAACTGGACTGCAGTTCGATACAAATCGTCGCTTAAATATTGGCTGTACACACAGATGGCATCCACTACGATAGGTACCATCTTGGGTTTAGTATAAATTACCAGCTTTAAAAGGGTCTTCTCCTTAATCCGTTCTTTTGTTTTGAATGCCATGCCGCCCAAGCTGATATTCACTTTACGCAAATGAATTTTATCGCCCATAAGTAAATGGCGGGCAAGATAATCAATTTTGGCGTTTAGTAAATTGAGATAGTGGGTTAGTGCTGGTTCTTTCAGCGCTAATGACTGCGTCAGTTCGGCTAATTCATAGTCGATTGTCTGAAAGTATTGAGTAGTCTCCAGAAAACGCTGGCCATTTTGCCCCAGTAACTCTTCAGTCAGGGATTTATCAGAAACAAGGCTTCCCGGCTGAAGAATCTTGTAATCAAAATAGACCTGATCATCAATTCTGAAATGTTGTCTTCGTTCATGTACGGGCATAATTACTCCAAATCCATTTTAAGTTAAGCACAGACATAGTTAAACAGAAACTTCAATTGTAGGATCCTCGGGTTTATCATTTAATGTACCATCGGTTGGTTGAATGATCATTGTCGGCGCTCTTGCATCACTCACAAGCTCTCGCTGTACTTGTTGATCTTCCCTCAAAACTTCTACTAGGCTAACGGGCAGCACCTCCAGGTCTTCATCGTCATCACTGAGCACATCAACTACGGGAACCACCGGCATTACCGGTGCAGGTAAGGGTTGGCTGAACTGAAGCAGGGCAGCAGCTGAGCGATCACTGATTTCCTGGCTTCGTGCAACTGCTTCGGTATGATTTGTGGCAAGACCCGCAGCCTGCACACAGTCAGTCAGATAACTTATAAATGCCGCGGAGTTCACTCTGTTTTTAAGAATTGCTTCCTGCAGCACTTTATTAAATTCACTGACACGATCCAGTCTGACTGCTGCATTAAAGGCAGCATTGAGATTACCGGGTCTGTCCAGGGGTGGAATCATCCCCTGCAATTTCTGCTGCATATCAAACTGCAGCTTTTTCATTACATGCATGCCAAAGCCTTTATTCTCAGTACCATTAATCGCATCCTGAATCTCTCTCTGGGAGGCTTGCATGGCTTGAATCTTCTGATCGGCAGGTATGTGGCTGGCCATAATACGATGGTAATTGGTCACGCTGGTCAATATTGTTTCTTTATTACCATCCTCATAGGCTGGACTAATAGCGCGTAAGTCGCGAATATCCAGATAGTTTTTATCATGTGCATAAGCAGCCTGCGCCTCCGGATGCAGCATTTTTTCATTAAGATTGGCTAAATCGGCCCTGCTGATAACCAGCTGACGATTTCCACGTAAAGCTAAAGAGGCACCCGCTCCCTGACGCTGGAGAAAGTTGACCATATCAGGAGACAAGTCCTTTCCAAAGGTGAGCATTACTCTGCCCCCGTCTATGGCTTCGATGGTTTTAACCGGGTTATTTTGCCTGGTTGTCCAGGGGTGTTTATAAGGTCTTCCCTGTGAAGTAAACAGCACCGGGTTATGAAGGAGTTTCTCAAGGATCAACCCTTGTCTAAGCTCTGGGCGGCTAATGTGTGCCGGATTATGCCGGGGAAGAACACTGTCAATTTTTCTAATCCGTTCTGACATGACAGTACGCAATTCGTTTGCATCCTTTTTGAGGGCTGTCACATCTTTTAATTCTTTTTCAGCTGTCTTGCGCTGGATTGTTGTCAGATCGCGACGTTGCAAAAGCCGGTTCAACTGTTGCTCCCTGATGCTGTGTTGCCAGGCAACACGATCGGCATATTGCAGCAGTAAGGCGCTCTGGTTTTTCAGTTGTTCGAGACTGTCAAATTTTGCATTAAAGGAGGAGTCCTCTATGAGTGTTCGATTTCTTCCCTGTCCATGCCTCGTGTGTTTGACAAGGGTTTCAATCGGTTGCATGCTGAGCCTTGAGTCCAGTCCCAGCTTGTCTTTGCTCATAATAACCTGGTCAAACACAAAAAGACTTCGCGCATTGCGCAATGCTTTATTCTGATTATATCCGCCTATCGCGTCTGTATCGCTGCATAAATAGAAAAGACCGAGAGAAGGGCCAAAATCGTCTATATATTCATTGGGTTGCAGACCAGCGCCCACTGGATTAAGTGTTGAATAATGCTCGTAGGTTTTACTCGACCCGAAAGAGGAAAACGTTTTTCCTTTAGCGAAATCTTTAAGTAATCTAATATTGTCAAATGGCACAAACAGAGCAGGTTGGCCATTATGCGTCATCGTGGTGGCGCGGGTTGTATCCAGTCCGAGCATCCGGGATACGTTTAAAGCCATTGCCTCCCGTTGAACTTCTGCAATTTCTCCATGCTTAGGCAGTTTGATAATTGCCTCAGTACCCAATTTAAAATTCCCTCTGGCTGCTGTGTAAGTTGCGCGGTTTACTGGGTTTCCATCCCTTAAATTACCCAATTGCTGTCTGACAGTGGCCAGACTGACCAGGGATACTTTTTCAGTGACCCCGCCAGCACTTTCCGCCAGTTCACAGTAAGTTGCCGAACCTCCGACTTCATCTGGAACCCTGATTAATTTCAGGTTGTTTATCTTGTCGAGATCTCTCATCATGTCCAGGCGCTCTTTGTCTTTATTGTTCTCAGGAGAACCTGCTGTCTGCGTTTTCATCCGTTTTTCTAATTGGGCAATGACGGATTTTACATGGGCATCATTAGCCGCTCTAAAAGGGTGGTCCCGGTGAAGAAACTGCTTGATGATGGGCTCTAGCTTTGCCCGGGCAGCTGCTTTTAATTGGGTTAACTCCAGGGTGTCTGGCGTAGCCACGGTATTGCGATTATAGTAATCGTTCTGCGGCAGGGCGCTTAGCCGGTCGTCCCTGCGCCAGAATTCAATTCGCCTGCGTAGTCCGCCAGCATTATAGCCGGCAGGTCTTGGCGGGCTTCCATCGGCAAATTTTACATTTTTAAGCAGAATGTCTTTGAGGCGTCCCCACTGGCCGGCGGAATTTTCGACGGTGGTATAATCGATTACGCCCACGCCATGAGCTTCAATGGATTCAAGGGCTGTATCAAGATCTCGGTACGGCGCTAATTGTTCAGCGGAAATGTCAATCCCTTTATTCACGCTGATTTCTTTTAAGAAGCGGATCATTATGCGATTTTTTTGTGTAGGGTCCATAACACACAAGTTTCCTCTAAGATTTCTTAATTTAAATATAGTCGGTGAAATTCAAGGCGTGTGCCATAAATACAAAAAAGTTCTACACTGTATACAAATAGTTATGAAAACGAGCAATCATGCCGCAGAGTCAAGCCCAAATACGTGAGTTGCTAAAACAGCCAAAAGTACCGGTGGATGAAATTATTTCGGAGTTGTCTGACTGGCAATTTCATGATCTTGCCCTCTTCTATACGCATAGCCAAACCCAAAAAAATGTTTTGGACATGCCCATCTTTGATCGCTTATGGCGTGCGCATAGAGAAAAGATAAGCCTGGCCGACTCACCCGACTTTAAACTGAAAAAGCAAATTGGCTTTTCAGATCGGGAGCTGGTTCTGGGTTTTGGATTATATTACTCCGCCATGAGTTTTAAAAAACAATATCAGCAAAAGTCATTGCCTAAATATGAAGAAGCTTTTCTTAAATATTTAAAATTGGCGATGCAATATGGTTCGATTCAGGCATTTCGTATTGCTTTGACTAAATTGCAAGTGGAAGTGAGTAATGAAAAGTCAAGTGTTCAGGATTTAGTAGATAATGTTGGCAAGGTTTTAATCAATTGGAAGCCGGTTTTGCTTAAACATAGAACCCCAGGGGCTTTATTATTAGCGAGTGGATTTCACTTTTTTGCACGCAAACTGATAGAAAAGCAAGGAAGTGCAGCGCAGATCATGGCCGCTTATCAAAGTCTTTGGGAGCAACTGCATTTAGCCCAATTATGCCTTGATAGTTCTGATGACGCGATAAATAATGCTTATCTTTGCATGGGACTGGGTTTATCCAATGCTTATGATCTTCCTGCCATTGAAATCATGAAGAAAGCTGTCCGCGAGGAATCTGAAACATTCATGTCGGTTAGACAACGGGAGCAAATGGAGATTATCGCGGCTTCAACCTTTGATACAAAGTTGCAGATAGTCAGGCTAAAAGCACCGGCGTTTAGTCTGGGGAGTTCAAATAGTGAACATACAAAAACCATCAAGGAGTCATTCAAAAATATAATTTCAGGACCAGGAAGATCCTGAGGCTATCTTGGCAGCCAAATTTTAACTACAATGTTTCTTTTTATAAAGAAAACTACCTATGTTCAAACCCCTAGCGCTTTATATCGGATTACGTTATACGCGTGCCAAGAAAAAGAATCACTTTGTATCATTCATCTCCCTAAGCTCCATGCTGGGTATTGGTCTGGGAGTCATGGTTCTGATTACTGTGCTATCGGTGATGAATGGTTTTGATGTTGAAATTCATCGGCGTTTTTTTGGCATGGCTCCTGAAATTACCGTCACCGGACGAGATGGGAAAATCAGCGACTGGCCCTCTTTGGAAAAAGAGTTAACCCAAATTCCAGGCATTAAAGCTGTCGTTCCATTTGTGGGAGGGCAGGGCTTATTAACGAATGAAGGCCAGGTGTTACCGATTATTTTAACCGGTGTCGATCCGGAGCTGGAGGAAAAAGTCAGCCATATCAAAGAAAAAATGCTGATTGGCGATATGAAAAATCTAAAAAATTTTGGCATTATTCTTGGACGGGGTTTGGCCGATAGTCTCGGGGTAATGATCGGGGATAAAGTTACGATTATGATTCCACAAGCCACAGTAACCCCGGCGGGAATGGTGCCGCGTTTCAAGCGTTTCACTGTAGCAGGGGTATTTTCGGCGGGAAATGGCTTTAATTTTGATAGTAAACTGGCATTTATCAACTTGAATGATGCGCAAAAACTCATGCAGCTTGGTAATGATGTTACCGGGCTTAAGATGAAAATCAATAATATTTATAATGCGCCTAAACTGTCAGAAGTAATCGCTGCAAAACTTGGGGAAGAGTATCAGGTCGGCAATTGGACTGACCAGTTTGGTGCCTTTTTTGATGCAGTTAAAATGGAAAAGACAATGATGTTCCTTATCCTTTTACTGATTATCGGCGTGGCGGCATTTAATCTGGTCTCTTCACTGGTGATGGTTGTGAACGATAAACAATCAGAAATTGCCATCCTGAGAACCATCGGGGCTACGCCCGGTATTATTCTATGGACATTTATTGTTCAGGGAATGCTTGTGGGTGTGATTGGAACTTTGATAGGACTTGTAGGCGGTATTATTCTTGCAAGCAATGCCACGGCGATTGTGAACTGGCTGCAGGCCTTTTTCGATACCCGTGTTCTGTCTTCCAGCATCTATTTTGTGGATTACCTTCCTTCGAAAATTATGCTAAGTGATTTAGTTAAAATTTGCGCTGCTGCTTTGACAATGAGTTTTCTGGCTACTATTTATCCTGCCTGGCGCGCTTCAAAAACAGTGATTGCGGAGGCACTTCATTATGAGTAAGACCAGTTTATCCTGCACTAATTTAAGCAAATCCTATCATGACGGTACTTCAACGGTTGATGTGTTGAAGGGTGTGAATTTGAGTGTGGAACAGGGAGAAAGCCTGGCTATTATTGGCCCATCTGGCTCAGGAAAAAGTACATTGCTCCATTTGCTGGGAGGCTTGGACAAGCCAAGCGGAGGGGATGTGATGATTGATCGACAAAACTGGCAAAGCCTTTCTGAGAAGCAGCGTTGCCGCTTACGCAATCAAAATCTGGGATTTGTCTATCAGTTTCACCATTTATTGCCCGAGTTTACTGCATTGGAGAATGTTGCTATGACGCTCCTGCTTGGGGATAAATCAGTTGCTGAAGCAGAGTCTCTGGCTCATTCCATGCTTGAAAAAGTGGGCTTGCAGCATCGACTAACGCATAAGCCCTCACAGCTTTCTGGCGGTGAGCGGCAGCGTGTCGCGATCGCCAGAGCACTTGTGCATAAGCCACGTTTTGTACTGGCGGATGAGCCTACAGGTAATCTGGATCAGGAGACAGCCACAAGAATATTTGAACTGATGCTTGAACTTAATCAGTCATTAAATACTGCGCTGGTGATTGTGACCCATGATCAGCAGCTGGCCTCCAGAATGAATAGGGTGAAGACAATCCAGGATGGGGTGTTGGCTTAATCGCTTAGAACCGCGACATCACAGCTATTCGACTCCCGCAACGAAGACCATCGAATCCCCGCGGCTGCGACCAATGAATCCCCGCGGCTAAGACTAATGAATCCTCGCGGCTGCGACCAATGAATCCCCGCGGCTTCGACCGCGGGGCCCACACGAAGCTATTTAGGGTATCAGTTTTGCCGATTAAGAATAATTTTTGAAAGACATTCTGTTGACTGCCTTTTCAGCCTCTATTGGTCGGCGACATTGAAAACTCATCAGAGGAGCATTTTCTACCAACAGAGATGGTCCCCGCGGTCGAAGCCGCGGGGATTCGGTTGGTGTCGCCGGGATTCGGGTTGGTGTCGCCGGGATTCGGGTTGGTGTCGCCGGGATTCGGGTTGGTATCGCCGGGATTCGGCGTCGACCGCGGAGATTCGGGCGAGGAAATTAATAATTCGCATTACCAGGCGTACGTGGGAATGGAATAACGTCTCTAACGTTGCCGACCCCAGTCACATAACTGATTAAGCGTTCGAATCCAAGGCCATAGCCCGCGTGGGGCACTGTGCCGTAACGGCGCAAGTCGCGATACCAGTTATAATCCTCTTTATTCAGCCCGCATTCATCCATGCGCTGATCCAGTACCTCCAGGCGCTCTTCACGCTGGCTGCCGCCGATGATTTCACCAATGCCTGGTGCAAGAACATCCATGGCTGCGACTGTTCGGCCGTCATCATTAAGTCGCATGTAAAAGCCTTTAATCTCTTTGGGATAATCAGTAAGAATCACTGGTTTCTTGCAGAGCTCTTCCGCAATATAACGTTCGTGCTCTGATTGTAAGTCCAGCCCCCAGGAAACAGGGTAGTCAAAAGATTTGTCTGCTTTCTGCAATGCGCTAATGGCGTCAGTATAAGACATTATTTCAAACTCAGACTCTGCAATATTTTCCAGACGTTCGATACAGCCAGGCGCTACAAACTGGTTGAAGAATTCCATATCGTCAGCGCGTTCATCAAGAACCACTTTACAAAGATAACGTAGCATTTCCTGGCTTAATGCAGCGATATCACTTAAGCCGGCAAATGCAATCTCTGGCTCAATCATCCAGAACTCTGCCAGATGGCGGCTGGTGTTTGAGTTTTCAGCTCGGAATGTCGGGCCAAAGGTGTAGACCTTCGACATCGCCAGACAATAGGCCTCTACGTTAAGCTGGCCTGAAACGGTCAGAAATGCTTCTCGCCCGAAAAAGTCTTTGGAAAAATCAATTTTTCCGTCCTGGTTTCGCGGCAAATTGGTGAGATCCAGGGTACTGACTCTAAACATTTCACCTGCGCCTTCGCAGTCGCTGGCGGTGATGATGGGGGTGTGAATCCAGAAATAACCGCGCTCATGGAAAAATCGATGGACAGCTTGAGCCAGGCAATGACGTATACGGGTTACTGCGCCGATTGTATTGGTGCGGGGACGAAGATGGGCTACTTCACGTAAAAACTCAAGCGTGTGCCTTTTCGCCTGGATAGGATAGCTTTCAGGGTTTTCAACCCAACCTGCTACTTCAAGATTTTCAACCTGGATCTCAAAGGATTGCCCTTTTCCTTGTGAGGTGACCAGTTTGCCAGTTGCGATAATGGCACATCCGGCTGTCAATTTTAAAATTTCAGTTTGGTAATTGGCCAAGCTTTCTGAAGCAACCAGCTGGATCGGGGCAAAGCAAGAGCCATCATGCACACTGATAAATGAGAGGCCCGCTTTGGAATCTCTGCGTGTTTTTACCCAGCCCCGCACGCAAACTGTCTCATCGACACTAATTTCACCGTCAAGGCATTGTTTTATCGTATAAACCTCTGTCATGATGTACTCCGAAAGCAAATAATAGACATATATAAATACAGTATCGTAAATTGTCTATGGTAAAAACAGAATAATATACCAAATAAAACAGACGGGGGAATCCATGTTGCGCTTCGGGATGATGTTTTTTATATTCATAAACGCAATTACAGCCACTGCAAAGGATACTGAACTGGAATTTTATCATCCATTTGAAGGAATAGAAGGTGTTCCTGCAGCGACAGTAGTATCAAGTTATGAAGGCGAATGCTGGCAGCAATCCCAGAAGATAAAACGCGAGGATGCCTGGCGCTGTGCTGCAGAGGGGAAGATTTTTGATCCTTGCTTTATAAAGCCCTTTGGAAAAAAATCATCGGCATTTTGTCCAGGCAGCCCCTGGAGCAAACAATCGGTCGAAATTAAGCTAAGAAATGCAGTTAATGAGTCGGCTCAGGCTGCTTTGGACATCTCCAGAACGTATCCCTGGGTAGTGGAATTAGCAAGCGGCGAAAAATGTCTGGCGGTCGATGAGGGTAGTATGTATGATGGAATGCCCGTTCATTATCAATGTGAACATCAGGGAATTTTGATGGGGCACCTGCAGCGTTGTAAAGCCGAATGGAGCATGCTGATGCATGAGCAGAATGGCAAGGTAGATACTGTCCCTATCGTCAAGGCATGGTTCTAAACTGGAAACTTCCTATAAAATTTAATTTTATTTATCAATGGCTCTCCAATCTATACTACACTTAGTAATAATAGAATAAGGGAGCTAAACTATGATTACTGTACCATTCCATACGCTGTTAATTGAGCAAGTTCTTGGGCTATATTTATTAATTGTTGCGCTGATCTTGATTGCCAGGGGGCCGTATTATCAGGAATTGATGAAAAGGGTAGGAACCAATAGCGGATGGATATTGGTTGGGGCTTCTTTCTCGCTGGTCTTTGGTTTGATAATGGTTGTTATTCATAATATCTGGGAATGGGATTATGAGCTGCTGGTCACTGTGATCGCCTGGCTCATTGTCGTTAAATCCATTCTATGGCTGGCATTTCCTGAAAGCATGCTGGGGATAGCGCAAAGGGTTTATTCTGGTGGATCCTATTATGTGATTATGGCGCTGGTCGGCATTCTTGGGGTTTTCCTGATTTCCCATGGATTCCAGGCGTTCAATGGTAACTTTCATATTATGAATTGGTAATGACGACTGCATTCTAGCCCGATTGCATGAAATCGGGCTGTTTCACAAGGTCAACCCTCTGGTGCTGCATTTTTAAAAGCAGCTAAACCAAGGCAATAAGCCTCTATCTCATTAATTAGCGGATATTCATCCATCGGAAAACCAAATCGTTTGGCGTTATACACTTGCGGGATCAGACATATATCTGCCAGACTCACTTCGTTGCCATAACAGTAGTGGTGTTTATGAGGTATGGCCGACAGCCGTCTCTCAAACGCATCAAAGCCTTCTTTTAACCAACGGTGATACCATTCGTGGATTTGGGCTTCATCGGCGCCAAACTGACTGCGTAACTGGTTTAGCACGCGCAGGTTGTTTAGTGGATGCATATCACAGGCAATCAGTAAAGCCAGGCTTCTTACCTGCGCCCGTCCAAAAGGCGTTGCTGGAAGAAGCGGCGGAGTAGGGGATATTTCATCCAGGTACTCAATAATCGCTAGTGACTGCGTGACAATATGTCCATGCTCATCCAGGGTTGGAACCAGACCTTGAGGATTAAGATTTAAATAATCTGGATGATGATGCTCACCGCCATTATTGACTAAATGTACCGCTATTCTTTCATAACTTATGTTTTTGATATTTAGTGCGATTCTGACCCGATAACTTGCTGTTGAGCGATAGTAATCATAAAGTTTCACAGTTCACCTTTCAATGGATAAGCTTGAACAACCTGGTCGATTGCGCCGAAGATAGATTGTTGCCGGTCATCGAGCATTTCAATTCGAATCCGGTCACCAAAGCGCATAAAAGGGGTTGATGGTTTCCCCTGTTCCAGTACTTCGAGCATGCGGCGCTCAGCAATACAGGATGAGCCCTTGCTTCGATCGGTATTTGATACGGTTCCTGAACCAATAATCGTTCCTGCCGCGAGATGCCTTGTTTTCGCTGCATGGGCGATAAGTTGAGGGAAAGAAAAGGTCATATCTGTTCCTGCATCGGGTTGTCCAAAAAGCAGGCCGTTAAGGTGACTTATAAGCGGCAAATGCAGGCGATTACCATCCCAGTACTGACCTAATTCATCAGGAGTGACTGCAAATGGCGAAAAACTGCTGGCAGGTTTGGATTGAAAAAAACCAAAGCTTTTTGCAATTTCATCCGGTATCAGATTTCTCAAAGAGACATCATTGACCAGCATAAGCAGTTTAATATGCTTTATCGCTGCTTCGGGTGTAATACCCATAGGAACATCGTCTGTGATAACTGCGACTTCCGCCTCAAAATCAATGCCATAGGCTTCATCACGTACTGGGATAGGATCTCTTGGGCCAAGAAAGGCATCAGAGCCTCCCTGATACATGAGTGGATCTGTCCAGAAGTTGGCAGGAAGCTCGGCACCACGCGCTTTTCTGACTAATTCCACATGATTTACATAAGCGCTGCCATCTGCCCATTGAAAAGCCCTGGGAAGAGGGGAGTGTAGATTGCGGGGGTCAAGAGGAAAAGCGTCTGCCAGCTTGTCTTCATTAAGCAGCTGGTACACTTCTCTGAGAGGCTCTTCCACCTGGGTCCATCGCTCCAGTGCATATTGCAGGGTTGATGCAATAGTACTTACCTGCACTGCCTGGGTTCCGTGCTGATTAACCACACAGAGAATACCGTCCCTGGAATCCGATTTGAGGCTGGCTAACTTCATAAGGGCTTTCCTTCACGCATGTTAACATTTTAATTAAGAAGCAGATAAAGTACCGCGGCGTATCTGATCGCGTTCAATCGCTTCAAATAAAGCCTGGAAGTTCCCTTCACCAAAGCCTTCATTGCCCTTACGCTGGATGATTTCAAAAAATACCGGTCCAAAGACGTTCTCGGTAAAAATCTGCAGCAGCAGGCCGCCGCTTTCTTCCCTTTCACCATCAATCAGAATTTTTTGTTCTTTTAATTTGGCAATAGGTTCACGATGCCAGGGTATTCTGCTATCTATCATCTCATAGTAAGTATCAGGAACATCCAAAAACTGCACCTGATGTTGGCGCAAGGCCTGCACGGTGTGGCAGATATCGTTGGTATTTAAAGCAATATGCTGAATGCCTTCGCCCCGATATTCATGCAGAAACTCTTCGATTTGTGATTGATCATCTTTGGATTCGTTAAGCGGAATCTTGATTTTGCCGCAGGGACTGCCCAATGCCCGGCTGATTAGGCCAGTCATTTGCCCTTTGATATTGAAAAAACGAATTTGAGAAAAATTAAATATTTCTTCATAAAACTGCGCCCATTTATCCATATTACCGCGGTAAACATTATGGGTTAAATGATCTATAAAGGTTAAACCTGTTCCCTCAGCATCCTCTACTTTGATGATGTTCCAATGATCGGTGTAGGGTTTTTGACTGTCATCAACAAAGTAAATCACACTACCGCCAATTGCCTGAATGCCTAATAAGCCATGATCGGCATGCTTACAATCCTGAAATGCAGTGGCACCATGCTGTAATGCATAGGCGTATGCTTTTTTAGCATCATTAACCCGAAAGCCCATTGCACAGGCGCCAGCGCCATGAGTTCTAGCATGCTCTTCCGCCTGACAGTTTTTCGCAGCATTAACAATAAATTGAATTTGTCCCTGCTGATAAAGGGTAATATCCTCAGTTTTATGGGTAGCAATTGCTGTAAATCCCATTTGCTCGAACTGTTTATGTAGCTGGCTGGGATTTTCCGCAGAAAATTCCAGAAAAGCGAAACCATCCAAACCGCAGGGATTGTGCTCTAAATGCTTATGATGCATATTAAACTCCTTGTTAATTGGTTGCGCACATATAAGGGTCTGTGAGAGCAGTGGAAAAAAGTTAGCAGACCCCGGTCTTCTCTTATGATTCTGCAAATTCAGGTTTCAGTTTAACTAGAAACAGACCGTCAGCTATTGCCAACAGGCTGGTATCTACCCGCTCATCCTGTCTAAGCAATTCATTGAGACGTCTTATTTCCCGGGTTTGCCCCCCGGTTTCCGAACTGTCAATGACTTTACCATCCCAAAAAACGTTGTCGATTGCAATAATCCCATTTGTTTTGACAAGTTTTAAAGCCATTTCATAGTAGTTAACATAATTGGTTTTATCGGCATCAATAAAAATAAAATCAAATTCGCGTTGATACCCATCATCAAGCAAAGCCTGCAGCGTATTAACTGCAGGGCCTAAGCGTAAATCAATTTTATCTGCCTGCCCTGATGCTTCCCAGAATGGATGTGCTTTATCGGTCCATTCCCTGCTAATGTCGCAGGTGATAACTTTTCCATACTCCGGTAAAGCCAAAGCCATTGCCAAAGCGCTGTAGCCGGTGAAAGTACCCACTTCCAGCACCTTGGTCGCGCCCAGCATTTTTAGTAAAAACTGCATGAATTGCGCTTGCTCAGGAGCCACTTGCATAGCAGCAAGCATCATGGTCGAGGTTTCATCCCGCAAGGCTTTCAATGCGGGATGTTCACGAAGCGAAACTGACAACATATAGTCGTACAGCTCAGGGGTGAGATTTAATTGTTTCATTCATTACCCTTTTCTGATTAAACTGCGAAGAAGGATATTATGCCAATTTTTCCTGAGCCATCGTATCGGCAATCACACTGGTTGGCTGGTTTTCTCTTTGTGAGCGGGAGAAAATTTCAAGCAGATGGCTGCGGATGCTGTCGATTTGCTGATTGACCTGCTCTTCGGGTGTATGGAGGTATTTACTGGCCGCGAAAATCAGGCCGCCCGCATTGATTACATAATCAGCAGCATAAAGAATACCTTTTTCATGCAGCAATTGACCATGATAGCTATGAGCGAGCTGGTTGTTAGCTGCACCGGCAATAATTGTTGTTTGTAATTGTCCAATGCTCATATCATTAATCACTGCACCAAGGGCGCAAGGGGCAAATACATCGCAGGGAAGTTTATGAATAATATCCGTTGGAACTGCTGTGGCGCCAAATTCTTTGACCGCTCGCTCAACGACTTCATGATTCACATCAGAAACACTAAGAATCGCACCTTGTTCATGAAGATGCCTGGCTAGTAAGAATCCAACATGTCCCAAACCCTGAACGGCTACATGCAGACCCGCTAAACTACCTTTACCCAGTTTAAATTCCACCGCAGCCTGAATACCTCTGAGCACGCCTTTTGCAGTAGACGGTGAAGGATCCCCATTATGGCTGGATAAACTGGCTACATGCCTTGTGTGCTGGGCAATGATATCCATATCGCGCAATTCTGTACCGCTATCCAGGGCTGTAATATAGCGTCCGCCCAAATCATTAACGAATTCGCCAAAGGAATGGAGATAGGCATCCCGATCATAATTCCCGGCTGGTTTAATAATAACGGCTTTGCCTCCTCCGAGCGGTAAATTGACAGAGGCGGCTTTGTAGCTCATTCCCCGGGCAAGACGCATGGCATCATAAATTGCGCTTTGTGTATTCGGGTATTCAATAAAACGGCAACCACCCAAAGCCGGGCCAAGCTTGGTGTTATGTATAGCCACCATTGCTTTCATCCCGGTTGCGGAGTCAACCTTAAAATGCACCTCTCCAAATCCATGTCCTAATGCGTACTCCAAAAAATCGTCATGAATGGGGGAGACAGGATCATTTTTTCTTATTGTTTCAACAGACATCATCTAAGGGCTCCAAGAAAAATCACGTGCACATGTTATAGACCCATTCGAGAACTAAATCAATGAAAAGTACAAATCAGTTTGTATCGTCGGCTTCTGTAAATACAATAACTCGTTCACAGAACCCTGGAACTTGGTATACACTAGGTCGGTTTGAGTGTATTGAATTTTCTGGCTCGAGACAGAAAAATACTTTGGAGAGTTATATGAAAAAAATTGTCGGGATACTCGCTTTTTCATTATTGAATCATGCTGCTCTTGCCTGCGGCTGCCAGGAGCAAGCGCCGCTTGATAAAGTTGTTTTTCAGGTGTCTGCCAAGCAATGGGTTACTACCCAATCTGCATTATTGACTGTCAATGTCAACGCCACTTTAAACAACGCTGATCTGGTGAAAGCCCGCGCAGATATTATGTCTAATTTAAGCAAAATAGCAGCAGGCGACTGGCATCTTACCCAATTTGATCGCTCACAGGATAGTTCTGGGCTGGAAAAGTTGTTTGTAGCAGCTCAAGTCAGAGTGCCTCAGACTAATTTGACGGATATTTATCAATTAGCGAAAGATGTAAGCAAACCGGGAGCGACTTATACTATTAATGGCGTTGATTTCACCCCGAGCCTTGAAGAAGTACAAACTGTCAAATCCCAATTAAGGGATAAACTTTATCAGTTAGTAAATGATGAGCTGGGTAGAATGAATAAAGTTTATACATCCCAGCAATATACGGTAAATAATTTATATGTTGTTGAGGGCGATAATCCAGTGCCTGTTCAGCCAAGAGCCTATCAGGCCAAGGAAATGAATACCATGGTTATGGGCGCAGCCGCAGCCCCTCTGACTGTTAGCAATGAATTGATTATGAGTGCTGTGGTTGAAGCAGGATCTAACAGACCGGTAAAGGTGTGCAATGCCGCTTCAAATCCATAATCATGTGATTGGCCATCGCGGGGCTGCCGGTTATGCCCCGGAAAATACCCAGGCCTCTTTTGACAAAGCGCTGGCTCTGGGGTGTACTGCCGTTGAATTCGATATCATGCTGACTGCTGATGGTGAGCCCTATGTTTTTCATGACGAAAATCTTAAAAGAACCACCAATGGACAGGGTGAGTTGGGACTGGTCAATGCTGACTATGTAAAAAACCTGGATGCCGGCAGCTGGTTTTCAAAACAGTATAAATCTGAAAAGGTTCTGCATTTTCGTGATTTGATTAAATGGCTGGTATTTTCAAATGTGACTGCCAATGTTGAAATAAAGCCCTATCCTGGCACTGCAGAACAAACCGCAATTACAGTTTTGTCTTATATTAATCGTTTTTGGCCTCAGTCAAGAGAAATGCCTCTGGTATCCAGTTTTGATTACAATGTCCTTTCCTTGTGCCGCAGTTTATCTCCAGAGTTACCCTTGGGTTTGCTCCTTGATCGCTGGGAAAAAGACTGGCTCAAAAAAGCTAAAGAGCTTCAGTGTTTTTCCATTCATATCAATAGGAGAGCATTGACTGCAGAGCGTGTTAAGGAAATTAAAGACCAGGGCTATCAATTGTATGTGTACACCGTCAATTGGAAGCGTCAGGCTAAAAAATTAATCGAATGGGGGGTTGATGCGGTGTTCAGCGACTACCCTGATTTACTATCATGAAAACGCTGTTAAGCTTGCTTTCACTTTATTTACTGAGCTGGAGTGTATGGGCTTCGCCTGTTGAAATTGTTTTTTGGCATTCGATGGCTGGCCATCTTGGCGACGAAGTCGAAAGCCTCGTGCAAGCATTTAATCAGAGTCAGGCTGATTATCGAATCAAGCCGGTTTACAAAGGTGAGTACACCGATTCGCTGACCAGTTTTGCTGCTGCATTTCGTGCCCGGAAACCGCCTGCGATTGTTCAGGTATTTGAAGTGGGCACCGCTACCATGTTATCGCCGGCCGGCATTCACAAACCCGTGGATGAATTAATGCGGGAACAGCAGATTGATTTCCCCCAGCAATATTTCCTGCCTTCTGTACTTACGTTTTATAGTGAGAAAGGTAAACTGCAGGCAATGCCATTCAATACGTCCGTTCCTGTTCTTTTTTACAATAAAACTGAACTGGCAGCAGTGGGTGTTTCGGAAGCCAATTTTCCAAAGACATGGGATGAGCTGGAAGTGATGCTTGACCGTTTGAAGCAGAAAGGACAAGTCTGTGGCTATACCAGTGCTTATCCTGCCTGGATCAACATTGAATCCTTTTCTGCCTTAAATGGACTTGCGTTAACGGATCCGGTAAAGGGTAATGCGATCTATAATAATGCTGCAGTATTAAACCACCTCAAGCGCCTGCAGCGCTGGCAGAAGCTAAATTATTTCGAATATGGAGGTAGAGCCAGTGATGCCACCGCATTATTTACCAGTGGCCGCTGTGCCTTATTCAGCCAATCTTCGGGTGCCTATAATAGTCTGGCTGAAATGCTTCAATTTCCGCTGGGGGTTGCAAGGCTTCCTATTGATTCGCAGATTGCAGCTGAAAGGCATAGCAATGTCGCTGGAGGAGCTGCTCTTTGGGCTGTTGCGGGACAATCCCCCGAGGTATATCGTGGAACTGCTTTGTTTTTTCAATTTATTGCACAGCCAAAAATACAAAAACAATGGCATTTGAACACCGGCTATATTCCGCTTGGGTTAAGCGGCATTTACTCTGAATTGGCCCGCGAGAGCCAGCACCCGGTTTTAACGCTGGCAGAGCAGGAACTCGGTACACCTCAGAATGAATATATGGGACATTACCAGGGGCCGCAAAATCAGATACGTGCGGCAAATGATGAAGCAATGGAAAGTATTTTTGCGGGCATCAAGACTCCAGAAAAAGCCTTGAACGATGCAGTGAACAGGGCTAATTATCTTCTGATTAGACATAAGCGTAATAACGATTCGGATTAATTTAAATCGTAATCAGGGAGGATTATTTCGATGGCAAGCTCATCCAGGGCAATGATATCCCTGCTCGGGAAATTCCCGCATTATCTGGCAAAGACAATTAAACAAAATCATCCCGTTAGCTGGACTGGTATTCTGCTTCATACAATGCGCTGGCTAGAGGCGCGATCTTCCCAGCTAATACTGCCTAATCCCGGCTTTAACCCCCAGGCGGGTAAATCGGTGGCAATTTATTGTGTCCATGGAACAGCTGATCGTGAGTTGTCCTTTTTAACAATGGCCAATCAATTAATAAAGTTAAAATTGCCCGAGTGTATCAAGCATATAGTTTTGGTTAATTTTAAAAACAGGGCAACAGGGGCGGGTATCGAAGAAGATTATCAGGAGCAGCTTTTGCAGCAGATTCTTGCAAATGGTGATGATCATGTGGTTGTAATGGGACATTCGCGAGGGGGCATAATTGCCAGTAGCTTTGCAGAGTTTTGTGCCGCAAAGAATAATATTAAAGTTGAAATGGTTGTGCCGATATGTGCACCTTTTGGCGGTTCCTATCTGGCCCTGGACGTTCTCGCCTATTTCTCAAAATCAGTTGAGGAAATGCAAATAGGGAGTGAATTTCTTGAACGCTTGAAAAAAGCGGTTGAACAATCTGATTATCGCTATTATTTTTTTGAGGCCGGTCGTGATTGGATAGTGCTGGAAGGTTGTGCAACGGTCTCTGGTTATAAGCATTCTGACGCCAATCAGAAACTTCCTGACCATGGCCATATTTCGATCATGACCTCCGGAACTTTAAGTCGAATTATTCACAGCCTGTTTAAAAAACATTTTGAAAAGACTGATTTTGCAAATATCAGAGATCAAAAACTGATTAACAATATGGTGAGTGAGCTTATTAAACAGGCTGAGCAGGAGCCCGAGAGGCCAAGCCCGGGATTGTTCGATTTCGAGGAGGAGGAGATCCTGGATCCAAAAATATTGGAGAAAATTTGCATGGATTCATCTGAAAGGATAGAAACCATTATGATTGGGGGCAATATGTTAATATTTCATCCTGACTACTATAAAATCACAAAAGAAGAGAAGGAGCCTGTTGAGAAACCAGGTTTATTTGATTTCTAATTATCTACTGTTTGTTTTTTTTCTGCTATTTTTAGAAAGATACTAACGCTGTGCGAGTTAAAACTGCCACTGTTAGCGGGCTGATTCCTGTTAAAAACTAAGGAAAGTAAAATGAAACATATTAATACCGATTCCAGTAATTTTATCAAACTTTTGGGTGAAAGAGCTGCTGCTGCACTGGATGGTCAAAATCTTTTAGAAATGGCACCCGATGAAGGCCGCAAGGCATTTAACAAGCTCATCGCTGCAGTTCCTGACAAGCTAAAGCCGATTGAGGTAAACACTGAAGACAGGCAAATTAATCTTGCTGATCGTCAGATTAAAGTCCGTATTTATAAACCGAATAAAGAGTCGAGCAATCTGCCTGCCTTGATTTATTGTCATGGGGGCGGATTTGTTTTTGGGGATCTGGAGTTTCTTGATTATACCTGCCGCTTTCTGAGTAAAGCAGCTAATTGCCTGGTGGTAGCAGTGGATTATCGAAGAGCGCCGGAGCATAAATTTCCGGCGGCACACAATGATTGCTATGATGTCATCCGCTATGTGCAAAAACATGCTCAGGAATTTGGTGGTAATGGAAAAGTGGCTATTGGCGGTGATAGCGCAGGCGGTAATATTGCAGCAAGCATTTGCCATCAAGCTAAAAAAAATAAAGACGTCAACATTTCCTTCCAGTTGCTTTATTATCCCTGGGTGGATTTAAACAATACGATGCCTTCCGATAAAACCTATGAGTCAGGTTACTTTCTGGAAACAGCCTCACTTCACTGGATGAGAAAGCAGTATCTAGGGAAACCGGAAGACGAAAAGAGTCCTGAGGCCAATCCACAGTTTCAGACCGATTTCAAAAATCTGCCGCCTGCTTTGGTGATTGCAGCCGAGTGTGATCCAATTCATGATGATGCCAAGCGCTATTATGAGAAGTTAGTGGAAGGGGGCAATAAGGCGCAGTTTATTGAGTTTGGGGGAATCCTGCATGATTTTTGCGCCCTGCCGTCCCATTATGAAGCGGCTTTACTGGCCTATGCTGCTTCTGGACAGGCATTGAAAGCAGCATTAGCCTAAGCATCGCTCCATCAAGGCGATTTACCAAGTTGCCTTGATGGAGTCGCTCAGTTGATTGGCTGCATGAAAATACTTAAGTCTGGTTTTTGTTGCATTCTGAATTGGTAGACCGCATAGAATGCAATCACATTTTTCAAATAATTTCTAGTCTCGTGCCAGGGAAGTGTTTCTATCCATATGTCAATTTGTTTTGGCGGGTGGTTCTTAAGCCAATAATTGACCTGTCTTGGACCTGCATTATAAGCGGCAGCCATTAAAACCGGATGTGCATGGTAACGTTTGGCTAACTGCTTAAGATAGGCAACCCCAATATTGATATTCTTCTGGCTGGAAAAAAGTTGATTCTTGTCCCCGTAAGCAATCTTCTCCTGTTTGGCAACCATCTTGGCTGTGTCAGGCATAATCTGCATGAGGCCCCGGGCGCCTGCCATTGAAACCACATCTTCGCGAAAGCTGCTCTCCTGGCGGATAATTGCATAAATAAATTCTTTGGAGATTTGATAATTCTTGGAGTAAGCCGTTACAGTGGGTTCATGCGCTAGGGGGAAGCGAAGAGAGAGCTGATTACTTAATTCTTCAGTATTGCTCAGGTAAACGGATTTACCATGCCATTGCAACTCATTGGCAACCCAGTAGATAAGTGCGCTCTTGTCTTCTTTGGGAAGCTCCAGTACAAAATCATTGAGCATTCTTGATGCCTGCAAGGTCTGTTTATTTGCATACAGATTTTTTATAGTGCTGGTGAATGCCCGGTATGGCTTAAGTACATTCGGGTCTTTCACCACAGTTTCATTGACGAAGCTTGGTTTCTTATGCAGGCGCAGGCTGGCCAAAAATCCATAATAGTTTCTTGTTTCCGCTAAAATCCCAAAAATGGCCTGGGATTCGGCTTTTTTGCCCTGGGCTTCTTTAGCCCGGCCTAACCAATATTGCCAACAGGGACTGTCTTTATTCGTTGAAAAAAGGATTAGTTTTTCAACTTTAGGCCAGTTCTGTTGTTTAAGAGCGGCCCTTATTTCCCAATCCAGGAGGGCATCGTTGTAGTAAACGGGTTTAATTCTCGAAAACCATTGCTCTGTGTCTTCATGATTACGCATTGCCTTGTAAATGACTAGCTGCACGAGAAAGGATTGTTGCTGGGCTTCGGATAATATTTTTCTGGTTTTTGGCTGCTGCCAGAGTTTAATAGCCAGATCCATATTCGTTGAAACAAGGCGTTTTAAGCCATATAAATAAAAAGCATCGTGAAGTTCTTTGGGTTGCAGTTGAGCGATGCGGGCAGGATTTTGCGAAATACCAACGAGTATGGTTTCATCCTCCAGCCGCGGTTTTTGATATAGTTTTAACAAATATCGTGCGAGACCAAGATTTCGTTTGTCCAAAGCGAGTCGGATCCGATCGGTTATCAGTTGTTCATCAAATTGCCCGCTTTTTATTAGAAAATCAAAAAGCTGATTACAGGCACCTGGCTGTGAGTCTCCTTTAAGCCACAAGGGTTTGGCGCCTTCAAGCGCAAGCTCGGTTTTTCCCTGAAAATACTCGGCGAGCCTTGCGAAACATTGCAGGCTGACGTCAGAAGAGGGGCGATAGAAGGCTGTATAATTAGCCCAGTCTCTCTGCCTTGCCAATTGATACAACCATTTTTCCCGTAACCGATTGGCCAAAGGAGTATCATCACCGATGAACGCTAAAAATTCAGGCGTGGCCTGCTGAGGGAGGTTTTGGCTCCATTCCATATAGTTCATAAAACGAAGCACATAAGTTTCGCCAGCACTTGCCGCATTGCCAGTAATCGACAGGCACAGCAAAGTGATCAGAAAAAGAATCTTTTTCATAGTATTCCACAATAAAGGAGTGATAGCTTATGCAATTAACAGGGAAGTCATTGAACTGTGGCTAGTTGTTGTCGCATAGCAGCAATAGTGCTTCTGTAATTGTCACTACAGAATATAGCAGAACCCGCTACAAACTGGGTAGCTCCAGCCTCGGCTAATAGGGCAATATTTTCAGCCTGAACACCGCCATCAACGCAAACAGGCAGATTTGGGTAGTTGGATTTCAACCATCGAATTTTATCAATAACAGCAGGAATTAGTTTCTGGCCTGCAAATCCAGGGTTAACAGTCATTACTAGTATAAAGTCAAGATAATGCAGACACCACTGTATGACTTCAGGCGAACTGGCCGGGTTTAAAACCAGACCCGCTTCGCAGCCCAGTGTTTTGATCAGCTGCAGGCTCCTGTCCAGATGAATAGTGCCATCGGGATGAATGCTGATTCGTTTCGCACCGGCATCAGCAAATTGTTTAATGAGCTCATCCACCGGGTTAGCCATCAGATGTACATCAATAACAGCCTGCGGGAACCGCTTGCTTAAACTCTTGCATATAAAAGGACCAATCGTGAGGTTAGGCACATAATGGTTATCCATCACATCAAAATGGATCATATCGGCTCCTGCATCGAGCACTGCTGACACTTCCTCGCCAAGGCGAGTCATATCAGCGGAGAGAATGGAAGGAGCAATCAGATAGTGCATAAAAATCCCGTAAAGTCCCTATGAGCCAGAATTTAATCTAGGTCGAAGGCTGGTCAAAAGTAAAGTTGAAATTAATATTCCATGCGAACAGGGTCATATGCTCCTCTACTTCGTTGGCAATACCAAAACGACCTTTGGGAATAAGCGTAACATTTCCTGTTCGCATCAAACGAATATCGGTGCCGACGGTCGTATAGTCATCAAGCAGGTAACTTATACCCAAAATGGCCTGGGCAATTGATGTTGAGCCATTTTCCTTCCCAAAATCGGAGTTGGGTGCGGGGAAGACCTGCTGGTTGTTGAAATAGAATTTAATGTTATTCTCTATATAGGACAATCCTATACCTGCCCCTACATAAGGCATCCAGGTGACATCGCCATCTGGGGTAAAGAAGTCATAATAGACATTCACCAGACCGGAAACCATGGTAGTCTCGCCGTTTAAGTGAAAATAATAGCTATTGCTAAAGCTTGGAACGGTATAAGTTCCAAAAGTAGCATTCTGCACCTGTAACTTCTTGTAGCCGCTAAATGTATACAGGGCTTCGGCTTCAAAGCGGAACTTGTTGCAGCGGTATCCTATCTGGCCGCCGCCATTACCAAAACCTTTATAGCTGAGATCAATACTGGTGGGGCTAATGTAATAGGGGTAAGTGCCTGTCAGTAATAAATTGGGAGCCACGGTAAATTTTACAGGCTGAGTCCAACCGCCGCCTCCCATCAGACCTGCGTACCAGCCGGGAAGAGGGGTAACGGCAGCGAATCCAATACTGTTAGTCAGCAATAGGCCGGCCAGGCTTAGTCGAGAAAAATAATTCATGAGAAATCCTTACTATTTATATCGAGATCCGTCAAAGCGATAGGTAACACCTACTGAGCCTAGATGTGCCTGATAGACTTTACCCAGTTCATCCGGTTTTTGGGTGCCTACATACCGGTAGGCAATATCCACGGCATAAATTTCGCTGAAATTGTAGGTAAAGCCGCCGGTTCCCTGATAGGCAAATACGCTGTTTGAGCCGCTATAACGGGTCACTCCGAAAGGCCCTGTAGCGTTTAAATCAGCATTGACAAAGGCGTAGCCGATACCAACACCCAGGAAAGGTTGAATCCCTGGAACCATGTCTGGAAAATCATAGTAGACATTGGCCATCGCAAGAATTGCATTGCTATCGCCTGTGGTGCCGGTCTGACGGATGTCATTGATATAAAAATGATCGAGTTTGACAGTCAGGTAAGTCAACTCGCCTTCATAGCGCAAGGGATTGCACTTATAGCCAATGCGGCCTCCAACATCATAACCACTATCATAGCCTGCCTTGGAGCGATGCAAGCCCAGATTTACAGTGTTAATATTATCCTGAACAGCGCTAACGCCTCCGAATACATTTGCGTACCAACCATCTAAAGGAACAGCTGCCCCGGCTGCACCGGAGGCCATTAATGCGGCCGAAAAAAATACAGTTCTCATGGCTTCCCTTGTTATAATTATTTTGAAGCAACCACATGTTAGCGGTTTGCGTTTATTTTGCAAGTGGAAAGCCCGGAACTTTTTGAATAGGGCTCAGATTCAGTTAAAAATCAATAACAGTTTGTCCAAAATACAGTCTAGGCCTGGTGAAAAATTATCTTGTAATCGGTAAATATTGCGTTAAGATGGTAGATGGATTATCGAAAAATAAAGGGAATGACATGAGGTCTAAAACGGAATCGACAACCGGACAAACAATAAAGCCGGAACCCAAAAATTTACAGGTAAATCCTGAAGAATTTGCCAAAAAATTGCTTGAGTTCATCCCGGCTAATATAAATAAAATTATTGACGAAGCTGAAAAGGAATACTTAGCCAAAGGAAAAAATAAAACCCGCGAAGATAGCTTTAAAGATATAAAAAATGAGTTGGCCCGTTTTCATGATTTAAATTCCTGTCTGGAGATATTTGACAAATTTATTGGCACAGGAACATGGAAGACCAATTCCGCAAATACCCGTATGATTATCGCTGCAATTCGATGTTATATGGAGGAGCATTCTGAGGAGTATCAGGAGCGAGACAACTATTTTCTGCGTGCACACATCGTTTCTCCGGTAACCGAAGCATTGCGTGCTCTGATTGCAACGCAAAAAAAAGTGAAAAAGGCAACGGAAGTACAAATTACCGAAAAAGACAAGGAGCTTGAAAAGAAAAGAGAGGTTATTTTTTCCAGGTTACCCGATGTTAAATTATTTTGGGACATTGGGAAAATAGATGAGGTGCTGGACAAAGCCCGTGACTATCAGTCAATAAATCCGGGCCACCATATTTTTCTGATTAGGCCTGAGCCAAATTGGCAGCTGTTCTGGGTTAATTTGAATGGCGCCAGAAATGCATTGCCAATCCCCAAAAATATGCTGGATATTTTATATAATTTAGGTGGAAAGTTTCCGGCGGAAGGCAGCGATGCACATAGTAAACTGAAGGTCTGCTGTAAAGAAAGCCTCGATGACAGTATAAATATTTATCTGTTCAGAGAGCCGCTAGAAGCTAAGAAATTTGCGAGTGAACATCCCGATAAACACAGTTTTTATTTAAAGTGCTCGGAACAGGCAACCCCAGCCAAAAATTATAAATGGGGCGTTAAAGCGCTTGAAGCCGCTAAACCGGAATATCGAAGCCTCTATCTGGAAAAAGGGGAAAATGACAGCCTTAATTATGTGGTGACCCGAAAAGGAAGTGAGTGCCGTCTGATACTGCAATCCACCAGGCCGACAGTCGAAGATCCAGCCTATGACAATTTAAATTTTGCCTATATATTAACTACAGACAATCGTCTTTTCTATTTAAAACGCCTAAACGACGGCAGGCTTGAAATACAGCAGTTAGAACTGATCAAAGATGGTTTGGCGATACTTAAAAAAGAGTTTGAAATTAAGAAAGGAGTCTTTCTTGACAGCGTGAAACTGGAGCTAAAAGAGAAGAGCCGTGTCGTTGTGGAGGAGCTGCGGCGTACACAAAAAGACATTCTGGAATCAGTTGCTAATTTTGTTCCTGAAGTACCCATGGTTAAAGGCGTAATCAATAAAAAAGACTTCAATTCTGATGAAAATTGGGAGGTGCTGTGCAATGCACTGGAAAAAGGCAGTTTACCGGAAGATCCGCAAAAAGAAATTCTGAATAATCTGCTCGAAATAACCGCCAGAAAAAAACACACAGTACTCACCCCTGCCAAATGGCAGCTTAGCTCTTATGACCATCAGGGTCGAGTCAGCCATATGGCGCTTACCAATGAAATTCTAAGGGAAATTACAGGTCCTAAAGCGGCAGAGATACCGCCAGAAGAAAGCCATAAATTCTATAATCTTAAAATCGCGCTGAACAAGTTGGTCTTGCAGCAACTGGATAAAATCAATTTACAGATTAATCCGGATCTTAGCCGTACATTCAATTTATCAACAACTTATGTATTTCATGATGGGATCCCCGTTTATTTCTTTGCCGATGAAAAAGCAATAAGCGAAAATTTTCTGGCGAGACTTCATGCAGCCTGTATCGTGACGGGTTCGGGAAAATTTCTTTACCACAGCCGCGGAGAGCCATTGAGAGAGCTTACTGCTTCGAATGAAGCGTTTAGCGGCTTAAAACAGGCTTTAAATCTGGACTGGTCAGTCAGCCTTGAAAAAGGCTTGCTCATCACCAAGCTGACAGACACTCAGCTGCAAATAATTGAAAAAATGACCGAGAACAAATTAGTATCCAGTTATGCTTTGGATTGGTACGATACCCTTGCACTCGAGCCTCATAGCCTTCCTCTGGCGCAATACCCTTTATTGCAGGAGTGCCTCAGGAAAGAGAATACATCCAATACTGCTGACCCACATAAAATCAAACTCTTCTTACAGCCTATTCAAATTCGCCGTCTGGTTGAAGCAAGTAAAAGCAAGACAGTACAATCGATACTTGAAAGCCAGATTCGCAACTTAATGCATTCACCTGAAGCTTTGGCGGGTAAGACAGTGACTACAGAAGCCAACCCAACTCTCGGCAATAAAGCCAGTTCATCGAGTTCGCGCAATGTGGTAGCAAACTCTGCCAAAACCAGTTCTTGCCAGTTAATGAATACGTTTACGCCGGATTCTAACCATGTCTACACAGAATTCCCAATCTGTTCTTTCCTGTTGTCAAGGGAAGACTGGAAGCTCTATTATTTTGATGCCTTAAATCGCTGTTTTCCGGTTGAATGGGCAGATTTTCCAGATATTAAAGCGACAATTGAACTATGGCAAAGCAGTGAGCATGTGGTCACAGAGGAAGAACATGAAAAATTGGAAATGCTGCTGGCAAAGATTTCAATCAAGAAATCACTGGAACGCGAAAAGTTTACAGAGGTGGAAAAGTATTTTCTTGCGCGAAATAAAGGAAGCGCCCCACAGCTTCCTCTAAATGAAAAAGATAGCGCCGAAGTCCAGGCGGTAGAGACTGCATCGCAGCTTTTAGTTGAGTCTGAATCCGAGTTGGATCCCGGTAAAAGCACAGTGCCGCCACCACCACCGCCACCAAAAATTAAGAAGCTGGATCCAGCAAGAATGTCCCAGCTGTCCCAGCTTATTTTTTTTCCGAACAGGGGAGAAGAGCCGGCTGGTGAGAATGCAAAGGCAGATATAGCCAGTACGCCTAAGATGGATAGTACTTGTTAAAGGTATGGCAGACCATTCGACTCCCGCGGTCGTCGCCCATAGATATCTACACAAATGCATTAGCTATCGAATCCCCGCGGCTGCGACCGCGGGGCCCAATGAATCTAATTCAGAATCCCAATTCACTAAGCAGGTCATTCAATCTTTTGCTTTGGCGGGATTGTAGTTTTTCTGAGCTCTTTTTTGAGCCCACCATGGGCCCCGCGGTCTTCGCCGCGGGGATTCGGGTGGTCTTTGCCGCGGGGATTCGGGTGGTCTTTGCCGCGGGGATTCGGGTGGTCTTTGCCGCGGGGGCGGATAGTCAGCTACGGGGCGTCGGTCTCGCAAAAACATTTGTATAGTCTGCTTGCGTCTTTTCGCCAGATTGATCCCATTTACCCTGATGTAATTGGATAACGCCAATCGCGCCCAAATGCACGGGTACTTATTTTTATACCTGGAGCTGCCTGACGCCTCTTGTATTCATTTCGTTTAATGAGACGAATTACTTTCTGTACATCCGCTTCTGGAAAGCCTTGCCTGATTAAGTCGGCTGCCGATAAATTATTCTCCATGAAGCCCTGAATAATCCCGTCGAGAATAGAGTAGTCCGGCAAACTGTCCTGATCAGTCTGATTCGGCGCCAGCTCTGCAGAAGGCGCTCTTTCCAGAACACGCTGGGGAATAACGGGGGAGATGCTATTGCGGTAACGGGCCAGCTCATAAACCTGTGTTTTTAACACATCTTTCAATACTGAAAAACCACCGGCCATGTCCCCGTAAAGAGTGGCATAACCCACGGCGGTTTCGCTTTTATTGCTAGTAGTTAAAACGAGGTTCCCGGTTTTGTTGGATACAGCCATCAGCAAAACTCCGCGAATTCTCGCCTGGATGTTTTCTTCCGTCGTGTCTTTGGGCCGGTTGGCAAACAAGGGCTCCAGCGTTTGCAGAAAACCGTTAAATAAAGGTTCTATGGGAAGTGCTTCGCCCATAACGTTCATCGTCCGCAATTGAAGCCAGGCATCTTCATTACTCATGTCTGCTGTATAGCGTGAAGGCATCAGCAGGGCGGTGACCCGCTCGGCGCCTAAGGCATCGACTGCAATCGCCAGAGTAAGGGCGGAATCAATACCGCCTGAAAGCCCGAGAAGTACACCAGGGAAACCATTTTTTTCAATATAGTCCCGGGTACCCAGTTTCAAAGCATTATAGATTTGTTCCTCCTGGGTCAGAAGAGGGCTTAGCTCGCCTTTAATTTGCTGTTTGGAAAAACGTACTGAGCTCAATTTCTCCTCAAAAGCCGGGAGACGTACACAGGTAGAACCCTCTGTGTCCACTACGATGGACTGGCCATCGAATACCAGTTCATCCTGGCCGCCGACCAGATTCACATAGAAAATGGGAAATCCTTGTTGAACCTTTGTACTCAGTAACTGCTCCCGTTTCATCTGTTTACTGTAATCAAAGGGAGACGCATTTATACATAAAAGCGCATCAATTTGACTGTTTGCTAATTGTTCAACTGGTCCTGGTTGCCACAGATCTTCACAGATGCACAGGCCAAAACGATAGCCATCCAATTCAAAAACACAGCTAGCCTCTGTGCCTGGTTTAAAATAGCGCTGCTCATCAAATACTCCGTAATTAGGTAAAACCTGTTTATGATAAAGGGCTTTTTGTTTTCCCCTGAAGTAAACACCAGCAGAGTTATGGCAATGATTATCATCGAAACTGGGAAACCCCAGGATGACATGACAGTTGTTAACCTGTTCTGCAATTTCCCTGACTGCCTGACTGACTTCCTCAAGAAAGGCTGGTCGTAACAGTAAATCTTCCGGAGGATAGCCGGTCAAACACAGTTCAGGAAAAAGAATTAAATCATGACTGTCCTGATGTTCTTCAATGATAGCCATTATTTTTCTTGCATTCGCGGAAATAGAACCCACAGTCGGATTAATTTGCGCCATTAATATTGTTATGGAATTGTTCATGACGTGCATATTCAAATTAGTTAAAGGAATTAATTGGGATAGATATCCAGGTTCAAATCTATTTGCTATAATTTACGGTTTACTCTTAATTATACTCAATTATGCTGAAAGATGCTTTATCACGGATGGCTGAAATTTTTTCTCCTGCCGTGTTAATGCAGGGGGAAGAATATCAGCAAAAAAACTATGTTTTAAACATTCGTCTTAGCGACGGGTTGTTGAAAGCGCGGGTAAAAGGCAAAAGCGGCCAGATTTATGATGTATATGCCGATTTAAAATCCTGGCCCAGAAAGCCTGCCCGCTGTAATTGTGCCCAGGTTAATAACTGCATACATGCGGCAGCAAGCTTTTTCGCGCTTCAAATCAAAGAGAATCTGAATGTCCCCGCCCCCGCAGTTTCCGGCCAGAAGGAGCAATCATTATCAAGTTGGCTGCAGACATTGCGCACAACGGAGGTGACCGCCAAACCGCGTTCTTTCACTCATGATATTCTGTATCTTCTTGATATCCGCAGAAGCCATTGGGAGCACCGCGTCCTGGTTTATCCCGCTTTGGCCAAGCGTTTAAAGCGCAACGGGAGTTATGGCAAATATTTGCTCTTTAATAATTTTACCCAGAGTAAGAAGCAGTATTGTACGGCAGAGGATGAGCATATCATTAATGCGCTTTTGTTAAAAACCAACAGCAGCGGGGTGTTTGACCAGCTTTCCACTCGTAACAGTGAATTACTTGAACAGATTTTGCAAACTGAAAGGGCTTATGTGTATCGGGATGGTATATCGCAGAGCCTGACTTTGGGTGAGCCCCGCGAACTCGCCTTACGCTGGCACTTAAATCAGCAGGGGCAGCAGCATTTGCTAATGGAGGACGTTGATGGTCAGCGATTGGCCCCCTTACTATTAGATAAGCCCTGGTATTTTTTAGAAAGCGAGGCTGAATTGGGGCTATTGCAAACGTCTTACCATTCCAGCCAGTTAAAATCGATTTTGCAAACGCCGCCTATTGAGCTGGATGCGGCGGACAGTGTTGTTCCAGTAATAAACCAGTATGACCCGCCGCTGCCATCGCCTATCTCCTTTATTGAGCGGATTCAAAAACAGGGCGCTCCCAAACCAGTCATTCAGTTTGATGCACTGGCCCTGGATGCATCGCGAAGCGATTCAGCGTCTCTGGTTTCTACAACCGATGAGGCCGCGCATTTTTTATTTACTATTAAAATTATTTTTGAATATGAAAAAACGCTTCGTGTTCCAGCTAAAGATGAAAATACCTCTTTAATCTATGAGGAATCAGCTAAGCTGGTTGAGTTGAAAAGAAACGCCATACAGGAAAAGCAATATATTCAGGATATTGAATCAATTTTACCGACGCGCCATGCCACAATCTGGGAAAAATTAAACTGCGAACAAGCGCTTGAATGCGACAATATTTTAGTCCACTACCAGTCAGAACAGGATATTGCGCGCTTGTTCGCTCAGGTTATACCACTTTTAAAGTCAAAAGGCTGGCTGGTGGAGTTTAATCATTACGTTTATGAAGAGTTGATTTCAGCAGAAGAGGTAGAATGGTATTCTGAATTGAAAGAGTCAGGCGAGGACTTCTTTTCCTACCAATTGGGTATTCTAGTTGAAGGCAAGCCAGTTAATATTGTGCCACTGGTCGTAGAGTTAATTTCAGGATTGAATCTGAGTGAACTTGATACTATTCCTGATGAGCGTCTGGTCAAGCTTCCTTTAAGACAGGGCAAGAAGTTTCAGCTGCCAATGGGCAGGATTAAGCCGTTAATTCGATTTATTATGCAGTATGGTTTGCGATCTATTGATAGCGAGAATCAACTGCAAATCAGGCGGTATCAGTTCATTCTAATGCAGGAAACGGAGCTCGCCCTGGCTGCGGCAGCGTCACGCTGGAAAGGGGGGGATCAACTCCGTTCCCAACTCCGGCAGTTACTGGGCCAAACATCACTTCCTGAGAAGTTGCCCCCAAAAGGTTTGAATGCCAGTCTGCGCGACTATCAGCTGGAAGGTTTAAACTGGCTGCAGTTTTTACGGGAATGCCGGTTCGGCGGCATTTTGGCTGATGACATGGGCCTTGGTAAAACGGTGCAAACGCTTGCTCATTTACAGCTTGAAAAAGAGGAAGGACGTTTGCAACATGCCAGTCTGATTGTGGCGCCCACCAGCCTGATGGGTAACTGGGAGGCAGAGGCGAAGCGCTTTACTCCAGAACTCAAAGTACTGGTGTTCCATGGATTAAATCGACATCAGGATGAATTTGACCAATATGATGTGATTGTTTCGACTTATGGACTGATTCAGCGCGATAAAACACGGTTTGTCAATTACCCTTTTTATTTTCTGATTCTTGATGAGGCTCAATTCATTAAAAATGCCAGAACCAAGACTACCCAGATCATCCAGCAAATTCAGGCCAGGCATAGATTGTGCCTTTCAGGCACACCTTTGGAAAATCATTTGGGCGAATTATGGTCCCTTTTCCACTTCCTTATGCCAGGGCTATTGGGAGATGCGCGCCAATTCCGTCGTTTTTTTAAAATTCCTATTGAGAAGAATGCAGACGAGGAGCGCAGGATATTACTTGCGAACCGGGTGCAGCCTTTTATGCTTCGCCGAAGCAAAAACCAGGTGGCCCGGGAATTGCCCGACAAAACGGAAGTCGTACAGTTAATTGAGTTAGCGGATGCTCAGCGGGATTTATATGAAGCTATTCGTATTACCATGGAACAGAAGGTGCGGGAGGCGATTGCCCGTCAAGGTATGGGGAAAAGCCATATTGTACTCCTGGATGCTTTGTTAAAATTACGCCAGGTATGCTGCGATCCGCGTCTTCTATCGATTCCTGAGGCTAAAATCGCTCATGGTACGTCTGCCAAGCTTGATGCTTTAATGGATTTAGTGGTTAATCTGACTGAAGAAGGCCGGCGCATTCTCATTTTTTCCCAGTTTACTTCCATGCTCGAATTAATTGAGGAACGATTGAAAGCCAATCACTTGCAATACCTCAAGCTCACTGGGCAGACAGCTAATCGTCATCAGTTAGTTACCAGTTTCCAGGAAGGCAATATCCCTTTATTTCTTATCAGTCTGAAAGCAGGTGGCACTGGTTTGAATTTAACAAAGGCTGATACTGTTATCCATTATGATCCCTGGTGGAATCCTGCAGCCGAAGAACAGGCTACCGACCGAAGCCATCGGATTGGCCAGAAAAATCCGGTGTTTGTTTATAAATTGATTACCGCAGGTACGGTTGAAGAAGTGATTCTCGCCATGCAGGAGAAGAAAAAGCAACTGATTGAAGGAGTTCTGGGGGAACAGACGGGTTCCTTGCAGAATTTAACAGTAAAAGATGTTGAGCAATTTTTTGCGCCTCTGACGGAAGATTGAGATATTTGGTCAGTTATTTGAAAATCGGCTCATCTTAGCCTATGCTTCTTATGTCAGAACTTAAGGAGAAATCCCAAATGAAACAATGGAAAGTGTTGCTCACCTCGGCATTATTCATCCTTTTTTCCCCTCTCGCATTAGCCGGTGCTTCTCCAGCTGGAACCTGGACGACTATCGATGATGCAACAGGCCAGAAAAGAGCTGTGGTACGCATTAATGTCTCTGGTGGTACATTAAGTGGCACTATAGTAAAGGTTTATCCACAGGCAGGGGATACAGGTATCTGCTCCAAATGCCCAGGTGGATTTAAAGGGAAACCCATTAAAGGCTTGACCTTTGTATGGGGCTTAAAAGATCAAGGCAATGGTGAATGGAGCGGCGGTTCGATCCTCGATCCAAAATCTGGCAAAGTGTATCGCGCTAAAATAACTTTGCAAGGCAACAAACTTTATGTCCGTGGTTATGTAGGGGTTTCGGCTTTGGGACGTACTCAGGTCTGGGTCAGATAAGCGAATCTTTTTTGCATAAAAGGCACACAATTGTGTGCCTTTTTTTATTTAGAGCATTACAATAGGGTTTTTGAGAATCAGGTTTTGATATGCTCGAGGTTAAACCCCGTAAAAATACCCCTGTTGACACCTTGAAGAGACCTCCCCATTCAGCCGAGGCGGAGCAGTCTATTATCGGTGGTCTGATGCTTGATAATCAGGCCTGGGATAAAGTTAGCACCAAACTCTGCGAAGAAGATTTCTATCGTTCTGAGCATCGAATACTGTTTCGAACCATTGTTGAGCTATCCAAGCGGGAACAGCCTTTTGATGTGGTGACTCTGCTCGACAGCCTTAAATCCCGAAACGAGCTGGATAATGCCGGCGGTGAAACCTATCTGTTCGAGTTAGCCAATAACACACCCAGTGTGGCCAACATTTCAGCCTATGCCGATATTGTCAGGGAAAAGTCTGTTCAAAGGCAGCTTATTAATATTGCAGGCGAAATTGCCGATTCAGCTTACAATCCGGTAGGTCGTGAGGTAAGTGAATTGCTGGACATAGCAGAAACCAAGGTATTTGCTATTGCCGAACAGACAGGAGGCAGCGGCGGGCCTGAGAGCATCAAGACAATTATTACCAAAGCGATTGAAAAAATTGATGCGCTCTATCATAACGGCGATGCCATTACAGGGATGGCGACAGGCTTGACTGATCTGGACGAAATGACATCGGGGCTTCAGCCTTCTGATTTAATCATTGTTGCAGGTCGTCCTTCGATGGGTAAAACCACCCTGGTTATGAATATGGCTGAAAATGTCGCCATTCAGGGTAAAAAAAATGTATTGGTCTTCTCAATGGAAATGCCTTCCGATTCGCTGGCAATGAGGATGATGTCTTCACTTGGGCGAATTGATCAGCACCGCATTCGAACCGGAAAACTGGAGGAGGACGATTGGCCCCGTGTTACCTCAGCGGTCCACCTGTTGTCAGAAGCTTCTTTGTTTATTGATGATACGCCAGCGCTTAGCCCTTCTGAAATGAGGGCAAGATCACGGCGATTAGCGAAAGAGCATGGCCAGTTGGGACTAATTGTAGTGGATTATCTGCAGTTAATGAAAGTGCCTGGTTTTAAAGCGGAAAACAGGACAGCGGAAATCTCGGAAATTTCCCGAAGCTTAAAAGCCCTGGCTAAAGAATTACATGTGCCGGTGATTGCCTTATCCCAGTTAAACCGAAGCCTTGAGCAGCGTCAGGATAAGCGCCCGGTTATGTCAGACTTACGGGAATCCGGAGCGATTGAGCAGGATGCGGACTTAATTTGCTTTATTTACCGGGATGAAGTTTACCATGAAGATAGCCCCGATAAGGGAACGGCAGAAATTATTATTGCCAAGCAAAGAAATGGCCCAATTGGAAAGGTCAGAGTGGCCTTCCTTGGTAAATATACCCGCTTTGAAGATCTGGCTTATACCGGTTACCAAGGGGTTGATTAAGTGACAAGGCCAACCAAAGTTCAAATTGATGCAACCGCTTTATTGCATAATGTACAGCAGGTAAAACGCCATGCGCCGGGTCGGCAGATCATTGCGATGGTGAAGGCAAATGCCTATGGCTGCGGCCTGTATTCGGTTATTCCCGTACTGGAAGGGCATGTGGACGCTTTTGGAGTTGCCTGCATAGAAGAAGCGCTGGCAATTAAAGC
Organism: Legionella birminghamensis; assembly: GCF_900452515.1. Classification (NCBI taxonomy): domain Bacteria; kingdom Pseudomonadati; phylum Pseudomonadota; class Gammaproteobacteria; order Legionellales; family Legionellaceae; genus Legionella; species Legionella birminghamensis. The sequence goes on from NZ_UGNW01000001.1 coordinate 1,183,579, forward strand.
ACTAGGTGCATGCACGGACTGTATTTTATTCCAGGGGTTTTTTAATCGGGATGAATTATCGCTGGTCGTTGAGCATAATTTGCAGGTCGTTATTCATCAAGCTTATCAACTGGAATGGCTATTGGCTCAGCCTTTGCCGAAACCTGTACGTGTCTGGGTAAAGGTAAATACAGGGATGCACCGTCTGGGATTTGCGGCTGAAGAGGTCTATGATGTGCTCAATGCCTTGCATAACTGTCCCTGGGTTGATCCGCAAATCGGATTGATAACTCACCTGGCCTGTGCGGATGAATTACATAATCCTTCGAATCAGCAGCAATTAGGACGTTTCACGGATCTGCATTTACCCGAACTCCCACTCACCAGAAGCATTGGTAATTCGGCAGCCATTCTCTCTTTACCTGAGAGCCATGCCGACGTGGTTCGCCCTGGAATCATGCTATATGGCATCTCGCCCTTTAAGCAATCATGCGGTCAGGATCTCGGTCTCATGCCCGTAATGCGGTTTATCTCTTCACTTATTGCAGTACAGCATTATCCTTCGGGTGCCCGTGTAGGTTATGGCGGTGAATGGCAAACGCAAAAACATTCGAAAATCGGTGTGGTTGCAGTAGGTTATGGTGATGGTTATCCCCGCCATATTGCTGCCAATACGCCGGTTTGGATTAATGGTTATCAGGCTCCCATAGTTGGCAGAGTATCAATGGACATGATGACGGTTGACTTAACTCATTTGCCCCAGGCGGCGGTTGGCGATGCGGTAGAGTTATGGGGAGTGCATATTCCTGTTGAATCAATCGCTAATGCTGCAGGAACCATTGCTTATGAATTAATTTGCCAGCTTTCCCCACGTGTGCGAAGGGATAAGCTGTAAACAAAATTTAAACAGAAATAGACCTATGGCCGAATGTGGGGTAAAATGGCCATCGTTTTTACAACCTATCAAAGGTGAATACATGAAGAAACTAATGTTAGCCTCATTATCTTTGTCTGTGCTGCTCTCAGGTTGTGCTCAAGTCACGAATGAAGGCGTAGGGACAGTTACTGGCGGCGTTGTTGGTGGACTGATCGGCAGCCAGTTTGGCGGTGGTTCAGGAAAAGTTGCAGCGGCTGCAGGCGGCGCTTTGTTAGGTGCATATTTGGGCGGAAATATAGGCCGCACGATGGATCGGCTTGATCGCCTGGAAATGCAACGGGCCCTTGAATCGTCACCGAGCGGAAAAGCAGTTGTCTGGCGCAATCCTGACAGTGGCAACACATACACTGTTACACCGCAGAAAACCTATTACACGAATTCACAACCCTGCCGTGAGTACACAACCAGAGCGTTGATTGGCGGTAAAACCCAGGAAATTTATGGAAGAGCTTGCCGGCAAGCGGATGGCTCCTGGCGGGTTGTAAGCTGATAGGCCGTGCTTAATGCTTCACCTTGTCTTTGCGAGCGATAGCGAAGCAATCCACATCGAAGCAAGAATGAGGCACCGAGCCTGGATTGCTTCACTGCGTTCGCAAAGACGAAGGGTTTATTATCTTTGCAAATCTATGGCAAAGTAATTCCTCTCAAAGTTGTGCTATATTTGAACATATGCCCCCTTAATAAGATTCTGCAGGGAGTTTGCTATGGCTCATCTTATATACTCGGCTTTACCGCATCCCAGGCGAGAAATTATATTCATCAAACCGGACTTAACGGTTACCCAATGCGTCGAAATGATGACAAAAGGGGATATTGGCGCCCTGGTCGTTCGTGATGAACAGTCATTGCTTGGTCTGGTTAGCGAACGTGACATCATTCGCGAATGTCTGTTTAAAAATCTACGCCCTGATGAAACCCCTGCTATTGATGTTGCCTGGAAAAACGTTAGTATTCTCTCAGTAAATGATCCTATTGAAAAGGCAATGGAAATAATTACCCTGACCAAACGCCGTCACTTGTTAATTACTGAAAACGGAGAACTGACAGCCATTCTCTCTATTGGGGATCTGTTGTTTCATTTGCTGGAAGATAAAGCCCGTACCATCGAGCAGCTGGAAAATTATATCCATACTTATTAGGATCTACCTCAGAGTGATTCTTATTGAAACTCCTATTGCAGTCTATTACACTTCTAAATCACTGTTAATTCAGCAATATTCTGGAAGTGTCGATGCCTATATACTATCAGCGGATCCTGGCCTTTTTCTTATCCTGTTTTGTTTCGCTGGCATGGGCTGCTGATGCCAATAGCGAATGGTATAAGCTGGATTCAAATAACCAGGTCATATTGAAAGTGGAGATGTTCCTGTCTTCCACTTGCCCGCATTGCCAGAAAGCAGATGCCTATTTCAAATCCATTGAACCACAAAATAAATGGTTAGAAGTCAACCGTCATTATATTGATAAAGACAAGAACGCTTTAGAAACCTTTAGCCAGTATCTGAACCAGCAGAACTCTACGAATTTTTCGGTACCCGCCATTCTTTTCTGCAACACGAGGTGGGTGGGGTTTAGTGAAGCGGATAATAGTGGAAAAGCCATTTTGCAGGGTCTGGAATTATGCCGCAGACAAATTGAAAAGCGGGGTGTATTAACTGCCAATACAATTTCGATTTTAGACACCATGGCGACTACCAGCATGATGGAGGCCAGTCTGGAAGAGGGAACTTCCGCTTCACCCCAAGTGCTGTTGCCGTTAATGGCCTTAATTGACGCATTAAATCCCTGTGCCTCCATCATGGTGATGCTATTGTTTGCATTTCTAATTGTGAACAAGGAGCAGCGACTATTGACTGCTGTGCTGTTTTTGTTGCCTGTCGGTCTGATACATCTCATTCAGCAAAGCCAGACCGTATATTTTTACAGTTTATTGCCCTGGTTGAGAGTTCCTGCAATCGCTCTGGGAGTAGCCCTGTCGGCATTTGTTTATTATTTATATGAGCGCAGGAACTTGAGGGTTTTAGTATTTTTAGGGATTAGCTTTTTTACTGCTTTGGCAGCCCAGGTGTATCAGCAAGGCTGCTGGCCTAACCTTAGTTTGATTTTTAAACAGTGGCTGGAGGCGCAGGACTACAGTAATATGAAACAGCATTTGTTTTTACTGGCATATAATACACTTTATCTGCTTTTCCTTGGCCTTTTCGGGGTGTTGACCTATGCCATTACACGAATGAAACGGGCTCAGCGCTATGCGCAGTTTATTGAGTATTTTGCCTGTGCGTTCCTGCTGTTGACTGCCCTGACTTTAATTGTCTATCCCTATGCGATAGGCAGTGCAATTTATATGGTTGTGGCAGTGATTCTGGCAGTTATTTTAGCGCAGGGCTTAAAATATTATAAGCGAAGGACAAATTAGGAATGGATGTTGATGACTCAGGGGTCCCGCCGTATTTTCCCATCGCCTGGGATGTAGAAGAAGGGCAAATTTACCAATGGTGCGGTTGCGGGGAAACTAAAACGCCGCCTTTTTGCGATAGAACGGATTGTCAAAAAAAAGTGCTTTATAAGTCGGCGCTGACAGAAACGGTCTATTTTTGTCATTGCAAAGAAACCAAAGACCCGCCGCTTTGCGATGGGTCTCATGCAAGATTGCTGCGTGAGTTTATGAAAAATAGAAAATAAGCTGAGGGCAACTCTGACGTAGGTGATCCTATAATATAAGAATTCGCTTGATCTGCACTTGCAGATTTGGGATCATCAGAAGATTTAATTTTTTTGGTAGCGCTGGTATGAGTAAACTGAAGGATATTCCTGTTGTTGTAGAGAGTGGTAGAAAATATACTAGCTCCCAGGGCATTATTGCAATTAAAGATGGAATTAAATCGGCTGCTGAAGAAGCTCCCCGTTTACCCAAGCCTAAATGGCTTCGCATTGTTAATAATACCAGTCCCGGTTATTTTGAAGTCAAACAGAGAGTTAAAGAGCATGGTCTGGCTACTGTTTGTGAAGAAGCCAAGTGCCCCAATATTGCTGAATGCTGGTCGCATGGAACCGCTACTATTATGCTCATGGGCGCTATATGCACTCGCGCCTGCCGTTTCTGTTCGGTTGATACCGGCAATCCGCGTGGCTGGCTTGATCCCGGGGAACCTGAGAACTCAGCCAATACCGTCGCTTTGATGAATCTGGATTATGTGGTATTAACATCCGTCGATCGTGATGATCTGCCTGATGGAGGTGCCAGACATTATGCAGACAGTATCCGGGCAATCAAACGGCGTTGCCCGAATACTAAAGTGGAGGCCCTGACTCCTGATTTCCAGGGGGTTGAAGAGCATATTGCTGTTTTACTGGACAGCGGTGTAGATGTATTCGCCCAGAATGTTGAAACAGTTGAGCGTCTCACGCATCCAGTGCGTGATATCCGTGCAGGATACTGGCAAACCCTCAATGTACTCGCTTTTGCCAAGCGTTATCGCCCTGATGTACTGACCAAAACAAGCCTCATGCTTGGGCTGGGCGAAACAGATGAGGAAATCATCCATACCATGGATGAATTGCGGGCGCAGAATGTTGATATTTTAACTTTAGGGCAATATCTACAGCCCACAAAAAATCATTTGCCCGTGCTCCGCTATGTAACGCCTGAAAGATTTCTTGAATTTAGAGAAATTGGTTTGGCAAAGGGCTTTTTTGAAGTGGCATCCGGCCCTATGGTCCGCTCAAGTTACCGTGCTGATCGAGTGTTTAAGAAAGATAATCTGGGCTTATAACTACTAATATTCAGGAAAAGGAATTCAATGTTCAAACGAGCAATTGTCCGCACACCTGCTAAAACCATGACGCAGGGTCTTTCAAACGCAGGTCTGGGACTTCCGGATTATCATTTGGCTTTGCAACAACATCAGCAATACATTATTACGCTTGAAAATTGTGGCGTTGAAGTGCTTGTCCTGCCTCCGGCTGACGATTTTCCCGATTCCTGCTTCGTTGAAGATGCTGCCTTACTTACAGAACGCATGGCAGTGTTAACCCGCCCAGGTGCAGAAAGCCGCCAAGGGGAAGTTGAGCTTCTGGAAGAGAGTATTCGCCGCTTTTACTCTTCCAATATTGTAAAAATCCAGGAGCCGGGCACTTTGGATGCGGGTGACGTGTTACGAGTTGAGAATCATTTTTACATTGGCTTGTCAGCACGTTCCAACATGGAGGGGGCCAAGCAGTTGATTACATTGCTGAATAATCATGGCTACACGGCATCCGTTATCCCGCTTCATAAATTCCTGCATTTAAAAACCGGCGTCTCCTATATTGGCAACGGCTATTTGCTGGTAGGAGGTGAGTTAATAAATCACCCTGAATGGGAGCCGCTTAAACAAATCACTGTCGAAGCGGATGAGGCTTATGCCGCAAATTGTATTCTGGTGAATGACTATTTACTAATACCCAGCGGCTTTTCAAAAATCAGCCTTCGATTGAAGCAGTTAGGGCATAAGCTGGTTGAGCTTGATTGCAGTGAGTTTCGTAAATTAGACGGCGGTTTGAGTTGTTTGTCCTTGCGTTTTTAATCTCCTCGTCTTTGCGTCGAAGCTACACAGAATTCGCAAAGACTACTACCGTCATTGCGAGCGTAGCGAAGCAAACCAGAGCGGAGCTAGAAGCGGGCACCCAGGCTTGCTTCAGTTTGTTCGAAAAGATGGAATTCAACTACACCAGTTCAATATGGCGTCGCCTCATTCTCCCATGAATTACATAAGCCAGAAGCCACATTACTACACCAAGAATGATAGCAACCACGCCAAATTTCAGATAATAATCCTGGTAAACAGGCAGGGATTCAATTGCTGGCAGATTTTTAGGAATAGCGACAAAACCAGCTATCTTTCCCGCAATGGTATTCGATAAGGAACTTGCCAGATACCAGACGCCCATAGCAAATGCCAGATCTTTACTATCACAGTAAAGGCCAATCATACTCAGGCCAATTGCACTGACCCAAAGTTCTGCCAACGTAATAAGTACATAGGTCAAGCCAATGAAATTGCCATTGACTAAGCCATTGACCGACAAACTACCTGCCAGTGCCATGATCAAAAGGGCAACACCGGCTAAAATCGTGCCGCTGGCGAATTGATAGGGGATGGTAAAACGGGGAATACTACGATAAAAGCGCGGCAGCTGCGTGCCTAATAAGATAATAAGCAGCGGATTAAGAATTTGGTAATGTGCCGGTGAAATCTTGAGTCCAAACAGCTGCAGATCAGAGTTACTCTTGGCAAACAGAACCAAAGTACTGTTCATCTGATTGTAAATAACGAAAAATATAATGGCTTCAACAATGAGAAGAACTGCGATCAACTGCTTGCTTCGCGCAGTAGATGACAGTTTTAAAGTTTTAGCTAAAAACCAGAGTATACCAAAGCCGCAACCGATGCTGATTAAAATAATTGATAAATGCACGTGTGAATAGGCAAATAAAGTAAAGAGATAAATAGCAAGAATATAAGCGCTTAACTGGCCCGCCATTTTTCGGGTAAAAGGTTGCGCATCCTTCCCATAAACAACATTATCGTAGAGGCTGTACTTTTTGGCAAAATTCAATGCAGCAATTGATTTTCCAGCAAAAGCTAAAGTTAAAACGGATAAAGGCCCATAACGGCTATCCAGCAATGCCGGCGCAATCATCGTTGCCAACAAGGCGCCGACATTGATGGCCATATAGTAATAAGTCATAGCGGACTTGGCCCTGATAGCATCATCACTATAGATGTGGGACACCAGACCAGAAGCAGTTCCCATCAATAAGGAGTTGGTTGCCGGAACCAGGGCATAAGCCATAATAAACAGTTTATCGCCATGTTCATTGAGCGAATAACCGCTTAGCATCACGAATAAGTAGGCAAGGGCAAGTAGGAAGCCTCCCAATAAAATGGAGCGCCGTATTCCCAGCACCTGATCTGCCATAAAGCCGCCTAATATCGGCATGAGATAGCCGGTGGCCTGTGATACGCCGATAAATGCATAGGCCTCTGCATGGCTATATCCCAATCCATGTTCAAGGAATGGGCGGGTCAGAAATAAGATTAAAATAGTATTTAAGGCATAAACCGCAAATTGGCTCCAGAAAGTAATGAGCACAATATTATTGGTTTGCTGTTTACGTGTATCGAAAATGGAAGAGTCACTCCTTGCAGCTTGAGAAAACACAATCACTCCTTGTGAATATTTCATCCAGCAACTACCTGTTCAAACCATAGCATTCTTTGGTATTTGGGTATAGATGAAAAATAAAATTATCGTAAAACGGATTGTCAGGGCGCTATCCGGCGAATTCAGCAAATGTTGACCAATTAACTTTTGTGTGCAAAAATGGCGCACCAAAGTTATCTTTAAAGCACGGCGATGCCGGATAGCAGACATTATTATCTATCGGAGAGAATTAATGAGTTTATTTAATGTGCAGTCTGTAGAGGAGTTGCAGGGCCTGCTGACAAATCTCAAAGAGAAGTCAGAGTTAAGCCAAACCAATGAAAAGAAACAAACGCCTATTGTTTACTGGGCATCGCAAGAGGATTGGGAGAAAGTTGAGGCCTTTTTGAGTGTTGATGTGAGCAGCAATGATCCTGAGAATTTCGGTCGAGCTGCCTCTATTGCAATCAAATGTGGCAATACCGATTTGGCAATGAAATTGTTAGAAAAAACAAATGTATCACAAGATGAATGGACGCTACTCCATTGTGCAGTAGCCTCTGCGCCTGATACCGATGATCTGGAAGGACAGAAAGCGGCAATTCAGAAAATTGAAGAGCTTCTCAAAAGAGCTAACATGCATGAAAATTGCAGGAAGAAAAATATTAACGGCTTTACTCCACTTCTGCTTGCTGTCAAGTCTCAAAAATTTTACCTGGTTGAGACATTACTGAACGCGGCAAAGATCAGGAAGGATGTTGAGGATCAGCAATTACTCGCCGAGGCGATTCTTTACACTGAAAAAGTTAATCCTGAATTAGCTAAAAAAATGCTGGAGTCTGCAGACCCGGATACCCTGTGGTTGCTTCAGGATAAAGAAAGCAACAGAGCGATAAGCCCTTTGCACCTCGCCATTTTGCGTAAACGCAAAGAGGAGATAGACCAGTTAGCAGATGAAGCTGATTTAACAGTCCAAACCGCGAGTGGATTTAACGCCATTCGACTAGCATCCCGTGTTAAGGATTGGAATACCGTAGCACTTTTATCGCAAGCCCAAACGGATGACGCTGATAGCCTGCAATATGGCCCGGTTATGTTATCTGCCGCCTATAATCAGCTTTATAAACTGGCAACGGAGTTAGTACAAAAAGGTGCAAAACTTAACTGGTTTTTGGGTACTTCGCCAAAATCATTTAATGCATTCCATCTTGCTGTTCAGTGGAAACAAGCAGAGTTTCTGGACGCCCTGATTGAGTCCCAAACCAATTCTGCACAGCAATCCCCATTAGAGCTGAAATATAATGGCCGAACTCCAATAGAACTGGCTGCACATCTTAAGCAATGGGACATGGTTGCCCGTTTTGCCCGGATTAAACCGGCCAATCCTGAAGCGGCAGGTTATATTACAGCATGGCAGGCGGCTAAGGCTGACAATGCTTTGGATGAAGAAACATTGGAAAAGCTGCGTGAAGCGGCCCAGGTAGAGAAAGTGCAAGTCAAAGTCCCTGCTAAACCAGTGGATGCGGCTGAGGGACTACAAAATACATCCGAGGAAGATCGTGTATTTGTTGAAGCATTCAAAAAGATTTACCAGGCTTTGTACGCTGGCCAGTCTTCGTTTTTTAAATCCCGCAACTTTATTGAGCAGCAGGAGATAACGAAGGAAGTAATTCAGAAGCACATTGATGCTAAACCTGAATCCAGATCTGCTAAAGCGGTGAGTCTTGCTCGCAGATACATGGGTAACATGGAAAGCATGGAGTTGGTCAGAGAGATTCACAAATACGCTTACGACAATAGCGGATTCTTCAAATGCTCTCCGAACTCGAAGAATTTATATTCCGAAGACGCACAAAGGGCTTATGAAGAAGCTGATGAGAACTCAAGAACGGGTCAAATCAGGACTGCGTTAAAAGGCTAATCTGTCGTAGGTTAATCCTTAGGCCTTGATGCGCTTAGCGCATCAAGGACACCCCTTCAATAATCTAATAATTAATTCCTGTTTGTTTCTCGCCCTGTACTTATATTTCAAAGACTCAACTTTATCCTCAATAGTTCTTGGCGACAGTTTTAAGGCTTTGGCAATTTCCTTGGTAGTTCTTCCAGTCATCAGTAACTGTGCGCATTCAATTTCTCGAAGGCTTAGAGGGGTTTGCAATAAGGATTCTAAAAATAATGTTCGATTGCAAGTCGGAATACTGGTTTTGCTTAGGCTAATCAAATTGTCTTTCTTCTCGAACCCGAGCCGATTCTTATAAGCCAATGCCAGACATTCGTCTTCATTAACCTTCATCTGAAAATACTCAATAAAGCGTTCAAGTAAGTCCAGGTTGTTGATATAAGTTTGATAAACCTCTATGGAGGCTAGATGAGTGCCAAAATGAAAATAGTCAGCGTGGTCTGCCGTCTGCCTGACCAGGGTAAAGACATGTTTGAAGTTAAACTCTGCTGAGTCTTTTAACATGGCAGCAGTTAATCCTCGACAGTCTAACATATCCCAGACGATGTATTCTCCAAAATCAATGGCTTCTGACTTGATCTGAACACAGGGGTCGGCGTTGTAATATTCTTTTTCTGCATAATTAAGTACAAATTCAGGGTGATTGCAAAGCAAGGAAAAATTACTATTATTATAATTTCTGATATGGGAAAATGTGCTGATATTCAGATGCTGCAACGGTTCGCATAGTTTCTTTAATCGCTCTGTTTCCAGAAAGACGGGATGATTTTTAAGTTGATGCACAATGTTATTCATTGACTTTTTTTCCAGCAGGCTTCATTTGATTCTTTAATTCCATGGCCGCCGATAGTTCAAATCCAAATTTTTGATAGAATTCTTTGGCAGAAGTATTCCCAGGCCACACAAACAAACCTATCGAAACGTAGTTTCCATCTTTAATCCTGTCAATTAGATGATTCATCAGTTGACTGCCAATTTTCTGCTGCTGATACTGTGGATGGACACAAATGTCATAGAACATGCACATTTGCCCATCTTCTATGATTCTGCCAAAAGCAATTAACTGATCATCAATTTTGATATAAGCAACATGACTCGAAGCACTTAATACCCGTTCCCATTTTTCTGGAGAAGGGAAATAGTTTTTTCCCCAGCCAACGAGTTCAGTAAGCTGGTTAATTTCTTCAAAGGAAATATTTTGCTTTAATTTTTGTATATTGTATTTCATATGCATAGGAGGATTTGTTTGCAATGACATATTATACTTGTTGGTTGGTTAATTAATAACCGTATTTCTTCGGTAAAGACGTAATTATCACTATATTTTTGAGAGCCAGTATTTGAAGCAAGCAGAGGGTGAATGAGGCACGAAGTTCTGGAGTGCTTCACTTTGTTCGCAAAGACGGGTTGACGGGCGGGTATTATACCATTGTACCGTCATTGCGAGCCTTGCGAAGCAATCCAAATCGGAGTTTGATTGTTTTGGATTGCTTCGATGCATTCGCATAGACGAGGCCTGAGGCTGCTATTTACCGCTGACTAGTTTCTTCATTTTATCGCCAAGCGCATTTGCAGTATTTGGACAAACCTGTGATAGCTCCTTCGTATAATCGCCAAAACTGGCCCGGCCGCTTTCAACATCATAAAGCGCCCCAACGATGCCGATTTCATTTTGATCCAGCATAATACGTAAAATTTCGCTATCCTGGTATATTTGCTGCAGCGTGTTAGCAATGTTCAGCGAAGTGACATGGCCTACAAACTCCTCATTCTCCCCAGTGCGATTTTGAGTAGTTTCCGTTTCTGCATTAACAGCAGGTTTTATTTTGGCAAGTAATTCAGTGATGTGCCCTTTTTCAACATTATTACAGGCTGCCTGAATCGCACCGCAGCGTGTATGGCCGAGCACAACAATTAATTTAGCACCGACCACGTGGCAGGCATATTCTATACTGGCCAATACATCGTCATTGACAACATTTCCTGCCACACGCACACAGAACAGATCGCCGAAGCTCATGTCGAAGATAGTTTCAACTGGAACACGGGAATCGATACATCCGAGAACTACCGCCATTGGATGCTGGGTCTTGGCAGTTTGTTTGATATCAATTTTAGGATTACGGTGAATGCGGGTATCCTTAAGGAATCGTTGATTCCCTTCGCGCAGGAGATTCAACACTTCCACGGGCTCTATCGTAGCCAGCACGTCATAAGTAGTTACATTGATGAAATCAATATAATTATGGATATCATAATGCTCTTTGAAACCCATCAGGTTCAGGGAGATTTGTTTCATCGGCGCTTGTTCATCCTTAAATTCCTTAATCTGCTCAATGATTTCCTTATCGATGTAATTGGTGTATCGAGCATCGATAATCAATTGGGAGTTGCGCGGGATAGAGTTGAGTTCGCCTATCAGAGAGGCCTTATTCAGGAAAGAAATCTGCTGTGGGAGAATTAAACGGTTAACCACGCCATTAGGATAATTTTCCTTAATGATATCAAATCTTGCCTGGCTATTGGTTTTGAGAATAAAGAATAAACTAATTGCCAAACCAATGCTGATTCCAGCCAGCAAGTTGAAGGCAACAATGCTGACTACTGTTGCAATGAATGGAATAAATCGGTCCATTCCCTGCTCATAGACTGATTTGTAGATGGCAGGCTTGGTTAACTTATAACCCGTAAAAATTAGAATCACTGCCAAAGATGAAAGGGGGATTTTATTCAGCCACCCGGGAATCAGCATAACGGCTAGTAACAGGAAGATTCCATGGAAAATAGTGGACATTTTCGTTCTTGAGCCTGCCTGTACATTCACTGAAGTGCGAACGATTACTGAGGTAATTGGAATGGCACCCAGCAGCCCGGCAGTAAAATTACCGACACCCTGTGCCAGCAATTCCTGATCCTTGGAGCAGTAACGATGCTTTCTGTCGAGTTTTTCCCCTGCTTTAACATTGAGCAAGCTTTCAAGGGAAGCAACGATAGCTATGATGAAGGCATAGAGATAAACCTTTGGATTCGTCCAGGCCGACCAATTGGGATATTGCAATTGACTGAAGAAATCTGCCAGGCCATCATGTTTGGGGATATTTACCAGATGCGGATTATTCTGGGCAAGGGAAGAACCCATATTGATAAATATTTCATTCAATAAAATGCCGGCAAGCACGACAACGATTGGCGCTGGAATTCCCTGAAGCCAGGAATTCTTGGTTTTTTCAAAATAAAGCAATATGGCCAGCGAAATCAGGGAAATAATAATCGCGCCTGTATTGATATGGTAAGATAAGTCGGATAGCGGACTGATTGAAGCGCTTTCTGCGGTTTCCAGCAAATGGGCTTGCAGTTCCTTCAGTTCGGTAGATAATGTAAAGGTAAATGGAATCTGTTTAATAATGAGCAGGATACCAATAGCGCAGAGTAATCCCTGAACGACATTTGAGGGGACATAATCGGCCACAAATCCAGCTTTTAAAGTACCTACTATCACTTGCAACAGACCGGCGAGAACCAAAGCAAACAGGAAGGTGTTGAAATCGCCGAGTTGTGCAATAGCGGCCAGAACTACTGCGGCCATTCCTGCGGCGGGACCGCTCACGCTAACCTGCGAACCGCTGAGGCTGCCGACAACGATACCACCAATAATACCACTTAGAAGGCCTGAAAAAAGAGGGGCTCCTGATGCAAGTGCAATCCCAAGGCAAAGCGGTATGGCAACGAGAAACACAACAATTGCAGCTACCACATCAAATTTAAGACCTCGGCTTTTATAAACCCTTAATTTTCTCAAATTATTTGAAATACTCTCACTCATATGCTTTACAAAAAGGTAGATAGATTTCCCCAATGTTAGCGCAGTTTGCACATTTTGTTAACCCCTTTCTTTACAAAAAAGAAATATTTCTTAACTTGACACGTTTGTTTTCATTTGCAAGTTTAGGCTCTTGCTTATTTTTGGTTTTTGCGCATGTTAAAGTTTAAGCTGATATCGCTAACACAATTTGAGGGAATGTTAATCAAGTACGGCGATCAGCCTGAGCTTACATTTACCAGTTTCTGCTTTACAACAGAACATGGCCTTATTATGGCTGAATTTTTGGCCAAATATAAATTAATGCAAAGACTGACCTTTAAAAATTGCCAGTTTACTGGCCTATCATTCGAAAAAGTGGTTGACGCTTTGAGGGGGAAAGAGGGGATTGGCCTTTACTTCGTTGGAGACATAGTAATCCATAAAAGTTTGAAGTATCTGGCGCAACGATCTCTGCAATTGGTTGAGTTGGGTTTTCAAGGGGGCAAACCAATCGAGCTAATTGAAGCATTAAAAATTACTGAGTTTATTAAAGGCTGCCCGACACTTAAAAAAATAGCGCTTGCCCCACTCAGCGAGCAGGCTGTAAATGTATTATCCGATTTCTTTGAATCATCGAAAACGGTTACTGATCTGGAAATCAGAGATACTGGGTTTGCAAATCATTCGGGAGAAAAACTCGCTGAATTATTTGCAGCGAATGAAAGTATCCAACGTCTGGCCCTGTACAACTGCGATCTGGATAACGAATCGCTCGTAAAACAGGCCGCTGCGATGGCAGACAATTTCAGTTTACTTGAAATTAAAATTAACGATATCCGGCTCAGTATTGATAATGTACATCAATTTTTAATTACGCAGGATTATGAAGCTGTCCAGTCGTTAAGTACTATTGCAAGTCATCTTCATCGGAATCAGGCTCTTTCCTCCTTTTGGCCTCAAATTGAGCGAGCAACCGAGACTAGAGATATTCTAAAGACAGCTACTTTATTATCAGAGCTTGGAGACACCGATTGTCCACAGACAATGAAGTCTGAAATTATTGAAGGATTCTGGAATCTGCAAATAACCGATATACCAGTCAAAATGGCTCATTATCGCCTGATGTTGTGGCTATTGCGTGAAGAGCAAAGCAGTACATTTTGTCAGCAAATTATTCTGACCTGTGTTGAACAGCTTCAGGCCTATGAAAAACAATGTATTGTTGATCCGGCATCGATTCGGCTTGAACTTTATCAGGATGAAGAATCGCAGACAGGAACAAAAAGAATTGTCGATGTGACAGCTTTTATGGCGAAGCTATATGCGGAGCCCACATTAGCACTTTTGGAGAAAGATCAGGCGCTTCTCAACCGATATGCCTGGGATCTTAAAATCTGGTCTGTGCCCAATAACGTCTTGAATTTTTTCAAGTCTATCTGGAGTTCTGCAGGTCGATATCTAGAACCTGAGCCAGCAGCGCCTGCTGCAGACAATGCAGATGCTATGCATCCAAAGAGTTAATCAAGATTAGGAATTATACTACTTACTGCGGCTCGTTCGCAGTATCCAGCAATGACTAAACACTTTGCTTGAGCAGCAGTTTGGATATCGCGAACAAGTCGCGATACGTAGCGTTATGGAACTTCCAACACCCCCAACTCAGTCATTGCCTCTTCATCAATAATTGTCTCTCCCACTGGATGGGTTGTCAGCAGTCCTGATTCCAGGTTTTTAAATTGCCACAAATCCTGATCCATGAGTTGGCTGGGTTTGACGCTCTGCAAGGCGTGGAGAATATTGCTTGGTATTTTGGGGTTTTCTTCTGCAAGCTGATCAATTAATCTGCCAATTTTCTTTCTTGCCAGGTTTTCCTGAGAGCCGCAAAGGGTACAGGGAATGATCGGAAAGGCCTGCTCGTTGGCGAAATTGATAATATCTTTTTCCTGGACATAGCATAAAGGCCTGATAACGATATGTTTTTTGTTATCGCTCAAAAGTTTAGGGGGCATTGAACGAATATCACCGTTGTATAAGATAGACATCATCAATGTGCGGACCAAATCATCCCGGTGGTGGCCCAAAGCAATTTTAGTGAAGCCGTTTTCTTCAGCATAGCGGTAAATAATGCCACGTCTCAAGCGTGAGCAAAGGGAACAGTAGGTTTTACCTTCTGGGATTTTTTCTTTGACGATACTGTAAGTGTCACGGGTTAAAATTTCATAAGGGATTTCCTTTGCTTTTAACCAGGCATGCAGTGCTTTGTCATCCCAACCGGGCTGTGCCTGATCGAGAGTGAAGGCGAAAAGATCGAATTTATTGTTGGAACGGCGTTTTAAACTATGCAACAGGGTTAATAAGGTAAATGAATCCTTCCCGCCCGATAAACAAACCATAACCCGATCGCCACGCTGGATCATATTAAAATCGGCAATTGCTTTACCGGTATAATGCAAGAGTTTTTTTTCAACAAATGTGGGTGTCGATGACATAATATACAACCTGTAATTCAAAATTATTGTAGAAGAGCGTTGCTCCATCAGACTTTATCGCCGGATAAGCTTACATTATTAGGATTTTCGCCGTATCGGTGTTGGATTAGGTGGAAATGCATTGATCCGTGTCGTAGCCAGCCATGAATTCACTTCTTCGATATCGTTGGCGTTCAATGTTCCTGCCAGATATTTTAAATTCAACAGGGCATTAATCAGATCATACTGATCACTGGCAAGCTGACGCTGCGCTTCGAATAAACGTTGCTGCGCATTCACCACGTCCACCATGGTACGGGTACCTACCTGAAACTGTGCCTCAGTGCTTTCCAGAGAATTCTGGGTTGAAATAACAGTTTGCCTATCCGCTTTAACCTTGCTGATTCCGTCAATAATCGTATTAAAGGCAATACGGCTGTTTACCTCAACATCACGATAGGTCCTTTCCAGTTCCTCACTCGCTGTTTGAAAATCAAACTGAGCCTGACGGGTTTGTGACTGAACCAGTCCTCCCTGGAAAGCAGGAAAATTCAAGGCCAGGGCAACATTGGAATTACTTTGCCGGGAGGGAATGAAAAAAGAACCATTTCCAGCATCATTATGCGTTTGCCCGCTGTTTCCCTGCAAAGTCAGTGTTGGCCAGCTGCCAGCTGCCTGGGCTTTAATATTTTCACGCGCCGAAGCGAGATTGTATTTGGCGGCAAATAAATTGTAGTTCTGATCCAAGCCCAGATTAATCCATTCATCGACATTATCAGGTTCGGGTTTGATCAGCGGGATACGGCTGTCACGCAGGGGAGCAAGATATTCATACACATGATTTGTCAACTTGCGTAAATTTTCATTCTGGTTGATCTGATTATTACGTGCGCTAATCACTTCCGCAACGGATTGATCATAAGCGGCTTTCGCTTCATATACGGACGTAATCGCATCCAGACCCACCTTGAATCGTTGCTCGGCCTGATCAAGCTGCCTCTTGTTCGCCCGTTTCTTGGCTTCAGCAAAATTAAGCGTATCCCTGGCCAGCAATACATCAAAATAGGCTTTAGCCGTTCGTAAAATCAAA